>NZ_BMNH01000015.1 GCF_014646355.1 Nonomuraea cavernae
CACGGCCTACCGGTCACCGCACCGCTCGGGCCTTGGCGGCCCTCCCGCGCTGTCGTTTCCTCCCGGGCGTAAACGCCCGGGGTTCCACGCCAGATCACGCTGAAGCGCGCCGCGGGGGCTCGCACCGGCCGGCCCGGCGCCGACGGGTATCGTTCACCCCGATGTTCAGACTGTGGACGACGAGGCGACCGGCTGGACGCCGCTGATGTCGCGAAGATCCGTCCTCCTGCTCGCCGGCCTCATCCTGGCCTCCCTCAACATGCGCCCCGCGCTCGCCGGGGTCTCACCGCTGCTCGACGAGATCATGGCCGACATGGGGCTGACCCCGGCGGGCGGCGGCGCGATCACCACCGTCATGGTGGTCTGCCTCGGTGTGTTCGGCATGGTCACCCCGGGGCTGGCCAGGCGGATCGGGCTCGACCGGACCCTGTTCGCCGGCCTGCTCCTGCTGGCCTTCGGGATCGTGCTGCGCACCGTGGACGGAGTCTTCTGCCTCTACCTGGGCTCCGCCCTCGCCGGCACCGCCATCGCGGTCCTGAACGTGGCCATGCCCGGCGTGGTCAAGCAGCACTTCCCCGACCGCGTCGGGCTCTACACCTCGATCTACGTCTCGGGCCTGGTGGCGGGCGCGGCCGCGGCCTCCGCGTTCGTGATCCCGCTCGAACAGGCCACCGGCGCCGGCTGGCGCGGAGTGACGGCCATGATGGCGATCCCCGCCGTGGCCGCCGCCCTGCTCTGGCTGCCGCAGGCGCTCAGGAGGCCGGAGGGCTCCGGCGGCGGCACGCGCCCCTTCGCCGCCCTGATGCGCAACAGGGTCACCTGGTACGTGACCGCCTTCATGGGCCTGCAGTCGCTGACCTTCTACGTCGTGCTGGCCTGGCTGCCGACCATCTTCCAGGAGGCCGGGGTGCCGGCCCACCAGGCGGGCTACCTGCTCGGCCTGACCAACCTGACCCAGGTGGTGTCCACGCTGGCGGTGCCCGTACACGCCGGGCGCAGGCGGTCACAGGTGCCGCACGTGACCGTGGCGGCCCTGCTGACCGTCGCGGGCTACACCGGCGTGCTGGTCGCGCCCACGACGGCGCCGTGGCTGTGGGTGATCGTGCTGGGTCTCGGGCAGGGCGCGTCGATCGCGCTGGCGCTGCTCATCATCACGATGCGGGCGCCCGACGCCGCGTCGGTGACGGCCCTGTCGGCGGTGGCCCAGTCGTTCGGATACGTGCTGGCCGCGGTGGGGCCGGTGCTGATCGGCGTGCTCCGCTCGGCGTCGGGCGGCTGGACGGTGCCCCTGCTGGCCGGGCTGGCGGCCTGCCTGGTGCAGCTCGTGGCCGGCGTCTTCGCGGGCCGGCCACGACCGGACTAGCCCGGCCACGCCTGGATCGCGGCGGCTCGACCGGGCCGACATGACCCACGCCTGGATCGCGGCGGCTCGGCCGGGCCGCTTGGGCTACAGCCGCTCGGCGGCCTCGACCACGTTGGAGAGCAGCAGGGCGCGGGTCATCGGGCCGACGCCGCCGGGGTTGGGCGTCAGGAAGCCCGCCACCTCGGCCACGTCAGAGGCCACGTCACCGGCGATCTTGCCGTCGACCCGCGAGACGCCCACGTCGAGCACCGCCGCGCCGGGCTTGACCATGTCGCGGGTGATGAGGCCGGGCACGCCGGCCGCGGCCACCACGATGTCGGCCCGGCGCACATGACCGGCCAGGTCCTGGGTGCCGGTGTGGCACAGGGTGACCGTGGCGTTCTCGCTGCGCCGGGTCAGCAGCAGCCCCAGCGAACGGCCCACCGTGATGCCGCGGCCGACCACGGCCACCTCGGCGCCCTTGACCGGCACGCCGTACTCCTGCAGGAGCAGCACGATGCCGTGGGGCGTGCAGGGCAGCGGCGCGTCGACCATGTGCACCAGCCGCCCGAGGTTGACCGGGTGCAGCCCGTCGGCGTCCTTGGCCGGGTCCATCCGCTCCAGCAGGGCCATCGTGTCGAGATGCTTGGGCAGGGGCAGCTGGACGATGTAGCCGGTGCACTCGGGTGAGGCGTTGAGCTCGTCGATGGCCGCCTCGACCTCGGCCTGCGTGGCGGTGGCGGGAAGGTCGACGCGGATGGAGGCGATGCCCACCTCGGCGCAGTCGCGGTGCTTGCCGGCCACGTAGATCTGGCTGCCGGGGTCGTCGCCGACCAGAACCGTGCCCAGGCCGGGCGTGATGCCTCGGGCTCGGAGCGCGGCCACCCTGGTCGCCAGGTCTGCCTTGATCTTTGCGGCGGTGGCCTTGCCGTCGAGTTTCACTGCGCTCATGTCACGTCATCCTTCCACGCCGGCGGCGGGGGTGCCGCCGGGACCCCGTCCGGCGTACTGACATCGTTGTCATAGATCTTGGAAGCGCATAGGGTGACGCTCGCCAGCACCGCGTACTCCGAGGAGTTCCCTTGCCCGCACGCCTGCTCTCAGCGGAGTCGACGGACCTGTTCGTCGGGTCGGAGGCCGAGCCGCACCAGGTGCTGAAGGTCACCGTCAGGCAGGGCGGACGCGAGACGCCGCTGGACGTCCGGGGACGGGGCGTCTCGTGCGCGACGGCGGTGAGCGTGCCCCCGGGGGTGGGCGCGCTCACCCTGGAGGTGCCGCTGAGAGTGTCCGCGCCGCCGGGCACGACGGTCCCGTGCCGGGTCACGCTCGGTGACGAGGCGCTGGAGGCCGAGGTCACGGCCGAGCGGCCCGGGTGGACGATGCACATGGTGTCGCACTTCCACTACGACCCGGTCTGGTGGAACACCCAGGCCGCCTACACCAGCCCCTGGGAGCTGCTGGCCGGTGACTCGACCACCCGGCCGCTCTGGGAGCGCAACGCGTTCGCGCTGGTCGAGGCGCACATCGAGCTGGCCCTGCGCGACCCCGACTACCGGTTCGTGCTGGCCGAGGTCGACTACCTGAAGCCGTTCTTCGACGTGCACCCCGAGCGGCGGGCCGACCTGCGGGCACTGCTGCGCGAGGAGCGCGTGGAGTTGGTCGGCGGCACCTACAACGAGCCCAACACCAACCTGACCGGGGCCGAGACGACGATCCGCAACCTCGTCTACGGCATCGGCTACCAGCGCGACATCCTCGGCGGCGATCCCCGCACGGCGTGGCAGCTCGACGTGTTCGGACACGACCCGCAGTTCCCTGGCTACCTCGCGGCGGCCGGTCTGTCCGGCAGCGCGTGGGCGCGCGGGCCGTTCCACCAGTGGGGGCCGATCTCCAAGAACTTCGGCCCGGCCAAGGACGACGCCGCCGTGATGCAGTTTCCCAGCGAGTTCGAGTGGATCTCGCCGTCGGGGCTGGGCGTGCTGACCCACTACATGCCGGCGCACTACTCGGCCGGCTGGTGGATGGACTCCTCGCCGACGCTGGAGGAGGCGGCCGAGGCCACCTACCGGCTCTACCGGTCGCTCAAGCCCGTCGCCGCGACCCGGCACATCCTGCTGCCGGTCGGCACCGACTACACGCCGCCCAACAAGTGGGTGACCGACATCCACCGCTCCTGGGCCGAGCGTTACGTCTGGCCGCGCTTCGTGTGCAGCACGCCCAAAGACTTCCTGCGGGCCGTACGTGAGGAGACATCGGCGTTCAGCCCGCAGACACGGGACATGAACCCGGTCTACACCGGCAAGGACGTCTCCTACATCGACACCAAGCAGGCCCAGCGGGCCGCCGAGGTGGCGGCTCTCGACGCCGAGCGGCTGTCGGCGTTCGCCGCCCTGCTCGGGCTCGGGCGCTACCCGCACACCGCGCTGGACAAGGTGTGGCGGCAGCTCGCCTACGGCGCCCACCACGACGCGATCACCGGCTCCGAGTCCGACCAGGTCTACATCGACCTGCTCACCGGCTGGCGCGAGGCGCACGACCTCGCCGCCGACGCCCGCGACCGCGCGCTGGCCGCCCTGACCGGCCGGATCGCCGTGGACGGGCCGAGCGTCGTGGTGACCAACACCCTGCCGTTCGCCCGCGACGGCCTCGTACGCGTGCGGGTCGCGCCCGGTCTGCGCCCCGGCGACGCCCCCGCCGTGTACGAAGACGGCACGCTGACCTTCCTGGCCCGCGACGTCCCCTCGATGGGCTGGCGCACCTACCCGCTCACCGAGGGCGCCCCGGGCGCCTGGCAGCCGATGGACGGCACGACCATCGAGAACGGACGCTGGCGCGTCACCGCCGACCCGGCACGCGGCGGCGGCCTGACCTCGATCCTCGACCGGTCGAGCGAGCGTGAGCTGCTCACCGGACTGGGCAACGAGCTGCGCCTGTACGACGAGTATCCGCAACATCCCGACATGGGAGAAGGCCCCTGGCACCTCATGCCGACCGGCGTCATCACCGGCTCAGGTTCCAGCTCCGACTCCGACTCGGGCTCAGGCTCAGGTTCCAGCTCCGACTCGGGCTCGGGCTCGGGCTCGGGCTCGGGTTTTGACGAGGCTGAGGCGGCGGTCGTGCGGGCCCAGGTGAGCCCCCTCGGTCAGCGGCTGACCGTCACCGGCCGGGTCGGCGATCTCGCCTACGAGCAGGTGATCACCCTGCTGACCGGCTCCGACCGCATCGACTTCGGCACCCGCGTGCTCGACCACACCGGTGCCGACCGCCTGCTCAGGGTCCGTTTCCCGGCCCAGGTGGAAGGCGCGCTGCCGGTCTCCGACGTCGCGGGCGCCGTGGTCGGGCGCGGCTTCGCGCTGCCCGACGTCGACTCCGCCCGGCATCCGTGGACGCTGGACAACCCGGCGAACACCTGGTTCGGCCTTTCGGCCACCGCCAGGGTCGACCTCGGCGAGGCGGGCGCGCGGGCCCTCGGCGTCGCCGAGGTCGTCGTGCCTCGCCAGGAGGACGCTCCCCTGGCCCGCGACCTCGTGGTGGCGCTGGCCCGCGCGGGCGTGACGGCCACCACCTCGTCCGCGACCGGCCCCCGCTACGGCTGGCTGGACGTCGACTCCAACCTGCCCGACGTCCGCCTCATCCTGGGCGGGCCCGACGACAACCCGCTGGCGGCCGAGCTGCTCGACCGCAGCGACCCCGCCTACCGCGACGCGCTCAAGGCGGGCGCGCGGGCCGTCTGGGTGCCCGCCGAACGGCCGCTGGCCGAGGTCTGGCAGCCGAGCGCCGACCTGCGCGACGTACGCGCCCTGCCCGCGCTGATCGTCGCCGGACCGCTGCCGTCGCTGGTGTCGTGGCTGGTGGAGGACCTGGCCGACGCGACGATCGAGGCCGTCTGCCCGCTGGGCGGCGAACGGCTCGAAGACAGGACCGTCGCGCTGCTCACGTACGGGCTGCCGGGCTTCGCGGTCGACCCGTCCGGGGCGCTGCACCTGTCGCTGATGCGCTCCTGCACGGGCTGGCCGTCGGGGATCTGGCTCGACCCGCCCCGCCGCACGGCTCCGGACGGTTCGGCCTTCCAGTTGCAGCACTGGACGCACGAGTTCTCGTACGCGCTGACCGGCGGCGAGGGCGACTGGCGGGCCCGCGCGCTGCCCGCGGCCGGCCAGGATTTCATCACCCCGCTGCTCCCCCGTGTCGTCGACGGACCCGGCGGCGAGTCGCCTCCCGTGCACTCGCTCCTCAGCGTGGAGCCCGCCCGTGACGTGCTGCTCGGCACCCTCAAGGCCACCGGCAACCCGCACGCCCACGGCCTGGCCCGGCACGACGCCTCGGGCGTCACGATCCGCCTGGTCGAGTCGACCGGCCTCGGCTCGACGGCCGTGCTCCACTCGCCGATCCTCCAACTCGACCGGCTGACCCGCTCCGACCTGCTCGAACGGCCCGGTGAGCCGGTGCGCGACCTCGTCCTCGCCGGAGCCGAGGTCGCCACCTTCCTCGTCCACTCCCCGCCACCGTCCGAGCGGGGAGGCACGGCGGAGGCGGCGCGACGCGCGCTCGGGTCCACCGAAGTGACGACGCGGCCCGTAACCACCGAAGCAACGGCGCGGCCCGCGCTCGAAACCGGCGCCGGGCAGGCGCCGCCGGAGCTGGGAGCCTCTGAAACCGGCGCCGGGCAAGCGCCGCCCGAGCTGGGAGCGACCGCCGAGGTCGCGCAGCCGGTCTACAGCCGCTACTGGCTGCACAACAAGGGGCCCGCTCCGCTCGGTTACCTGCCGGTGTCGATCGCGGTCACTCCCGGCCTGGTCACGCCGTCGGAGGCGTTCGAGGTGTCGGTGGTGGTCTCGTCACACCTGGTCGACGCGGCGCACGAGGGCGTGGTGGACGTCCTCGTGCCCGACGGCTGGGCCGCCACGCCGGCCCGGCGGGTGTTCCGCCTCGAAGCGGGCGGCCACCTGCGCTTCCCCGTGACCGTCACACCGGGCACATCGGGCACACCGGGCGCACCTGTCGAACCGGGCACTACTAACACACCTGGAACCGGCCAGGGCCTGCACTTCGTCTCGGTCCGCACGTCCGCGGGTGGCCAGCAGGTCGAGGACGTGGTCACCGTCGCGCTCGGCGACGCTCCCTCGCTGCCCACTCCCGGCCCGCTCCCCGCTCCGGGCCGGGCGACTCACGGCACCATGGCCACCGAGGGCCCCGTCACGGGCCTCTCGGTCTCGCCGGTCGAGGAGTCGCTCTCCCTCCGCCCCGGTGAGCGTTCCTCGATCGAGGTACGCCTCACGAACGGCACCTCCGGCGAGATCAGGGGCGAGGCGCAGCTCGCGGCCCCCTGGGGCACCTGGGACCTGCTGCCCGAGGTCATCAGAGGCTTCAGCCTGCCGCCGGGCGAGTCGGTGACCGTCGGCTTCCCCGTCGAGGTGCCCGAGGACGCGCCCGCCGGCCACGCCTGGGCCATGGCCAAGGTCATGTGGTTCGGCCGCTGCCAGTACACCCCGGCAATCCGCCTGGAGGTGACCCGGTGACCCGCCAGGAAGCGCCCCCGGCCGGGCTCGGTCCGGTGGTCGGCTGGGTCGGTGACCGGGCGATCCCGAGAGAGCTACTTGATCGCCGGATCGCCGAGTTGCGCGACGGCCCGCTGGCCGGGGCGCTGCCGGTGCCCGGAAGCTCCGAGGACCGGCAGTTGGCCAGGTGGCTGGCCCAGGTGATCCTGACCGAGGCGCTCTGTGAGGACGAGGCGGCGGCCCGGGGCCTCGCGCCGGTCGGGGGCGGCCCGCTCGACCGGGTGGCGGCCGTGGAGCTGGGCTCCATCAACGCCTCCGCCTTCAACGGCAGCCCTTGGGTGCGCGCGGTCTTCGAGGACGTCACGGCGGCTGTGGGCGTACCTCCCGAGTGGCGCCGCCGTCCACCGGACGCACCTCCCGGCCGACCGATCGCCGATCCGCACGCCATCCGGCCACCGCGACCGGCGGAGGCATCGGCCCGCGAGCCGCGACCGAGCCACGAGGCGCGGGCGACGGCCCCGCCGGAGGAGGCGGCCGAGCGGTTCGCCGTGTGGCACGGGCTGTTCGGCGACCGCGCTCGGGCGGAGGCCGCCACCGCCCGCGACCTGGAACCCCTGGGCGTCGTGACCCTGGGCTCCCTGCCGACCGCCATCGCCGACGCCCTCCGCGCCGCCCCCGAGGGGACACGTGCCGGGCCGGTGGAGGACTCCCTGGGCTGGCACGTCGCGACGGCCCGGCCGGAGCCCGTTCCCTCCCCGGAACGGTCCGGCGACCACAGAACGCTCCCCGCCCCCGTCCCGCCCTGGGAGCGGGCCGGTGACTCGCCGGAAGGGGCGGCGCGGCGACGCGCGTTCGCCCGCTGGCTCGACCAGAAACGTGCCGAAAGGATCAGACTCGTGCCCGGTCTCGAACATCCTGGCGACCCCCGCCAGCCCGACAACCACCACAAGCACTGATGTCCCGCGTCCTCGCCGTCGACATCGGAGGGACCAAGCTCGCCGCCGCGCTGGTGGACGAGGCGGGGTCCGTCTCACGTTCCGCCACCCGGCCGACGCCGCGTACGGACGTCATGTCCGCGCTCGCGGACCTCATCGGCGAGGTGAGCGGCGGGGAGCCGGTCCTACAGGCGGCCGGAATCGGCTGCGCCGGGCCGCTGGACCTGGCGGAGGGGACCGTCAGCCCGGTGAACATGCCGAGCTGGCGCGGATTCCCGGTGCGCGAGGAGGTGCGGCGGCTGACCGGGCTGCCGACCGTGCTGGCCGGCGACGCGCAGTGCTTCGCGTTGGGCGAGCACTGGCTGGGCGCCGGTCGCGGCAGCTCGTCGCTGCTCGGGGTGGTGGTGTCCACCGGCATCGGTGGCGGGCTGGTGATCGACGGCGTGCCGCTGCTGGGACTCACCGGCAATGCCGGACATGTCGGCCACATGACCGTGGACCCGTACGGCGAAGCATGCGAGTGCGGCGGGCGCGGCTGCGTCGAGCGCTACTCCAGCGGCCCCAACCTGGCGCGGTGGGCGCTGAGCAACGGCTGGAAGGTGCCGGACGGATCACCCGCCGACGCGCGGGCGCTGGCCCGCGACGCCTCGGCGGGAGAGCCCGTCGCGGTGGCGGCGTTCGAGCGGGGAGCCAGGGCCCTCGCCGGGATGATCGCCTCGACCGCGGCGGCCACGGAGGTGACCAGCGTCGTCATCGGCGGCGGGGTCTCGGCGGCCGGGCCGGTGCTGTTCGAGCCGCTGGCACGGGCGCTGGACGAGGTGGCGGGGCTCGCGTTCGTCAGGGCGGTGCGGGTGCGGCGGTCGACGCTGGGTGTCCGGGCGGCGCTGGCGGGCGCCGCCAAGCTGGCCTGGGACTACTCGCGCTCGGCCGGCTGAGCCTCGCGCCGCTCGATGATCCTGCGCGTGAACGGGATGACCTCGACGACCCGGCCGCCGAGGTAGGCGCCGACGAAGGCGAGAGCCAGCAGCACGAAAGGGCTGGCGGACAGCTCGTTCAGGCTCACGAAGGCGTACAGAATCGCGTCAAACAGCGCCATAAGGGGACTCCGGGGGAAGAAACAGACGGCGAGGCCCACAGGTTAACCTCACCCGCCGTCTGTTCGCTCCCGACTTGGTGGAAGAACCCGCCTTCGCCGGAAAGAAGCGCTCAGCGGAACGAGGGGGCGTCAGTGGAAGAAGTGACGTGTCCCGGTGAAGTAGAGCGTGATGCCCGCTTTCTCCGCCGCGTCGATGACCTCCTGGTCACGTACGGACCCTCCCGGCTCCACGATGGCCTTGACCCCGGCCTCGATCAGCACCTGCGGGCCGTCGGCGAACGGGAAGAACGCGTCGGACGCCGCCACCGAGCCCTCGGCGCGCTCACCGGCGCGGGTGACCGCCAGCCGGCACGAGTCGACCCGGTTGACCTGCCCCATCCCGACGCCCACGGTCGCCCCGTCCGCCGCCAGCAGGATGGCGTTGGACTTGACCGAGCGGCAGGCCCGCCAGGCGAAGGCCAGGTCGGCCAGCGTCTCGGGCGAGGCCGCCGGGCCCGCCTTGAGCTCCCACCGCTCGGGCGCGTCGCCCGGCGCGTCGACCCGGTCGGTCTGCTGCACCAGCAACCCGCCGTCGATCCGGCGGAACTCCGCCGGGTTCGCGGGGCCCTGCGGGCAGACGAGGAGCCGGAGGTTCTTCTTGCGGGTCAGCACCTCCAGCGCCTCAGGCTCGTACGACGGCGCCACCACGACCTCGGTGAACACCTCGGCGATCTGCCCGGCCAGCTCCGCCGTCACCGCGCCGTTGACCGCGATCACGCCGCCGTAGGCCGACACCGGGTCGCAGGCGTGGGCCTTGCGGTGCGCCTCGGCCACGTCGGCGCCCACCGCGATGCCGCAGGGGTTCTGGTGCTTGATGATCGCCACGCAGGGCCCGGTGAGGTCCCACGCCGCGCGCCAGGCCGCGTCGGCGTCGAGGTAGTTGTTGTAGGACATCTCCTTGCCGTGCAACTGCTCGGCATTGGCCAGCCCGCCCGTGCCGGCGCTGTAGAGCGCGGCGCCCTGGTGCGGGTTCTCGCCGTAGCGCAGCGTGGACGAGAGCTGCCAGGTGGCCCCCATGAACCCCGGCCAGTCGCCCTCGGACGCGTAGACGCCGCCGAACCAGGACGCGACCGCCACGTCGTAGGCGGCGGTCTGGGCGTAGGCGAGGCCCGCCAGCCGCTTGCGCTCGGCCAGGGTGAACCCGCCGTCGCGCAGCGCGGCCAGCACGTCGCCGTAGTGGCCGGGATCGACGACGACCGCGCAGGCGTTGTGGTTCTTGGCCGCGCCGCGGATCATCGCGGGCCCGCCGATGTCGATCTGCTCGACGCACTCCGCGTCGGACGCCCCCGAGGCCACCGTCTCCTGGAACGGGTAGAGGTTGACCACGACCAGCTGGAACGGGTCGATCTCCAGCTCCTCGAGCTGGGTCACGTGACTCGGCTTGGACAGGTCGGCCAGCAGGCCCGCGTGCACGCGCGGGTGCAGCGTCTTGACCCGGCCGTCGAGGCACTCGGGGAACCCGGTCAGCTGCTCGACCTTGGTCACCGGGACACCGTAGGACGCGATCGCGGCGGCGGTGCCGCCCGTCGACACGATCTCCACGTCGGCCTCGTCGAGCGCCCTGGCCAGCTCTTCGAGACCTGACTTGTCGTACACCGCGATCAACGCGCGCCTGATGGCGATGCGAGTCACGTGGATCCCCCTCCTGGTTGGTTGCCGATGCGGACGGTGCGTCCGCTGACCGTCCAGCCCTCGCGGGCCATCCGGCCGACGATCTCGACGAGCAGACGCCGCTCGACGGTCTTGATGCGCTCGTGCAGAACCGCCTCGTCGTCGTCGGCCAGCACCCTCACGACCTCCTGGGCGACGATCGGCCCGCTGTCGACGCCGGCGTCGGCCAGCATCACCGTGCACCCCGTCACCTTGACCCCGTGGGCGAGCGCGTCACGCACGCCATGGGCCCCGGGAAAGGACGGCAGCAACGCCGGGTGGGTGTTGAGCACGGGGAAGGCGTCGAGCGTCGGCGCGCCGAGGATTTTCATGAACCCCGCCGACACCACCAGTTCGGGCTCGTACGACGCGATCCTGGCCGCGATGGCCCGATCCCAGTCGGCACGCGTCGGATGATCGCGCAGTTTCTCGACGAAAGTCGGCACACCCGCTCGCGCGGCCCTGGCGAGACCTTCGATCCCCTCCCGGTCGGCGCCCACGGCGACCACCCGGGCGCCATAGGACGGGTCGGCGGAAGCGTCCAGCAGGGCCTGTAGGTTGGTTCCAGAGCCGGAGACGAGGACGACGAGCCGCCCAGCCTTTGACACGCGACACTCCAAGGGAAAACCGGGGTGGGGCTGCAAGCGTATCGGCTTCTCGCCCGGTCACGCAGAGGAGGTCAGGTGTCGACACCGGTGCAGGCACCGGCGGGTCAGCAGCCCGCGGATGCAGCGAGCCGCCGCGCGATCTGGTTGTCCATCGCCGCGCTGGCGATGACGTTCATGTTGCCGCTCGCCGGTCTGGTGATGGCGTTGTTCGCGATCATCGCGGGCGCGCGGGCCGTCCCGCTGCTGAAGGGCGCGGGCAAGCCGGCGGGCGTCGCCGTGGGCAGCATCGTGGTGTCCTCGATCGCTCTCACACTCTCCGCGCTGGCCACCGCGACGCAGCTCTACCTGATGGACGAATACTCGGCCTACCAGGAGTGCATGAAGAGCGCGGGCACGGTCTCCTCGCAGGGCGACTGCTTCACCCAGTTCAGGGACGCGGCCCAGAAGAAGCTGCCGCCCGACGTGCTCGACGTCCTGGGCTCCGTGCAGCCCTGACCTGCCAGGCCCCCCGCCATGCACCCCGCCATGCACCCTGTCATGCACCCTGTCAGTCGCGGTCCCAGGCGTAGGGGTCGAGGTAGATGACGTGACCGCCGCGGTCGTCTGACTCGTCCACGATGTCCTTGCGCGGCTGGCCGGCGACCGGCGGGGCCGCCGCGGGACGCGGGCGCGCCTGTGAGAGCGTCTCGGCCTCGGCGGAGGCGTGCTCGTCCTGCCAGTCGTCGCGGATGACCGGGATGGGCTGGGTGTCGGCCTCGGTGGCGTCCATCCAGTGGCCCGGCAGCGGGCGGGCGTCGGCCTCGGCCAGTCCCACCTTGCTCGCCACCCTGGCGATCGCGGCTCCGGCCTTGCGCACGGGCACCGCGGCCTTGTCGAGCGGGGCCCGGGCCCGCCGGTTGAGCAGCAGCAGGTTGGTCACACCGGCCGAGATGCCCGCCGCGACGCCCACCTCCAGCGTGATGGACAGGGCCACCTCCCACGGCGACGGGCCGACGGCCGACATCCGGCCGCCGCCGATGGGGCCGCCGGACAGCGCGGCGAGCCCGCCCGCCACGAGCCCGCTGGAGACTCCGGTGAGGAAGCCCCACAACGGCGCCGCCTCGTACGACGGCGACGGCGAGATCCGGGCGACCACGATGCCGGCCACCATCCCGGCCGCGAACGGCACCGCGACGACCGCCATCATCCAGCCGGGCACGGTGCCGCTGTCGGGGAGCGCGCCCAGCAACGGCAGGGTCGGCACGGCGCCCAGATGCACCCCCGTGGGCGCGACCAGCGTGCCCGTGCCGATCGCGAACCCGGGCCCGGCGATGTAGGAGAACGCCCAGATGACGACGTTGAGCAGGTAGAGCAGCTGGAGCAGCAGGAGCAGCAGCCCGCCGACGAGCCCGGGCGACAGCACGCCGGACAGCTCGCGCACCTGCCCGAAGTTGAGCGCCACGGCGACCAGCACCAGGACGAGCCCGGCGGCGAGCATCACCGCGGTGGCGACGGCGGTGCCGACGGTCAGCGCGCGCACCCGCTCGGGCAGCAGCCGCAGCATCGCCCGCCACGGCCCGATCGTGCGCGCGGTGGCCAGCACGCCCGCCAGGAAGGCCAGCGCGAAGTGGCTGAACAGCGCCTCGCCGATGAACGGCTGGGTGATCTCGTTGCGGGCGACGAGCGCGATCAGACCGGCCAGCAGCGCGTAGGGGGCGGCCAGCGAGACCCCCGCCTGGATCACCAGCACGAACTGCGCCCGGCGGCGGGCGCTGGCCTGCTCGCGCGGGCTGTTCTTGGGCAGCCGCGCGGGCAGCCGCAGCCGCAGGTCGGCGTCACGCGCCATCCATCGCGCGGCGCGGTAGAGCAGCAGCGCGGGCAGCAGCATCAGGCCGAGCGGCAGCAGCCCGATCCGGCCGCCGGGGATCGCGAATCCGGCGTGGTGCGCGGCGAGCCACAGCTGCGCGGCGGTGCGGAACACCCCGGGCAGCCCCGCGCCCAGCGCCCCGCTGGGCGCGGCGATCCAGCCCACCAGCGTGAGTGTGGTGAGGATGGCCAGCCCGACGCCCAGCGTGCAGGCCGCGGCGAGCATCCCGGAGACGGGCAGCGGCCGCCGCGACTCGTCGTCGTCGGGCGAGACCCCGGGGAGCCTGCCGAGGACGGAACGGGGGGTCGTCCGCAGCTGGTCCAGAATCGCCGTCACAGTAGGCGATTTTCTCAATCTTTTCCGACCATCGCTTGGTTGACGCGCCGCACCGGACCGGGTTTGTGTCCGTCTGACGCTGTGGCGTCCAGGAAAGTGCCGAAGGCCCCGCGACCTGAGCGGTGCGGGGCCTTCGGGAAGGCAGGTCAGCGGGCCTGCATGATCTCGCGCATCAGACGGGCGGTCTCGGAGGGGGTCTTGCCGACGCGTACGCCGACCTTCTCCAGGGCCTCCTTCTTGGCCTGGGCCGTGCCGGCCGAGCCCGAGACGATGGCGCCGGCGTGGCCCATCGTCTTGCCCTCGGGCGCGGTGAAGCCCGCCACGTAGGCGACCACCGGCTTGGTGACGTGCTGCTCGATGTAGGCGGCGGCCCGCTCCTCGGCGTCGCCGCCGATCTCACCGATCATCACGATCGCGTCGGTGCCGGGGTCGTTCTGGAACGCCTGCAGGGCGTCGATGTGGGTGGTGCCGATCACCGGGTCGCCGCCGATGCCCACGGCGGTCGAGAAGCCGTAGTCGCGCAGCTCGTACATGAGCTGGTAGGTCAGCGTGCCCGACTTGGAGACGAGGCCGATGCGGCCCGCGGTGGTGATGTCGGCCGGGATGATGCCCGCGTTGGACGCGCCGGGAGAGGCGATGCCGGGGCAGTTGGGGCCGATGATGCGGGTCTTGTTGCCCTTGGCCACCGCGTAGGCCCAGAACTCGGTCGAGTCGTGGACCGGGACGCCTTCGGTGATGACCACGCAGAGCGGGATCTCCGCGTCGATGGCCTCCTTGACGGCGTCCTTGGTGAAGGCCGGGGGCACGAAGGCGACCGACACGTCGGCGCCGGTCTGCTCCATGGCCTCCTTGACGGTGCCGAACACCGGCAGGCCCTCGTGCGTGGTGCCCGCCTTGCGGGCGTTGACCCCGCCGACGACGCGGGCGCCGGAGGCGAGCATGCGGCGGGTGTGCTTGGTGCCCTCGCCGCCGGTCATGCCCTGAACGATGATCTTGCTGTTCTCGGTCAGCCAGATAGCCATGTGTCACGCACCTACCGAAGCGAGCTCGGCGACCCGCTTGGCCGCGTCGTCCATCGTGTCTACCAGCTCGACCCGCGGGAGTGCGGCGTCGGCCAGGATCTGTCGCCCGAGCTGGGCGTTGTTGCCGTCGAGGCGCACCACCAGCGGGTGGGTCACGGCCTCGCCGCGGCTCTCGAGGAGCTTGAAGGCCGCCACGATGCCGTTGGCCACGGCGTCGCAGGAGGTGATGCCGCCGAAGACGTTCACGAAGATCGACTTGACCGACGGGTCGGACAGGATGATCTCCAGGCCGGCTGCCATGACCTCGGCCGACGCGCCGCCGCCGATGTCGAGGAAGTTGGCCGGCGCGGGCTTGCCGGGGAAGGCCTCGCCCGCGTAGGCGACCACGTCGAGCGTGGACATGACCAGGCCCGCGCCGTTGCCGATGATGCCCACGTCGCCGTCGAGCTTGACGTAGTTGAGGTCCTTGGCCTTGGCCGCGGCCTCCAGGGGGTCCTCGGCCGACTTGTCGGCGTAGGACTCGTGGTCGGGCTGGCGGAAGACCGCGTTGTCGTCGAGCGTGACCTTGCCGTCGAGGGCCTTCACCTGGCCGTCGGCCGACAGGATCATCGGGTTGACCTCGACCAGCGTGGCGTCCTCGTCGACGAAGCAGCACCAGAGCTTCTCGATCAGCTCGGCGGCGCCGTCGAGCGCCTGCTCGGGCAGCCCGCCGGCCACCGCGATCTCGCGCGCCCGCTCGCGGTCGACGCCGGTCAGCGCCGAGACCGGCACCTTGGCGACCTTCTCGGGGGCGCTGTGCGCGACCTCCTCGATGTCCATGCCGCCGGCGGCGGAACAGATCGCGAGGAAGGTACGGTTCGCGCGGTCGAGCAGGAAGGAGAAGTAATACTCCTCCGCGATCGCGCTGGCCTCCTCCACGAGCACCTTGTGGACCGTGTGGCCCTTGATGTCCATGCCGAGGATGGCCTTGGCCTTCTCGACCGCGTCCTGGGCGTCGTCGGCCACTTTGACGCCGCCGGCCTTGCCTCGGCCGCCGGTCTTGACCTGGGCCTTGACGACGACGCGGCCGGTCAGTTGCTCGGCCGCCGCCCGTGCTTCGTCCACAGTGTGGGCGACGATGCCGCGTGGCACCGGGATGCCGTAGTCAGCGAAGAGCTCCTTCGCCTGATGTTCGAACAGGTCCACGAGGGTCCGTCCTTGCTTGTCCGACTGATGTTCGACGGCCCGGGGCACCCCGTGCGTGCCGGGCGATTCCGCCAGTGAAGCCTAGCCCCAAGCTTGACCTGCCCAGGTCATCGGGTCTCGGTTATCCCGTGATGTGACGGTGATCTTACTTCGCCACCATAGCGGGCTACATCTGGAGAAAGGCGGCACCTCATGAGGCGATGGATCGCCGGAGCGCTGGCCGTTTCCGCCCTGACCGTGGGCGCCCCCGCGTACGCGCAGGTCAAGCCGACGGATCCGGCCGGAGCGCTGAGCAAGCAGTTCGTCGCCGGGCAGGGTGTGCGGCTCACCGAGAAGACCCGCACCTGGATCGGGCGCGACGAGTACATCGGGTCCGTCCGGCAGGGCGTGATCGGGTTCGGCGCCAAGGGCGTGGCGGCCGTGGAGAACACCCGCACCCCGGTGCTCACCGCCGAGCTCCGCAAGGAGTTGAAGGAGTCCGCCGCGAAGAACGAGGACGTGGCCGACTCGCTCGACCTCCTGACCGAACGGCTCTACCTGATCAGCAAGGGCGAACGGCTCTACCTCAACGGAGGGCTGCTCTCGGACCTGCTGCCCGACGGCAAGTCCTGGATCGGCATGCCGGGCCACCCCTACTCCGCCGCGTACGGCGACCAGCTGATCAACGTGTTCGAGCCGGCGACGCTCAGGCACCTGCTGGCCACGGCCGGCGGCCGGCGGGGCGACCAGTACCGCGGCTCGACGACGTTCGCGCAGCTGTACAAGATCTCCCCTTCGTTCCGCGAGCAGGGCGGCCGGGCCCCCGAGGGCGCGGCGGCCAGGACCGTCGTGTCGTGGCGGATCACGCTCGACGCGCGGAAGCTGGTCAAGCGCGTGGCGGTCTCGTGGACGATGCCCGTCACCAAGAAGATCTCGATGAGGGGAGAGACCGAGACCCGCTACAGCGACTGGGGCACTCCGGTGAACATCACCGCCCCCCCGGCGGACCAGGTGGCCGACATCAAGGAAGTGAACGACAGATCGTTCGCGCCTCCGTCGCCGATCGACCGCGACTACGTCAGCGTGCCGCCCGGCGACGACGGAAACACCGAGTAATCCAATTCCGGTCGCTTATCGTCATGACACAGGGCCCGACGGTGACCGTCGGGCCCTTCTGCACAAAAAATCCACACGATTCCTTCGCGATATTCCACGCTTTGAGATATCGCCGTGATCTTGAGTTGACAGAATTCCCCGGCGCCTAATTGTGAATCGAAGGGGATACATATGAAGCGAATCATCACCGGCCTGGCCCTGGCGTCGGCCGCGGCACTCGTCACGGCCGCGCCCGCCCAGGCGGCTCCGAAGAATCCGGTCGCCGCCGTCAAGAAGCAGTTCGTGGCCGGTCACGGAGTGAAGTTCGTCGACCGCGCCACCATTTCCAGCGGTGGCGTCCGCGACATCGTCGCCCGCCGGACGGGGACGTACGAGTTCGGCAAGTCGGGTGTGAAGTCCTCCGACATCACCGGCAAGTTCGCCTTCAAGGCGAGCGACTTCGGCGACGAGGCCGACTCGGAGTTCGTCAAGGCACTCACCACGCCCGAGCGCGCGATCAAGGTGGGCAAGTCGACCTACCTGTCCGGCGGGCTGTGGAGCACCCTGGTGCCCGACGGCTCGACGTGGCTCAAGGTGCCCGGCACCACGATCGGCGGCGTGACCGACGTCTACGGCCAGCCGCTGAACATCACCGAGCTCGCCACGCTCAAGACCCTGCTCAAGGGGGCCAAGCCCGCGGCGGGCGGCTACGCCGGCAAGATCACCGTGCGTGACCTGCGCGAGGTCTCCACGTCCTTCCGCGCCGCGCAGTGGCTCAACAAGCCGAAGGCCAAGACGCTGAAGAGCGTCATCTCCTGGCGGATCACCCTGGACGCCAGGGGGCTGCCCACGCGGCTGGTCTCCACCTTCCCGGGGACCGCCCTGGCGTCCGACGCGCCCAAGGGCCTGATCCTCAGCGTCGACACCCGCTTCACCGGCTGGGGCAGCAAGGTCTCGATCAAGGCGCCGAACACCGACGAGGTGACGACCAACCTTGAGGACGGCCAGAAGATCCCGGACAGCCTGACCCTCCCGCTGGGCTCCATCGCGCACTAGTCGGTCGATCAGGTTTTCTGCGCTGGTCGGGATGGTCAGCGGTCGTAGGCGATCAACGATCGCCTACGGTCTGCCGATCATCCCGTTCAGCCAGATGGCGGTGTCGAAGGCCCACTCGCCACCCGTTCGGTCCAGATGTCAGCCGGGGCTCAGGTCAGCGCAGACGGCGTGGCGCGTGGTCCAGAGGGCCCACTCTCGTGCTGGACGGCCAGCGGAGCGAGGGCGGCATCGATGGCGTCGGCCAGGCGACGGGGGTCCGCTTCGGCGCGGGCGACGACATGAAGTCCCTGCATGAGGGTGAGCAGCAAGCGCGCGTGAGCCGCGCAGTCGATGTCAGGGCCGACCTCGCCGGACCGCTGCGCGGCGTCGAGGGCCGACTCCAGGCCGGTTTCCAGTGCGGCGAAGCCGCCGCGGACCAGACGGCCCGCCACGTGGTCCTCCGGTAGCAGCTCGGCCGCGGTGTTGCCGAGCATGCAGCCACGGCCGGGTGTGGCCTGCGCGGCCTCGAGGACACTCAGAAGCAGCTCGCGGACACGCGGCAGGACGGGCCCCTCGGCGGCGATCTCGGTCGCCTGCTCCCGAGCGGCGTCTGCGTAACGCTCAAGCGTCCGCAGGAAGAGCGCATGTTTGTCGCCGTAAGCGGCGTACAGGCTGCCCGGCAGCACGCCGAGCTCGTGCTTGAGGTCGCGCAACGACGTTGCCGCGAAGCCGCGTCGCCAGAAGATCTCCAGCGCTCCCTGAACGACCTGGTCGTCGTCGAAGGAGCGCGGCCGGCCGGTTCGTGGCATGACCGCATCGTACAACTTTTTGACATCTCGTTCAAGAAGTGTACTGTCCAGGGCATGACTTTTTGGTCATCCGACCAAAAAGTCGTCGGCCACTTCGAGGAGATCCCTGTGAGACGCCTGTTCCTGCACATCAACGTGTCGCTCGACGGCTACATCACCACCCCGGCGGGTGACATCGACTGGCGATTCGCCGACGAGGAGTTCGAGCGCCACATCGACACCCTGCTGGAGTCCATTGACGGGATGGTCTTCGGCCGCACGGCTTTCGAGCAACTGGCCGCGTACTGGCCGACGGCCGGGAACGAAGTCTCCGCCACGCAGCGACGTCGGATGCACGAACTGCCGAAGTACGTCCTGTCCCGCACCGCGCAACACGCGGAGTGGCACAACTCCCACCTGCTCGGCGACGATCCGGCCGCCGCCCTCGGCGACCTCAAGCGCCAGGGCGGACGCGACCTCGCGCTCTTCGCCGGCGGTCAGGCCGCCACCTCCGCCATCCGTCTCGGCGTTCTGGACCAGCTACGGCTCATGGTCAATCCCGTCCTGCTCGGCGGCGGGACGCGACTGTTCGACGGTACGTACCCGACGGCGGATCTCCGGCTCACCGACACGCGCCGGTTCGCCTCTGGTGCACTGCTCCTCACCTACGACCTCACAGCTCCCCGAACGCCAACCCGGTGATCTCCAAGCCGGAGACAAGGCACGACCCGCCTGAGGGCCGGCTCACGATCCTCCAGTCGACACGAGTGGCCTAAAGCGCGAACTCCGCCGCACCCGCGCCGAAACGGAGTGACACTTTCCGCCCTCCGCATCCGTCCCTCATGGAGCAAGCGTGTGGCGGATGTGATCGGGGACGGACCATGGCTGAGGCGGTAGCCGAAGAGAGCGCGCTGGTCGCCGCAGCTCTTTCGGGCGACGAGAGCGCGTTCACCGGGCTGGTCGAGCGGCACCGGCGGGAAGTGCGGGTGCACTGTTACCGGATGCTCGGCTCCTTCGAGGAGTCCGAAGATCTGGCGCAGGAGACGTTCCTGCGGGCGTGGCGCGGACGCCAGACCTTCCAGGGCCGTTCCAGCTTCCGCACCTGGCTCTACCGGATCGCGACGAACGCGTGCCTCGACTTCCTCGACCGCAATCCCCGCCGTCCGCGCCCATCTGAGGCAGGACAGGAGCAGGGGCCGCACCCGGGCTCGTCGCCCGCCGAGATCCGATGGCTGCAGCCGTACCCTGACCGATGGCTGGAGCCGGTCGCGCCCGAAGGCGCGGAGCCGGACGCGGCCGTGGTGGGCAAGGAGACCATCGAGCTGGCGTTCCTCGCCGCCATCCAGCATCTGCCTCCCAGGCAGCGAGCCGTGCTGATCATTCGAGACGTCCTCGGCTGGTCCGCCAAGGAGACCGCCGCGCAGCTCGACGCCAGCGTCGACTCGGTCAAGAGCGCTCTGCAACGGGCGCGATCGACGCTGAAGACCCACCTTCCGGAACGGCGGCTCGACTGGGCGCCGTCAACGACTCCGACCGCGCGAGAGCACGCATTGCTGCGGCGTTTCATGGACGCCCACGAGAGAACCGACGCCGCCGCCCTCGCGAAGTTGCTGAGCGACGACGTGCGCATGACCATGCCTCCGCTTCCGTACCGGATCGCTGGTCGTGACGCGGTCGAGGCCTTCGCCGCACATGCCTTCGGGCCCGGGTCACCGCTGCACCGAGCGCGCTGGCGGAGTGTGCTCACCCGGGCGAACCGGCAGCCGGCGGTGGCGGGATACGTCCGGCTGCCCGGAGACTCCGGCTACCGGGCCCAGGTGCTCAACGTGCTGGAAATCACGGACGGGCGGATCGCCGAGATCACCGTCTTCGAGCCGCACCTGCTGGCCGCGTTCGGACTGCCGCTGGTGCTGCCCTCGGACGGCGACCCCTTTCAGCGGCCTCACCCGTCTCAACGGGGGACGACCGCGACGAGCGCGGTCGACCATGCTGAGGAGCGCACACGATGACGATCGACCATCGCGAAGCTGTGATGACGCTGCCGCAAGGCGACGTCCGGCTGCTGGACAGCGACGTGGCGCGGCGCCTGCTCGACTCGACCGAACTGGCACGGCTGGCGTACGTGGCGGCGGACGGCACACCGCGCGTGTTCCCGATGTTGTTCCACTGGACGGGCGACGACGTCGTCATGTCCACATTCGCGGGAGCGCGCAAGATCGCCGCTCTGCGGGCCAAGCCCGACGTCGCCATCACCATCGACGCCGCCTCGACGCCGCCTGAGGTGCTCCTCATCCGAGGGCGGGCGTCGGTCACCGATGTCGAGGGAATCGTGCCGGAGTACGCCCTGGCCCAGCACCGGTACGCCGGCGCGGAGCAGGGCGCGGCCAATGTGGCGGCGGTGGACCACCCGGGGACGAGGATGGCCCGCATCGCCGTCCGCCCCACCTGGGTCGGAGTGCTGGACTTCCAGACCCGCCTGCCCGGAGGCGCCGGCGTGGAGGATTTCGAGCGCCGGGGCCGATCGTGACTCGGCGCGTGATTTGAGCCGATCTCCAGTGCTCGCCGACTTGGTGTGAACGGTTACTCGCGCGGTAAATCGACGCCGAAGAGCTGAAAATCATCCGCCGGCATCCGTCGCGCGGCAGGTGCCGGCACATCCTGAAACTCTCGGCCACGTTCGCGGGTAATGGCGCCCCCTATTCGGGGACCACGATCAGCGCCGCGCGATGAATGCCCGCCACGAAATAGCGGTGTACGGCGGACGTCTTGTCCACAAGTATCCCGCAGTTTCTGTCGCCGTCGCGGACCTCCGCCTGGCCCCGCGAATTCAGGCCACCCGGTCAGCGGGCCGCCGAGGATCATCGAGGCATCGAGACGTCCCGACGCGACCGCGCTCCCGGAGGATCCCGCCCACCCGAGATCGGCACTCTCACAGCCGCCGGGGGCGGAGATACGCCCAAAAGCGAACCTGTTATTCGATTGTTACTCATTCCGGTCGTCGTAACGGGTGTTTCGTTTGTCTACCTATGTGACGCATCTTGCGAAGCACATAGCTCTGGAGTACAACCCGTGAAACCCCTCCCCCGCATGCTGGCCATGGTCGCCCTGCTCTCGATGGCGGCCTGCACGGCGGAAGGCACGCCCGCGCCCGCCCCGCAAGCCGAACCGGCTCGCGCCGTGAGCACCCCGGCGACGAGGACCGCGGAGGCCCAGGCCGCCGGAACGGCCCAGAAGGCCAGCCAGAAGAAGATCAAAATCGGGATCGCCGACATCACCCCGATGGGCGAGAAGACGGAGAAGGTGGGCGTCGGCTTCCCGATCATCGTCACGTTCGACCGTGACCTCAGAACCGTCAAGGACAAGGCGGCGGTCGAGGCCGTGCTGCAGGTCGAGGCCGACAAGCCGGTCGACGGGGCCTGGCGCTGGGTCTCCCCGCGCCAGGTCGTCTACCGGACCAAGACCTACTGGAAGCCGCACCAGAAGGTGCTCTTCACGGCCCGCCTGAGCGAGCTCCCGGGCAACGAGCGCGCCAAGGACGTCAGCCGGAGGTTCGCCGTCGGCACCGCCAACATCTCGCTGGTCGACACCCGCAGGCACGTGATGAAGGTCTACCGCGACGGCAAGCTGGCCAAGAAGATCCCGATCAGCGCCGGCAAGGGCGGCATGATGCGCAACGGGGTCGACGTCTATCTGACGACCAGCGGTGTGCACCTCACGATGGGCAAGAAGGCCGTGGAGACCATGACGTCCTCCTGGCTGGGCGTCACCGACCCCAAGGACCCGCGCTACTACAAGGAGGAGATCCCGTGGGCCGTACGCATCTCCGCCAGCGGTGAGTACGTCCACCAGAGCGCCGGCTACTACCACTTCCTCGGCCGCTCCAACCAGAGCCACGGCTGCGTCCGCGCCACCCCCGAAGGGGCCAAGTGGTTCTACACGATCGCCCAGCGCGGTGACGTGGTCAAGATCACCGGCACCAAGCGCAAGCTCGACTGGCGCAACGGCTGGAGCTACTGGCAGCTGAACTGGACCCAGTGGAAGAAGGGCAGCGCGCTGGCGACCACCGCGCGCTGACGGACCGAACGGGCTGACGCTCCGACGCTCCGGCCGGGGAGCCCGACCGCCTCCGGCCAGCGCGTCAGAGCGTCAGAGGGCCAGAGCGTCGGAGCGTCAGAGCTTCTCCAGCGGGGCGTACGCGAGCAGCAACGTCTTCTCGCCGCCGGTGCCGAAATCGATCTTGACCTTGGTCTTCTCGGCCATCCCGTCGACGGACACCACGGTCCCGAGGCCGAACGCGTCATGGGAGACCCGGTCGCCCGGCGACAGCGCCGGGATCTCGCGCGAGCTCTTCTTGGCCGCCGCCCTGGGCGCGGGCTCGCGCCGGGTGGCCGCGCTCCACGCGGACTTCTCCGGGTCGGTACGCCAGTCGATCAGCTTGCCCGGCACCTCGCTCACGAACCGCGAGGCCGGATTGAACGACGGCGAACCCCACGAGCTCCGCACCGCGGCCCGGGTCAGATAGAGGCGCTTCTGGGCCCTGGTGATGCCGACGTAGGCCAGCCGGCGCTCCTCCTCCAGCTCCTTGGGCTCACCGAGCGAGCGGACGTGGGGGAAGACGCCGTCCTCCATGGCCGTCAGGAAGACGACCGGGAACTCCAGGCCCTTGGCGGTGTGCAGGGTCATCAGCGTGACCACTCCCTGGCCGCCGTCGGCGTCGGGGATCTGGTCGGCGTCGGCCACCAGCGACACCTGCTCCAGGAACTCGACCAGCGTGCCCTCGGGATTGGCCTCCTCGAACTCCGAGGCCACCGAGACGAGCTCGTTGAGGTTTTCCAGCCGCGACTCGTCCTGCGGATCCTCGGACGCCTCCAACTCGGCGCGGTAGCCGGTGGCGACCAGCACCTCCTCGGCCAGCGCCGACGGGGGCATGCCCGACCCCTTGGCGATCAGCTCCTCGACCAGCGCGACGAACTCCCTGATCGCGTTGAGCGAACGGGTCGCCATGCCCGGCGCCTCATCGGCCCTGCGCAGGGCCTCCCAGAACGGGATGCGCTCGCGGCTCGCGAACGCCTCGACCATCGCCTCGGCCCGGTCGCCGATGCCGCGCTTGGGCACGTTGAGGATGCGCCGGAGCGACACCACGTCGAGGGGGTTGGCCAGCATCCGCAGGTAGGCCAGCAGGTCCTTGACCTCCTTGCGCTCGTAGAAGCGCACGCCCCCGACCACCTTGTAGGGCAGGCCGGTGCGGATGAAGATCTCCTCGAACACCCGGGAGGCCGCGTTGGTGCGGTAGAAGACGGCCACGTCGCCCGCCTTGACGCCCTCCTCGTCGCTCAGCCGGTCGACCTCCTGCGCGACGAACATGGCCTCGTCGTGCTCGTTGTCGGCGACGTATCCGACGATCTTGGGGCCGTCGCCCTGGTCGGACCAGAGGTTCTTCGGCTTGCGCGACTCGTTGCGGGAGATGACCGCGTTGGCGGCGGCCAGGATGTTCTGGGTGGAGCGGTAATTCTGCTCCAGCAGGATCGTGCGCGCGTCGGGGTAGTCGCGCTCGAACTCCAGGATGTTGCGGATCGTCGCGCCCCGGAAGGCGTAGATCGACTGGTCGGCGTCGCCGACCACGCACAGCTCGGACTGGTCGGCGCCCGACCTGACCAGCTCGCCGTCGGAGGTGCGCAGCTCGGGACGGCCCACCAGCTCCCTGATCAGGATGTACTGGGCGTGGTTGGTGTCTTGGTACTCGTCGACCATGACGTGCCGGAACCGCATCCGGTAGTGCTCGGCCACCTCGGGGAACAGCTGGAACAACGTCACCGTGTTCATGATGATGTCGTCGAAGTCCATCGCGCCGGCCTCGGTGAGCTTGAGCTGGTAGCTCTTGTACGCCTCGGCCAGGGTGCGCTCCAGATGGGACCCCGCCCTGTCCATCGCGGTCTCGTAGTCGATCAGCTCGTTCTTGAAGTTGCTGACCTGGGCGGAGAACGACCTCGGCGGATAGCGCTTGGGATCGAGGTCCATCTCCCGGCAGACCATCGCCATGAGCCGCTGCGAGTCGGCCTGGTCGTAGATGGAGAAACTGGAGGGGAAGCCGAGCCGCTTGGCCTCACGGCGCAGGATGCGCATGCAGGCGCTGTGGAAGGTCATCACCCACATGACCTTGGAGCGCGGGCCGACCAGCTTGTCGATGCGCTCCTTCATCTCCCGGGCGGCCTTGTTGGTGAAGGTGATCGCGAGGATCTCGCCCGGGTGCACCTCGCGCTCGGCCAGCAGGTAGGCGATGCGGTGGGTGAGCACCCGCGTCTTTCCCGAGCCTGCCCCCGCCACGATCAGCAGCGGACTGCCGTGGTGGATCACGGCCTCGCGCTGCTGTGGGTTGAGGCCGTCGAGCAAGGGGTGGTCTACAGAGACATGGGTGGGCACCCACCTAGGTTAAGTCGCCCCACCGACAATCGGCGCCCGGAATGCCCACCCCGGGAACCGGGTTGACTCCGGCAGGAGCCTGGAAGGGGAGAGCATGCTGGCCGAAGGCGAGATCCACCGCGTACTGGTCGTCGCCGCGCATCCCGATGACGTCGATTTCGGGGCGGCGGGGACGATCGCGCTGTTCGGCGACAGAGGGGTCGAGGTGACCTACCTCCTGGTCACGGACGGCGACGCGGGCGGCAACGAGCGCACTCTGGACAACTCAGGCATGGCCCAGCTGCGCAGGACCGAGCAGACGGCCGCCGCCAAGGTCGTGGGGGTCACGGACCTGCGCTTCCTCGGCTACTCCGACGGCACCGTGGTGCCCTCACTGGAGCTGCGCCGCGACATCTCCCGGGTCATCCGCCAGGTCCGGCCCGACCTGGTGATCACCCACCACCCCGACCGCAACTACCAGTTCATCGGCCCCAGCCATCCCGACCACCGAGCGGTCGGCGGCTCCGCGCTCGACGCGGTCTACCCGGACGCCCGCAACCCCTACGCCTTCCCCGAACTGCTCCGCGACGAGGGACTGGAGGCGTGGAAGGCGCGCGAGGTCTGGCTCATGGGCGGTTCGACGCCCAACCACTGGGTGGACATCACCACGTCCATCGACCGCAAGATCGCGGCGCTGCGGTCGCACGTCAGCCAGGTGTCGCACATCGAGGGCTTCGCCGACTTCGTCAGGACCCGTTCCGCCGCCTGGGCCGAACAGGGCGGTCTCGGCGAGGGCCGCTACGCGGAGGGCTTCCAGGTCGTACCGACCGCCTGATCCTCGCGTCCAGGAGCACGAGCCGGCGTGGGCGCGGGCCGCCTGCGATCAGAGGCGCGGGCCGCACGGAATCAGCCGCCCGGCCCGCGCGGAACCAGCGGCGCGGCCCGCGCGGAATCAGCGGCTGAACCGCGCGGAGCGCACCGACCCCGAGGGTACGGCGCGCGGCGGGGCACCTCCCGCCGCGCGCCCACCGCCTACGGCACGGAGCCGGGTGGCACCACCCAGAGCGACGCCTGCCCGGTGACCTTGGAGATGAGGTCGAAGTCACGGTCGTAGTGCAGAAGCGTCGCCCCGTGCACCTCGGCACAGGCCGCGATCAGCAGGTCGCGGGGACCCACACACCCGTGCCGTGACGTGCGGACGAGCAGGGCCTGCACGTCGAGCGCCCGCGCCTGCACGTCGGCATCGATGGCGAGGCGGCGGAAATCCTCGCGGAGATGCCAGGCGTCGCGCTCGTAACCGGCGAGGTCACGGGCGCTGACGAGGACCTCGAGCTGCGTGACCGTGCAGACGGCCAGCATCCTGTCCAGCAGCAGCGGCTCCAGCACCCACCCGACGACGGGGTTGGGCATGCGCGCCAGAGCGCTCCTGTCGATCAGGTAGACCACACCCGCGGTCACCACGCATGCTTGAGGATCTCCGGATCCAGAAGCTCGGTGTTGTCGCGAGTGGTCCAGTACTCGAACGCCTCCCGCCTCTTCGCCCTGCCGGCCACCTCCGCCAAGGCGGCGCGGACCGTCTCCTTCATGTTCTTCGTCCCAAGCTCCGCCTGGGCGGCTTCCAAGAGCTCCGTGTCGATGTCGATGACCGTACGCATGGGACACCACCTCCGTACCTCCGGGCGCATATCACTGATAGCGATCTTGATATACGCACTCACCGCGTCCGGTCGATCACGGAAAGGCGTGAGGGAGACCTTAGAGCACCGGAGCCGGGCGCCTCAGGCCTTTTCGCGCAGCCCACGGGTCCGGTGGAGGATCTTCATCCCCCGGGAGACGTCCTTCATCCGCGTTTCGCGGCGAGGCGGGCGAAGAGGTAGCCCAGCGAGTTGGTGGACACGTGCAGCATCGACGGCGCGAGCAGCCCGGCACGCCGGCGGAGCTCGCAGAAGAGCACCCCCGCCGCGCCCGTCGACACCACGCTGCCCGCCACCACCCGGGCCGTGTCGAGACGCCCCGGCGACTCCCCGGCCGTGAGGGCGCCCAGCGCGGGGTTGGCCCGGGCCATGTCGATCGCGGGCAGGATGTGCCAGAGCCCGAACAGCGCCGACGACACCGCCGTCGCGGCGCCGGCCCCGTGTGTACGGCGAAGCAGGCCGTACAGGACGCCCCGGAAACCGACCTCCTCCAGCAGGACCGTGCCCACCGGCACCTGCAGCAGGGCCTCCTCCAGGGCGCGCGACCGGGACAGGGAGAGCGCGCGGTCGTCGTGGAAGAGGGGGCGGGTGCGCGCCGTCGCCACCCCGGCCGTGTAGACGCCGACCACCCCCAGGGCGAGGGCGCCACCGGTGAGGGCGCCGCGCCGAGGGCGCTCGAACCCGAGCTCCCGCCAGGACAGCCCCGAGCCGCGCGCCATGGCCACCAGCGCGGCCGTGGCGGCGGCGGACGTGAGCGGGGCGAGCCTCGGCGCGACCCTGTTGTTCAGGAGGTTGGCGACGGCGAGCACGGCGATCGAGGGAAGCAGCACCCTCGCAGGCTACGTCGCGGCCGGGCTGCGCCAGCCCGCGGGGAAGCGGGTGCGGCGCCGCTCCTGCGGGGTGAGGCCGCCCCAGATGCCCTCGGACTCGCCCGCCCTCAGCGCGTAGGACCGGCACTCGTCGACGACCGCGCAGGTCGCGCAGACCGCTTTGGCCCGCTGCTCCTGCGCGGGAGAGGGGGCGAGCGGGAAGAAGAGCTCAGGATCGCTGGATCTGCAAGCGCCCCCGCGCAGCCAGCCGGTCTCCTCCAAAGGCATGCGTCAACGCTACGACGAGGTCATGATCAGTCGCATCATCCTCTGGGTTGACCCTCGGCTACATCCCAGGTGGTCATCCTGGGTGGTCATCGCGGATGGTCATCGCGGATGGTCATCGCGGATGGTCATCGCGGATGGTCATCGCGGCGCGGCGGACTCTCAGCAGGACTCGACGCCCTCGTTGTAACCGACGGCGAACGACCGCTGGCGCTGCTTGGCCGTGCCGTGGGCGGAGGGGTTCAGCCAGTCGTCGGTGGGATCGCCGGCGGCCTCCAGGCTCAGCAGCAGCTCGCGGCCGTCGCCCTCCTCGACGTTCAGCGCCCCGGAGTTGATCAGCGACGCCAGGGTGGCGCCTCCGTAGCAGTCGGCCTGCAGCTCGGCCTGGATGTTGTGCCGGAAGTCGGCGCGCAGCTGGGCCTGCACGGCATGCCCGAGCTCGTGCGGGATGATCACGTAGACGGAGCCGTCCCCCATCTCCTTCCAGAGTCCTTCCATCCACTCGTGGTCGTAGGCGATGAAGTGGCCCTGCCGGCAGTAGAACGCGTTCTTGGGCGCGGCCCGGTGACCTGAGCAGCTCGGCCCGGAGTCACCCGAATAGGCGATGAAGTCGTTGATGGGCTGGTAAGTCCAGCCGAACTTGGCGAACTGCTTCGTCCAGAACGCCTCGGTCAGCTCCCTGGCGTCCCGCATGTCGTCCGCGAACGAGTCGACCTTGGGGGGTGGCTCCGCCGGCACGGGCGCGGGCATGGGCGGCAAGGAGCCACACCCCGACGACACGAGAGCCAGGGGCGTCAGCGCTACCAGGAGAGCAGTCAAGACGCGTGTCACAGACTCACACTTCCCAGGTGTGAACCGGTTCATTCTCATGCATACGCCCGATGTACTCCAATGTCATCAAGCGCAGCGCCTCATGCCGGTCTCCGCCGATCGCCCGGACCTTGTCCACCTGCCAGGTCGCACCGGTACGCCCGGTCAGGCAGCGCCCCTCGATGACACCGAGCAGCCGGTCGGCGACGGCCCCGTCCACATCCCACAGGGCGAGCCCCTCGCGGGCCATCGGCAGCAGCCGGCGCAGGACCAGCTCGGCGGCGGACACCTCGCCCACTCCTGGCCAGTAAAGGCGGGAGTCAATGCCGTACCGGGCGGCGGCGGCCAGGTTCTCCTCGGCGGCGGCGAACGACATCTGGCTCCAGATCGGCCGCTCGGCGTACGGCAGCACGCGCATCAGCCCGTAGTAGAAGGCGGCGTTGGCCGCGATGTCGACCACGGTCGGCCCGGCGGGCAGCACCCGGTTCTCCACGCGCAGGTGCGGGGCGCCGTCGGCCACCGCGTACACCGGCCGGTTCCAGCGGTAGATCGTGCCGTTGTGCAGGGTCAGCTCGTGCAGTTGGGGGATGCGGCCCTGGTCGAGGACGTCCCTGGGGTCCTCGTCCTCGCAGAGCGGCAACAGCGCGGGGAAGTAGCGGACATTCTCCTCGAACAGGTCGAAGACACTGGTGATCCAGCGCTCGCCGAACCAGACGCGGGGCCGCACCCCCTGGGCCTTGAGCTCGTCCGGACGGGTGTCGGTGGCCTGCTCGCACAGCGCGATCCTGGTCTCGCGGTGCAACTCCTTGCCGAACAGGTAGGGAGAGTTGGCCGCGATCGCCACCTGCGGCCCGGCGATGGCCTGGGCGGCGTTCCAGTGGGCGGCGAACGTCTCGGGGCTGACCTGGAGGTGCAGTTGGACGCTGGTGCAGGCGGCCTCGGGCGCGAGGCTGTCGGCGTGCGTGTCGAGCCGCTCGACGCCCTCGATCGCGAGGTGCAGGTCCTCGCCCCGGGCGGCGAAGATCTGCTCGTTGAGCAGCCGGTAGCGCGGATTGGACGACAGCGTCCCCTCGCCGATGTCCTCCTCGCGCAGCGTGGGCAGGATGCCGATCAGGACGAGGTGGCCACCCTCGGAGCGGGCCCGGATCTCGGCGTGGTTGAGCCGGGCGCGGACGTCGTTCTCCAACTGGAGCGCGCCGTCACCGCGCAGGTCCTGGGGCTGGACGTTGATCTCGACGTTGAACTGGCCGAGCTCGGTCGCCCAGTCGGGCCGCGCGATCGCGGCGAGCACCTCGGCGTTGCGCATGTTGGCCTCGCCAGCCGCGTCCACGATGTTGAGCTCGATCTCCAGCCCGGCGAGCGGGCGGTCGAGCTCGAAGCGGGACTCGCGGAGCATTCGTGCGAAGACGTCGAGACATCGCCGCACCTTCTCCCGGTAGGCGCGTCGGTCGTCCCGGCTGAAGACGACGGCTGGTACGTCCCTCCCCATATCTTGAAATGTCGCACGTCAGCCGCGCCGAAACCAGCCCACCCCCCCTCGGCCGCGTCCGGGCGGCCAGACCAGGCGGCCAGACCAGGCGGCCAGACCAGGCGGCCAGACCAGGCGGCCAGACCAGGCGGCTAGACCAGGCGGCGCGCCGTAGCCCAGCGGGAGAGCTCGTGCCGGTTGGACAGCTGGAGTTTGCGCAGCACCGACGACACGTGGGTCTCGACCGTCTTGACCGAGATGAACAGCTCCTTGGCGATCTCCTTGTACGCGTAGCCGCGGGCGATCAGCCTGAGCACCTCGCGCTCTCGCTGCGTCAGCGAGTCGAGCTCCGGGTCGATCGAGGGCGCCTCGGAGGAGGCGAACGCGTCGAGCACGAACCCGGCCAGCCTCGGCGAGAAGACCGCGTCGCCGTCGGCCACCCGGCGGATCGCGTCGGTCAGCTCCTTGCCGCTGATGTTCTTGGTGACGTAGCCGCGGGCGCCGCCCCTGATCACGCCGATCACGTCCTCGGCCGCGTCGGAGACCGACAGCGCGAGGAACCTCACCGAGGAGCCGGAGCCGAGGACCTTGCGCAGCACCTCCTGGCCGCCGCCGCCCGGCATGTGCACGTCGAGCAGGACCACGTCGGGCTCCAGCTCGGCGATCGCCTTGACCGCCGTGTCGACGTCCTCGGCCTCGCCCACGACCTGGATCGAGTCACCCAGCTCGGCCCGCACGCCGGAACGGAACAACCGGTGGTCGTCGACGATCAGCACCCGCGTCATGGTTTCTCCACCTTCATGGTCAACATCACTTCCGTGCCCTCACCCGGCTCGGTGCGCACCCGGGCCGTGCCGCCGTGACGTTCCATTCTCCCGATGATGGACTCCCTGATCCCCATCCGGTCGAGCGGCACCGTGTCGAGATCGAAGCCCTTGCCCCGATCCTTCACGAAAATCGTCACCTCTTCACCCTCCACTTCCGCATAGACGGAAATAGACGGGCTCTCAGAGTATTTGGCCGCGTTGACCATCGCCTGCCTGGACGCCTTCAGCATGGCGGCGAGCTTGCCGGCCGAGTCGAGCGCGATGTCCCCGACGCAGACCACCTCGATGGCCACGCCGTGCGCGTCCTCCTCCTCGGCGGCGATCCGGCGGACCGCGGCGGCCACGGTGGCGTCCGCGTCCTGGGCCGGCTGGTAGAGCCAGTTGCGCAGCTCGCGCTCCTGCGCGCGGGCCAGGCGGGTGACCTCGCGCGGGTCCTGCGCGACGCGCTGGATCAGCGTGAGCGTGTGGAGCACCGAGTCGTGCACCATCGCGGCGACCTCGGCCCGCTCCTCCTGCCGGATGCGCTCGCGGCGCTCCAGTTGGAGCTCCTTCCACAGGCCCGCGAGCCACGGCGCGGCGATGACGGCCAGCCCGCCGACGACCACCACGGTGAACAGCAGGCCGGGCCGGGCCGGGGCCAGCTCGCCCTGAGCCGCCAGGAAGCCGGCCGCGCCGACGACGACCAGGGCCACGCCGAGCAGCGTGCGGACCCGGTTCTTCCGGATGCTCTGGGTCGCGCCGCTCACCCAGTTGCGGCGGCGTACCGGATCGGCCTGCTGCCACAGGATGAGCGCGCCGATGCCGCCCACCGCGAACGGCAGCATGCCGATGCCTCCCTTGGAGGCGCCGGTCAGCCACCCGAACGCCATCAGCGCCATCCCGATCGCGCTGAACGCGGCCAGCTGGCTCCAGTCACGCGCGGGCGCGTGCCCCTCGTGCGGCTCGCGCGGCGCGACCATCCAGAGCACCGCGTACGCCACGAAGCCGACCCCGTCGACCACGCTCAACAGCACGAACATCAGCCGGACCACGACCGGGTCGAGCTTCAGCTGGCTCGCCAGCCCCTGCGCCACGCCGCCGACGAGGCGGCCCTCCATGGGCCGTGTCATCCGGCGGTAGGGCGCGTCGCCGCCGGGCTCGGCAAGTGTCTTCTGGTCAGCCATAACGCCACCATCGTCACACGCCCCCGGCGATTCGGACATCGGGAACAACCCCCAGGGTCGGCTCAGGGGTCTCCCCGATGCGGACGGCCACCGGGCGGGTCCACGATGGTTCCATGACAGAAGCACCGGCGAAGGAACCGGCCGCGCCTCCCCGGGTCCTGCGGCGCAGCGGCGAGGGCCGCTTCCTCATGGGCGTCTGCGCCGGGCTGGGACGGCACACCGGCATCGACCCCGTGGTGTTCCGCGCGGGGTTCGCGGTGCTCCTGTTCGGCTCGGGCATCGGCCTCTTCCTGTACATCGCGGCGTTCCTGCTGATGAAGGAGCCGGACGGCCGGCCCGGCTACATCGAGCAGTGGAGCCGCCGCGACTTCGACGCCGACACCGTGATGGCGCTGCTGACGGCGGTGCTCGCGTTCGGGCTGGCGATCAACCTGACCACGGTCTGGCTCGGCACCGGCACCCTGGTGGTCGGGCTGCTGCTGGCGGTCGCGCTGCTCGCCGCCCACTCCAAGGGCGTCGACCTGCTCGGCCTCGCCCGCTCGATGCCCGAGCGGCTCACCCGCCGCCAGGCCGCCGAGGCGTATCCACCGCCGCCCGTGGCGCCCTCCCCCGGCTTCCCCCGGCCGTCCCCGTACGGCGAACCGCCGGTCGCGACGGCCCAAACGGCCCACGGCTCCCTGGGCGTGGACACCACCCTCCGTCCCGTCCGCCCGGACATGCCGTCTTCCGCCGCTACGTCCCGGTCGCCGGAGGCGCCGCCGGTCCCGGACCCGACCGTCCCCCACCGGTCGCCCATCCCCGCCACCACCTCACCGAGCGAATCGGTCACCGCGCGCCTCCCGGCGGACGACCTCCCTCGTGCGGACACTCCAGCGGGCGACGCGCCACACGAGAGCACGCCGGCCGGCCCTCGCGAGGACGACGCCACCGAAGTGCCGCGGGAAGCCGTCGCGGCGACCGACGTCGCGCCGGCCGGCACCGCCGCCTCCCCGGGCACGGCCGCCGTCGAGACTCCGCGCGACGAGACGCCCGGCTCGCCGTACGCGGGCACGACCACCCGCGAAGAGACACCCGGCTCGCCCCACGCGGGCACGACCATCCGCGAAGAGACACCTGACTCGCTGTACGCGAGTGGCTTCACGCGCCTGGACAGGTCCCTGGGCGACGGAGCGTCCGGAGGCGGACGGGACACGGAGTTCGCCTCGTACGGGGCGCCGTTCGCGCCGCACGGCCCCTACCGCCCGCGCGACGCGTACCACCCGCGCGACGCGTACCAGCCGCTCGACCCGAGCAAGCGCGCCGGCTACTCCCCTTACGACCCCGCCCTGTACGGCCCGCCGACGCCGACGCCGCCACGCCGCCCGCGCCCGCGATCGTTCATCGGCGCCATCACCATGTTGCTCGCCATCGTCATTGGAGGGATCGTCGTGGCGGTCCAAGCCGGATCGAGCCCCGGAGTGAACCCGATCATCGTGGGGGGCAGCGTCCTCGTCACGATCGGGGCGGGTCTGCTGATCGCGGCCTGGTGGGGCCGAGGCGCCGGGCTGGTGGCCTCGGGCACGGCCGTGGCGCTCATGGTGGCCCTGGCCCTGACGCTCGGCGGCCTGCCGGAGAAGGTCGGCGACTCGGTGTGGACTCCGGTCACGGCCGCGGAGGCGAGCAAGGTGTACGACGTGGGGGTGGGCAGCGGCCGGCTCGACCTGTCGGAGCTCAGGCTGACCCCGGGCACGAGGCTGACGTTCAACGCGTCGATGTCGATCGGGGAGCTGACCGTGATCGTGCCGCCGACGGTCAAGGTGGAGGTGCACGCCATCAACAAGGTGGGCGACATCCAGGTGGGCCAGTCGCTGAGGGGTGGCATGGACGTCAGGTTCGACACGGTGCTGGAGCCGGAGACTCCACCGTCGGGGAAGGTGTCGACCATCGTGCTCAATCTGAGCGGTGGCGTCGGCGACATGGACGTGCGTCATGCGGCCTGACGTCGATCGGCCGCGCCGGCTGCACCGGACCGACTGGATGGCGCTGCTCAGTGGTGTGCTGTTCGTCGTGCTGGGCATACTGATCATGACCCGCGCGATCACGGATCCGCTGGTCCTGGTCTCGCTGCTGGTCGTCGGGCTGGGTTTCGCGGGTCTCGTGGCCATCGTCGCGAGGGTGCTCCGCGGTTGATAACCCTTGACCGGGAAAAACACCGGCGTACGTTGGCATTTATCCGCCTTTCCCCCTGCTCCTGAGGGAGGACGTATGCCCCGGATCACCGTCACCGTTGACGGAGTCGGATACGAGGAGGAAGTCGAGCCGCGACTTCTCCTCGTCCACCTGCTACGAGAACGACTGGGCAAGACCGGCACTCCTGTCGGCTGCGACACCAGCAACTGCGGCGCCTGCACCGTGATGCTCGACGGCAAGACTGTGAAGAGCTGCTCCGTGCTGGCCGTCCAGGCCGACGGATGCGACATCGTCACGATCGAGGGGCTCGGCTCGCCCGGGTCCATGCACCCGATGCAGCGCGCCTTCCACGAGGAACACGCCCTGCAGTGCGGCTACTGCACACCTGGCATGGTCATGGCCGCGATCGACCTGCTCAGGGATACGCCGGACCCGTCCGAGGAGGCCATCAGGGAGGGCCTGGAAGGCAACCTCTGCCGATGCACCGGCTACTGCAACATCGTCCGCGCGGTACGGCGTGGCGCCCAGGAGATGGGGCAGGCGGTGAAGTCGTCATGACCGAGCTGGATCCCGGCCTGGTGGGCGAGCAGATCGCCGAGAGCGACCAGATCTCGGAGCCGGGCGGCACCGGCGGGGAGATCGGCCGGTCGCGGCGGCGCAAGGAGGACGCCCGGCTGCTGACCGGGCACACGCGCTGGACCGACAACCTGGTTCAGCCGGGCATGTTGTACGTCATGTTCCTGCGCAGCCCGATGGCGCACGCCCGGATCACCCGGGTGGACGTGTCGGGCGCGCGCGGCCTGCCGGGGGTGTTCGCCGCGTTCAGCGGCCAGGACTTCGCCGACGAGCAGGGCAGCCTGCCGTGCGCCTGGCCGGTGAGCGAGGACATCGTGATCCCGGACCACCCGCCGATGGCCGTGTCCGAGGTGCGTTACGTCGGTGAGGCCGTGGCCTGCGTCGTCGCGACGGACCGCTACCGGGCGGCCGACGCGCTGGAGGCCATCGAGGTCGACTACGAGCCGCTGCCCGCCGTCGTGGACATGAACGACGCGCTGACCGAGGGCAGCCCGAAGGTGCACGAGGCCGGCAATCAGGCGTTCACCGCCAAGATCACCTCGGGCGACATCGAGGCGGCGTTCAGGGACGCGCCGGTCCTCATCGACCGGACCTACATCCAGCAGCGGCTCATCCCGAGCGCGATGGAGCCGCGCGCGGTGCTCGCGAGCACCGACGGCGACGGTTTCACGCTGTGGACCTCCACCCAGATCCCGCACGTGCTGCGGGTCATGCTGGCCGTGACGACCGGCATCCCCGAGCACAAGATCCGCGTGGTGGCGCCCGACGTGGGCGGCGGGTTCGGCTCGAAGCTGCAGGTCACCGCCGAAGAGGTGCTGTGCCTGCTGCTGACCCGCAGGCTCGGCAGGCCGGTCAAGTGGACCGAGTCGCGCTCCGAGGGCAACCTGACCGTGCACCACGGCCGCGACCAGATCCAGCACATCAGGGTGGCGGCGGAGTCCGACGGGCGGATCCGGGGGCTCCAGGTGGACCTGCTGGCCGACATGGGCGCCTATCTCATGCTGGTCACACCGGGCATCCCGATGCTGGGCGCGGCCCTGTACAACGCCATCTACAAGATGGACGCGTACGAGTTCGGCTGCACGGGTGTGTTCACCACCAAGATGCCGACCGACGCCTACCGGGGCGCCGGGCGGCCCGAGGCGACGTACGCCATCGAGCGCGTCATGGACGAGCTGGCCGCCGAGCTGGGCCTGGACCCGGTGGAGGTGCGGCGGCGCAACTGGATCAGGCACGAGGAGTTCCCGTACACGACGATCGCCGGGCTGACGTACGACTCGGGCAACTACGAGGCGGCGACGGACCGGGCGATGGCGCTGTTCGGCTACGACAAGCTGCGGGCCGAACAGGCCGACCGGCGTGACAGGGGCGACCCGGTCCAGCTCGGCATCGGTGTCAGCATCTACACCGAGATGTGCGGGCTGGCCCCGTCGAGGCTGCTCGGCGAGTCCAACTACGGCGCCGGCGGCTGGGAGCACGGCACGATCCGCATGCTGCCCACGGGCAAGGTCGAGGTGATCACCGGCACCTCCCCGCACGGCCAGGGACACGTGACGGCGTGGAGCCAGATCGTGGCCGACACGCTGGGCGTGCCGTTCGAGGACATCACGGTGCTGCACGGCGACACGGCGATCTCGCACAAGGGCATGGACACCTACGGCTCGCGCTCGCTGGTGGTCGGCGGCGTCGCGGTGCTGCAGGCGTGCGAGAAGGTCAAGGACAAGGCCCGCAAGCTGGCCGCGCACCTGCTGGAATGCTCTCCCGAGGACCTGGAGTTCGCCGAGGGGGCGTTCCAGGTGCGGGGCACCGACTCGCGGAAGACGATCCAGGAGCTGGCGTTCGCCGCGTTCACGGCGCACAGCCTGCCCGAGGGCGTGGAGGCCGGGCTCGACTCCGACTCCACGTTCGACCCGGACAACTACTCCTTCCCGCACGGCACCCACCTGTGCGCGGTGGAGGTCGACACCGAGACGGGCATGTCGAAGATCCGCTCGTACGTGGCGGTCGACGACGTGGGCAAGGTGATCAACCCGCTGATCGTCGACGGCCAGGTGCACGGCGGCATCGCCCAGGGCATCGCGCAGGCCCTGTACGAGGAGGCCGTCTACGACGCCGAGGGCAACCTGCTCACCACGACGATGGCCGACTATCTGCTGCCGTCGGCGGCCGACCTGCCCACGTTCGTCACCGACCGGACCGAGACGCCGGCCACGAGCAACCCGCTGGGCGTCAAGGGCGTCGGCGAGGCGGGCACGATCGCCTCCACGCCGGCCGTCGTCAACGCCATCGTGGACGCCCTGCGCCCGCGCGGGATTCACGACGTCCAGATGCCGTGCACTCCCGAGCGTGTCTGGCGGGCCCTGGAAGGAGTTCGGCGATGATCCCTGCCACGTTCGACTACGTCCGTCCCGGCTCGCTCGACGAGGCCTGCCAGGCGCTCGCCTCGGACGAGGACGCCAAGGCGCTCGCGGGCGGGCAGTCACTGCTGCCCTTGTTGCGGCTGCGGCTGGCCTATCCGTCGACGCTGGTCGACCTCGGGCGGCTGCCCGAGCTGACCGGCGTGCACGACCGCGGCGACCATGTGTTCATCGGCGCGATGACCACGCACGACGAGGTGATGCGCTCCAGCCTGGTCAATTCGGCCTGCCCGCTGGTCGCGCTGACCACCGCCACGGTGGCCGACCCCGCGGTACGGCACCGCGGCACGTTCGGCGGCTCACTGGCCCACGCCGACCCGGCGGCCGACCTGCCGGCCGTGGTGCTGGCGCTGGACGGCGTGCTCGTGGCCCGGTCGGCGGAGGGCGAGCGGGAGATCCCCGCCGCCGAGTTCTTCGTCGACTACCTGGAGTCCGCGCTGCGACCGGGAGAGATCCTGCTCGGGGCGCGGATTCCCAAGCTGGGCGACGGCTGGGGCTATCACTACGAGAAGTTCCACCGGACCGCGCAGGCGTGGCCCATCGTCGGGGTGGCCGCGGCCGTCCGGCGTTCCAACGGCTCGATCCAGGAGGCCAGGATCGGGCTGACCAACATGGGCCCGACGCCGCTGCGGGCCCGTGCGGTGGAGAGCGCGCTGCAGGGCGCGGAGCTGGGTGACCAGGTCCGCCAGGCGTGCGAGCAGGCGGCGGAGGGCACCTCGCCGTCGGGCGACCTGCACGCCCAGCCCGACTATCGGCGGCATCTGGCCAGGGTGCTGACCCATCGCGCGATCCGCACCGCCGCCGGTTCTCCCTGACCTCGGCTCCGGGGGCGTCCCCTCTTCCGGGGCGCCCCCTTATCGACGTAATGTCGCAATAGCGGGAAAAGGAGCGGATCGATGGCGATGCGGTTCGAGCACGACTTCACGGTTCCGGTCCCGATCGAGCAGGCGTGGGCGGTGCTGCTCGACGTGGAACGGGTCGCGCCGTGCCTGCCGGGCGCCGCGCTCGACACCGTCGAGGGCGACGAGTTCACCGGCCGGATGAAGATCAAGGTGGGACCGATCACCGTGACCTATCGCGGCTCGGCCAGGTTCGAGGACGTCGACAAGGACGCGCACACGCTCACGATCCAGGCGTCGGGCAAGGAGTCCCGCGGCACCGGCACGGCCGCGGCCACCGTCAAGGCGACGCTGAGCCCGGCCGACGGCTCGACCGCCGTCGCGGTGGAGTCGTCGTTCAACGTGACCGGGCGTCCGGCGCAGTTCGGCCGCGGCGTGATGGCCGAGGTGGGCGGCAAGCTGATCGACAGATTCGCGGCCAATCTCGCCGACCTGCTGGCCGAGCCGGCCCACGAGTTTCCGGCAGCCCCGGCCGTGCCCGTGCCCGCAGAAGGGGCCGCGGAAGTGCCCGAAGAAGGGCCCGCGGAAGGGCCCGTAGAAGGGCCGGCGGTAGTGGAGGAGCGCCACCTCAGCGCGGTGCCCTCGCCTCCCGATCAGGACATCCGGCCGGCCGGCACGCTGCGCACCTCGCGCACGCCGGACGAGGAGGCGCTTGATCTCCTGGAGATCGCGGGCACGCCGCTGCTCAAGCGGCTCGCGCCGGTCGCCGGAGCGGTCGCCGCACTGCTGCTGATCGGCTGGCTGATCAGACGGCTCATGCGCTAATTCCAGCAAAAACACCATCAAGTCCGGACACATCTCCCGAACAGGGGGAATGCCTCTCTCCACGTGTCTGACTCGGGGGTGTTGGCATGCCGGCGTGCAGTGTCGTCGTGATCACGTACAACGATGCCGAGCGGCTGCCCAGGGCGGTGCGCTCCGTGCTCCGGCAGTCCCTGCGCGACCTCGAGGTCGTCATCGCCGACGACTCCTCGACCGACGAGACGCCCAGGGTGGCCGAGGAGCTCATGCGCGCCGACCCGCGCGTGCGCTACCTGCGCCGGCAGGCCAACAGCGGCGGCTGCGGCGCCCCCAGGAACGACGGCCTCGACGCCGCCACCGCGCCGTACGTGATGTTCCTCGACAGCGACGACGAGCTGCCCCGGCACGCCTGCAAGAGCCTGCTGACCGAGATCGAGCGGACCGGCGCCGACTTCGTCTCCGGGCAGATCTCCCGCCTGTACGAGTGGAACGGCCGGATGCAGCGCTACTACCCGACGCTGTTCGCCAGGCGCAGGGTGGTGCCGGGCATCCGCGCCGAGCCGGAGCTGTTCCTCGACTCCTTCACCACCAACAAGCTCTACAGCGTCCGCTTCCTGCGCGACGCGATGCTGCGCTTCCCCGAGGACATCCACTACGAGGACCACGTCTTCGCCACCGAGTTGTACGCCACGTCCCACCGGTTCGCGGTCGTGCCGTGGGTCGTCTACCACTGGCGGCGCGGGCGCGACCGCACGTCCATCTCGCTCAGCATCAAGGAGATGGACAACGTGCGCCACCGGGTCGTCGCGGCCCGGCGGAGCGACGACGTGCTGCGCCGTCACGGCGCGGACGACCTGCTGCCCGCCCGGCAGGAACGCTTCCTGCGCCAGGACCTGCGCGTCTACCTCAACCCGCTGCCGACGCGCGACCGGGTGTGGGTCAAGGAGTTCGCGGCGGTCGTGCGGCCGTACCTGGCGGAGATCCCCGCCGGTGTGCTGCGGCGGATCGACCCGATGACCCGGGTCTGCTGCCATCTCATCCTCGACGACCGGATCGACGACCTCAGGATCGCCGCGAGCTCGCTGACCGGCCCCAAGGCGCCGCCCCGGGCCGCCGTGCGGAGCGACGGGCGTACGTACTGGGGCACCACGGTCGCGCCCGGCATGGACATCACCGCCCTGCGGCTGGCCGAGCTGCCCTTCAGCGCCAGCCGACTGCGGCACGAGGTGACCGAGATCGCCGCCGACGGCGACCGGGTCCGGATGACCGTGCACAGCTACGACCCGTTCGGCGCGCTGCCCGTCGACCGGAAGGCGTTCCTGCGGCTCGGCCGGACGCGGATCCCCATCGAGCCCGAGCCGTCGGGCGAGGGCGGCTACATCAGCGAGATCACCTTCACCCCCCGGGCCGGCTGCGAGCCGCGCATCGGCTTCACCCGCCTGTCCGACGGCCACACGACGACCGACCGGCTGATGGCGGACCCCGGACTGCGGCCGATCGAGCTGCCGGGTGTCACCGTGACGACCGACGGTAACGCCTCCTACCTGCGGATACAGTCGCGCTCGCGGCTGCGCCCGCTGGCCCGGCGGATCAGGCGCGCGGTGCTCAGGCGCGTCAGCACGCCGGCCGGCAAGCTGCGCTTCTACAAGGCGGTGATCCGGCTGCTGCCGCCCCGGCGCGACCTGGCCCTGTTCGAGTCGGACGTCGGCAAGGGCTGCACCGGCAGCCCGCGCGCCATCTACGACGAGCTGCGGCGACGCGCGCTGCCGATCGACGTGGTCTGGTCGGTGGCCAGGGGCCACCGGCGCGCCCTCCCCGCCGACGCTCGGGTGGTGCGCCGGGGCAGCTGGCGCCACGTCTGGACGATGGCCCGCGCCGGCGTCTGGGTGGACAGCCACGGCTTCCCGCTCGACTACCCGAAACCCCGCCGCACCCGCTACCTGCAGACCTGGCACGGGCAGGGCATCAAGTCCGTCGGATTCGACGCGCCGGACCTGCGCGCGGACTTCGACCGGCCACGCGCCCAGTGGCGCGCCGCCGTCGCGCGCTGGGACGCGCTGGTCTCGCCCAGCGAGGAGTTCTCGCGCCACTTCCTGACCGCCAACGGCTACACCGGCCCGGTCTACAGGTACGGGACGCCGCGTTGCGACGCCCTGGTCAACGGGACGTCCCGCGACGACGTGCGGGTCCGGCTGGAGATCCCCGCCGGACGCAAGGTGCTTCTGTACGCGCCCACCTACCGCGACCGGGCCAAGGGCAGCGGCGCCTCGGTGCGCGTGAACCTCGACCTCATGGCCGAGGAGCTGCGCGACGAGTGGGTGATCGTGCTCCGGACCCACCCGGTGGAGAGCTACGAGGTGCCGTCGCACCTGCGGCACTTCGTCCGGCCCGCCGGGTCGTACCCCGAGATCAACGACCTGATCCTGGCCTCCGACGCGCTGCTGACCGACTACTCGTCGGTGATGTGCGACTACGCGCTCACCGGCAGGCCGATGCTGTTCCACATCGACGACTGGGACGACTACCGGCTCTCCGAGCGGGGCGTCTACCACGACCTGCCGGCCATCGCCCCGGGGCCGTGCGTGACCACGACCAGCGAGCTGATCGACCGGATCCGCGATCTGCCCGCCACGCACGCCTCCTACGCCGACCGGTACGCGGCCTTCAGGAAGCTGTGGTGCGCCGACGAGCGGGGCGACGCGGCGGCCAGGATCGTGACGGACTTCTTCGAGACCCGGGAGGTTTCGTGAACGTGGTCTTCGCCTGCCTGGACGCCGACACGCTGGGCGGCATCCAGCAGGTGACGCACACCCTGGCGCAGGGCCTGGCCGGGCGCGGGCACGAGGTGCACGTCATCGGCGTGCACCGGGCCCGCGCGCCGTTCCGCTACGTGGACGAGCCGCTCTACCGGCAGCACGTGATCAGCCGCCACCCGCTGGACACCGTCGGCCGGTCGGCGCGCGCGGCGGCCGATCGCCGCCTGGCCAGGCTGCTCGCCACGATGCCTCCCGGTTTCGTGATCATGACCTCGCCCGGGATGGTGACCCGGATGGCGGGCGCGGTGCCCGCCTCGCTGCGGCCGATCGGCCAGTACCACGGCTCCTACGAGCACGCCCGCGACTGCTGGCACCTCAACTCGATCCGCGCCCACTACCCGGAGCTCGACCAGGCCGTCTTCCTGAGCCCGGACGACGCGTGGCGGTTCGCCGAGCACGCGCTGCTACCCAACACCTGGTCGGTGCCCAACCCGCTGGCCGCCTGGCCCGAGAAGGTCTCGACGCTGGAGACGCCCCGGGTGCTGGGCATCGGGCGGTTGGAGGGGGTCAAGCGGTTCGACCGGCTGATCAGCGCGTTCGCCAGATCGGACGCCCCGCCCGGCTGGGAGCTGCACCTGATCGGCGACGGCGCCGAGCGGGACCGGCTGCGCGCCCACGCGATCCGGGAGGGCGTCGAGGAGCGGGTCGTCTTCAGGGGCCGCGTGCCCGCCGCCGAGATGCCGCGCGAATACCTCGGCGCCTCGATCCTGGCGGTGACCAGCGAGCACGAGGGGTTGCCCATCGTGCTGCTGGAGTCGGCCGCGCACGGCGTGCCCGCGGTGGCCTTCGAGGTGTCGGGCGGGGTCCGCTCGGTGGCTCCCGTGCTCGTCCCGCCCGGCGACGTGGACGCCTTCGGCCAGGAACTGGCCGGGCTCATGGGCTCCGTGCAGGAGCGGCGGCGGCTGGGCGCCACCGCCCGGGCCACGGCCGAGGCGTTCCTCCTCGACCACGTCCTGGACGGCTGGGAGTCGCTGTTCGCCCACATCGAGCGCTGACCCCCGCAGCGTCCGGCCGGCCGACTCGGCAGCCCCACAGCCTCCGGCCGGCCATCTCGGCAGGTCTAAAGCGTCCGGTCGGCCATCTCGGGCGAGTCGATCCGCTGGCGCGGCACGCCGGCGATCGCCCGCTGGCCGCTCGTGAGCAGCGCGGCCACCGGGCTGGGCTCGCGCAGCCGGTTGATGCGGTCGCGCATGTTCTTGCGCAGCCGGCTGGCGCGGCGCTTCTGCATGGTCTTCTGGCACGCGGCCAGGTGCGCCTTGGCGGCGGGAGCCGCGCCGGTCAGCTCGTAGCCCTGGCTCACCAGCCGGTCACCGAGGACGTCCTCGCACAGCGCGATCTCCCAGTTCTCCAGCCGCGCGGCCCAGCTGCCCACGCGGGCGCGCGTGACGTCGCCGTGGGTGTTGCTGTGCCAGACCTTGTGCACGGGCACGGCCACGCTGGCCGCCTCGCGCGGCGAGATCATCGCCTCGTCGAAGTCCTCCTCCAGGAAGACGCAGAGCTTCTTCAGCTCGGTCGACGGGTCGTCGGTGAGGTCCTCGTACCGCAGCTCGTAGTAGCTGTCGGCGGCCATCGTCCGCCGCAGCTTGGCTCCCGCGTCCATCGCCTCGGCCCAGGTGGAGACCGCGTGGAAGGAGTTGTGCGTGAACCAGGGCATCTCCTTCAGCGAGGCCACGCAGTCGCGGCCGTCCCTGATCAGGTGGATGAACTGGGCGTCGGGGAAGAGCCTGAGCAGCATGTCGACCTGCTTGACGTAGCTGGGCCGCTTGTCTCCCCAGCGGGGCTTGTCGAAGCGGTCGGCGTACATCCGGAAGGTCGTCCCGATCACCGAGCCGAGCGAGCCGGGGCCCTCGACGCACTGCCGGACGAACTCGTCCTTGTCGATCTTGAGCTCGTGGAACTTCGTGGTCCGGTCACCCGCGATCCACTCGGCGAGGGCCTGACGGCGCTGCGCGAGGCGCATGTCGCCGAACATCCGGCGGCGTTGGTAGGCGGGTACGAGGTACCGCGTCTCCGGCGGCACCGCGATCCGCGGGTGCGAGTGAAGCATGAGCTGCAGCATCGTGGTGCCGGACCGCGGGCAGCCGACGACGAACACTGGGCGATCGGACATTTTCGTTCTAACCCCCGAAAACTTAGACGAGAACGTGCTCTCGGTTCTCCACCTGGACGGGCACGGTGTGCCGGCGGGTGAAGATCCACATCCGGTAGACAAGGAAGATCTCGTTGGCGAGAAGCAGCGCGCCGGCGGCCGCCGCCACGGGGACCAGGGCCACCACCCCGACGAGCGGCGCCACCACGAACACCGCGGCGTGAAACTCGATGCCGCTGATCAGGTGGGACCGGACCCGGCGACGCGCCAGATACTTGTTGAGCCGCTTCATGAACCGGCGCACCCTGACGGCCGGCGTGAGCGGCCTGCCCGGCGAGCGGGCCGGGCCCCGCCTGACGGGCTTGTCCACGCCGTACCCCAGTGCCAGCTCCGCCGCCTCGGCCCGCGCCAGCTTGATCGTCTCCCGCACCCGCTTCATCTGCGGCGCGTTGACGTACCTGAACAGGTCGAGCACGGCCACCCCGGCCCCGAGCAGGATGTAGCGCACGTCCCCCGTGAGCGTGTACTGCCCGTACGCCAGCCCCATGGCGCAGAAGACCACCCTGACCCGATCACCCACGTAGTCGAGCCAGAGGCCGAAGGGCGTCCCCGTGCCCTTGAGCCTGGCGATCTTGCCGTCGACGCAGTCGACCATGAAGCTCAGATAGAACATGGCCGAACCCGCCACCAACTGGTCCAGTGCGAAACAGACCGCCGAGACCAGGCCGAGGACCAGCGAGAACACCGTGAGCTCGTTGGGCGTGATCCGTGTGTGGTTGGCCACCAGCAGAGCTGCCCGGCACGCGACCGGGTCCACGACGTACACGGTCCACCAGGAATCTCTCCGCTTACGTGTCGCGTGGACGTCATCGAGCGAATAGGTCCTCATGGCTTCCAGCATGGCCACGACTCGCGCTCGACTGATTACTCTCTGGAACTAATAGGAGATGTCCATGCCCGTTCTTGACCATCCCGGCACGGACAGCCGCCACGGACGGTGACCGTCGGCGTCGCGGAAGCGCTCCTCCAGCACCAGCCCCCGGGTCTCGGCCCGCACGTGCAGCCGCCAGTGGGGCCGCCCGCCCTTGAGCCAGGCCGGGTCGACCGTCAGGACGATCCCCGGGCCACGGACCCGCCGCACCTCCAGCGGCACGTGGCGCTTGCCGTCGGTCAGCCACACCTCCAGCCGGCCCGGCCTGCGCCGCACGCGGTGCATCGACACCTCCGCGCGCACGACGAACCGGTCGCCGGTCCATTGGCAGTCCTCGACCGTGGCCAGCAGCCTGAGCTCCTGGCGGGCGTCGAACACCTCGTCGGGGATCTTGAGCTTGCGGTCGCGGAAGTAGGGGTAGTCGCCGTACCAGCCGGTCGTGCGCAGCCCGCGCGGCACGATCCTGGTGCCGTTCACGGCGGCGCGCCGGAACTTGCGGACCTCCCGCAGTTGCTTCACCAGCCCGCGTTCGATCAGGTGCAGTTCGAGCCGGCGCAGCGACGACGCGGCGGCGAGCACGTCCGGGCTCAGCGTGGCCACCCACTGGCGGCCCAGGTCGACCAGCGCCGGGATCTCGTCCTTCTCGGCCTGCTCCAGCGCCTGGAACAGGAAGACGGTGTCCTTCTCCAGGACCAGGCCGTCGAAGGCGTCGGCCAGGTCGGGCGCCTCCTTCTCCAGGAAGGATCTGACCTCCCGGATCGCGGTCAGCCGCTCGGCCAGGTTGGCGCGCTCGGCCCGCCGCTGCGTGATCGACGTCTCGCCGGAGTCGCGCTCGCGCCAGTGGTAGACGACGTCGGACAGCACGTCCACGCTCGCGGCCATGACGTGCGCCCGCATGCTGAGCGGCACATCCTCGTAGATCCCCGAGGCGAAGCGCAGCCGCTGCTCGTGCCAGAAGCCGCGGCGGTAGACCTTGTTCCACACCGTCCGGTCCCTGATGAGCACCCGCCTGTCCGTGATGTGAGTGCGGTGCACGTCACGCCTGAACACCTTCTCGTGCAGGGTCGACTCGGCGAGCTCGCCCTCCCGGAGCCGCCGCACCCCACCGCACGCGAAGTCCGACCCGGACCGCTCCAGCGAGGAGACCAGCGTCCCGTACGCCTCGGGCGGCACGACGTCGTCACTGTCCGCGAACGCCAGATAGGTCCCGCGCGCCCGCAGCACCCCCTCGTTGCGGGCCGGCCCGGGGCCGCGGTTGGGCTGGTGGACCACGACGAACCGCGGATCGCGGGCCGCGAAGCCTTCGGCGATCCGCGCGCTGCCGTCCTGCGAGCCGTCGTCGACGACGATGACCTCCAGGTCCGGCAGCGTCTGGGCGGCCAGCGACTCCAGGCACTCGGTGATGTACGGCTCGACGTTGTAGACCGGGACGACGACGCTGACCAGGGGCGCCATGCCGTGACTCCTTGTGTGCGGGGGATGCTTAGTGGGCAGGATGCCCCGGCCATCGCCTGAGGGCGGCGGGCGATGCCTCTCCCTGATCAGCTCTTTACCCGATCCGGCATCCGCTACGGTGTGAGACCGTTCCGGCACCAGGCGTAGGGGGGCGACGATGCTGAGGCCCGTCGGAGACCACGATCTGCCCGTCATGCTCCGCTGGCGCAACCATCCACGGGTCCGCGCCGCGAGCTTCACCACCCACGAGATCGGCGAGGCCGAGCACGCCCGCTGGTGGGCCGCGGTCAAGGACGACCCGGCTCGGCGCGTGCTGGTCTACGAGCACGACGGGGCCGCCGCGGGCGTGGTGACCTTCTCCGGGCTGCGGCCCGGCTCGCGGTGCGCCGACTGGGGTTTCTACCTCGACCTCGACGGTCTCGAACGGTCCGGCGCCCTGCTGCGGGCGTGGATCGGGCTGGAGCGGGCGGTCGTCGGCCACGCCTTCGGCCCGCTCGGGCTGACCACGCTCCGGGGCGAGGTGCTGGCCGGCAACGAGGCGGTCAGGCGGCTGCACCGCCGGTTCGGGTTCGCCGAGACCGGCCGGCACACGCGACACGTCGACGGCGCGCCCGTGGACGTCGTCGCCATCCAGCTCACCAGGGAGGAAGACGCGTGATCGAGATAGCGGGCCGCGCCATCGGCGCCGACCGGCCGCCGTTCGTCATCGCCGAGATGTCCGGCAACCACAACGGCAGCCTGGAGCGGGCCCTCGCGATCGTCGACGCGGCGGCCGCCGCCGGGGCCCACGCGCTGAAGTTGCAGACCTACCGGCCCGACACCATCACGATCGACGCCGACGGCCCGGCCTTCCGCCTGGGCGACGGGCACGAGCTGTGGGGAGGTGAGCGCCTCTACGAGTTGTTCGAGCGGGCCCACACGCCGTGGGAGTGGCACGAGCCGATCTTCGACCGGGCCCGCGCGCTGGGGCTGGTGCCGTTCTCGTCGCCGTTCGACCCGACGGCCGTGGAGTTCCTGGAGAAGCTCGACGCGCCGGCGTACAAGATCGCTTCGTCGGAGGTCGTAGACCTGCCGCTGATCCGGCTCGCCGCCGGCACCGGCAAGCCGTTGATCATCTCCACCGGCATGGCGTCGGTCGGCGAGATCCACGCCGCCGTGCAGGCCGCCCGCGAGGGCGGCTGCACCCAGCTCGCCGTGCTGGCGTGCACCGCCTCCTACCCCGCCTCCCCCGCCGAGAGCAACCTGCGCGCGCTGCCGCTGCTGGCCGGGCTCACCGGCGCGGTCGTCGGCGTGTCCGACCACACGCCGGGCCTCGGCGCGGCGCTCGCGGCGGTGGCGCTCGGGGCCTGCCTGATCGAGAAGCACCTCACGACCGCCAGGAGCGACGGCGGCGTCGACGCGGCGTTCTCGCTGGAACCCGCCGAGCTGGCGGCCCTGGTCGTGGAGAGCGAGCGCGCCTGGCAGTCGCTGGGCTCCCCCGTCATCGGCCCGCGCGCCTCCGAGCGCGAGGGGCTGCGCTTTCGCCGGTCGCTCTACGTGGTCCGGCAGGTGCGCGCGGGCGAGCCGGTGACCGGGCAGAACGTCCGCTCCATCCGGCCCGCCGGGGGCCTGCCCCCTGCGGCCGCCGCCGACGTGATGGGCCGCCGCTTCACCCGCGACGCCGCCCCCGGCACCCCCCTCACCTGGGACCTCGTCTGACTCCTCGCCGGACAGATCTGTCGACGCGCGACCGTCGACGCGCGGACTGCGACCGTCAGCGTGCGACCTGTTAGAGGAGTCAGAGGAGCGTGAGCAGGGCGTCGGCGACGCGTTCCCGGCCTCTGCCGTCGATCAGGCCGCTGCCCCGCCTGCCGTACTTCTCGCACAGCCCGGCGTCGGCGAGCAGGCGGGCCAGCGTCTCGGTGGCGGCCGGGTCGGCCTCGGGGCCGAGCCCGGCGGCGATGCCGTCGCGCACCAGCGGCTCGTAGCCGACCAGCTGGTTGGCCGCGACCCAGGTCAGCGCCGTCGGCACGCCCAGGTAGAGCAGCTCCCAGACGGTCGAACCGGCCGCCGAGACCACCAGATCGGCCTCGGCCATCAGCTGGGGCAGCCGGTCGGTGGGCGGGATGACGGTGACGGGCCCGTCGATCCGGAACTTCCTGGGCGTGATCACCGTGGCGGAGAACGGCAGCCCGGTGTCGAGCAGCGCCCGCGTCCAGGCCGGCGCCACGCCCGCGCTGTCGGTGCCGCCGAAACAGCACAGCACCCGCGGCACACCGGAGCCCAGACCGCGCCGGCCGTGCTCAGCGCTTGGCCGTATCACCTGGCCGAAACCGCCCCTGCCTCCGGCGGACAGGTCTCCGGCGGGTTCGCGGACTTCGCGGACTTCGCGGACTTCGCGGACTTCGCGGACTTCGCGGACTTCGCGGACGCTGTCGCGGAGCAGGACGTAGCGGGCGCCCGCCAGCCGCTCACCGGCCATCGGGAAGGCGCGCAGCTCGGCGCCGAGGTTCTGGTCGAGGTAGAGATCGGCCTCCTGGCCGAGGGGGTCTCCGTCGACGATGGCGAGCACCGCCGCGCCGGTCGCCCTGATCGCCGCGCCGGTGCCGGGAGCCAGCTCGTACGAGTCGAGCACGACCGCGCCGAGCCCCAGGTCGCGCACCAGCCCGGCGAGCCGGTCGGGCCGGTCGGGAGCCGGGACCAGCGGGAGCCCGCGTTCGAGCAGCTGGGTGCGCGCCCACGGGGAGCCGGCCAGGTTGCCGAGGAAGCACACGTCCATCCCGCGGGCGCACAGCTCCTCGGCCAGCGCGACGCAGCGCACCAGATGACCGAGCCCGCTCTGCACGCCCGCGTCGCAGCGGATGCCGATCCCGCTCATCAAGCCTCCTGCAACGCCTTCTGCTCGACGTGCGCGTTGAGCAGGCGGATCTCCGGCCGGTCGCGCAGGAAGCCGGTCAGCGTGGCGAACGGCACGCACCGGTCGCCGAACTCGGCGACGACGCGCGAGATGAGCCGCCAGTCGTCCTCGGTGTCGAGCGTGACCCGCAGGTCGGCCGCGGCCGGGGCGTGGGCGAGGCCGAGCAGCCGCGCGCCGCCCGGATGGGTGTAGACGTAGGAGGTGACGTGCGCGCGGTGGTGTCCGGTGGCCTCCCGGTCGGCCCGGCGCAGCGCGGGCAGGCCGACGATCTCGACGTCGAGACCGCGCGGCAGCGTGCGGGCCAGGCCGGTGCTCAGGTAGTCGAGGCCGGGAACCGCCCGGTAGACCAGCGCGGTCTCGCGGATCACCTCGGGGTCGAGCAGCGGGCAGTCGGCCGTGATCCGCATCACCGCGTCACCGGGGCAGGCGGCGAGCGCCTGGACGTACCTGGTGAGGACGTCGTCGACCGGGCCCCGGTGCCACCGGACGCCGAGGGTGCGGCACCGCGCCACGATCGCGTCGTCGGCCGGCTCGGTCGTGGTCGCCACCACCAGGTCGTCGACGGCGCCCGCCTGGCGTACGGCGCGCACCACCCAGCCCAGCACCGAACGGCCGTGGAGATCGCGCAGCACCTTGCCCGGCAGCCGCGTGGATCCCATCCGCGCCTGGATGATTCCGACAATCCGCACCGAAGCCCCAATCCCCCATGTGACCGTGCGTGGCCAGCAGACCGCGCTATGCTACCGGCCGACCCGGACGACTACAGCGCGTAAACGCCATCAGGGGGCCACGTGAGCATTCTCAGTGGATCGTCGGTTCTGATCACCGGAGGCACGGGGTCCTTCGGCAAGGCGTTCATCCGGCACGCCCTCGACTCCCTCGACCTGCGCCGGCTGGTGGTGTTCTCGCGCGACGAGCTGAAGCAGTGGGAGGCCCGCCAGCTGTTCGGCGACGACCGGCGGCTGCGCTGGTTCATCGGCGACGTCAGGGACCGCGACCGGCTGACCCGGGCCATGCACGGTGTCGACCACGTGGTCCACGCCGCCGCCCTCAAACAGGTCGACACCGCCGAGTACAACCCGTTCGAGTACGTCCGCACCAACGTGTCGGGCTCACAGAACGTGGTGGAGGCGGCGATCGACAGCGGGGTGAGCAGGGTCGTCGCGCTCTCCACCGACAAGGCCTCCGGCCCGGTCAACCTCTACGGCGCCACGAAGCTGGTCGCCGACAAGCTGTTCGTGTCGGCCAACCACTACGCCGCCGGCCACGTCACCCGGTTCGCCGTGGTGCGCTACGGCAACGTGGTCGGCAGCCGGGGCTCGGTGGTGCCGTTCTTCCGGCGGCTGGCCGAGGAGGGCGGCAGCCTGCCGATCACCGACAAGCGGATGACCAGGTTCTGGATCACGCTCGACCAGGCCGTACGGTTCGTCGTCGAGTCCTTCGAGCTGATGCGGGGCGGCGAGCTGTACGTGCCGCGCATCCCCAGCATGCGGATCACCGACCTGGCCGAGGCGGTGGCCCCGCGGAGCCCGGTCTACGAGATCGGCATCAGGCCGGGCGAGAAGCTGCACGAGGAGATGATCGGCCCCGACGACGGCCGCCGGGCGCTCCGGCTGGCCGACCGCTACATCGTCCAGCCGACGATCGCCACCTGGGGCTACCAGCCGCCGCAGCACGCCGAGCAGCTGCCCGAGGGCTTCTGCTACCGCTCCGACACCAACGACCGGTGGCTGTCGGTCGACGACCTACGCGCCATCGTGGCGGCCGGCGTCTGATGCTGCCCTACGGACGCCACTCGATCACCGAGGACGACGTCGAGGCGGTCGCCGAGGTGCTGCGCGGCGACTGGCTGACCACAGGTCCTGCGGTCGGCCGGTTCGAGGCCGAGCTGACCCGCTGGACGGGCGGGGTGCCCTGCCTGGCCGTCACCTCGGGCACCGCCGCCCTGCACGTCGCCTACACGGCCACCGGGGTCGGGCCGGGTGACGAGGTGATCACCTCGCCGTTGACGTTCGTGGCGACCGCCTCCACCGCCGTCCTGCGCGGGGCCCGCGTGGTCTTCGCCGACGTACAGCCCGACACGGGCAACCTCGACCCCGGCGCCGCCTCGGCGGCGGTGACCGGCCGCACCCGCGCGATCACCGCGGTCGACTACGCCGGCCATCCGGCCGACTACGACGAGCTGCGCGAGGTCGCCGGGCGGGCCGGCGCGACACTGATCGGCGACGCGGCCCACTCCCTCGGCTCGACCTACCGGGACCGCCCGGTGGGGCGGCTGGCCGATCTCACCACCTTCTCCTTCTTCCCGACCAAGACCGTGACCACGGCCGAGGGCGGCGCGGTCGCGGTGGCCGACCCCGAGCGGTTCGCGCGGGCCTCCCGCTTCCGCAACCACGGGCTGGTCAGGGAGCCCGCCGAGCAGCGCGACCCCGAGCACGGCGGCTGGCACCAGGAGGTCCACGAGTTCGGGCTCAACTACCGGCTGCCCGACGTGCTCTGCGCGCTCGGTCTCAGCCAGCTGCGGCGGCTCGGGGCCTTCCGGGCCCGGCGGGCCGAGCTGGTCGCCCGCTACCATGCGCTGCTCGGCGGCCTGCCCGGTCTGACGCTTCCGGCGCGGCGGTCCTACACCGACCCGAGCTGGCACCTCTATCCGATACGGATCCACGACGGCCGCAGGCGCGAGGTCTACCAGCGGATGCGCGCGGCCGGCATCGGGGTGCAGGTCAACTACGTGCCCGCCTACTGGCATCCGGTGTTCGAGGACCTCGGCTACCAGCGCGGGCTCTGCCCCGAGGCCGAGGCCTACTACGCCGAGCAGCTCTCGCTGCCACTCTTCCCCGACCTCACCGACGCCCAGCAGGACCGGGTGGCCGACCACCTGGCCGCCGTCCTGCGCTGACCCGGCTCAGAGCTCGGCCGGCACCGGCCAGCCGTCGCCGCCCCGGCTCAGAGTTCGGCCAGCACCAGGCAGCCGTCGCCGCCCCGGTCCACCTCGAAGCGCCGGTCGGCGACGGTCGCCATCGGCCGCTCCCGGGTGCGCACCAGCGGCCTGATCTCCCGGCCCTGGTCGATGACCACCTCCCACCTCGACTCCTGGCCCACGGACTCGTCGACGTCCCGCAGCGGAACCCGGGCCCGGAAGCGGTGCCCGGCCATGACCAGCGGAAAGTACATCTCCTCCCCGTCGCTCCTGCGCACCAGCCGCAGCACCGGTTCGCCGTCGCCGAGATCGGCCAGCTCCCCCGACAGGACCAGGTCGTCGCCGTCGACCCGGCACTCGCCGATGACCGCCTGGGCCCGGCACAGCCGCAACCCCCACACCCCCCTGCGGTTGCGGACGGGAACCAGCCAGGTGTTGCCCCGGCGCGCCGGGGCCGGCGGCGCGAGCGGCAGCCCGCGAGGCGTGGCGACCCGTCCGGCCAGCCGCAGCCCGGTCGCCCGCAGCTCGGCTCGCAGGTCCCACTGCCCCCTGCGGGTGAGCTGCGCCGTGGTCAGCGCGGCCGGGTCGAACGCGAACCCGAAGGGGAAACCGCCTCTCTCCCAGGGGACGCCGCGCCTGCCTGCCCGGCCGGGGAGCGGCACGGTCTCCCCGGTGCCGCGCTCCTCCAGCCACACGCGGACGGCGGTCCGGCGCAGGTCCCTGCCGTCGAACCGGCCGGCCGACAGCACCCCCTGGCCGTACAGGACGCCGTCGCGCCACTCCAGGGTGGTCAGCCGGGTCACCAGCTCCAGCTCGTCGGTGACGTCCGACAGGTGCTCGGGCATCGCCGGATGCCGGCCGTACCACCGCCTGCGGCCGAAGCCGGGGCGGCACAGGCGCGGCCACAGGCGCTCGTCGCGTTCCTGCGCGAACAGGAACGCGAGGTCGTCCAGTCGCCGCCGGTGCAGCAGGTGCACGAGGAGCCGGTGCGCGTACGGGACTCCCAGCCACTCCTCCGGCGCGACGCCGTCGAGGTAGCGGACGGCGAGCTCGACCAGCGCGGGGTCGGCCTGGTCGCCCACGGCGGCCACGGCCTCCACCGCGACGGTCAGGTCGATGACCAGCGTGTCGCGGTCGAAGTACGGCTTCAGCTCGGGCGCCCGCTCGGCGAGCAGTTCGGCCGTCTGCAGCACCGACAGCAGGCGGTCGTGGAGGTTGCCCGGCTCCAGGCGGCACTGGGTGATCGAGGCGTTCTCCTCGTCGCGCTGCCGCCAGTGGTAGACGACGCTCTTGAGCACGTCGACGGCGGCGGCTCCCACGTGGGCGGCGACGGAGACCGGCTGGTCCTCGTACCTGCGCTCGGGGAAGCTCAGCCCGAGGTCGTCCCAGAAGGAACGCCGGTAGACCTTGTTCCAGACCATGCGGTCGCGGATCAGCAGCGGATGGCTGGTGATGTGGGTGCGTTTCAGCGGCTCGGCGAACGCCTTGCGGTGCGCCCAGGACGGCACGAGCAGGTTGCGGTGCAGCCGCATGACGTTTCCGCAGGCCAGGTCGGAGCCCGTGGACTCGAGCGACGACAGCAGCCGTTGGAAGGCGGTGGGCGGCACCGTGTCGTCGCCGTCGACGAAGGCGAGGTAGCGGCCGGTCGCGTGGCGCACCCCGGTGTTGCGGGCGTGCCCGGCGCCGTGGTTGGCCTGCCGGATCAGCCGCACCCGCTCGTCGGCCGCCATCGCGGCCTCCACCACCGCCGCGCCGCCGTCGTGGCTGCCGTCGTCGACACAGATCACCTCCAGGTCCCGGAAGGTCTGCGCCCCGATCGAGTCGAGGCAGGTTCCGAGATACTTCTCCACGTCGTGGAACGGGACGATCACCGAAAGAACCGGCACGAGAGCCTTCTTTCCTCAGCGAGCTTTCCTTCAGCGAGCTTCCTCAGCGAGACAGCATGCGCTTGACCCTGCGGGCCACTTTCCGCGGCTGGACGAGGCGGCGGGAGAGGCGATATCCGAGCGTTCTGCGGTAGGCGGCCACCTTCCGCTGGCTCCTGCGCACCTTGGCCCGGGCGCGCACCAGCTCGCGCTCGCGGTAGGTGAGCTTGGTCTCCAGGCGGGCGACCCGGGCCAGAGCGGCGGTGAGCTGCTCGGCCAGGCGGTCGCGGGCGCCGAGCAGGTCGCGGTAGGTGGGCGACGCGTCGGGCACCTCGGCCGGCTGCCCCAGCTCGGCGTCGAGCTTCCTGGCCAGGTCGAGGTCGGCCTGGTCGCACGGCTTCCCGGCCATGCCGCACAGCGTCAGGGTCAGCTGGTCGGCCGCCAGCGGCCACGGCCACGGGTGGTGGTGGCCCGCCGCCAGCAGCCGGACCGCGAACCTCCACAGGATCCGGCAGAGCACCACCCGGGCGACCGGCGTGGTGGCCGGAGCGGGCACCGGGATGACGGCGGCGAAGTGCTCGCCGTCCCACACGAGGTTGTCGACCGTGGCGTCGCCGCCGTCGGTGACCCAGTCGGCCAGCTTGGCGAGCAGCTCGCGCACGGCGCGTACGTCCTCGCGGGCGCAGGCCTCGACCAGCAGCTCCTCCACGACCCGGCCACGCGGGATCGGGCGGGCGGCGCCGCCCGGCAGCCGCCTGATGGCCTCCGGCGTGATCTCGTGCACGGCCCGGCCCACCTCGATGAGGCCGGGCGGCAGCTCGACGTCGCCGGCGTCGCCCGGCCTGGTGGCGACCGCCACCCACGCCGGGGCCAGTTGCTCGCCGAGCCCGTGCCGGAAGGCGAGCCGCGACAGCCGCAGCGGATCGGCGACGCGCATCGTGTCGCCGCCGCGCGCGCTGAGCGGGACCGTCAGGGCCTCCGGCAGGTTACGCTCCAGCAGCTCGCGCCCGAGCAGCGCGCGCGGGGCGCGGCGTCCGGGGTAGGCGGCGTAGCAGCGGTCGACGGCCAGCCCGGACGCCTTCAGCGCCCGGTCGAGCGGGCCGGAGCCGCGCGGGTGGCTCGGGTCGAAGCCGTGCGGCTCCCACTGGCCGTCGCCGCCCTCCCGGTCGGGGGGCCGGGCCTCGACGAACCGGTCGATGCCGAGGTCGTTGGCCACGGCCAGGACCAGCCGCCCGCCCGGCGCCACGAGAGCGGCCAGCGCGTCGAGCGAGGCCCGCCAGGCGGGCGCGGGTTCCTCGGCCGAGCTGGTGCGCTGGAGACCGTCGAGCGCCAGGACCAGGTCGTACGGCTCCTCGACGGTGAGCGCCCGCAGCCTGCCGCAGTGCACGGTCAGCGCGGGGTGACGCTCGCCGAGCGCGCACGCGTCGGGATAGGAGCGCACCAGCACCGCGACCGACGCCGCCCTGGCCGCGACCGCGTCGACGAGCGCCTGCGGATGCGGGCCCACCAGCAGCACCCGGCCCTCGGCGGGGAGCAGCCGCCTGACCAGCTCCAGTCCGGCTCCGCGCCAGTCGACGGGGTCGTCGGCGTCCGACCACAGCAGCATCTCGCCACCGATCAACCGGACGTTCTGGGGTGCCTCGTTCATGCGGATCGCACCCGCTTCCAGCCGAACATGCGCCGTAGCTCCTCCGGTGTCGCCTGGTGGTCGAAACCCAGCTCGCTCCGCGCGGTCTCGGCGGCCAGGGCGCGATCGACGTGCACTCCGTGCAGCTCCGGCCACAGGCGCCGCCGCCGGGCCGTGCCGCCGTACTCGGGCCGTTCGTCCTCGTACTGCATGGGATCGCCGTAGACGGCGACGTCGCAGCCGACCGAGACGCCGTAGAACAGCGCGCTGCCGAGCCGGTTGGAGGCCACCCGGCGGTGCCTGCGCAGCTCGATGAGCTGCCTGCGCAGGAACCCGCGCCCCTTGCGGTCCCAGCGCGAGCCGCGCTCGCCGTGACAGACCACCCGGAAACCCATCGATTCGTACGCCTGCCGAATGGCCGGGTTGGCGAATTCGAGCCAGTAAAGACAGACGGTCACAGGGCCGGTCTCCACCTCGCGGATCTCGGCGGCGAGCCGGGCGTGGTCACCGCGGACCGAGCTTTTCTCCCAGCCGTGGAACGGGTACCAGATCGTCCCTTTCCGTTCCGGCACCCTGCCGAGATCGGGCTCCAACTGGAGGAGGTAGACCCAGGGGGCCCCGATGACGTAGTGGCCCCTGCGCCCCATCGACCAACCGCGGCGTCGGAGCACGTCAGACCAGACGAACCGGGGATATCCGGGGCTGCACCAGTGGTCGTCGGGCGGAAATCCGTGAAGGTAGTTCCAGCCGTGTTGCAGGAATCCCTGGATTCGCTTGGGCGTGTCGTCCGCCAGGCCGCAGTATCTACCGAGTATTCGGGAATGCCCGTACCAGTGATTGGACTTGTCCATCATTCCCCCTGAAGTGACCGGCGTGCCGCGTCCGAGATTCGCAGCCCGGCCACCGCGCCAGAGGCGTTTATACGGTTCCATTACCCGCGACGGTTCCGGGTTTGAGCCGTGCGCGATCAGGGCTACACTACGTTCCGGCACGACCACAGAGAGTGAGTCATCATGAGTCATCTCGACCGGCTGCGCGACGTCTTCCGCGCCGCGCTGAGCCTTCCAGAGGGCACCGACGTCGACGGCCTCGAATACCGGGCGATCCCGCAGTGGGACTCGCTCGCCCACATGGCGCTGGTCGCCGCGATGGAGGACGAGTTCGCCGTGATGATCGACACGGACGAGATGATCGACATGAGTTCGTTCGCGCACGCGGCCCGGCTGCTGGAGAAGCACGGTGTCAGCGCCGCGCTCTGACCCGCGCGTGGCCCTGGTCACCGGTTCGACCTCGGGCATCGGGCGGGCCGTGGCCGTCAGGCTGGCGAAGGCCGGGCACGAGGTCGTCGTCCACGGGCGCGACCAGGAGCGCGCGGCGAAGGCCGCGGCCGAGATCGCCGCCGAGACCGGCGGGCGGGCCGGTTCCGTCCACGGCGACGTGGCCGACCCCGACGCGGTGTCCGCGATGATGCGCGAGGTCCGCAGACGACACGAGCGCCTCGACGCACTGGTGATCAACGCCGGGGTGCACGAGGCCGGGCTGCTCGGCATGATGTCCAGCGCCGCGGTGGTCAGACTGTTCGAGACCAACGCGATGGGCGCCGCGCACACCCTGCAGGCGGCGGTCCGGCTGCTGCGCCGGGGCATGAGCCCGGCCGTGGTCCTGATCTCGTCGGTCATGGGCCACCGGGGAGCGCCCGGTCAGGCGGTCTACTCCGCGACGAAGGCGTCCCTGCTCGGTCTGGCCATGGCCGCCGCCCGGGAGCTGGGGCCGGCGGGCATCCGGGTCAACGCGGTGGCCCCGGGCTACATCGAGACCGGCATGCTGGCCACCCTCGACGACCGGGCCCGCGCCGCGACGGTCGCCGCGACCCCGCTCGGCCGCCTGGGCAGCTCCGACGACGTGGCCGCCACCGTGGCTTTCCTGCTCTCCGGCCACGCCGGCTTCATCACCGGCCAGGTCATCGGCGTGGACGGCGGGCTGGTGCTCTGAGGTGGCCGACTTCCCGCATCCCGAAGCCCGGCTGGTCGTCGCCGGCGAGCCCGACGCGCTCGCCGGCGACGCGCTGACCACCCGGATCGAGCGCACCGCCCAGGTCCTGACCCGGCTGCCGCCCGGCCCGCTGTTCTGCGGGATGCGCAACGACCTGGCGTCCGTGGTGCGCTACCTGGCCGCGTGGCGGGCCGGCCGGCCGGTCGCGCTGCTCGACCCCGACCTCTCGGCCGGCGCGCTGACCGAGCTGATCGCACGGTTCAGGCCCGCTGGGCTGACCGGCTTCGCGCACGCCGTCGAGGGCTCGCCGCGCGGCCGGCGCCCCGACGCCGAGCCGCATCCCGAGCTGGCCGTGCTGCTCGCCACGTCGGGCTCGACCGGCAACCCCAAGCTCGTCCGGCTGTCGCGGGCGGCCGTGCTGGCCAACGCCCGCGCCATCGCCGACGCCCTGGCCATCGGCCCCGGCGACGTCGCGCCGACCAGCCTGCCCCTGCACTACAGCTACGGGCTGTCGGTGCTCAACAGCCATCTCGCCGCGGGCGCGACCGTGGTGCTCACCGACGCGGGCCTGCTGGAGCGCTCGTTCTGGACCCATCTCGACGGCCACCGCTGCACCTCGCTCGCGGGCGTCCCCTACCAGTACGAGATGCTGCGCCGGCTCCGCTTCGACCCGGCCGAGCATCCCAGCCTCACCACGCTCACCCAGGCGGGCGGGCGGCTGCGACCCGAGCTGGTGACCCGGTTCGCCGCCGTCGCCGAGCGCTTCTTCGTGATGTACGGCCAGACCGAGGCCACCGCCCGCATCGCCGTCCTGCCGCCCGAGCGACTGCCCGACAAGCCTGGCTCGGCGGGCCTGGCCCTGCCCGGCGGGCGGCTGGCCGTCGACGGCGGCGAGATCGTCTACCACGGCCCCAACGTGATGATGGGCTACGCCGAGACCGCGGCCGACCTGGCCCGGGGCGACGACCTGGGCGGCGTGCTGCGCACCGGAGACCTGGGCCACCTCGACGACGAGGGCTTCCTCTTCCTGACCGGCCGGGCCAGGCGCATCGCCAAGATCTTCGGCGTGCGGGTCAACCTCGACGACGTCGAGGGGCTGCTGCGCGACTGCGGCCCGATCGCGGTGACCAGTGGCGACGACCGGGTCACCGTCTGGGCCGAGGGGCTCGACCGCGACGGGTGCGGCCGGCTCGCCCGGCGGCTGGGCGTGGAGCTGCGGCTGCACTGGAGCGGCTTCGACGTGCGCGCGGTCGACCGGCTGCCGATGCTCGCCACGGGCAAGGTCGACTACCGCGCGCTGGAGGCCCGCGCGTGACGGTCTTCACCCTGACGGAGGCCGAGCGGGAGGCGTTCCTGCTGCCACGGCTGGCCGCGCTGACCGTCCGGCACCGCGACGCCTGCCCGCCCTACGCGCGGATCTTAGCCGCGATCGGGTCGGAGCCCCCCTACGCGCGGGTGGCCGACCTGCCGTGGCTGCCGGTGCGTCTGTTCAAGACCCACGAGCTGCGCAGCGTGCCGCGAGAGCGGGTGTTCCGGGTGCTGACCTCCAGCGGCACCACCGGGCAGGCGCCCAGCCGGATCCACCTCGACCGGGAGGCGGCGGCGGCCCAGCCGCGCATGCTGGCCGCGACGCTCAGGACCGTGCTCGGCGAGCAGCGGCTGCCCATGCTGATCGTCGACAGCCGCGCGGCGGTGCGCGGTCCGGCCCTCAGCGCCCGGGGAGCGGGCGTGCTCGGCATGATGAACCTCGGCAGGCACTACACGTTCGTCCTCGACGAGGGCGGCGAGGTCGACTCCGCGGCGGTGCGCGCCTTCCTCGCGCGGCACGGCGGCGGGCGCTTTCTGATCTTCGGGTTCACCTTCATGGTCTGGCTGCACCTGCGCGAGCTGGGCCTCGACCTGTCGCGGGGGATCCTGATCCACTCCGGCGGCTGGAAACGACTGGCCGACCAGGCGGTGGACGCCGCCGTGTTCCGCGGCGCGCTCCGCCGCGAGTGCGGGCTGACCCGCGTCCACGACTTCTACGGGATGGTCGAGCAGATCGGCACGGTCTTCCTCGAAGGCCCTGACGGCGGCGGCCTCTACTGCCCCGACTTCGCCAACGTGCTGATCCGTGACCCGGAGACGTGGGAGGAGGCTCCGCCGGGCGTGCCCGGGGTGGTCGAGGTGGTCAGCACGTTGCCCACCTCCTATCCGGGGCACGTCCTGCTGACCGAGGATCTCGGCGTCGTACACGGCATCGACGACGGCGTGTGGCCGGGCAAGCGCTTCTCCGTCCTCGGGCGGCTGCCCCGTGCCGAGGTCCGCGGCTGCAGCGACACGGCGGTGCCCGCGTGACACCCGCCGCGGCACTGGTCGAGGTGCTGTTTCCCACGGCGCGACCCGTGACGGTCGAGGCACTGCTCGACGAGCTCTCCTCCGGCGCGATGCTCTCGGGTGGGACGTTGCGGGCCGGGGATGGGCGGATGCGTGACTTCCTGGCGGCGTTCGGGCGACGGCTGCTGACCCCCGAGTCGGCGCGTCGCCATCCCGAGCTGGCCTCGCTCGGCTTCTTCCTGCGGCCGGGCGAGCTGGCGCGCACCGTCGACGGGCTGCGTGGCGAGCACCTGCGGGTGCCACGCGGCCTGATCCTGCACATCCCGCCGGCCAACGTCGACACCGTCTTCGTCTACTCGTGGGCGCTGTCCGCCCTGATGGGCAACCGCAACGTCGTACGGCTCTCGCCGCGCGCCGGGGCCGTGGCCTCGACGATCGTGCGGACCCTCCAGGAGACGCTCGCCGGGGCCGACCCGGTGGTGGCGGCGACGCAGCGCATCGTCACCTACGACCGTTCCGACGTGGTCACCGCGGCGCTCTCGGCGGCCTGCGACCTGCGGGTGATCTGGGGCGGCGACCGTACGGTGGCGGAGATCCGCCGGCATCCGCTGGCGCCGCACGCACGCGACCTCACCTTCCCTGACCGGTCGTCGTTCGCGGTCATCCGGGCGGCGGCGTGGCTGGAGGCTCCTCCGGGCACACGTGAGGCGGTGGCCGACGGGTTCGCGAGCGACTCCTACTGGTTCGACCAGGCCGCCTGCTCGTCGCCGCGCACCGTGTTCTGGGTGGGCTCGGCCGCCGACTGTGACGCGGCGCGGGCCGATTTCACCACCTGCCTGGCGCGGGCGGTGAAACGGCGGGGCTGGACCGTCGACACCGCGATGGCGGTCGAGAAGCGGGTGGCGACCTACGGCCTGGCCGCCGACGGCGCCGCCGACACGGTCGGCTTCCACGGCAACACCCTGGCCAGCGTGGTCCTGGCCGGCCCCGAGGCGGCCCCGCGGCGCTGGCTGGGCGCGGGCACGTTCGCGCACACCCGGCTCGGCGCCCTGATGGAGCTGAGCGGCCTGGTCAGGCGCAGAGACCAGACGATGGCGCATTTCGGCTTCGCGCGGGCCGAGCTGGAGGAGCTGGCCGAGTCGCTGGCCGGACGGGGGGTCGACCGCATGGTGCCCGTCGGCGGCGCGCTCAGCTTCCACCGGGTGTGGGACGGTGTCGACCTGCCGGCCGAGTTCACCCGCCTGGTCACCGTCACCGGGTGACCCGGCGCACCCGTCCAGTTTTGGGCTTAAGGTGTCACCTGTGGTGGTTCACGGCTTGCTGGCACTGTCACTGGCGACGAGCGTCCTCCCCGCCGCCGACGTCCAGGCGAAGATCGACTGTTCCAAGGTCAAGTGCCTGGCGCTGACCTTCGACGACGGCCCGGGCAAGCACACCCGCCCCCTGCTCGACCTGCTGAAGAAGGAGAAGGTCAAGGCGACCTTCTTCGTCACGGGCAAGCACGTCGAGGAGTCGCCGTCCGTTGTCAGGAGGGCCGCGCGCGAGGGTCACGCGATCGGCAACCACACCTACTCCCACCAGTCGCTGCCGCCGCTGCTCGACTACGAGATCATCGACCAGATGCGCGCCGCCTCGACCGTCATCGAGGACGCGACGGGCAGGCGGGTGCGGATGTTCCGCCCGCCGTACGGGCACACGGACGAGCGGGTGCTGGGCATCGCCGGCGAGCAGGACCTCGCGCAGGTGCTGTGGACGGGCACCACGCTCGACTGGAGCCTGCGTGACGCCAAGAAGATCAAGGCCGCGGTGCTCCGGCTGGCCAGACGTGACGGCGTGATCCTGATGCACGACACGGTCCCGCAGACCGTCCAGGCCATGCCGGCGATCGTCAAGGAGCTGAAGAAACGCGGCTACCACCTGGTCACCGTGCCTGCGTTAGCGGGAGCCAAGGGGGCCAAGGGGCTGCGACCCGGCGTCAGCTACCCCTAGAGCTCGCCGAGTCCGGGGTTTCCCGGCTGCCCGGGAAATGGAACCATGCAGACCGAGACCGCGAAACGTCCACGCTGGGTGCCGCTCGCGACCTTCCTCGCCATTCAGGCCGTGCTCGCGTGCTGGTGGGCGGCCTTCTACCCGGGCCTGTTCAGCCGCGACTCGGTGCTGTACCTCAGCCACACGATGGCCGGCCCGTGGGTGAGCGACCATTCGGTGGCCTACGACGGGCTGCTGTGGCTGAGCATGCGGATGACCGGCGACGTCGGCCTGGTCACGCTGCTCCAGACGACCGTCATGGCCGCGGTGCTCACCTATGTCGCGGGCGCGCTGAAGGCGCTGGGCGCGCCGCGCCGGTCCACGACGGCGGTGGCGATCCTGCTGCCCTTGCTGCCGCCGGTCGGCGCGTTCGCGGTCGCGCTGTGGAAGGATGTGCCGTTCACGCTCTGCGCCGTCGCGATCGCCGCGGTGTGCGCGGGGATGGCGGCCGGCCGCACCCTCAGCGGGCCGCGGCTGGTCGCGCTCGGCGGGCTGATGACCGCTCTCGGCCTGTTCAGGGCCAACGGTTTCCTGGTCGTGGCGGTGGCCGTCGTCGTGCTGGTCGTGGTGGTCAGGACCAGGAGGGCCTGGCTGGCGGTCGTCGGCGCCGCGGCGGCGGCCGTGCCCCTGCTGCTGAACAACGTGGTGCTGCCGCACGCCGGCATCTCCGCCCCGTCCAGCACGTACGTCTACCACACGGCGTTCGGCGACGTCGCCGTCCTCTACCGCGACCATCCCGAGGTGTTCACCGACCAGGACCAGACGTTGATGACCGCCGTCGCGCCACTGTCCAGATGGCGGGAGGGCGGCACCTGCCACACGATCAACACGCTGATCTGGCGGCGCGACTTCAGCTGGCAGCAGGCCGACAAGCACGCGGGCGAGCTGCTCAGCCTGTGGAAACGCCTGCTGCTGGAGCACCCCGGTCTGATCGTGGAGGCCAGGCTCTGCAGGGGGCAGATCGCCTGGCGGCCGGCTGAGGACGAGTGGGCCGTCGGCGGGGAGACCTACCACTTCTCGCTCCGGCCCACCTCCGAGACGTACGTCGGCCCGGGCAAGGTGCCCGACTATCCCGAGCGGCAGGTCTTCCGGCTCCGGCCGAAGTCGCCCGACCTGCACCGGGTGGCCGAAGCCTGGCTGATCGGCAGCACCGAGTACGACTCGCTGATCTGGCGGGGCGCGCTCTGGGCCTACCTGGCGTACGTGGCCGTCGCGCTGGCGGCGTGGGCGCTGCGCAACCGCTACGTGGTGGCCGTGGCCGCGGTGGTCGCCGGGCAGCAGCTGGCGATTCTGGCCAACATCTCGGCCCAGGACTTCCGCTACATGGCCACGCCCATCTACGTCGGCATGCTGCTCCTGCCGCTGCTGGTGTCCGCCGCCTGGCGCCTGGTCCGTCCCGCGCGGCTCAGGGAGTGATCCGGCGCCCCCGACAGGCCGGTGAGAACCTGCCGGGGGCGCCGTGACACCTGGCGGCGGTGTCCCGTGGCTCTGCTGAAGAGCCACGGGACTCCCCCGACCTAGCGGAGGGTGAAGGCGCGGAGCGTGGTCTGCTTGACGCGGTTGCCGGCCGCGTCCCACGCCTCCGCCTTCAGGCTGACCGCGCCCTTGGTGCCGGCCAGGCGCGGATACGTGGCCGAGGCGGTGTAGTCGCCTCCGCGTCCGCGGCGGACGTCGACGGCGGTCCAGCGCTGACCGTCGTCGGTGCTGATCCACAGCTTCAGGCCGGCGATGGCGGGCATCCGGGCGGTCCCCGGCGAGTGGTAGACGTTGACGTCGAAGGTGTGCCGCCTTCCCGCCGGCACGGTGTTGTCGAGCCCGATGTCGTCGGACAGGTCGTAGGAGACGAACACGACAGGCTCCGGCCGGCACGGGTCCGGGGCGCCGATCAGCGAGCCCAGGCAGTCTTGGCCGGGCAACGTGGCGCTCTTGGTGACCGTCTCGGAGCGGAAGGTCCACTCCGCCGTCGTCCGGGTGCTCGGGTTGTCGAGGGTCAGCCGGTAGTCCCCCGCCTCCTTGGGCAACGTGAACCCGGGGAGGCCACTCGTGAGGTCGAGCGGGATCTCCGCGCCGTTCCGGTAGAGGCGGGTGTCACCGAGCCAGATCATTCCGGTCTGGCTCTGTGCCCCGATCTCGTTGTAGTTGGTCCACAGGGTGTCGCCCTGCCGGCAGATCGAGCAGGCGGCGACGCTCTGCGGAGATTCATCGATCAGCCGCTGGACCGGGCCGGGCACGGTGGTCGCGCCCGGTGTCAACGGCCCGGCATTCCAGTGCTGGGTGTGGCGGGCCGGCTTGTCGAACACGTGCAGTGTGCGGAGCGAGCGCTGCTGCTCGCTGCTCACCTCGCGGACGACGATCGTCTCGGGTTCGATCGGGCCGACGTACTCGGCGCGCCTGCCCGGTCCGTTGATCACCGGCAAATGCGCGGAGAAAATCCCAAGCTGCCCCTTCCTGATGAAGGACGACGCGACGAGGTAGTCCGTGGGGGCACCGGAGTGGTAGTGGGTGTCAATGGTCGCGAGCTGCTTGTTGGTGATCTTGAAGGTCGGCGTGGCGGGCACCCGGCCTCTCTCGGCGGGAGCCAGCTGGTAGCCGTAGGACGCATGCGGCCTGCCCTGAACGGCGATGGTGACCGGCCCCTTGGCGAGCCGCTTGATCAGCGCTCGGGCCTCGCCGGGAGACACGGTCACGTAGGGGATGCCGATGGTCGCGGGGTTCTCCCAGGACTCGGGCCACACTGGCTCGGGGATGTGCGGCCCGTCGCCGCAGGAGTAGAGCGGCGCCGACGGCCACAGCAGGATTCCGGACGCTCCCGCCTCGCGAATGTTCCGGACGCGGTCCAGTTGTGCGCCACACTGGCCGTCGTCGTCGAGGAGCGCCAGCTTGCCGCGCAGGTCGAGGCCGGCCAGGTTCTCCGGCTTGCCGACCCCGGCGTCGACCAGGTTCGCGGTCAGGTCACCGGTGAAGGGGACGTACTCCAGCGGGGTGCCCTTGAGCAGGTCTCCGTCATGCGCATAGACCTCCGGGTGCAGTTGGAGCGGGTCACGTCCGCGTACCTCCATGGTCACCTCGCGAGGGGCCAGCCCCCAGTAGGTGGCGACGAGGAACTCGCTCTTGGTGACCTTCTTGGTGGGAGTGATCCAGTGCCGGATGAAAGGAGCGGACGACGTCATGGAGAACCAGGTGGTGCCGTTCTTGAGCTTGTGCTGGAAGTAGGTGAACCCCTGGGAGCCCGGGGACGCGACGGCCGGTTTCGGGGTGCTGAAGCCGATCTCCTTGAGCTTGCGCGCGTCCAGGGTGACCTCGGTGTCCTCGGCGACCTCGACCTCCGGTACCAGCGTCCAGCCGCTGTTCGACAGGTACGAGGACGGATCCACCCAGGTGACCGCCGCGCTGACGCTGTAGAAGCCACGCGGCACCTGGACCCGGAAGACACCGGGCGACTCCCACTGTGCTCGGCGGGCGACATCGCCCCGGTCACCGGTGAGGTCGAGAACGCCGAGCATGCGCGGGTTCGCGGGCGCCCCTTCGCGGTCGAAGGTGCGGATGGTGAGCGTCACCTTCGGCGGCTCGCGGGTCAGGCCGACGGGGATGGTCAGGCGGGTACCGTGGTCGTCGGTCGCGGTCACCGCGCCCGTGTACGCGCCCAGTCCGAGATCGGCCGAGGTCAACGTGACGGTGGCCTTGGCCGTCTGGCCCGCCGGAACGGTCAGGGTCCCGTCCACCCTCAGGACGCCCTGGGGGACGGCTGCGCCGGCGACGGTCGCCAGCTTGGGGGTCAGGGTGAGGGTCACCGGCTGGTCGGACGTGTTGGCGTACACGATCTCCTTGCCGATCGGCGCGCTCCCTTCGTTCACCGCGCCGTAGTCGAGGTTCGCGGTGGCGGCGTACGCCCGCTGGGTGATCGCGTTCGCGAGGTCCAGCCGGCCGGCTCCGCGCTCGTAGACGGTCCCGTCCACGTCCTTGGCGGTGCTCATCAGCGCGGCCTTCAGCTCGGCGGCCTTCCAGTCCGGGTGCTGCTGGGCGAGGATCGCCGCGGCTCCGGAGACGTGCGGCGTGGCCATCGACGTGCCGGACGCCGCCGTGTAGGAGTCGTCGGCCGGGTTGCCCATGCTCGTACCTGCGGCGCGGGCGGCGACGACGTCGACACCGGGAGCCGCGATGTCCGGCTTGAGCGCCCCGTCGAGCCGGGGGCCACGGCTGGAGAAATCAGCCAGTTTGTCATCGTTGTCAGTGGCCGCGACGGTCAGGGCGGCCTGGGCGGCGCCGGGAGCGCCGACGGTCTCGGCCGCGCCCGCGTTGCCCGCGGCCACGACGAACAGCGTGCCGGTGTCGGCCGTCAGGCTGTCGAGCGCCTGGCTCATCGGATCGGTGCCGTCGGTCGCGTCACCGCCCAGACTCATGCTCACGATCTTGGAGCCGCTGGTGGCGGCCCACTGCATGCCCTCGATGACGTCGCTCTCGTACCCGCCGCCGGTGTCGTCGAGCACCTTGCCGACGACGAGTTTCACGCCGGGTGCGACGCCCTTGTACTTCCCGTCCGAGGCGGCGCCACTGCCGGTGATGATCGAGGCGACATGCGTGCCGTGCCCGTGGCCGTCCTTGACCGACTCGACGTCGGGGACGAACGACCGGGTTTCGGCGATCTTGCCGGCGAAGTCCGGGTGGGCCTCGTCGATGCCGGTGTCCAGGACGGCGACCTTGACGCCGGTGCCCTCGAATCCGGCGGCCCACGCCTGCGGCGCGCCGATCAGCGGCACGGTCCGGTCGAGGTCGGCCGCGACCTTGCGGTCGAGCCACACCTTGGTCAGCCCCGCGCTGAGGGTGCTCGCCGTCCTGCCCTCCGCCGTCCGGCCCAGTACGGCCGACCAGAACGTGGCGCTCTCCTGGTGCGGCACGGCCAGCGCGGCGGCGTTGATGCTGTCGAGAGTCCCGGTCGCCGAGCTGGCCGGCAGCGCCTCGGCGGTGGCCTTGAGGCCCTTCGTGGTCTCGGGATACTGCACGATCACCGGGGTGTGGGTCGACCGGTCGTTCGCGTAGCCGTGCTCGGCCAGGTATTTCACGTCGAAGAACTCGCGGTCGACGCGCCCCGCCTCGATCGCGGGCAGTACGTCGTCGGGGTAGACGTAGAAGCCGTCGGGCGTGGCCTGGCCGTGGAAGACGGGCAGCGGCCTGCCGGGCCTGACGGCGGCCTTGGTCTCGAAGCCGTAGCGCCCGCCGCCCGCGTCGGTCAGCGTCACCTTGTCACCCGTGATGAGGGTGATCTCGTGCTTGCCCGGCTTGACGCCGTCGAGCGTGATCGGCCCTGAGGTCTGCCTGACCTGGGCCTGGGCCTGGTCCTGATCCTGGGCCGCGGCGGAGCGGACCGGCACCACCGTCGCGGCCATCGCGATCACGGCGACGGCCGCGACCGGCCATCGTCGCCGCGCGCCTGGGGGGAACTTCATGGGGGTCTCCTGGGGGGTGTCAGAGTGGCTCGTACTCGTCGGCGCCGGCCTCGGCCTCGGGCAGGGCTCGCTCCTCGTCGGAAGGGTCGTCCCGAGGCTCATCCGGAGGGATGCACATGGGCAGAGCTTCGGTCAGCCGGAAACCCTTGTCATGAGTCGGATGACCTAATAAATGACGATCGCCCCTGGTCTGGAGTCAGGTCACGAGTCCGGATTCGAGGGCGCTGACCGCGAGTGCCGTACGGGAGTTGACACCGAGTTTGCGCATCGCCGAGTTGATTTGCGAGGCGACCGTCTTCGGTGAGCGCGACAGGACGACGGCGATCTCCCGGTTGGTCCTGCCGGTGGCGAGCAGGCGGACGACCTCCAGCTCGCGCGGTGAGAGCTGGTCACCGTAGCCGCGCCGGCCGCGCCCGCGCACCTCGACCTTGTGATCGCGCAGCAGGCTCGCCAGCCGCTCCGCCGCCCTCCGGGCGCCGAGGCCGGTCAGGCCCTGCAACACCAGCCGGGCCAGAGAGAGGGCCGCCTCCGTCTCGCCGGCGGCCAGCAGGCAGGCGACCTGCCGCTCCTGGGCGAGCAGCGCGTCGTACGGCCGGGGCAGCCGCTGCCAGGCGTCGGCCGCGCGGGCGTACGCGTTCGCGGCGTCCCCGCGTATCACGCCTGCCTCCGCCAGGATGGCGCGGCTCAGCTCCAGACCGGCCCAGCACGCCGGCGCGTCCCGGTCTCGTACCCAGTCCGCGAACGCGGAGACCAGGTCGGCGGCCTCGTCCAGCCGGCCGGCGGCGACCAGCGCCCGGGTGCGGGCCGGCGCGAGGTCGGCGGCCCACAGCCAGATGCCTTTGTCCGCCACCTGCCGGATGGGCTCGTCGGTGACCCGCAGCGCCTCCTCGACGCTTCCCCGCGCGAGCAGCAGCTCGCACAGAGCCGCCGCCGGCTCGGCCACGAGTTCGGCGGCACCGCGCCGGTGGGTTTGCGCGAGCACGTGCTCGAGCCGCTCACCGGCCTCGGGATCACCTGCCGCCGCACGCAACAGGGCGGCGACCAGCACCGCCTCCAGTTTCGTCACCGGCTGCAGCTCGTCGTTGTCCGCGAGGGCGGCGGTCCGCTCGGCCAGCCCCTGCCATTCGCCCCTGAACCAGTCCAGATGGACGCGAGTCGCGTCGATAATGCCTCTGTGACGGAGAAACTGGTAGCGCTCGGCCATCCGCGCGGCCGCCGCCAAGTGCCGGGCGGCCTCGGCGTAGCGTCCCCAGCGCACCGCGGCGTCGCCGAAATTCATGTAGCCCTTGTCGACATGCCGGGCCTCGTCGGCGCAGGCCGGGTCGCCGGGGATCCGGGACGCCTCCGCCCAGCCTTCCTCCTCCCCCAGCAACAGCAGGGCGGAGGCGCGCTCGACGAGCACACCGAGACGCTCGATCGGCGGCAACGACTCGGCGGCCTCCGCCGCCCGGCGTAACCAGCGCAGGTGCGCGGACACCGGCGCCGACGGTTCGCGCGGCCAGCCGAGGGTGACCATGATCCGGGCAGCGCTGAGAGAGCCGGGCGGCAGATGGACGACCGCCTTCTTCATCTCGGCCTGGCCCGCCTCGTACTCCTCCATGATCGTCAGGACCCGGCCCAGCTGGTAGCGGGTCTCCGCCCCCTCCACGGGCGACATGGTGTCCGAGTCGAGCGCGGCGCGCAGACTCCGGACCAGCCCCTTGAAGCGGTCGTCGCCGGTGAACGAGGAGAACGGGATCTTGACGACCAGCCGGGCCGCGTCGGACGCGGGCAGCTCGGGGTGGGTGAGCAGGTCGTACAGCAGCGACGTGGCTCCGGCCTCGTCGGCGGCGGCCAGGGCGAGATCGGCGGCCCGCTCGGCGTACCTCCTCCAGGCGGCCACGTCCCCGGCCTCGCGGAAGTGACGGGCCAGCTGGGACACCGGGGGCGGCGTCCGGCCGGCCAGGGCGTCGCCTGCTCTCAGGTGCATCGCCCGGCGTTCCGGCGCGGGGGTCGCCTCGTACACGGCCCGGCAGGCCAGTACGTGCCGGAACGACAGCAGCCCGCCGTCCTCGCGCAGCAGTCCGCAGGCCAGCGCCTCCGCCAGGCCGTCCAAGGGACCGTCGAGGAGGGCGCCCAGCGTGGCCTCGTCCGCCGGGGCGGACAGCACCGCCGCCGCCTGGAGGACGGCCCGCGCGGGCGGGTCCAGCCGGGCGACCCGTTCGAGAACCGCGTCACGCACGGTCGGGGGCACGTCGATCTCGGTGAGCCTGCGGCGTGCCCACTGCCCGTTCCGGCGGATCAGGTCCGCGCGGTCGTACAGCAGGCGTACGGACTCCTCGATGGCCAGCGGGATCCCGTCCGTGTGCCGGTGCAGCAGCGTGGCGAACGCCGGGGAGACCGGCTCGTCCGCCAGCATCGACGACACCAGATCGCCGGTGTGCGCCACGTCCAGGGGTTCCACCGCCAGCCGCAGCCCGGTCGTGCCCGTGGGCAGCCGGGAGGACAGCCGCAGGAGCAACGAGCCCTGCGGCACGTCGTTCGGGCGGTAGGTCACGACCAGGCTGGTCCGCAGCGGATGCCGGGCGGCCAGGAACAGCAGGAACTCCAGCGTTGCCTCGTCCGCCCAGTGGAGGTCCTCCATCGCCAGCACCGACACCTGGAGGCGGTCCAGCACCTCGGCGAGGGCCCGGAAGAGCAGGTGGCGGGCGGCGCGGGCATCCTCCGGCGGATCCGGCACCCGTGGCAGCTCGTCCGCCCACTCGGGGAACAACGGCCGCAGCGCTCCGCCGAGCGCGCTCAGCCGCAGTCCGGCGACCTGGCCGGTCGCCTGGCGGATCGCGTCGACGATCGGGCCCAGCGTGCACGGCTCGCGAAAGGGCGGGCACGAGGCCACCAGGCTCCGCTTGTCGCGGGCCACCCGCGAACTCAGGAACTCTCGCAGCAGGCGGCTCTTGCCGACCCCGGCCTCTCCCTCGACGAGGACGATCGCCGGCCCTCCGGCCAGCGCCTGCTGGAACGCCGCGAGCTCCGAGTCGCGGCCGACCAGCGCGGGCATCGACATCAGGCGCGAGGCGCCGGCGCCAGAAGTCGCTGTACCAGCCACAGGCGGGAGCTCCCTACCGTGAGACCACGGCCCGCGGGATCCGCTCCCACCCGGCGATCGCCTTGACGAGAGCACCGTTCCGGACACGGACTTCGGACCCGAGCGCACTACCGTCCGGCACAGCCGGAGACCAGATCATCATAGTCGTTATAAGGCACACGACACCAGGTTCGGCCCGTCCGGCGGTGCCGGCCGCCGCTCCACCTGGCCGCACGACGTGGGCGGTGCTGTCGTCACTCGGCCGTGTGCGTGAGGATCGCGTCGGCCAGCTCCCGGTGGGTCTCCGGCGGCAGCGTGTGCCCCATGCCTGCCACGATCATCAGCCGCGCCCCCGGGATCTGCTCGGCGATGATCGCGCCGTGACCCGGTTTGACCGGCTCGTGGCTGCCCTCGATGACCAGCGTGCGCGCCTTCACCCGGTGCAGCGCGCCCACCGGCTCAAAGTCGGGGCCGGCCCCTGCGGCCAGCCGGTGGTTGGCCACCGCCGACAGGTCGCGGGCGCGGTCGTAGACGCGTTCCTGCAGCCGGCGCGCCGCGTCCTCGTCGAACGGCAGCCCGGTGCCGTGCAGCACGCGCTGCTCGGCGATCATGCTGTCGATCAGTGCGCGGCGGTCCTGGGCGGGCGGGGCGGTCATCAGCGCGCGGAAGAATTCCACGAACTCCGGCTCCGGCTCCGGCAGGCTGCCCTCGGGCTGCGGCTGCCCCGTCAGGGCCCGAAGGAGCACCTGGCCCTCGCCGCCGCCGAGCGGCGAGGAGGCGATGACGGTCAGCGACCGCACCCGCTCCGGCGCCTCCACGGCGATGAGCTGGCTGAGCAGCCCGCCCGCTGAGTGGCCCACCAGGTGGGCGCTGTCCAGGCCGTGGGCATCCAGCACGCGGTAGACGTCGTTCTTGATGTCGTCCCAGGTGTACGGCTCGGCCGCGAAGTCGACGGTGCCGGACCTGCCGGTGTCGCGGTGGTCGTACCGGATCACCCTGCGGCCGCCGGCGGTCAGCCGGCCGACGAGCTCGTCCGGCCACAGGATGCCCTGCGACATCGAGCCCATGATCAACAGGATGGGCGCGTCCGTCTCGGCGCCGAACTCTTCGCTCCAGATGGTTACGTTGTGCATGACTCAGAGCATGCCGTCCCCGGCTACGGGCGCCTTCTGTAGAACTACCAGCCGCGCCAGCTCCGTACGGGTGCCGATGCCCAGCTTCGGATAGATCTTGTACAGGTGGTACTCGACCGTACGGGGGCTCAGGAAGAGCTGGGCGGCGATCTGCTTGCTCGACAACCCGTCCGCGACCAGGCCGGCGATGCGCAGTTCCTGCGGGGTCAGCGCGTCGAGCACGCTGGGGGGCGGGGCGCTGCCGCTCTCGCCCGCCGCCCGCAGCTCCTCCTGCGCGCGCCGCGCCCACGGCCGGGCCCCGGCCCGCTCGAAGGTCTCCCACGCCATCCGCAGATGCGCTCGCGCCTGACCCGGCCGCTGCGCGCGGCGCAGGTGCTCACCCAGCAGCAGGGCCGTCCTGGCCGCCTCGAACGGGTTGGTGTGCAGCCGCAGCGCCTCGCCGAAGGCGTCCTGCGACGATTCGGCCAGACCCCGGCAACGGGCCAGCAACGCGCGCGACTCGGACGTCGCGGCGTGCTCGGCCGACCGCTCGTAGGCCGAAAGCGCCGCCCGCGCGCCGGCCTCGTCGCCCGCGCCCACCGCGGCCTCGATCTGGTCCGGCATGGTCCGCCACGCCACGGTCGGATGCCCGGCGCCCGGCCCCGCCACCGCGATCGCCCGGAAACGGTCGTGCGCCGACGCGTAGCGGCCCAGGCACAAGTCGAGCATCGCCAGCGCGTACGCGGCCACCCCCGCACGCAGTCCCACCCGGTGCGGCAGGGCGATGGCCAGCGCCTCGCGGGCCTGCCGTTCGCAGGGCTCCTCCTCACCGCGCAGAGCCGCCAGCACCGCCAGATTGGCCAGGTGCGCGGCCACCGTGTTCTCGTACCCGGCCTCCCGCGCCAGCGCCAGGCCCTCCTCGGAGACGGCCTGGCTGCGCGCGAGCCGCCCGGCGAGGCGGTCGGCGGTCGCCACGAACTCCAGCACGACGGGCAACTGCCCGGTCATCCCCGACACCCTGGCCACCTGGCCGGCCCGGGTGGCCAGCTCGGTGGCCAGATCCGACTCGCCCAGCGTGCTTGCCGCGGCCGTGGCCCACAGGTAGCCCGCCGCGTCCTCCAGCTCATCGACCCGCGTCAGTGCCCGCCGCAGCAGGCCGGGACCGGTGGCGTCGCCGTCCAGCGTCAGACCGATCCCGGCGAGGGTGTCCCGCAGGAATCCCTCAGGGTGCGCGGCCGCCCGCCGGCCGAGCTCGACCATGGCCGCCGTGTCGCCGACGTACGAGGCCGCCTCCAGGGCGTCGGCCAGCATGTCCAGGCTGTCGCCCGCCGCCAGGATCCGCACGGCCTCGGCGGCGTTGCCCGAGTTCAGCTCGAACCGGCCCCGGAGCTGGGCGATCTCCGTCGCGAGCGTGATGTCCCCGCCGGCCGCTTCGCGTGCCTCGGCCAGCAGCGATTCGGCCTGTCCCGGCCGGCCACCGAGCCAGGCCGCCCCGGCGGCGTCCTTCAGCCGGACGGCGCGGGCGCGCGGCTCGGGGGTCAGCTCGGCGGCCCTGGTCAGGGCGGTGGCGGCGGCGCCGTACCCGCCACGGTCGCGAGCGCTCTCGGCTGCCTCCGCCAGCGCGGCGGCGACCGGCTCGGCCCGGCCCAGGGCGGCTCCGGCCAGGTGCCAGGCCCTACGGTCGCCCGCGGTCAGCTCCGCCAGAACGGCGTGCACGTGGCGGACCTCGGCGGGGGCGGCCGCCTCGTGGATCGCGGATCGCATGAGCGGGTGACGGAAGCGCACGCCGGTGCCCGACACCTCGGCCAGCCCGCTCTCCTCCAGCTCGGCGAAGGCCGCCGCCACCACCGACGCCACCGACGCCACCGTCCCCGACCCCGACCCGGACCCGGACCCCGACGCCGCCACCGACGCCACCGACCCCGCCGCCGCCCCGGCCGCCAGCCGCTCGGCGGCACGCAGGACCACCTCGACGTCGGTCTCGACGGCGGCGAGCAGGGCGACCAGCCGGGCGGGGGCCGACAAACCGGTCACCCGGTCGCCGAAGAGCCGGGCGCCTCCGGGCAGCGGGTCGGGCAGCGGTTCGCGGCCGGCGAGTTGCGCGGGCGTCAGCCGGGCGGCGATCTCGTCCAGGGCCAGGGGGTTCGCCCCGGTCAGCGTGATGAGTTCGCGTCTCACCGGGGCGGACAGCAGCCCGTGCCGGGACTCCAGCAGCTCGGCCGCGGCGTCCTCGGGCAGGCCGCGCACGCCCACCGTCGACGGCACGCCCTTGATGGGGGCGTCGCCGCGGACGGCGAGCAACATCGCGATCCGTTCGGTGCCCAGCCGCCTGGCGGCGAACAGCAGCGCGTCGGCCGAGGCCCGGTCGGCCCATTGGAAGTCGTCGACCATGCAGATCAGGCCCTCCGGGCCGGCGGCCTCGACCAGCAACGACAGCACGCCGGCGGCCAGCAGGAAGCGGTCGCCCGCGCCGCCGGCGGCCTGCCCCAGGGCCGCTCGCACGGCGTCGCGCTGCGGCCCGGGCAGCGCGTCGAGCAATCCGGCCACCGGCCACAGCAGCTGGTGCAGCGCCGCGAACGCCAGGTCGGACTCGGACTCGACGCCGCCGGTCCGCAGCACCCTCATCGCCCCGCCCCGCGCGGCCGCCGCGTCGAGCAGGGCGGTCTTGCCCGCGCCGGCCTCACCCCGGAGCACCACCGCCCCGCCGCAGCCATGGCGAGCCTGCGCGATCACCTCGTCGAGCGCGCTGATTTCCGCAGATCTGCCGTAAAGCACAGAAACCCACTGTAAAGGCCAGGTGGGCGTGTCAGAGCGCGGCAAGCTGCCGGGTGGCGAGCCGGGATGGTACGGCGCGCAGCAACGCGTGGCTCAGGTCATCGTGTACGGCGGTGTCCTACACGATGAAGATCCTGACACCCGGCGGTAGCCACTTTTTTGTGGGTACTTGTCGGCCGTACCGGAGCGGCCTGAAGCTTGGTCGTGGGCGGTCGAAGGCCGTCAGATCCAGGCTGAGATGGGCGGGTTGGCGGTGTATCAGGAAACCGGTTGGGGCTCGGCCAGCTGCTCCAGGCGGCGGTGGCCCCAGTCGGCGAGAGGCTCCAACGCCTCGGAGAGTTCGCGGCCGAACGCGGTGAGGGAGTACACGGTCTTCAGCGGTCGCACATCGTGCACCTCCCGGTGGACCAGTCCGTCGCCCTCCATCTCGCGGAGCGTCTGAGTCAGCACCTTCTCGGTGAGGCCCGGCAGTCGCCGGCGCAGCTCGCCCGGGCGGTGCGGACCAGATTCGAGGAGCCAGAGCAACATCGTCTTCCACTTGCCGTCGATCACGGCGATCGCGGCGGTCACTCCGCAGACGTTCGGATCCTGAGCACGGCTACGCGTCATCTTCATCCCCATTCATCACCGTTTGCTGTTTATTGAGGAGTTGAGGCATGACCTCGAACATTGAAGAGTCTGCCGTCACCGTACTCGGCCTGGGGCCGATGGGCCGAGCCCTGGCCGGCGCCTTCCTGGACGCCGGGCTGCGGACCACGGTCTGGAACCGGACGCCGGGCAGGGAACGGGAGTTGGTCGGACGGGGCGCGGTCGGCGCCCGATCGCCCGAAGCGGCTGTCGCCGCAAGCAGGTTGACCGTGCTCTGCGTGGTGAACTATGACGCGGTGGACGCCATCGTGCGGCGTGACGCGGTCACCGACGCGCTCAAGGGGCGCACTGTCGCGAACCTGACCGCCGACACCCCCGACCGCGCCAGGGGCATCGCGGCCTGGGCGGCCGAGCACGGCATCGGGTACCTGGACGGTGCGATCATGACGCCGACCACGACCATCGGAACGCCGGACGCGGTGTTCCTCCACAGCGGTCTGGAGGAGCTCTACCGGAAGCACCGGCCGGTGCTGGACGCCCTGGGTGGCACCCACACCCACCTTGGTGAGGACATCGGCCGGGCGGCCGCGTACGACATCGCCTTGCTCGACATCTTCTGGACCGCGATGGCGGGTTACGCACACGCGCTGGCGGTCGCGAGAGCCGAAGGGATCACCGCGCGGGAGCTGGCGCCGTTCGCCGAAGGCATCGCCACGATCCTTCCGGCGATCTTCGAGCAGTCTGCGGAGGAGGTCGACAGCGGGACGTTCTCCGGCGAGGACAACCCGATCACCTCGGCGGTGTCGTCCATGGCCCATATCGTCCACACCTCCGAGGCCCATGGCATCGACGCGGGCGTGATGCGTGCGGCTGAAGGCCTGGCGCGCCGCGCCATCGGACGGGGCCACGGCACCGACGGATTCCTCCGGATCACCGAGATCCTCAACCCTCGCTGATCACTGATAGTCGATAGCGCAGGACGGAAGTACGTCGGCTCCGTCGAGAGCTGGGTCCGGTTGATCGAGGTGAGTCGGCCTCTGGTGACGTTCCGCTGGACCTATGCGTTCGCCGCGGACGGACAGGTGCTGACGTCGGATGCGACCTCGCGTGTCCGAGAGCGGGAGGAAGTCGATCGGGACCTGGTCACGCACGACGCGACGCCAGGAGATGTCGGTCTTATCGCATAAGCTCGCGACTTCAGTCCGCTATCCGATCATGATGGGAGAACAGGTGCTTCACCGCGCCATCAACCAAGCAATAGTCCAGGCATTCGCGGATGAGGGCTTAGAGACCCGGTTCACAGACTCCAGAACGCTCAGCATCAGCTCTCAGCCTGCCGACGTCTTCGTCGATGTCAGCGATTGGTACGTCCACGTTTATGACGTCCTTGCCGATTGTGACGTGGATGAACTGCCCATGATTGCCGCGAACATAGCGCGCGGGTTCGCTCAGGAGATTCGTACGCAAGCGGGACAGGGCCAGGCACTTGAGCAGCCCGCCGCGGTCGACATCGAACACCTCCTGGAGACCGAGGCGCTGCGCGTGCGCATCTACCCGGAGGCGGAGCTGGCGGAGGTGCCCGGCTTGCGGGACTCCCTGCTCACTCGGCAACTCGCACCCGGACTGATGGAGACCGTGGTCATCGACCTGCCCGACGCGATCATGCCGCTCAACCGCTGGGACATCGGCAGCAGGACCGAGGACCAGCTCTTCGGTGCCGCGCTCCATGCCTCTGTGAATCGGGAGCCGCACTACACCGAAGCCTTACAGGTCCAGAACGTCCCGATCATGGCCATCGGTGAGACCCACCGCTACATCGGCTCGCATGTCCACGTGCTCAAGCGCCACCTCGGGCCTGCCCCACACGGTGCGCTGGTCTCATTCCCGCTTCCTGAATACCTCCTCGTGCACGAGATCGGCAGCGTCGAGTTGACCGCGGCGATGGAGGCCATGCGGTCCGCCTCCCGAACCCTTGTCAGCGGAGGCGAAAAAGCCCTTACCTCGCAGCTCTACTGGTGGCGCCCTGGCACGTACGAGCAACTACCCGAGTGGGACGCGCTTGCCTGCGGCGCCGTCCCAGACCTGCGGCTCGTCGGAGTCAAAGAGGACGAGGAGGTGGATACGCGGGAAAGGAGCATCACCTTCTTGGCCGCCGACACCATGGAGCCCGTCGACCTACGGGTACGCGACCATGGGCGACTCGCCTGACACATCCAGTGCCGCCGATGCGCGTCCGTGGATCACGCGTGGCGAAGGATCGGTCAAACCCCATTCACAGTGCGATGGCACACCATCTTCAGGAACGGCGGAGAGTTCCGATGGCCGAGGAGCGCAGCGGGAGGCTGGCCGCGATCAGGTCGAAGCTCGATCTGCTCAAGCGGGTGGAGGCCGAGCACGGTTTCGGCGTCATCATCGAGGAGCCCAGGGAGCTGGAGCCCGTCCCTGGGCTTCCTGCGGGGGTGACGGAGGTGTTCGGCCTGTTCCACCGGTTGGGCGGAGATTACTTCCGCTTCCAGCAGCCACCAGAGTTGGCCGGTCGCCAAGCCTGGGCCGACCGCCACATCGATCCGCACTGCCCTCTGGGCAATCCACTCCACATCGGCTGTGAACGCTACGGCGCTCCCGAGGACATCGAGTGCGGCAGCGGCATCTACCTTGATCTCCAGGGCGGCGACGTCTACTTCTGCGACGGGGACGACTACGTCTTCGCCTACGAGCACGTTGACGTCGAAGAGGTCGAGACCACGGAGCTGGCATCCGACATCGTCACGTTCTTCGACTTCCACGTCCTCGGCGAGGGCTATCCCCAGCTCGTCGCGTCCGTCATCGGGGGGCACGCCGTCAACCGCCGTAAGCGGCGGCGCCGACACCGGGACAGCTGGATGAGGCTCCTGGAGATGGGCGGCCTGGCGTCTGCGGAGACGTGGGAGAAGGTCGCCGGGCAGGATGCCGACGGCACTTCCGCCGCCGAAGGACATGCGAGCCGGCAAGGGACACCTTCCCTCAGCCCGTGACCTGCTCACTCTGCCGTGGCTCCTCGGCCGGGAACAGGATCAGGCTCATCAGATGGGGATGGCGGCCGGGCTCGGGACCGTTGGCCGCACGAGCGGCGAAGACGGCGCGCAGCTCGCCGACCATCTCCGCGATCTCGTCCTGGCTGAGCCAGAAAACGCCCTGCTTGTAGCCGACGAAGTCGGCGGACGGGTCGGCTCCGTCCCGATCGAGGTAGGCGTCGAACTCGGCGAGCAGGGCGGCCATGGCTGCCGCGAACCCCTGGCGGTGGTCGTCCAGGGACATCGACGCGGCCGTGTCCGCGTCGATCACCGTCCGCTCGCCGCGTAGCCGGTAGTGCCGTTCCACGGCGCCGCGTACCCGCTGCTCGCCGACGACCTCCAGCACTCCCCCATCGACCAGCAATCCGACGTGCCGGTACACGCTGGTCTTGGGGACGTCGGGCAGACGGGCGCACAGGTCGGACGTGGTGTGGGTGTGTCCGCCGGACATGGCGTTCACGATGCGCAGCCGTACCGGGTGCAGGAGCAGATCAAGCGAGTCCATTCGCCTATGATTCCATATCTGATACCATTCCCAGATATGGAAAAGGTCAAGACCGCAACGAACGCCCCGACGACCGCGGCACGGCTGAGCGACCAGGCGGTGATGCCACTGCGCACGCTGGATCCGACCGGACCGCTGGATGATCTCGAATGGCTGGACCACGCGGTCGGCGACGCACGGGTGGTGGCGATCGGCGAGAGCGCGCACTACAACGGCGAGTTCTACCGGCTCCGCCACCGCCTGCTGCGCTACCTGGTCGAGCGGCACGGGTTCAGCGTTTACGCGATGGAGACCGGCTTCGCCGAAGGACTCCTGGTCGACGCCTGGGTCCGAGGCGGCGACGACCGGCTCGGCCACGTCATGGCCAACGGCATGACCTCGCTGATGGGGCTGTGGGCGCAGATGCGCGACCTTCTGCGGTGGATGCGACACCACAATGAGACCGCCATGCGCCCCCTCGGCTTCTCCGGGATCGACCTGCCCGGCTCGAACATGTCCCTGTTGCCCGGTTTGGACGCCGTGCTCGCCTACCTCGCGCAGGCCGATCCCGAGTTTCGGCTTGACCCGAGCGTCCGGGAGACGGCTTCGGCCTTCGCGGCGATGTCCGCGTTCTCCGCGCCCGCGGCCATCGCCGCCTACGGCCAGTTCCCCTCCGCGACCAAGGACGCACTGACGGCGAGTCTCGCCGAACTCGTCGCGCTCATGACGGGCCGGCGCCTGGACTACCTTCAGCGGACCACTGTCGAGGACTACGAGCGCGCGCTTCAATCACTGCGCATAACGGTCACTCTCGACACGATCATCCGCGCGATGGCGCGGGGCGACCAGCGGACCGTGATGTTCAACCGCGAAGCCGCGATCGCGGACACCGTCGAGTGGATCTTGGGCGGACAGGACCGGATCGTGCTGGCCGCGCACAACGGTCACATCCAACGCGGGCCCGGCACGCTTCCCGGCCTGACGCCGATGACGCCGATGGGCATGCACCTGGCCGATCGGCTGGGCAAGGACTACCTGGTCATCGGCACGACCTCGGGGACCGGTCAGATCCTCAACACCGGCCCCGACTTCTACACCGGCACCTTCTTCACGGCGATGGAGGCGCCCGAGCCCGGCAGCCTCGACGCGCTCATGCACGCCAGCCACGACGGGCCCTTCGCCACCGACCTGCGGCGGCTGTCGCCGATCGACACCGACGCCGTTCGCGGCATCACTGGGCAGCGCGCCGGCATCGGGACGTTCTACTCCCCCGTGAGCCCGCTGGACGCCTACGACATCATCGTGCACCTGCCCCACGTCACGGCAGCCGATCCCGACGACGCCGCACTCGCCCACTCACCCCGGGACGTGCGGGAGGCGTTCGCCCAGTGGAAGCCGCAGTGACACCGTGCAGCGGTCGACACACCCGCCGCCCAGCGAGTGATCGGAACGGGCAGACGGGTCAGGCTTGTAGCGTCCGGCCCCACTCACGCGCTCGAGCGAGTTCCCCGCTCCCCAGAGGGCCCGGGGTGCCCATGACGGTGAAATCCGTGCCACGTTCGGCCCGGATCTCGTGGCGCTTGAACGCCTTGACGATCGCCTTGCTCGCTGAACCGGCGAACAGACCACCGGTCGTGGTCGAAAAGGCGATGACCCTGCCGTCGACCGAGTCGACCCGGTCGATCCACTCGCGGACGCCAGAGGAGGGGGCGCTACCGCCCTTCTGCGCCGCCTGACTGCGCGAAGCACTGCTCGGCAAGCCCATGTTGTGCGTCGGCGCACCGACAAGGACCAGGTCGGCGGCCAGGGATGGCGGCGCGGAGTCGGCTGACACCACCTCGACCGCGGCACCGCCTGCGCGTAACCCCTCAATGATGGCCTCGGCCACCTGTGAGGTGTTACCGAAGCAGGACTCGACAACGACCACCACGCGCATTGTTCCTCCAGCAGGTGCGAGCATCGAGGGCCGGATCATCCTGGGCGGCTTCGAAGCCGCCTTTTCTCTTCGGGAAGAACTTGAGACATGATGTCTCATTTGCCATGCTAGCAGCGTGAACAGTCCCCGTCGCAAGCCCGCCGACCGGATCATCGACGCCGCAATCACCCGGGTCCGCGAGCGCGGCATCATGGTGGCTCTCGACGGCATCAGCCTGGAGGAGGCGATCGCCGACTCGGGAGTCTCCCGGGCCACGGCCTACCGTCACTGGCCGAGTCGGGCCGAATTCCTGCGCGAGGTGCTCGTGCGGGTCGTGCGCGACACCCGACTCGAACCGGAGGGCGTCGAAGAGATCGACGCGCTCCGGGAGTTCATGTCCGCGCACCAGGGCGAGCTGGCAACGGAAGCGGGACGCCGGACACTGGTCGTCGAGGGCCTGCGCATCGCCTTGGAGGCCGACTTCCAGCGCTTCGCGACCTCGCGCGAATGGCGCGACTACCTCGCACTCCGCGCGACCTGCAGCGGCCTGCCCGACAGTGACCTGCGCGCGGTCGTCACGGCCGAACTGGCGGCGGCGGAGCGCTCCTTCACGGCACTGCGCGCAGCCGTGTACAGCCGCCTTCCGAAGCTGTTCGGGTACCGGCTCACCACGCCGCCGGCCGACGGCGGCGGCTTCGAGTTGATGTCCCAGGCCATGGGAGCGCTCCTGACGGGGTTCGTGGTCCGCGCCTCCGTCAACGAGGAGAGCACGTCATTCCAGGCCCGGGCGTTCGGCTCTTCCATGGAGTCGCACTGGACGAGCACGACCTATGCCCTTGTCGCCGCCACGCTCTCCTACCTCGAACCCGATCCTTCCGTCCACTGGACCGCGACCCGGATCGCCGCTTCGATCGCCCTCCTCGACGAACTCGCGACCCTCGTGGACAAAGGCCACGCTGAGCGCGGGACCTGACCCGCTTTCCCGTCTGTCTCCAGGACCGGGGCCCTCAGCCAGGATCGCGCTGGCGGCGTGGCGGCTGCTCAATGACTGAGGCAGAACATCAGATGTGACCCGAATGGCCATGGCCTAGCTGGAGCAGGAGGTAACCCGCGACGCCCCCGACGTCGGCGACTCGTCAGGGCTCGAGGTCTGCCACGCCCCTGCCGCTCGCGATGTCGAACGGCACAGAGGCCTGGTCGTGCGCGATCAACCAATGGTCGTCGCTCTTCCGGAAGCACAACGTGGCCCGGACCCACATGCCACTCGTCGCCGTCCCGTTCTGCAGCGTGCCGCTGAGCCGACCGAAACCGTGGCCGAACGCCACGTCATCGCCCACGGTGAAGGTCAGGTCGCGAAGCTCATAATCCACATCCTGGAAGAGCGCGAACGCCCTCGTCCAGTTCTCCATCTTCGCCGCTATCCCCACGTGTTGCAGCGGCGGCTCGACGTCGAAGGAGACGACGTCTGTCGCGTAAAGCCGCCTCAGGCCGTCGAGGTCCTTGGCGCGGATTCCTTCGACGATCTTCTCCACCTGCTGCTTGATCCTGGCTTCGTCTACCTCGCGGTGCGCAGACATCGCTACCCATCACTTCCCATCGGTGTGGAATCTCGGCTTTTCACCAGACCGACGACACAGCGCCCCGAGATGTCAGGCCCGAGGAAACCCCCGGACCGCGGTCCTGCGCACCCATGCCAGCCCCCGGCCGCGCAGAACTCGTAGACGCGCCCTGCACTCATGGTTTCCAAGCGGCTGGCAACAGCGCTGAGGCCGCTATGGTCGCGGTCATGAAAAGGGTTCTCGGCTGTTCGTTGGTGGCGGTCGCCGGTTTACTGGTGGTGGCCGGTCTCGCCGCTGGCCCCCTGATCTCCGAGCTATGGGAGCACCGGAGGGTCTGCAGCAAGAACTACGACAGCGTCGAGGCCGCCTTGGCGTCGTTCGACGTCCTGGACGCCGCCCCGACCGGCGCAGCCCCGACCGGAGAGCGCGATCGCGGGTGCACCGACACCGACGACCACCATGCCACCATCAGCCGCTCCTATCGCCTTCCGGGGCAGCATGGCTCACCCAAGGATGTTGAGTCCTTCTATCAAGACCTCGCCCTGCGCAACGACTGGACGCTCCTTCCCACCGAGGGCTCCGCTGACGAGCCGAGGTGCATGGTCAAGGAGGTCGAGGGTGCAGAGGTCAGCCTCAATCTCTGGTTCGACCCGGAGTCGGAGGACACCTTCGAGGTGAGTGCGTCCACCTGGCCCTGCTAAGGCGATCACGGCCAGGTCATCGACGCTCCAGAGATCACCGAGACTGAGCCCGGCCAACGCGCCAACGTTGGTCGGGAAGGCAAGTCCCGCCTCAGCTCTGGCACAGATTCGGTGGTAACCATACGTGGTCAGTTCATTCAGAAGAGCAGGATTGACTGCTGCCGTAGCAGGGCGTAGCTGTGCAGGCGGGTAGCGGCAGCACCCACTTCAGGAGCGCTACGAGCAGATCCTCACTGAGATCAGCGACTTCAACCGGCTCGCCCGCGACGACGAGAACCGGCACGTCAACAGCGCCGTCGTGGTGTTCACCCTCGTCACGGTGCCCGCCGGCATCGGTCTCGCGCTGCTCCAGGTGCTGGAGACCAAGGACCCGTGGCTGTTCGTGGCCGTGGCCGTGGCTTGTCTCGGGCTCACCGCGCTGCTCCTGAGCACCCGTTCGGCACGGGTCGCGTTCCGGGCGCTGCGTAACCGCTTCACCCTGCGATAGCGGGTCGTCGATAATCGGGCCTCGCCGGTGAGGAGCCTCTCCCACAGCTTTTCGACCTCGCCGTACGAGCCTGGATGGCTCTCCTTGACGGTCGGCCCGGCGGCAAGCCGATCTGTCCTGCGCACCCACGCCAGCCCACCGGCCGCGCAGAACTCGTAGACGCGCGCCCTGCACTCGCAGGTGTGCCGCAGGACCCGGACCCGGTCGAAGCGCGGCACCGGATCACACCACTCGACTCGTTCGGCATCGGCACGGCGGACGCCCAGGTGAAGGCCGTGGAAGTCGGGCAGCCCGGTCATGGGGACGCGCCTGCGCTGAGGAGTTCCAGCGTGGACACCTCGGCCCACACCAGGTTCCACCTCAGTGGAGCGTTCCGAGTCCCCCAGCTGATCGAACTCTGCTGGACCGCCCACAGCCCACGCCCGCCACACTCGTCGTCGTCCGACCGGCGCGGATGGGGACTCGTCTTCGCGCCCTGATCGATGACCTCAATCCTGGCCACCGCTTCAGCGACCTGCGAGACCCGTACCATGACCAGGCCGCCCGGCCGGCCCGACGCGGTGTGCAGCACGGCGTTCCCCACCAGCTCGCTGGTGACGAGGCGGGCACCATCCATATCGCGATGCCCCGCGGCCACCAGGGCATCCGCCACCCAACGCCGGGCCAGCGGCACCCAGGCCGCCACACCCGGAAACGTCAGCTCGACCAGAACCTGATCGCTCACTGGGCCACCTCCCACACCCGCTCGTACGCGCACTCGTCAAGGGCGTCCACCCGCCGATCCCGCCCCCGCCCCCACGTGAACACCCACCGCTCGCCACGTAGCGAAGCCCGTACGAGCAACGGTCCCGACGCCCGCTGGACCGAGACGCACGGCTCATCGCGTCGCGGCAACTGCACCGAAACAGCCAGGCCACGCCTCTTCAGCGCCCACGCAAGCTGGGACAAATAGAGAAACTGCACCTGTTCGGGAGTCGGCGGTACCGACATCGGTTGCGGATTGTCGTGCCTTCGCGTGCGTCGCATCGTTCCAACCGCCCTTCACGTGCGGAGACGATCAGTAGCCCAGGGAGCTGCACTAAGACATGCTGCACGTGGTGCGGATCAACACGTCCGCTTCTTGGCAGCATGCCGAGCTGGCCGGAGAGGGATGCCTGTGCAAGCATTTACCCCTCACAGAGTGTGCCTTGACGACTACTCTTAGTGCAAGAAGTTCACGGGATGCACTTGGTTCAGATTGTGTCCTCAAGATCGATCCAGACTTCCACGCACCGGAGGCGAGATGTCAGCACAGCGCAGTCCGTCAGCACGCCAGCGTCGCCTGGCGGCCATCTTGCGCAGCCTGCGCAAAGAGAAGGGCCTGTCGCGCGATGCGGTCGCCGAACGCCTGGGATGTTCGGCACCGACCGTCACCCGCATCGAGGCGGCACTGGTCGGCGCCCGCATCTCCGATGTGACCATGTTGCTGGAGATTTACGAGGTGCCACCACACACCAGGGAAATCCTGCTCCAACTGGCCCGCGACGCACGGAAACGCGGCTGGTGGGACAAGATGTCCGACACGATCCCCGAGTACTTCCAGAGCTATGTGGGTCTCGAAGAGGACGCCTCGTCCATCTGCGGCTACGAGACCGAGTACGTGCCTGGCCTCTTCCAGACGGAGGAGTACGCGCGAGCCGTCATGGGCGCGGAGCCGACTCTCGCTCCGGATGAGGAACTCACCCAAAGCCTCTCGATTCGCATGAAGCGCCAAGAGCTGCTGACGTCAGCAACGCCACCCGAGATGTGGATGGTACTGAACGAAGCGGTCATTCGACGCGAAGTGGGAGGAAAAGACGTCATGCGGCGTCAACTGCTCCACCTTCTTGAACTGTCACAACAGAACCCCATCAACATCCAGGTCCTCGCCTTCGACAGCGGCGCCCATCCAGCCATGAACGGCGGGTTCAGCATCCTGAAGTTCCCCAAGCCGTCCGATCCAGATGTCGTGTACGTCGAGTATTGGAGGGGAAGTATCTACCTGGAAGCCCCTAATGATGTGAATGCCTACAATCGGATGTTTGATCATCTACGTGCGCGAGCACTGGGACCCGATGCGACCCGACGCCTGATCGAACAGGCAGCAGGAGGTACATCGTGAACAGCGGTCAAGACGAGAACCGCGAGCGGATCGATCGCCTAGCGTGGCGAAAGTCCAGCCTCTCCAACGGGACGGGTGGAAACTGTGTCGAGGTGGCCCTGCTGGACGGCGACCTCGACGCTCGGGCAGCGGGCGCCGCGCACAAGGCCGGCGATGGGCCGCTGATCGCTCTACGTGATTCCAAAGACCCCGACGGCCCCAGGCTGTACTTCACTCGTAGCGAGTTCGCGGCTTTTCGACACGGGCTCGTCGCAGGAGAGTTCGACGACCTCACATAAGGAAGGATCGTTCTCTCCTCTGAGTAGATGCCGACCTTCCTACCACGAGGCAGGAGGCCGGGTTGATGAACCTTTCGCGCCTGAGCCTGAATCCACCGGCCTGAATGTGGCATGAGGTTCGTGAAATGAGGTGAGGTGCCCTCCGAACTGGGAGGATGGGAGTTCTCTAGGCTTCCAACCGCCGCAGTCAAAGGACACCTCGTAAGTGCGATTCTCCCACGCCGCTGACAAGACTCACGCGATCTTCGATGACGAGCATCTGATCTCCTACGGTGGCTTGGCCCCGGCGCTGCGGCTGGCTGAGCGTGCTGGGCTGGGACGCCTGGTGGGCGAACACGTGGCCCCGAGCGCGGCGGAGGGCGTGAACGCTCCGGCGAAGGTGGCCTCGATCGTGGCCGGGATGGCCTGCGGCGCTGACAGCATCGACGACCTGGACGCGTTGCGGCACGGCGGGATGGACAAGCTGTTCACCGGGATCCGCGCGCCGTCCACACTCGGGTCGTTCCTACGCGCTTTCACCTGGGGCAACGTGCGCCAACTGGACAAGGTCGCCCGGCAGGTGCTGGTCACGCTGGCCGCGCACACGCCGCTGCTGCCCGGCGCCGAAGTGCTGGCCTTCCTCGACATCGACTCGATGCAGCGACGCACCTACGGCTACGCCAAGCAAGGCTCCGGGTTCGGCCACACCAAGATCCAGGGCAAGAGTGTGCTGGTCCGCGGGCTGAACGTGCTGGCCGTCACCCTGTCCACACCGTTGGCCGCGCCGGTGCTGGCCGCCACCCGACTGCGCGGCGGCAGCGCAGGCTCCGCGCGCGGCGCAGCTTCCCTGGTACGCGAAGCGATTCCCACCGCCCGGCAGGCGGGCTGCTCGGGCACGCTGATGCTGCGCGGCGACAGCGCGTTCTACAGCGCCGAAGTCGTCGGCGCCTGCCACGACCAGGATGTGCGTTTCTCCGTCACCGCCAAGCTGGACCCCAAGGTCAAGGCGGCAATCACCGCCATCGACGAACCCGCGTGGATGCCGATCAAGTACCCCAACGCCCTCTTCGACGAGCAGGCCGGCGGCTGGGTCTCCGACGCCGAGGTAGCCGAGGCCCCATACACCGCCTTCACCAGTAAGAAGAGCAAGCAGGTGGCCGCCCGGCTGATCGTGCGCCGGGTCAAGAAGCTCAACGCTCAGGCCGATCGTGGCCAGGACGAACTGTTCACCACCTACCGCTACCACCCGATCTTCACCGATAGCCCCTACACCCTGCTCCAGGCCGAGGAACACCATCGTGATCACGCGGTGCAGGAGCAGGTCAACGCGGATTTGATCGACGGGCCGCTCGCGCATCTGCCCTCGGGCCATTTCGCCGCCAACGCCGCCTGGCTCGCCTGCGCGGCGATCACCCACAACCTGCTGCGCGCCCTGGGCTGCCTGGCCTCGGCCTTCCACGCCCGAGCCCGCGGGGCCACCCTGCGCCGCCACCTCATCAGCGTGCCCGCCCGCCTGGCCCGGCACGGCCGCGGCCACCTCGCCCTCCACCTGCCCACCCACTGGCGCTGGGATTTCGCCTGGATGAACGCCTTCACCGCCACCCACGACCCGCCACCACACCCGGCCTGAGCGCCGCCTCCAGATCACCGCCACCTCAACGACCGCGACGGTCACCGCCACCGCGCACATCCCACCCCCGAAAACCTGAAAGACACCGGACAGGCCGCGACCCGCGCGCGGCAGCCCTCCCACGCCGAAAACCCAGCCCCTCACCTACGGAATCCGTCCTCGCGGACGAATCGGACTGGAAATCGATCACCGTGAATCACACGGCGGATTCAGGCTGAGTGACTCTTCTCTTGGACGCGAGTGGTCCAGCAGGCGGGCTGGACCATCTGGGCGTCACCTGGCGGGATCAGATCTGCCAGCAGTGACGAGAATGCTCAGTTCGGCGCTTGATGGATAGTCTCGAATTCCCGGTTGGCCCATATCAAGGATGACCGACGGATATTGAACGCTGTCGCGTGGATGCCACGCGCGAGCGTCATCTGGCGCGGATCTCCGAACATGCCTGGCAGACGCGCTCTCGCGTCAACGTACAGCTGCACGTGGCTCCAGCAGTCCAGCGAAGAACTCCTGCGTCGCCGGATCGACCGAGTACACGGCGGTGCCCATCATGCCGCGTGTCAGCAGCACCTTGTAGGTGTTGCGGATCAGCCGATCCGCCTGCACGTCGGTGACTCCCTTCCGCGTGAGCGCCGGGTCCTTGCTGGCGCTGCGGACGGTGACCAACTTGCCGTCGCGATAGACGAGGTCCGGGCCGAAGATCACACCGTTCCAGTCGTACTCGAAGCCTTGCGCGGTGTAGACGCACCCCACCTGCTCGAACCCACCATCTGCGGTGGCCCACAGGGCACTGGCCGGAGCGTTCCCCACAGCCCTGTCACCCTTGACGTTCCACGGCCGCGCCCAGTCACCGACCCGCACGTCCGCGACCAGGCTGTCATCGCCGTTCGGGGAACTCCAGGGCCAGCAGAACCCGGCCGTCATCCGCGCCGAATAACTCGCTTCCAGCCTGCTCCGCAGCAGGGCCTCCAGTTCGTAGGGCGATTCGGTGAGGGAAACCGTGAAGTGGTCGTCCCCTGTCCACGCCTCCGGAGCGCCGCCGTCCAGGCCCAGCAGGCGCAGGACCCACTCCTCGTACTTGCGGCTCCCGCCACAGCGGAACTGCGCGTCCAGATCGACCTGGTGCACGGCAAGGCCCAGAGAGTGGGCGTAGGCGGTGATGTCAGCGACCCGCCCCATCTCGCCCGGCCGCACCACCTGATGTTCATCCAGCAGGAACACCGGCACCCTCGCCGCGGCGATCAACTCGTCCAGCTGTGGCCGGCCGGTCCGCTGGGCCGATTTGGTGAACCGGTTGGCCGAGGTCTCGCGGATGCGGTGGGCCTCGTCGCAGATCAGCACATCCAGATCGTTGGGCTTGGCCGTCATGAAGTTGTTGAAGTACTTGAACATCGCCTTCATCCGGGTCGACCCCTTGGCGACAACGCGCCGCATCGTCTCGGTGAAGGAGCGCGAACCAGTGGCGTGCAGAGCCGAGTAACCACGGTCGGAGAGCTCCCCCAGCAGAGACAGCGCGATGACGCTCTTGCCGGAGCCCGGCCCTCCCGTGATGATCACAACCTGCTTCGAGTCGCCCGCCCGAGCCTTCTCCACCGCGTGCAGCACGATCTCGTAGGCCAGCCGCTGCTCGGCCAGCAGGACGAACTGATCACGGTTCTTGATCTCACCGGCAGCGGCCTTGAGCAGTTGCTTGGACGGCCGGATGGCGCTGGACAGCAGGCGATCAGCCGCCGCTGCCCCGGGCTCGGTCGCGAACTGCCCCCTGAGATAGTCGACGAACTGCCCACGGCGCGTCTTGCTGAACAGCCGGGTGCGCTCGTCCTCAACGTGGTCGTAGAGATCGTGGATGTCCGGGTCACTGGCGTTGTGCAGGTAAGCCACTCCGCGCACCGCGTTCCGGTGCTGGTCCAGGGCACCGACGAAATCGGCCAGATATTCGCAGTAGCCGCGCACCTGCACCACCGGGTGAAGCTTGGGCCGATCACCCATGCCAGGCACCAGGACGAGATCCGCGTCGTCCTCGTACAGTTCGGCCTGGCTCCACTGCTTGAGCTCGACGATCAGGTAGGAGTCGGCTCCCGTCCGCCGGTCACGTCCGGCGAGAATGACGTCGGCCCGCTTGCTGGTTAACGGAAGCTGATACTCGATCAGCATCTCGACGCCACCAAGTCCGGCTTCGACCAGATCCCGGGCCAAAATCGGGATACTCCGGTCCCACGACCTGCGTTCACCCTTGCCCGGATTGATGCCCTGGGTAGCGCGCAGGTAGTCGGCGATCACATCACTGAGGACGCGCTCAGGCACCGACTCGGACACCAACTGAACCAGGCTTTCCGCCGAATGCCGGAAAACGGCCACGGACGTACCCCCAGGCAGCACGAAAGATTCGTGCGGTATGGGGGCATGTCCGCCATCAGAGCGGAAGCCCGTCGGGCCGCATCACCGATACGTCCAGAAGATTACCGGGATCTCCCCTCGCCCCGGTCGACGATTACCAGCTTTCGAACCCTCGATGAGCCTTTATCTGTTCCAGTCGGTCGTGTTCGTCGTGGTCTTCGGCCCGTACGGACTCAGGCTGCAGGACGATCTCGGGCTCGCGGGCGCCACGGGGGTGGCAGCGGCGACCTGGCTGCTGTCACTGGTGATCGCCGATCTGCTACGGCGCGCCGGGCACCGGGGCCCGGCGGAGATCCTGCTGCGCCGCCTCGCCTACCGTCAACGACGAGCCTGATCGAAGTGCGGTGCCGCCCTACCACGACCGTGGTCGGGCGGCATGCGGCCAAGCGTGGCGCGATAGGCGGATCAGCCTGCGTGCTTGAGTTGATGGACGCGCTGCTTTGACAGGCCCATCATCACGGCCCCGTCCCGCTCGCTGATACCAGGGCCTTTGCCGCTCGCTTGGCCAATGCCTCACGAGCCCTGGCCAGCGCCTTGGCTTGCGCGTCGACTTCCCGGAACTGACCGAGTTCGACAGCGGCCTGCTCATCGCCGAGATCATAGACATACTCGACATCGATGGCGACGTCTGTGGGGAGGTCGACAACGAAATGCTTGACGGCCTCGACCTCTTGGTGGAGTTGGCCAATGTGGTGTTATGCGGTGCGCGGAAGCGGTGGCAGTGGCAGTGGCAGCCCCGGAAGACCGTCGATGCTGGTCGCGATGTGTTCCTTCTTCTGGAAGTACACGTCGAGCGACTCATCGGTCTCACGCGCGAAGCGCGAAGCGTGCAGCGGGCGGTCCTCTTCATAGGTCATGAACGGGACGGCATACCCGCAGGTATCGCGGATCTTCTCGGCGGTAACGACGATGATCGCGCGCAGGCCGTGCAGGGTCGGGTCGATGTCGGGGAAGTAGCCCATCAGCTCGGCCCAACGCGCATCGTCGCGGAAGACCGGCTCTCCGCGGCCGTGCACGCGCACGATGTTGGGAGGACCATCGAAGGCGCACCACATCAGGGTGATGCGGCCGTTCTCGCGCAGATGGGCGATCGTCTCGGCGTTGCTGCCCGCGAAATCGAGGTAGGCCACGGTGAGTTCGTCAAGTACGGCGAACGAACCGTTCAGGCCCTTGGGCGAAAGGTTGACGGTGCCCTCGCCGTCCAGCGGTGCCGTCGCGGTGAAGAAGATGTGCTGCGCCTCGATGAAGGCACGCAGCCTGCCGTCTATCCGCTCGTAGCTCTTTCCCATGGGCCGATTATGACGGAATGATGATCTCTCCGACACGGCAGGAGGCAGGGATCGCGCGGCAACGGAATCGGTCACCAACCCAGATCACGATCAACTCCACGGCGTGAGCGGCGCTTCAAACTTGATCCACTCTTCAGCTGAGCACCCTCTTCGCGCTTTCGATCGCCGAAGTCCACGGAGTCCTCATCGACGAGATCGAGCGCCGCCGAACGATCGTGATGGGGATCACGCTCGGCGGGACCGGCTCCGCCACCATTCCAGGGTCGCCGAGCGTACAGGGCAACACTGGGAACGTCAGGTTGTCGCCAAGGTGCCTGCCGAGACGTTGCGTCAGATCAACAGGATCTTGGGGAAGCACTTCGTCACGAAGTACGGGACCAAGCAGGGAATCATCGTTCTCGGTCGAGTGTCCGAGAACTCGCATGGCTGACCCTCGGTGAAGTAGCCGCGCTGCTGAGCTGCCCTGCGCCACAGCCGCATCCGAGGCTTGTCTTCTTGTGGGCGCATCTCACAAGGCCAGCCTGCACTACGAGAAATTTTTAGTTTGGCGCATTGGGGACACATCATACTAAAAATACTCTCAGTTACATACGCGAACAGCTTGCCCCAGACCATATCCAGAACGCCAAGTGAGGCATGGAGTGGAAGCCGCCAGGTAAAGACTCTGGCGGTTCTACCGCGTAGACGGTAGAGAAGGCGGCGTGCCGGTCAGCGGGCGTATCACTGGAGGCCCGACCCCGTACGGTGCGTGGCGCGTCGCAGAGGATGAAGATTTTCACCAGGACGCCCCGCACAGAACCCGGGCGTCGCGTCGCGCATACGGCCCCCGAACAAGAGTGGGAGCGACTCAGAACCCCGCTACTCCCACTCGATGGTGCCCGGGGGCTTGCTGGTGACGTCGAGGACGACGCGGTTGACGTCGCGGACCTCGTTGGTGATGCGGGTGGAGATGCGGGAGAGCACGTCGTACGGCACGCGGGACCAGTCGGCCGTCATGGCGTCCTCGGACGACACCGGGCGCAGCACCACCGGATGACCATAGGTGCGGCCGTCGCCCTGGACGCCGACGGAGCGGACGTCGGCGAGCAACACCACCGGACACTGCCAGATCTCACGGTCGAGCCCGGCCCGCGACAGCTCCTCCCGGGCGATGGCGTCGGCCTCGCGCAGCAGGTCGAGCCGCTCGCGGGTGACCTCGCCGATGATGCGGATGCCGAGGCCGGGACCGGGGAACGGCTGACGCCACACCATCGCGCTCGGCAGCCCCAGCTCCTCACCGGCCCGCCGCACCTCGTCCTTGAACAGCGTGCGCAGCGGCTCCACCAGGGTGAACTGGAGGTCTTCGGGCAGGCCGCCGACGTTGTGGTGGGACTTGATGTTGGCGGTGCCGGTGCCGCCGCCCGACTCGACCACGTCGGGGTAGAGGGTGCCCTGGACGAGGAAGTCGACCGGGCCGTCGGCCATGATCGCGCGCTGCTCGTCCTCGAAGACGCGGATGAACTCGCGTCCGATGATCTTGCGCTTCTCCTCCGGGTCGGTCACGCCGTCGAGCGCCTTCAGGAAGCGGTCGGCGGCGTCGACGACCCGGAGCTTGACGCCGGTGGCGGCCACGAAGTCGCGTTCGACCTGCTCGGCCTCGCCCTTGCGCAGCAGCCCGTGGTCGACGAAGACGCAGGTCAGCCGGTCGCCGATGGCGCGCTGCACGATCGCGGCGGCCACGGCGGAGTCGACGCCGCCGGACAGCGCGCAGATCGCCCGGCCGCCGCCGACCTGGCGGCGGACCGCCTCGACGGACTCTTCGACGATGTTGAGCATGGTCCAGGAGGGGCGGCAGCCCGCCGCGTCGAGGAAGTGCCTGAGCACCGCCTGGCCGTGCTCGGAGTGGAGCACCTCGGGGTGGAACTGCACGCCGTAGAGGCCCCGCTGGGGGTGCTCGAAGGCGGCGACCGGAGTCTCGCGAGTGGAGGCGGTCACCGCGAACCCCTCGGGGGCGGCGGCGACGCTGTCGCCGTGGGACATCCAGACCTTCTGCGCCGCGGGCAGCCCGGCGAAGATCACGCCCTCCTGGAGCACGTCGAGCTCGGTGCCGCCGTATTCGGCGACGCCGGTGCGGGCCACCTCGCCGCCCAGCGCCTGGGCCATCGCCTGGAAGCCGTAGCAGATGCCGAACGTGGGCACTCCGGTCTCGAACAGGCCGGCGGGGACGGCCGGGGCGTTGTCGGCGTAGACCGAGGAGGGGCCGCCGGACAGGATGATCGCCTTGGGCCGCTTGGCCAGCATCTCCTCGACCGGCATCGTCGAGGGCACGATCTCGGAGTAGACGTGGCACTCGCGCACCCGCCTGGCGATCAACTGCGCGTACTGCGCGCCGAAGTCGACCACGAGCACTGTGTCGAAATCAGACACCGAGAGATACCCCCATGAAGGCGAATGCGGTGTCTCCAGTGTATCGGCAGCACCCGTCCTGCCTGGCCAGGTGTCATTCGTACGCGGGCAGCGGGGGGATACCGCCCGTGAGCAGGGCGTCGGTCTGCCTGCGCAGGCCCATGCCGTAGTCGGGGTGGGTCAGCACCAGGAAGCGTTCCTCGTGGATCGCCTCGACGACCAGGTCGGCGACCCGTTCCGGCTCGATGCCGCGCTCGACGGCGGCGTCGAGCCGTTCCTGCGCCTCCGGGTCGTCGGAGCCGCGAGCGAGGGAGAGCCCCGCCGGGCGGACCTGTTCGGAGTGGTTGATCCTGGTCCGCACCCCGCCCGGGCACAGGGCGGTGACGCGCAGCCTGGACCCGACGGCGGCCAGATCCTGGGCGAGCGACTGTGTGGCCGCGTACGCCGCGTACTTGCTGACCGCGTATCCACCCGCCGACGGGGCGCCGAGCAGGCCGGCCACGGACACGGTGTTGACGATGTGGCCTTCGGTGTCCTGCTCGATCATCCGCGGGACGAACGCCTGGATGCCGTGGAGCACGCCCCACAGGTTGACGCCCAGCAGCCAGCTGAAGTCCTCGGGGGTGCGGGTCCACATGTGCCCGCGCTGGAAGACGCCCGCGTTGTTGCAGAGCAGGTGGACCGCGCCGAGCTCACCGAAGGCCCGGTCGGCCAGGTGGTGCACGGACGCCTCGTCGGACACGTCGGTGATCTGGGTGAGGGCCTTGCCGTTGCCCGCCAGTTCGGCGGTCTCGGCCAGCCCACCCGGATCGACGTCGGCGAGCATCAGCGACATGCCCTCGGCGGCGAGGCGCACGGATAACGCCCTCCCGATGCCGCTCGCCGCCCCCGTCACCACCGCGACCTTGCCGAACAGTTCTCGCACCGGAACCCTCCCCTAGCGCTCGACTCGAACGTACAGGATCGGGCGGATCCGTCTAGAAGGTCGGCAAAATCCGGATTCAGTACGTCGCTACGGCGGCGATCTCGTCGAGCAGGGCCTCCAGAATCTTGTCGTCCGTCGCGGGGGCCATGACCGTGACCCGCAGGTGGCGGGCGCCGCCCAGCTCGGTGGAGGTGAGGTGGAAGGAGCCGTCGAGCAGCAGGCGCTCGCGGATCGCGGCCTGGTCCGCGTCGCCGTACCTGAAACAGACGATGTTGCTCTCGGGCTCGTACGGCAGATCGAAGGCGGGTCGCCGAGCGGCGAGCTCCCAGAAGCGGTGGGCCGTGGCGTACTGGCGGGCCACGTAGTCGCCAAGGCCGCGCTCGCCGCGCCAGGCGAGGTTCAGGAAGATCTTGAGGCCCAGCTCGGCCTTGGTGCACTCGACGGTGCGGCCGATCAGGTCGAAGCCCTGGTCGCCGTAGAAGAGGTAGCTGGCCTGCTGCCGGAAGGCGGCGTCCAGGTCGCCCTCCTCGCGGACGAGCACGGCGGCGGCGAGGGAGGAGGTGCGGAGCATCTTGTGGGCGTCCCAGATGACCGAGTCGGCCTGGTCGATGCCGTCGAGCAGGTGCCGGTGCCGGTCGCTGAGCAGGGCCGAGGCTCCGTGCGCGCCGTCCACGTGGAACCAGACGCCGCGTTCGCGGCACCACGCGCCGAGGGTGCGCAGGTCGTCGTGGAGCCCGGTGCCCGTGGCGCAGGCGGACGCGACCAGCGCCATCACCCTTTTTCCGGAAATCTCGGGTAGGCGGCTGACGTCGATCCGGCCGAGCGCGTCCGTCTCCAGCGGCACCAGCGAACGCTGCCCCAGCCCCAGGATCGACGCGGCGCGCGACACCGAGTAGTGCGCCGAGGGCGGCGCGAGGATCACCAGGTCGTCCGGCACGCCGTTCTCCCACGCGTCGGGCGCCACCCGTGCCCGCGCGGCCAGCAGCGCCGTCAGGTTCGCCAGCGACCCGCCGTGCGTCAGCACGCCGCCGCCGGCCGGGAGGCCCACCTTGGCCAGCATCCACCTGAGCACCTCGAACTCGACCGTAGCCGCCGCCGCGCCCATCTCGTAGACGGCCATCGGGTTGTTCGTGGCGCCGTGGATGAAATCGGCCAGTGCCGCCGGGAAGTCCGGCGACGCGCTCTGGTGTCCCAGGTAGGCGGGATGGTGGAGCCTGGTGCCCTCCGCGAGGAACGTCCGCAGAAACTCCTGGTACGTCCCGGGAGTCATCCCGCCGTCCCGGATCAAGTCCCGCAGCCCGAGCCGCTCGGCCAGTTCCCGGGGCGGCTCGCGCCTGATCACGGGCACGGCGCCCCGCTGGCTCTCGTCCACGTACGCCGCCAGCTCGCGGACCGTGATGCCCGCCGCCTCGGTGAACTCCTCGATGTTCCACATACTCCGAAATAGTGGTCACTTCATCGAGGCCCGGCTAGCGTCACCGAAGGAAAGGGTGACAATGCCGCATAACACCGAACTGGATTCGATCGACCTGGCCATTCTGGCCGAGCTGCAGAACGACGCCCGGCTGCCCAACAAGGATCTCGCCGACCGCCTCGGCGTGGCGCCCTCGACGGCCCTGGAACGCGTCCGCTCGCTGCGCCGCCGGGGCGTCATCACCGGGTTCCGCGCGTGGGTCGAGCCGGCCAAGCTGGGCCGGCCGCTGCAGGCGTTGCTCGCCCTGCGCGTACGCCCCCACACCAGCCAGCTCGTGGACCCGCTGCGGACGTTCGTGCTCGGCCTGCCGGAGACGATCACCCTGTTCCACGTCGCCGGGACCGAGGACTTCCTGGTGCACGTGGCCGTGACCGACGCCGACCACCTGCACCGGCTGGCGCTGGAGAAGTTCCTGGTCCGGCCGGAGATCGTCCATCTGCAGACCACGCTGATCTTCAGGACCGAGCACCAACCGGTCCAGCGGCCATCCGAAATGTAACAATGATCCACATGTCCCTCCGGATCACGACGCTCGCCGAACGTCCCGAACTCGCCGCCTCGCTCTGGACGATGGACAGCGCGTGGCCCGAGTTCATGCTCAAGGACCCCATCGCCGACCTCTTCTACGAGATCGCCGACTCGGCCTACGCCGACTACGTGCTGGTGGCCGACGACGACGCCGAGCCGGGGCGGCTGGTGGCGCGCGGCTGCATGATCCCGTACGCGCCGAAGGGGTCCGAGCTGCCCGACGACGGCTGGGACGCGGTGATCCGCCGGGGCTGGCTGGCCCGCGAGACCTCCGCCGAGACCTCCGCCATCTCCGCCCTGGAGATCACCGTCCGGCGCGACCTGCTGGGGTCGGGAGTGTCGCCTCGCATGGTGCGCGCGATGCGCGACCACGCGGCCGCGATGGGGTTCGCCGAGCTGGTGGCGCCCGTCCGGCCCAACCAGAAACACCTCGAACCGCACACCCCCATGACCGAGTACGCCTTCCGCACCCGAGCGGACGGGCTGCCGCACGACGCCTGGCTGCGCGTGCACGTACGGGCCGGCGGGAAGATCGTCAAGGTGGCGCCCCGGTCGATGGTGGTCGCGGGCACACTCGACGAGTGGCGCGCGTGGACCGATCTGCCCTTCGACCGCACCGGCACGGTCGAGGTGCCGGGAGCGCTCAGCCCGGTGCACTGCGACGTGGCGCACGACCACGCGGTCTACGTCGAGCCGAACGTCTGGGTCAGCCACCCGCTGCGCTGACCGTGTTAGACGGGCTCACCTGCGGGCAAGCGCCCCGGTATGCCGGAGACACCGAACAGCACACCACCCGGACAGAGCCAGCCGTACCCAGGCCGAAGCGGCGAGATGGCGCCCGAACCCCGCGATGAGATGCGCGACTACGAGGGCAGGGGCCTGCTGGCGGGCAAGCGGGCGTTGATCACCGGCGGTGACTCCGGCATCGGCCGGGCGGTCGCCATCGCCTTCGCCAAGGAGGGGGCCGACGTCGCGATCGCCTACCTCAGCGAGCACGAGGACGCCAACCACACCAAGAAGCTCGTGGAGCAGGCCGATCGGCGTTGCGTGCTGCTCCCGGGCGACCTGGGCGACCGCGACCACTGCGCGTCGGTCGTCGAGCAGGCGGTCGGCGAGCTCGGCGGCCTCGACGTCGTGGTCAACAACGTGGCCTACCAGGAGCCGGTCAACTCCCTGGAGGAGCTGACCGACGAGCAGTGGGAGCACACGTTCGCGGTGAACATCCACAGCTACTACCGGGTCACCAAGGCCGCCCTGCCGTACCTGCGGGAGGGCAGCGCGATCATCAACACCTCGTCCGTGAACGGGCTGCGCGGCAACAAGACGCTGATCGACTACTCCGCCACCAAGGGCGCGATCAACGCATTCACCTACGCGATGGCACAGAACCTCGTCGAAAAGGGCATCCGGGTCAACGCCGTGGCCCCCGGGCCGGTCTGGACGCCGCTGATCCCGGCGACGTTCCCCGAGGAGAAGGTCGAGAAGTTCGGCGAGCAGGTGCCGATGAAGCGGGCCGCCGACCCCGACGAGATCGCGCCGTCGTACGTCTTCTTCGCCGCCGAGCGGCTGTCGTCGTACTACACCGGCGAGGTCCTCGCCCCCATCGGCGGCGAGACCCTTCCGGGGTGAACGCCGCTCCGGCTGATCAGCTCGTACGGCGGAGCAGCTCCCGCTCGTGAGCGCGCACGTCGAGCCCTTTCGCGGTGGCCCACGCGTCATCGTGATAAGTCGCCAGATGTCGTGGATGCGCGTCACCGATCACGGACACCACCGTGCCGTGACGGCCCTTGGCGCGCATCCGTTCGACCAGCTCCAGCGCGGCCCAGAGCGCGGTGCCCGACGAACCGCCCACGGGCAGCCCGGTGACCTCGCGAACGCGCCGGGCGGCGGCGACGGAGGCCGCGTCGGGCACCGGGATCACCAGGTCGACCAGGTCCGGGCGGAAACCGGGCTCCACGCGCGGCCTGCCGATCCCCTCGATGCGTGACGGCATGCCCGTGGCGTAGTCGGACACGTCCAGGGTCCATCCGGGGAAGTACGCCGAGTTCTCGGGATCGGCCACCGCCACCCGTGTCCGGTCCACGCTTCCCGGCTCTGGGCCCGCAAGCGTGGGGAGTCGCTCTGGGCCCGCACCCGGAGAGGCGACGAGGGCCTGGGCCCGGCGGCCCAGGGTCGCCGAGGTGGCTCCGGTGCCGGCCCCCACCACCACCCAGTCCGGGCGTACCTGGGCGAACAGCTCGTCGGCCAGGTCGTGCTCGACCGCTCGACCGAACTGGTCGAGGAAGTGCCCTTCGATCTGCCGCGCCGCGTCGTAGATCGCCAGTGGCGGGGTCACGAACCGGCACTCGCCGCCCAGCTCCTCCACCGGCCGCGCCCGTTCCTCACCGCGCGCGCCAGGCATGACCACGATGTACGGCAGGCCGAGCCGCCTGGCGAACCACGCCTGCGCCACGGCGGCGTTGCCACCGGTGGCCTCCACCACGGTCGTCCCCTCGGTCACCAGCCCGTCGAGGACGGCCCGCCGGAGCAACGCCCTGGCATGCCGGTGCCGCAGGCTCCCGGTCGGATGCGCCGACTCGTCCTTCAGCAGCAGCCTGACGCCGGGCGCCGCCACGGGAAACTCGACCAGAGGCGTCGGCGCCCCCGTCTCCAGCAGGTCCAGCGCGTGCACGTCCCAGCTCACCTGATCACCCTTTCACGCCCTTGATGTGCCCGCGCTCAAACGAGGCCAGGAGCACTGGGTGTGCGTACTTTTGCTGGAAATAGGCCGTCATGAGTGTGCATTTCTCAGCAGAGCAGAACAATCTTCTGCTCAACCATGGAGACGTCGAGAGCGGGGGTGCGATCCGGGTGTCCGACTCGGTGACGATCGTTCCGGGAGCCGGCTGCCTGGCGGTCGCCGGTGATCCCACCACGGTCCGGTGCTCGGCCGGCATCCCGAAGATCCTGGCGAGGCTGGGCAACGGCCGCGACACCTTCCGCACGCTCGTCCCGTTCGCCGGGTCGGTCGAGGGCGACGACGGCGACGACACCTTCCTCGTCGGCGAGGCCGCCGGCACCACGGCCAGCCGCATCCTGTACGCCGGCCACAACGGCGAGGACACCACCTCCTACGCCCTGTCCTCGGCCGCGGCCGGGGTGACCGTGCGACTGGACTTCGCGTTCAACGACGGCCGCCCCGCCGAGGGCACCCGGCCGGCCGACCAGGACAACATCCAGACGGAGAACATCATCGGCAGCTCGTTCGGCGACACGCTGACCGGCGACGCCCTGGGCAACACGATCACACCGGGCCGCGGCCGGGACACCGTGTCGGGTGGCGCCGGCAACGACGTGATCGACGTCCAGGACGGCCAGGCGGAGAACTCCGTCCGCTGCGACGGCGGCACCGCCGACAGGGCGATCGCCGACCGAGTCGCCGTGGATACGGTCAACGCCGACTGCGAGACCATCACCCGCGCCGCCTGAGTGCGTACCAGTGGTGAATCCGGTCGAACGGGGCCCGACCGGACACACCCGGGGGCCGGCCAATCAATGGCCGGCCCCTTTTCACCGCAAGCCCGGCAACTCGCCATCTCGCCTTCCGATTCCCCGGCGGCCACGTCAACCGGTGGGCCACCCTGTCCGTCAACCGAAGAAAGAAGGAGACACCAGGCCATGAAAACCATGACAGCCGAACCGTGGGGAGTCACCCGCGTGACCGCATTCAACCCGTCCGCTCGCGTGGAAGTGCCCCGCGTCGAACTCGACCCCGTGACACAGACCGGTCGCTACTTCGATCCGTCCGGCCAGCCGATCGAGGCGGGCAGGCACGGCACCAACAAGGAGACCAACAAGAACACGACGACCAGCTGCTCTGACAGTACGAGGCCTGCTAAAGACCACGACAACACCATCGACTACGCCGACGACTGTTGATGACGGATGTTCCGTTCTGGTGATCAACAGCGTGCGCTCTCGCCAACCTCTCTGGGGAAAGGACGTACATGACCGATCGGAGCGCTGGACTGGCCGAGCGACTCATCTCGGGTGGTCACCTACACGATCCGCAATGGCGGGCCGCGGTCGAGCACGTTTCCCGCGAGTTCTTTCTCGGAGACGCGGTCTTCCGGCGGGTGAACGGTTCGTACGGCACGCTGTGGGAGCCGGTGCGTCGCCAGGACGTGGGCGATGAGGAGTGGCTGCGGATGGCCGACTCCGACGAATCCTGGGTCACCCAAGTGGACGGTGTCATGGCTGCGGCCGCGACCGACACGATGGGCGGGAGCCCGACGTGCTCCTCCACGATGCCCAGCCTGGTGGTGCGGATGCTGGGGGTCGCCGAGATCGTGGACACCGACTCGGTGCTGGAGATCGGCACGGGGACGGGCTACTCCACCGCTCTCATGTGCCACCGGCTCGGCGAGGCTCGCGTGACCTCGGTCGAGTACGATCGGGCCGTGGCCGCCGGCGCGCGGGCCGGCCTCTCGCGGCAGGGCTACGCCCCCACCCTCGTCGTGGGTGACGGCCTCGGCGGCCATCCGGAGAACGCCGAGTACGACCACCTGATCGCCACCTGTTCGGTGCGCTACATCCCCGCGCCCTGGATGTGGCAGGTGCGTGACGGCGGCACCATCACCGCTCCGCTGACGGGCTGGATGCACGGGTCGGCGTTCGCGCATCTCAGGCTCGGCGACGACGGCACCGCCTCCGGCCGGTTCCGCGCCGAGGACATCTCGTTCATGCCCGCCCGCCCGCATCAGCCCCCGCCGCGCTCGCCGTTCTACCTGACGGGCCTCGGGGAGGCGCGCGCGAGCCGGATCGATCCGAAGCTGCTCGACGACTCGACCGGCGTGTTCGTCGCCCAGCTCGCCGCGCCTTCGGCCGAGAAGATCGGTGACGGGGACGAGGTGTTCCTGATCGACGTGGCCACCGGGTCCCAGGCCACCACCGAGCCGGCCCCGGACGGTGGCTGGAGCGTGCACCAGCACGGGCCGCTCCGGCTGTGGGACGCCGTCGAGGACGCCATCCTGACCTGGCAGCGAGCGGGATCTCCCCACCAGTCGGCCTTCGGTCTCACCGTGACGCGCGACGGGCGGCAGCGGGTCTGGCTCGGCGACCCGGACGGGCCGAGCTGGAATCTCCCTGTCTGACCGATCCACGGCGGTGTCCCGCGCGCGGGATCCGCCCCGGCGGGCCCGCGCACCCGGTCGGATCTCGACGCCGTACGCGGTCAGGTCTCCGCGTCGTACACGTCAGGCCGGCGTCGTACGTGGCGTGAGGGTCAGCCGGAGGGCGCCGGGGGCGGCGGCGGGGACCACCGGGTGGCGCGGCGCGACCGGCGAGAGCCGGTCGTAGGCCGATCCGAGGGGCGGACGCGGATCCGCCTCGCCCGCGTTCGGCCAGAACGACATGGCCCGCTCGGCCTGCGCGGTGATGGTCAGCGACGGGTTGACGCCGAGGTTGGCCGAGACGGCCGAACCGTCGACGACGTGCAGCCCCTCGTGGCCGTAGAGCCGGTGGTAGGGATCGATCACGCCGGTGTCCGGGGAGTCGCCGATCGCGCAGCCGCCGAGGAAGTGCGCCGTCGCCGGGATGTCGAACAGGTCCAGCCACGACCCGCCCGGCAGCCCGCCGACCTCCTCGGCCGCGTGCCGTACCGCGTCGTGACCGGCCGGGATCCAGGTGGGATTGGGCTCGCCGTGGCCGCGTGACGCGCGCAGGCCCCAGCGGGTGCCGCGTACCGTGATCGAGTTGTCCTTGGCCTGCATGACCAGCGCGATGATGGTCCGCTCCGACCAGCGCCGCAGGTTGAGCAGGCGCAGCGCCCGCAGTGGGTGCGCCGCCGCCTCTCGGGCGAAGGCGCGCCACCGGGACTGGCCGCCGTCGATGAGCAGGGTGCGCAGCAGGCCCATCGCGTTGGAGCCGTCGCCGTAGCGGACCGGCTCGATGTGCGTCTGCGCGTCGGGGTGGATGGAGGAGGTGATGGCGACGCCGGAGTTGAGCTTCTCGCCGTCGGCCGAGAGCCGTTCGAAGCCCAGCAGCGCCTCGGAGTTGGTCCTGGTCAGCGTGCCCAACCGGGCGGAGACGCGGGGCAGCGTGCCGTCGGCGCGCAGCCGGTGCAGCAACCGCTGGGTGCCGTACGTGCCGGCCGCGAAGACGACCTGCTTCGCGGTGAACGTACGGCGCAGCCGCGCGGACCCCGTCCTACGGACGTGCACCCGGTAGCCGCCGGAGGGCAGCGGACGCACCGAGGTGACGGTGCACTCGGCGTAGATCCGGGCGCCCGCCCGTTCGGCCAGGTAGAGGTAGTTCTTGGTGAGCATGTTCTTGGCGCCGTGACGGCAGCCGGTCATGCACTGGCCGCACTGCGTGCACCCGCGCCGCTCGGGGCCGGCGCCGCCGAAGTAGGGGTCGACGCCGTCCTCGCCGAAGTAGACGCCGACGGGCGCGAGGCGGAAGGTGTCCGCCACGCCCATCCGATCGGCGACCTTGCGCATGATCTCGTCGGCCCGGGTCACCGTGGGGTTGGTCACCACGCCCAGCATGCGTCTGGCCTGGTCGTAGTGGGGAGCCAGCTCGGCCTTCCAGTCGGTGATGGACGCCCACTGCGGGTCCTGGAAGAACGGGTCGAGCGGCTCGTACAGGGTGTTGGCGTAGTTGAGCGATCCGCCGCCCACCCCGGCCCCGGCCAGCACCATGACCTTGCTGCCACGCTCGCCGCGCAGCACGTGGATGCGCTGGATGCCCTTCAGCCCGAGCCAGGGCGCCCACAGGAAGTCGCGCGCGTGCCAGGAGGTGGCGGGCAGGGTGGACTCGTCGAAGCGCCGGCCCGCCTCCAGCACGCCGACCCTGTACCCCTTCTCGGTCAGCCGGAGCGCCGAGACGCTGCCGCCGAACCCGGACCCGATGACGAGCACGTCGAAGTCGCTCACTTGAGCCGGAGCCTCCTCATCGTCTTGAGCGTGACGCTCAGAACCTCGGCCCACGTCTCGTACGACAGGTCGAACGGCGGCTCGAACCCCAGCCAGCTCGCCTGGGAGGCCACGGTCTGCGACTCGGTGTAGCGGAGCAGGCCCTCCGCGCCGTGCCTGCGGCCGATGCCGGACGCCTTCATGCCGCCCATCGGGGCGTCGTAGGAGGCGTAGGCGGAGCCGTACCCCTCGTTGATGTTGACCGTGCCGGCCTTGACGCGGGCGGCGAGCGCGCGGCCGCGGGCGAGGTCGGTGGTCCAGACGGAGGCGTTGAGCCCGTAGACGGTGTCGTTGGCCAGGGCGACGGCCTCGTCGTCGGTGCCGAACGGGTACAGCGCGACCACCGGGCCGAACGTCTCGTTGCGGCACAGCTCCATGTCCTCGGTGACGCCGGTGAGGACCGTGGGCTCGTAGAACAGCGGCCCGAGGTCGGGCCTCGCCTTGCCGCCGGTCAGCAGCGTGGCGCCCTTGTCCAGCGCGTCGTCGACGTGCGCGCTGACGGCGTCGAGCTGGCGCTGGGAGGTGAGCGAGCCCATCTGCACCGACCAGTCGTGGCCCGCGCCCAGCCGCAGGTTGCGCACCTGCCGGGTGAAGCGCTCGGCGAAGGCGTCGAACACGCTCGCGTGCACGTACAGGCGCTCGATCGACAGGCAGAGCTGGCCGGCGTTGGTGAAGCAGGCCCGGAGGGCGCCCTGGACGGCGAGGTCGAGGTCGGCGTCGTCGAGCACCACCATCGGGTTCTTGCCGCCGAGCTCCAGGGAGCAGCCGATGAGCCGCTTGGCCGCCTCCTCGGCGATCTTCCGGCCGCTGCGGGTGGAGCCGGTGAAGGCCACGTAGTCGGCCCCGTCGAGCAGCGCGTCGCCGAGTTCGGCGGGCTCGCCCAGCACCACCTGCCAGATCTCGCGCGGCATGCCCAGCTCGGCCAGCAGGTCGATCGTCCACAGCGTGGACAGGGCGGTCTGCGTGTCGGGTTTGTGGACGATCGCGTTGCCGGCCAGGAGCGCGGGGACGGCGTCGGTGACCCCGAGCGAGAGCGGGTAGTTCCACGGCGAGATGAGCGCGACCACGCCCTTGGGCCGGCGCAGCTCGCTCACCCGGGTGGCCACCGGGAGGATGCCCTGGCGTCTGCGCGGGGCGAGCAGGCCGGGGGCGCGGCGAGCGTAGTAGAGGCCGCACCCGGCGACGTCCAGCACCTCCTCGAAGGCGTGCTTGCGGGCCTTGCCGGTCTCGTTCTGGACGATGTCGAGGATCTCGTCGCGCCGGTCGAGCAGCGCGTCGTGGAGGAGGAGGAACGGCCGCACCCGTTCGGCGACCGGCCGGGCGGCCCATTCCTCCTGGGCGGCCCGTGCCTTACGGTAGGCCGCGCTGACGTCGTCGGCGGTGGAGAGGGGCAGTTGGGCGAGGGGTTCGCCGGTGAACGGCACGGTGATCTGCTGGGTCGTGCCGCTGGACGTCACGTGCATGGCAGAAGGATATTCCGGACATGCTACTCGCGGGTAGTTTTCGCCGGGCGCGGCATGGGGTGAGAATCCCCTCATGCCTTCCTTCGCGCCGCTCAGACCCGGAGATCCGCCACGCCTGGCCGGCCTCGATCTCCTCGGCAGGCTCGGCGAGGGCGGGCAAGGGGTCGTCTACCTGGCCAAGGACCCCTCCGGCGAGCACGTCGCCGTCAAGTGGCTGCGGGCCGACCAGGCGGCCGACGAGGTGAGCGTCGAACGGTTCCTGCGCGAGGTGCAGGTGGCTCAGCGGGTGGCGCCGTTCTGCACGGCGGCCGTTCTGGGCACCGGCATCGAACACCAGCGGCCCTACATCGTCAGTGAGTTCATCGAGGGGCCGTCGCTGCAGCAGGTCGTGCAGCGGGAGGGGCCGCGCACCGGCTCCTCGCTGCACCGCCTGGCCGTCGGCACGGCCACCGCGCTGGCCGCGATCCACCAGGCCGGCATCGTGCACCGCGACTTCAAGCCGGCCAACGTGATCCTCGGCACCGACGGGCCGCGGGTGATCGACTTCGGCATCGCGCGGGCGCTCGACGCCACCTCGACGATCAGCGGCATGCCGGTCGGCACCCCTTCGTACATGCCGCCCGAGCAGATCATGGGACACACCGTCGGGCCGGCCGCCGACCTGTTCTCGTGGGCCGGGACGATGGTGTTCGCCGCGTCCAGCCGGGCGCCGTTCGGCAGCGACACCATGCCCGCGGTGCTCAACCGGGTGCTCAACCAGGATCCCGACGTGGGCGTGCTCGACGGGCCGCTGCGCGACGTGGTGCTCGACTGCCTGGCCAAGGACCCTGCCCGCCGGCCGACGGCCGAGCAGGTGATCATGCGCTTACTGCAGCGCGCCGCGCCCAACCCGGGCATCCTCGCCCAGGCGGCCGCCGCCGCGACCCCCTCGGCGCCGTACCCGGCGGCACCACCGCACCCGACGCCCCCGGCAGCGCACCCGGCACCGCACCCGACGCCGACACCGCACCCGGCGCATCCGGCGCCGTCTCGGCACCCGATGGCCTCGGGGTCGCCGATGGGGTCCACGCCGGTGGCATTCCCGGCGCCCGCGAGGTCCTCGATGCCGCCCGGAGCGTATCCCGGGTCTTCGACCTCCTTTCCCACGCACCACCGGCCGGGGTTCCCGCCACCCCGCAAGGGCAGGGGCCCGATCATCATCGGTGTGACGGTGGCCGTCGCGGTGCTCATGCTGGCGGCCGTGGCGGTGGTCGTCTCGCGGCAGCGGCCCCCGGTCGCGGCCCTTTCGGCCACGCCGCGACCGACGACGACACAGCAGCGCGAGACCCCCACGGCGGTGCCGGCCGACCCGGTCAAGCGCAAACTGCCCGGTGGCGCGATCACGCTCTACGAGCACCCGGCTGACGCCATCACCCTCACCTCGTACGAGATCTACGACAAGAAGTCCGAGGAGTGGCAGGACTACGCCAGGAAGTCACTGCGCGGCACGTTCATCAAGTACGCCGACAACTGGGAGTCACTCGTCTCGCCAGACGGTCACCGCCTGGCCACCAGGGGCCGCACCTACACCTCCGACGACTACGACTCGATCGTCATCACCGACCGGCGCTCGGGCGCCAGGTCCACCGTCAAGACCGTGCGCGAGCCGCTGATCAGCAGCCTGCGTTCCTGGTCCAAGGACGGCTCGAAGCTCCTGCTCAACATCGAGCGGAAGAAGGGCGACGACTGGCTCTACCTGGGCTTCGTCCTCATCGACGTGGCCGAGGCCAAGGCCACCGTGGTCAACGTGGCCGACAACGCGATCCGCGGCTCCTCCTTCGGCTGGGACGGCGAGGAGAAGGGCGTGGTCAACGTCTACGGCAAGGACGAGGGCCTGCGCTTCTTCGACGCCGCGGGCAAGGCGGTCCGCGACGCGCCCGCCGTCGGCACGCTGGCCTCGGGCACGCAGGACCTCTTCTCCCCTTCCGGCAAGCTGTTCGTGACCAACTGCCCCGAGGGCGTCGGCCGCGACCACTGCCTCTGGGACTCAGCCACCGGCGTCCGGGTCCGGGCGTTCTCCTCCGACTGCGACAAGATCCTCGGCTGGTACGACGAGACCCACCTGTTCTGCTGGGAGCAGAGCAACGCCAGCAACGACGAGGTCCAGGTCGTCGGCTTCGACGGCGAGCTGGTGCGCAAGCTGCTGGAGATCCCCGACGAGCTGGAGCTGAGTCCCGTCTTCACCGTCAACCCGGCCCGGGGCTCCTGAACCACCCGGCCGCGGAATCCGTCAATGTGGTCATGAAGCCGCCGATCCGTACGGCACTGGTCGCCACAGTCCTCGCGACCACCGCCGCCTGCACCTCCGCCACCCCGCCGCTCCCGAAGCAGCGGCTGGAGGCCGTACGTCTCGTCTCCTACAGCGACTGCGACGAGCTGCTGGCCGGGCTGCGCGAGCGCGCGGCGAAGAGCGTCGGCGCGTGGGGCTTCGGCGGGCCCCAGGTGAAGTATCTGGCACGTGACACCGCGATGGCCGTGCCCGAGGCCAAGGTCTCGCTCACTCCCGAGCACTCCACGACGAACGTGCACGAGGCGGGCGTGGACGAGCCCGACCTGGTCAAGACCGACGGGGACCGGGTCATCACGGCCGGCAACGGCGTACTGCGCGTCATCGACACGGCGACCAGGAAGGTCACCGCCTCGCTGGACCTGAACGGCGGCAAGGAGCCGACCTACCAGCCCGCCGACCTGCTCGTCTCGGGCGATCGGGCGCTGGTGCTGATGCGGGGCGGCGGCATGGTGTTCGACGCCGTCGTGCCGATGAGCGAGACCAGATACCTGCTCGTGGACCTGTCCGGGCAGCTCAAGGTGCTCGCCACGATCAAGCCGGACGGCGAGTACGTCGACGCCCGGATGGTCGGCTCGACCGTGCGGCTGGTCACCCGGAGCCAGCCTGCCATCACGTTCCCCCGGCCCCCCGACGCCACCTCGGAGGCCGAGCGCAGGAAGCTCAACCAGGCCGCGGTACGGCAGGCGTCGCTGGACGCGTGGCTGCCCAAGGTCGAGATCACCGACGCGTCCGGCGCCACCAGGAAGGACTCGGTGCCCTGCGAGCGGGTCAGCCACCCGGCCGACTACACCGGCGCCTCGCTGCTCACCCTGCACACGATCGACCTGGCCCAGGGCGTCACGGCGGCCGGCACCGACCCGATCAGCCTGGCGGCCGACGGCGACATCGTCTACGGCACCGGCCAGAGCCTGTACGTGGCCAGCAACCCGCACTGGTGGCGGCCCATGCAGCCGATGGTCGTGGAGGACGCCCCGATCACCGAGCCGACCCCCTCGGAGCCCAGCCCACGCACCACGTCCACCTCGGCCAGCACGTCCACCTCGGCCACCTCAGCCAGCACGTCCAGCTCGGCCACCTCGGCCACTTCGCCCACCGAGTCCGCGCCGGCCGAGGGCAAGGTCAAGCCCACTCTGGCGCCGACTCCCACGGAACCGCCGGAGGAGACCGAGGTGCACCGGTTCGACCTGGGCAAGCCCGGCGCCCCCTCCTACGTTGCCTCCGGCAAGGTGCCCGGCCGGCTGCTGAACCAGTACTCCCTGTCGGAGCACGACGGCCACCTCCGCATCGCCACCACCCTCACCTCCACCGACCAGCGGCCCAGCTCCAGCAGCGTCTACGTGCTGGAGGCCGCCGGCATGCGCAGGGTGGGCGAGGTCGGCGGGCTCGGCAAGGGCGAGCAGATCTACTCGGTCCGCTTCATCGGCCCGGTCGGCTACTGCGTCACGTTCAAGCAGGTGGACCCGCTCTACACGATCGACCTGCGCGACCCGGCCGAACCCCGCGTGACGGGCGAGCTGAAGATCACCGGCTACTCCGCCTACCTGCACCCGGCGGGCGACGGGCGGCTGATCGGCATCGGCCAGGAGGCCAGCGAGCAGGGCCGGACGCTCGGCACGCAGGTGTCGCTGTTCGACGTGAGCGACCCGGCCGGCCCGCGCCGGCTTTCGCAGCTGTTCCAGAAGGACTCGGGTTCCGAGGCCGAGTGGAACCCGCACGCGTTCCTGTACTGGCCGAAGACGGGCCTGTCGGTCATCCCGCTCAGCGACCACACCGGCCGCCAGGGCGCCATGGCGCTGAAGATCGACGACTCCGCGGTCACCAAGCTCGGCCTGATCGAGCATCCCCTGGATCGCAGGAACGGCTACCAGCCCGGCATCGAGCGCTCGATGGTCGTCGGCGACTCCATCTGGACCGTCTCCCAGAGCGGTGTCCAGGTGAACGACGCCACCTCGCTGGCCCGGCAGGCGTGGATCCCGATGAACTGACACCCCTCCGATCTGGAAGTGCGCCGTTCCCCAGGGGCGGCGCCCTTTCATATGGACACAGTCCCACAAATAATGAAAAATCCACTGACACTTTGTAGTTCGGGCCGGGCGGTGCGGCATGCCTTTCGTGGGACGGCAGCGCGAGCTGCGCCAGTTGACGGCGGCTCTCAGCCGCCCGCCCGTCGTCATCCTGATCGAGGGCGAGGCGGGCGTCGGCAAGACCCGCCTCCTGCACGAGCTGGCCGGACACCCCATGCTGATCGGTCGCTGCCACCCGATGCGATTCCCGTACGGCCCGATCGTCGAGGCGCTGCGGGACACCTGCCCACCCGCCGACCTCAACCCGGTCACCGGCGCGTTACGCCCTTTCTTACCCGAGTTCGCCCAGCTGCTGCCGCCCGCCCCGCCTCCGCTCCCGGATCCGCAGGTCGAGCGGCATCGTCTGTTCAGGGCCGTGCTGTCGCTGCTCGGCTCGCTGCAGCCGATCACGCTGGTGGTCGAGGACGCGCACTGGGTGGACCCCGGCACCAGGCAACTGCTCGCCTTCCTGGCCCGCTGCCTGCCCGAGGCGGTCAACCTGGTGGTCACCTACCGGGCCGAGGACCTCGCCCATCCGGTGGCCGAGCTGCTCGCCCACCTGCCGCCGCACATCGACCACGCCGAGCTCGCGCTGGCACCGCTCGACGCCGGGGAGACCGCGCTGCTGGCCGGGCACCTGCTCCCCGAGCCGCGTGACCTGTGGCCGCTCACCCGGGGCGTGCCGTTCGCGGTCGAGGAACTGGCCCGGATGCTCGCCGAGGGCCGGGAGCCGGGCACGCCGCCCGCGCTGCGCGACGCCGTACTCCTCAAGCTCGGCTCGCTGCCGCTCGCGGCCCGCCGGCTCGTGCAGGCTGCGGCCGTGCTGCCGGAGCCGACCGGTCAACGGACACTGACCGCCGTCGCGGGGGTGCCGCCCGAACAGGGCGAACGCGGCCTGGCCGAAGCCGTACGGCGCGGCCTGCTGTGGGAGTCGCCCCCCGGCAGGTACGGCCTGCGCCAGCCGCTGACCCGGCAGGCCCTGTGCGACTCGATCACCCCTGCGGCGCGGCGCCGGCTGAACCGCCGGATCGACGGCCCGCCCCAGCCGCAGGGCACCCTGTCGCCCCGGGAGGAGCAGGTCGTCAGGCTGGCCGCCGACGGGCTGACGAACCGGGAGATCGCCGAGGACCTGTTCCTGTCACCCCGGACGGTCGAGGTGCACGTGGCCAACGCGCTGCGCAAACTCGGCCTGAGCTCACGCAGGCAACTACGCACTACGTAGTCGCAATACGTGTGCTTTACGTATGGCCGGGAGCCTGATTTGGGCTCATGTTTTCAATGGTCCCCATCCGCCACCCCAGGAAGGGCTCACGCTGCCATGCGACGACGCACCCCCCTGCTCGCGTTACTCGTCAGCGCGCTGGCGTTACTCATGACGCCGACCCCGATCCACGCCTCCGTCTCGGCCTCATCCTCGGCCGAGGAGGGCTCGTACATCGTCCAGCTCAACCCGGGCAAGCTGCGGGCGGCGCCACGAGCGACCGCCGAGGACCAGGTGAACCAGCTGGACGGCACACTCGTCGGCGTCTACGAGCACGCCTTCAAGGGCTACACCGCCCGCCTCACCCCGGCCGCCGCCGAGGCGCTCCGGAAGAACCCGAACGTGCTCACCGTCGAGCCTGACGCCGAGGTCGTGGCGTTCCCGCAGACCACGCCGACGGGCGTGCGGCGGATCTTCGGCCCGAGCAACCCCAACCTGGACATCGACGGCGTGGACGACGTCCGCATCGACGTGGACGTGGCCGTCGTCGACACCGGGGTGGACTTCGACCACCCCGACCTGAACGTGGTCGCCAGGGCCAACTGCACGACCGGCTCGTGCGTGAACAACTCCGGTGACGACGACAACGGTCACGGCTCGCACGTCGCGGGCACCGTCGGCGCCATCGACAACACGATCGGCCCGGTGGGCGTCGCGCCCGGCGCGCGCATCCACGGCGTCAAGGTGCTCAACTCGGCCGGTTCCGGCACCCTCGCGGCCATCGCCGCCGGAATCGACTGGGTGGTCGCCCGCGCCTCGACCATCGAGGTCATCAACCTCAGCCTCGGCTGCAGCGGCTGCTCCAGCAGCGCGATCAGCACGGCCATCACGAACGCCGTCAACGCCGGCGTGGTCGTCGTCGTCGCGGCGGGCAACAGCAGCGCGAACGCGTCGTCGTTCTTCCCGGCCAACCACGCCGACGTGATCACCGTCTCGGCGATGACCGACAACGACGGCCTGCCCGGCGGCCAGGGCGGCAGCACGCTGTCGTGCCGCACCGAGACCGACCAGGACGACACGCTGGCGTCCTACTCCAACTACGGCACCACCGTGGAGATCACCGCTCCCGGCACCTGCATCTACTCCACCTGGATGAACGGCGGCTACAACACCATCAGCGGCACCTCGATGGCCAGCCCGCACGTCGCGGGCGCCGCGGGCATCCTCACCTCGGGCGCCAACAAGCCGACGACCAGGGCCGGCTCGCTGGCCGTACGGACCGAGCTGATCGCCACCGGCAACTCCAACTGGACCGACGACTCCACCGACGGCGTCAAGGAACCGCTGCTCGACGTGCACGACGCGACCCGCTTCCCGCCGACAACCGGCGGCAACCGGCCGCCGACGGCGTCGTTCACCTCGTCGTGCACCCAGCTGGCCTGCTCCTTCAACGGCTCCGGCTCCAGCGACCCTGATGGCACGATCGCCTCGTACGCGTGGAACTTCGGCGACGGCTCCACCGGCACCGGCGCCACGGCGACCCACACGTACGGCACCGCGGGCACCTACACGGTCACCCTCACCGTGACCGACAACGCGGGCGCCACCGCCTCCACCACCAGGCAGGTCACGGCGGGCACCCCGGCCAACCAGCCACCGGTGGCCAACTTCACGCAGACCTGCCAGGCGATCCTGTTCTGGCGCTACTGCAACTTCAACGGCTCGTCCTCGTCGGACGCCGACGGCACGATCGCGTCGTACGCCTGGAACTTCGGCGACGGCTCGACCGGCACCGGCGCGACCAACCAGCACTTCTACAGCTCGGCCGGCGCGAAGACCGTCACCCTCACCGTGACGGACAATCTGGGCGCCACCGGCACGATCACCAAGACCGTGGCGGTTCCCTGACCTTCGCGGATCGGGCGGCCCGTGCCGGTGGCGCGGGCCGCCCGTCAGGAGTGTTCGGGGATCGCGACGGGCACGATCTCGGGGGCGCCGAGCCTGATCGCGTCGGCGTCCTGGTCGGAGTCCTGCTCCTGGGAGAGCCGCTCGGCCTCCACCCGCTTGGTGAAGTACTCGACCTCCCGCTTGACCTGCTCGGTGTCCCAGTCGAGCGGCTCAGCCATCAGCTCGGCGGCCTCCTGCGCCACGGCCAGGCCGCGGTGGAAGGTCTCGATCGAGATGTGCGTCCGGCGGGTCAGCACGTCGTTCAGGTGCCGGGCCCCCTCGTGGGTGGCGGCGTAGACGACCTCGGCGCGCAGGTAGTCGTCGGCCCCACTGAGCGGCCTGGCCAGCGACGGATCACGGTCGATCAGCTCCAGCACCTCGTCGATCATCGAGCCGTACCTCTGCAGCAGGTGCTCGATCCGGGCGACGTGCAGCCCGGAGGTGTGCGCGAGGCGGTATCTGGAGTTCCACAACGCCTGGTAACCCTCGGCGCCGACCAGCGGGATCCGGTCGGTGCACGAGCGCGGCACCCGCTGGTCGAGCCCGTGGGCCACGGCGTCGACCGCGTCCTTGGCCATGACCCGGTAGGTCGTGTACTTTCCGCCCGCGATCATGACCAGCCCCGGCACCGGATGCGCCACCACGTGTTCGCGCGACAGCTTCGACGTCTCGTCGGACTCCCCCGACAACAACGGCCGCAGCCCGGCGTAGACGCCTTCGACGTCGTCGCGCGTCAGCGGCACCGACAGCACGGCGTTGACGTGGTCGAGCAGGTAGTCGATGTCGGCCCGGGAGGCGGCGGGATGCGCCTTGTCGAGCGTCCATTCGGTGTCGGTGGTGCCGATGATCCAGTGCCGCCCCCACGGGATCACGAAAAGAACCGATTTTTCGGTACGAAGGATGATCCCGGTGAGGGAGTGAATCCGATCCCGGGGCACCAGCAGATGGATCCCCTTGGACGCCCGGACATGGATCTGGCCACGACCGCCCACGAGCTCCTGGATGTCGTCGGTCCACACCCCGGTGGCGTTGACCACCTGCTGCGCCCGGACCTCCAGCTCGCCGCCGCTCTCCAGGTCGCGCACGCGTACCCCGGTGACCCGCTCCCCCTCGCGCAGGAACCCCACGACCTGGGCCCGAGGCGCGATCGCCGCCCCGTAGGTGGCGGCGGTGCGCAGCATGGTCATCACATATCGGGCGTCGTCCACCTGGGCGTCCCAGTATTGGACGGCCCCGGTGAACGCCGACTTCTTCAGCGCCGGAGCCAGCCGCAGCGCCCGGCTCCGCGACAGGTGCCGATGCCCCGGCACCCCACGCGCCACGCCGGTCGCGATCCCGAGCGTGTCGTAGAGCGCCACGCCGGCCCCCACGTAGGGGCGTTCCCACCCGAAGTGCGTCATCGGAAACAGGAAAGGCACCGGCCGCACCAGATGCGGCGCGATCCGCTGCAGGAGCAGGGCCCGTTCCTGGAGCGCCTCCCGTACGAGCTCGAAGTTGAGCTGTTCGAGATAGCGCAGACCGCCGTGGATCAGCTTCGACGACCGCGACGACGTGCCGGACGCGAAGTCACGCGCCTCGACCAGGCCCACGTCCAGCCCGCGCGTCGCGGCGTCGAGCGCGATGCCCGCGCCCACCACCCCGCCACCGACCACGACCACGTCCAGCTCCTGGGCGCCCATCCTGGTCAGTGCCGCCGCCCGCTCGACGGGCCCGAGCCGCGTCACGCCCCTTCCCGCCGTCATAAACGCCCCCTGATATACGGCTATGTCGCCTTGCGCTCCATACCTACCCGCTCGGACAGCGCGATGTAACGCTTGCCCCGAGTCGACCCGAGACCATCGTGCCCCATCAGGCTCTGATCACCTTCACCCCGGCGTCGGTCAGGCGGCCGGCGAGCTCGTCGGAGAGCCGGGCGTCGGTGACCAGAGTGTCGATCTCCCCGATCGGGCAGATCCGGGAGAACGCCCGTCTGCCGATCTTGGAGGCGTCGGCCACCACCACCACCTGCGCGGCCCGGCGGATCAGCAGATGGTTGACGTCGGCCTCGCCCTCGTGGTGCGCGGAGGCCCCGAGCTCGACGTCGAGGCCGTCGACCCCGAGGAACGCCACGTCCAGCGTCACCTGCTCCAGCACCCCCGAGGCCAGCGGCCCGATCAGCTCGTAGGACTGCGGGCGGGCCACCCCACCCGTGACGACGATCTTGACGTGCTGCCGGACCGTGAGCTCCGCGGCGATGTTGAGGGCGTTGGTGACGACCGTGAAACCCGACTCCAGCGTCGAGCACGTGGCCAGGGCACGGGCCAGCTCCGAGGTGGTGGTGCCGCCGTTGAGCCCGACGACCACGCCGGGGGTGAGCAGCTCCACCGCGGCGGCGGCGATGCGGTGCTTCTCGTCGGCGTGCCGGGCGGTCTTGTAGCGGAGCGGCAGGTCGTAGCTGACGCTCTGGGCGACCGCGCCGCCCCGGGTCCGCATGAGCATCTGCTGCTGGGCGAGCTGGTCGAAGTCACGGCGGATCGTCGCGGTGGAGACGTCGAGCGCCTGGGCGGCCTCCTCGACGGACAGGCGACCCTCTTGAGCGAGCAGCTCCAGAATCGCATTCCACCGGTCATATCGGGACACGAATGCCTCCTTGGCCATCCAACACGTGCAAGCGTCGCACACGCCCGAGACCAGGGCCACCACTGCACAATCTTGCAGTTTGTTGATATAAACAGAGCAGAAACAATCATGCACTGGAGGTAATGGTGGCCACCCACACCGAGGCCGAGATCGCCTCTCAGCCGGACTGCTGGCGCCGCGCCGTCGCTGAGGTGCCTGTCGACGCGCTGCCGCGCCCGGGCGAGCGGGTCGCCGTCGTCGGCTGCGGCACCTCGTGGTTCATCGCGATGGCCTACGCCGCCCTGCGCGAGCGGGCGGGGCTGGGCGAGACGGACGCGTTCGCCGCCTCGGAGGCGCCGATGGGCCGCCGCTACGACCGCGTGCTGGCGCTCAGCCGTTCGGGCACCACGACCGAGGTGCTGAAGCTGCTCGCCGGCACCGAGTCCGCCACCACGGCCATCACCGCCGACCCCGACACCCCGATCATGAACGTCGCGGACCAGCTGATCGTCCTCGACTACGCCGACGAGCGGTCGGTGGTGCAGACCAGGTTCGCCACCACCCAGCTGGCCATGCTGCGCGCCAGCCTCGGCGAGGACCTGACCCAGGCGATCACCGACGCCGAGCGGGCCGTCTCGGCGCCGCTCGCCGACGGGCTGGTCGAGGCCGAGCAGTTCAGCTTCCTCGGCTCCGGCTGGTCCGTGGGCCTCGCCCAGGAGGCCGCGCTGAAGATGCGCGAGGCGTCGCGGTCGTGGACCGAGGCCTACCCGGCGATGGAATACCGCCACGGCCCGATCAGCATCGCCGGCCCCGGCCGCGTCACCTGGATGCTCGGCGAGGCCCCTGAGGGTCTGCGCGAGCAGGTCGAGGTGACCGGTGGCACCTTCCTGCAGAGCGGGCTCGACCCGATGGCCGAGCTGATCACGGCCCAGCGGGTCGCGGTCGCCAGGGCGTTCGCCCGCGGCCTCAACCCCGACGAGCCGCTGCACCTCACCCGATCTGTGATTCTTTCCCCATGAGCCTCACACTCGCCGACGCCCGGATCGTGACTCCCGAAGGAGCTCACGACGGGTGGCTGACCATCGAAGACGGCCGCATCACGCACGTCGGCCGCGGCTCCGCCCCCCGCGCGGGCCACAGCCTGGGCGGCCGGCACGTGGTGCCCGGCTTCGTCGACCTGCACAACCACGGCGGAGCGGGCGGATCCTTCCCGACCGGCGATCACGACGGGGCTCGTGCCGCGGTGGCGCTGCACGAGCGCCACGGCACCACGACGATGGTGGCGAGCCTGGTCACCGGCGCGATCGACGAGCTGACCACGGCGGCGGCCTCGCTCGCCGAGCTGTGCGACGAGGGGCTGTTCGCGGGCCTGCACTTCGAGGGCCCCTACATCGCCGCGGCCCGCTGTGGCGCCCACAACCCGGCGCTGCTGCGTGAGCCGTCGCCGGGAGAGTTCGCCCGGCTGGTCAAGGCGGGGCGCGGGCACGTCCGCATGCTCACGCTGGCCCCCGAGCTGCCGGGCGCCCTCGACACGATCCGCGCGGCCGCGGCGGAGGGGGTGATCGCCGCGCTCGGCCACACCAGCGCCACCTACGAGCAGACCCTGGCGGGCATCGAGGCCGGCGCCACGGTCGCCACCCACCTCTACAACGCGATGGTGCCGCTCGGCCACCGCGATCCCGGGCCGATCGCCGCCCTGCTGCAGGACGAACGGGTCACGGTCGAGCTGATCAACGACGGCGTGCACGTTCACCCGGCGATGCTGCGCCTGGCCTACGACGTGGCGGGGCCCGCCCGCACCGCGCTGGTCACCGACGCGATGGCAGCCACCGGCATGGGCGACGGCGACTACGTCCTGGGCTCCATGCGGGTCAACGTGGCCGGCGGCGTCGCCCGGCTGGCCGAGGGCGGCTCGATCGCGGGCAGCACGCTCACCATGGACGTCGCCTTCCGGCGGGCCGTCCAGGAGGTCGGGTTGTCGCTGCCCGAGGCCGTGGAGATCGCCTCGCGCACGCCCGCCCGCGTGCTGGGCATCGCTGACCGCGTCGGCTCGATCGCCGTGGGCAAGTCCGCCGACCTGGTGGTGCTCACCGACGAGCTGGAGGTGGCCGGGGTGATGAGGCGGGGCGCCTGGGTTCGCCCAGCGGAGCCCGCATGATCCTCACCGTGACGCTCAACGCCGCCCTCGACGTCACCTACCAGGTGCCCGACGTCGACTGGGACGGCGTCAACCGGGTCTCGGCCGTGCACCGGCGGGCCGGCGGCAAGGGCGTCAACGTGGCCCGCGTGCTCCAGGCCCTCGGCCAGGAGGTGCTGGTCACCGGCCTCGCGGGCGGGCCCACCGGCCAGGCCATCGAGGCCGATCTGCGCGCGGCCGGCCTGCCCAGCGCGCTGGTCGAAGTCGCCGCCGACGCCCGCACGACGCTCGTCGTCTCCGAGACCTCCAACGACGACGGCACCCGCCGCGCGGCCCTGTTCAACGAGCCCGGCCCCGAGGTCACAGAGCAAGAGCTCCGAAATTTCACGAAAAAGTACGAAGCCTTGCTGGCCCAGGCCCAAGTGGTCGTGCTCTCCGGCAGCCTCCCCAGGGGCCTGCCCAGCGACACCTACGCCACCCTGGCCGCCATCGCCGCCGAGCACCGCGTGCCCGCGATCGTCGACGCCGACGGCGAGCCGCTGCGCCATGCCCCCCGGGGCCGCCCCGCGATCGTCAAGCCCAACGCCGACGAGCTGGCCCGCGCGGTGCCGGGCGGCACCCCCGCCGAAGGCGCCGAGCGGTTGAGGGCCCAGGGCGCCGGCTCCGTGGTCGTCTCCCTGGGCGCCGAGGGGCTGCTCGCCGTCACGCCCGAGGGCACGTTCCGGGCCCGCATGCCGTACCGGGTGGACGGCAACCCCACGGGCGCCGGCGACTCGCTGGTGGCGGGGCTGGCACTGGGCCTGGTGGAGAGCGCCGCATGGCCCGACCGGCTACGGCGGGCGGCGGCGCTGGGCGCGGCCGCCGTCGCCGCGCCGGTGGCCGGCGACTTCGACCGAGACGTCTACGCCGACACGCACGCCCAGATCGTCATCACCTGAGGAGCCCCGTCATGCCCCTTGCCGCCATCGGCGACATCGTCCACGCGTCCCCCGCGGGGGTGGGCGCGTTCAACGTGATCCAACTGGAGCACGCCACCGCGATCGTGGCCGGTGCCGAGGCGCTGGGGCTGCCGGTCGTGCTGCAGATCAGCGAGAACTGCGTGCGCTACCACGGCGCGCTGGAGCCGATCGCGCTGGCCTCGCTCGCCGTCGCCCGGCGGGCCGCCGTGCCCGTCGCGGTCCACCTCGACCACGCCACCGACCGCGCGCTGGTCGAGGAGGCCGTGCTGCTGGGCCTCGGGTCGGTGATGTTCGACGCGTCGGCGCTGCCCGACGAGGAGAATGTCGTCACCACCGCCGCCGTGGCCGCCTGGTGCCACGAGCGCGGCGTGTGGGTGGAGGCCGAGCTGGGCGAGGTCGGCGGCAAGGACGGCGTGCACGCTCCGGGCGCGCGCACCAAGCCGCACGAGGCCGTCGACTACGTGACGCGCACCGGCGTCGACGCGCTGGCCGTCGCCGTGGGCAGCTCGCACGCGATGACCACCAAGGACGCCGTGCTCGACCTGGAGCTGATCGCCGAGCTGCGCGCCGCCGTGCCGGTGCCGCTGGTCCTGCACGGCTCCTCGGGGGTGCCCGACGACACCCTCCGCCACGCCGTACGGCACGGCATGAAAAAGATCAACATCGCCACCCACCTGAACAAGGCGTTCACCGGCGCCATCCGCGACTACCTGAGCGGCGACGAGAGAGTGGTCGACTCGCGCAAGTATCTGCGGGCGGGCCGCGACGCGGTGACCCGCGAGGTCACCCACCTCCTCAGCGTGCTCACGGCGTGAACTCCTGACGTGAACACTCCTCACGCCAGAACTCCTCAACGTGAGCTCCGCACGCCTGAGCTCCTAACACGTGAGTTCCTTGCGCGCGGGTTCCTTGCGCATGAGTTCCTGGCCCAGAGTTCCTATCGCGTGAGTTCCTTGCGCAGAGTTCCTATCGCGTGAGTTCCTTGCGCAGAGTTCCTATCGCGTGAGTTCCTTGCGCATGAGCACGGCCGACCGGCCCTCGATCCCCTGGCGGCCGGTCACCACGTATCCCAGCGACTCGTACAGCGCGATGTTGGAGGCCATCTTCGCGTTGGTGTAGAGGCGCAGCGCGGGCAGCCCGAGCCGCCGCGCCTCCTCCTCCGCGAAGGCCAACAGCCTCCTGCCGACGCCCCTGCCCTGCCGCTCGGGTGACACGGCGACGTTCTCGACCAGCAGCACGCCGTCCTCGGGCACCAGCACGACGAGCCCGTCGAGCGGGTCGGTCACGTGCACGCGACCGGCCGCGATGAGCACGCCGTAGTCGGCCTCCATCGGCAGCGGACGCATGCCGACGACCTCGACCCACGGCTCGTAGGCGTCGTGCACCAGTTTCTCGACGGCCGCCAGGTCGGCGGCCACTGCCTGCCTCATGCGGACAATCTTCGCACCCGCATCACCTGCCGGGTTCGGAGCCGCCCAGATGGCCGGCAGGACGTCGTCACGGCGGCCGGCCACGTGCGGGTCAGCGGCCGTCTCCCTGGAGGCCCTCAACCGCGTGCGGCGGGTGGGGCCTCCTTGGCCGTGCCGTAAGGGATGGCGATGATTTTGACTGTGCCCTAAGGGACGGTGATCACTGTGGCTATGCCGCACAGGCTGGTGATCACTGGGTCGGGGCGACGACCACCTCGACGCGCTGGAACTCCTTGATGTCGGAGTAGCCGGTGGAGGCCATGGTGCGCTTGAGCGCGCCCATCAGGTTCATCGAGCCGTTGGCGACGCTCGACGGGCCGTGCAGGATCTGCTCCAGCGAGCCGACCGTGCCGAACTCGACGCGGCGGCCGCGCGGCAGGTCGGGGTGGTGCGCCTCGGAGCCCCAGTGGAAGCCGTGTCCCGGCGCCTCGGAGGCGCGGGCCAGCGGCGAGCCGACCATGACGGCGTCGGCCCCGCAGGCGATGGCCTTGGCGATGTCGCCGGAGGTGCCCATGCCGCCGTCGGCGATCACGTGCACGTAGCGGCCGCCGGACTCGTCCATGTAGTCGCGGCGGGCCGCGGCCACGTCGGAGATCGCGGTGGCCATCGGCACCGCCACGCCCAGGACGTTGCGCGTGGTGTGGGAGGCCCCGCCGCCGAAGCCGACCAGCACGCCGGCGGCACCGGTGCGCATCAGGTGCAGCGCGGCCGTGTGGGTGGCGCAGCCGCCCACGATGACCGGCACGTCGAGCTCGTAGATGAACTGCTTGAGGTTGAGCGGCTCGGCCCGGCCCGACACGTGCTCGGCCGAGACCGTGGTGCCCCGGATGACGAAGATGTCGACGCCCGCGTCGATGACCGTCTTGTGGTACTGGACCGTGCGCTGCGGCGACAGGCGGACCGCGGTGGTCACGCCGGAGGCGCGGATCTCCTCGATGCGGCGGCCGATCAGATCTTCCTTGATCGGCGCCGTGTAGATCTCCTGCAGCCTCCTGGTCGCGGCCTCGGCGTCGAGCGAGGCGCACTCCTCCAGCAGCGGCGAGGGGTCCTCGTAACGGGTCCACAGCCCTTCGAGGTCGAGAGGGGCCAGCCCGCCGAGGCGGCCGATCTCGATCGCGGTGGCGGGTGACACCACGCTGTCCATGGGAGCGACCACCACGGGCAGCTCGAACCGGTAGGCGTCGATCTGCCAGGCGATCGAGACCTCTTCGGGGTCGCGGGTGCGCCGAGAGGGCACAAGGCCGATCTCGTCGAGCGAGTAGGCACGCCGGCCCGTCTTGCCCCGGCCGATCTCCACCTGCTGAGTCATGAATTACCTTCTGTGATAGTTCGGAGCTTCCACGGTCATCTGGATGTCGTGGGGGTGGCTCTCCGTGAGGCCCGCCGACGTGATCGGCATCAGCTCGCAGTCGGAGTGCATCTGCGGGATCGTCCGGCAGCCGGAGTACCACATGCCCTGGCGCAGCCCGCCGATCAGCTGGTGGGCGACCGCCGCGACCGGGCCGCGGTAGGGGACCTGGCCCTCGATGCCCTCGGGGATGTACTTGTCCTCGCCGCCGACGTCGCCCTGCGCGTAGCGGTCCTTGCTGAACGAGGTGCCGCCACGCTCGCGGTTGCGCACCGCGCCGAGCGAGCCCATGCCCCGGTAGGACTTGAACTGCTTGCCGTTGATGAAGATCAGCTCGCCCGGCGACTCCTCGCAGCCCGCCAGCAACGAACCGAGCATGACCGTGTCGGCGCCCGCGGCGATGGCCTTGACGATGTCACCCGAATACTGCAGGCCGCCGTCGCCGATGACCGGCACTCCCGCGGGCCCGCATGCCAGCGACGCCTCGTAGATGGCGGTCACCTGCGGCGCGCCCACCCCGGCCACCACCCGGGTGGTGCAGATCGAGCCGGGGCCCACGCCCACCTTGACCGCGTCGGCGCCCGCGTCGACCAGCATCTGGGCGCCGGCCCTGGTCGCGATGTTGCCGCCGATGACGTCGACCTTGCTGTTGGCCTTGACCTTGGCGATCATGTCGGCCAGCCCTCGGGAGTGACCGTGGGCCACGTCCACGACCACCACGTCGACGCCCGCCTCGATCAGCGCCTTGGCGCGCAACTCGGCGTCGCCGCCGACGCCCACCGCGGCCCCCACCACCAGGCGGCCGTCGGAGTCCTTGGTGGACAGCGGATATTGCTCGCTCTTGGTGAAGTCTTTGACCGTGATCAGGCCACGCAGCCTGCCGTCGGGGTCGACCAGCGGCAGCTTCTCGATCTTGCTCTTCCTGAGCAGCGTGAACGCGTCGTCACGCGAGACGCCGACCGGGGCGGTGACCAGCGGCATCGACGTCATGACCTCGCGCACCCGGCGCGACTGGTCGGTCTCGAAGCGCATGTCGCGGTTGGTCACGATGCCGACGAGGATGCCGTCGGCGTCGGTCACCGGGACTCCGGAGATCCGGTAGGTGGCGCACAGCCGCTCGACGTCGGCCAGCGTGTCGTCGGGGGTGCAGGTCACCGGGTTGGTGACCATGCCGGCCTCCGACCGCTTGACCAGGTCGACCTGCTGGGCCTGCTCCTCGATCGACAGGTTGCGGTGCAGCACGCCGATGCCGCCCTGCCGGGCCATCGCCACCGCCATGCGGGCCTCGGTGACCGTGTCCATCGCGGCGGAGACCAGCGGGATGGACAGGGTGATGCCGCGCGACAGGCGAGACCGCGTGTCGGCCTCGCCGGGCTGCAGATCGGAGTAGGCGGGCACGAGCAACACGTCGTCGAAGGTCAGACCTGTATCGGTGAACTTGGACATGCTGCGGCCCCCTCCTGCCGTTGCGCGTGATGCTGCCAAGTCTAGGGCCTGGGACCAAACCGCATGGTTGCCGGGAGGACGATGACCCCCACGGCCCGTCGTACTCCCGGCAAGCATCGAAAAAGGGGGATGGGCCGGTCGGTGATCCGCCCCATCCCCCAGCTACCGGCACCCGGGCGGAGCGCGCAACGCGCCACCGGACCCCCCTCCGCGCCCTGATGACTGGCACCGCTTGCGCCCGGTGGGTTGCCGACTGTGGGTTAAGCCTGCGTCACTCATCGGCACATCGCAACGTGAAAACGTGCAATTGCACGAACCTGCACGCCTCGGGAGTAGCCGGGAGTAGTCGGTGCAAGGAGCGGACAGGGGCCTGGGGCCGGGTTATCCTCGCGGCACGCCCGTGTCCTCCCTACGGAGCTCTCCGTCATGCGCAACGCATCGCCCGCAGCGTCCGACCCGCTGGAGACGCTGGGGCTCGACTCCGCCCAGTCCGCCCTCTACACCGCGGTGTTACGGCTGCACCGGGCCACGGTGACCGAGGTGGCCCAGGCCATGGACGGTCCGATCGACAAGGTGAGCAGACAGCTCGACGAGCTGGTCCGGCTGGGGGTGGTGGACGAGCAGTCGGGCGAGTATCTCGCCCGGCACCCCGCGGGCGCCCTCGGGCGGTTGATCGCCGAGCGCCTCGACCGGCTGGCCGAGGAGAGCCGGCGCATCGACTCGGCGCTCGGCTCGATCCGGGGGCTCATCCACGACTACGACGCCGGACGCGACTACCAGAGCGGGCCGTTCCCGGTCGAGCTGGCCAGCGGAGCGGACGTGCTCTACGAGAGCGTGGTCGGCATGGCCGTGCAGGCGCCGCCGATGCAACTGCTGACCGCGATTCCCGACGAGCGCACCATGGCCGACTTCGTGCGTAAGTTCGCCGATCCGTGGATCGACGCGCAGGAGCGCGACCTGCTGCGCGTGCACGCGATCATCCCGGTGTGCACGCTGTCGCTGCCCGGCGTACGCGAGCAGCTCACCCGGCTGCGGAAGGCCGGCGGCCAGGTCCGCACCCTCGATCGGGTGCCCAGCTGGTTCATGACCGCGGGGCCCGACGCCGCCGGGCTGCCCGCGCTGTGGGGCGGCAACCTGCCCGACCACGCGTACAACTTCTACCTGATCCGCACACCGATCGTGGTGGGCCTGCTGCGCTCGCTGTTCGAGGAGCTCTGGGCCAGAGCCGTGCCGCTGCCCTGGGACGGCGGGATCGACGGCGTGGTGCAGGTGCTCAGGCTGGCGGCGCAGGGCATGTGCGACGACTCGATCGCCCGTCAGCTCGGCCTGTCGGTGCGCACGGTGCGCGCCAGGTTCGCCGACGCCATGAGCGAGTTGGGGGCCCAATCACGCTTCCACGCAGGGGTGGAAGCCTCGCGCCGTGGATGGCTGGGCCAATAGCCACCGCTGAGGCCGCATCGGTCATATGGTGGGAAGGTGCTGGAAGACGTTCCCCGCGACCCGTTCGCGGACGACCCGAATGATCCTTCCGCTGCGCTGGGCGAGCTCGACGACGCGGAGCCACTGACCGCGACCGAGCGCGACGAGGCCATCACCGACCTCGCCGACGTGGAGGTCTTCCACTCCCTGCTCGAACCTCAGGGGGTGCTCGGTCTCGTGCTCGACTGCCCCGAATGCGGGGAGCAGCACTTCTTCGACTGGGAGCTGCTGCGCGGCAACCTTCGTCAGATGATCGACAAGGGCCGGCCGCAGGTGCACGAGCCGGCCTTCCAGCCCGACCCCGCTGACTACGTCAGCTGGGAGTACGCCAGAGGCTACGTCGACGGTGTCATCGACACCGAGGAACGCCGCTGACCGAGCTCCGCTAACTCCGCGAGCTCCGCGAGCCCGGTCACGTCCTCCAACAGGACGGCGAGCAGCCGGGCGGCGGGGTCGCCGCAGCCGGGAGGCTCACCGCGGGCGAGAGCGTCGAGTAGCGCGTCGCTCTCTTCCTCCGGCGTCAAGCCGACTCCAGCTCAGCCATCTGCCGCAACCTCGCCAGCGCCCGATGCTGGGCGACCCGGACCGCACCTGGTGACATGCCGAGTACATTACCGGTCTCCTCGGCCGACAGCCCGGACACCACCCGCATCAGCAGCAACTCGCGCTGCGTGTCCGGCAACCGGGCGAGCAGCCGGCGGGCGTACTCGACCTCGATGTAGCGGACGACGGTCTCCTCGGGCCCCGGCCCGTCGTCGGGCCCGTCGGGCAGATCCTGGGTCGGCACGGCGGAGCGGACCGAGCTCCGCAACGCGTCGGCCACCTTGTGCGAGGCGATCCCGAAGACGAATGACGCGAACGGCCGACCCATGTCGCGGTATCGGGGCAGCGCGGACAGGACCGCGATGCACACCTCTTGGGCGACGTCGTCGGCAATGTGATATTGCCCTGCCACCCTGCCCAATCTGGCGCGGCAATAGCGCACCACTCTCGGACGCAACTCACCGAGCAGGGATTCGATCGCACCGCGATCTCCCTGTACGGCGAGGCTCGTCAGTTCCCTTAGGTCGGAGTCATCCGTCCGTGCCGGAAGTCTCGACGCGAGCCTTACCCCAATTTTGGCGTCGGCGACGCTTCCCTCGCTCACGATAGGCATGATGCCCGCCCTGATCGGGCCTGTCGTCATCGCGAACGGCTACGGATTGGTCACATTGAAGCGACGATAACCGTTAGTAATCAATTGGCGACACTGAGCCTTTCGGGCTGGTGGAATATTTCATCCCATAACCCGAATGCGCGACATTCGTCAGAGGCCCAGACGCTTTGTCCCCATGTTGGGTTTACTCGAATAAGTCACTTTCCCACATCACCTGACCAAAGCACCATCTCCCTGGCGTTTCATCAGGTACTACGTCACACGCCATATATACGCCATCCCATGGTCGTTGGAAACAGGGCGAGCGCGAAAACACAGACGGCCCGCGCCCCGCGATGCGGGGGCGGGCCGTCTGTGGTCGGGAAGGGTCAGTGACCGTGGCCGTGGCCGTGGCCCTGACCGGCGGCCGGGGCCTCTTCCTCGGGCTTGTCCACCACGAGGACCTCGGTGGTGAGGAGCATGCCCGCGATCGAGGCCGCGTTCTGCACCGCCGAGCGGGTGACCTTGACCGGGTCGATGACGCCCTGCGCGAGCAGGTCGGTGTATTCGCCCGTCGCGGCGTTGAGGCCGTGACCGGCCGGCAGCTCGGCGACCTTGTGGGTGACCACGTAGCCTTCGAGACCGGCGTTCTCGGCGATCCAGCGGGCCGGCTCGACCAGCGCGCGGCGAACGACGCCGACGCCCGTGGCCTCGTCGCCCGTCAGACCCAGGTCGTCGATCTCGGCGGCGACGTGGATCAGCGCGGAGCCACCACCGGAGACGATGCCCTCCTCGATCGCGGCCCGCGTAGCGGAGATCGCGTCCTCGAGACGGTGCTTCTTCTCCTTGAGCTCCACCTCGGTGGCGGCGCCGACGCGCAGCACGCACACACCGCCCGCGAGCTTGGCCAGACGCTCCTGCAGCTTCTCGCGGTCCCAGTCGGAGTCGGACTGCTCGATGGCAATCTTGATCTCCTTGACGCGGTCCTCGATGGCCTGCGCGTCACCGGCGCCGTCGACGACGGTCGTGGCGTCCTTGGTGACCACGATGCGGCGGGCCTGGCCGAGCACCTCGAGACCGACGTTCTCGAGCTTGAGGCCGACCTCCTCGCTGACGACCTGGCCGCCGGTGAGGATGGCCATGTCCTGCAGCATCGCCTTGCGACGGTCACCGAAGCCGGGCGCCTTGACGGCGACCGAGGTGAACGTGCCGCGGATCTTGTTGGTGACGAGCACCGCCAGGGCCTCGCCCTCGACGTCCTCGGCGACCACGAGCAGCGGCTTCTTGGTCTGCGCGACCTTCTCGAGCAGCGGCAGGAAGTCGGCGATCGAGGCGATCTTGCCCTGCGTGAGCAGGATGTAGGCGTCCTCCAGGACGGCCTCCATCCGCTCGGGGTCGGTCACCATGTAGGCCGAAAGGTAGCCCTTGTCGAACTGCAGGCCCTCGGTGAACTCGAGCTCCATGCCCATGGCGTTGGACTCTTCGACGGTGAGGACACCGTCCTTGCCCACCTTGTCGAACGCCTCGGCGATCAGGTCGCCGATCTTGGCGTCCTGGGCGGAGATCGTCGCCACATTGGCGATCTCCTTCTTGTCCTCGACCGGACGGGCGCTGGCGAGCAGCTTGTCGCTGACCTCCTTGGCCGCCTTGTCGATGCCGCGCTTGAGCGACAGCGGCGAGGCGCCGGCCGCCACGTTGCGCAGGCCCTCGCGGACCATGGCCTGGGCCAGGACGGTCGCGGTGGTGGTGCCGTCACCAGCGATGTCGTTGGTCTTGGTGGCCACCTCCTTGGCGAGCTGGGCGCCGAGGTTCTCGTAGCGCTCCTCCAGCTCGATCTCACGAGCGATGGTCACGCCGTCGTTCGTGATCGTCGGAGCACCGAACTTCTTGTCGATGACGACGTTGCGGCCACGCGGGCCGAGGGTAACCTTCACGGCATCCGCGAGGGCGTTCACGCCACGCTCAAGCGCGCGCCGGGCGTCCTCGTCGAACTCCAGGATCTTCGCCATTTTGCTGAAAGTCCTCTCCTGGTGTCGAAGGCCCCGGCCGCCGCGTGTCAGATCGACAGCGTGCGTCCGGGGCCCGACACAACCGGCTTACTTCTCGATGATCGCGAGAACGTCGCGGGCGGAGAGCACGAGGTACTCCTCGCCGCCGTACTTGACCTCGGTGCCGCCGTACTTGCTGTAGAGGACGATGTCGCCCTCGCTGACGTCAAGCGGAATCCGCTTGTCGCCGTCCTCATCCCAGTTGCCCGGGCCCACCGCGAGGACCTTGCCCTCCTGCGGCTTCTCCTTGGCGGTGTCAGGGATGACCAGGCCGGAAGCGGTGGTCTGCTCGGCCTCAAGCGGCTGCACCACAATGCGGTCGCCGAGCGGCTTAACGGGAACCTTGGTGGCGGTCGTCACGATCGGACCTCCCCTTCAGATTTGAATGATCTAGAAGAGGCGACCAGCGGGGCCTGCCGTCGCGGGTGTCAGACCTGCCTCGTCGCACATTGGCACTCTCAAGGGGAGAGTGCCAATGGGAAACATATGCAAGAGGGGCTTGACAGTCAACACGAACGCGTCTGCTCAGAGCGATCAGGCGCAAACCTTGACGTCCGCGTCGCCCACTCTGTCACCTGTCGCGCCCCGCGCCGTCCCGGTCCCGGCGGCGACGCGCTAACGTCGTCAGACGTGGACCTCGACGCCTTCAACGAGCTGCTGACACCTCGCGGCATCCGCGCGCTGGCCGAGGCTGAGGCGCTCCGGGCGGCCGGCCCGGTGGCCGCGGCGACGAGGCTGCGCAGGTCCTACGACGCGGCGCTCACCTCGGCCGCGCTCACCCAGGCAGAGCTGCGGGAGCGGGCCAGGGAGAAGTTCGGCCCCGACGCCGGGGTCATGTATTTCACACCGCACGGCCTGGAGCAGTCCACCCGCCAACAGGTCGCCCGCCACCGCGCCCACCGGCTCACCGCGTGCGAGCCCCACCGGCCGCGGGTGCTCGACGTCTGCTGCGGCATCGGGGGCGACACCATCGCGCTGGCCCGCGCCGGCTGCCACGTGGACGCGGTGGACGCCGATCCCCTGACCGCCGCCGTGGCGAGGGCCAACGTCGAGGCGCTCGGGCTCGGCGAGCGGGTGACCGTCAGGACGGCCGACGCCGCCACGGTGTCGCCGGAGGGCTACGACGTGCTGTTCGCCGACCCGGCCCGCCGCACCTCCCGTGGCCGCACGTTCGACCCCATGGCCTACTCCCCTCCGTGGCCGGTCGTGCTCGACCTCGTCTCCAGGGCTCCCCGTGCCTGTCTCAAGGTCGCGCCCGGCATCCCCTACGCGTTCATCCCGGCCGACGCCGAAGCCGAGTGGGTGTCGTACAAGGGCGAGGTGAAGGAGGTCTCGCTCTGGACGGGCGCCCACTGGCCCGGCGGCGAGGACGAGCAGCCGGGGCCGGGGGCCGCCCCGGCGGGCGGTCCGGTCGAGGTGCCGGCCGACGGGCCGGCCGAGGGGCCGCGCGTGCGGCGGGCCACGCTGCTGCCCGGAGGGCAGAGCCTGACCGCCACCGGCGCGCGCGCCCTCACCGGCCCCGTCGGCCGCTACCTCTACGAGCCCGACGGCGCGGCCATCCGCGCGCACCTCGTCGGCGAGGTGGCGGAGCTGGTCGCCGGGCGGCTGCCCGACCCGATGATCGCCTACATCACGGGCGACGTGCCGATGGACACCCCATGGGCGGCGAGGTACGAGGTCCAGGATGTGCTGGCGTTCTCCCTGAAACGCCTCCGCTCCACCCTTCGCGAGCGGCAGATCGGAAATGTCACGATCAAAAAGCGCGCTTCGGCCATCGATATCGAACGCCTCCGGGCGGATTTGCGCCTTTCGGGAGACAAGTCAGCGGTAATCATCCTGACCCGAATCATGGATAAGCCTTCGGTCCTGATTTGCCACCCGTCACCACCTGCGTAAATGACAAACAAGGGCGTTCAACCGATAACCACGACGTTTCACTTCGCTCCTGACGGACCTTGATCGAAAGACTAAGGTGGGCGGGCGGGAGTTCTCCCCCTGTAGCGGTTTACCGCGTTCTCCTTCTTTCATCTGCAAACCGGACCTACCCACCGCTGCGCGGCAGACCGTCGGCGAGCGAAGGAGCTTTCGGTGGATCATTCCAACCACACCACCCTTCTGCAGGCAGGCGGCCATACCCCCATTTCCGACAGAATGCGGGACCTGCTGGCCCGCGCCGCGCAGGATCACGTGTACGAACAGCGCACCCAGGGAGCGGTGCTCGACGAGATCCGCCAGCGGCTCGAAGGCATGGAGTGGCTGCTGCGCGAGGTGCGCGAGCGGGAGCTCGGCGGGTTGAGCGGCACCCTGGAGACCGTCAGCGGGCGGCTCGACGACATCACCGCCAAGCCGCCGATGTGGGCAGAGGGCCTCGCCCAGCACGTCGAGGCGGTGCGTGACCACGTCGACGCGGTGGGCGAGCAGGTGGGATCGGTCGACGCCCGGGTCGAGTCGGTGAGCCGGCACGTCGCCCCGGTGGGCGACCTGCCCGGCCTCTGGGCCGACCTCGGCACCATCGGCATCGGGGTCGAGGAGGCCCTCAACCGGCTCCAGTCGGTGCTCGACCGGGGCGACGGCATCGTCAGCCGGATGGGCGAGTTCGCCGGCAAGCTGAGCCAGCTCAACTCCAGCATGGAGATGGCCGCCAGCCGCTTCACGCGGCTCGACAAGTCGCTCGCCGAGTTGACCGCGCGCACCGACCGCATCGAGGGCGCGGTGACCGGCCTGTCCGAGGGCCTCGACGACAAGCTCGCCGCCGTCGCCGAGCCTCTCGCCGCCCAGGTCGACGTCGCCGCCGGTCGGCTGGCCGCCTCCGAGCAGCACCTGTCCGGCCGCCTGGCGGCGGTCGAGGAGCACGTCACCGGTCTCCTCGAAGACACCGGGCAACAGCTCACGACCCACCTCGACGCCTGCGAGCAGCGCCTGTCCGTACGCCTCGACGGCGTCGAGGGGCGGCTCGGCGCGACCGGCGAGCGGCTGGCCGCGGTCGACGGCCGGCTGGGCCGGCACGACGGCCGCTTCGACGCCCTCACCGGCCTGGTCACCACGCTCGACGGCCGGGTCGCCGCCGTCGACCAGCACCTGAGCGACACCGCGACGCGCAACGAGGGCCGCTTCAACCACGTCGACAACCACCTGGAGTCCCTCGACGAGCGCCTCAACGAGATCGAGGAGCACGTGACGACCCGCTTCGACGGCGTCGACAGCGCCGTCGCCGGCCGCTTCAACACGGTCGACGCCAAGCTGGCCGCCGGGTTCGAGCGCGTCGCCGGTCGTTTCGAGAGCGTCGACAGCACGGTGACCGCCCGCTTCGAGGCCGTCGACACCGGCCTGGCCGCCCGCATCGCCTCCGTCGACTCCACCATCGCGGCCCGGCTCGACATGGTCGACACCAAGCTGGCCGCCCGGCTCGACACGGTCGACTCCGACCTCGCCGCCCGCATCGACACCGTGGCCAACCGGCTCAACAGGGTCGACACCAACGTCGCGGCCCGGCTCGACACCGCCGACACCAACCTGGCGGCCGGCATCGACGCCGTGACCGCCCAGCTCGACACGGTCGACGCCAGGCTGACCGCGCGGCTCGACAGCGTCGACGCCGATCTCGCGGCCCGGCTCGACACGGTCGACACCAACGTGGCCGCGCGCCTCGACACCGTGGACACCCACCTGTCCACCCGCATCGACTCCGTCGACAACAACGTCGCGGCCCGTTTCGACACCGCCGACGGCAACCTGGCGGCCCGGCTCAACAAGGTCGACACCCACCTCGCGACCCGGCTCGACGCCGTCGACACCCGGCTGCACGCGCGCTTCGACGGCGTCGACGTCCACCTGACCGACCTCGCCGCCCGCGCCGAGCAGGCCGGAGAGCAGCTCGAGACCGTCGACGACCGCGTCGAGGCCGTCAATCAGCGGGTGCAGCGGCTGCCCGGCACGTCCGACATCGGTGACCGGATCAGCCAGTTGCTCGCCACCGAGGCGACCGCCCAGGTCGAGCGCCTCGCCGTGGCGGCGGCGACGCTCACCGAGATCGTCCAGACCCGTCCCGACCGTGACGAGCTCGCTCAGACCGTCACCGGCATCGTCGAGCCGGCCACCACCGATCTCACCAAGCGCCTCGGCGCCTTGGAGGAGACCATGCTGGCGCTCGCCGAGGCTCTGCTCCGGCCGACTCGCAAGGAGTGACCGCGCGTGAGGTCCCGCGCCGCACAGCGGGACCTCACCCCCCTTCAGGTGGTCACACGTGGACGGTCGTGATGGGCATCGAGGAGTCGGCCGGGATGCCCAGCGTCGACGGTGTGACCCCGGCCGCCACCAGGTCGGAGCCCAGGGCGGCGACCATGGCGCCGTTGTCGGTGCACAGCCCCGGCCGGGGCACCCGCAGCCGCACGCCCGCGGCGTCGCATCGCTCGCGGGCCAGGGCGCGCAGCCGCGAGTTGGCCGCGACGCCGCCGCCGATCAGCAGATCGTGCACGTCGTACTTACGGCACGCCTGGAGCGCCTTGCGGGTCAGCACGTCGACCACGGCCTCCTGGAACGACGCGGCCACGTCGGGCACGTGGATGGTCTCGCCGGCCGCCTGACGCGCCTCCACCCAGCGGGCCACGGCCGTCTTGAGGCCGGAGAAGGAGAAGTCGAGCGTGCCGTCGTCGAGCTTGCCCCGGGGAAAGGCGACGGCGGTGCCGGACCCCGAGGTGGCGGCCCGGTCGATGTGCGGGCCGCCGGGGAACGGCAGCCCGAGCACCCGCGCGACCTTGTCGAAAGCCTCGCCGGCGGCGTCGTCGACGGTGGAGCCGAGCGAGATCACGTCCTGGGCCACGTCGGGCACCAGCAGCAGCGAGGAGTGGCCGCCGGACACCAGCATCGCGATGCACGGCTTGGGCAGCGGGCCGTGTTCGAGCTGGTCCACGGCGACGTGGGCGGCCAGATGGTTGACGCCGTAGAGCGGCACCCCGAGCCCGAGCGAGTAGGCCTTGGCCGCGGCCACGCCGACGAGCAGCGCCCCGGCGAGCCCCGGACCGGCGGTCACGGCGATCGCGTCGATGTCGGAGAAGGCGACTCCCGCCTTCGCCAGCGCCGCCTCGACGGTCGGCGTCATCGCCTCCAGGTGAGCCCGCGAGGCCACCTCCGGCACCACGCCGCCGAAGCGGGCGTGCTCGTCCATGCTGGACGCGATCGTGTCGGCCAGCAGGGTGTGGCCCCTGACGAGTCCGATGCCGGTCTCGTCGCAGGAGGTCTCGATGCCGAGGACCAGGGGTGCGTCAGCCATCCAGCTTCCTTCTCATCATGATCGCGTCGGTGCCGTCGTCGTAGTAGCGGCGGCGCAGGCCGATCTCCTCGAACCCGAAGCGCTCGTACACGCCGCGGGCCCGCGGGTTGTCGGAGCGGACCTCCAGGAAGATCTCCCGTGCTCCCCGCCTGCGGGCCTCGGCCAGCAGCTCGGCCAGCATGGCGCCGCCGACGCCGGTGCCCTGGTGGGACTCCAGCACCGCGATGGTCTGCACGTCGGCCTGGTCGGCCGCGGCGGCCAGGCCCGCATAGCCGACGATCACGTCGTCGACCACGGCCACCACGTAGTGGCGGGTGCGCGGCTGGTCGCCCAGCTCGCCCCGCATCATGCCCTCGCTCCACGCGTCGAACGGGAACGTGGCGCGCTCGATCGCCATGACCGTCGGCAGGTCGGCCTCGGTCATCTGCCGGAGTCTCACGCGGTCACCCGCTTGGGCGCGCCCGGCACCACCGCGTCGGGCCGCCGCAGGTAGATCGGGCGCGGCGGGTCGAGCGGAACACCCGCCTCGATGCGTTCGGCCGCCAGCGCGGCCAGCGCACCGGCGTAGGGGTAGAGCGGGCCGCTGGACCCGCCCAGCACGTCGGGGTAGAGGTCGGCGCCGGCCCCCACCACCGGCGCGCCTGCCAGGGGGACGTCGGCGGGCCGGTCGACGAACGGGCCGTCGGCCCTCGTGCGCAGGTCGGAGTAGCGGGCCCAGAACACCTCCTTGCGCCGCGCGTCGGTGGCGACCAGGAACGGCCCGGTCAGCCCGCTGCCGTAGGCGACGGCGTCGAGGGTGCAGACGCCGTAGGCCGGGACTCCCGCCGTGACGGCCAGCCCCTGGGCGGTCATCAGCCCGACGCGCAGGCCGGTGTAGGGGCCGGGGCCACTGCCCGCGACGATGGCCGTGACGTCGCCGAGCGAGGCCCCGGCCTCGCGCAGGACGATCTCGATGGTGGGAGCGAGCAACTCACCGTGGCGCCGAGCGTCGATCGTCGTCGACTCGGCGAGCACCTGACGGCCGTCGTGGAGCGCGGCGGTGACGGCGGGAGTCGCGGTATCAAAAGCCAGGACCAGCACGACTGTTTAGCCTACCCGCCGGACGGGTCACACCCAGCCGGTGCGCTGTTTCAGCCACTCGAGCGCGACCACGCCCTGAGCCCGCTGGAACGCCCTGACCGTCGGCAGGCCCGGCGGATCGGGCAGGCGGCCGTGGCGGACCATGAAGCCCGCGATCGCGGCGACCACGGCGGTGACGGCGGGATCGGGGTCTGGCAGGAGCTCGTGCGGCTGCGGGCCGCCCTGCATGCCGACCGACGGCAGCATGGCCACCCGGTCGAACCAGGCCACGCCCACGCACGCCCACGGCCAGTCGACGACGTAGACGCGGTCGCCGGTGAGCAGCAGGTTGTCGGCCCGCAGGTCGGCGTGGACCAGGGTGTCGCCGGTCGCCGCCTCCGGCCAGCCCGACTCCAGGTCGGCCAGGGCGGCGAGGTGACGCAGCGCCCACGGGTCGAGCCCGGTGGTGTCCTCGGTGAGCAGGTCGCGCCAGCCGCGGAAGGCGTCGGCGTAGCGCCGTGCGATGGTCGGCGCGCTGATCGGGGCCGGGGTGAGCGCGGCGGACATCCGCTCCACGGCGCCGAGCACCAGGTCCAGCTCGTCGCGCCGCCACGGCAGGGCCGGGTGGCGGCCGTCGATGTCCTCGAAGACCAGGGTCACCCATCCGTCGAGATCGAAGCTCGTCAGCAGCCGCGGGGCCGGCACGGAGACCGGCAGGGCGGCGGCGATCTCGGCCTCGGAGCGGTAGATGCGGACGCTGTCGGGGTTGGGCTCGGGGCCGACGGCCTTGACGAAGGCGCGCCGCCCGCCGGCGGTGCGCACCCGCACCGCCGCGGCGGGCGAGAAGCCGCCCGTCTGGGTGACCGCCTCGGCCACGGGTCCGCCGAGGAACTCCTCGACCGCCTCGCGGACGGCCGGATGGATCTCTGGCCAGGGCACCCGCACGCCGGACGCGGGTGGATGGGAGTCGACGTTCATGCCAACCATCCTGCGGGTGACCGCAACCGGATTTAGGCTTTGGACGCGTAGACGATCACGTTGTCGAGGTACTCGCCCTTGGCGTAGTCGAACGTCCCGCCGCAGGTGACCAGTTTGAGGCCGTCGTCGACGTACACCCGTTTGAGCGGGAAGTTGTCCTTGTGCACCTGCTGGACCGAGTCCACCTTGTACGTGGCGACCTTGCCGTCGCTGCGCTTGACCTTGACGATCTCGCCCTTGCGTACCCGCTTGAGCTTGTAGAAGACGGCGGGGGCGGTCTTGGTGTCGACGTGGCCGACGATCACCGAGGCGCCCTTCTCGCCGGGCACCACGCTGCCGGTGAACCATCCGGCCATCGCGGGCTTCTCGTACGGAGGCAGTTCGACCTCGCCGTCCTTGCTCAGCCCGAGCTTCATCAGCGGCGCCTCGACGTCGATCGAGGGGATGTCGATGCTCTCGGGCACCACGCTCGCGGCGGGCTGGGTGCCGATCTGGAGGTTCTTGCCGAACATGACGAGCAACAGCCCGGTGGCGGCCCCCGCGAGGACCACCCCTCCCTTGCGGGCCATGGTCAGGCCCGGCGGCGCTTGATCGCTATCCCCGCGCCCGCGGCCAGGACGAGCGCCAGCCCCGCGCCGATCGGCCCGAGCGGCAGGGTCGAGTCGTCCTCGGCCTCCTTGCCGAACATGCCGCCACCACCCGCCCGGGGCGCCTTGGTGGGCACGCCGGTGGGCACGTCGGCCCTGACCACCCGGAGCGTGGCCTTGCCGGTGTCGTTGGTGCCGTCGCACTTGACGTCGACCGTGTAGGAGCCGCGTTTGACGGTGCCGGAGACCTGCGCCTCGCCGCGCACCCATGGCCCGGTGGCCTGACGGCCGGTCGCGGCGGGTGTGGCCAGCGCGTCGGTGGTGGGGTTGAGCGTGACGCCGCTGACGAACGCCTTGGAGGTGGCGGTGCCGGTGTGGGCGGGACCGCCGGTGGGGACGGGGCAGTTGGCCAGGATCCACACCTTCGAGGTCTCGCCCGCGGTGACCCTGTCGGGGTTGACCTGCACGTTGATGGCCGGTCGGGTGACCGTGGAGGTGGGGGTCGCGGTGGCGGCGGGGTCGGTGACCGTGGTGGTCGGGGTGGGAGTGGGGGTCGGTGTCGTCTCCGCCTCCGCCGAACATCCCATCGCGCCGATCACGAGGATGGCACCCGCGTACGCGACTCGTCTTGCCCTGAGCACCAGCGCACCCCACTTCGCCGTCCTGCACCAAGCATCCACCAAATTTGCGGATGCTGCCCCTCCTGATACCCAGAATTTCTGGGCGAATCCATGACCAATGATCATGATTGATGGCATTGGCCGAATACGTCAAGGGTGACAGCATTGCCCGGGGTGGGCGCGGGTTTTACTCTTCGGGGCGATCAGACGGCGTGTCGGCCCAGCGGGAGCCGACGCCCCGAAGCGTCACGGTGCGCGCCTCGTCGCCGGTCTCGCGGTCGATGTGGATCTCCAGGCGGTCGTCGGACAGGCCCTCGACCAGCCCCTCGCCCCACTCGACGACGGTCACCGAATCCTCCAGCGAGGCGTCGAGGTCGAGGTCGTCGACCTCGAGGTCGCCGCCGAGCCGGTAGGCGTCGACGTGGACGAGCGGCGGGCCCTGGCACAGCGACGGGTGCACCCGGGCGATCACGAACGTGGGCGAGGTGATCGGGCCGCGCACCTTGAGGCCCTCGGCGATGCCCTGCACGAGCGTGGTCTTGCCGGCGCCGAGCGGCCCCGACAGGACGACCAGGTCGCCGGGGCGCAGCCGGGCGGCCAGGCGCGCGCCGTAGGAGCGCATGTCTTCGGCGGTCGCGAGCCGCTCCGCGTTCACCACACGACCTCCGTCGAATGCGCCGACGGGCGGCGCTGCCCGTCCACTACAGCTCCACCCGCTTGATCAGCTCGCGCAGCGCGTCGTTGACCGGGCCCGGACGCTCCAGCTGGATCAGGTGGGAGGTGCCGGGCACCTCGGTCAACCGGGCCCTGGGCAGCGCGGCCGCGATGGCCCGGCTGTGCTCGGGCGGGGTCAGCCAGTCTTTGTCGCCGACCACGATCGCGGTGGGCACCGGGTCGATGACGTGCAGCGCCGACAGCTTGTCGTGGTTCATCAGCGCGGGGTAGAAGTCGGCGACCACCTCGGTCGGCGTCGCCCTGATCATCGTCTCGGCGAAGTCGACCAGGGTCGGGCTGACGTTGCGCGAGTCACCGAAACCCATGTGACGGGTGACGAGGAAGGCGATGTCGCTGCCCGCGTGGCGGGTGCGGTCGACCAGCGAGCCCCTCTTGCCGAGCATGGAGACCGTCGTCGGGGCGACCTTGTGGACGGCCTTGGACACCAGGGCCGGCAGGCCCAGCGTGAGCTCGGCCAGCTTGCCCGCCGAGGTCGCGATCAGCGCCACGCCCCGGATCCGGTCGCCGAACAGCTCGGGGTGGCGGTCGGCCAGCGCCATGATCGTCATGCCGCCCATGGAGTGGCCGACCAGCACGCACGGGCCGGGCACGAACTCCTTGACCACCTCGGCCAGGTCGTCGCCCAGCCGGTCGATCGTGCTGTCATCGGCGGTCCCCCGCTGGGAGCGGCCGTGGGAGCGCTGGTCCCACAGCACCATGCGGTGCGTGCCGCGCAGGTCACGGCGCTGGTAGTGCCACGACTCGAGGTTGAGGCAGTAGCCGTGGCAGAACACGATCGTCAGCGGCGCGTCCTCGGGCCCGTCGACCTCGACGTGCAGGGCCGTGCCGTCGGAGGTGGTGAGCGTGTGCTCCCTGCCGCGCAACTCGCCGAACGGCTCGCCGGCCTCCAGATCGGGCCGCAGCCTGATCCGGCCCACCGCGAGGCGTTTGGCCAGCGCCGCCGCGGCGACACCCGCAGATGCGGCGCCGACGATCGCACCCGCGACCCCGACCCTGCGCCGTGTTGTCGTCGTCATGTCCCCGACTCCTTGTACACCCGCGGCACCCGCGCACCGATCCTGGTCACGATCTCATGCGTGATCGTGCCGAGGGTATCCGCCCACTCCTGAGCGGTGGGCTCCCCCTCCGCACCGGGACCGAACAGGATGACCTCGTCCCCCGCGTCCAGCGGATCGTCGCCCAAGTCGATCATGAACTGGTCCATGCAGACCCGTCCGGTCACCGTCCTGCGCCGCCCCCCTGCCAGCACCTCGGCCCGTCCGGTGGCATGCCGGAGGATACCGTCGGCGTAGCCGAGCGGGACCAGGCCGAGCGTGGTCTCGCGATCCGTGACGTGGAGATGCCCGTAGGACACTCCGGCCCCCTCCGGCACCCGCTTGGCCAGCGCGATGCGCGCCACCAGCGTCATCGCCTGCCGGAGGCCGAAGTCGCCCAGCTCAGGGATCGGGCTGAGCCCGTACATCGCGATGCCCGACCTGACCATGTCGTAGCGGGCCCGCGGCAACGTCACGATCGCGGCGGAGTTGGCCATGTGCCTGATGACGTGGGACCCGCCCGCGCCCGCCTGGTCGGCCAGTTTGAGCGCCGTCTCGAACGCGTCGATCTGCAGGTCGATGGAGGGATGGCCGGGAATGTCGGAGCAGGCGAAGTGGGTCCACAGCCCGACGATCTCGATGACGCCCTCGGCCCGCAGCGCCAGCGCGCGGTGCAGCAGCCCCGGCCAGGCGGCCAGCGGCGAGCCGCCCCTGCTCATGCCGGTGTCGGCCTCCAGATGCATCCGGGCCGTGACCCCGGTGCGCCGGGCGCCGGCGGCGATCTCGTCGAGCAGCGGCTCGTCGGAGGCGGACAGCTCGATGCCGGCCCGCAGCGCGTCGTCGACCGGCTCACCCGGGGTGATGATCCACGACAGCAGCGGCGCGGTGACGCCGGCCTCGCGCAGGGCGAGCGCCTCCCGGATGAAGGCGGTGCCGAGCCGGTCCACGCCGGCCCGTAGAGCGGCCTCGGAGGTGGGCACCAGCCCGTGGCCGTAGGCGTCGGCCTTGACGGCGGCCATCAGCTCGGCGCCGCCCGCGTGCTCCTTGAGCAGCGCCACGTTGTGCCTGATCGCGGCCAGGTCGACCCGCGCCTCCGCGGGCGTGGCCATCGGGTAGTGCACCATCTCTCCAGTCTGGCAGCTCCCTCACGTGGTCGAGCGCGGTTCGCCCCTCACGGTACGGATCGCCGAGGGGATCTCCGCCACCACGTCCGCCGCCGTCAGCGGCGCCCCGTGGGCGGCGATCCGACCGGCCAGCCCGTGCAGGTAGGCGCCGCACGAGCCGGCCTCGTAGCAGCCGAGCCCCTGGGCGAGCAGCGCCCCCGCCACGCCGGACAGCACGTCGCCGGTGCCTCCCGTGGCCAGCCACGAGGTGCCGGTGCGGTTGACGCGGGCCGGCCGGTGCTGCTCGGCGACGACCGTGGTGGACCCCTTGAGCAGCACGGTCACGCCCAGCTCCGTCGCGGCCCGGTGGGCGTGCTCCAGCCTGGCGGCCTCGATCTGGTCGCGGTCGGCCCGCGTCAGCCGCGCCAGCTCGCCCGCGTGCGGGGTGATCAGCACCGGCGCCGTACGGCGGAGCAGGCTCCGGTCCCGGGCGACCAGGGTCAGCGCGTCGGCGTCGATCAGCACGGGCACGTCGCTGGCGAGGACGCTCCTGGCCAGCTCGTGAGCCCAGTCGTCGGTGCCCAGGCCGGGCCCGAGGACCCAGGCCTGAACCCTGCCGACCTCGCCGATCGAGGGCCGGTCGAGCTCCGTGATGACGGCCTCGGGCCAGTGCGCGCGGACCTGCCCGACCGGTGCGCTCTGCCCGGCGTAGCGCACCATGCCCGCCCCCGCCCGCAGCGCACCGCCGACGGTCAGCACGGCGGCTCCGGTGTACTGGACACTGCCCGCGGCGACGCCGAGCACGCCCCGGCGGTATTTGTCGGACTCGTTCGACGGGCGGGGCAGCAACTCCGCCACGTCCTCGGGGGTGAGCACCACCACGTCGGGATCCGGCAGGTAGGGGCCGAGCCCGATGTCGACCAGCTCGACCACCCCGGCGTGAGCCGCGCCGGGATCGACGAGCAGCCCCGCCTTGTAGGCGCCCATCGTCACGGTCACCTGGGCCTCGATGGCCGTGCCCGGCACCCGGCCGGTGCTCGCGTCGACCCCGCTGGGCACGTCGACCGCGACCACGGGGACGGGCGCGGCGTTGACGGCCCGGACCAGGCCGGCGTAGGGCTCGCGCAGCGCCCCCGTCACCCCGATGCCCACCAGTCCGTCGAGCACGAGGTCAACGAAAGAAAGGTCGGCGCGGTCGACCGCCTCGGGGCCGACGACCCGGCCACCGGCCAGCCGGAACGCCTCCAGCCCCGCCTCGTGGGTCCTGGTGCCGGCCAGGATCGCCTCCACCCTGGCCCCCCGCCTCGCCAGCAGCATCCCCGCGTAGAGGGCGTCGCCGCCGTTGTCGCCGCTCCCGACGAGGAGCAGCACGCGGGAGCCGTACACCATGGGGAGCAGGGCGGCGCTGACGGTGGCGAGCCCGGAGGCGGCGCGCCGCATGAGCGACCCCTCGGGCAGCCGCGCCATCAGCACGTGTTCGGCGGCTCTGATCTGGTCGGCGGTGTAGGCGGTGCGCATGATCCGAAGCTATCCCTCGGCGATCACGTAGGCCACGGCCACGCCCGCGTCGTGGCTCAGCGAAATGTGCCACCGCTTGACGCCGAGGCCGTGGGCGATGTCGGCGGCCTTGCCCGTGACCTTGACCTCGGGCTTCCCGGAGTCGCCGGAGCGCACCTCGGCCTCCAGGTGGCCGACCCCCCGGGGCGCGCCGAGCGCCTTGGCCACGGCCTCCTTGGCGGCGAACCTGGCGGCCAGCGAGTGCACGGGGAGCGGCCGCTCCGCCTCGGTGAACACCCGCTCGCGCAGCCTGGGGGTGCGCTCCAGCGCCGCCTCGAACCGCGCGATGTCGACGATGTCCACTCCGATGCCCAGGATCATCTCCCCAGGCTAACCTCGCTCAGAACGCGCCCCGCTGCCATGGACCCCAGATCGCGAACGACATGCCCTGACGGGACTGGATGTTCGCGTAGAGGGTGTGGCCCCCCGGGCCGAAGGTCGACCCGGCGAACTCCGCGCCGGCGTCGCCGGAGATGGGCGCCAGCCGGCAGAAGTCGAAGATCTCACCCTGCCGGCTGAGCCCGCGCAGGTAGTTGTCGCCGTCGCCGTCCTCGCAGAGCACGAGGGTGCCCCGCGGGCTGACCGTCACGTTGTCGGGCAGGTCGAGCATCGACGCGCGCGGCGACTCGTAGACGAGCTTGAGCCGGCCGCTCGCCGTCTCGTAGGCCCACACCTGGCCGTGCCCCTTGCCGAACCCGTCGGGCACCGGGGCGTCGGGCACGGGGGCGCCGCCCTGCGTGGAGACGAAGTAGACGGTGCCCTGGTGGTGGATCGCGCCCTCCAGCCGGGAGAAGATCGCGGCTCCCTTGGCCCGCCCCTGCCTGCCCACCGCCTGGACGGCCTCGTCGTTGGACGGCTTGCCGGTGAAGGTGGGGTCGGGGTCGTCGATGTCGACCCAGGTGGTCGGGTAGACGGCGCCCGGTCGCTGCCCCGCGGACAGGTCCTGGCGCGGCGAGCCCTTCACGGCGAGCATCTGCAGCCTGCCGCCGTCGAGGAGGCGCCCGGCCTTGACCGGGTTCGCCGGAGGCAGGTAGCGGTAGAAGCCCGAGGCGAACCTGAAACAGTCCTCGGTCAGGTAGAGCGCCCCGGAGGCGGGGTCGAAGGCGGCCGACTCGTGGGCGAACCGGCCCGCCGACCTGATCGGCTTGGCCGTCGCGGCGCCGAGCACCGGCACCTCGAAGATGTAGCCGTGTCTGCGGGCCAGTCTGGAGTTGTCGCCACCGGAGTGGTCGTCGCCCACGTCGGGCCCGTTGACCGTCTCCTCGCAGGTCACCCAACTCTTCCACGGCATGGGGCCGCCGGAGCAGTTCATCATGGTGCCGGTGAGCGACGGGCCGCTCCGCATCACCTCGCCGTAGCGGGTGACCCGCAGCGTCGAGGTGCCGCCCCCGGCCATCCTGTCGTAGGCCTTGCCCTTGTCGCCGAACGCCCCGACGGGGCCGTTGACCTCGTGGTTGCGTACGAGGTAGGCGGTGCCGCGCGGGGCGGCGAACGCGGCCATCCCGTCGTGCCTGCCGGGCACGGCCGAGCCGTCGGAGAACTTCTCGCCCGCCGCGCTGAACGACCGGTAGGCGAACCCGTCGGGCAGGTGCAGCCTGACCTTGCCGTCACGCAGGTCGGCCACGGGACGCAACGGCCCGTAGCCGCGCACCGGCTTGGCCTCGCCCCGCTCGCCCGCGCAGGCGACTCCGGCGAACGGCCCGGCGATGCCCGCGGCCATCGTCATGGTGGCTCTGGTGAGAAAGCGACGGCGGTCCATGGCAGCCTCCAACGATGCTCGTCAAGAACAGTAACCCCCCAGAACTCGCCGCTTGACCGGTTCGGTGAGATCACGAACCGCCGGTTTCCCGAACTGATTCTCGGTTTACCCACAAGCTCGTCCACAGCCTGTGGACAACGACCCGACCGAAGGCCGACCTGAGGCCCGTCGCTACGCTGCCAGGGTGAACAACGGCTACGTTGAACTGAGCAGGGAGCGGTGGAGCGAGCTCCGCAAGAACACGCCCTTGACTCTCACCGCGGAAGAGCTCGAAGAGCTGCGCGGCGTCGACGATCCCATCGACCTCACCGAGGTCACCGACATCTATCTCCCACTGACGAGGCTGCTCAACCTGCACTTCACCGGGTCCAAGCAGCGCAGCAGCGTGCTGAGCGCCTTCCTGGGGCACCACGAGCAGCGCGTCCCGTACATCCTGGGCATCGCGGGCAGCGTCGCGGTCGGCAAGTCGACCACGGCGCGGTTGCTGCACACGCTGCTGGCGCGCTGGCCCGAGCACCCGCACGTGGAGCTGGTCACCACCGACAGCTTCCTGTTCCCCAACGCGGTGCTGCAGGCCAAGGGCATCATGCAGCGCAAGGGCTTTCCCGAGAGCTACGACCGCAGGGCCCTGGTCAGGTTCGTGGCCGAGGTGAAGGCCGGGGCGGCGGAGGTCAGGACACCGGTCTACAGCCACCTGGAGTACGACATCGTGCCTGGCGCACACCAGGTCGTGAAAAATCCGGATATTTTGATCATCGAAGGGCTCAACGTCCTCCAGCCCGCCCCACCCACCTCCCTCGCCGTCAACGACTACTTCGACTTCTCCATCTACGTCGACGCCAAGGTGGAGGACATCCGCGACTGGTACGTCGAACGCTTCCACAAGCTGCGCCGCACCGCCTTCGAGGACCCCAAGTCCTACTTCCGCCACATCGCCGAGCTCTCCTACGAGGAGGCCACGGACTTCGCGGTCAAGGTCTGGCGCGACATCAACGAGCGCAACCTGATCGAGAACATCGCCCCCACCCGCGGGCGGGCCGACCTGGTGCTGAAGAAGGGCCCCGACCACGCGGTCAAGCGGGTACGGCTTCGCCGGACCTGAAGACCTCCTCGTACACGTAGGCCGCGAACCTGCCCGCGCACCCCAGGTCGTCGATGTCGACGAACCAGCAGTCCGCATCGTGAATATGGCACCAAAATGTCCTCATTCCGGCAGGGTCGCGGACCCGGGTCAATGGAACGTCAATGTTCGATCGACGACATCGACGACAATGGCCCGATGCTCCATCTGCGACTGATCACCCCGGCCACGCGCACCGGCGAGGTGATCGCGGCACTCGATCAGTGCGCGGGCACCACCAACCTCGTCGTCCTGCCCGGCGCGGCCCGCCTGCCCGAGGGCGACCTGATCTTCTGCGACGTGGCCCGCGAGTCGGCCAACGAGGTGATCGACCGGCTCGGATGGCTCAAGGAGGAGGGGTCGATCGCGGTCGAGCAGGTGGACCTCGCGCTCTCCAGAGTGGCCGACGAGGCCGTCGAGGAGGCGCCCGGCGAACCCGAGGACGCGGTGGTCTGGGCGGAGTTCGCCCAGAAGATGGCGGACGACTCCCGCGTCACCTGGGCCTACCTCGTGTTCCTGGTGATCGCCACCATGCTGGCCGCCATCGGTGTGCTGCAGAACTCCCTCATCCTGATCGTCGGCGCGATGGTCCTCGGACCGGAGTTCGGCGCGATCGCGGCCGTCTGCTTCGGCCTGCTGGGCCGCGACCGGCGACTGATCGCCGGCTCCCTGCGCACCCTGATCATCGGGTTCGCGATCGCGATCGCGGTGACGTTCGCCTGCGCGCTCGCCCTGCGCGGGCTCGGCTGGATCGGCCCGCACCACCTGCGGGTCAACGAGGAGGTCCAGTTCATCGTCAAACCCGACCGCTGGTCGTTCATCGTGGCCCTGCTCGCCGGCGTGGCAGGGGTGCTGTCGATCACCGCGGGCAAGTCGTCGGCCCTGATCGGCGTGTTCATCTCGGTCACCACAGTCCCGGCGGCCGGATTCGCCGCCGTGGCGCTCGCCCTCGGCGACTGGCCCGAGGTCGCAGGCTCGGTCTCGCAGCTCGCGCTGAACATCGCCGGCATGCTCATCGCGGGCACCGGCACGCTCATGGTCCAGCGGGGATTCTGGCCGCAAGTAGGACGCGGCTCATCCCTTCGACCGATGCGGGAGCGCGAAGCCGGCGGGTAGGGTCCGGACCTATGCACATCCTCGCCACCGAGGGGCTGACCAAACGCTTCCCGACGGTCACGGCGCTCGACCAGCTGACGGTCACAGCCGGGCCCGGCGTCACCGGCCTGGTGGGAGCCAACGGCGCGGGCAAGTCGACGTTGATCAAGATCATGCTGGGGCTGCTCCCGCCCACCGGCGGCAGCGCGCGGGTGCTCGACCTCGACGTCGCCACCCGGGGCGCGGAGATCCGCGGGCTCGTCGGATACATGCCCGAGCACGACTGCCTCCCGCCCGACGTCTCCGCCACCGAGCTGGTCGTCCACCTCGCCCAGATGTCCGGGCTGCCGCGCACGGCCGCCCGCGAGCGCGCCGCCGACGTGCTGCGCCACGTCGGCCTGGCCGAGGAGCGCTACCGAGCCGTCGGCGGCTACTCCACCGGCATGAAGCAGCGCGTCAAGCTCGCCCAGGCCCTCGTCCACGACCCCAAGCTGATCTTCCTGGACGAGCCCACCAACGGGCTCGACCCGCGCGGCCGTGACGAGATGCTGACGCTGATCAGGCGCATCGGCACCGAGTTCGGCATCAGCGTGCTCGTCACCTCCCACCTGCTGGGCGAGCTCGAACGCATCTGCGACCACGTGATCGTCATCGACGCCGGCCGGCTGCTGCGGTCCTCCGCGATCGCCGAGTTCACCCACGCCACGCGGAGCGTCACGGTCGAGGTCGAGGAGGGCGCGACCCCGCTCGCCGCGCGACTGACCGAGCTCGGCCACACCGTCACCCCGCACGGCCGCCTGCTGCTGGTCGAAGTGACGGGTCCCGAGACGTTCGACGCGATCCGCGACACCGCCGTCGACCTCGATCTCTGCCTGATCCGGCTGGAGCAGGGCCGCCATCGCATCGAGGACGTCTTCCGGGAGGAGGTGGCCGGTGTCTGAGATCTACGACATTGGCTACCGCCACTACGACGGGCCACGGCTCGGCCGCGCGTACTCCACGCGCGCGCTCACCGTCCACAGCCTGCGCGCCGTCTTCGGCCTCGGCCGCACCGCGCGCAGCAAGATCATGCCGTTCGCGCTGGCGGTCATCATGCTGCTGCCCGCCGTCGTGTCGATCGCGGCGATGGCCCTGATCGGGCAGCGCGCCATGGGCTACAGCTCCTACGCGGTCATCATGCAGGCGGTGCTGGCCATCTTCCTGGCCTCGCAGGGCCCCGCGATCATCGCCCCGGACCTGCGGTTCCGGGTGCTGCCGCTGTACCTGTCACGGCCCGTGTCGATCGTCGAGTACGTGGGCGCCAAGGTCACCGCGATGACCGCCGCGCTCTTCCTGATGGTCGCGGTGCCACTGACGCTCATCTATCTGGGCGAGCTGCTCATCGACCTCGAAGGGCCGCCACAGACCAAGGAATACCTCGGCGCCCTGGCCATGGCCCTGGTCCTGGCGGTGCTGCTGTCCGCCTTCGGTCTGGCCATCGCCTCGCTCACGCCCCGGCGCGGGCTCGGAGTCGCCTCGGTCATCGCCGTCTACCTGCTGGCCTCGGCCTCGGTCCCCATCTTCTACGGCACCCTGATCTCCACGGGCAACGACGCGGCGGCCAGATGGGCGTGGCTGGTCAACCCGTTCTGGCTGGTCGACGCCGTGCAGGTGTGGCTGTTCGACACGACGCCCAACTCCGAAGGCGGCTATCCCCCGGGGCCCGCCTCGGCCGCCATCGTGGTCGTGCTGATCGCCGTCGCCGTCTCGGTCCTCGCGCTCCGCTACCGGAAGGCGGCCTCTCAATGAAGGTCGAGCTCTCCCAGGTCTCGCGCTGGTACGGCAACGTCGTCGCGGTCAACGACGTGACGATGACCATCGGGCCCGGGGTCACCGGCCTGCTCGGCCCCAACGGGGCGGGCAAGTCGACCCTCCTGCACCTGATGGCCGGCTTCCTGGCCCCGTCAGGCGGCTCGGTCACCCTCGACGGCACCCAGATCTGGAAAAATCATCACATTTATCGAAACATCGGGCTCGTTCCTGAGCGCGAGGGTGTCTACGGCTTCCTGACCGGCTGGCAGTTCGTCCTGTCGGCCGCCAGACTGCACGGCCTGTCCGACCCCGTCCAGGCCGCCCGCAAGGCCCTGGCCACGGTCGAGATGGAGGAGCCCAAGGACCGCCGCGTCGAGACCTACTCCAAGGGCATGCGCCAGCGCGTCAAGGTCGCCGCGGCGCTCGTCCACGACCCGCCGGTGCTCCTGCTCGACGAGCCCTTCAACGGCATGGACCCACGCCAGCGGCTGCACCTGATGGACCTCATCCGGTCGATGGGCGTGGCGGGCAAGACCATCCTGTTCAGCTCCCACATCCTGGAGGAGGTCGAGCGGGTCGCCCAGCACATCGAGGTGCTGGTCTCCGGCCGGCACGCCGCCTCGGGCGACTTCCGCGAGATCCGCCGGCTGATGACCGACCGGCCGCACCTGTTCCGGATCCGCTCCAGCGACGACCGCCGACTGGCCGCCGCCCTCATGCTCGACGCCTCGGCCGGCGGTGTGACCCTCGGTCCCGACGGCCTGGAGGTGCAGGCCATCGAGTTCCGCAGGTTCGCCCGGCTCCTCCCGCGGGTCGCCCGCACCGAGGGCATCCGCCTGCACCAGGTCTCCCCCGCCGACGATGACCTGGAAAGCGTCTTCTCCTACCTGATCACCCGGAGCACCTGATGACCCCGCACGGAGCGAACCCGCCCCACGGCGTGAGGCCGCGAGGCCCCTCGGCGAGCACGCCGCCGAACGGAGTGAGGCCATGAACACCGTGGTCGCGGGCATCACCTACCGGGCGTTGCTGGGCAGGCGCAGGATCTTCCTGCTGGCCCTGCTCCCCGTCGCCCTGATCGGCCTGGCCCTGCTGCTGCGCCTGGTGGGCAGCGACGACCAGCGCTCGACCATGCTGTTGATGGAGAAGTTCGCCATCGGCACCATGCTTCCGCTGCTCGGCCTCATCGCCGGCACCGGCGTCATCGCTCCCGAGATCGACGACGGCACGATCATCCACCTGATGTCCAAGCCGATCTCCCGCCCCGTCATCGCGCGGACGAAGTTCGTGGTGGCCGCCTCGCTGCTCGCGCTGTTCGCCGCGATCCCGACCTTCGTCTCGGCCTGGCTCCTGGTGGGCAACGAGGACGGCATCGCCCTCGGCTTCGCTGTGGGCGCGCTCGTGGCGGGCATCGCGTACGCCGCGATCTTCCTGCTGCTGGGCGTCGTCACCCGCCACGCGGTGACGATCGGCATCATCTACGCCCTGGTCTGGGAGAGCCTGATCGGCGGTTTCGTCCAAGGAGCCCGGAAGTTCTCGGTGCAACAGTGGGCCGAGTCGATCGCCGATCAGATCTCCACCTCGCCGTTCCTGACGGCCGACGTGACGCTGGGCTTCGCCGTACCCGCTCTGATCGTCGTGACGGTGGTCGGCGTTTTCTGGACGGGCCGCAGGCTGCGGGTCTTCTCTCTGACGGGCGACGAGTGACCGGGCGGCGATTCGGTCAGAAGCGCCAGCGGGTCGCGGTCAGACCGTCCGAGCCGTACCCGTAGGCACGCAGGGGTGTGACCCGGTAGAAGGCGTACTCCGGGGAGCCGGGAAGGCTGTCGTCGTGGACGGAGCCGTCATGCAGGGCGAACCCCCACTGATATTTCGCCAGGAAGGCGTCGGCCACCTCCCGCTGCTGAGCCGGGTCGCGAACGAGGACGGCCACTCCTTCGAGCACGAGGTCGAGTTCCGGGCCGGTGACCGTGAGGACACAGTTGCCGTTGTGGGCGAGGTTCCTGCCCTTGCGGGACGCCGGGCGGGTGGCGAAGCACGGTGCCTCATCGGCCCAGACCGGCATCACCGGCATGGCGTGCGGTCGTCCGTCGGGTCGCACCGTCGACAGCAGTGCCTTCGGCGCCGTTCGCAGGCACGCACGCGCCTCGCTCCAGGGCTTCACGGTCGTCGGGTCGGTGCTCATAGGTGTCGCGTCGGCCTCGCCGAACAGAAGTTCGGCGCGGGGCGTCGGGCGGGTCATGGCGGGTGTTTCCTTTCGGCGGATCTCGGGCCGGTCAGTACTCGTCGTGCAGACGCCACCAGTGGTAGGGCGCGCTCTGCGGCCATCCGTCAGGTGAGTCTTCCCAGGTCTCCTGCCTTCCGTACGGGGTCAGGTCGAGAAATGTCCAGTTGCTGCCAAGCCGTTCGACGCCTCGTCCGCTGGTGACATAGGTGCGATAGACGTCCTCGCCGTCACGCAGGAAGACGTTCAGCGCGAAGCCGTCGCCTGCTCCCTGGTCGTGGTTGAACTCACCGTCCGGCGCGGAGTACCACGGGATGGTCCAGCCCATGCGCTGCTTGTACGGCATGATCTCGGCCAGCGGTCCGGTGGAGACCAGCGCCAGAGAGACGTCGCGCGCGTGCAGGTGAGCCAGGTGGCCGATGTTGTCGGTGAACATCGCGCACCCCGAGCAGAACTCCTCGGCGCCATGCCACATGAAGGAGTAGACGATGAGCTGGTCGCGCCCCTCGAAGAGGTCTCCCAGGCTTCTCGTCCCGTCCGGGCCGGCGAACCGGTAGTCCTTGTCCACCCGGACCATCGGCATCCGGCGGCGTTCGGCGGCCAGGTCGTCCAGCGCGCGGGTGAGCTGCTTCTCCTTGACCAGCAACGCGTCTCGGGCGCTGCGCCACTCCTGCTCCGAGACGATCGGGGGTCGCGTCATAAGGCACTCCATGGCTTTCTTGAAGAAAGGGACTGCGTCACAACCTAGCCAAGTTGCTTTCTTAAGGGAAGTGGCTCGGCTAGGCTGACCGTATGCAGCGCACCCGGTTCGGCGACATGGCCTGCTCCATCGCCCGCACCCTGGACATCATCGGAGAGCCCTGGTCGCCCCTGATCTTGCGCGACGTCTACGCCGGCATCACCCGCTTCGAGCACCTCCAGCGCGACCTGGGCATCTCCAGCAAGGTGCTCAGCGAACGGCTGAAGTGGCTCGTCGACAACGGCGTGCTGGACCGCCGGGAATACTCACAACGCCCCTCGCGCCACGAGTACACACTCACGGAGAAGGGCCGGGAGTTGTGTGACCTGCTGCTGGTGATGGTGCGTTGGGGCGACCGGTGGACGGCCGACGCGTCAGGGCCGCCCGTGCTCTACCGACACCAGGCCTGCGGCCAGATCAGCCAAGTGGAGTTGCACTGCTCAGTGTGCGATCGCCCGATGCGTGCCACGGACATCGACATGCTGCCCGGCCCAGGGGCCCCAGCGCCCGCCTAGGGCCCACCGGCGCTTCGGCCGGCCGGGCGGCCCGCATCTCTCCTGGCCGCCGGGTCCGGACATGACGAAGGGGTACGGCGACAGCGTCGCCGTACCCCTTCGGACAGCGTCAGACGCAGGCGACCCGCACCACGCCCGCGAGCCGGTCGGCGACCTTGGTGGCGTGCTCCTCCGAGGAGGCCTCCACCATCACCCGGATCATCGGCTCGGTGCCGCTCGGCCTGATCAGCACCCTGCCCGACTCGCCCAGCTCCGCCTCGGCCTCGGCCACGGCGGCGGTCAGCTCGGGCACCGCGGCCTTGCCCCGGTCGACGTCCTTGACGTTGATCAGGATCTGCGGCAGCGGCGTCATGATCGACGCCAGCTCCTTGAGCGGCCGGCCGGTGGCCGCCATCACCGACAGCAGGTGCAGCGAGGTCAGCAGCCCGTCTCCCGTGGTCGCGTGGTCGAGCATGATGACGTGGCCCGACTGCTCACCGCCGAGGTTGTAGCCGTCGGCCTTCATCCGCTCCAGCACGTAGCGGTCGCCCACCGCGGTCTCCACCACGTGGATGCCCGCGTCGCGCATGGCCAGCTTGAACCCCAGATTGGACATCACGGTCGCGACCACGGTGTCCTTGGCCAGGGCTCCCTCGGCGTGCATGGCACTCGCCAGGATCGCCATGATCTGGTCACCGTCGACGATCGCGCCCGTGTGGTCGACCGCCAGGCAGCGGTCGGCGTCGCCGTCGTAGGCGATGCCGATGTCGGCGCCGCGCGAGACGACGATCTGCTGCAGCTTGTCCATGTGCGTGGAGCCGTGGCCGGCGTTGATGTTGAGGCCGTCGGGCCGCGCGCCGATCGCCTCGACCGTGGCTCCGGCCCGCAGCAGCGCCTCGGGCGCGACCATGTGGGCGGCGCCGTGGGCACAGTCGACGACGACGTGCAGGCCGTCGAGCCTGTCTCGCGTCGTGGCCAGCACATGGGTGATGTAGCGGTCGGCCTCGCCGTACGCGTCACGCACCCGGCCCACGGCGGAACCGACGGGAAAGCTCCAGTCCTCGCCCAGCCGCCGCTCGATCTCGTCCTCGACCGCGTCGGACAGCTTGAAGCCGCCACGAGCGAGGAACTTGATGCCGTTGTCGGGCGCCGCGTTGTGCGAGGCCGACAGCATGACACCGAGATCGGCGCCGAGCGCGGCCGTGAGGTGGGCGACGGCCGGGGTGGGCAGCACGCCGAGGCGCAGCACATCCACTCCGGAAGCCGCGAGGCCGGCGACCACAGCGGCCTCGAGAAACTCTCCCGAGGCACGCGGGTCCCGGCCTACGACCGCTATCGGACGACGTCCGGTAGCGGCGAACGCGCCTGCATCGCCGAGGACGTGAGCCGCCGCGACCGAAAGGTCCATGGCAAGCTCCGCCGTGAGGTCGCGTCCAGCGACCCCACGTACCCCGTCGGTGCCGAAAAGACGCGCCAACTCAGCGCTTGCTGTACTGCGGAGCCTTACGGGCCTTCTTGAGGCCGTACTTCTTCCGCTCCGTGGCGCGGGCGTCACGGGTGAGGAAGCCGGCCTTCTTCAGCGGCGGGCGGTTGACGTCGACGTCCAGGACGGCGAGCGCGCGGGACAGGCCCATGCGGAGCGCGCCGGCCTGGCCGGTCACGCCGCCACCGTCGATGCGCGCGATGACGTCGAACGCCTCTTCGGCGCCGAGCACCACGAAGGGCTCGTTGACGATCTGCTGGTGGACCTTGTTGGGGAAGTAGACATCCAGCGAACGACCGTTGATCGTCCACTTGCCGGTGCCGGGGACGATGCGCACCCGGGCGATCGCCTCCTTGCGGCGGCCGGTGCCGTACGAGTTGCCCGTGGTGACGGGCTTACGCACGGGAGCGTCAGCGCTGGCGGTGGATTCGGTGGTGTATTCGGAAGGGAACTCCTCGCCGGAGAAGTCCTCCACCTCGGCCTCTACGACCGTCTCGACACCGGTGGGCTCAGCCACGGTTCTCCTCTAACTCTTTCGGACTTCTACTGGGCGATCTGGGTGATCTCGAACGGCACCGGCTGCTGGGCCTGGTGCGGGTGCTCGGAACCCGCGTAGACCTTCAGCTTCTTGGCCATCTTCCGGCCGAGGGAGTTCTTGGGCAGCATGCCCTTGACGGCCTTCTCGACGGCCTTGTCGGGCCGCTTCTCCATGAGCTCGCCATAGCTCACGGAACGCAGACCACCCGGGTAGCCCGAGTGGCGGTAGGCCTTCTTCTGCTCCAGCTTGTTGCCGGTGAGCGCGATCTTGTCCGCGTTGATGACGATGACGAAGTCACCGGTGTCGACGTGGTTGGCGAAGATCGGCTTGTGCTTGCCGCGGAGCAGGATCGCGACGTGGCTGGCCAGCCGGCCCAGCACGACATCGGTCGCGTCGATGACGTACCACTGACGCTGGACGTCGGCGGGCTTCGGTGAGTACGTGCGCACGGTCGTAGCCTTCTTATGCTCGCGTCTTCGGCGCGCTGCCGGATGCGGCAGCGCTGGGGTCGGTCGGTGCGGGCACACGACGGCCCGGACCTTCCGTCTCCACAGAGAATGGGAGATGACGCCGGACGCGCCGCGCATCGGTCTCGCTGGACCTATGCACACAACGAACGTTCAGGTTACCCGCCCTCGCAGGCGCTGGTCAAAATACCGGTAACCCTCGTCGAGTCTACCCGACCACAGAACGGTTCTATTTCGGTTCCCGCCATTCCCTTCATCACCAGTACCTCACATCTCTATCGTTGACTGCGGTATGTGGCAGACCTCTCACACCCGGCACACCCAGCGGAGCGCACGGCGCCGGAGCCATCTGGGCGTGTTGGCCTGCCTCATGGCCGCGCTCTTCTTCATGGGCGTGCTGCTCGGGCGGGCGAGCGACGACGTCGAGCCGGCCGGCCACATCTACCTCCAGGAGACCGTGCCGTCCGCCGTCCCCACGGCCACGCCGTCGCCCAAGACGGCGCAGCCCTACGCGGGCCGCATCCCCCGGCAGACGACCGCGGCCGTGCCGCACAGCCGGACGAGGCCCAAGCCGACCCCGTCGTCCACCGACCTGATCGACGGCTACACCGCCGATGACCCCACCCGCGTGCTGGGCGAGGAGACGTTCCAGGCGTCACCGTCCATGGCGGCCCGAGTCGTCTCCCTCACCAACGCCGCCCGCGCCAAGCACGGATGCGGCCGGCTCAGGGTCGACGCCAGGCTGGCCCGTGCCGCCCGGATCCACTCGCTGGAGATGGCCAGGAGCGGGAAGTTCGCCCACGACTCCCCCGACGGCAGTTCCCCGTGGGACCGCATGGAGCGCGCCGGATATCCCGCGGGCGCCGCCGAGAACATCGGCCGCGGCTACTCCAGTGCCGAAGAGGCGGTCCGCGGCTGGCTCGACAGCCGCGACCACCGGCAGAACATCCTCAACTGCAAAATCACGGCCATCGGCGTCGGCGTGGTCGCCGGTCCCGGCGGCCCGTGGTGGACCCAAGACTTCGGATATTCCTGACACCTTCGCGATAGTCTCGCCCGCATGGTTTTTCCCGAGGACCGTGAGAGCAGCACGGAGAGCACCCCCCGCCGGTTCCGGAAGAAGCGCGAGGACGAGACCGAGAGCGTCTTCAGTCCCCGTAAGCAGCACGGTGACCGCGGGGAGGGCACGAAGGGCCCCGAGGCCGCCGGCGACGCCAAGCCGGAGGAGGCCGGGCCGCGCGCCGAGACCTGGAGCCCCTACGCCGAGGGCAAGCGCTCGCGCGGGCCACTGTGGTTCACCCTCGGCGGCGTCGGGGTGCTGGCCCTGCTCGCCGGCGGGCTCGTCGTGATGATGAAGTCCGGTCCGGCCGACCCCGCCGCCACAGGAGAGGGCAGGCGCACGTCCGCGCCCTTGCCGTCGGCGCCGCCCGGAAAGTACAGCTACGCGGCCGAACGCACCACGGACCCCGAGCCGCTGACGGTCAAGGAACTCTTCCCCAAGAAGAAGTTCGCCGTCTCGGGCCGCTCCTACGAGATGACGGTCACCAGCAAGCTCAAGAAGTGCGCCGACGGGGCCGTGGGTGACAAGCTGCTGAAGGCGCTCAAGAGCGGCAAGTGCACGCAGCTCATCCGGGCCAGCTTCCGTGACAAGAGCGGCAAAGTGATCGGCACGGTCGGCGTGGCCAACCTCAAGTCGAGCAAGACCGCGACCAAGGCGGCCTCCGTCGGCAACGACGCCAACTACGTCAAGCCACTCGCCGGCAAGGACGAGGTCACCAAGTTCGTCGGCTCGGGCAGCGGCGGCACCAAGGTGTGGATGCACGGCCACTACGCGGTCATGATCTGGTTCCAGAACAAGGACGGCGTCAAACCCGACTCCAAGGGGTCCAAGGTGATCTTCCGGGCGGCAACGGACATCACCAAGGCGACCGTCTTCAAAGCTCTCGACGCCCGGACGCTGACCGGTTTTCCGGCGACCTGAAATAGCCATTTCGGCTCGTTAAGATCACAAACCGGGCGTCCGATCCGGCCGGGAACGCACATACCGGCATGACGATCTCGTGTCTCTCGCTAGGCTCGCCCTTATGCGTGGCCAGGAACCTGGGTCTGAGCACGATCGTAGGGAAGCCGACGGCTCGGCAGCGCCGGGGACGCCACCTCCGAGCTTCGGCCAGCCCTCAGAGCAGCCCCCGCCGCCACCCTCGGTGGCGGCGAGCGGGCCATCGCCTCACGCGCTCCCCCCGGACCCGACACCGTCCACCCCGGAATCCGGCGTCACCTCTCCCGCTCACCAGGTCCCGCTCACCCTTGAGCCCGGCGAGGGCATCTCCTGGACCCTCCCCGTCCTGGGGGTCAGCGCCGCCCTCTCCCCTGACCCGGCCCCACCCGCGCGAGAGCCCGACCCCGACACCTCCTGGACACCCCCTGTCCTCGGCACCACCCCGCCCCCTCAGGCCGCCCCCACTCCCTCCCCACCGTCCTCCTGGGGGCCACCGCCACCCCCGCTCCACCCGAACGTCGGCCCATCGCCCACCCCCGGCCGTCCCACCAACACCTCCCCACCACCCGCGCCGGACACCACCTGGCACCCGGCGCCGGGCTCCGGCGGGGGCGGCTCATGGGCTCCGTCCACGCCGGAGCCCGGCACAGGCGCTTCACACACGCCATCCATCCCCGAGCCCGGCGCGGCCCCCCTCCAGGACCGGACGCCCTCCGAAGCCGCCCCCGGCACAACCTCCGGCCCCGAGCCGGTCGTGCCCCCTTCTCACGGCTGGTCACCGTCCGAGTCCAGTACGGGCCCCCACCAGGCAGGACCTCCGCCCTCCTCCGCGCCACAGCCAGGCGTGAACCCTTCCCAGGGCTGGGCACCGTCCCAGTCCGGGCAGACGCCCCCACCCAGCGACACCGAGACCACGGCCGAGGCACGGATCCCCCGCCCAGCCATGCCGTTGCCCTCGCCCCGCGCGCCCGAGAGCCGCGAGCAGGACGAGAGCCGTGAGCACGAGAGCCGTGGGCAGGACGAGAGCCGTGAGCAGGACGAGAGCGACCCGCCCGTGCTCCCCGTCTTCCCCGGCGCGCAGCCCTGGGAGGTGCCCGAGGACGACGCCGCCCCCTACGACTGGTTCGCGGGCGCCACCGATCCCGAGCATCGCGCCCGCGAGGCCGCCCCCGAGGACGTCACCACCTGGACGGACGAGCCGCCGGTGCCCTACGCGACCGACGAGCAGGCGCCGTGGGGAGCCGCCCCCGTGGTGCCGGGGGCGCCTTCCTGGGAGCCGCCGCCCGCTTTCACGGCGGCCGCGGCCGGCATGCGGGTGTGGCCCGCCCCCGTGGCCGACCCTCCCGTGATGCCCTCGTGGCCGGCCGCCACGGGAGAGCCCGTGCCCGGTCTGGACGAGGCAGAGGCGTCCGAGCCGGACCGCCCAGGCGCACAGCCGGACCGCCCTCGGCCAGGCCCCCCAGGCACAGAGCCGGACCGCCCTCGGGCAGGCCACCCGGCCACCGACTCCACCGCCCCTCACCCTTTCGGCCCCAACACGACCACCCCAGACCCCGTCGGGCCCGCCGCCCCCGCTGGGATCAGCACCCCCGGGCACCCTCGTGGCGGAAGCGACACACCAGCCGTACAGTCCCCCGCATCGGGCGCCAGCCCGCCCCCGGGACAACACCTCGCCGAGAGCGCCACCCCAGCAGGCCCGCATCCCACCGCGAGCGGCGAGACAACGGCCGGACAGCAGTCCGCCGGCGGCGGCACGCCGCCCGTCCAGACTCACGGCGGCAACCCGCCCGCCGGCCAGCCGACCGAGCCGACCGGCGCACCCCCATCCCCCCAGCCAGCCACACCCGCCGGCGCACCACCGTCCAGCCAACCGTCCACGCCCACCGGCGCACCACCGTCCAGCCAACCGTCCACGCCGACGGGCGCACCCCCTTCGCCCCTGAAGGCCACGGCCCCTGGCAGGCCGCACCTGCCCGCGCCTGGCGACATCCCCGTCTGGCCCCCCGCCCCCCGCCCCACGCACCAGTCCGACACCGGCCCCATGCCGGTGGCCGACCTCCCGGCCCCCGCATCGCAACCGGCCCAGACTCCCCCGGCGACCTCCGGGTCCAAGACCTGGCCCCCTCGCCCCCAGTCCAAGGGCGAGCCCCCCACCCCACCGCCGTCCTCGCCGACCGGCACCGGCACCGGCACGCCCGAACCCGTCACGCCCCAGCCCGACGCCCAGGCCGCCACGCCCGGGATCAGGAACACCTCCGACATGCCCGCCCCGGCAGGCGCCGAGCCCACCGCGCCGGAAGACCCAGGAGCCGGCTCACCCGCGTCCCCGTCCGGCAACCGGCCGTCGACGGCACGATCGGAGCTCCGCGCCTCCTCCCGCCCCAAGCCCCGCCCTTCCGAGCTGCCTGAGGTGACAGGCCCCGACACGCAGCCGACCGTGCTGAGGTCCGACTCCTGGCCCCCCGCGCCGCAGACCGAGGAGCAACGCCAGGAGGAGCAACTCCCCGAGCTGCCTTTCAGCCCCGAGGTGTGGGGCCAGAAGCCCGCCCCGGCCAGGGTCCCGATGCCCCTGCAGCCGGCCGCGTACGACCTGCCGACCCCGCCCCAGGGCCCCACCGTCCACCCGCCGGTCGCGTTCCCGCAACAGCCGGGCCAGCCGCCCGCCGCCAAGCAGCCTGGCAAGAGCAGGCAGGCGCTGTTCGCCACGCTGGGCGTGCTGGTCCTGGCGGGCGTCGCGACGGGCGGTTTCTTCGCCTACAAGTCGCTGAGCACGCCTCCGCCCCCCGCGGCGACGGCCACCCAGCCGCCGGCGCCGACCGTGACGGCCACTTCTGCGCCGCCCACCACGGCCGAGCCCAGTCCCCCCGCGGCCGCCATGCTCAACTCCGAGGACACCGACCCGCGCAAACTCTCGCTCTCCGAGGCGTTCCCGAAGAAGAAGGTGGCCGCCGGCGGCGCGCAGTTCGCCCGAGTCAAAACCCACCTGGAGCCCAAGTGCGCGAAGGCCGCGTCGGGCCCGTTCGCTGAGGCGCTGAGCGACCAGAAGTGCAGCCGGGTGCTGCGCGCCACGTACGTCGACACCAAGCGCCGCTACGCGGTGACCACCGGCATCGCCGTGCTCCCCACGAGGGACGCCGCCCTGCGCGCCGACGAGACCAAGAACCTCTCCCGCAACCTGTGGTTCCGGGCGCTCCCCGGACCGGCGGGCACGGGCGGCGAGCGTGTGCACATCGCGGGCGGCTACGCGGCGGGCCTGGTCTGGGGCCGCTACATCGTGTTCAGCTACGCCACCTACGCCGACGGCCACACGCCCGCGGCGAAGGACAGGACGCTCGGCAAGGTGAGCGACGCCTTCCGCGACCAGATGTCACTCGTGCTCGAGCGGCGCATCGCGGGCGGCTGACGCGGTGCGCACCCGCCGCGTCGCGGCGGCGCGCGCCGCGAGCCGGTCATCCGGCGGATACGCCACCTCTTCCAGGCACAGCCCGTGCGCGGGCGCCACATGCACGCCGGAGTCCCGTACGGCCCGCGTCAGCACCTGGCCGGGCCACTCCACCGGCCGTCGGCCGTCACCGGCGGCCAGCAGTGAGCCCACGAGGGCGCGCACCATCGAATGGCAGAACGCGTCGGCGACCACGGTGGCGACCAGCAGGCCGTCATCGCGGCGCACCCAGTCGAGCCGTTGCAGCTCCCTGATCGTGGTGGCCCCCTCGCGCTTCTTGCAGAACGCCGCGAAGTCGTGCTCGCCTCTCAGACGCACGGCGGCGGCGTTCATCGCGTCGACGTCGAGCGGCCGGTTGTGCCAGACGACCTCGTGGCGGCGCAGCGGATCGCCGCCGCCGGGCGCATCGCACACCCGGTACGCGTAGCGGCGGGACATAGCGGAGAAACGTGCGTCAAAGCCCTCAGGAGCCACCGAGACGCGATGAACCCGCACATCCTGGGTCAGAACCCCGGCCAGGCGTCGCACGAGCGCAGCGAGCCGCTCATCCACGGACGCGGGCCCAGCGCTCCGGTCAAGCTCGGCCAGCGCCTCCACCGGAAGGTCCACGTGCGCCACCTGGCCCCGCGCGTGCACGCCCGCGTCCGTCCGCCCGGCCACGGTCAGCGAGGCCGGCTCGGCCAGCCGCAGGATCCTGCCAAGGGCCTGCTCGATCTCGCCCTGCACGGTACGCCGGTTCGGCTGACGGGCCCATCCGGAGAAGCCGGTGCCGTCATACCCGAGGTCGAGGCGGAGCCGTACCACGAACTTCCTCCAGAAACTGTGCGCGGCCGATCAACGAGAAACGGGCCCGGAACCCCGCGATGGGGTCCGGACCCGGTTCGGCTGCCTGACGGATCAGGCTTCGTCCTTCTTCGCCTCGGCCGGAGCCTCAGCGGGGGCTTCGGCCGACTCGGCGGCGGGCGCCTCCTTGGCCTCCGCGGCCGGAGCCTCGGTCTCCTCGACCTCGGCGGCCGGGGCCGCGCTCTCCTCGGTCTTGGCCGCGGGAGCCTCGGTACGCGAGACGCTGACCGACTTCAGCGGCTCGGTCACCAGCTCGATGACGGCCATCGGGGCGTTGTCACCCTTGCGCGCGCCAATCTTGGTGATGCGGGTGTAGCCGCCGGGACGCTCGGCGAACGTCGTCGCGATCTCGGTGAAGAGGTGGTGGACGACGCCCTTGTCCTTGACGACGGTGAGCACCTGGCGACGGTTGTGGATGTCGCCCTTCTTCGCCTTGGTGATCAGGCGCTCCGCCAGCGGCCGAAGGCGCTTGGCCTTGGTCACCGTGGTGCGGATCCGGCCGTGGCGGAACAGGTCGGTGGCGAGGTTCGCCAGGATCAGCCGCTCGTGCGCCGGGCTGCCGCCGAGACGCGCGCCCTTGCTGGGCTTGGGCATTTCTCTCTCCTTGGAGTTAACCGCTCCGGCCGTACGAGGTACCGGAGTCGGGGACGGGGGCCGCTCGCACGGCCCCTGTCAGATCAACCAGTCCGCAGGGCCGGGCCCCGCGGAGCCCGCGAGGACCTGGGGCCCTCGCGGGTGAACCTACTAGTACTGCTCCGTCTCGACGTACGCGCTGTCGTCGTCGTCGTAACCGGCACCGGCCACCGCGCTCGGGTCGAACCCGGGCGGGGAGTCCTTGAGCGCCAGCGACATCTCGTGCAGCTTCTGCTTGACCTCTTCGATGGACTTCGCACCGAAGTTACGAATGTCGAGAAGGTCCTGCTCACTGCGGGCGACGAGCTCACCCACGGTGTGGATGCCCTCGCGCTTGAGGCAGTTGTACGACCGGACGGTGAGGTTGAGCTCCTCGATCGGCAGCGCCAGGTCGGCCGCCAGAGCGGCGTCGGTCGGCGACGGGCCGATGTCGATGCCCTCGGCCTCGACGTTGAGCTCGCGGGCCAGGCCGAACAGCTCGACGAGGGTCTTACCGGCCGAGGCCACCGCGTCGCGGGGCTTCATGGCCGGCTTGGTCTCGACGTCGAGGATGAGCCGGTCGAAGTCGGTGCGCTGCTCGACTCGGGTCGCCTCGACCTTGTACGTGACCTTCAGCACCGGGGAGTAGATCGAGTCGATCGGAATGCGACCGATCTCCTGGCCGGGCTGCTTGTTCTGGGCGGCGGAGACGTAGCCGCGACCGCGCTCGACGGTCAGCTCCATCTCCAGCTTCGCCTTGCCGTTGAGCGTGGCGATGCGCAGCTCGGGGTTGTGCACCTCGACACCGGCCGGAGGTGCGATGTCGGCGGCGGTGACCTCACCCGGGCCCTGCTTGCGGAGGTACATCACGACCGGCTCGTCGTGCTCGGACGAGACGACCAGTTCCTTGAGGTTGAGGATGATGTCGGTGACATCCTCCTTGACCCCCGGAACGGTCGAGAACTCGTGCAGCACGCCCTCGATCCGGATGCTCGTCACGGCCGCGCCCGGAATGGACGACAGCAGCGTGCGGCGGAGCGAGTTGCCGATGGTGTAGCCGAAGCCCGGCTCCAGCGGCTCGATGACGAACCGGGACCGGGTGTCGTCGATCGACTCCTCGAGAAGAGTCGGGCGCTGAGCGATCAGCATCTGTGGGATCTCCCCTTTTCGTGTGGCGCCCGCTATATGACGCCACTCCGATGAACAACCCTGGCCCGCGTACGGTCTCCCGCACGCGAACCAGCAGGCGAGTGACTACTTCGAGTAGTACTCGACGATGAGCTGCTCCTGGACCTGGGTGTCGATCTGCTGGCGAACCGGCAGCTGGTGAACCAGGACACGGAGCTTCTCGGGCACGACGCCGAGCCAGGCCGGGACCGTGCGGTCGCCGGCGGTGGCGCGGGCCACCTCGTAGGGCAGCAGGTTGCGCTTGGTCTCACGGACCTCGATGATGTCGTGCTCGCGCACGCGGTACGAGGGAATGTCGACCTTCTTGCCGTTCACGGTGATGTGACCGTGACGGACCTGCTGGCGAGCGGCGTCACGCGACTGGGCGAACCCGGCGCGGTAGACGACGTTGTCGAGGCGGCTCTCCAGGATCTGGAGGAGAACCTCACCCGACTTGCCGCTCTTGCCCGCGGCTTCCTCGTAGTAGTTGCGGAACTGCTTCTCGAGGACGCCGTAGATGCGACGGGTCTTCTGCTTCTCGCGAAGCTGAAGCTGGTACTCGGACTCCTTGGGACGTCCGCGGCCGTGCTCACCCGGCGGGTAAGGACGGATCTCGATGGGGCACTTGGCGGACTCGCACTTGCTGCCCTTGAGGAAGAGCTTGGTCTTCTCGCGACGGCAGAGCTTGCAGTCCGCGCCCGTGTAACGAGCCATTTCTCAATATCTCCTGGAATCAGACGCGGCGGCGCTTCGGCGGACGGCAGCCGTTGTGCGGAACCGGCGTGACGTCCTGGATCGAACCGACCTCGAGGCCGGTGGCCTGGAGGGAGCGGATCGCGGTCTCACGGCCGGAGCCGGGGCCCTTGACGAAGACGTCGACCTTGCGCATGCCGTGCTCCATGGCCCGGCGGGCGGCGTTCTCGGCGGCCATCTGAGCGGCGAACGGGGTGGACTTACGGGAGCCCTTGAAACCCACGTGGCCGGCGCTGGCCCAGGAGATCACGTTCCCGTTCGGGTCGGTGATCGAGACGATCGTGTTGTTGAACGTGCTCTTGATGTGGGCGTGCCCGTGAGCGACGTTCTTCTTTTCCTTGCGGCGCACCTTCTTCGGCGCACCCTGACGGCTCTTAGGAGGCATCCTTTGCCTTCACTCCTGAGGTCTTCGGTCCTGCGGCTGCTCGGACTACTACTTCTTACCGGGCTTCTTCTTGCCGGCCACGGTCTTCTTCTTGCCCTTGCGGGTGCGCGCGTTGGTCTGGGTGCGCTGGCCGTGGACGGGCAGGCCCTTGCGGTGCCGGATGCCCTGGTAGCAACCGATCTCGATCTTGCGACGAATGTCGGCCTGGACCTCGCGGCGCAGGTCACCCTCGATCTTGAAGTTCGCCTCGATGTAGTCACGCATCGGAACGAGCTCGGTGTCGGAGAGCTGGTGCACGCGAAGGTCGCCGCTGACACCGGTGGCCTGGAGGATCTCCTGGGCGCGGGTGCGGCCGATTCCGTAGATGTAGGTAAGAGCGATCTCCAGCCGCTTTTCGCGGGGGAGGTCGACGCCAACCAGGCGAGCCATGGTCGGGCATTCTCCTTCGTTGTGGCGGAGGTCTTGCGCCTCACGACCCCTCCCCATGCCCGGGGTGAGGGCCCCGGCCTCCGACCGGGGGTCTTCTGAACGGTTCGGCTCGCACCGCCTGCTCAGATGTGACGCGCTATTGCTGGCTCAGGCTCCTCATGCGTCGAGCCCGCTCCCGTCTGGGGCGGACTCGGAGAAGCCTTGCGGCGACTAACCCTGACGCTGCTTGTGGCGCAGGTTGTCGCAGATCACCATGACGCGACCGTGCCGGCGAATCACCTTGCACTTGTCGCAGATCTTCTTAACGCTCGGCTTTACCTTCATTGTCCTTCGTGTTCCTCAGACGCTCTTACTTGTATCGGTAGACGATCCGCCCACGACTCAGGTCATAGGGGCTCAGTTCCACGACTACCCGGTCGTCGGGCAGGATCCGGATGTAGTGCATCCGCATCCGTCCGCTGATGTGGGCCAGGACCTTATGGCCGTTGTCGAGCTGCACCCGGAACATGGCGTTCGGGAGCGACTCAACCACAGTGCCCTCGATCTCGATGGCGCCGTCTTTCTTGGCCAAAATCCCTCGCGTTTCACTGATCGGTCGTCTGAGGCTCCGGTTCACTAAGCAGCCGCGACCTCACGCTTCGAAGAGAGCGGCGATCGGCAAAGACCGCCGACGCGTGATGAGTCATAGTGAGCCGACTAAGGAGTGTACGACACCTGAGCCAAGAACGCGAAACGCGTGCCAGGTGTCCTGACACAACCACGGATCAGTTTACCCCAAGGCTCCGTACACGTAAGCCATTCGCCGGGTCTCCATACGGTTCGGCCCCGCACGCGTAAGGCCCACCGGGGGAACCGGCGGGCCTTGTCAGATCGACGACCTGAGGAATGCGACCTGGGAGATCTAGTAGATGCGGTGCGACGGACCGCAGTACTTGGAGGGGCTGCCCCAGCAGGTGTAGGTGTAGACCTTCTTGACGCCGCCGCGGGCCCAGGTCTCGCTGTGCGACCCGTTCCACTTCCGGTAGAACTTGTGCCAGCTGCCGTTCGAGTAGTACTTGAACCAGACGTAGCCGTGCTTACTCGTCGACTCCTTGCCGTACCACTTCGTGTAGACCTTGCCGTTCGACTTCCAGGTGTGGCCGTAGTTGTAGGCCTTGTGGTTCGAGGAGTAGTACTTGCCCCACTTGTGGACCGGAGCCGTCTGCGCGGAGGCGGGGGCGGCGACGGTCGCCGTGGCGGTGGCGGCCTGGGCGGGAGCGGCGAGGGACAGTCCGGCGGCGATCGAACCGGCGAGGGCTGCGGCCGCAAGGATCTTGCGCATGTGGTTCCTCCAGTGAGTCGGTGCTTCTCGACACCCCTCACGTTAGGAAGGTCCGCAGCTCCGATCTGTGGACGAATGCACACAATGCACTAGTGCACAGTTCACTGCTTCCGCGAGCTTCCACCGCTCCCGAAAATGCTGCTCACCAGCAGCACCGCCCCCCACGGACCCATCACCCACAGCGGCCAGGGATAGATCAGATTCCCCGATGTGACGCTGACGATCAGCCAGATCACCCAGTTGATCGAGCTGGCCATGGCCCACGCGCCCCAGGCGGCCTTCATCCCCGAGTGCATCTCCGGCTTCGTCGCGGGACTGGCCGGCACCTTGGCCACCTGACGATGGCGCAGATCGACGTCGGGAAGATCGGCGGTCAGATGGGCCAGCTCACCGTACGTCTTGCTCTTGTAGAGCTGCTCCAGCCGTTCGTGGAACTCGTCCATCGTGATGCGGCCCTGAGCGGTGTGCTCACGGAGTACGGCCGCCACCCGGTCGCGGTCGACGTCGGAGGCACGCATCTCGGGGGTCTGTGCCATACCCACACTCCAGGCTAGTTCTACAGCTGCGCCAAGCGCTCTTTGCCCCCATCGAGGGCGGTTAGCACCCAAGGACCATTATGTGTCACCGCGACGCTGTGCTCGAAGTGCGCGGAGGGCTTCCCGTCCATCGTCACGACGGTCCAGTCGTCGGCGAGCACGCGGGTCCGGTCGGTGCCGAGGTTGACCATGGGCTCGATGGCCAGGCACATGCCCGCCTCCAGCACCGGGCCCTTGCCGGGCTTGCCGTGGTTGGCGATCCACGGGTCCATGTGCATCTCGGTGCCGATGCCGTGGCCGCCGTACTCCTGCGGGATGCCGAACCTGCGGCCCTGCGACCTGACGAACTTCTCGATCTCGTGACCGATGTCCGAGAGCCGGCGGCCCACCTCCAGCGCCGCGATGCCCCGCCACATCGACTCCTCGGTGACCCGCATCAGCTCCGTGAGCTCGGGATCGACCTCGCCGACGCCTACCGTGACGGCGGAGTCGCCGTGCCAGCCGTCGAGGATCGCGCCGCAGTCGATCGAGATGAGATCGCCTTCACGCAGCTTGCGGACGTTGGTCGGGATGCCGTGCACCACCTCGTCGTTGACCGAGGCGCAGATCGTCGCGGGAAAACCCTGGTAGCCCTTGAAGGAGGGGATCGCGCCCTCGTCCCTGATCGCCTTCTCGGCGATGACGTCGAGGTCGAGCGGCGTCATGCCCGGCTCGACCGAGCGCCTGAGCAACTCCAGCGTGCGCCCGACGACCAGACCGGCCGCGCGCATCTTCTCGAGCTGCTCGGCCGACTTGATCTGTATTCCATGTCTGTTCTTCTTGAACACGTTCGGCGAACCCCCAGGGTGTCAACGGGCAGAGGCGGGAGTCTAATTCCCCCACAATAGCCGCGAGGTGGCACGGAATACCGTGCCACCTCCGCAGTCGGTCATCGGAGCTATCCCATGAACGGGCGAATCGCCTCCATGGCTCGCTGAGTGACCTCCTCGACCGGACCCGTCGCGTCGACACCGACGAGGATGCCCTCGTCGGCGTAGTAGGCGATGAGCGGTGACGTCTGCTCCTGATAGACCTCCAGGCGGTGCCTGACGGTGTCTTCCTTGTCATCGTCACGCTGGAACAGGGTGCCACCGCAGGCGTCACACCTGTCGTCCTGCTTGTCGTCGAACTCCACATGCCAGATGCGGCCACACTGGCTGCACGTGCGCCGCCCAGCCAGCCGCCTGACGACCTCGTCGTCGTCGACGACCAGCTCCAGCACCAGGTCGAGCGCCTGGCCCCAGTCTTTGAGCATGTCGCGCAGGATCTCGGCCTGTGCCACGTTGCGCGGAAAGCCGTCGAGCAGAAACCCGTCCTGCGCGTCGTCCTCCGAGAGGCGATCACGGACCATGGCGATGGTGACCTTGTCGGGCACCAGGTCACCGCGGTCCATGTAGGTCTTGGCGAGCTTGCCGAGATCCGTGCCGCCGGAGACATTGGCACGGAAGATGTCACCTGTCGAGATCTTCGGGATGGACAGGTTAGATGCGATGTACTGGGCCTGCGTCCCTTTTCCCGCTCCGGGGGGCCCTACCAGAACGAGACGCACTACCGCAGGAAGCCTTCGTAGTTACGCTGCTGAAGCTGACTCTCGATCTGCTTGACCGTGTCCAGGCCGACACCAACCATGATCAGAATGCTCGTCCCTCCGAACGGGAAGTTCTGGCTAGCTCCGGCCACCGCGAGCGCGACGATCGGGACCATGGAGATCAGACCCAGATAGAGCGCGCCGGGCGCGGTCAGACGGTTGAGCACGAAGCCCAGGTATTCAGCCGTCGGCCGGCCCGGGCGGATGCCCGGAATGAACCCACCGTACTTCTTCATGTTGTCCGCGACTTCAGTGGGGTTGAAAGTGATGGACACGTAGAAGTAAGTGAAGAAGACGATCAGGAGGAAGAAGGTGGCCATGTAGATGGGGGTGTCGCCCGTGGCCAGGTTCGCCGAGATCCACTGCACGACGGCGTTGGGGTTCTCGGCGTTGGCGAACAGCGAGGTCACCAACTGCGGCAGGTAGAGCAGGGAGGAGGCGAAGATGACCGGGATGATGCCGGCCTGGTTGACCTTCAGCGGGATGTACGTGGACGTGCCGCCGTACATCCGGCGCCCGACCATCCGCTTGGCGTACTGCACCGGAATGCGGCGCTGAGCCTGCTCGACGAAGACCACAGCGGCGATCATGAAGATGCCGACCACGAGGACGACGGCGAAGGTGAACTTGTTCGCCTGGAAGATGTTGGCGAGCTCGGACGGGAAGACCGAGACGACAGAGGTGAAGATCAGGATGGACATGCCGTTGCCGACCCCGCGGTCGGTGATCAGCTCGCCCAGCCACATGATCACAGAGGTGCCGGCGGTCATGATGATGACCATCGTGACGACCGAGAAGATGTCGTCAGGCGCGATCAGCACGTTCTGCTGACAGTTGGGGAAAAGCTGGCCCGAACGCGCCAGCGCGATGAAAGCCGTCGACTGCAGGACACCGAGACCAATGGTCAGATAACGCGTGTACTGCGTGATCTTGGTCTGACCGGACTGCCCTTCCTTCTTGAGCGCCTCAAGACGGGGAATCACGACGACGAGTAGCTGGAGAATGATGCTCGCGGTGATGTACGGCATGATGCCGAGCGCGAACACCGAAAGCTTCAGGAGGGCGCCGCCGCTGAACAGCTGCACCATCCCGTAGATGTTGCCGGTGTCGCCAGTGCGGGCCTGATCGAAACAGGCCGCCAGATTCTCGACGTGAACGCCGGGAGTCGGCAGAACCGAGCCAAGACGGAACAGCGCGATGATGCCCAGGGTGAAGAGCAACTTCTTGCGCAGGTCCGGGGTCCGGAACGCCCGGGTAAACGCGGTCAGCACGGTCCCTCCTGCGCGCCTAAAAGGCGGTGTGAGTATGCGATGTGCGGGGATCTGCGATCTGAAGTCTCAGGTCAACGAGCCGAACAAAGCCAGTCGTCTCGCGAACTCTAACGCACTACGGGCGTGGGAGCCCATTGCCGGAACCCCCACGCCTCGTAATAGCTCTTACAGCTCGGTAACGGAGCCACCGGCTGCGGCGATCTTCTCCTTCGCGGCGGCCGAGAAGGCGTGAGCCTGCACGTTGACCGCGACCGAGATCTCACCCGTGCCGAGCACCTTCACCAGCTGGTTCTTGCGGACGGCACCCTTGGCCACCAGCGTCTCGACGGTGACGTCGCCACCCTCGGGGAAGAGCTCACCGAGCCTGTCCAGGTTGACGACCTGATAGGTCGTCTTGAACAGGGCGTTGGAGAAGCCCTTGAGCTTGGGCAGACGCCTCTGCAGCGGCACCTGGCCACCCTCGAAGCCGAGGGGAACCGTGGTGCGGGCGCGGCTGCCCTTGGTGCCGCGACCGGCGGTCTTGCCCTTGGACGCCTCGCCACGGCCCTTGCGGACCTTGGCCTTGTTGGCGCCCGGAGCCGGACGCAGATCGTGAATCTTGAGCGGAGCCTTGTCAGTCATGACTAGTCGACCTCTTCCACCTCGACGAGGTGCGTCACCACGGAGACCATCCCGCGAATCTCGGGGCGGTCCTCCTTGACGACGACGTCGCCGATTCGCTTCAGGCCAAGCGAACGCAGCGAGTCACGCTGGTTCTGCTTGCCACCGATCTTCGAGCGAACCTGAGTGATCTTCAGGCGTGCCATGACTAGCTCACCGCCTTCGCGGCCGCTGCCTCGGCCATGCCCTCGCGCTGAGCCTTGAGCATGCGAGCCGGAGCCACGTCCTCGATCGGCAGTCCACGGCGAGCCGCGATCTCCTCGGGGCGCGACAGGCCCTTCAGAGCCGCCACGGTGGCGTGCACGATGTTGATCGGGTTGTCGGAGCCGAGCGACTTGGACAGCACGTCATGGATGCCGGCGCACTCCAGCACGGCGCGCACCGGGCCACCGGCGATGACACCGGTACCGGCGGAGGCCGGACGCAGGAAGACGACACCGGCCGCCTCCTCACCCTGCACGGTGTGCGGGATGGTGCCCTGGATCCGAGGCACCTTGAAGAAGTGCTTCTTCGCCTCTTCGACGCCCTTGGCGATGGCCGCGGGCACTTCCTTGGCCTTGCCGTAGCCGACGCCGACCAGGCCGTTGCCGTCACCCACGACGACCAGGGCGGTGAAGCTGAAGCGACGACCACCCTTCACGACCTTGGCCACTCGGTTGATCTTCACTACGCGCTCGATGTACGAGACGCCCTTGTCGGCGGCGCCACCGCGGCGATCGTCACGACGGTCCCGCCGCTCGCCACCGGTGCCGCCACCGCGACGCGGAGCTGCAGCCATCAGTGGTTCCTCATCTCAGTTGCCATCAGTTGTGATCCCCGGGCCCGCATCAGAACTCGAGCCCGCTCTCACGGGCGCTGTCCGCCAGAGCCGCGATGCGGCCGGCGTAGCGGTTGCCGCCGCGGTCGAAGACCACAGCGGTGATCCCGGCTTCCTTGGCCCGCTGAGCGAGGAGCTCGCCGACCTTCTTGGCCTTCTCGGTCTTGTCCGCCTCCAGCGTGCGCAGCGAGGCGTCCATGGTGGACGCGCTCACCAGCGTGTGGCCGACGCTGTCGTCCACGATCTGCACGAACAGGTGACGGGTCGAGCGGTTGACGACCAGGCGCGGACGCTGGGCCGTACCGACGATGTTCTTGCGGACGCGGCGGTGACGACGGGCCCGCGAGACGGTGCGGGCAGCCGTGTGCTTGCCGAACGCAGTCTTCGGAGCCATGCCTACTTACCAGCCTTTCCGACCTTGCGGCGGATCTGTTCGCCCTGGTAACGCACACCCTTGCCCTTGTACGGGTCAGGCTTGCGCAACTTGCGGATATTGGCCGCGACCTCGCCGACCTTCTGCTTGTCGATGCCGTCCACGTGGAACAGCGTCGGCTTCTCGACGCGGAAGGTGACGCCGTCGGGGGCGTCGATGATGACCGGGTGACTGAAGCCCAGTGCGAACTCCAGCTGCGTCGGGCCCTTGGCCTGGACGCGGTAACCGACGCCGACGATCTCAAGGGTCTTGGAGTAACCCTGAGTGACGCCCTGCACCATGTTGGCGATCAACGTACGGGACAGACCGTGCAGCGCGCGGACCTTGTTCTCGTCGTTGGGCCGGGTGACGGCGATCGCGCCGTCGTCATCGCGAGCCACGGTGATGGGCTCGGCGACCGTGTGAGAAAGCGTGCCCTTCGGGCCCTTGACCTGGACATCGCGGCCGTCGATCGTGATGTCTACGCCATTCGGCACAGGGATGGGCAGCCGTCCGATTCGTGACATGCTGTGTTCCTCCCCTCTACCAGACGTAGGCGAGGACTTCCCCGCCCACACCACGCTTGCCGGCCTGCTTGTCGGTCATGAGACCGGCCGAGGTCGAGATGATCGCGACGCCCAGCCCTCCCAGCACTCGAGGCAGGTTGTCCTTCTTCGCATAGACCCGCAGACCGGGCTTGGAGACCCGGCGCAGGCCCGCGAGCGACCGCTCACGGGTCGGGCCGAACTTGAGCTCCACCACGAGGTTCTTGCCAACCTTGGCGTCTTCGACGGTCCAAGCCTGGATGTAACCCTCCTGCTGGAGGATCTCGGCGATGTGCGCCTTGATCTTCGAGTACGGCATCGACACGCTTTCGTGGTACGCCGAATTCGCATTACGCAGACGCGTGAGCATGTCTGCGATGGGGTCGGTCATCGTCATGGCCAGTGGCCTTCCTCGCCGCGGTTTCCAGTCGGCCAAGCGCGATGCTCTGCCGGTGGACCTTCGGCGTGGTCATGGGCACTCTCGTCGAGAGCACCCGGAATCTGATTTCTGAATATGTACGGCTGGCGCACCGTCGGGGACGGCCCTGCGCGAACGCAGCCCGCCCCCAAGGGTAACTACCAGCTGGACTTGGTGATGCCAGGCAGCTCGCCCCGGTGCGCCATTTCGCGGAAGCACACGCGGCAGAGCCCGAACTTCCTGTAGACGGCGCGGGGCCGGCCACAGCGGGTGCACCGGGTGTAGGCCCGGACCTCGAACTTCGGCTTACGCTTCGCCTTGGCGATCAGCGACTTCTTCGCCATGATCAGGCCTCCTTGAAGGGGAACCCGAGGAGCTTCAGCAGCGCCCGGCCCTGTTCGTCGTTCTTCGCGGTGGTCACGACCGTGATGTCCATGCCCCGCGGCCGGTCGACCTTGTCCTGGTCGACCTCGTGGAACATGACCTGCTCGGTCAGTCCGAAGGTGTAGTTGCCGTTGCCGTCGAACTGCTTGGGCGACAGACCGCGGAAGTCCCTGATGCGGGGCAGAGCCAGCGACAGCAGCCTGTCGAGGAACTCCCACATCCGGTCGCCGCGAAGCGTGACGTGCGCGCCGATCGGCATGCCCTCGCGCAGCTTGAACTGCGCGATGGACTTGCGGGCCCGGACGACGGCCGGCTTCTGGCCGGTGATCACCGTGAGGTCGCGGACAGCGCCCTCGATGAGCTTCGAGTCGCGAGCCGCCTCGCCGACACCCATGTTGACCTTGATCTTCACCAGGCCGGGGATCTGCATGACGTTCTCGATGCCGAAGTCCTCGCGAAGCTGGGCCGCGATCTCCTCGCGGTACTTCGTCTTGAGGCGCGGCGTCGGACGCTCGGTCTCAGTGGTCGTGGCAGTCATCAGCTGTCCTCACCCGTCTCGTCGGCCTTGTCGGCCTTCTTGTCGGCGGGCTTGTCGTCCTTGAGCTTCTTCACGTTGCTCACGTGGATGGGAGCCTCCATGGTCTGCACGCCGCCGGTCTTGGCGCCGCGCGGACCCTGGTGGGTCTCCTTGGTGTGCTTCTTGATCATGTTGATGCCCTCGACCACCACGCGGTCCTCGCGCGGGTGAGTCGCGATCACACGACCCTTGGCACCCTTGTCCTTACCGGCGATGACCTGGACGAGGTCACCCTTCTTCACATGCAGCTTCGGCATTACAGCACCTCCGGCGCGAGCGAGATGATGCGCATGAACTTCTTGTCGCGCAGCTCACGGCCCACCGGGCCGAAGATACGGGTACCGCGAGGGTCGCCGCTGTCCTTGATGATGACGGCGGCGTTCTCGTCGAAGCGGATGTAGGAGCCGTCAGGCCGGCGGCGCTCCTTGACCGTGCGGACGATGACGGCCTTGACCACATCGCCCTTCTTGACGCCCGTGCTGCCGGGCAGCGCGTCCTTGACAGTGGCGACGATCACGTCGCCGATACCGGCGTAGCGTCGGCCCGAGCCACCGAGAACACGGATGCAGAGAATCTCCTTGGCACCCGTGTTGTCGGCGACCTTGAGCCGCGACTCCTGCTGGATCACGTTCACTCCTGTTAGTCGCGCCGGTTCTCATCTCTGAGCCTGGCGGAACCTGCTGTTGTCTTGTTCCTCCGGCCACAGCCCCGGAGGGCCGCACCGCAGGCGACGCGAGCCGTCGTGGCCTCGCGTCCTTGGACACCGTCGTGGGGGGTGTCTCCACCCCCCACGAGGCGCGGTATATATCCGAGAAGGCGTTACTTGGCCTTCTCGAGGATCTCGACGACCCGCCACCGCTTGGTGGCGGAGAGCGGACGAGTCTCCATCAGGAGCACGCGGTCGCCCACGCCACAGGCGTTGGCCTCGTCGTGCGCCTTGTACTTGGTCGTACGGCGGATGACCTTGCCGTACAGACGGTGCTTGACGCGGTCCTCGACGGCGACGACGACGGTCTTGTCCATCTTGTCGCTCACGACCAGGCCCTCACGGACCTTGCGGAACTTCCGCGCGTCGTTCGTCTCGGTGATCTCGGTGGTCTCGGTCTCAGCCATCGCTCGTCTCCTTCTCGACCGTGATGATGCCAAGCTCGCGCTCGCGCATCACGGTGTAGATACGGGCGATCTCGCGGCGGACGGCACGCAGCCGCCCGTGGCTCTCCAACTGTCCGGTCGCTGCCTGGAAGCGGAGGTTGAACAGCTCCTCCTTGGCTTCCTTGAGCTTCTGGACCAGGGTGTCCTGGTCCTCCACCCGCAGCTCGCCGGCGGTCAGGCTCTTAGCCATCACGCCTCACCCACTTCACGCTTAACGATCTTGCTGGTCTCATCGGCGCTGCATGGGGAGCTTGTGGTTCGCGCAGCGAACATCAGGCGTCACCAACTTCACGCTTAACGATCTTGCACTTCATGGGGAGCTTGTGGATGGCGCGAGTGAGTGCCTCACGGGCAATCGGCTCGGCGACACCAGAAAGCTCGAACATGACGCGCCCCGGCTTGACGTTGGCGATCCACCACTCGGGCGAACCCTTACCGGAGCCCATGCGGGTCTCGGCCGGCTTCTTGGTCAGCGGGCGGTCGGGGTAGATGTTGATCCACACCTTTCCACCACGCTTGATGTGACGGGTCATCGCAATACGAGCCGACTCGATCTGGCGGTTGGTCACGTAGGAGTGCTCAATCGCCTGAATGCCGAACTCGCCGAACACGACCCTGGTGCCGCCCTTGGCGGCGCCACTGCGGTCGGGCCGGTGCTGCTTGCGGTGCTTGACCCTGCGCGGGATCAGCATGGTCAGCTCCCTTCAGCACCCGGCTGCGCAGCCGGGCCGGTCTCAGGGGCGGCCTGCGCGGCCGCCTCGGTCCTGGGGGCGCGCTCGGTGCGGCCACCGCCACGGCGAGCGCCACCGGCGCCACCGCGACGGGGACGGTCGCCGCCGCCGCCACCCCTACGGTCGTCACGCTCGCGACGCTGGCCGGCACGAGCACCGGCGGCAGCCGCCTCACGCTCGGCGCGGCTCGTCGGAGCCTCACCCTTGTAGATCCACACCTTCACGCCGATGCGGCCGAAGGTGGTGCGGGCCTCGTAGAAGCCGTAGTCGATGTCCGCGCGCAGCGTGTGCAGCGGCACACGACCCTCGCGGTAGAACTCCGACCTCGACATCTCGGCGCCGCCCAGACGACCCGAGCACTGGACCCGGATGCCCTTGGCGCCGCTCTTCATGGCCGACTGCATCGCCTTGCGCATGGCGCGGCGGAACGAGACACGGCTGGAGAGCTGCTCGGCGACACCCTGCGCGACGAGCTGGGCGTCGATCTCGGGGTTCTTCACCTCGAGGATGTTGAGCTGAACCTGCTTCTTGGTCAGCTTCTCCAGGTCGCCGCGAATGCGGTCGGCCTCGGCGCCGCGGCGGCCGATGACGATGCCCGGACGCGCGGTGTGGATGTCGACCTGGACGCGGTCGGTCGTACGCTCGATCTCCACCTTGGAGATGCCGGCCCGCTCCATGCCCTTCTGCAGCATGCGACGGATCGCCACGTCCTCAGCGACGTACGACTTGTACAGCTTGTCGGCGTACCACCGGCTCTTGAAGTCGGTCGTGATGCCGAGGCGGAACCCGTGCGGGTTAACCTTCTGGCCCACTATCGGGTCCTTCCCTTCGGCTCGCGGGACTCCACGATCACGGTGATGTGGCTCGTCCGCTTGTTGATCCGATAGGCACGACCCTGGGCACGCGGACGGAACCGCTTCAGCGTCGGGCCCTCGTCGACCCACGCGCGGCTCACGACGAGCGACTGCGGGTCGAGATCGAAATTGTGCTCTGCGTTCGCCATGGCGCTCGAGAGCACCTTGAAGATCGGCTCGCTCGCCGACTGGGGAGCGAACTGCAGCACGGCCTGCGCCTCCGAAGCGGGCAGCCCGCGAATAAGGTCCACCACGCGGCGGGCCTTCTGGGGCGTGACGCGGACGAACCGCGCCTGAGCCCTGGCTTCCATCGCTTACTCCTCTTACTTCTGAAGGCTGTTCATCGCCGGCTGCGGCGGTCATCCTTGACGTGGCTGCGGAAGGTGCGCGTGGGCGCGAACTCTCCCAGCTTGTGGCCGATCATCGACTCGGTGACGAACACCGGGACGTGCTTGCGGCCGTCGTGTACGGCGATCGTGTGCCCGAGCATGTCCGGCACGATCATGGAGCGCCGCGACCACGTCTTGATGACGTTCTTGGTGCCCTTCTCGTTCTGGGCGTCCACCTTCTTGGCGAGGTGGTCGTCCACGAAGGGACCCTTCTTAAGGCTACGTGGCATTTCGGCTGCTCCTACCGCTTCTTCCTCTTGCTACGACGACGGATGATCAGCCGGTCGCTGGACTTGTTCGCCTGGCGGGTGCGGCCCTCGGGCTTACCCTTCGGGTTCACCGGGTGGCGACCACCGGAGGTCTTGCCCTCGCCACCACCGTGCGGGTGGTCGACGGGGTTCATCGCGACACCGCGGACGGTCGGGCGCTTGCCCTTCCACCTCATGCGGCCGGCCTTGCCCCAGTTGATGTTGGCCTGCTCGGCGTTGCCGACCTGGCCGACCGAGGCCCGGCAGCGCACGTCTACCATGCGCATTTCGCCGGACGGCATACGCAGCGTGGCGTACTGGCCTTCCTTCGCGAGCAGCTGGATCTGGGCGCCCGCGGAACGGCCGAGCTTGGCGCCGCCGCCCGGACGGAGCTCCACCGCGTGGATGAAGGTACCGGTCGGGATGTTGCGCAGCGGCAGGCAGTTGCCCGGCTTGATGTCGGCCGCGGGGCCGTTCTCGATGCGGTCGCCCTGCTTGAGGCCCGTCGGCGCGATGATGTAGCGCTTCTCGCCGTCGGCGTAGTGGAGCAGAGCGATGTTGGCAGTGCGGTTGGGGTCGTACTCGATGTGAGCGACCTTCGCCGGAATGCCGTCCTTGTCATGCCTCCGGAAGTCAATGATCCGGTAGGCGCGCTTGTGACCGCCGCCCTGGTGGCGTGCGGTGACCCGGCCGTGTACGTTGCGGCCGCCCTTGCCGTGAAGGGGCGCAAGCAACGACTTCTCGGGCGTGCTGCGGGTGATCTCGGAGAAGTCCGAGACACTCGACCCGCGGCGACCCGGGGTCGTCGGCTTGTACTTACGGATGCCCATCTTTTTCGTTCATCCTTCGTCGGTTACATGGGTGAGCCCGCCGCACCGAAATGCGGCGGTCTCCGCCCTTACGGACCGTACGGCCCGCTCAACTTCTATGGCTGCTAGCCGATCTGACCGAAGATGTCGATCCGATCGTCCCCACCCAGGCTCACGATCGCGCGCTTGGTGTCGGGTCGCTTGCCGAAACCGGTGCGGGTGCGCTTGCGCTTGCCCTGCCGGTTGATCGTGTTCACGCTGGTGACCTTGACCCCGAAGATCTGCTCGACCGCGATCTTGATCTGGGTCTTGTTCGCAGTCTTCTTCACCAGGAACGTGTACTTGTTGTTCTCATCGATCAGGCCGTAGCTCTTCTCAGAGACGACCGGCTTGATGATGACGTCGCGCGGGTCGGAGACCCGGACCAGCCGGCCCTTGGACTTCTCGGCGGCCTGGGCGACGTCCTGCTGGTCGTTGTTGCCTTCCATCAGGCGTCTTCCTTCCCGCCCTGGCTCAGCCGCGCCACGACCTGGTCGTACGCCTCCTGAGTGAAGACCACGTCGTCGTGGCAGAGCACGTCGTAGGTGTTGAGCTGCCCGACGTCCAGCAGGTGGACCTCGGGAGCGTTGCGCAGGCTCATCCAGGTCAGCTCATCGGCCTCGTCGACCACGACGAGGACGGTCCTGGACTGGGTGATCTTGCGGAGGGCCTGCAGCGCCGACTTGGTCTTCGGCGTCTCACCGGTGACCAGACCGCTCACCACATGCACGCGACCGCCGGCCGCCCTGTCGGACAGGGCGCCACGCAGAGCGGCGACCTTCATCTTCTTGGGCGTCCGCTGCGAGTAGTCACGCGGAACCGGACCGTGGACGACGCCACCGCCGGCGAACTGCGGCGCGCGGGTCGAACCCTGACGGGCCCGGCCGGTGCCCTTCTGGCGGTACGGCTTCTTGCCACCGCCCCTGACCTCACCACGGGTCTTGGCCTTGTGGGTGCCCTGCCGGCGAGCGGCGAGCTGGGCCACGACCACCTGGTGGATCAGCGGCACGTTGACCTTGGCCCCGAAGATGTCCTCGGGCAGGTCGACGGTGCCGGCCTTGGCGCCGCTGGCGTCGAGGACGTCAATACTGCTGGTCACTTGGCAGCCCCCTTCTTGGCAGCGGTGCGGACGAGGACCAGGCTGCCGTTGGCGCCGGGGATCGCACCCTTGATCAGGATGAGGCCCTTCTCGGCGTCGACGGCGTGAACCTTCAGGCTCTGCACGGTGGTGCGGACGTTACCCATCCGACCAGCCATGCGAAGCCCCTTGAATACGCGGCCCGGGGTGGCGCAGCCACCGATGGAACCCGGCGAGCGGTGCTTGCGCTGCGTACCGTGCGACGCGCTCAGGCCCTTGAAGCCGTGACGCTTCATGACACCGGCGAAGCCCTTGCCCTTGCTCTTGCCCGTCACGTCGACGAACTGGCCGGCCTCGAAGGTGTCGGCCAGCAGCTCCTGGCCCAGGGTGTAGTCGCTCGCGTCGTCGGTGCGGATCTCCGCGAAGTAACGGCGCGGGGTGATGTCGTGCTTACGCAGGTAGTCGCCGAGCGGCTTGTTGACCTTCCGGGGGTCGACCTGCCCGAAGCCGAGCTGGACGGCGGAGTAGCCGTCCTTGTCGGCGGTGCGGACCCGGGTCACCACACACGGACCGGCCTCGACCACGGTGACCGGAACCATCCGGTTGTCCGCGTCGAAGACCTGGGTCATGCCGAGCTTCTTGCCCAGGACGCCCTTGATCGTCTTAGCCATGTCAGTGTGTCCCTCAGAGCTTGATCGAAATGTCGACGCCCGCGGGGAGGTCGAGCCGCATGAGCGAGTCAACCGTCTTGGGCGTCGGGTCGATGATGTCAATCAGCCGCTTGTGCGTGCGCATCTCGAAGTGCTCGCGGCTGTCCTTGTACTTGTGCGGCGAGCGGATGACGCAGTACACGTTCTTCTCGGTCGGCAGCGGCACCGGGCCCGCGACCTTCGCGCCAGTCCGCGTCACCGTCTCGACGATCTTCTTGGCCGAGCTATCGATGACCTCGTGGTCATAGGCCTTAAGCCGGATGCGGATCTTCTGTCCCGCCATAATGGCCTCGGTGTCCTTCGCTGTCGTCTGAAAAAGTATCGTGCGGCCTGTTGCCGCTGTTCATGCGGGTCGGTGCCCGCACGACCCCACGTGACAGACATTCCGAATCTGTCGTGTCTTCCGTGATCCGGCAGTCGCTTCGGCAGCTGCCGAAGCCACTGCGAGATCACGGCTTTCCTGTGGAGCCAGGTGACGGGAGCCGTGTCGGCTCCTGCCCTTCGTGGTGTGGCGGTCGGTCCCGATACCGGAGCCGACCGCCACTCCGCGATCGAACTACTTGATGATCTTGATGACCCGGCCGGCGCCGACGGTGCGGCCACCCTCACGGATCGCGAACTTCAGGCCTTCCTCCATGGCGATGGGCTGGATCAGCTCAACGCGCATCTCGGTGTTGTCGCCCGGCATGACCATCTCGGTGCCCTCGGGGAGGTTCACCACACCGGTCACGTCAGTCGTACGGAAGTAGAACTGAGGACGGTAGTTGTTGAAGAACGGCGTGTGACGGCCGCCCTCGTCCTTGGACAGGATGTAGACCTGACCCTCGAACTCGGTGTGCGGGGTGGTCGTGCCCGGCTTGATGATGCACTGGCCACGCTCGACCTGCTCGCGCTTGATGCCGCGGAGCAGCAGGGCGGCGTTGTCGCCGGCCTGACCCTCGTCGAGCATCTTGTTGAACATCTCGATGCTGGTGACGGTGGTGGTCGTCTTCTCCGGCTGGATGCCGATGATGTCGACCTGCTCGTTGACCTTGACGATGCCACGCTCGATACGGCCGGTGACGACCGTGCCGCGACCGGTGATCGAGAAGACGTCCTCGACCGGCATGAGGAACGGCTTCTCCACCTCACGGGGCGGCTCGGGCACGTTCTCGTCGACGGCGTCCATCAGCTCGATGATGCTGTCGGCCCACTTCTCGTCGCCCTCGAGCGCCTTGAGCGCCGAGACGCGGATGACCGGCAGGTCGTCGCCGGGGAACTCCTGAGCGGACAGGAGCTCACGGACCTCGAGCTCGACGAGCTCCAGGATCTCCTCGTCGTCGACCATGTCGGACTTGTTGAGGGCCACGACGATGTAGGGGACGCCGACCTGGCGGGCCAGGAGGACGTGCTCCTTCGTCTGCGGCATCGGGCCGTCGGTGGCGGCGACCACGAGGATCGCGCCGTCCATCTGAGCGGCACCGGTGATCATGTTCTTCACGTAGTCGGCGTGACCGGGGCAGTCCACGTGAGCGTAGTGGCGCTTCTCGGTCTGGTACTCGACGTGCGCGATGGAGATCGTAATACCGCGAGCCTTCTCCTCCGGCGCCTTGTCGATCTTGTCGAAAGGCGTAGCCGCGTTCAGGTCGGGGTAACGGTCGTGGAGCACCTTGGTGATCGCCGCGGTCAGCGTGGTCTTACCGTGGTCGATATGCCCAATGGTGCCGATGTTCATGTGCGGCTTGTTCCGCTCGAACTTGGCCTTGCCCACTGGTTCTCTCCTTGAGATTCTGACTGACTTTCGTCTGCACACTCGGGCCCGGGTGTTCCCGAACCCCTCGGCGGCGGGGCGAACGTGTGTCGCCCTGCCAGGGGCCGAGGCCCCTCTGACGGGCGGGCGCCGATCGCTCGGCGCCCCTCCGTTGGGGTCCCGGGACTATTCGCCCCGGGCCTTCGCGACGATCTCCTTGGCGATGCCCGGAGGCACCTCCGCGTAGGAGTCGAACTGCATGCTGTAGCTCGCGCGCCCCTGCGTCTTGCTACGCAGGTCACCCACGTAGCCGAACATCTCAGACAGCGGCACGAGCGCCTCGACGACTCGGGCTCCGGCCCGCTCGTCCATCGCCTGGATCTGCCCGCGGCGACCGTTGAGGTCACCGATGACGTCACCCATGTAATCCTCGGGCGTGGTGACCTCGACGGCCATCATCGGCTCGAGAAGAACAGCGTCAGCCTTGCGCGCGGCCTCCTTGAAGGCCATCGAGCCGGCGATCTTGAAGGCCATTTCCGAGGAGTCGACGTCGTGCGCGGCACCGTCGGTCAGCGTCACCTTCACGCCCACCATCGGGTAGCCGGCCAGCACGCCGAACTCGGCGGCCTCCTGGGCGCCCGCGTCGACCGAGGGGATGTACTCCCTCGGGACCCGACCACCCGTGACCTTGTTCTCGAACTCGTAGCCGTCGTTGCCTTCGCCCAGAGGTTCGAGGTTGATGATCACCCGCGCGAACTGACCGGAACCACCGGTCTGCTTCTTGTGGGTGTAGTCGATCTTCTCCACCTTGCGGCGGATGGTCTCACGGTACGCGACCTGGGGACGGCCGACGTTGGCCTCGACCTTGAATTCGCGACGCATGCGGTCGACGAGGATCTCAAGGTGAAGCTCGCCCATGCCCCAGATGACCGTCTGGCCGGTCTCCTCGTCACGACGGACCTGGAAGGACGGGTCCTCCTCGGCCAGCCGCTGGATCGCGATCGACAGCTTCTCCTGGTCGCCCTTGGTCTTGGGCTCGATGGCGACGTTGATGACCGGAGCCGGGAACGTCATCGACTCGAGCACGACCTGGTTGGCCGGGTCGGACAGGGTGTCACCGGTGGTGGTGTCCTTGAGACCCATGACAGCCACGATCTGGCCAGCGATCGCCGACGGGCGCTCTTCGCGCTTGTTGGCGTGCATCTGGTAGATCTTGCCGATCCGCTCCTTCTTACCCTTCACAGAGTTGATGACCTGTGAACCGGTCTCGAGCGTGCCCGAGTAGATGCGGATGTAGGTGAGCTTGCCCAGGTGCGGGTCGCTGGCAATCTTGAACGCCAGCGCCGAGAAGGGCTCGGCCGGGTCCGCGTGACGCTCGATCACCTTCTCCTCGTTGCCGACCGCGTAGCCCTTGAAGGCCCCGATGTCGGTCGGCGCGGGGAGGTAGGCGACGATCGCGTCGAGCAGGGGCTGCACGCCCTTGTTCTTGAACGCGGTCCCGCACAGCACCGGGTTGATGGCGCTGGACAGCGTCGCGCGGCGGATCGCCGCGGTCAGCTGCTCCTCGGTGGGCTCAGCGCCCTCGAGGAAGAGCTCCATCAACTCGTCGTCGTTCTCGGCGACGGTCTCGATGAGGCGGTCACGCCACTCGCGAGCTGCCTCGGCGTGGTCGGCCGGGAGGTCGACGACGTCGTACATCTCGCCCTTGGCCGCCTCGGCGCTCCACAGGAGGCCCTTCATCGTGATGAGGTCGATGACGCCCTTGAAGTCCGCCTCGACGCCCCACGGGAGCTGAATGACCGCCGGCGTGGCACCCAACCGGCTGATCATCATGTCGACGCAGCGGTGGAACTCCGCGCCGACGCGGTCCATCTTGTTGACGAAGCAGATCCGGGGGACCTCATAGCGGTCAGCCTGGCGCCACACCGTCTCTGACTGCGGCTCGACACCCGCGACGCCGTCGAACACGGCGACGGCACCGTCGAGGACACGGAGCGAACGCTCCACCTCGATGGTGAAGTCGACGTGCCCAGGGGTGTCGATGATGTTGATGGTGTGACCGTTCCACTCACAGGTCGTCGCGGCCGACGTGATCGTGATGCCGCGCTCCTGCTCCTGCTCCATCCAGTCCATCGTGGCTGCGCCCTCGTGGACTTCACCGATCTTGTAGTTGATGCCGGTGTAGAACAGGATGCGCTCGGTCGTGGTGGTCTTGCCCGCGTCGATATGGGCCATGATCCCGATGTTTCGGACCTTGGCCAGGTCAAGAGCGGTCGTGGTGGCCACTTCTCTCGCGTCCTCGTCGTCTCGTCGAACCCGCCGGATTACCAGCGGTAGTGGGCGAAGGCCTTGTTGGACTCGGCCATCTTGTGGGTGTCCTCGCGCTTCTTGACACTCGCCCCGAGGCCGTTGCTGGCGTCGAGGAGCTCGTTCATGAGGCGCTCGGTCATGGTCTTCTCGCGGCGGGCGCGGGAGTACTGCACCAGCCAGCGCAGGGCCAGGGTGGTGCTGCGCGTCGCGCGCACCTCGACCGGCACCTGGTAGGTCGCGCCACCGACGCGACGGCTGCGGACCTCAAGGGTCGGCTTGACGTTGTCAAGCGCGCGCTTCAGGGTGACGACCGGGTCATTGCCCGTCTTGTCCCTGCAGCCCTCGAGGGCGCCGTAGACGATCGACTGCGCGATGGAGCGCTTGCCGTCCAGAAGCACCTTGTTGATCAGGGCGGTGACCAGCGGCGAACTGTAGACCGGGTCAGACATCAGCTGACGACGGCCAGGAGAACCCTTGCGAGGCATTGTTAGCTCTTCTCCCTCTTCGCGCCGTAACGGCTACGGGCCTGCTTGCGGTTGCGGACACCCTGGGTGTCCAGCGAGCCACGGATGATCTTGTAGCGAACACCCGGCAGGTCCTTCACACGACCGCCACGCACGAGCACGATGGAGTGCTCCTGCAGGTTGTGGCCCACACCGGGGATGTAAGCCGTGACCTCGATGCCGTTGGTGAGCCGCACTCGGGCGACCTTGCGCAGCGCCGAGTTGGGCTTCTTCGGGGTGGTGGTGTAGACGCGCTGACACACACCGCGCCGCTGCGGACTCCCCTTGAGGGCAGGAGTCTTGGTCTTTGAGACCTTGTCCTGCCGGCCCTTGCGGACCAACTGCTGAATAGTGGGCACTGCCACTCCGTTCGTGCCTTGGCCGGTGTTACGTCATTCTTCAATTCGCAGGTTCTGCCGGTGTCATGACCTGCGGATTGTCCTTGCTTCCGCGCCCCCGCGCTCGGGCGTGTCGCGCTGTCGGCACAGACACATCCACGAAGACTTCGAGCCAGGAAGCCGACCCGCGCTCTCGCAATGAGCGCACGGTCGAGAGCCCGCAAGAACGGGCACGATGGTCTAGGCTACCAGGCCCGCGCGACACGTCAAAACGGCGCGGAGAGGCTATCAGCCTTTCCGCTCCCGGTGCGCGAGGCCCATCCCATCAAGGCCCGGCTACTGCTCCTCGGACATGATATAGGCACGCCCGCTGTCCTGTGCCCCATCCGGCAGAACAAGGACCTCCGGGCCGTCCCTCACCTGGTGACAGTCCCCGGCTATCCGCTGCGGCCAGACTTCCCTATCCCCCCTGAACGCGACACGCCCGGGCCTCTCAGAAGAGAGACCCGGGCGTGCGGACCGCAGACCGGTTACCGAGTTTTCATCGGTTGTACTGGCCGAAGTCGTACTCCTCCAGCGGCACGGCCTCGCCGCTGCCGGTGCCGAAGGTGTAGTCGGCCGCGGAGCCGTCGTAGCCGCCCACGGTGTACATGGCGGCCTTGGCCTCCTCGGTCGGCTCGACCCGGATGTTGCGGTACTGGGGCATGCCAGTGCCGGCCGGGATGAGCTTGCCGATGATGACGTTCTCCTTCAGGCCCAGGAGCGAGTCGGACTTGGCGTGGATCGCCGCGTCCGTCAGGACCCTGGTCGTCTCCTGGAAGGAGGCCGCCGACAGCCACGACTCGGTGGCGAGCGACGCCTTCGTGATGCCCATGAGCACCGGGCGACCGGCGGCCGGAGAGCCACCCTCCGCCACCGTCTCGCGGTTCATCTGCTCGAAGCGCGGACGCTCGACGAGCTCACCGGGCAGCAGGTCGGTTTCGCCGGACTCCAGCACGTTCACGCGCTTGAGCATCTGCCGCACGATGATCTCGATGTGCTTGTCGTGGATCGACACACCCTGCGACCGGTAGACCTGCTGGACCTCCGCCACCAGGTGCAGCTGCACGGCCCGCGGGCCGAGGATGCGCAGCACCTCGTTGGGGTTGACCGCACCGGCGACCAGCTGCTGGCCGACGGAGACGCGCTGGCCCTCCGAGACGAGCAGGCGCGAACGCATCGAGACCGGGTAGGCGATGTCCTCGGACCCGTCGTCCGGGGTGATGACGATCTTCCTGGCCTTGTCGGTCTCGTCGATCCGGACCCGGCCCTCCGCCTCGGAGATCGGGGCGACACCCTTGGGGATGCGCGCCTCGAAGAGCTCCTGGACTCGGGGCAGACCGTGGGTGATGTCGGCGCCCGCCACACCGCCGGTGTGGAAGGTACGCATCGTCAGCTGCGTGCCCGGCTCACCGATCGACTGGGCGGCGATGATGCCGACCGCCTCGCCGACGTCCACGAGCTTGCCGGTGGCCAGCGAGCGGCCGTAGCAGGTCGCGCAGACACCGATCTTGGCCTCGCAGACCAGAGCGCTGCGGGTGCGGACCGTCTCGACGCCCGCCTCGACCAGCTTGGTCACGTGGATGTCGTTGATGTCGACCCCGGCCGGGACGATGATCTTGCCGTCGACCTCGACGTCCTCGGCCAGGATGCGGCCGTGCACGTTGGACTCGGCGTTCTCGGCCTTGACCAGGTTGCCCGACGCGTCACGGTCGCCGACGTGGAGCGGGACCGCGCGGTCGGTGCCGCAGTCGATCTCGCGCACGATGACGTCCTGTGCCACGTCCACCAGACGACGGGTCAGATAGCCCGAGTCGGCGGTGCGCAGCGCGGTGTCGGCCAGGCCCTTCCGCTGTCCGTGGGTCGAGATGAAGTACTCGAGCACCGACAGGCCCTCGCGGAACGAGGCCTTGATCGGGCGCGGAATCGTCTCACCCTTGGTGTTGGACACCAGGCCACGGATGCCGGCGATCTGACGCACCTGCATCTTGTTGCCTCGGGCACCGGAGTTGACCATCATCCAGACCGGGTTGGTCGCCGGGAAGGCGTTGACCATGTCGGTCTCGACGTCGGCCGTCGCGTGCGTCCAGATCTCGATGAGCTCCTGACGGCGCTCCTCGTCGGTGATCAGACCACGCTCGTACTCGCGCTGGACCTTGTCGGCCCGGCGCTCGTAGTTTTCCATGATCTCGGCCTTGTTCGGCGGCGCGACCACGTCGTCGATCGAGATCGTGACACCGGAACGGGTCGCCCAGCGGAAGCCCGCGTCCTTGAGCGCGTCGAGCGAGTTGGCGACCTCAACCTTGGGATAGGTCTCGGCCAGCTCGTTGACGATCGTGGACAGCTGCTTCTTGCCGACCTGGAAGTTGACGAACGGGTAGCTCACGGGCAGCGTCTGGTTGAACAGGCACCGCCCGAACGTCGTCTCCAGACGGATCGGGTCACCCTGCTCCCAGCCCTCCGGCGCGACCCAGTCACGGGGCGGCAGGACGTCCTTGAGCCGGATCTGGATCTTCGCCTGGATGTGCAGCTCCTGGCGGTCGAACGCCATCTGAGCCTCGGCGATCGAGCCGAAGACCCGGCCCTCGCCCGTGGCGCCGTCCTTCTGGGTGGTCAGCCAGTAGAGGCCGATGACCATGTCCTGGGTGGGCATCGTCACGGGCTTGCCGTCGGCCGGCTTGAGGATGTTGTTGGTCGAGAGCATCAGGATGCGTGCCTCGGCCTGGGCCTCAGCCGACAGCGGCAGGTGCACGGCCATCTGGTCGCCGTCGAAGTCGGCGTTGAACGCGGTGCAGACCAGCGGGTGGATCTGGATGGCCTTGCCCTCGACCAGCTGCGGCTCGAACGCCTGGATGCCCAGACGGTGGAGCGTCGGAGCGCGGTTGAGCAGCACCGGGTGCTCGGTGATGACCTCTTCGAGCACGTCCCACACCACGGGACGGGCCCGCTCGACCATCCGCTTGGCCGACTTGATGTTCTGGGCGTGGTTGAGATCGACCAGCCTCTTCATCACGAACGGCTTGAACAGCTCCAGCGCCATCTGCTTGGGCAGACCGCACTGGTGCAGCTTGAGCTGCGGACCGACGACGATGACCGAACGGCCGGAGTAGTCGACTCGCTTACCCAGGAGGTTCTGGCGGAAACGGCCCTGCTTGCCCTTCAGCATGTCGCTGAGGGACTTGAGGGGCCGGTTGCCGGGACCGGTGACCGGGCGACCGCGGCGGCCGTTGTCGAACAGCGCGTCGACGGCCTCCTGCAGCATCCGCTTCTCGTTGTTCACGATGATCTCGGGCGCGCCGAGGTCGAGCAGACGCTTGAGCCGGTTGTTGCGGTTGATGACCCGGCGGTAGAGGTCGTTGAGGTCGGAGGTCGCGAACCGGCCACCGTCGAGCTGCACCATCGGGCGCAGGTCCGGCGGGATGACCGGGATGCAGTCGAGCACCATGCCGCGCGGCGAGTTGGTGGTGTTGAGGAACGCGGACACGACCTTGAGCCGCTTGAGCGCGCGGGCCTTCTTCTGGCCCTTGCCGCTGCGGATGGTCTCGCGCAGGTTTTCGGCCTCGGCGTCGAGGTCGAAGCTGATCAGGCGGTCCTGGATCGCCTGCGCGCCCATGCCGCCCTTGAAGTAGCGGCCGAAGCGGTCACGCATCTCGCGGTAGAGCAGCTCGTCGCCCTCCAGGTCCTGGACCTTGAGGTTCTTGAAGCGGCTCCAGACCTCCTCGAGCCGGTCCAGCTCACGCTGGGCCCGGTCGCGGAGCTGGCGCATCTCACGCTCAGCGCCCTCGCGCACCTTGCGGCGCTGGTCGCCCTTGGCGCCGGCGGCCTCGAGCTCGGCCAGGTCGGCCTCGAGCTTCTTCTGCCGGGCCTCGACGTCGGCGTCGCGGCGCTGCTCGATGTGCTGCCGCTCGACGGAGATCTTCGCCTCCAGCGAGGGCAGGTCACGCTCACGCATCTCGGTGTCGACATGCGTGATCATGTACGCCGCGAAGTAGATGACCTTCTCCAGGTCCTTCGGGGCCAGGTCGAGCAGGTAGCCGAGGCGCGACGGGACGCCCTTGAAGTACCAGATGTGCGTGACCGGCGCGGCCAGCTCGATGTGGCCCATCCGCTCACGACGCACCTTGGCGCGAGTCACCTCGACGCCACAGCGCTCACAGATGATGCCCTTGAACCGGACGCGCTTGTACTTGCCGCAGTAGCACTCCCAGTCGCGGGTCGGACCGAAGATCTTCTCGCAGAAGAGCCCGTCCTTTTCCGGCTTGAGAGTGCGGTAGTTGATGGTCTCCGGCTTCTTCACCTCGCCGTGGGACCACTGGCGGATGTCATCGGCCGTGGCGAGGCCGATCCTGAGCTCGTCGAAGAAGTTGACGTCTAGCATGTGTGCGATCTCCCCCTCAGACTTCTTCCACGCTGCTCGGCTCGCGCCGGGACAGATCGATGCCGAGCTCCTCCGCGGCGCGGAAGACGTCCTCGTCGGTGTCTCGCATCTCGATGGACATGCCGTCGCTGGAGAGCACCTCGACGTTGAGGCACAGCGACTGCATTTCCTTGATGAGGACCTTGAAGGACTCGGGAATGCCGGGCTCGGGAATGTTCTCGCCCTTGACGATCGCCTCGTAGACCTTCACGCGGCCCAGGACGTCGTCGGACTTGATGGTCAGTAGCTCCTGGAGCGCGTAGGCGGCGCCGTAGGCCTCCAGGGCCCACACCTCCATCTCACCGAAGCGCTGGCCACCGAACTGGGCCTTACCGCCGAGCGGCTGCTGGGTGATCATGGAGTAGGGGCCGGTCGACCGGGCGTGGATCTTGTCGTCCACCAGGTGCAGGAGCTTGAGGATGTAGATGTAGCCGACCGAGATCGGATACGGGAACGGCTCGCCGGAGCGGCCGTCGTAGAGCCGTGCCTTGCCGCTGGCCTCGACCATGCGGTCACCGTCGCGGTTGGGGACGGTGTTGCCGAGCAGGCCGACGATCTCCTCCTCGTGGGCTCCGTCGAAGACCGGGGTGGCCATGTTGGTGCGCGGGTCGACGGTCTCGAAGCCCTTCTCGCGCAGCCGATCGGCCCAGGCCTCCTGGATGCCGGAGATGTCCCAGCCCCTGGCCGCGATCCAGCCGAGGTGGGTCTCCAGGACCTGGCCGACGTTCATCCGGCCGGGCACGCCCAGCGGGTTGAGGATGATGTCGACCGGGGTGCCGTCCTCCAGGAACGGCATGTCCTCGACCGGC
>NZ_BMNH01000016.1:0-386 GCF_014646355.1 Nonomuraea cavernae
TCTGATTCGCCCTTGCGGTGAGCGGCCAGCAGGGTGAGCTGATCGGCCGAGGCGGTGAACGCCACGCCCTTCATCCGCCCACCCACGGTCCAGATCGACACCGTGCGCGCGTCCATCCGCCAGGACAGGCAGCGGTCGTCGAACGGCTGGGCCGCGCCCGGGCGAAAGACGATCGGCCTGGCCAGCACCCGTTCACGCCGGGCGGAGCCGGGCCTGCCCAGATGGCCGTTGCGCAGGTTGGCGTGCAGGGTGGTGTAGGCGTCGGCGACCTTCTTGATGACGTGCTGCGCGGCCTGAGCCGCCAGCCCGTACCTGTCCTTGACCTGCCCGTAGACGTGCCTGCGCAGATCGTAGTTGCGAAACACCCGCCGGTCGTGGGCGAGCTG
>NZ_BMNH01000016.1:509-178117 GCF_014646355.1 Nonomuraea cavernae
CTGACCTGCACCACCAGCTTCACCTCGAACACATTATCGCCAAGCCCACGCCACCGGGATGGAAACCGAACCCCGGCGTGAGAAGAGGGCGGACGCGTCGTCCGCGCGCTTCACGCGCATGTGATCTTCACCCCGAAGCGTCGATCGGCGGGGATGTTCACCGGCGAGATCCCGCGTCATCGCGAACATCATGATCGAGGTGTGCGACAGTCTCGGAAAGGGGAGCCGACCCGAGTTCAACGGCGAGGAAGATCACCTGCACCCACTCGCGCACCACCTGCCCAAAGCCGCCCTCTCGACGCCGGTGAACAGCCGCAAAGGCGTGTCCGCCCGGCTCCTGCGCCATCCGGCACCTACCCGTAAGTATCCGCGGGACGCGCATTTCTGCTCACGGTCGTCATTCGACACCTCCCGCGGCGGCGCACCCCCATCGATCGTCAACGAGTACATCAGCAACCAGAAACCCCCGGGCTGAGCCGCTCCACTGCCTACCGGTCACCGCACCGCTCGGGCCTTGGCGGCCCTCCCGCGCTGTCGTTTCCTCCCGGGCGTAAACGCCGGGGGTTCCACGCCAGATCATGCTGAACGGCCGCGGCGAGCCAGGGCCGGATGACCGGCAGCACGGCGGCGGCCTGCATGCCGGTCATGTGGTCCAGCCCGTCCAGCACCCGCACCTCCCAGCCGAGGGCTTCCAGCTCGGCGCGCCGGCGGACGAGCGGGCCGCCGAGGTCCACGGTCACGCCGCCCCAGCGCTCGTCGTAGACGATCTGGTCGGCGGAGCCGGCGAAGCACAGGCGCGGGCAGCGGACCGCCGGCTGCGCGGCCCGGTCGTCGAACCCGCGCAGCGCCTCGTACAGCGTGACGAACTGCTGCGTCTGGTCGGGTGTGGTCGCCACCTCGACGGTCGACCAGTCGGGCTCGCCGGCGGCCGTCTGGTCGCCGACGCTCGCGCCGGTCTTGGGGGCGGAGGACATCGCGTGGGCGGCCAGGGTGACGGCCAGCATCTCCGCGTACGGCCCGTCGAGCGGCGGGTAGCCGCCCATGACCAGGGCCGACAGCCGGTCGGTGCGGATCGCCAGCTGGAGGCCGCTGAGCGCCAGCCATGAGTAGCCGTAGTAGGCGAACCGGTCGGCCCCGGCGGCGTCGGCGACGGCGAGCAGGTCGGCGGCGATGTTGGCGGGGGTCAGCGTGTCGGGCTTGGGCGTGGCCAGGACGTGTTTCTCGTAGTCGAACGCGACGACCCGGAAGGCGTCGCGGAGCCCGTCGATGAGCGAGCGGCCGAGGGCGGGGTCGGCCCCCCACCGGCGCATCTCGTCCGCCTGAGGCCCTTCGACCGGCCGGGGGTCGACCGGCAGCAGCAGGGCGGGGCCGTCGCCGTGCACCTCGATCTCGATGGTGGCGCCGTCGTGCAGCGTGGCCTTGGTCATGGGATCACCCAATTCCTTAGGACGTAAGGAGTTATCGGCGAAACAATAGCTTACACTGTAAGCAATTCAGGGCACCGCCCGGAGCAGGGAGCCGGGAGCAGGCCGGCGCGCTCGGGCTCGACGATCGAGGCTGACATCGTGGCGTCTTGGGTATTTTGCGGCGAGATGATTGTCTGTCCGGAGTAACTACGAGGAGGACCCCGGTGACCCGTCAGATTGTCTCCGTCGTGGGTGGTAAGGACGTGCCCAGCGCCGGCGCCTACCAGTCCACCAACCCCGCGCGCACCGGCCAGGTGGTCGCCGACGTCGGGCTGGCCGACGCCGGCGCCTTCGCCGACGCCTGCCGTACGGCCAAGGAGGCGCAGCGGGAGTGGGCCAAGGTGCCGCCGCCGGTCCGCGGGCGGGTGATCGCGTCGATCGGCCGGCTGGTCGAGGCCAACGCCGAGAGCCTGGCCAAGCTGGTCACCGAGGAGATCGGCAAGCCGTACGCCGAGGCGCTGGGCGAGGTGCGGGAGATCGTCGACACGTGCGACTTCTTCCTCGGCGAGGGGCGCCGCCTCTATGGGCAGACGGTGCCGTCGGAGATGCCGGACAAGAACCTGTTCACCTTCCGCACCCCGGTGGGGGTCGCCGCGGTCATCACGGCGGGCAACTTCCCGGTCGCGGTGCCGTCCTGGTATCTCGTACCGGCACTGCTGTGCGGCAACGCCGTGGTGTGGAAGCCGGCCGAGTACGCCGCCGCCTCCGCCCACGCCATGTACCAGTTGTTCGTGGCGGCCGGGCTGCCCGACGGGGTGCTCAACATCGTGTTCGCCGACGGCGACCAGACGTTCGAGGGGCTGGAGCGGGCGCTCGGCGAGGGCACGGTGCACAAGGTCGGGTTCACCGGGTCGAGCGAGGTGGGCCGGCGCGTCGGCGAGCTGACCGGGCGTCACCTGCAGTCGGCCTGCCTGGAGCTGGGCGGCAAGAACCCGATGGTGATCATGCCTGACGCCGACCTCGACCTCGCCGTCGAGGGGGCGCTGTTCGCCGGCTTCGGCACCGCCGGCCAGCGCTGCACCAGCCTCGGCACGGTCATCGCGCACGAGAGCGTGCACGCGGAGTTCGTCGAGCGGTTCGCCCGCGCCGTGCGCGAGGCCAGGATCGGCGACCCCACGCAGGACGTGCTGGCCGGGCCGCTGCTCGACCAGAAGTTCGCCGACCGCTACGAGGAGTACCTGACCTGGATCCAGCCCCACCACCGGGTCGTGCCGGGAGAGGTCGGCAGGATCACGCCCGACAACCCGCGCGGCGACTTCACCGGCGACGGGGGGCTCTACTACCACCCGGTCGTGGTCGACGGCGTGCGGGCCACCGACCGGCTGTTCCTGGAGGAGACGTTCGGGCCGATCGTCGGCGTGACCGGCTTCCAGACCTTCGACGAGGCCGTCGAGCTGGCCAACCTCCCCGGCTACGGGCTCTCCAGCTCCATCTACACGACCGACCCCAAACACGCCTTCCGCTTCCGCGAGGGCGTCTCGGCCGGGATGGTCAGCGTCAACAACTCCACCTCCGGGGCCGAGGCGCACCTGCCGTTCGGCGGCAACGGCAAGTCGGGCAACGGCAGCCGGCAGTCGGGTATGTGGGTGCTCGACCAGTTCACCCGCTGGCAGGCGATGAACTGGGATCATTCAGGCCGGCTCCAGAAGGCCCAGATGGACGTGGTGGACATCACCCCGGACCTGGATTTCCGGCTCTAGATCTTTTCCACCCAGGAGGGAAGAAAGCCACACCGCCCGAAAACATGGGTCTTCCCGGAGAGTGACGACCGTGTCACGATGAGGCGCCTTTCGATTACGGGGAGAAGCCAATGCGTGACAATCTGGAGTTACTCACCACGACTCGGACGCTCCGGCTGCGGGCCGGCTTCCCCTGCCGCTGGAGCGTCTGGAGCGCCGACGGACAGGGATACTTCCCGCGCGACACCTCTCCGGCGCGCGATCACGACGGCCTGCCCTACTTCCATGGCGATGACATCGTCCTCGACGTGCCCGCCGAACCGCTGCGGGTCAGGGCGGCCAGGGGCATGGAGTACGGTCACGCCGAGACCACGCTCGTGCCCGGCGACGGGGAGACGCTCGTCGAGCTGGCTCCCCAGCGCATCTACGACGCCGCCGCGCACGGCTGGTACGGCGGCGACCTGCACGTACACCTCAACCGGCCGTCCCCGTGGGTCGCCGCCTCACAGCTGGGCGAAGACCTGCACGTCGTCAACCTGCTGCCCGGCGACGGCGAGGCGGCCGGACAGTGGCAGGGCCGCGACCTGCCCTGGTCCGACGACACGCACGTGGCCCGGGTCGGTCTGGCCCACCAGGCGCTGGGCCTCGACGGAGGTTCGCCGCCCGGCCGCGCGCTCCGCGACAAGCAACTGCTCATCGGCTACGCCAACGCCTTCCGCGGGCCGGTGGAGACACCTGAGCAGCTCGTCGGCGCCGGCGACCCGGGGTTCGACGCGCGCCTGTCGGTGGTCGACGCGGCCCTCGGACTGGTCGACAGCTTCTCCTCCGCGATCGGCTCGGCGCGCGCCTACCGGCGGCTGATCGGCGCGGGCAACCGGATCGCCGCCGTCGCCGGCACCGCTCACCGGCTCGGCCCCATCGGCCGCGAACGCACCTACGCCCAGGTGGCCGGCCCGCTGACCGCCGAGTCCTACGCCGACGCGGTGCGCCGGGGCCGCACGTTCGCGACGACCGGCCCGTTCCTGGAGCTGTCGGTCGACGGACAGGGGCCGGGCACCACGATCGACCTGACTCCCGGCGACCGGGTTCGGGCCTGCGCCCGGGTGATCGGCCCCCGGGTGGAGACGGTGCGGCTGCTCACCGCCGACGGCGAGCTGGCCTCGGGCGGGCCCGGTGAGCTCAGCGCCGGCCTGACGGTCGTCTGGCCGACGTACGTGGTGGCGGTCGCCGAGGTAGGCGGGCAGGTGCTCGCGCACACCAGCCCGGTCTACCTCGACGTCCAGCACCGGCGGGTGGCCAGGGAGGAGGACGTCACGTTCTGCCTGCGCTGGCTGGAGCTGCTGGAGGAGCTGTTCAAGGACCGGGCCGGCGCCGGCTACCTGGCGGTGATGGACGAGGCCCGCCGCGTCTACCGGGCACGGCTGGCCTGACCGGGAAGGAGGAACGCGGGCCCCGCATCGGGGGTGCCCGCGTTCCTCCTGTCCGGTCCTTTTCGGGTCAGACCTGGCCGGCCTTCTCCAGGGCGGCGCAGCAGGTGTTGACCAGCAGGCGGGTGACCACGTACGGGTCGACGTTGGCGTTGGGGCGACGGTCCTCGATGTAGCCCTTCTTCTCCACCTCGACCTGCCACGGGATGCGGACGGAGGCGCCGCGGTCGGACACACCGTAGGAGTACTTGTTCCACGGGGCGGTCTCGTGGGCGCCGGTCAGCCGGCTCTCGATGCCGACACCGTACTGAGAGACGTGCTCCATGGGCTTGTCACCCTCGCCGAGCGCCTCGCACGCGGTGATGATGGCGTCGTAGCCCTCGCGCATGGCCTTGGTCGAGAAGTTGGTGTGCGCGCCGGCGCCGTTCCAGTCGCCACGGGCGGGCTTGGCGTCGAGCGTGGCCTCCACGCCGAACTCCTCGGCGGTCCGGTAGAGCAGCCAGCGGGCGATCCACATGTGGTCGGCGACCTCCAGCGGACCGGCCGGGCCGATCTGGAACTCCCACTGGCCCGGCATGACCTCGGCGTTGATGCCGGAGACCGCCAGACCGGCGGCGAGGCAGCGGTCGAGGTGCAGCTCGACGATCTCGCGGCCGAAGATGGCGTCCGCGCCCACGCCGCAGTAGTAGGGGCCCTGCGGGGCGGGGAAGCCGCCGTCGGGGAAGCCGAGCGGGCGGCTGCCCTTGAAGAAGGTGTATTCCTGCTCGATGCCGAACCACGACTCCTGGTCGGCGAACTGCTCGGCGACTCCGCGCAGGGAGGCACGGGTGTTGCTCGCGTGCGGCGCGCCGTCGATCTCCTCAACCTCACAGAGGACGAGCAGGCTCGCACCGCCGCGGATCGGGTCAGGGCAGGTGAAAACCGGGCGGAGCACTCGGTCCGACGCGTGGCCCTCGGCCTGGTTGGTGCTGGATCCGTCGAAACCCCAGACCGGCGGCTCGGCCCCATCGGCCAGGATCCTCGTCTTCGAGCGCAGCAGTGCGGTGGGCTCGGTGCCGTCGATCCAGATGTACTCAGCCTTGTAGCTCACAACCGGGGTCCTTTCGGGATTTCTCTCAGCCACGCCGAGTCTTCTGGATGGCCGTTTCCCGGTTTTTGCCCATATGTGAACATTGTGTTAATCGCCTGACCCGGCGTACAACGTTCGCGCAACCCCCATTGGCTCAACCCGGGAAGTAGCGAAAGATGTGAGCATCCCCCACAACCCGGAGCGTGCCATGACCGAACCTCCGCTGGAGACCGTGGACTCCTTCGGGTTGACGACCGAACACCGGTTCGCCGACGTGTGGTCCCGCGACGTGCTCTCCGTCAAGGAACGCCGTCTCCTCCTGCTGGGCCTGCTCGTCGGCCAGGGGATGGACGACGGCGTGGGGATCCAGCTCGACGCCGGCCTGCGCACCGGCGCGCTCACCGAGAGCGAGTTGCGCGAGGTCGTGGTCTTCCTGACCCACTACGCCGGCTGGGCCCGGGGAGCCCGGCTGAACTCCCAGGTGGAGGAGCTGATCACGACCGTCAGGACGGCCCCATCCGATTGACGCGCCCTCCAGACTGACCTCGTGGATCTCGGTCCGCGTGTTCCAGGGGGCGTTCGGCGCATGACTCCCGTGCGTCCATGCCGGCGGCCGCGCCGTTTCCGGGGCGCGACCACCGGCCCCGGGCGTCAGAGCGTCAGGATGCCGAGCTTGTCGATGTAGTCCTCGGTGAACCAGATCTTGTCATCGGGCCCGGTGGTGATGTGGAACGGCCCGGAGAACGCGTCTGGGAGCGCGTACTCGGTGATGATCCCGGAGGTGGAGACGGTGGCGACCTTCCCGGTCACCTGTTCCACGAACCAGAGGTCGTCGTCCGGGCCCACGGTGATGCCCCAGGGGAAGGCGTTCGCGTTGCTGAGTGGGTACTCGGTGAAGACGCCCGACGTGGTGACCTTGCCGACGGCCCCGTTGCCGTCGGTGTACCACAGGTTGCCGTCCGGGCCCGAGGTGATGCCGATGGGCATCGAGCCCGTCGTCGGGGAGTTGTACTCGGTGAAGACGCCCGACGTGGTGACGCGCGTGATGCCGCCCCCGAGCGCCTGGGCGAACCACAGGGCGCCGTCCGGGCCCGTGGTGATCTCCATCGGATAGACGGTGGACGTGGGCAGGGCGTACTCGGTGAACGTCCCCGAGGTGGTGATCCTCCCGATCTTGTTACCGTCCGACTCAGTGAACCACAGCGCTCCGTCGGGGCCGGCGGTGATCCCCCAGGGATAGGAGGCGGCGGTCGGGATCGTGTACTCGGTGATCGTGCCGGATGTGGTGATGCGCCCGATCCGGTTGCCGATCGACTCGGTGAACCACAGCGCTCCGTCCGGGCCGACGGCCAGGCCCGTGGGCATGGACTCCTCGTTGGGCAGCGAGAACTCGGTGAACAGGCCGCCTGTGGTGACGCGGCCGATCTTGTTGCCGTAGGCCTCGGTGAACCACACGTTGCCGTCGGGTCCGGTGACGATGCCGACGGGCGTCGCGGGGCTGGTCGGGATGGTCAGCTCGCTGAGCGTGGGCGTCCGTGCGGCCGCCACCCGGAGCGGGACCCGGTGGTCCCTGCCGCGCGGGTTGTGGCACCGGATGTGCCGGTGGCGCCGCTGCTGCTTGAGCTTCCGGCACAACCTCACCCAGGGGGGCGTGACCGACGAGGGGAGCGACGAGGCCACGGCCTGCGGCGCCGGCTCCGGGGTGGGCTCCGGAGCCGACGCCGACACGGGCAGGCCCGCCGCGAGCACCACGGCGATCGCCGTGAGCGGGTAAACCAGGAATCGAGAGCGGTGACTCATGACATCCTTCCACGAGAAAGAACGCGGGTTGCGGCTGGGTGGTTCGAGCCGTTTCACGGAATCACCATCGGACAGCTGTGCGGAAAATCCGGATATGCGCCCTCGAATTTCACACAGAGCCCGGTCCTGAGTTTTCGCGGCGGCCCGGCCCAGCCGTCCAAATATCTCGCGCCGCGGTCGCTCGTCCCGAGGGCCTGACTTCGTGGTGCGTAACGACTCCGCCAATTCCCGGGCCACTGCCGGTACCGATGGAAAATCCACAAAGGCCCCGCGTTTCGGGCATTTCCGGAAACGTCGCCGGCGGCACTGACGGCACGGAGGCAGCGGACAGGCGGCGGTCAGGCGACCGAGTGGGTGATGACGCCCGTGTAGGAGCCGGTGACCGCCGAGGACGGGATCGTGATGACGAGCGTCGGCCGCCAGCTCGTGGTGGAGGTGCCCTGCGGCTTGCTCGCCCGGAACGCCGTCCTCGACACCGACAGGGACACCTGCTGCGCGGCCGTGAGCTGCCCGGGAAGACGGGTGCCGCCGCCGGTCTGCGCGGTGGTCGGGCCGGACCAGTAGGAGACGTTGTTCCTGGAGATGGTCTGCGGCCCGGTGCCACTGCCCGTGGTGAAGTTCGTGGACGCGACGGTCGCCGTCCAGTTGCGGTTGCCCGGCCGGGCGTCGACCACGGTCACCGTGCCCATGTTGCCGTTGAAGACGGTGCCCGGGACGCGGGCGCCGAACAGGACCAGGGCGGGAACGCTGATCGTCAGCGCTTGGCCGGGGGACGTGGCCGGCACGGTCGATCCGGCTCGCGGGGCGGACGCGTGAACGGGGTGCGCACCCAGCGCGGCCACCAGGACCGTCGACGCGATCAGCGACGGGGTGGTTCGCACCGCTCTCCTCAATGACGCCCCTCGGAACCTCTCCAGAATCAACGCGTTTCCCTCAATGGCACGAGTGAAAGCCGATGGCAGCTTAGAGGCGGTCGCGGATGCGGCCTTCTCGAATCTCCTCCATGGAAAGTAAATTCACCGGCAAGCCGGAAAGTAATGGTTCACCGACACGGTGGGATGAGACGCTGATCGCATCACCCTCGACACAATACGGCGAAAGCCGGACATAAGGCTGGTGGGCCACCATCGCGCGCGCTCGCCTGATTGCCAAGGAGCACCAGATCATGACAAAGGAGTTGTCAGATGCGGGAGGTCACGGTTTCCGATCAGCACCACAGGAGCAGGATGTGATCACATACGGGCGGCCATGACCAGGCCGGAGCTCAATGAGGGGATCGGCAGTGCTGATGAGCCGTTTCGTTACCGGAGGAATAGGGGTCGCCGTGGCACTGGCGGCCGTGGCGGTGGCCATGCCGGCCGGCGCCGACATCTGCCCGCAGTCCACCACCTGCCCGACGACGGTGACCTTCGCCGTCTCCTCCGGTGACGGGCTGACGATCACCGTGCCCAACGGCCCGGTCAGCATCGGGGGCGCCGCTCCCGGCGGCCTGATCAGCGGCCCGATCGGCACGGTCACCGTGGACGACACGCGGGCCGCGCTCTCGGCCACCTGGACCGCGACGGTCTCGGCCACGAGTTTCACCACCGGCGGCGGCACGCCGGCCGAGACGGTGCCGGCCAGCAGCGTCTTCTACTGGTCCGGCCCCGCCACGAGCATCTCCGGCGCCCCCGCCGCCGCGTTCGTGCCCGGTCAGCCCAACGCGGCTTCCCGGCAGTCGCTGAACAACCCGCGCACCGCCTTCAGCAAGGTCTCGGGCTCCGGCAACAACTCGGCCTCCTGGGCTCCGACCATCGAAGTCGACGTCCCCGCCCAGGCGGTGGCCGGCACCTACACCGGAACGGTGAACCACTCCGTTGCCTGACCCGCGCATCCGGCGAGCGGCGTCCGCGACGCTGCTCGCCCTCCTCCTCCAAGGGCTCGCCACCGCCCCCGCCGCCCTCGCCGACGGTCCGGAGCGACCGGAGAACGGCACCATCGGCATCAGGCTGGTCGAGATCCCCGCCAGCCGGGTCGACGACCCCCGGGCCCGCAACTACATCGTCGACCACGTCAACCCCGGCACCACCTTCACCAGGCGCGTCGAGGTCACCAGCACCTCGCCGAAACCCGTGCGCGCGCAGGTCTACGCGGGCGCCGCCGGCATCAGCAAGGGCCGCTTCACCTTCGAGCCGGCCGGCGTCACCAACGAGCTCACCTCGTGGATCTCGCTCAACCGGCCCGAGATCGTCGTGAAGCCGCACAGCAGCGAGACGGTGAAGGCCACCATCACCGTGCCGGAGTGGGCCGGCGAGGGAGAGCGCTACGCCGTCATCTGGGCGCAGGTGTCGTCCGGGCCCGCGACTCAGGACAAGAACGTCGCGCTGGTCAACCGCATCGGCATCCGCACGCTGCTCGACGTCGGACCGGGAGGCGAGCCGCCCACCGACTTCGAGATCGGTGACATCGTCCCCCACCGGACCGAGGACGGCCACCCGCAGATCGTGACCGAGGTGGCCAACACCGGCGAGCGCGCCATCGACGTCGAGGGGCTGATCACGCTCTCCGACGGCCCGAGCGAGCTCAGCGCGGGCCCGTTCCCGGTCGACCGCGGCACGACCCTGGCGCCCGGCGACCGCGCCAACGTCTCGGCGATGCTGGGCGAGGACCTGCCGGACGGGCCATGGAAGTTCACTCTCACGCTGCGCAGCGGCCGGGTCGAGCGCACGGCCGACGGCACGCTCACCTTCCCGGCCGCGGCCGGGGGCTGGGGGCTGGCCGCCTCGCTGGACTCGCCCCCGGCGCTGGTGCTCACGCTGACCGGGCTGCCGGTCCTGCTCGGCACGGCGATCCTCCTCGGGATGCGGCGCCGGCGGATGCGCCGCCGGATCGCCGCCGAGGCCGCCGCCCCGCAGGACGACCTCGTCTGACCCGCGCGGCTAGGAGGCGCCGAGGGAGATCGTGTCCGCGACCTCCTCGTGCCGCTCGGCCTCCTCCTCGGCGAACCGGGCCTCGTCGAGCCGGTCCGCGATGTCCTCGTCCTGCTTCATCAGCGCGTCGAGCGACTGTCCCGCCATCTCCAGCACGCCCATGTCCGCGTACGCCTGCTGTAGGCGCGGGCTCCACAGACCGATGTCCTTGACGCACGGGACGATGCGGCTGAACAGGAGTGAGCGGAACAGGCGGAGGTAGTCGGAGTTCTCCGTGGCCCGCATGACGTCCTCGTGCTCCTGCTTCGACAGGTTCAGGTGCTCCCAGCTCTCCGCGCCGCGCAGCCGGTCGCGCATCAGGTAGCAGCCCTCGATGACGAAGTCCTCACGCTCGCGCAGTTCGGTCTCCGACAGGTTCTTGTAGTAGTCGCGCAGCGCCATCCGCCCGAATGCGACGTGCCGGGCCTCGTCCTGCATGACGTAGGCGAGGATCTGCTTGGGCAGCGGCTGGGTGGTGATGTCGCGCATCACGCCGAACGCGGCCAGCGCCAGCCCCTCGATCAGCACCTGCATGCCGAGATAGGGCATGTCCCAGCGCGAGTCGCTGAGCGTGGAGTCCAGCAGCGCCTTGAGGTGCTGATTGATGGGGTAGGCCAGACCCACCTTGTCCTGCAGGAAACGGGCGTAGGTCTCGGCGTGCCTGGCCTCGTCCATGGTCTGGGTGGCGGCGTAGAACTTCGAGTCGAGGTCGGGCACCGACTCCACGATCTTGGCCGAGCAGATCATCGCCCCCTGCTCGCCGTGCAGGAACTGGGAGAACTGCCAGGAGGCGCCGTGCAACCGGACGTCCTTGCGCTGCTGCTCGCTCAGCTTGTGCCACAGGGGCGTGTCATAGATGGCGATCGTCTGGTCGGAGATGCCGAGCACGTTGTACGGATCGACCTCGAGGTCCCAGTCGATGCGCTTGGTGGAGTCCCACTGCTTGTCCTTGCCCTTCTGGTACAAGGCGAGCATGCGATCCCGGCCGTCGTCGTACTCCCAGGTGAACTTGCTGGTGCCGGCCATCTCCACGTCCCAGGTGGAGAGTTCGGCGGGGATCGTGTAGAGATCGTGCGTCGACATCTGACCTCCGCAGGGGGGTTACGTACACCGTACGTCGCTTCGAGGCTTGCACGTACGCCGTACACGCGTCAATAGGTCGGCCGCGGCCCCACGGGGCGCTCTTATACTCCAGGAGGGCGGCGGCAATCATCCCGCCGCGGATCACCTTCTTCGCGCCCGAGGAGTTTCATTGGCCACGGAGCCCCTGTCCAGGGCGCGCATCATCGCGGCGGCGATCGACCTCATCGAGCGCGAGGGGGCCGACGCGGTGTCCATGCGGCGCATCGCGGCCGAGCTGGGCTTCGGCGTGATGTCGCTCTACAACCACGTGCCCAACAAGGACGCGCTGCTCAACGGCGTCGCCGAGACCGTGCTGAGCGAGATCGAGTTCACCGACGACCCCGACGCCCACTGGACCGATCGGGTGCGGATGCAGGCGCGCGCGTTCCGGCAGATCGCCCACGGCCATCCCCGCTCCACCATGCTGGTCGTCAGCCGTCAGCTGCACTCGACCGCCGGGCTGCTGCCGGTCGAGCGGGCGCTGGCCACGCTGCGCAGCGCCGGGTTCGACGGAGCGCACGCGGTCCGGGTGCTGCGGATGTTCATCGCCTTCATCGTGGGGTCGCTGCTGCGCGAGGTCGGGGTGACGCCCACGTTCGCGCCGGACCACCGGCAGACCGTCGAGGAGGTCGACGCCACCCTGTTCCCCGAGGTGAGCGCGCTGTCGTCGCTGCTGCACAGCTGCGATCACGAGGCCGAGTACGAGTTCGGGGTGGAGCTGCTGATCCAGGCCATCGCCGTGCATCCGCAGAGGAGGGAGGGCACCCGGTGAGCCCGGATGCCCTCCGTCCGGGCAGCCGCACCTTCCCCTGTGCGGCTGCCGTCAGTACCAGTTGTGCGACCTGAAGTGCCCCCAGGCGCCGCAGGGGCGGCCGTACCTTCCCTTGATGTAGGTCAGGCCCCAGCGGATCTGGGTCTCCGGATTCGAGCGCCAGTCGCTGCCCGCCCCCTGCATCTTGCCGGCGGGGAGGGCCTGCGGAATGCCGTAGGCGCCCGATGACGAGTTCTGTGCGCGGTGGTTCCAGCCGCTCTCCCTGGTCCACAGATTGTCGAGGCAACGGAACTGCCGGTAGGACCAGGACCTCTGGACGACGTGGTCCAGGGCGATCTTCTTGTTTCTGCTCAGCGGCCGCCTTGGGACGACCGCGGGCACGGCGGTGGTCCGCCAGACGCGCTGCTTGACGACGGGGGCCTTCCAGAGTCCCTCATGGATGTGGGGCTCGGACTCGGCCCGGCCCGTCGTCGCGGTATGGAGATGGAGTTCGGGTTCGGCCTGGGCCGTCGTCACTGTCCCGCCGAACGCGGTGACCGTCGCCATCACGACGAGTGCGCCGCGCAGAGCGTGTGTGCTGTCCATTGCGATCCTCGCTGTCGGGTCGCGTGCGAACGGGCGCCCGGCTGTCCGGGCGCCCTGCCGGTCCGCGTCCGTGGCTCGGACGTGGAGGGTCCGCGCGGCCGCTCCGGAATCCTGGAACCGCCCGATCTCGCTGGGCGGCCCGGAGGGCTCCGCGACGTGTCCTCTAGCGGGTTTCTATTACGCTCCGTGGTCATCGGTCACACACTGTGACACGCGGCGGACAGGTATTTGCCTGATCGTTCGGTACTCGTGGCCGTCTCGCTGGACCACCGTGGCCCGGCCCGGCGGCGGGCAGGCCGCGGCTTTGCGGGAAACGGGGACGCGCCTGGAGTTTGGATCAGTACCAGCGGTGGGATTGGAAATGACCCCACGCGCGACACGGCGTCCCGTACCTCTTCTTGATGTAACCGAGGCCCCAGGCGATCTGGGTTCGCGGGTTGGTGCGCCAGTCACGGCCCGACGTGGCCATCTTGTGGCCGGGCAGCGCCTGCGGGATGCCGTAGGCGCCGGAGCGGTTGCCGGCGCGGTGGTTCCAGCCACTCTCCCTCGACCAGAGCTTGACCAGGCAGGCGAACTGGCCTTTCATCCAGCCGCGCTTGGCCGCCATGGGCTTGGCGATGATCTTGTTCCGGTTGCTCGTCGCCTGGGAGGTCTGCGCCTGTGCGGCCGTCGCCCCGCCTGTCGCCACCAGCGTGGCGGACAGGAGCAGAGCGGAGGTACGGCGGAGCATCGGCATGCGGGTTCCCTCTCGAACGGGTTCGGGGACCGCGCCACCCTGCCGGACTTACGCCGTTTGTCGCTAATTGACCATGAAAAAAGAAATCGCTCCTGAAGATCTCGATATATCCCTGTTCAGGGCCTATGTCTGGAAAATGTGTAAAGCATCACAAAATTGGGGGCAGCCCGTTCTGTAGGGTCAGATCATGAGCCTTCGTGACATCCCGGTCCGCACCCTCGCGGATGCCCCCACCACGCTCGGCGAGCTGGTCGGCCCGCAGGCCGTCCTGATCGTGAACGTGGCCTCCAAGTGCGGCCTCACGCCGCAGTACAGCGGCCTGGTCAAACTGCACCAGGAGTACGGCCCGCGCGGCTTCGCCGTCGTCGGCGTGCCCTGCAACCAGTTCATGGGCCAGGAGCCCGGCTCGGCCGAGGAGATCCAGGAGTTCTGCTCGACCACCTACGGCGCCGACTTCCCGCTGCTGGAGAAGTCGGACGTCAACGGCCCCGACCGGCACCCGCTCTACGCCGGCCTGACCGAGACCCCCGACGCCGACGGCCAGGCCGGCGACGTCCAGTGGAACTTCGAGAAGTTCCTCCTCGACCGGGACGGCGCCGTCGTCGCCCGGTTCCGCCCGACCACCACGCCCGAGGACCCGGCCGTCGTCGCGGCCATCGAGAAAGTCCTTTAACCCCCTGCGGGTCAGCGCCGGGGGCCGCAGCTGCCGCGCACGATGAGCTCCGTCGGCAGCACGACACCGCGCGGCCGGCGGCTCCCCGAGCGCAGCACCAGCTCGGCCGCCCGGTAGCCGATGTCGCGCGCGGGCTGGGCGATCACCGTGAGCGGCGGCGCGCACAGCTCCGCCCACGGGACGTCGTCGTACATCACCAGCGACACGTCACGCGGCACCCGCAGGTCGAGCTCGCGGGCGGCGAGCACGGCCGCCTCGCCGAGCACGTTGCCCGCGGCCAGCACGGCCGTCAGGTCGGGGCGGCTCTGGAACAGGCCCGAGGCGGCCGCGTAGGCCGAGTCGCGGCTGCCGGTCGCGAACACCACGAGCTCCTCGTCCACCGGCGAGCCCACCGCCTCGCGGAAGGCCGCCACCCTGCGGTCGTGGCCGGGGCCGCCGAGGAACGCGATGCGCCGGTGGCCGAGCCCGCTGAGATAGCGCACCGCCGTACGGATGCCGGCCCGGTCGTCGGCGAGCACGGCGGGCAGGTCGGCGGAGCGGGCCACCGGAGCGGGCGCAAGGCCGTCGAGCAGCATGAGGTCGGCGGTGGCGGCGCTGTCGTCGTCTTCGCCCGGCGCCTCCGAGGGCAGCCGGTCGGCGAAGACCACGGTCATGCCCGCCTTGACCGCCGGGCCCCACGCGTCGGCGTCGCCCGACGGCACCGCGATCAGCCGATCGACGCTCTGCTCCAGCAGCATGCCGATCAGCTCGGCCTCCTGCTCGGGGTCGTCGCCCGTGGAACCGACCACGACCGGCTCGCCGGCCGAGCGCGCGCAGGCCAGCACACCCTCGGCCAGCCGGCCGAAGAAGGAGTCGGTCAGGTCGGGCACGAGCAGTCCGATGCCGCCCGTGCGGCGCTGGCGCAGGTTGCGGCCGAGCGCGCTCGGGCGGTAGTCGAGCTGCGCCGCGACGGCCAGCACGCGCTCCCTGGTCCGCGCGCTGGCCGAGCCGCCGGACAGCACCCTGGACACGGTGGCGACTCCGACACCGGCCGCTCTCGCCACGTCCTTGATGGTCGCTCGCTTGGCATCCATGGAAACGATTCCATCATGGTTCCACTGTTTCCGGAACCCCTGCCGGCCCTGAAGCCCTTGTTTATACGGGCTATTGACACCAAGGGGTGATTCACGGTGAGATGCTTGAAAACGTATCCACGAAAGTGCACCCCCGCACAACATCCGGGCCACCGCCCTGGAGCGCGAAGGACTGACATGGCTTCCATCGTTCTGACCAATGTCGACAAGGTCTACGCCGGTGGCGTGAAGGCCGTGAACGGGCTCAACCTTGAGATCAAGGATGGCGAGTTCATGGTGCTGGTGGGCCCCTCGGGCTGCGGGAAGTCGACCGCGCTCCGCATGATCGCCGGCCTGGAGGACATCAGCGGCGGCGAGATCGCGATCGGCGACAAGGTGGTCAACCACCTGCCTCCCAAGGACCGCGACATCGCAATGGTCTTCCAGAACTACGCGCTCTACCCGCACATGACGGTCGAGGAGAACCTCGCCTTCGGTCTCAAGCTTCGCAAGATGCCCAAGCCGGAGATCCAGAAGCGGGTCAACGAGGCCGCCAAGATGCTGGGCCTGGAGACCTACCTCAAGCGCAAGCCGGCCGCCCTGTCCGGTGGTCAGCGCCAGCGTGTCGCGATGGGCCGCGCCATCGTCCGCGAGCCGCAGGCGTTCCTCATGGACGAGCCGCTGTCCAACCTCGACGCCAAGCTCCGCGTCTCCATGCGCGCCTCGCTCAACACGCTGCACGAGCGCCTCGGCGTCACGACCGTCTACGTCACCCACGACCAGGTCGAGGCCATGACGCTGGGCGACCGCGTCTGTGTCCTGCGCGACGGCCTGCTCCAGCAGGTCGACACCCCGCAGAACCTGTTCGACAAGCCGGTCAACCTGTTCGTGGCCGGGTTCATGGGCTCGCCGTCGATGAACTTCGTCACGGCCGAGCTGGTCCGCGACGGCGGCGCCGCCGTGACCTTCGCCGACATCAAGCTGCCGATCCCCGACTCCACCTTCGCCGACAAGCCGGGCCTCGACGCCTACATCGGCAAGAAGGTCATCCTCGGCATCCGCCCATCCGACTTCGAGGACGCCGGCTCCGCCGGCAGCCACGCCGACGGCTGGGCCACCCTTCCCGTTAAGGCCGAGGTCACCGAGGAGCTGGGCTCCGAGATCAACGTGCTGTTCCTGATCGACGCCCCGCCCGTCGAGCACAAGGACACCGTCGCCGCCGCCGACACGGGTGACGACGAGGAGGCCACGCTGCCGCTCGTGGGCGACAAGTCGCTCTGGACCGCCCGCGTCAACGCCCGCAGCCACGTGCGTCCCGGCCAGCACATCGACCTGGTCCTCGACACGCACAACCTGCACTTCTTCGACCCGACCTCGGGTCTGGCCATCGGCCACGAGGCCAACACGAGCGCCTGACCGCGCTCCCCACGCCCGGCCCGAGCACATTCGGGCCGTCAGGGCCCTGTCGCGACCCCCTCCCGCGGCGGGGCCCGCCCTTTTGCCCGGAGCCCTTTTGCCCGGAGACTTTGTGCCCGGAGACTTTGTGCCCGGAGACTTTTCGCCCCGTAGACCTTTGTCCCGAGACCTTCGGCTGCCGGGTGCCGGTCAGCGGCCGATCCGCGCGGAGACCCTGCCCACGAGCCCGCGCGGCACGAACCGGCCGGCGGCCACCACCGTCTTGTAGAGCAGGCCGGGCACCGACACGCGCCTGCCCAGCGCGAGGTCGCGCATGGCCTCGGCGGCCACCTTGTCGGCGTCCAGCCACATGAAGGACGGCATCGCCGACATGTCCATCGAGGCCCGCTGGTGGAACTCGGTCCGTACGAACCCCGGGCACAGCGCCATGATCCTGATGCGCGGGTTTCCGAGCTCTGCCGCGGCCGACTCGCTGAAGTTGACCACCCACGCCTTGGACGCGCTGTAGGTGCCACGGGTGAAGAAGGCGGCCACGGACGCGACGTTGATCACCGCGCCCCGGTCGCGCTCCCTCATGCCGGGCAGGACGGCCAGGGTCAGCCGCAGCACGGCCTCGCAGTGCACCTTCAGCATGCGGACCTCGTCCTCGACCGGCACGCCGGGGAACGACTCGGGGTGGCCGAACCCCGCGTTGTTGACCAGCAGGTCGACCCGGTCACGCAGCCGCGCCTCGACCCGGGTCAGCCCCTCGTCGGTGGCGAGGTCGGCGACGAGGGTCTGGACGCCCGTGCCGTACCTGAGCTTGAGCCGGTCGGCGGTCTCGGCCAGCCTGGTCTCGTCACGGGCCACCAGGACGAGGTCGAACCCGTCGGCAGCCAGGCGGCGGGCGAAGGCGGCTCCGATGCCGGAGGTCGCGCCGGTGATCAGTGCGGTAGGCATGCCAGCACCCTAACGGGCCCGGCGGCCCCGCCGAAGCTGAGAGGTTTGCCAGGAAGTCCGCGAGCGTTCGCGCAGCTCAACGGGGAGGGCTGGGCCAAGGCCCGAGCGGGCGGCCTCACCTTCCCCGCGAGCCGTCTAGGGTCGATCGGGAAGCGCGGATCAAGCGAGGGCGGGGCGACTCGGGTGAGCATCATGGCCGGCACGCGACGTGCGCGGGCGGCGAAGGACGAAGGCGGCCGGTCGCGGCCGAAGCGGCGCGGGCGCCGCTGGCCGTCCTGGACGTTCGCCACGTTCCTCGCTCTGTGGGCGGTCGTCCGGCTGACCGGGCTGGAGCAGGGGTCGTTCGTCACGCAGCTGATGACGCTGACGCCGCTCGCGGTGGTGGTGTCGGCGCTGACGGCGCTGCTGCTGGCGGCCCGCAACCGGCCCGCCGCCTGCCTGGCCCTGGCCGCCTGCGTTGCCTTCACGGCCACCGTCGCCCCGAGGGCGTTCGCCGGGCCGGCCGCTGCGGAGGGGACCCCGCTGCGGGTGCTGACGATCAACCTGTTCGGGCGGGCCGATCCGGCGAGCGTGGTGGACCTGGTCCGCGCGTACAACCCCGACGTGTTCAGCGCGCTGGAGCTCACCCACCGCCAGGTGGCGGCGCTCGACGCCGCCGGGCTCGGCACGCTGATGCCGCACCGGGTGCTGCAGGCCGACTTCGGCGCCACCGGGAGCGGGTTGTACGCCAGACACCCGCTGACCGCGCTCGACGGGCTGTTCACCCCGATCGGGCACAACATGCCGGCGGCCACGGTCAGCCTGCCGGACGGGATGACCGCCCAGATCGTCGCCGTCCACCCCAACCCGCCGCTCGGCCGGATGACCACCGACTGGTACGCCGCGATGGAGGCCCTTCCGCCCGCCTCCGACGAGGTGGTGCGGGTGCTGGCCGGCGACTTCAACGCCAGCCTCGACCACCGCGCCCTGCGCGACCTGCTCGACCGGGGCTACCACGACGCCGCCGAACAGGTCGGCAAGGGGCTGGTGCCGACCTGGCCCAACGGCCGGTGGATGCCGCCGCTCATCACCATCGACCACGTCCTGGCCGACCGCCGGGCCGGGGTGGCCCGGGCCGAGATCCTGGACGTGCCGGGCACCGACCATCGGGGCGTGTTCGCCGAGCTGCGCCTGCCCGCCCGGCCGTAGGGCGAATGCCTCGACCGACTCCCGGCGGGCGGCCGCTCGACGCGACGCCGCCCAGCGGGACCTCCGCGTCGTCCCCGACGGCGACCGCCTGCTGATCACCGACCTCGGCTCCACCAACGGCACCGGGCTCCGGACACCGGACGAGCCTGACTTCACCGACCTGCCGCCCGACTCCCCCGTCGTCGTGCCGCCCGGATCGACGATCCGCGTCGGGCTCAACCGGACGGTGCGGTTCGAGCCTCCGCCCGGGCTCTGACGTCCCGGCCGGTCACTTGGCGAGGTCACCCGGTGAGGTCACCCGGCGTGGTCACCTGGCGAGGTCACTTGGCGACCGAGGCGGCGCTCCGGCGCGGGCCGAAGTATCTCCACAGGAAGTTGATCAGCACGGTGAGCCGGTTGCGCCCGCCCAGGAGCTGGGCGACGTGCACGGCGATCCAGCCCACCCAGGCGGGCAGGCCGCTGAGCCCGAACCCGTTGTCGAACTGCAGGACCGCCTCGCAGCGGCCGACCGTGGCCATGGTGCCGAGGTCGTGGTAGACGAACGGTGTCAGCGGCCGGCCGTGGGCGGCGGCCAGGATCTGCCTGGCCACGTGCCTGCCCATCTGGATGCCGGGCTGCGCCAGCTGCGGCAGCGGGTCGGGCGGACTCGCCAGGTCACCGGCGACGAAGATCTCCGGGTGCTCCTCGACGTTGAGCGCGCTGGTGACCACGATGGCGCCGCCCTTGCCCTGGCGCAGACCGTAGCCGCCGATCTGCGCGGGCGCGGCGACGCCGAGCGCCCACACGGTCACGTCGCTGGGGAGCCGGGTGCCGTCCGTCAGCACGACCATGTCGTGCTCGACGGACGCGACCGTGCTGCCGAGCATCATCCGCACGCCGCGCCTGCGCAGCGCCCTGGCGGCCTTGGCGCGCAGCCGGGGCCGGTACGGCGAGAGCACATGGTCGAACCGCTCCACCAGGGTGACGCTCGCCTGCTTGGGAGCGATCTCGGGGTAGGTCAGCGGGATCCAGCGCCGGCGCAGCTCGGCCATGGTGCCCGCCATCTCGACCCCGGTGGCTCCGCCGCCGATGACCACGACGTGGCTGGAGCGGCGCCTGCCCGCCGCAGTGTCCTCCAGGCAGCGCAGCAGCTCCTCGCGCATCCTGATCGCGTCGTCGAGCGAGTACATCGGCATGGAGTTGACCTCCGCGCCGGGGATGCGCGCCCAGTTGGTGGTGACGCCGGTGGCCAGCACGAGGTAGTCGTAGTCGAGGATGGTGCCGTCGTCGAGCTCCACCTGCCGCTCGGCGGCCCGCAGGCCGGTCATGCCGGCCACCCGTACGCGTACGTTCCGGAACCTCGACGCGCTCACCCGCAGGGGGAAGGCCACGTCACCGGCCGAGAGCGCCCCGGTGGCCACCTGGTAGAGCAACGGCTGGAACGTCGTGTAGGGATTGCGGTCGACCAGGGTGACCTGGGCGTCGCCCCGGCCCAGCTCCTGCATCGCGTTCAGCCCGGCGAAGCCCGCCCCCACGATCACGACCCTCGGCCTGACCGGACGTGTCTGTCGAACCATGGTATGGCCCCCATCGGGCGAGTGGTCTCACAATCCCTGTCGCTCCGCACGCCGGCGCGCGCGGACACCCCGCCGGCCGGGCGGTGCCTGGTGCGCGACGCGGAGACGGAGATACCCGGACGGAGAATCGGCGATGCTCAGCCGAGCATGCGGGGATGGCAAACAAATCAGATCGGGAACGCGAACGGCCCGCCCCGCCGGATCGGTGAGGCGGGCCGGCGAGCGTCAGGACGTGGCCCGGTCCGGACGCTCGGAGACGCGGATCGCGTTCACGATCGTCGCGCCCTCGCGGGTCGCGAACCGCACGTTGAGCTGACCGTCGGTGACCTTCACCGTGTACTGCCTGCTGACGGCCGTGTAGGTGCCCGCCTCCAGCGCCAGGTCCAGCGCCGGGATGGCGAGCTGGCCCTCGACCAGGACGTCGAAGACCCGCTTGCCCATCTTCATCGACCTGGTCTCGGCGAAGCCCAGCTCCACCGTGTAGGTGCCGGCCGGCACGTTGTCGAAGCGGTATTCCAGCATGCCCTCGCGGGCGGTCCGGAACAGTGCCTGGTCCTGCGTGCCGGCGATGGTCCTGGTCGTGGAGTGGGTCCTGCTGGAGTTGGCGACGTAGCCGTGGCCGCCCTGGGTGTACTTCCGGTCGGCGGTCCAGCCGTCGCCGGCGGAGTCGACCAGTGCCTTGCCGCCGCCGACGTCCACGGCCACCTGGTGCTTGGGCACCACGACCGTGACCGCGACCTCGATGACCGGCTGCCGTCCGCTGGCGGAGCGGACGATCACCTTGCCGGAGCGGATCGTGCCCGGCTGGACTCCGGCGCTGGAGACGGTGACGTCGAGCTTCGCCGTCTGGCCCTTGGCCAGCTCACCGCCGGCGGGCGTCACGCCGAGCCAGCCCTGGGCCGGGTCGGTGGTGACGGTGTAGGCGGTGGGCGAGCCGAGGTTGGTCAGCTCGAACGAGCGCGTCCTGCTCGCCTCCCCCGGCATCACCACGGTCAGCTCGGCCGTGGAGGGGCTGACCCGGCCGGTCACCAGCGCCGTGTCGATCCGGGTCGGCGCGGACGGGGCGATCGTGACCTCCTTGGTGAACGTGCCGTAGTGCTCCTTGGACACCTCCACCTGGTAGTCGCCGGCCAGCACCTGCCCGTAGAACGTGCCGGCCGCGCCGGTGGTGAACGTGGCCACGTCGCCCACCTTGACCGTCGCCCCGGCCAGCGGCTCGCCGTCGTTGGCGTCGGTGACCGTACCGGTGACCAGGCCGTGCCTGCTCGCCGTGATCGTCAGGCTCTGGCCGCTGGACAGCACCGTCTCCTCGTAGGAGTAGAGCAGCGCGTCGTTGCCGGCCGCGTTCTCGACGCCGACCGTGGCGCTGGCGCCCTGCTCGCGCTGGCTCTCGATGTCCTTGTAGCGGTAGCCGACCGTGCCGTCCTCGCCCAGCAGGGCCGAGAACGAGATGCGCTGCGTCGTGTCGCTGTAGAAGGTGACGTTGCGCCACTCGATCACGAACCGCCGGTGCGGGGCGGTGCCCACGACGCCGGTGTAGACGCCGCTCTGGGCGTCCACGACCAGGTCGTCCCAGTACGGGTAGACGGCGTTGTTGGGGGTGCCCGTGGTCGGGAGCCTGCCGTTGCCGGCCGTGACGACCCGGTCGGCGGCGAAGGTGGCGAACCCGTTGGTGGCGACCCACACCCTGCTCTGGCCCGTCCCGTAGAACGGGACCGCGAACGGCAGGGGCACCTGCACCGCCTCGTCGTCACCGGTCAGCGCCAGCTTGTCGGTCCCCGCCACGTACGCCTCGGCGCCGCTGCGGCAGGTGTAGCCGAAGTTGTCGCCGCGCAGCGCCAGCTCGATGTCCTGGGTCGTGTCGGCCGTCAGGTTGAGCCCCACGGTGGCGCCCCGGGAGCAACGGGAGCCCGTGACCTGGATGCTGTACTCCCCGACCGGCAGCGTGAGCCGGTAGCGGCCCTGCGCGTCGGTGACGGTGGCGACCGGCGTGCCCAGCGCCTCGACCTTGGCGTTCGGCTCCGGTGTGCCGGCCGTGGTGACCGTGCCGGACAGCGTGGCCGTGGCCTGCCGGGCCAGCGTCACGTCCGCGGTGACGCTCTGCCCGGCGACGACCGTCGCCGTCGCGGTGCCCTGCGCGTAGCCGAACCGGTCGGCGGTGATCTGGTAGTCGCCGGGCACCAGGCGGGCGATGGCGTACGTCCCGTCCTCGCCTGTGGTGACCGTACGGGTGATCGGGCCGGTGACGACGACCGTGGCGCCCGCCACGGGAGTGCCGCCGGCGCTGACGGTGCCGGTGAGGTCGCCGACCCCGTCGCGGGGGGCGGCCTGGACGGCGGCGAAGGAGTCGAGCCGGCCCTCGCCCCAGACGTTGTTGTCGGTGGCGGTGCCGCCGCAGCTGGTGTCGTTGACGTCGACGGCCGTGCCGTCGAGCACCGGCCTCGTGGCGGCGATGTCGCCCTGCAGGCCCGGCGCCGCCGACCAGATGAGCGCCACCGTGGCCGCCACGTGCGGCGAGGCCATCGAGGTGCCCGTGCCGGTGCCGTAGCCGCCTCCGGGGAGGGACGAGCGCACGTTCACGGCGGGCGCGGCGATGTTCGGCTTGATCTCGCCGTTCTCGCCCTCGCCCTTGCTGGAGTTGCCGTAGACGACGTTGTTGACGTCGAAGCCGCCCGCGCTGTAGCTGATCACGTACTGTCCGGGCGACCCGCTGGTACGGCAGGCGGGCCCCTCGTTGCCGTTGGCGAAGGCGGGGAAGATGCCGGCGGCGACCCAGGCCTCGACGGTCTCCTTGTACCAGGGGTCGAACCCGTCGCCGCCCCAGGAGTTGTTGATGATGTCGGGCGCGAGGTCGGGCCGGGGGTTCTCGCCGTTCAGGTCGGTGGGCGCGAGCATCCACTGGCCAGCGGCGAGCAGGGAGGCGTCGCTGCAGGAGTTGCTCTCGCAGCCCTTGGCGGCGATCCACCTGGCGCCGGGCGCGACGCCGATGCCGTCGGCGCCGACCATGGTGCCCATGACGTGGGTGCCGTGGCCGTTGTTGTCGCACGGCGCGGATGTCGGGCAGACCCCGGCCGGGTCGAACCAGTTGTAGGCGTGGTCGACCGAGCCGTCCGGGTTCTTGCCCCGGTAGTTCGCGGCCAGCGCGGGGTGGTCGAACTGGGCGCCGGTGTCGATCTCGCCGACCACGATGCCCTCGCCGCGCACGCCCAGCTCGGACCAGACGCGGGGGGCGTTGACCCGGTCGATGTTCCACTCGACGGCGTTGACCCTGGCCTCGGGGGTGCCGGTGATGGGCTTGGGCAGCGACACGCTGCGCACCGGGTCGATCCGGTCGACGTCCGGCAGGGCGGCGATCTCGGCCGCCAGCTTGGGACCGGCCGTCACCCTGACGGCGTTGACGATCCAGTAGGAGGTGTAGTCGGCCTCCTGGGAGTCGAGGAGCTTGCGCAGCTCGGCCTGGGAGCTGGTGGCCTGCCCGGTCTTGGCCTCGAAGACCTGCTCGGCCTTCTGGTCCTTGGTGGCGGCCCGGCGGGCGGCGGTGAGGTCGGCCTCGCCCTTCAGGCGCACCCAGAAGGTGGCCTTGCCGTCGGTGTCGAGGTCGGCCTGCACGGCCTCGCTGATCTTGTCGGGATCGGGCGCGGCCTGGGCGACGCCCGCGGGGAACATGAGGGTGGTGGCGGCGATGACCCCGGTCAGGATCGCACGCCAGCGGGGGGTGTTCGGCACTCGCTCTCCTTAACGCCCGGCGGAAGCCCGCCGGGGTCGAGCTGATCTTTACGCCTATGGAGAGAGAGTGAAGAGAACGTGTCCGCTTTGCAAGGGTTGCCGACTAACTAAAACTTGACATGTCATGAAATGTGATCTGGTCAGGAGCGCTGCCACGGAGCCGATGACGGCTCAGCCGTCGAGATAGCGCAGGATGGCCAGCACCCGCCTGCTGTAGACCGGGGTCCGCGGCAGGTCGAGCTTGTCGAAGATGGCGTTGACGTGCTTCTCGACCGTGCTCAGCGAGACGTGCAGGTTGCCGGCGATGGCGGAGTTGGCGTAGCCCTGCGCCAGCTGCCGCAGCACCTCCGACTCGCGCTCGCTGAGCGTGGCCAGCGGGTCGGCGTGGCTGGTGCGGGCCAGCAGCTGGCGCACCACCTCGGGATCGATCACGGTGCCGCCCGCCCGGACCCGCTCCAGCGCCCCCAGGAAGTCGGCCACCTCCGACACCCGGTCCTTGAGCAGGTAGCCCACGCCCTCGGCGGCCTCGGTGAGCAATTCGGCCGCGTAGGTCTTCTCCACGTACTGCGACAGCACCACGATGCCGACGCCGGGCCAGCGCCGTCGGATCTCCAGGGCGGCGCGCAGCCCCTCGTCGGAGTGACCGGGCGGCATCCGCACGTCCACCACGGCCACGTCGGGCCGGTCGGCGGCCACCGCCTCGACCAGCGCCTCCGCGTCGCCCACGGCCGCCACCACCTGGTGGCCCGCCTCTTCGAGCAGCCGGATCAGGCCCTCGCGGAGCAGCACCGCGTCGTCGGCCAGGATCAGCCGCACGGCGCCTGCTTCGGCAGCCAGGCGCGCACCCGGGTGCCGCCGCCCGTCGCGGACCCCACCTCGAACCCGCCGTCGAGCGCGAGCACCCGCCGGGCCAGCCCCGACAGCCCGCCGCCCGCCGGATCGGCCCCGCCGCGCCCGTCGTCGGAGATGGTCACCCGAACCTCCCGTTCGTCCTCCTCCAGGACGACCAGGATGTCACGGGCCTCCGCGTGCTTGACCGCGTTGGTGATCGCCTCGCGCGCCACGAAGTAGAGTGCCGTCTCCACCTCCGAGACCGGCCGCCCGGCCAGCCCGTAGTGCACCGTCACCGGGACGCCCGACCGCTCGGCCACCCCCTCCAGCGCCGCGCGCAGGCCCAGCTCGTCGAGCGCGGTCGGATAGATCCGCCAGGCCACGCCGCGCAGCTCGTCGAGGAGCTGCCGCGACTCGAGGTAGGCCTGGTCGACCAGCTCGGCGGCCGCGCCGGGGCTGTGCCGGGCCCGGCCGAGCAGCATGGCCAGCGCGACGCCGCGCTGCTGCACACCGTCGTGCAGGTCACGCTCGATCCGCCGCCGCTCGTCGTCGACCGCCCGCACGATGCCGGACCGGGTGCTGGTCAGCTCGGCGATGCGCCGCCGCATCACCTCCTCCGGGCCGGGGCCCAGGAACCGTACGGCCAGCCGCCGTTCGGCTCCGGCGACCAGCCGGCACCAGGCCACGGCGAGTGCCAGCATCACCACGGCGCAGGTGAGGCCGACCGCCCAGCTCTCCGTCGTCAGCCGGACGCCGGGGAGGTTCAGCGACACGGGGCTGCTCTGGCCGTACGTCATGGCCCAGAGGCCGCCCGACGCGAACAGCAGCCCGGTGAACGTCAGCACCAGCGCCACGTAGCCGCCGAGCACCCCGATCAGGCCGCGCAGCGCGACGTAGCCGGCGCCGGGGACGCCGTCCGGGAGGTGGTGCCCGAGCCAGGCCGACGAGCGGGCCCGCTCGACCGCCGCCAGCCGGGGCGCCCACCCGGATCGCCACGGCCAGGCGAGCAGCAGCAGGGCCAGCGCGGCGGCGCCGGTCAACGTCCCGGCCAGCACGCCGGCGAGCCTGCGAAGGACCACGGCAGTCACGCCGCGCAGTCTAGGCATCGCGCCGGCGCAGCACGGCCAGCCCGGCCGCCAGCCCCGCGGCCGTCCAGCCGGCCAGCCAGGCCAGGCCCTCCCACGACCCGTAGGGCAGCGGACCGCCGGTCGGGTTGTCGGCGCTCTCCATGAACGCCAGCCCGGCGAACATCGGCAGCCGCAGCGCCAGCTCCATCGCGACCGGCGCGCCCGACATGAGCAGCAGCAGCGGCAGCCCGAGCAGCAGCATGAACACCACGGTCAGCGTGCCGGCCGCGTTCCGCAACGCGGCGCCGAGGCCGAGCGCCAGCACCGACACCAGCGCGCAGAACACGCCGAGCCGCAGCAGGTCCACGGCGGTGCGCCCGGCGGGCAGCGTGACGAGCCCGCCGAAGATTGGCGCCGACAGCACCAGGTAGGCGGCGGCCGCCGCGGCCGCGCCCGACAGCACGCCGATCACGAACGCCGCCGGCGCGACCACCAGGGCCTTCGCGGCCAGCATCCGGCCCCTGATCGGGGTGGCCCGCAGCGTGCTCCGGATGGAGCCGGACGCGTACTCCGAGGTGATCGCGGGCATGGCCAGGGCGACCAGGGTGAGCTGGGCGAACACCATCGCCGAGATCGCCGCGTCGGTGGCGGGCAGGCGGACCGTCGTGACGCCGTCGCGCAGCAGCTCCGTCACCCGCGAGCCGCCGAGCGTGAGCGCGGCCAGGACGGTCAGCGCGACCGTGCCCGCCACGCACCACCAGGTCGAACGCACCGACCACAACTTCCCCCACTCCGCCGCCATGCCCCGTGACACCGCGACCACCACGCCCGCCCGCGCGCCCGCCCGCGCGCCCTCCCGCAAGCCCGCCGAGGCCGGAGGCGCCGGGGGCGCCGGGGGCGACACCGTCTCCTCGATCCCCGCCTCGTTCATCGTGCGCTCCCGTACTCGACGCTGTTCGCGGTCAGTTCCTGGTAGGCCTGTTCGAGGGACGCCTCGCGCGCGCTCAGCTCGTGCAGGCGGATCCCGGCCTCGTGCGCCAGGTCGCCGATCCGCTCGATCGGCGCGCCGGTGGCGACCAGTTCGTTCTCGGCCCGCCGCTCGACGGCGACGCCCTCGGCGGCCAGCAGCAGCGCGAGGTCGCCCGCGTGCGGGCTGCGGACCAGCACCGCGCCGGCCGCCAGCACCTCCTTCAGGGGCGCGTCCACGATCAGCCGCCCCTTCCCGATCACCACCAGGTGGTCGGCCGTGAGCTGCATCTCGCTCATCAGGTGACTGGCGACGAACACCGTCCGCCCCTCGGCCGCCAGCGAGCGCATCAGCCGGCGCACCCAGCGCACGCCGTCGGGGTCGAGCCCGTTGACGGGCTCGTCGAACATCAGCACCTCGGGATCGCCGAGCAGCGCGCCCGCGATGCCGGCCCGCTGGCTCATCCCCAGCGACAGCGTCCCCGCCCGCTTCCCGGCGACGGCGTCGAGGCCGACCATCTCCAGCACCTCGGCCACCCGGGCCCGGCCGATGCCGCTGGCGCGGGCCAGCGCGAGCAGGTGCGCGCGGACGGAGCGGCCCGGGTGCACCGCTCGCGCGTCCAGAGTGGCGCCCACCGTCCGGAGCGGGTTCGCCAGCTCGTGGTACGGCCGGCCGCCGATCAGCGCGCGGCCCTCGGTCGGGCGGTCGAGCCCGAGGATCATGCGCATCGTGGTGGACTTGCCGGCGCCGTTCGGGCCGAGGAAGCCGGTGACGGCGCCGGTCCTGAGCCGGAGCGTCAGGCCGTCGACGGCCATCCGGTCGCCATAGCGTTTGCCGAGTCGGTCAAGGCTGATCACGTCGTCCACGCTAGGAACCCGGCCCTCCGCCCGCCATGGGGGCGATCCGCCGACTCCGATGGCGGTTTCCCGCACCATGCCGGACGAGCCCGGCCGCAGCCTGCCCTGGGGCGCGTGCGTGTCGGACAGCACCACCACGTTCATCCGGCCATCCCGCCCGCCGCCACGGGCTTTCATCCGGCCCCCTACTTTGGTCGGTGGTTCCGGCTACCGAAGTAGGGTGGCCCGCAGGCCGAGGACCGATTCTGGACGGGGCGGCGCATCCGTACTGTCCTGATCATGCGGAAAGCCATCCAGTTCACCGGATTCGTCATGCTCCTGCAGGGCGTCAGCGGCGCCATCGACCATCTCCTGATGCAGCCCTTCATGGGCGCGATCCTCAACTTCTTCAACCGCGTGGTCATCCCCCGGGTCGATCTCCTGGCCGCGCACCCGCTCTTCGCGAACCTGGCTCTGGCCGTCCTCGGCGTCGTCTTGATCATCGCCACTGACCGTTCGCCGTAACGGCCCGGACGGCCCTGCGTGACGCACCTTTTCTGGCGGTCCGTCCAGGTTCGCCGTCCGTTATGATCACCCGCATGCCCCAGGAACGCGATCCCCATCTCCCTCTCACAGAGATCAACCCGGCGGTTCCGCATCCAGCCCGCATCTACGACTACTGGCTCGGCGGCAAGGACAACTTCGAGTCCGACCGGATGGCGGCCGAGCAGGTGATCGCCGCTGTGCCCGAGGTGCGCGAGACGGCGAGGGAGAACCGCGCCTTCCTCGGCAGGGCCGTACGCCACATCGTCGCGGGCGGCGTCACCCAGTTCCTCGACATCGGCACCGGCATCCCCACCCAGGGCAACACCCATGAGGTCGCGCAGGCCGCCGACCCGGCGGCGCGCATCGTGTACGTCGACAACGACCCCATGGTCATGGCGCACGCCCGAGCCCTGATGAGCAGCACGGACGAGGGCGCGACCACCTTCATCCAGGCCGACCTGCGCGAGCCCGACTCGATCCTGACCCACCCGCGGCTCCTCGACACCATCGACCTCGACCGGCCGATCGCCATCCTGCTGGTCGCCATCATGATGTTCGTCAAGGACAGCGAGCAGCCGTACGACCTGGTCAAGCGGATCGCCGACGCCGCCGCCCCGGGAAGTTACCTCGTCGTCTCGCACGTCAGCAGCGACCTGCTCACGCCGGAGGCCATGGAGCGCACCCTGGGGGTCTACAACCGGGCCTCGGCGACCATGACGATGCGCACCCGTGAGGAGATCATCCGCCTGTTCGACGGCTTCGAGCTGGTCGAACCCGGGGTGGAGAAGGTCCACGGCTGGCGGCCGGAGGGCCCGATCCCCGACCGCCCCACCGCCGTCTACGCGGGAGTGGGACGCAAGCGCTAGAGGAGTTCTCACAACCCGTTCTTTACGGGTGTGTTTCCCCTGTGATGCATGTGTGTCGCTCGTTACAGCGGTGCGTCACCGGTAACGGGGGCACGGCCACGCGGCGTCAGTGCGCGTAACCGGCCCTTCCTACGCTCACGGTCCTGAAGCGGAGCGTAGGAGGGCACGATGGCGCGCTGGCTCGACGAGTGGCACCCCGACGACGAGACCTTCTGGGAGACGACAGGCAAGAGGATCGCCCGGCGCAACCTGATCTTCTCGATCTTCGCCGAGCATCTCGGTTTCACGGTCTGGACGCTGTGGAGCGTCGTGGCCGCCCAGATGGGCGCCTACGACTTCTCCACCGACCAGCTGTTCTGGCTGGTGGCGCTGCCCAACCTGATCGGGGCGGCGCTGCGCGTGCCCTACACGTTCGGGCCGGCCCGGTTCGGCGGACGCGACTTCACCACGGTCAGCGCGTTGCTGCTGCTCGTCCCCGCCGTGCTGCTGGGGGTGGCGGTCAGCGACCCGGGCACGCCGTACTGGATGTTCCTGCTGATCGCGGCGCTGGCCGGGGTCGGCGGCGGCAACTTCGCCTCCAGCATGGCCAACATCACCTACTTCTACCCGCGCTCCCAGCAGGGCGTGGCGCTCGGACTGAACGCCGCCGGAGGCAACATCGGGGTCAGCTCGGTGCAGCTGGTCATGCCGCTGGTGATCGGCGGGTTCGGGCTGGCGGCGGCGGGCTGGTTCTGGGTGCCGCTGGTGGTGCTGGCCGCGGCCTGCGCGTGGTTCTTCATGGACAACCTGACCAGCGCCCGGACGAGCTCGCGTGAGCAGCTGGCGGTGGCCGGGCGGGCCCAGACGTGGATCATGTCGTTCCTCTACATCGGCACGTTCGGCTCGTTCATCGGCTACTCGACGGCGTTCCCGCTGCTGAGCAAGAGCCTGTTCCCCGGCTCGCCGTGGGCGGCCGTGGCGTTCGTCGGCCCGCTGGCCGGCTCGCTGATCAGGCCGGTCGGCGGCTGGCTGGCCGACCGGCTCGGCGGGGCGCCGGTGACGCTGTGGAACTTCGCCGCCATGGGCGCCGGCGTGGCGCTGGTCTGGCTGGGCAGCGCCTCGGGCGCGTTCTGGCTGTTCTTCCTGGCCTTTCTGACGCTGTTCCTCACGGCGGGCATCGGCAACGGGTCCACCTACCGGATGATCCCGGCGATCTTCCAGGCCAAGGCGGTGGCCGAGCGCGGCGAGAGCGAGGAGGCGCTGCTGCACGGCAAGCGTCAGGCCGCCGCGGCGATCGGCATCATCTCGGCGGTCGGCGCGCTCGGCGGCTTCCTCATCAACCGGGCGTTCGGCATGTCGTTCGCGGCGACCGGCGGCCCGGCGACGGCGTTCGCCGCGTTCGGCGTCTTCTACCTGGCGTGCTTCGCCCTGACCTGGGGGTGCTACGTGCGCACCGTGGGCGTCTCCCGCGTGGCCAGCCTCGCCCACGCCCGAGTGTGAGGGGCGTGACACCTCCCGTGAAACCTCCCGTGACAGCCCCCTCGACCAGCCCCGCGATCAGCCTCGGGATCGGCCTCGCGACCGGCCTCGCGGTCGGACCCGCGACCGGCCCGGTGGCGACCCACTGCCCCTACTGCGCCCTGCAGTGCGGGATGACGATCGGCGCCGACCTCTCCATCGCCCCCCGGACCGACATCCCGGCCAACGCGGCCGGCGCGCTCTGCCAGAAGGGCTGGACCGCGGCCGAGCTGCTGACCAACGGCGAGCGGCTGACCACCCCCCTCCTGTACGGCCGGCCGGCCTCGTGGGAGCGGGCGCTCGACCACGTGGCGGCCCGGCTGTCCGCGATCCGCGCCGAACACGGCCCCGACGCCGTGGCCGTGTTCGGCGGCGGCGGGCTCACCAACGAGAAGGCCTACCAGCTCGGCAAGCTGGCCCGGGTGGTGCTCGGCACCAGCCAGATCGACTACAACGGCCGCTTCTGCATGTCGTCGGCCGCGGCCGCCTCGATCAGGGCGTTCGGCATGGACCGCGGGCTGCCGTTCCCGATCACGGACCTGGCCGAGGCCGACGTGGTGCTGCTGGCCGGGGCCAACGTCGCCGAGACCATGCCGCCGTTCGTCCGCCACCTGCCGGCCGAGCGGCTCATCGTCGTCGACCCGCGCCGCACGCCGACGGCGCGGCCGGCCTGGCTGCACCTGCAGCCCGCGCCCGGCACCGACCTCGCGCTCGCGCTCGGCCTGCTGCACCTGGCCGTCGCCGAAGGGCTGGTGGACGAGCCGTACGTGGCCGAACGGACCGCCGGGTTCGACGAGGTGCGCACCTCGCTCGCGTCGTGGTGGCCGGAGCGGATCGAGCGGATCACCGGGGTGCCGGTCCCCCGGATGCGGCAGGCCGTACGCGCCCTGGCGGCGGCCCGCCGGGCGGTGGTGCTCACCGGCCGGGGCGCCGAGCAGCACGCCAAGGGCACCGACACGGTCACCGCGTACATCAACCTGGCGCTGGCGCTGGGCCTGCCCGGCCGGCACGGCTCCGGCTACGGCTGCCTGACCGGGCAGGGCAACGGGCAGGGCGGCCGGGAGCACGGCCAGAAGGCCGACCAGCTGCCCGGCTACCGCAGCATCGACGATCCGGCGGCCCGCGAGCACGTCGCCGCGGTGTGGGGCGTGGACCCCGGCGACCTGCCGGGGGCCGGACGCTCGGCGTACGAGCTGCTGGACGCGCTCGGCACGCCGGCCGGGCCGCGGGCGCTGCTGGTGTTCGGCTCCAACCCCGTGGTGTCCGCGCCCCGCTCGGCGCACGTGACGGGCCGGCTCGGCGCGCTCGACCTGCTGGTGGTGGCCGACGTGGTGCTGTCGGAGACCGCCGCGCTGGCCGAGGTGGTGTTCCCTGTGACGCAGTGGGCCGAGGAGACCGGCACGATGACCAACCTGGAAGGACGGGTGCTGCTGCGCCGCCGCGCCGTCGCGCCGCCCCCGGACGTCCGCACCGACCTGGAGGTCGTCCAGGGGCTGGCCGCGCGGTTCGGCCACCGGTTCGCGGCCGATCCGCGCGAGGTGTTCGACGAGCTGCGCCGGGCCGGCGCGGGCGGTCCCGCCGACTACTCCGGCATCACCTACGAACGGATCGAGGAGGAGAAGGGCGTGTTCTGGCCCTGTCCCGCGCCCGGCCATCCCGGCACGCCGCGCCCGTTCCTCGACGGGTTCGCCACGCCCGACGGCCGGGCCAGGTTCGTGCCCGTCGAGCACCGGCCGCCCGCCGAGGAGACCGACGACGACTACCCCGTCCATCTGACCACCGGGCGGGTGCTCGCCCACTACCAGAGCGGCGCGCAGACGCGCAGGATCGGGCCGCTGGCCGAGGCCGTGCCCGAGCCGTACGTCGAGCTCCATCCCGACCTCGCCGAGCAGTTGGGGATCGTCGCCGGCGACCTGGTGCGGGTCCGCGGCCGGCGGGGCGAGGAGCAGGTCGTGGCCCGGATCAGCGACGCGATCCGGCGGGACACGGTGTTCATGCCGTTCCACTGGGAGGGGGCCAACCGGCTGACCAACCCGGCGCTCGACCCCACGTCCCGGATGCCGGAGTTCAAGGTCTGCGCGGTCAGGGTGGAGAGGGTCACATGAGGCTCGTCGTGGTGGGCAACGGCATGGCCGGCTCGCGGCTGGTGAGCGAGGTGCGGGCGCGCGATCCGCGGATCGACGTCACGGTGCTCGGCGCGGAGACGTGCCCGCCGTACAACCGGGTGCTGCTGTCGAACGTGCTCGCCGGAAACACCCGGCCCGAGCAGGTACGGCTGCTCGACCCCTCCTGGTACGGCACGCACCGGGTGCGGGCGGTGTTCGGCAGCCCGGTCGAGCTGATCGACCGGGACACCCGGACGGTGCTGACGGCGGACGGGCGGCGCGAGCCGTACGACGTGCTGGTCCTGGCGACCGGCAGCGAGGCGGTCGTGCCGCCGATCCCCGGCGTGGAGCGGGCGATCCCGTTCCGGACGCTCGGCGACTGCCGGCGCATCCTCGCGGCGGCGGAGCGGAGCCGCCGGGCCGTGGTGATCGGCGGCGGGCTGCTCGGCGTCGAGGCGGCCCGCGGGCTGGCCGGGCGCGGCCTGCCCGTGACGCTGCTGCACCTGGCCGGCCATCTGATGGAACGGCAGCTCGACGTCGAGGCGGGAGAGGTCCTCGGCGAGACGCTGGCCGGGCTGGGCGTCGAGACCCGCACCGGCGTGGCCGCCGAGGCGGTGCTGGAGGAGGGCGTCCGGCTGGCGGGCGGCGAACTGGTCGAAGGCGACCTGGTGGTGCTGGCCTGCGGGGTCCGGCCGGTGACCGGTCTGGCCGCCGACGCGGGCCTGGAGGTGCGGCGGGGCGTCGTGGTGGACGACGAGCTGCGCACCGACGACCCGGCGATCTTCGCCATCGGTGAGTGCGCCGAGCACGACGGCACCGTGTACGGCCTGGTCGCGCCCGCGTGGGAGCAGGCGGCCGTGGCCGCCGCCGTCATCACCGGCGGCAAGCTGCTCTACCGGGGTTCGCGGCTGGTGACCAGGCTGAAGGCGACGAGCGTGGAGCTGGCCGCGATGGGCGAGACCCAGCTCACCGAGGAACACGCCGAGGTGGTGCGCTTCAGCCACCGGGCCCGTGGCACCTACCGCAAGCTGGTCATCCGGGACGGCCGGCTGGTGGGCGCGATCCTGCTGGGCGAGAGCGACGCGGTCGGCACGCTCACCCAGCTGTTCGACCGGGGCGGGCCGGTGCCGGGTGATCGGGCCGGGCTGCTGTTCCCGGGCCTGTCGGCCGCGCCGGTCGCCGACAGCCCGACGCTGATGCCCGACGCGGCCAAGGTGTGCCAGTGCAACAACGTGACCAAGGGTGAGATCCGGGCGTGCTGGGAGGCCGGCGCCCGCGACGTGCCGGGCATAGCGGCCGGCACCAGGGCCACGACCGGCTGCGGAAGCTGCCGCGACGCCGTGGCCGGCCTCGTCGGCTGGCTGTGCGAGCAGGAAGGAGTGCCGGCGTGACCGGACGGAGCGAGCTCATCGGCGTAGGAGGTCACATGACCAGGATCGTCGTCGCGGGCTACGGCCCCACCGCCCACCGGTTCGTCGAGACCCTGCTGGAGCGGGGCTTCGGCGGCCGGATCACGGTGATCGGGGAGGAGCCCCGGCCGGCCTACGACCGGGTCGCGCTGACCTCCTACCTGTCGGGGACCGGCGTCGAGGAGCTCAGCTATCCGGCGCCCGCCGGGGCGGTGACCCGGCTGGGCGTGCGCGTCACCGGGATCGACCGGGCGGGCCGCACGGTCACGCTGGCCGACGGGTCGGCGGAGCCGTACGACGTGCTGGTGCTGGCGACCGGGTCGGCGCCGTTCGTGCCGCCGGTGCCGGGGGCCGAGCACGCGTTCGTCTACCGGACGATCGACGACCTCGACGCGATCAGGACGGCGGCCAAGGACGCGACGGAGGGCGTCGTGGTCGGCGGCGGGCTGCTCGGCCTGGAGGCCGCCGACGCGCTGCGCGGGCTGGGTCTGCGCACCCACATCGTCGAGATGGGCCCCTGGCTGATGCCGCGGCAGGTCGACGAGGGCGGCGGGGCGGTGCTGCGGCGGCACATCGAGGCCCTCGGGCTGAGCGTGCACACGGGCGCGGGCGTCCAGGAGATCGTCACCGGTGAGGCGGGCGGCGTGACCGGGCTGCGCGAACCGGACGGCACGCTGATCGACGCGCAGCTCGTCGTCTTCTCCGCCGGGATCCGGCCGCGTGACGAGCTGGCCCGAGGGTGCGGGCTGGAGGTGGGCGAGCGGGGCGGCGTCGTGGTGGACGCGGGCATGCGCACGTCCGACCCGGCGATCTACGCGATCGGCGAGTGCGCGCTGGCGGGCGGCCTGGTGTACGGCCTGGCCGGGCCGTGCTTCACCATGGCCGAGGTGGCCGCCGACCGCGTGCTGGGCGGGGCCGCCACCTTCGACGGGGCCGACCTGTCGACCAGGCTGAAGCTGCTCGGGGTCGAAGTGGCGCAGTTCGGCGCCATGGAGGGGGCGCTCGACGTCACCTACACCGACCCGGTGGGCGGCGTCTACAAGCGGCTGTTCATCAGCGACGACGCCCGGACGCTGCTCGGCGGCATCTGCGTCGGCGACGCCTCGCCGTACGGCACGCTGCGCCCGTTCGTCGGCAAGCCGCTGCCCGCGCCGCCGTCGGACCTGCTGTTCAGCGGCGCCGGCGCGGACCTGGAGCTGCCCGGCGACGCGCAGGTGTGCTCGTGCAACAACGTCAGCGCGGGCCGGATCCGCACCGCCATCGCGGACGAGGGCCTCACCGACGTCGCGGGCGTCAAGACGTGCACCCGGGCGGGCAGCGCCTGCGGCAGTTGCGTGCCCATGCTGCGGCGGTTGCTGGAGACGTCGGGCGTCGAGCTGGGCACGGCGCTGTGCGAGCACTTCGCCCACTCCAGGGCGGAGTTGTTCGACATCGTCCGGGTGCGTGGCATCGGCACGTTCTCGGAGCTGATCGCCGCCCACGGGCGAGGCCGGGGCTGCGACGTGTGCAAGCCCGCGGTCGCCTCCATCCTGGCCTCGCTGCACAACGGGCACGTGCTCGACGGGGAACGGGCCGCGCTGCAGGACACCAACGACCACTTCCTGGCCAACATCCAGAAGAACGGCACCTACTCGGTCGTGCCGCGCGTCCCGGGCGGTGAGATCACGCCGGACCGGCTGATCGTGCTCGGTGAGGTGGCCCGCGACTTCGGCCTCTACACCAAGATCACCGGCGGGCAGCGGATCGACCTGCTGGGCGCCCGGGTCGAACAGTTGCCGGAGATCTGGCGGCGGCTCGTCGAGGCCGGCTTCGAGTCCGGGCACGCCTACGGCAAGGCGCTGCGCACGGTGAAGTCGTGCGTCGGCTCCACCTGGTGCCGCTACGGCGTGCAGGACTCGGTCGGCCTGGCCATCGCCCTGGAGCTGCGCTACCGCGGCCTGCGGGCGCCGCACAAGCTCAAGTCGGCCGTGTCCGGCTGCGCCCGCGAGTGCGCGGAGGCCCGTTCCAAGGACTTCGGGATCATCGCCACCGAGCAGGGCTGGAACCTGTACGTCGGCGGCAACGGCGGGTTCCGGCCGCGGCACGCCGACCTGTTCGCCGCCGACCTGACCACCGGCGAGCTGGTCACGACCATCGACCGGTTCCTCATGTACTACATCCGCACGGCCGACCGGCTGCAGCGCACCGCCGCCTGGATAGAGTCGATCGAGGGCGGCCTGGAGCACGTCCGCCAGGTGATCGTCCACGACTCGCTGGGCCTGTGCGCCGAGCTGGACGAACGGATGCGGCAACACGTCGCCGGCTACGAGGACGAGTGGCGGGCGACCATCGAGGACCCCGAGAAGCTGAGCCGCTTCGTCAGCTTCGTCAACGCGCCGGGCGTCCCCGACCCGTCGATCGTGTTCGAGCGGGAACGCGACCAGATCAAGCCGGCGGTGGTCCGATGAGTTCCTGGGTTCCGGTGTGCGACTACGGCCTCCTGCTGCCCGAGCGTGGCGTGTGCGCGCTGGTGGACGGCCGGCAGGTGGCCGTGTTCCGCGTCTTCGACGGCTCGGTGCGCGCGATCGGCAACCTGGACCCGTTCAGCGGGGCCCAGGTGCTCTCGCGTGGCATCGTCGGCAGCAGGGAGGATGAGCCGACCGTGGCCTCGCCTCTGCACAAGCAGGTGTTCTCGCTGGTCACCGGCGTCTGCCTGGACCAGCCGGAGGTGGTGGTGCCGACCTACGCGACGCGGGTCTGCGGCGGCCGGGTGGAGGTGCGGCGTGATTGCAGTGGCCTGTGACGGATGTGCCTGACAGACCCACGACCAGCTGCTTGCGGAATCGCCTGAACTGCGCCGCTGCTGTTGGACGGGCAGGTGCGGATGGTGACCCTCCCCCGTGTGACACCGGAGGAGGGCTGTGACCGATTAGGCGTGAGAGGCTGCGCGACCGGAACGGCCGGGCACCCCCGCTCACGCCAGGACCAGGTGGTGCCCTAGTAGAGCTGCTGGGTGATGGCGATCTGCCGGAGATCTTCGGGGGTGAGCTTCTCCCACTCCTTGTTGGAGTGGTCCACGAGATCCTGGGTGACGTCCTTCACCACCTTCTCGATCTTGTCGCCGTACTTCGCGGTTATCGCGGCTCCCGCCAGAGCACCGGCTACCGGATGCGGAGTGTGCGCTCCGATCACCGGCGGCGCGACCTTGGCGAGGGTTCCGGCCATCTCCGCGATCACACCGTACTCGCGCTTCTTCTTGCCCACATCGACCTCACAGGGGGAAGTGAACTCTCTGCGCTCACCATGACACAGGGAGTGGGGGTCGCCAAGCGTGGCGAGCGGGTCACGCACCGGCCGGTCGAGGGGGTTCGTCATCACCCTGCTGCCGCGTGGTCGCGAACGTGAGGATGTCGTCCACCTGGCTCCCTCGTTCGAAGGCGGCCTCGTAGGCCTGCTCCCCGAGGACCTCGCGCGTCAGCCGTACGGCCGCGACGTGGGCGTCGTGGAAGGGGCGCAGCCCGATCAGCGCCACCCCGGTGACCTGCCGGAGGGCGTACGCGCTGCCGAGGAGCTCGGCGGCGTGGACGTGCCGGCCGGTGGCGGCGACGGCCCAGGCGAGTGACTCGAGACCCCACACGGGCCCCCAGCGATCGTCGATGTCGTACTGGCGGCGCAGGGCCTCGCGGAACAGACCGGTGGACCTGTCGGGGTCACCGTGCCGCAGCTCGGTGAGCCCGTGGGTCCACAGCGCCCACGTGCAGGCCCAGGCTCCCCCGCTCTCCTCGGCCTCGGCGAGATAGGCGGCGCCGGCGTCGAGCGCGGTGGCGCGGTCGCCGAGGAAGGCGCAGGCCATCGCCCACATCATGGTCGCCATGTGGGCGTCGCCCTGCGCTCCGGCGTGACGGAACGCCGTGCGCGCCCGGGCGAGCAGCGCGATGGCGCGGTCGCTGCCGTGCACGAGCAGTGCGTGGGCGCCCTCGATGTAGGCGGCGACCGGCGACAGGTCGCCGCCGGACGGCCGGACGCTCGGGGCTCGGCACCGGGCCAGGAACACCCCGGCCGCCTCCTGGTCACCCTGGCAGAGCGCGATCCACACGAGGAGGGCGGCGGCCGCCTCGCGCCGCGGCTCCGAGGGCACGGAAGGGGACACGGAAGGGAACACGGAAGGGGACACGGAAGGGGACACGGAAGGGGACACGGAAGGGGCCGAGGAAGGGGCCGAGGAAGGGGCCGAGGAAGGGGCCGAGGAAGGGGCCGAGGAAGGGGCCGAGGAAGGGGCCGAGGAAGGGGCCGCGCACATCTGCTCCAGCCAGAGGCGCCCCTCACCGATGGTGCTGCTGAAGAACCAGATCCGGGTCCGGGTCAGGTTGACGGCGATCTCCAGCCCGTGACCCGCCTGGCCCGGCCGGGTGAGGCAGAAGCGCAGGGCGGCCCGCAGGTTGGGCAGCTCGCGCCGCAGCGTCGACAGCCATTCGACCTCGTCGGGACCGCACCAGCCGGTCGCGGCGCGGGCGGCCAGCCGCTGGTAGTGGTCACGGTGGCGGAGCCGTACCGCGTCGTGCAGGCCGAGGTCGGCCAGGCGCCGCCGGCCGTACTGGCGGATCGTCTCCAGCAGCCGGTAGCGCGTCCGGCGGCCACCGGCGCTCACGATCAGGATCGACTTGTGCACCAGGCCGGCCAGCAGATCCAGGATGTCGGCCCGGGGCAGGCCGGGGCCGTGGCACACCTCCTCGGCCGCCTCCAGGTCGAACCCGCCGGAGAAGACCGAGAGCCGCGCCCACAGCAGCCGCTCGGGCTCGGTGCACAGGCCGTGGCTCCAGGTGATCACGTCATGGAGGGTCTGGTGGTGGCGGGGCGTGACGTGGGGGTTGGTGGTGGCCAGCAGCTGGGGCCGGTGGTCGAGGCGTTCCAGGATCTCCTCGACGGAGAGCGTGCCCAGCCTGACCGCCGCCAGCTCGATCGCCAGCGGGATGCCGTCGAGACGCCTGCACAGCTGGGCGACGGACTCCTCGTTGCCCGGCGTGACGCGGAAGCCCGGGGCCGAGGCCGCCGCGCGGGCGGCCAGCAGCGAGACCGCGTCGTAGCCGGTGAGCGGCCGGCAGGCGCCGGTGGCGGTCGCCGGCGGGAGCGCTAGCGGGGGCACCAGCAGGGAGTGCTCGCTCTGCAGCCCGAGCCGGTGTCTGCTGGTGGTCAGCACCCGCAGGCCGGGGCAGGCCCTCAGGAGGACGTCGACCAGCGCCGCGACCGCGCCGGCCACGTGCTCGCAGTTGTCGAGCACCAGCAGCAGCCGCTTGTCGCGCAGGTGCTCGACCAGGATGTCCACGGTGCGGCGCGCCGACTGGTCGCGGATGCCGAAGACCTCCGCCACGATCTGGTCGAGCAGTCGGGGCTCGGCCAGCGAGGTGAGGTCGGACAGCCACACGCCGTCGGGAAACCCGCCGCACAGCTCCGCGCCGGCCCGCAGCGCCAGCCTGGTCTTGCCCACGCCTCCCACACCGGTGAGCGTGACCAGGCGGTTGGCCGCCAGGAGCCGCCCGACCTCGGCGAGCTGCCGTTCGCGGCCGACGAACGTCGTCACCTCCGCCGGCAGGTTGCCCCGGTCGCCGGGCGCCCTCGTGCACAGCAGCGCCGGGTCGGCGGTCAGGATCCGCTGGTGCAGCTCGCGGAGCTCCGCGCCGGGATCGACGCCGAGCTCCTCGGCCAGCAGATCCCGGACCGTCCGGTGGCATCGCAGGGCGTCGCCCTGACGGCCGGACCGGTAGAGCGCCACCATCCGCTGCGCCCAGAACCGCTCCCTCAGCGGATGCGCCGTGGTCAGCTCGTGCAGCTCCGCGACCAGGCTCTCGTGCCTGCCCAGAGCCAGATCGGCCTCGACGCGCAGCTCGATCGCGTCCAGCCGGCGCTCGTGGAGCACGGGCGCGACGTCTCGGCGTAGCACCTCCGACGGAACGTCCGAGAGCGCCTCCCCCCGCCACAGCAGCAACGCCTCCTCCAGCAGCGCGGACGCCTGCCCCATCTCGTCGGCGGTGGCGGCCGTCCTCGCCCGCCTCACCAGGGCGTCGAACCGGTGCAGATCGAGCGCGCCTGGCGCCGGCTCGATCAGGTAGCCCTGGGGACGGGTCACCAGGGGGACGTGCTCCGCCGCGCCGCCGAGCAGGCGGCGCAGCCGCAGGACGTAGTTCTGCAGGGTGTTGCGAGCGCCGTCGGGCGGGTCGTCTCCCCACAGGCGCTCCGCCAGTGTCTCGACGGTGACGACCCGCCCGGCGTCGAGAAGTAACGAGGCGAGCAGGATCCGCAGCTTGGGCGCCCGGACGGTCAGCCGGGCGCCCTCGCGCAGCACCTCGATCGGCCCCAGAACCTTGAACTCGAAACCCCCACCGCGCACAACTGATTGTAACCAGAAGGCAACGGTGGGTATGGCGCCGGCCAAGGTGCCCGCGCTAGCAGCCGCCTCGGTTGTAGACCCGGAAGACGTTGCTCCAGCGGCCCAGGTGCTTGGTCTCGCCGGCCGGCACGCAGTAGTAGGTGTTGGCGGACCAGATGTAGGTGACGAAGATGTTCTCCCCGCCGCCGGTGCAGTTCTTGTACAACGCGGCGTCCTCATCGCGGTAGAGGCCGCACGCGACGGCGCTCGTGGCCGCCTCCTTCGCCGCGACGGCGCCCGTCGTGGCGGCGGCGGGCGCTCCGCCGAGCGCGACGGCGCCGGCCAGCACGGCCCCGGCCGTCAGAGCCCGCCGGAGCCCGGCCGCCCTGACGGTCGCGGCCGTCAGGGCCCACCGGCGGCCGGTCGCGCGGGTCATGGTCCTGGCGCTCTCGCCCAGTCGAGATCGATTCACTGGTGTCCGCTCCTTCGATACGCACCGCGGGATCGCGGTGACCTGGACGCCGGGCGGATCGCCACGCCGTCCGCCGGCGTCCCCGTCGCCGGCGGCGCGGGCGGCGAGCCCGGCCTTTCGAAGGATGCTCAGGACCGCTGACGGGCCGGTCACTTCCCGGTCACACGGCATGGGCCCGGGCAGCGGACACCCATGTGCTCTCCTGGCCCACCACCCCCGCAGGACCGCGGCCCGCCGCTCCCCGCAGGAGCGGCCTACTGCTCCTGCAGGACGGACAGGATGTTGCCCGCCGGATCGGTGAACCAGGCGATGAGCGGACCCCCGCCACGGAAGATGCCCCTGTCATCAGCTTCCATCTGCGGGTAGCGCTCGAACCGGACCCCGCGCCGCACCAGCTCGTCCACGGTCTTCTCGATGTCGTCCACCGGGAAGTTGAGAATCGTGTACGTGGCGGGGGTGTGATCGGGTTTGGGGTAGACCAGGACGTCGCGGCCCCCCGCGAGGCGCAGCGTCAGCAGGTCGTGCTCCTCCGTCACGTCGAGGCCGAGCGTCTCCCCGTAGAACGCCCTGGCCGCGTCGAGGTCGTCCACGGCGAACCCGCTGAACGCCTTCGTCGAACCGAACATGATCTTCTCCTTGGTGTTCCGTGGTCACATCGCCGCGCGATGCTCGTCGCTCAGCTGGATGATCTGCACGTAGTTGCCGTCGGGGTCGATGGCCGTGGCGAACTGGCTGCCGTGGCGGTCCTCCAGCTCGGCCAGCCAGGTCACGCCCAGCGTCTCCAGCCGCGCGACCACGGCACGGGCGTCGGCCACGTCGAAGTTGAGGACCATCCGCCCGGGCTCCGGGTTCTTGTCGGAGATGTCGCCGCGGCTGTCGATGAGCAGGTGGAAGCCGCCGAACTTGAGGACGCCGTAGCCGTCGACGTCGGTGTTCTCCTCGGGGTCCAGCGCGGCGGCGTACCACGCGCGCAGCCGCTCGGGGTCGGTGCTCGCGAGCAGGATGCTGTCCAGGCTGGGACGCTTCATGGTTTCCTCCCGGAATCGTGGTGTTGTTACCCGTCCAGACCTGCGAGCGGCCCGAGACTCATCGCCCGAGAGGGAAATTTTTCGAAAACCTGCACGAGGCACGGCATCCACCGATGCCGTGCCTCGTCGTCCGTGCGTACGTCCGTGGCGCCATCGGTGGCGCCATCGGTGGCGCACGTCGGTGGCGTACGTCAGGGGAGATCGTCAAAGGAGACGTTCAGGGGGAAGCGCAGGTGTAGCCGGACGGCGTCTGGGTGTCGCCGGAGGGACGGGCGGCCTGGAAGCCGAAGCTCGTGCTCGCGGCGGGCGCGAGGGTGCCGTTGTAGCCCATGCTCCGGGCGGTGACCGTCTGCCCGCTGGTGGTCAGGGTGGCGTTCCAGGAGCCGGTCAGGCTGTGGCCGGCGGGCAGGGTGAAGGTGACGGTCCAGCCGGCCAGCGTCGAGGTGCCGGTGTTGGCGACCGTCACCGGCTGCACCACGTACCCGTTGTTCCACTGGGTCTGCACGGTCGCGGTGGCCGAGCACGGCCCGCCGCCGCCTCCGGTCGTGGTGGTGAAGGTGACCGTGGCGGAGTTGCCGGACAGGTTGCCCGCGCCGTCCCGCGCCCGCACGTACACCTGGTACTGGGTGGCGGCGCTGAGCCCGGTCAGGGTGATCGAGTTGGTGCCGCTCCGCCCGAGCACGGGGTCGGTGGCGCCCTGCTCGCGGTAGACGTCGTAGCCGGCCAGGCCACTGCCCCCGGAGTCGGTGGACGCCGTCCACGTCAGCGTGGCCGAGCCGGCGGTGACACCGCTCGCCGACGGCGCGCCGGGGGTGGTCGGCGGGGTGGTGTCGGGGCTCGCGCCGCCCGCGAGCGCGTCGTGGACCGCCGTGTACGCGGGCTTCCGCTGGTAGCTCTCGTCGTAGAGGAGCGCGGCGCCCTGTCCGGGGAAGGTCTCGGGCACCCACGAGTACTTGTCGGTGAAGCCCCAGACGGTCACCCCGGCGCAGGCGTTGACCGCGAGGCAGGCGTCGACCACGTCGCGGTAGTAGGTGGCCTGCGTGGCGTCCTTGGCGGTGTCTCTCGGCAGGGTCATGCGCACGTCCAGTTCGGTGACCCTGACCTGCACGCCGAGGTCGGCGAAGCGCTGCATGTTCTGCCGCACCTGGGCCGGGAAGCCGTACTGGATGGCGAGGTGCCCCTGGAAGCCCACGCAGTCGACCGGCACGCCCTGCTGCCGCAGCGACCGCACCAGGTCGTACATCGCGGTGCTCTTGGCGTTGACGCCCTCGACGTTGTAGTCGTTGATGCACAGCCGGGCGTCGGGGTCGGCGGCGCGGGCGGCCCGGAAGGCGTCGGCGATGTAGCTCTGGCCCAGCGTGTTGTACCAGAACGAGGTGCGCAGGTTGCCGTTGTCGTCGAAGACCTCGTTGACCACGTCCCACGAGACCACGGCCGGGTTGTTCGCGTAGCGGCCGACGACCTGGCTGATGTGGTTCTGCATCGCCGAGCGCATGGCGGTGGCGCCGAGGCTCTGCACCCAGCCGGGGGTCTGGCTGTGCCAGACGAGCGTGTGGCCATGCACCTGCTGGTCGTTCTGGGTGGCGAAGTTGACGAGGGCGTCAGCGCCGCCGAAGGTGAACTGGCCCTGGCTGGGCTCGGTGGCTTCCCACTTCATCGCGTTCTCGGCGGTGACCTGGTTGAACTCGGTGGCCGCGATGGTCCGGTACGCGGCCTCGTTCGCCAGCGGGGAGGCGGCGAGCGCGGCGCCGACGAACTTGCCCCGGGAGGCGGCGTGCTGGCGCAGCGGCGCCGAGGCGTCGGCCGGGGCGCTGGGCAGGAGGAACACGGCGAGCAGCCCGAGCAGGGCGACCGCCGCGAAGGTCCTGATCCGGACCGGCGGGGTGATGAGCGGGGACGGTGACACGGGCCTTCCACCTCCGGGGCAGCGTTCCGAAAGTTTCTATCCCTCAGGGATCCTCCCGGACGCTATTGACCCGCTGGAAGGCCGGTCAATGCCGGCTCACGATCGACCTCGTCTCCGCAGTTGGAGCACTGAAATTATCGGCTGATCCATGAAATTTTCAACGCCCGCCTGCCGCCGTGATCCCGGGCGGTGGCCGCCTCGCGCACTTCCTAGGAGATCTTGTGTTGTGCAGAATAGAGCTCGGGAATCGGACCTCGTCGGGGGTGCGAGGCGGTGCGGAAGCTGAGAGGATGACGTCCGCCTGCCCCCCGGCGCCCACGCGAGACCCATATTGACTGTTCGGCCGTCGCCCCCGCGATGGCCTTTGATCGGCGCACGGGGGAGGACAGTGCTGGCGGCACGAGAGACACCGCACGCCGCGTCGGGGAGCGCCGGATGAGGTCGCAGCAGGCACTGCGCTGGTTGCCGTTCGCCGTCATGCTCGCTGTGGCGCTGACCGACCTGCTCGCCGGGCCGGCCCTGGGCTTCCTGCCGTTGCTCACGCTGGGCCCGACGTTCGCCTCCGTGTCGGGCAGCGTCCGCCGCACCGCGATGGTCGGCGTGGCGGCGCTGGCCATCTGCGTTCCTCTCGCCTACCACTTCGACCTGCTGCTCACCTGGCAGAACAACCTGACGATCGCCACGATCGTCAGCGTGACCGCGGCCAGCATGGTGGCCAGCCATCTGCGGCTCAAGCGCGAGCGCGAGCTGGCCAACGTGCGGCGGGTCGCCGAGGCGGCCCAGCGGGTGCTGCTGCGCCCCGTGCCTCGCCGGGCGGGCGACCTGCGGGTGGCCCTGTCCTACACCTCCGCCGCGGCCGAGGCGCGGATCGGCGGCGACCTGTACGAAGTCGTCACCACTCCGCACGGCGTGCGGCTGCTGGTCGGCGACGTCCAGGGCAAGGGCCTGTCCGCCGTCGAGACCGCGGCCTGGGTGCTGGGGGCCTTCCGCGAGGCCGCGTACGACGAGGCCGACCTCGCCGACATCGGCGAGCGGCTGGAGGTGAGCCTGACCAGGCACCTGGGCGGCGAGCAGTTCGTCACCGCGATCGTCGCGGAGGTGCACGACGACGAGATCTCCCTGGTCAACTGCGGCCACCCGGCGCCCCTGCTGATCTCCCCCGACGGGCGGGTCAGCCTGGCCGAGCCGCCGGAGGCGGCCCTGCCACTCGGCCTCGGCTCGCTCAACACCGAGCGGACCAAGCCGCACCGGGTCGCCTTCGGCGAGGGCGACCAGATCCTCTTCTACACCGACGGCGTCATCGAGGCGCGCGACCGCGACGGCACCTTCTACCCGCTGACCGAGCGGGCCCGCGTGCTGCTGAAGGAGGACGACCCCCAGACCGCGCTCGACGCGGTGCGGGGCGACCTGCTCGCGCACGCGGGCGGCCCGCTGCTCGACGACGCGGCGATGCTGCTCCTACGCCGCAACTGACGGGCCCAGCCAGGCGATCCCCAGCCGTGCCTCCGGCCGGCGGTCACCGGCCGGGGGCGCGGGACGGGGGTCAAAGCCTGGCGATCACGTCGGGCTCGTCCCACACCTCCCCGTACTTCGCCTGGATGTCGAAGAGGTTGGCCTGGTGCGGCGCCGGGTCACGGTCCCCGACGGCCTGCCGCACCACGATCGGCGCGAACCCGTGCTGGATGCCGTCCACGGCCGTCGCCCGCACGCACCCGCTGGTGGACACCCCGGCGATGACCAGCGTGTCGACCCGCAGCGCGGTCAGCGTCGAGGCGAGCGAGGTGCCGAAGAACGCGCTGGCGTACTGTTTGACGATCACCAGCTCGCCCGGCTCCGGCGCGACCTCCGGCATCAGCTCGCCGAGCGGCCCGTCGCCGACCAGGTGACGCAACGGCGCCACCTTGCGGAAGAACAGCCCGCCGTCGACGCCGCCCGGCCCGAACGCCACCCGGGTGTGCACGACCGGCACGCCGGCCGCGCGGGCGGCGGACAGCACGCGGGCCGCCGAGTCGAGACAGTCGCGCGAGCCCATGTACAGCTCGGCGCCCGGCTCGAAGTAGGCCCGCATCAGGTCGATGAGGATGAGCGCCGGGCGCTCGCCGAACTCCAGCGAGCGCCCGAACACCTCCTCGTGGGGCCTGGTCACACGCGCGCCGGCGGCGTCGGAGCGGGCAGGCCGGTCTCGTCCTCGCAGCGGGCGAGGAGCTCCTCCAGCGGCGGGCCCATGTCGAACACCGGCAGCTCGCCCCGGTCCGCGCGCAGCCGCTCGCGCAGCTCGGCCGTGGCCTCGGCGTCGAGCGTGCCGTCGGCGGCGCACACCACCCCGAAGCGGCGCGCCCCGTCGGCGGTCACCAGGCCGCGCCTGACCTCCAGGGCGACCAGTTCGGGGTCGCGGGCCAGCGGGTCGCCCCACCCGCCGCCGCCCCAGGTGACGAAGTGCAGCAGATCGCCCGGACGCACCTCGACGTCGTGCACCTTGCTCGGCAGGATCTCGACGCCGCCGTCGGCCCGCTCGATCCACTTGCGGCCGCGCGCTCCGGGCTCGCCGCCGTTGACACCCCACGGGTAGGTGAGCCAGCGGTCGTCGTGGATGGCGATCGTGCCCGGCTTCAGGAAGCGGTAGGCGACGTCCACGCCGTTGCCGCCCCGGTGCAGGCCGGCGCCTCCGGTGTCGGCGACCGTCTCCCACCGCTCGATCCGCAGCGGATAGTACGACTCCAGGAACTCGCACGGGATGTTGGTGAACGACGGCCACAGCGAGTGCCCGTCGGGGCCGTCGCCGATCGGCCTGCCGGGGATGCCGCCGAAGCCGATGGAGTAGAGCTGGAACCCCTCCCCCGCGTACATGAAGTGGGGTGAGGAGGAGAAGCCGGCGGCGTTGAGCAGGTCGGGCGTCTTCTGCCCGAGCAGCCCGCCGAACAGGTCGAACAGCCGGCCGATGCCGTGGTTGCGGCCGTTGAGCGCGGCCGGGAAGCGCGGCTTCCAGAAGCTGCCCTCGGGGATGTGCACGTCCACCAGCGGGTAGAAGCCGTCGTTCCACAGGATCTGCGGGTCGGCCACGGTGATCAGGTAGATGCCGAAGAACATCCTGGCGAGGTTCTCGTTCAGGAAGTAACTGATCGGCCCCTCGGCCTGCGGGTCGCTGCCCGAGAAGTCGAGCAGCACCTTCTCGCCGGTGCGGGTCAGCGACAGCGTCAGCTTGTACGGCCCGTTGCCCCGGCCGTCGTCGCAGATGTAGTCGGAGAAGGTGAGCGTCTCGCCGTCCTCGAAGAGGGTGGCGAGCAGCACCTTCATCGCGTCGTAGTTGCGCTGCAGCAGCGCGTCGAGGGCGGAGGTGTAGGTGTCGGCGCCGAAACGGGCGCACAGCTCCTGGATCCGCCGGGACGCGGTGCGGCAGGCGGCCACGATGCCGTTGAGGTCGGCCCGGTTCCAGTCGGGCTGGCGCACCTGGTTGAGGATGATGCCCAGCGCGGCCTCGTTGAGCACGCCCTTGGAGTAGAGCTTGAAGGGCGGGATGACCACGCCCTCCTCGTAGATGGTGCGCGCGTCGGTCGGCATCGAGCAGGCGGTCTTGCCGCCGACGTCGGACATGTGGCCGAACATCGACGACCATCCGACGACCCGGCCGTCGACGTAGATGGGCATGACGACCAGCCAGTCGTTGGCGTGGCTGATGGCGCCGTCGCAGGAGTAGGGGTCGGAGGTGAGCAGCACGTCGCCCTCCTCGATGGTCCCGTCGAACCGGTCGAGCAGCGCGGGGATGGACAGGCCGAACTGGCCCACGACCATGCGCCCGGTCGGGTCGCCGATCAGCGGGAACTCGTCGTGCTGCTCGCGGATGCCGGGCGACAGCGCGGTGCGGAACAGCACCTCGTCCATCTCGTAGCGGGCGTTGCGCAGGGCGTTCTCGACGATGTCGAGCGTGATGGGATCGACGGCGACGCGGGCGAGCGGCTCCGTCGCGGTCTCGATGATCTGGGCCATCATGCCTCCAGGGGGCGGATCAGCAGGCAGCCGCTCTCGTGCACGCGGGCGGCGTGCCCGGGCAGGATCAGCGTGGTGGAGTCCATCTCGGCGACGATCGCGGGGCCGGTGATCACCGCTCCCGCGCGCAGCGCCGTCCGGTCGTACTCGGCGGCGGTGGTCCAGCCTCCGTCGATCCAGACGTCGTGGCTGCCGACCGGCTCGGGGTCGGTGTCCGCCTGCTCCAGCCGGACCGGCTGGACGTTCGGGCGCGGGCCGCTGACCATCGCCCTGGCGCTGACGAGCTCGTGCTCGTTGCTCAGCAGGAAGGAGAAGAGCCGCTCGTGCTCGGCGTCGAACCGCTTGCCGAGCGCCTCCAGGCCGGTGTCGAGGTCGAGGGTGATCGGGATCTCGAAGCCCTGGCCGTGATAGCGGACGTCCACCTGGTAGACGACCTCGTCCACGTCGGAGCCGAGGTCGCGGGTGGCGGTCTCGGCCAGCTCGGTCAGGAGCTGCCTCAGCTCGGCGTCGGTGAGCTGGGAGAAGCGGCGGATGTAGGTGCGGGCCGCCTCGTCGCGCAGGCTGGTGGTGGCGTCGCCGTACGCGCAGAGGACCCCGGGTGAGGGCGGGATGATGACCGGCCACGAGCCGGTCAGCCTGCCGAGGGCGTTGGCGTGCAGCGGGCCCGCTCCGCCGAAGGCGACGAGCGCGAAGTCGCGCGGGTCGTAGCCCTGCTGGATGGAGACGAGGCGCAGCGCGCCGAACATGTTCTCGTTGACGATGTCCACGATGCCCTGCGCGGCGGCCTCCACCGACGGCAGGCCCATGGCCTCGGCCAGCTTGCGCACCGCCTCCCTGGACCGTTCCCGGTCGAGCTCGATCTCGCCGCCGGCCAGGCGCGAGGGCAGGTAGCCGAGCACCACGTTGGCGTCGGTCACCGTGGGCTCCTCGCCGCCCCGGCCGTAGGCGGCGGGGCCGGGCACGGCGCCCGCCGACTGCGGTCCGACCCGCAGCGCGCGGGTCAGCTCGGGAACGTGCGCGATGGAGCCGCCGCCCGCGCCGACCGTCCGTACGTCCACCGACGCGGAGCGGACGATCAGGTCGCCGATCCGGGTCTCCCGGCCGATCCGCGGGCGCAGGCCCTCCACGAGCGCCACGTCGGTGGACGTGCCGCCCATGTCGAAGGTCAGGAAGTCGTCGAACCCGGCCTGCTCGGCGAACCAGGTCGCGCCCGCCACGCCGCCGGCCGGGCCGGACAGCAGCAGGTTGACCGGGCTCTCCGCGGCGCTCGCGGCCGAGGACAGGCCGCCGTCGCTGCGCAGGATGTAGAGCTGGCCGTCCACGCCGCCGTCGGCGGTCTTGGCCGCCAGGTTGTCGACGTAGCGGGCGACCTGCGGCTGGACGTAGGCGTTGGCCACGGTCGTGATGGCGCGCTCGTACTCGCGCAGCTCGGGCAGCACCGCCGAGGAGAGTGAGATCGGGACTCCGGGCAGCTCCTCGGCCGCGAGCTTCGCCACCGCCCGCTCGTGGGTGTCGTCGGCGTACGAGTGGATCAGGCAGACCGCGAGCGCCTCGACGCCGCGCAGCCGGCGCAGTTTGACCCGCAGGTCGTCCTCGTCGAGCGGGGTGACGATCGAGCCGTCGGCGGCGACCCGCTCGACCGCCTCGACGGTGTCCTCCAGGGCGGCGAGCGGTTCGGGTTTGGGCCAGATGATCCAGCCGGCCAGGCCGCCCGGCACGTAGGACCGGGCGATCTGGAGCACCTGCCGGAACCCGGCGGTGGTGACCAGGCCGACCCTGGCGCCCTTGCCCTCCAGGATGGCGTTGGTGGCGACCGTGGTGCCGTGCAGGATCTCGCCGATCTCGGAGGGGGTCACGCCCGCCTGGGCGCAGGCCTTCTCGAGACCGGCGAGCACGCCGACGGACTGGTCGTGGGGGGTTGATGCGGTCTTGGCGCGATAGCTGCGCCCGGAGTGCTCGTCGATGAGCAGGATGTCGGTGAAAGTCCCTCCGACATCCACGCCGAGGCGGTAACGCATGGCGACGCTCCTTGTTGCTAGATGATTCCGCCGGCCGACAGCCGGTCAATCTCCTCGGGGGTGAGGCCGAGTAGTCCGTGGTAGATCTCCTGGTTGTGCTCGCCCAGCGCCGGGCCTGCCGTCCTGACCGCGCCGGGGGTGGCCGACAGCTTCGGCGCGACGTTCTGCATGGCCAGCTCGCCGAAGTCGGGATGCTGGACCTTGATGATGGCCTCGCGGGCGGCGAAGTGCGGGTCGGCGAACATGTCCGGGGCGCGGTAGATCCGCCCCGCAGGCACGCCGCTCGCGTGCAGGTGGTCGAGCAGCTCATCGGCGGGCAGCTGCGCCGTCCATCCGCCGATCAGGTGGTCGAGCTCGCCCATGTTGGCGCCGCGGGCGCCGTGGGTGGCGTAGCGCTCGTCGCCGGCCAGCTCCGGGCGGCCCATGGCGGCCGCCAGGCGGGCGAACACGCTGTCCTGGTTGGCGGCGATGAGGATGCTGTCGCCGTCCTTGGTGGGGTAGACGTTGCTGGGCGCCACGTTCGGCAGCACCGGGCCGGTGCGTTCGCGCTGGTAGCCGGCCTGCTGCCACTCCGGCAGCAGCGACTCCATCATGGCCAGCACGGCCTCGTAGATCGCCGAGTCGACGACCTGGCCCTGGCCGCTGTTCTCGCGTTCGTGCAGCGCGACCAGGGTGCCGACGCAGGCGTAGGTGGCGGCCAGCGAGTCGCCCAGGGAGATCCCGGCGCGCGACGGCGGCTGGCCGGGGTCGCCGGTCACGTAGCGGATGCCGCCCATCGCCTCGCCGATCGAGCCGTAGCCGGCGCGCGGCGCGTACGGGCCGGTCTGACCGAAGCCGGTCACCCGGGTGATCACCAGCCTGGGGTTCAGCTCGTGCAGCCGCTCGGGCGACATGCCCCAGCGCTCCAGCGTGCCGGGCCGGAAGTTCTCGAGCAGCACGTCGGCCTGCTCGACCAGGCGCCGCACCAGGTCCTGGCCCTCGGTGGTGCGCAGGTCGCAGGTGACCGACTTCTTGTTGCGGGCCACGACCGGCCACCAGAGGGACTTGCCGTGGGGCTTCTCCCTGCCCCACTGGCGCATGGGATCGCCCTTGCCGGGGTCCTCCACCTTGATCACCTCGGCGCCGAAGTCGCCGAGGAGCTGGCCGCAGAAGGGTCCCGCGAGCAACTGCCCCAGTTCGACCACTCGAATGTCGCCGAGCGGGAGTCCTCTCATGTGGTTCTCTCCTGATATCGGGGGCCCAGCAACGACGCTCGGGCCGAGAACAGGTGGGCCCTCATGACCGCCTCGGCCCATTCGGGGTCGCCGGCGCGCACGGCGGCGGCGATCTCCAGATGGTGGTTGACGCTGCGCCGCATCGCGTCCTCGTCGAACGAGCCGTACGTGCGCAGCAGAACGGAAGAGTGGATCAGCGAGCTGATCGACTGGCCCAGCAGGGGGCTGCCGCCGAGCCGGACCAGGCTCTGGTGGAACTCGGAGTTGAGCCGGTAGACGGCGTCGAGCTCGCCCCGCTCGGCGTGGTCGCGCAGGTCGACGGCCACCTCGTGCAGGCGGGCGACGTCGTCCGGGCTCGCGGTGAGGGCGGCCTGGCGCGCGGCCAGCCCCTCGACGCGCGCCCGGAGCTCGAAGATCGTCTCCAGGTCCCGGCCGGGGTAGGCCACCACCCGGGCGCCCTTGTTGGCGACGAGCTCGACGAGCCCCTCGGCCTCCAGCCGGCGCAGCGCCTCGCGCACCGGAGTGCGGCTGACGCCCAGCACCTCGGCCAGCTCGACCTCGCCCAGCCGGTCACCCGGGGCGTACTGTCCCGCCAGGATGAGGCTTCTGAGCTCGTCGACAGCCGACATGTATACAACTCCTCGGTTGGGATGCGAGTATCTTGGCGTAATCGCACCATTTGGACAAGGGGTTGCATACAACATGGAGCTGGAAATCATCGAGGTCGGCCCCCGCGACGGTCTTCAGAACGAGCCCGAGCAGGTGCCCACCGACGCCAAGGTCGCCTATTTGGAGGCTCTCGTCGGCGCGGGCGTGCGCCGCATCGAGGCGGTCAGCTTCGTCCATCCCGGCCGGGTCCCGCAGATGGCCGACGCCGAGCAGGTCATGGCCCGCGCCCCGCGCGTGCCGGGCCTGCGCTACGCCGGCCTCGTGCTGAACGAACGCGGCCTCGACCGCGCCCTGGAGACCGGTGTCGACGAGGTCAACGTCGTGGTCGTGGCGACGGAGACGTTCTCCCGGCGCAACCAGGGCATGTCGGTGGACCAGGCCGTCGACGGCTTCGGCGCGATCACCGAGCGGGCCCGCGCCGCCGGGCTGGGCGTGACGCTGACCGTGGGGGCGTCGTTCGGCTGCCCGTTCGAGGGTGAGGTGGACCCCGGCCACGTGGCCGAGCTGGTGGCGCGCTGCACCGGCGCGCAGGAGGTCGCGCTGGCCGACACCATCGGCGTGGGCACCCCGGCCGACGTGCGCCGCCTGGTCACCGCCGTCCGCGAGGTCACCGACGCGCCGCTGCGCTTCCACTTCCACAACACCCGCAGCACCGGCTACGCCAACGCCGTGGCCGCTCTGGAGGCCGGCGCCGCCGCCCTGGACTCCAGCGCCGGCGGCATCGGCGGCTGCCCCTTCGCGCCCGAGGCCACCGGCAACATCGCCACCGAGGACCTCGTCTACCTGCTGGACCGGATGGGCGTCGGCACCGGTGTCGCGCTGCGCTCGGTGGCCGAGGCCGGCCTGTTCATCGGGCGGCACCTGGGCAAGCCGATCCCCGCCCAGCTCGGCCGGGTCGCCCCCTGGCCTCCGCGACAGGAGCCCGGAGCCAGCTGAGCGGCACTACGACGGCGTCCCGACGGCCTGCGCTGAAGCGTGCGTTTCTTGCGCACCATCGTTCGCTGTGCGCCAACGACATCCCATGCTCCGCCAGACATTCTGGTCGGTGACCCGTTTCGGTTATCTCTGAGGAGCAGGATGATCCGTTCCCTTCGCCGAGGTCGCGCGGCTCTGGCGGTCACCGCGGCCGCCGCCTCGCTGGCCCTGATGAGCACTCCCGCCCAGGCCGCGGATTCGGCCTACAGCCTGACGCTTTTCTCCGACACCCAGTACTCCACGTCCATCACCGACATCAAGTACGACGCCTGCGACGACTTCATCGGCACCGTCCCAGGACGGTACGTCGGCTCGTACATCAACTACCCGCCCGCCAACTGCGAAGTGATCCTGCACACGCAGAACGGCGACTACGAACTCTGCGTCGGCCGCAGGGTCACGCCGCAGAACTACCGCCAGGCCGTTCTTTACACCATCCGTCTGGGCTCCAGCAACCCATGCTGGATCTGATGCCGGCGCCCGTTGCCCGACCTTCGCACAACTGATCGACCGGTTATCCGGGGCAGGACGGGAGCCCGCCCTCGGAACCCGCACAAAAGGTCCCGCGTCGCGGGACCTTTTCTGCTTTCTGCCGTGAACCTATCCGCGCGCCGGAAACTCGAACCCAATGTGCGGCGTACGGGTGGAAAGCGCCGCAGAACGTGACGGTCGGGGGGCAGCCGTGAACGTGGTCCTACATACGCATGATCTCCCTGTCGCCGAGCGGTTCGGCTTCTGGCGGGAGGTGAGCCGGCGCGTGGTGGCCCCGATGGACCTCCGCAGACGGGAGACAGGCGACTTCCAAGCCAGCGCGCGGCTGGTCGATCTGGGCACGGTGCTGGTGTCGCGGGCGACCTGCCCCGCGTACGAGGCGGTGCGCACTCCGCAGTTGATCCGGCAGTGCGACCCGGAGCTCTACCAGCTCTCGCTGAACCTGCGCGGCAGATCCGGTGTGTCGCAGGGACGGCAGGACACCTGCCTGGGCCGCCTGGACATGATGCTCTTCGACACCTCACGCCCGTTCCATGGCCGGGTGGTCCCCGAGGAGACGTTCGCCGAAGGAGTGCTGGTGGCCTTCCCCAGGGCGCTGCTGCCGGTGCCCGAATGCCAGGTCAGACAGCTGATCGCCACGCCCCTACCAGGCGACGAGGGGATCGGCGCGCTCCTCGCCGGTCTCCTGACGGACCTGACCCGGCGCACGGACGACTACACCGCAGCCGACGCCACACGTCTGTCCGCGGTGCTGCTCGACCTGATCGCCGCGATGCTGCACCAGCGCCTCGGCACCCCGACCCCGCCGCGGATCGGCCGGGACGCCCTGCTCGTACAGATCCACCGGCACATCGACCGGAACCTCGGCGACCCCACCCTGTCACCGGCCACGATCGCCGACGCCTTCCACATCTCCACCCGCTACCTGCAAAAGCTCTTCCAGTCGCAAGGACTGACGGTCGCCGGATGGATCCGCCAGCGACGCCTCCACGGCGCCCGGCGGGAGCTGGTCGACCCGCTGCGGAGCCACCTGCCGATCCACGCCATCGCCGCCCGCTGGGGCTTCCCCAGCCCGTCGCAGTTCAGCCGCGCCTTCCGCGCCGCCCACGACCTCTCCCCCGCCGCCTACCGCCGCCAGGCGGAGTCATGGCAGAAGTAGTCTCCAGCAAGCCCGCCGTCGGTCAGTACGCGGCTGGCCGGGTATGGCGACGCGGTCGGTGGCAATGATAATGCCGTCGAGGTTGACATGTGCCAGGCCCGCGTTCTTGGCTCGTCCAGAACTTGGCGCAGGTCGGGTGCCTGCGCGGCGACAACGTCGATGCCCTCATGCAGAAAGCGGTAGACCGTCCTGCGGGCGATGGCGTGGTCGGTAGCCAGTTACCTGATCCGGGTACCTTCGGTGAAGCAGCGCAGGATGAGGCTCAGGCCGCGTTGGTGCGGTGTCCGGTGAAGCTCACCTGGGTGTTGTCGTTGTCGAGGGCGATGTTAAGGGTGGCGTCAAGGGCCTCGGCCAGCTTGGCGAGAAGCGGCAGTGTGGGAACGGTGTCAGAGCCTTCGATCCGGGAGACCTTCGCCTGGGTGAGGCCCGCGCGGTCGGCCAATTCAGCCTGAGTAAGCCCGAGTTCGGTGCGCCGATCGTACACCGCGTTCGCCAGGGCCATGGACAGCCGGATCTCGCGACGAGCCTAGGCCACGTCCTCCGGCTCGGTGAAACCCGCGGCGAGCTTGCGTTCGCGCAAGGTCTTCCAGCGGCTGTGGCTCATTGCTCCCCCTCTCCTTCCTCAATGGTGCGGATGAACTCCTCGTGCGCTGGACCGTGTTCGGCCTCGCAAACCTTCTGAGCGAGCTTGATGCGGTTCATTGGGGTCTCCTGGGTGACGGCCTCCCGCCGTCACCCAGAGCGGGCCGAGGCGGCCGTCAGATGACAGGCTGGCTCATGTCTTCCGCGATCTGGTCGGGAAGCAGGGCCGTGGTGTAGACGCGTACGTCATCGATCAGCCCGTGGAAGTGATCACGTGGGCTGGAGATGTCGAGGGCGCCTATGCGCAACGGGCTGTAGGACCCGCTGAGATATTCACCGGCGTGTAAACCGTTGTGGTGGACGAGCACACCGTTGATGTAGAGGCGGTGGCCGTCCTCGCCGAACGTGAAGGCGAGATGGCTCCAGGTGTTCAACGGTAATCTCGGCCCCCTCACCGAACCCAGTTGGCCGGATCTCACACTCGCCTCCGGGACGTTGTCCCACACGGCCGTCATCGACGACCAGAGAGTGTTGCCGGCGGAGCTGATCACAACCTCCTTGTTATCCGGTCTGCCATAGGACGCCGGATTGACCCAGGCCTCGAACGTCACCGCGCGGACGGCTTGGAGTGAGTACGACGGCGGTACGTCCACCGAACTCGACGTGCCGTTGAAGAACAGCGCGTTTCCGTGCTTACCGGCAGTCCAGGCGGTGTTCCGGGCCTGGCCCGAATTGAGGTTTCCCGAGCTGTCGTGGACGACGTTGCCGCTGCCTTCCTCCATGCCGTAGGCGGCAGCGGGGACCGGTCGAGGCGGCCTCACCGCCCCCATCGCCTGCCGGCTCATCGGGCTGGCCTGGCCCGTGCTGTCCACGGCGTCCACGTAGTAGTAGTAAGGCGCCAGGCTCCTGAGCGAGTCGGTGTAGCCGGACGTGGTGACCGTGGCAATGATATAGGCGGCCCGGGGAACGAAGGTGAGGAAGGTGGCGCGATAGATGCGGTACACGACGCCCGGCTTGTCGTCCACGGAGGCGTTCCAGGTGAGCCGGATGTCGCCGTCGACGGTGCCCGGCGCGGCGTAGCCGCCCGTGGCGGTGAGCTCACCCGGCATGGTGGGGGCGGTGTCCGGGACCGTGAGACCGTTCACCGACGTGGCCATGTCGGCCCGGATGTCCTCGGCCTCGAGCTTCGTTCCGTAGATCCGCACCTCGTCGGCGCGGCCCCGGACGCCGGTGACTCCGCTGTGCCTGTAGATCAGCAGGGGCTCGTTGTCATAGGCGATGGTCGGTACGGCCGCGCGACTGGCGGCCTCGAGACGAGTTCCCCGAGTTGCGGCTCTGCCTGCGCTCCAGCTCGGCGACCCGCGCGGTCAGCCGCTCCACCGTCGCTTCCAGCCACGCGATCGTCTCCCGCTGGGCCTCGATCGTGGCCATCTGCCGGACCACCAGCGCAGCCAGCTCGTCATACGAGGGGCGGCGCTCCGGCGTCTTCGACACCCAAAGATCATCCCACCACGCAGGCGGTGCTCACGTCACCATGATCACGAACTTCTGAATGGTTACGTTTCCCGATCAAGATCGGAGACCCGACAAAGTTGATGAACACGCGCCCCTTGGCGATTTCCAGATTCAACGTCAGCCGTCCGAATTCGATATATGCCGCACTCTAGTTGAATCGCCAGAGATTCGCTTGAGATCAATTCAACCCCGGGCGTTGCCGCATCGAATAGCACTATTCTATCGCGCACCTCGATTGAGGGCCCACCCTCCCATACGGTCAACGGAATTTGAGAGTCAACCATTTGAATTAGCTCATCTTCCGAGTCCGAATAAAGCCACTGAACAAAGGCCTTATGATCCGGCAGGTAGGTGGTTCGTAGAGGCTCATCCCACAGGACAATGGCCGTTCGTTGACGCACATGGTCACCAAAATGGACAATCCCTGTAGCTGTATCCACTTCACAGGCCTGCTGATAGTCGCCACGATGCCCCGTCCAGAGGGCTATATCGTCGAGCGCGATAAGCACAAATGGCCCACCTGCAGTTTCGATCCATTTCACGCGATCACCACTCTGGCACCTCGTATATCTTTCTCATCATCGGAGCTATCTGGCGAACCCATCCCCCTTGCTTGGCGCTGCAAGATTTACACTGAGGATACAGGCGCTGCTCCATCCCGTCAGGGATCCATTCGCTAGGCGGCCAGTGGTCCTTGACCCAGGTCCCTCTTTTATTACCCGGATCCCGAATACCGCAAGTGTGGCATCCGAAGTTGTCGCCATTCCGGTTATTTTGATGGATTTCATCTTGCGTCCAATCCCTACCCTTGCTACGGGCAGGAATCGACTCTTCTGCATATGGCCCTCTTGAACAAACATCATCGGGGTTCGACCGGCCGGGATCGTCATTATGAACAAGGATAGCTTGGTCGCCTGCGAGAACATGGTAGGTGTGGTGTTCGTTGATGGTCAGGTTGTGGACGCGTTGGGTCGTGGTCCACTTCTGGATGGCACTGATCTGGACGTACGTGCCGGCTGAGGTTTGCAGCCACATGCCGGGCTTCAACTGGCCGGCGTGGAGCCACAGGCGGAGGGCGGGCACCCAGAATGGATGGTTGTCGGTGGCTGTGATTGCCCCAGTCGTACCACCGCCGTCACCATCGGTGTCGACCATGAGCTTGACGAGGTGTTTTGTGCCTTGACCGGCGATCAGGGCGGTAACCGGTCGAGGGTCGGTGCGGCCGGTCGTCGGGTCGGTCGCGAGGACCTCGTCACCGATCTTCACCTCTTCAATCGGTTTGCTCGTGCCGTCGGCCATGAGGACCTTGGTGCCGGGGACGAAGCTGTTGGGGGCCGGTTCGCAGGTGAAGATGGGCACTATGGGGTCGCCGTCGAACGAGCCCGTATCTGTGTCGTCGGGGTCGACTGCCGCTATACCGTCTGAGCAGGTCCCTGTGCCATATTTAGAATCATCACAGTGGATGATCGGATAGTCATCCGGGTCGACCCCATAGTCATAAAAATTCATTACCTGTGAGTCGTCAATGAAGATTTGGTCTGGATGCGCACAGGGCTGCCCTGGCCCGCACAGTCCATCTTTCCCTTCGCATACCCATGGGGGACAAGGAGGGTTACACGGGCTTTTGCACGGGCCATGAGTCGGCCCGGATTCGATGTCCGATTTCTTAGCCTTGCAGTTTCTTTTACATGGGTCTTTTTTGAGCGTCTTTGGGCTGCCACACCCGCCCGGTTTAGTGCAGCCGCGAGGCTGCACGCGGGCGATCGGCTTTACTGTAATCGAAGTCTTCACCTTGCCACTCTTAGGCGTCTTACCGCCACAAGAGTGATATCGACACTGATTTTTCTCATCCCGAAGATTCTCGCGCGCATTGGGATTATTACCAGAAATAGGAGAGTGCATGCTTCTTTGGTTGTAGCTCTTACCGGACGAGCCAGTATTGGTGGTCTTTGTCTTCCCGGTTACCTTGACGGTTCCGCCCTTCGGGGGTGCTACGCGACCACCCTTGATTGTGTTGTCCAGGGCGGGGCGAGGCCCCGGCACTCTCACGTTCGGAAGCACCATCCCAGCGGGGCTACCACCACGCCCCCCACCCCCACCACCAACACCGCCCATATCATCCTTGTGACCCGTGGGGTCCACGCCGGTCAGTGGGCCGCCGCTTGCGTAGGTGTAGCGGTTGGCTTGGATGGAGGGGTTTGGTGTGAGTGTCCAGGTGTCTCGGGAGGCGAAGGTGCCGGTGCCGGGCTGGTACCAGCGGGCGTGCATGTTGACGGTTCCGGTGTCGGGATCGGTGTATTCACCCTGGTAGCCGAGAGTGGGTTTGGTGCCGGTTTGGGCGAGGACTTCGCCGTAGGGGTTGTAGGCAGCCGAACTGGCCAGGGCGGTGCCGGAGAAGGTGCCAATCACGTCGTCGTGAATGTCGGTGAGGGCACCGAGGGCGGGGTTGGCGCCTTCCTGGATGCTGAGCAGTCCGCCGAGGGGGTCGCGGCCGTACTTGGCCTGGATGGTGCCGGCCTGGTCGGTGATGGCGACGATGTCGTTGTCGAGTCCGGCATAGACGAAACGCTGCTGGGAGGTCCGTCCCTGACGGGTGGCCACGCGGTCAAAGGCGTCGTAGATGTAGGCGGCGTCGCCGTCGTTGATGAGCCGGTCGAAGGCGTCGAAGGTCAGGTGCTTGGTGTTGCCGTTTCTGGTTTCGGTCGCCAGGGTGCCGCGGGGGGTGTAGGTGTAGTCGGTGCCGTCGCCGGAGGTGAGGCGGTTGCGCTGGTCATAGGTGTAGGTCTTGTCTCCCGCGCGGGTGCGGTTGCCGGAGGCGTCCCAGGCGTAACTGGTGTTGACGCCGTCGGGGCCGGTCCAGGAGGTCAGGCGGCCGGCATGGTCGTAGCCGTAGGTGTTGGCACCTGCCCCTGCGGTACCGGCGGTGGTTTTGGAGGTGAGGTTGTCGTCTTTGTCCCAGCCGTAAGTGATCTTCGCTAACTGGCCGCCGGTGCTGTTCTTGAGCGTGTGGGTGGCTATGCGGTCGAGTGCGTCGTAGGTGTAGGCCTGGGTGTTGACGGGGTTGGTAGAGGCAATGCTGGTGAGCCGGTCGGCTTTGTCATAGGCGTAGGTGTTGATGCGGCCACTGACCGGGTCGGTGACCGTACTGAGCCGGTTGTCGTTATCCCAGGTGTAGGCGGTGGTTCCGGTCACGTCGACGCGCTGGGTGGGGTTGCCGAGCTCGTCGTAGACAAAGGCGCTGGTCTGGCCTGATGCGCCCGACACTCTGGTCAACAGGCTGCGGTCGTTGTATTCGAGTGTTTGGTCGCTCACCGTGGTGACGCGACCTGCCAGGTCGTAACCGTATGTCTTGGACGGGGTGACGATGCCCTCGCCTGATCCGCTGATCGTGGTGACCCTGTTGAGCTGGTCGAACTGACTGTCGTGACGGACACCGCCGGGCTGGATCAGGGCGGTCTCGTTACCTGCGACGTCGTATACGTGGGTCCACGTGCGATCGGCCAGGTCAGGGTGGGCGGTGGTGGCCGGCTCGGTCAAGGTTTCGATGAGGCCCTGACTGTTGTAGGTGGTCCAGGTGGCGTTGCCTCGGCCGTCCGTTAAGCGGGTGCGCGCGCCGGCCGCGTCGTAACCGAACCCGGTGGTGATCGCCTCGCTGCCGGAGACGGGTTCGATGAGTTCGGTCAGCGCGTCGGTGGCATCGAACGTCCGCCTGGTGATGCGGCCCTCGCCGGAGGTGATTTGGGTGAGGTTGTCCGCGGCGTCGTAGCCGTACCCCGTGGTCTTCACGGTCGCGCCCGCGCTATCCAGATCCTTCAGGCTGGTCAGGCGGCCGGCCAGGTCGTAGTCGGCGATGATGGCGTTGCCGAGCGGGTTGGTGGCCTTGGTCGGGCGGCCGATCAGGTCGTAGGCGAAGGTGGTGCTGTCTCCCAGAGGGTCGGTCTCGGCGGTGACCTCCGCAGCGGCGTTGACCGTATAGGTGGTGGTCTTGTTACCTGGCAAGACCAGCTTGGTCAGATCACCCGCGTCGTTGTATTCCAGCTTGGTGGTGTAGGCGGCGGTGGTCGGCTTCCGCTCGATCGCGGTCTGGGTGATCAGCCGGCCCAAGTCGTCGTAGGTGGCCTCACTCCGTGCACCGGTCGGGTCGATGCCGGCCAGTTCCTCACCCAGCAGGTCGTAGTGCGACACCCACTGTCCGGCCGGCTGACCTGTGCTCGCCGGGGGATCGGTGACGCGGACCGGGTTGTTCAGCGCGTCGTACTCGATGGTGGTGATGTGACCTCGCGGGTCCGTCGTCCTGATCAGGCGGCCAGCGGCATCGTGGCCGTAGGTGGTCTTGGGGGTGACCGCGCTGCCACCGGGAGGTGTGTAGGACATTCCCGTCAACGAGGTGAGCCGGCCGGCCCGGTCGAAGGCCGCGGTCGTAATGCGTCCGTCGGGGTCAACGGTATGGGTCTGACGTCCGACGGTGTCGTACCCGAAGCGAGAGGTGATCCGCCCCTGTTCGGCGGCTCCCGCCTTGTCGATCTGTACCGGCGGGGACTTCGTCTCGATGAGCTGGTTGGCGAGGTCGTAGCGGAGGGTGGTGGTGAACGCCGGCGGATCGGCACCCGAGAGGTTGCCTCGCGCGTCGACCGCCTCCGTGATCAAACCGCGATCGTCGACCTTCCACGTGGTGGTGAGGTCTTGCCCGTCGTTCTTGACGGTGCGACGGGTGAGGGCGTTCTCCTTGTTGTAGGAGAACTCGATCGTTTCGACGCGTGTCGTGCCCGCCGCCGTGCGCTTGGCGGTGATCACGTTGTCGTTGGCGTCGTAGCCGTAGGTCGTCACACGAGCGAGCGTGGCCGGGTCAAACATCTCCGAGCTCAGCCTGCTCGCGGCGTCGTAGACGTAGTCCGCACGGACCAGACCGCCGCCGTTCACTCGTCGGGTGAGATTGCCAGCCGCGTCAAAGGTGTTCGCCTCGGTCACCACGTCCTTGGCCGTGGTCGAGCCGTTCAGCTTGACGTCGTCGGCGATCACCTGCGAAAGCAGGTCGTCATTGAAGTAGGTGTAGGAGGTCTTGCGGCCCATCGCGTCTACCCGGCTACCCAGCCGACCGGCCGGGTCGTAGGAGAACGATTCAAGCGTGATCTCCGTTGCGGTGACGGGAGCGACCGGACTGCCGGTCCAGTTCTTCAACGTGCGAGAGGCCAGCTCACCGCGGTTGGTGTAGGCGAAGCCGAACACCGCGCCCAGCTCATCGGTGACCGTGGTGCGGGCGCCCACCTGGTCCCAAGCCGTGCGAACCACGCCGCCCTCCGGGCCGGTGGCGGTCTCCTCGCGACCGTGATCGTCGTAGGTGTAGGAGGTGGTTCGCTCCGGATCGCCTCCGGTCAGATCCTTGACGGACTCAGTCAGCACGTTGCCGTCCGGGTCGTAGGCGTACGTAGTCCGCGCGGTGTGCGTGGCGTCGGTGACCTCGTTCTTCACTCCCGGCTCGGTCTGCGTCACCAGCCGCCCGAGCTTGTCGTAGGTGAAGGAGGTGGTGACGCCGGCCGGGTGGGCTTGAGACACCTGCGTTGAGACGGTCGGCCGTCCGATCGCGTCGTACTGCAGTTGGGTGATCAGGCCTGCTGGATCGCTCTGCTCGGCGAGATCACCTGCTGAGGTGTAACGGTAGCTCCAGGTATTGCCCCGGGGATCGGTCTGTGACGCCGCCAGGCCTGCCGGGGTGCTTCCGCCGCCCACCGCGGCCTCGCTGCCGTCGGTGTAGGCGATCGTTGTCGAGCGGCCGCTGGGGAAGTCCGTTGTCGCCGGGGTGGTCTGCTTGGTCTTCTCCCCGTAGGAGTTGTACTCCCACACGGTGGCGTAGGTGTTGTCGGTGCTGCCGGTCGAGCGTGCGTCTCGGATCTTGACGACCCGGTCGTTGCGCGGGTCGAATTGGTCGGCGCTGTTGAGGTAGTACTCGGTTCGGAGCGTCTGGCAGTTTCCTGAGGCGCGGCAGGTGGTGGTGGTCAGGGCGTTGCCGCGTTTGTCGTTGCTCCGCTGTACCGTGTTGAGATTCGGGTCCGTGATCTTGCTGAGGAAGCCGCGGGTGTCGTAGGTGTAGCTGGTCTTCTTGAGCAACTGGTCGGTCTGAGACGTGATCCGGTAACCGCGCCATGCGTCGTAGACCGCCGTGATCGTCGCGTTCTTGGGGTCGGTGACCGTCACCGTGGAGGTGCCGGTGCTGCGGTTGATCACCGGCTCACTGATCTGCCAGGTGCCGCCATGCTGGTCGGTGTGTGTCTTGAGGCGATCGGTCGTGGGCTCATAGACGTTGACCGCCCTGACCCGGCCCGAAGGCAGGGTGACCTGGGTGAGCTTGTGCGGGGCGGCATTGCGGGCCTGGTAGTGACGGACCACCTCATAGGGCTCGAGCGGCCGGTCGTAGACGGCGAACTCGTCGACCCAGCCGTCCAGACCGCCGATGGTGGACGTCGGCCGGTTGTTCGTACCGGTGATCGACGCCGTGAGGGTTCCCACCACGGCTCCGTCCACGTACATGGTCTGCACGTTGTCCGCGACGGTCAGCACCACGTGATGCCATGCGCCGTCGTTGACCGGCGCCGCGGTGATGATCGGCGTCGAGGTGGACTGGTAGGAGCCGCGCAGCTTCCCATCGGCTTCGATGCTCAAGACGTTAGTTTTCGTGCCGCCGCTTGAGGAGATCGACATGACCGTGCCACTGGTGCTGGTCTTGAACCACGTCTCCAGCGACGCGTACTTCCCAATCGCCGGGACGATCCCCGAAGGAAGGCTGACGCTCGTGGAGTTGGTGAGTTTCACCGCGCCGTCAGGAGTCCCGGCCAGAGCACCCGGCTGTGCCCGGACGACCGCGCCGCTGTAGGTGGCGTTTCCTGCCCTCCACCCCAGGTCGATGGCGCTACCCGTGGCCTCGCCCAGCCGCCAATAATGGTACGGATCCGAATCGAGCACCGAACTGCGATACTGCGAGCCCGGGTCATGGCCGTAGGTGGTGCACTGCGATTCGGGATCGCACACCTGCTGCAGCACATCGCCGTTGTAGGCGTAGGTCCAGGTCAACGGCGCGCCGTTCACGGCGTCGGTGGACACCGAGGTCACATGGTCGCCGCTCCACTGGAAAGTCAGCGAACGTCCGCCGGGCGAGGTGACCTCGGCGAGTTTCCCACTCGCGTCATACGTCAACTCCTGGCTACGGCCACGCCCGTCCGTGATCTTGAGCAGCCGGCCCGCCCCGTCGAACAGATAGGTGTTCGACGCCTTGTCCATCAGACGCCAGCCGCCCTCCGCCCGCACAGCGAGAGTCGCGTACATGCCCGGTGGCGGCTGAAACGTGCCGTCCTTCTTATCAGCGAAACGGACCTCACGCCCGTCCGGGAACGTCACCAGCAGAGCCTCGCGCCCATGGATCGTCTCCGGGATGATCCTCATGTCCCAGCGGGTCGACCAGCCCGCGCCGAAAACGCCCGTGCGGCGCGTGTCCATGCTGTTGTAGGAGCGCACCACTGACAACGGCGGCCCCGCCGCCGGAATCTGCGCGTCCGTGGCCGTCGTGGTGTAGTTGCCCGCCTGCTGATGAAACTCCTGGCCGTCCACCCCGGAGGTGGACAACTGTGAAGTGATCGTCGGCTGCCGCACACCGACCGTGAACGTCTGGACCGGCGAATACGCGGACCGGCCGCCGATGGTCGAGGCGTCAGACAGGTCTACGCGCCACCAGTACTGCCGTCCCCATGCGAGTGTGCCCGCAGGGATTTGCCAGTCAGCCGACAACCCCGTGCCCCAGTACTCGTAGGTGATGCAGTTGGACATCTCAGGGTTGTCGCACACCTCGAAGTCAAAGCCGATTACCCCGCCCGACCAGGTACTGCCCACCACCTTGAGGATCGGCTGCTCGGTCAACACCAACGCCCCATTCACCGGGGTCATCGACGTGGCAGTGGGAGCCGGCGGCAGCGGACACGGGCCGATCAGCATCCACCCTTCTGACACTTCGTGCGGAGGATAGAAGTTGAGATTGGCAGGAATATTCTGAATCGCCTGCCAAATCCGCCCACCAGAGTAGACACGCGTCCCATACGCGACGTACACGCTCCGCTGCCAGGGTGATTCATTCCCGCACGGCGGATCAGCGGCGAGCGCGATCGTCTTCGCCGCCGCATCAACCGGCACGGCCGAAATATCACGGACGAGCCCCTGCCGCTGCTCTTCCGGCACCGCATTCTTCGGAACCTTGACTTTCGACTTGGGAGTACCCGCGGCAGCGGACGTCGCGGTGACTCCGGTGTCGACCAACGACGGCAGCCCCGCCGCAGTACCCGCCAACTGTTTCGGCGTCTCCGGGGCCGCGTGAACCACACCACCCGTTTCAGCCACGGCCGCCGCCAATGCGGTTCCCCCAGCGACACCCACGAGTCCAGGCATCACGGCCAAAAGCGTAAGAATGACAACAGGTGCCGATCTAAGGAAAAACCGACTCGAAAAAGACGCACGCATACGCCATCACACTCCGAACCACGCAGGGCGCCTACCGACGCCAGACGAAGCTCCACCCCGTCCGAAACAAGGTTGCTGACTCACACAGCTCGGAGCATGTTGCCAAACGGGCAAAGCGTAACTTTTGCCCAAAAGGACAACAAGATCCAATCTAGTTAACTAAAGATCACGGAAGGTGACGCACCGCTTCTATGCCCTACCGTTTTCAGGAACCAGTCGCCCCGGGCGCGCGTCAACCTGTGATCACTTTCCATCACGCCTTCTCGCCCGATGTCACGTCCTGGTCAGGAACGGGTATGCGCCCGTGGCGCTCCGAAAATCGGTTGATCCCCCGTCGTAGCCTGGATGGGATGCCTCCCGATACGAGTTCACCACGTCGTCCCCTGCTGTCCTCCAACTCCCTGTGGCGGATGAGGTCCTACCTCCGCCCCTACGTCGCCAAGCTGGTGTTCATCTGGCTGGCCGCCCTCCTCGGCATCGGCGCGAGCATCGCGCTGCCCCTCGTCGGCAAGGAGGTGATCGACGGCCCCGTGCTCCACGGCGACTCCGGCGCCCTGCTACCCCTCGGCCTCGTGGCGCTCGGCCTGGGCGTCGTGGAAGCGTTCCTGATCTTCATCAGAAGATGGTCACAGATCGGGCCGGTGCTCGGCCTCGAGACCAGGATCCGCGACGACCTCTACGAGCACCTGCAGCGGCTCCCGATGGGCTTCCACGGCGAATGGCAGTCAGGGCAGTTGCTGTCGCGCGCGACGACCGACCTGTCGACCATCCGCCGGTTCCTCGGCTTCGGCATGCTCTTCCTGGTCATGAACATCCTGCAGCTCAGCGTCGTGACCGTGCTGCTGCTGAACATGTACTGGCCGCTCGGACTGCTGGTGGCCGCGTCGGCGGTGCCGATCATCGTGGTGTCGCTGCGGTTCGAGAAGCGCTACATCAAGATCTCCCGGCAGGTCCAGGACGAGCAGGGCGATCTGGCCACGCTGGTCGAGGAGTCGGCGATCGGGATCAGGACGATCAAGGCGTTCGGCCGTCGGCACCACGTCTACGACCAGTACGACGACGCCGCGCGCAAGGTCTACGACACCTCGATGGACAAGGTGCGGCTGTCGGCCCGGTTCTTCACCTTCCTGGAGGTGATCCCCAACTTCACGCTCGCGCTGGTGCTGCTGCTCGGCGCGCTGGCGGTCGGCGGCGGATCGCTGACGCTGGGCACGCTGGTCGCCTTCACCACGCTGATGCTGCAGCTGGTGTGGCCGATCGCCAGCCTCGGCTACATCCTGGCGATGGCGCAGGAGTCGATGACCTCGGCCGACCGGGTCATGGAGGTCATGGACACGGTGCCGGCGATCGCGGGCGGCGCGCGGACGGTCGAGCGGCCCCGCGGCCACCTGCGGTTCGAGGGCGTGGAGTTCCGCTTCCCCGGCGCCGACCGGCCCGTGCTGCACGACGTCTGGCTGGAGGTCCGGCCGGGCGAGACGGTCGCCGTCGTGGGCGCCACCGGGTCGGGCAAGACGACGCTGACCTCGCTGGTGCCCCGGCTGATCGACCCCACCGCGGGCCGGGTCACGATCGACGGCCACGACGTACGCGACCTGACGTTGCCGGCGCTGCGCGAGGTGGTGGCGACGGCGTTCGAGGAGCCGACGCTGTTCTCGATGAGCGTGCGCGAGAACCTCATGCTCGGCCGGCCCGACGCCACCGAGGAGGAGCTGGACGCTGCCATCCGCACCGCGCAGGCGATGTTCGTGTACGACCTGCCGTGGGGTCTCGACACACGGATCGGCGAGCAGGGGCTGTCGCTGTCCGGCGGGCAGCGACAGCGGCTGGCGCTGGCCAGGGCCGTGCTGAGCAGGCCGCGGATCCTGGTGCTCGACGACACCCTGTCCGCGCTGGACGTGGAGACCGAGGCGCTGGTGGAGGAGGCGCTGCGGCACGTGCTGCGCGAGGCGACCGGCATCGTGGTCGCCCACCGCGCCTCGACGGTGCTGCTGGCCGACAAGGTCGCGTTGCTGGCAGGAGGCACGATCACGCACGTCGGGCGGCACCAGGAGCTGCTGACCGACGTGCCCGAATACCGCGAGCTGCTCGCGCAGGACGCCGACCTCGACCCGTCGGAAGGAGCCCTGCGATGACGACGCCCACGGTCACCGACTGGCGCGGGGTGGCCTCCGAGGACCAGGACGAGCTGTCGGAGAAGGTCTCCGTCCTGCTGCGCGACCGGTCGCGGCGGCTGCTCGGCGACCTGCTGACGCCGCACCGCAAGGCGATCGCGCTGCTCACGGCGATCATCGTGGTCTCCAACGCGGCGGGGCTGGCGATCCCCTACCTGGTCAAGGTGGGCATCGACGCGGGCATCCCGCCGATGCTCAAGGGCACCGGCCCCGGCACGCTGATCACGGTGGTCGGCGTGATCGTGGCCGCGGCCGCCACCCAGGCGCTGACCCGGCAGGCGTTCCTCAAGCTGTCGGGCCGCATCGGCCAGAGCATCCTGCTGGAGCTGCGGCGCAGGGTGTTCGAGCACTTCCAGCGGCTGTCGCTGAGCTTCCACGAGAAATACACCTCGGGCCGGGTCATCTCGCGGCTCACCTCCGACATCGAGGCCATCGCCGAGCTGCTCCAGTCGGGATTCGACGGCCTGGTCACGGCGGTGCTGACGCTGTTCGGCACGGCGGTGCTGCTCCTGGTGCTGGACGTGCCCCTCGGCCTGGTGGCGCTGATCCCGCTGCCGCTCCTGCTGCTGTTCACCCGGTGGTTCCGCCGGCAGTCGGCCATCGTCTACCGGCGCACCAGGGAGACGGTCGCGCTGGTGATCGTGCACTTCGTGGAGTCGATGACCGGCATCCGCGCGGTGCAGGCGTTCCGCCGCGAGCCGCGCAACCAGGAGATCTTCCGGCAGCTCAACGACGACTACCGCGACGCCAACGCGCGCAGCATGCGGCTGGTCGCGGTGTTCATGCCGGGCATCAAGCTGATCGGCAACGTCACGGTCGCCGGTGTGCTGGTCTACGGCGGCTGGCTGGCCTTGCACGGCGAGATCACGGTCGGCGTGCTCGCCGCGTTCCTGCTCTACCTGCGCCAGTTCTACGAGCCGATGCAGGAGATCAGCCAGTTCTACAACACGCTGCAGTCGGCGGGCGCGGCGCTGGAGAAGCTGTCGGGCGTGCTGGAGGAGGAGCCGGGGGTGCCGGAGCCGCGCGAGCCGAAGGTGCTGACCGGGGCGCGCGGCCGGGTGCGGTTCGAGGGGGTGCGGTTCGCCTATGTCGAGGAGATGCCGATCCTGCCGGGGCTCGACCTGACCGTCCCGGCGGGACAGAGCGTGGCGCTGGTCGGGGCGACCGGCGCGGGCAAGACGACGCTGGCCAAGCTCATCTCCCGTTTCTACGACCCGACCGAGGGCCGGGTGCTGCTCGACGGCATCGACCTGCGTCGGCTGGACGAGCTCTCGCTGCGCAGAGCCGTGGTCATGGTCACGCAGGAGAACTTCCTGTTCAGCGGCACGGTGGCCGACAACATCAGGTTCGGCCGGCCGGACGCCACCGACCGGCAGGTGCGCGAGGCGGCCAAGGCCATCGGCGCGCACGAGTTCGTCATGTCATTGCCCGACGGCTACGACACCGAGGTGGGCCAGCGCGGCGGCCGGATGTCGGCGGGGCAGCGGCAGCTGGTGGCGTTCGCGCGGGCGTTCCTGGCCGATCCGGCGGTGCTGATCCTGGACGAGGCGACGTCGAGCCTGGACGTGCCGAGCGAGCGCCTGGTGCAGCGGGCATTGCGGACGATCCTCGCCGACCGGACGGCGCTCATCATCGCGCACCGGCTCTCGACGGTGGAGATCGCCGACCGGGTGCTGGTCATGGAGCGCGGCGAGATCGTCGAGGACGGCCCGCCCGACCGGCTGATCGCCGCCTCGGGCCGCTTCGCGGGGCTGCACCGGGCCTGGCTGGAGAGTCTCAGCTAGTGCGGGTGCGTCCGGACGAAGAGGTTCTCGTACAGCTCGTAGCCGATGAAGGCGAGCACGGGCAGGCCCATCGCCACCAGCAGCCTGCCGGGCAGCGGCGCTCGCGCGGGAGGCACCCACCTCGCCACGGGCGTGGCCGCCATCAGGGGCTCCGGTTCCGGCGCGGGTGCCAGCTCCGGGTGTTGCGCGAGGTAACCGACCGGGAAGGACGTGACGTGGTAGACGCCGCAGCCGGGGCAACAGGTGCCCGACCAGGGAGGTTGTACGGGAACTCCGCCCTGGAGCCAGACCTCCACGTCGTTGCCGTGGTCGTCGGTGACGTGCCTGACCAGGTAGGCCTCTTCCCAGACGTACCAGCAGCGTAGGCATTCGAAGAGCCACATCCGCCGAGTGCTGAACCCGTCGCGCACGAGGACCACCCCCCGGTGACCGACCGCCATCCGCACCGAGTGTCCGCCTCTCGTCACGCTACGAAAAGACGTGACTTATGACACCCATCGCTATGAAATGCTCACCTGCTGTCAGGTTAGGTGTCCGGGATGTCGCCTGGGCACCGGGCTGAGGAGCGGCGTCGCGTCGGGTGTCGGCGGCCCCACCGGCGCGATCAGCTCGGGATGCCACCTGAGATATCCCTCGGGGAACGTAGTGGCCGCCTGGCAGCCGCAGCGCGGGCAGATGGCGCCCTGCGTCGGAGGCGGCACCGCGACGCCCGAGCGCAGCCAGATCTCCCGGTCGTCGCCCCTGCGGCCCTCGCCGCGTCGTACGAGATACTCCTCTTCCCAGACGTACCAGCATCCGCGGCACTCGAAGGGCAGGATTCGGCGCTCTTCTTCCATGAGTTCACCCCCACTTACGAGTGTCCGCCCAGGCCCGTGACCTCGCAAGCCGCGACCACGACCGGCATAGTGGTGGCGGTGCGCATGGCCGAGACCCACCCGGAGAAGACGTGATGAGCCATCCCGCCCTGGCCGACGGACCGATCTACCTGGACTACAACGCCACCACCCCCGTCGACCCGGCGGTGCTGCGGGCGGCGTTGCCCTACCTGACCACCCACTTCGGCAATCCCTCCAGTGGCCACCGCTACGCCCAGGCACCGGGTGAGGCCGTGGCGCGGGCGCGGGCCCAGCTGGCCGGACTGCTCGGCGCCCGCCCGGAGGAGATCGTCTTCACCGGCGGCGGTTCGGAGGCCGACAGCCTGGCCGTTCGCGGCGCGGTCCGGGCCCGCACGGGCGAAAACACGGGCGAAGACACGGGCGAGCCCGCCCGGCGTCAGCTCATCACGCTGGCCACCGAGCATCCCGCCGTGCTGCGGGCATGCCAGAGCCTGGAGCGCGACGGCTTCGCCGTGCGGCTGCTGCCGGTCGACGCCCGCGGCCGGGTCGACCCCGCCGACCTGGAGGAGGCCCTCGGCCAGGACACCGCGCTGGTGTCGATCGCCTACGGCAACAGCGAGACCGGCACCCTGCAGCCGATCGCCGAGCTGGCCGCCCTGGCGCGCCGCGCCGGGGCGCTGTTCCACACCGACGCCGCCCAGGCGGTGGCCAAGGTGCCCATCGACGTCCGCGAGCTGGGCGTCGATCTGCTCACCGTGGTCGGCCACAAGATGTACGCGCCCAAAGGGGTGGGCGCCCTGTACGTACGCGACGGTGTCCCGCTCGTCCCGGTCATCGACGGCGGCGGTCAGGAAGGCGGGCGGCGGGCCGGCACCGAGAACGTCGCGTTCATCGCCGCGCTGGGCGCCGCCGCCGAGCTGGCCCGCCAGGACCTGCCCGAGACCCTGGCCCGGTTGTCGGGCCTGCGGGACCTGCTGCACGGTGAGCTGAGGCGGCTGCTCCCCGGCCGGGTCCATCTCAACGGCCACCCGGTCGAACGGCTGCCCGGCACGCTGAACGTCAGCATCGACGGCATCGACGGGCGGGGCCTGCTGGCCGCCGTCCCCGAGATCGCCGCCGCCACCGGCTCGGCCTGCCACGAGGGTGTCCCGGAGCCCTCTCCGGTGCTGCTGGCCATGGGGCTGAGCGCGGAGCGGGCCGACGGCGCGCTGCGGCTGTCACTGGGCCGCTGGAGCACCGAGGCCGAGGCGCGGCGGGCCGCCGAGTTGATCGCCCACGCGGCCACGTCGGCCTCCCGCCGCGAGGCTGAGGGAGCGGTCAGACCGTGATCACGAAGACGACCGCCCCGGCCACGGCGCTCAGCGTGCCGAGCCAGGCGAGCAGCGCGTCCAAGCCGCAGTCAAGCGGCCGGCCGCCGTGCAGCGCCTCCTGGACGCGCCGATACCGTACGCCGGTCCGCAGCAGCAGGAAGCCGCCGCAGAGCGCGCCCAGCGCGAAGCCCACGGCGGCCAACGGGGCCAGGCCGTGCTGGACCGACAGCCCGGTGGCGGCGAGCCCGCCGGTGGACAGCATCACGGCGGTGCGCACCCAGGCCAGCCGGGTGCGCTCGCTCTGCAGCCCCGAGTCCCAGATCTCGCCGGACATCGTCAGACCGAGAGCAGGATCAGCACCAGCGCGATCACCGCGACCAGCGCGACGCCGTAGCCGAACACGGCCGCCAGGGCGGGCGGCGGGAGGGGCGCCTGGGCGCGCAGCGCGCGCTGGATGTTGCGCCAGCGTGGATAGGCCATGCCGGCGGCCAGCGCGGAGAGCGTGACCAGCACGACGGCCAGGGCGGTGCGCACCCACGGGACGAACACGTCCTCGGGCACCGCCGCCATGGCCACACCGCCCGCGCTGAGTGCCAGGGCGGTGCTGAGCCAGGTCAGGTAGGTGCGCTCGTTGGCGAGCGTGAAACGGGGATCCGGCTCCATGGTCTCAACGCTAGTTCGTCCCCATTCCCCCTAGAGAAGCCGGGGTTCAGCTGCAGGCTTGGGCGACTTTCTCCAGGTAGGCGGCCGTGTCGGTGCCGACCTTCTGGATCGCGTCGACGGCGTCGTTGACGTCGTTGACGTTGATGCCGGCCAGCGTGCTCGCCAGGTTGTCGCTGGCCTCCTTGAGCGTGGTGTTGGCGGCCTGGTCGGCGACGCCGTTGAGCTTGCCCGCGGCGTCGTCGAGGGCCTTCTCCATGGCCTGCGGATCGTCCTTGAGCTTGGTGATCTCGGCGCCGAGATCAGCGACGATCTTGGGGGCCTCCAGGCAGGCCTGGGTCTTGTCGATCGTGGAGTTGACCTCAGCGCATCCGGCGGCGAGCACGAACGCGGCGAAGGCGGCGAGGGGCACGAGGCGGGTCTTGAGGGGGCGCATACCGCGACCCTACCCAACCGCCCGTGCCCCGCACGTGGCTAGAGCTTGGCGAAACAGGGGCCGTCGAACGTGTAGTCCTTGGCGGTCGGCCCGACGAAGAAGTCCTTGGCCATGGAGACGCCGGTGGGCACCTGGTCATCGACCTTGTTGATCAGCGTCTGCCGGAAGGTGGCCGTGTTGGGGTCGTCGGCGAAGTTGCCGGCCTCGGGCGGCAGCATCCCCTCGTAGTCGACGGTCTTGAGCGACTTGACGGCCGCGAGCAGGCCCTTGCGGCTGACATCGCCGCTCGCGACCATCGCGTCCAGCGCCGCCTTCAGCGGGTAGGCCCAGGCCCAGCCCGAGGTGTAGCCGTCGTTGGGGGTGACGCCGGGCAGCGAGTCGCGCATGGCCTGGTGGCCCGGGGTGTCGGCGGCCCACGACTTGCCGGGGGCCGACTGCTCGTACAGGGCCTTCAGCGCGGGGGCGGCGGGTGACTTGAGCAGGGCGGGGTTCCAGGTCGGGCCGGTGCCGATGAAGCGGCCCTTGTATCCGGCGGCGGCGGCCTGGCCGACGATGGTGGCCGCGTCGGCGGGGCCGGTGGTCAGGATGACCAGGTCGGGCTTGTTCTTGGTGATCTCGGTGATCGCGCGGCCCTGCTCGGTGGCGCCCGAGGGCGTCTCCACGGCGGTGAAGTCGAGGCCGTTCTTCTCCGCCGCGATCTTCGCGCCGGCCGCCGCGTCGGCTCCGTAGTCACCGGCCAGGTGCACGGCCATCACGCTCTTCGGCTTGTACGTCTCCATCGCGTAGTCCACCGAGTTCATGGCCTCGACGCAGTAGTTGGCGCCGGTCTCGATGATCACGTCCTCGAACTCCCAGGCCGAGGTCCAGGAGGCGGGGGCCGAGACGACGCTGTTGGCCTTCAGGTCGCCGATGATGGCGGCGGTCGTGGGTGAGCCGAGGGTCTGGGCGAGGCCGAGCACCTGGTCCTTCATCTCGTTGTAGACCTGGCGGTGCACCTCGGGGTTGTACTTGTTGTCGCGGACGAACTTGGTGACGTCCACCTCGTACTTGCCGCCGATGCCGCCCGCCTTGTTGACCCGGGCCCAGAACGCCTTCTGCGCCTCGGTGATCGGCACGGCCAGCGCCGCGAACGGCCCGGCGGTCAGGTCGGAGATGCTGCCGAGATAGATGCACCCTTTTTTGCTGTCGACCGCGGAGGGACAGGGTTCACTGGTGACCCCTGTCGTCTGGGCGCCCTTGCTGCCCTCGTCGTCCCCCCGGATGACGCCGCATGCGGACAGAAGGGTCACTACAGCGGCGGTTATCACCACATAGCGACTCTTCATGAGAAATCCCTCTCTAGTAGGAGAACGGCCACGACTTCCAGTAGTTGCGCGCGCGAATCCAGAGACCGAACAGCCCGCGCGGCTCGAAGACGAGGAACAACACGATCAGCAGGCCGTACAGCACGGTCTCGACCTGGAACACGTTGGGCGTCTGGGTGGTGTCGCCGCTGATGACCGGCACCAGCGCGGGCAGCGCCCTGGTCACCGGCTGCAGCAGCGAGATGAACAGCGCGCCCGCGATCGCCCCCGAGACGGTGGCCACCCCGCCGATCAGCACCATCGCGATGAACTGCACCGACAGCAGCAGATTGAACGAGCCCGGCTCGACGTACCCGGAGACGCAGTAGAGCAGGCCGCCCGCGCAGCCCGCGTAGAACGACGAGATGCCGAACGCCAGCACCTTGTAGCGGGTCAGCGGCACCCCGATGACCTCGGCGGCGATGTCGCGGTCGCGGATCGCGGCGAAGGCCCGGCCCACGCGCGAACGGGCCAGGTTGCGGGCCGCGACGGCGAAGACGACGAGCAGCGACAGCATCAGCAGGTAGAGGACCTGCTCCTTGGTGCCGAGCGGACCGTCCTGGTCGAGCCGGTAGCCGAACAGCTGCGGGATCGCCGCCTCCCGGCCGACGCCCGGCCCGCCGGTGAGCTCCTTCCACTCCTTGAAGACGTGCTCGCCGAGGAAGACCAGGCCGAGCGTGACGATGGCCAGGTAGAGGCCGCGCAGCCGGGTGGCGAGCGGCGCGACCAGCACCCCGGCCACGGCGGCGACGAGCCCGGCCGCGGGCAGCCAGATCCAGATCTCGGCCAGGCCGTACCCGAGGGTCTCGCCGCCGGGCGGCCCGGACAGCGCGGCGGCGGTGTAGGCGCCGATCGCCACGAAGAACGCGTGCCCGAGCGACACCTGCCCCGCGTAGCCGGTGACGATGTTCAGCCCGATGGCCCCGATGGCCAGCACGTACGCGACGGCCAGCACCTCCAGCGACCGGTCGGCCAGCAGCACGGAGACGGCGAACGCCGCCGCGACCAGCACCCCGGTCCAGATCCGCTTGCCGCGGGTGTCGAGCAACGCCATGTCCTGGGCGTAGGAGGTGTAGAGCAGCGGCCGGCCGCGCACCCGCCTGGACCGGCCGCCCGACACGCCGGGAGGAGCCGTCATACCCGCTCCACCTCCCTGGTGCCGAACAGCCCGTACGGCCTGACCAGCAGCACGACCAGCATCACCACGTACGGCGTGACCACCGCGAAGTTCTGACCCAGCCAGGGCGCGAACTCACCCTGGTAGGACTGGAACAGCGACTCGACCACCCCGATGGCCAGCCCGCCGACGACGGCGCCGCCCAGCGAGTCGAGCCCGCCGACGATGATCGCGGGCAGTGCCTTGAGCGCGATCACCCAGGTCAGCTGCTCGATGCCCTGCCCGGTGCCGACGAACATGCCGGCGATCGCGGCCAGGAACCCGGCCAGCCCCCACGACAGCGCGAACACCATGCCCACCGACACGCCCTGCGCGAGCGCCGTCTCCTGGTCGAACGCCGCCGCCCGCATCGCCAGGCCGTACCTGGTGTAACGGAAGAACGCGAACAGCAGCGTCACCAGCACGGCCGTCACCAGGAGCATCGCCAGCCAGCGTTGCTGCACCACCAGCGGCCCGAGCGACACCTGCGCGAACCCCCACGGATCGCCGACCTGGCGCACGTCCCGCCCGATGAAGCCGTTGACCACCACCCGGACGACCACGTCGATGCCGAGCGTGATGATGGACACGACGAACACCGGCCGCCCCACCATGGGCCTGATCGCGATCCGCTCGATCGCCAGCGCCACCCCGGCGATGAGCAGCGCGGCCAGCAGCACGGCGGCGTAGAAGCCGGTCACCTCGGCCAGGTAGCTGACCGCGACCGCCCCGGCCAGCATCAGCGCCGGCTGCGCGAAGCTGATCACCCGGGTCGCCTTGTAGATGATCACGAAGCCGAGCGCGAGCAGCGCGTACACCGAGCCGTTGCCCAGCCCGCGGATCAGCGACTCCAGGAGGCCCGTCACCGGGTGTACATCCCTTCGACCAGGTCCTCGAACAGCTTGGCGATGGCCGCCCGCTTGACCTTCTGGGTGGCGGTCAGCTCGCCGTCCTCGTGGTCGAGCTCCTTGGGCAGGAACGCGAACCGCTTGACCTGCTCGACCCGGGCGAACCGCTCGTTCACCTCGTCGACGATCCCGCGCACCAGCTCGCGCGTCTCGGGCTTCTCCGACAGGTCGCGATAGGTGGTGTAGGTGATGCCGCGCCGCCGCGCCCACTCCCCCACCGTGTCGGGCTCGATGCCGATCAGCGCGACGAGGTAGGGCCGCTGGTCGCCGACGACGACGGCCTCCTTCAGGTACGGCGACGCCTTGAGCGCGTTCTCGATCTGGCTGGGCGCGACGTTCTTGCCGCCGGCCGTGATCAGGATGTCCTTCATCCGGTCGGTGATCCGGACGTGGCCGCCGTCGACGAACTCGCCCACGTCGCCGGTGTGCAGCCAGCCGTCGGGCTCCAGGACGTCGGCCGTGGCCCGGGGGTTGCCCCAGTAGCCGGCGAAGGTGCCGGGATGTCTGGTCAGGATCTCGCCGGTGAGCTCGTCGATGCGCAGCTCGACCCCGGGGTGCGGCTCTCCGACCGTGCCCAGCCGTACCCTGCCGGGGCGGTTGGCGGTGGCGACGGCGGTGTTCTCGCTCATGCCGTACACCTCGTGCATGGGGACGCCGATCCCCATGTAGAACTTGAGCACGTCGGGCGCGATGGGCGCGGCGCCCGAGGCGGCGTAGCGGACGCGGCGCATGCCGAGCCGCTCGCGCAGCGCGCGGTAGCAGAACACCCAGCCCAGCCCGTACATGAGCCGGGTGCGCGTGGTGTGCCGGCCGCCGGTGCGCACCAGCGTGTCACCGATCCGGTCGGCCACCCGCAGCCAGAACCGGGTCGTCGCGCGCTTGACCGGGGTCGCGGCGGCGCGCCTGATGTCGACCTGGGCGAGCACCTTCTCCCAGATGCGCGGCACGCCGAACAGGATCGTCGGCTGCACCTCGCGCAGGTTGGCCTGGACGGTGTCGATCGACTCGGCGAAGTTCACCTGCACGCCGGACGCGGCGTTGAACCAGACGGTGAACGCCCGTTCGGCCACGTGGCAGAGCGGCAGGTAGGAGACCGCCAGGTCGCGGTCCGAGGGCGGCGGCGAGGTGAACCCGCCGCCGGTGACGAGGGTCTTCACGGCGAACTCGACGTTGCGCACGGTGAGCATCACGCCCTTGGGCGGCCCGGTGGTGCCGGAGGTGTAGATCAGCGTCATCACGTCGCCGGGCGTGGCCGCGTCCATCCGGGCGGCGACCGCGCCGGGATGCCGCGAGCGGTGCCCGGCGCCGAGCTCCAGCAGCTCGGGCCAGGACATCAGCCGGGGGTCGGTGTAGCGCCCCCGGATGCCGCGTGGCTCCAGGTAGACGATGTGCCGCAGTTCGGGGCACTCGTCGAGCACGGCCAGCGCCTTGTCGACCTGCTCCTGGTCCTCGGCCACGAGGATCTTCGCGCCCGAGTCCGCCAGCAGGTAGGCGACCTCGGCGGGCGGGTTGGTCGGATACAGGCCGACCGTGATGCCCCTGACCGCGACCGTGCCGAGGTCGGCGTAGAGCCACTCGGGCCGGTTCTCGGAGTGCACCGCCACCCGGTCGCCCGGCTCGACGCCGAGCGCGAGCAGGGCGTGCGCGACCAGCTCGACCTGCTCCCAGTAGCCGGCCCAGCCGATCTCCTGCCAGATGCCCAGGTCCTTGCGCCGCATCGCGACGGCGGTGGGGGCGGAAAGGGCGCGTTCGCGCACTCTGGTGACGATGGTGACCGTCATGCCGTGCCTCCCAGGTACGCCTCGATGACCTCGGGGTCGTGCTGCACCCGCTCCGGAGTGCCGAGCGCGACGGGCCGGCCGAAGTCGAGCACCAGCACCCGGTCCGCCAGGTCCATGACCAGCCCCATGTCGTGGTCGACGAGCACGATCGGGATGCCCAGCTCGTCGCGGATGTCCAGGACGAACCTGGCCATGTCCTCGGTCTCCTCCAGGTTCATCCCGGCGACCGGCTCGTCGAGCAGCAGCAGCCGGGGCTCCATGGCCAGCGCCCGGCCCAGCTCCACCCGCTTCTGGACTCCGTACGGCAGCAGCCGTACGGGGTGGCGGCGCCAGGCCTCCAGCTCCAGGAAGTCGATGATGTCCTCGACCCGGGCGCGGGCGGCCAGCTCCTCGCGCCTGGCCCGGCCGAGCCACAGCACGGCGGCGGCCGCGCCGTAGCGGAAGTGGTGGTGGCGGCCGAGCATCAGGTTGTCCAGGACGGTCAGGTTGTGGAAGAGCTCGACGTTCTGGAACGTCCTGGCCAGGCCCATCGCGGCGATCTCGTGCGGCCGCCGGGACAGCAGGTCCTCGCCGAGGAAGGCGACCCGGCCGCTGTCCGGCCGGTAGACGCCGGACAGCACGTTGAAGATCGAGGTCTTGCCCGCGCCGTTGGGGCCGATGATCGCGAACAGCTCGGCGGGGCCCACGTCGAAGGTGACGCCGTCGATGGCCCTCACCCCGGCGAAGCTGAGGCGCACGTCCTCGAAGGTCAGCACGGGGGTCACGACAGCCATCGCTTCCTCCGCTTGTAGTGCTTGACCTCGCGGAAGGATCTGACGGCTCCGAGGTAGAACTCCTTGATGTCCTCGTCGGCCAGCAGCTCGGCGGCCGGTTTGTCCATGACGATCTTGCCGGTCTCCATGACGTAGCCGTGGCCGGCGATCGACAGTGCCATCGTCGCGTTCTGCTCGACGAGCAGGACCGTGGTGCCCTGCCGGTTGATCTCCACGATGAGGTCGCGGATCTGCGCCACCAGCGCGGGGGCGAGGCCCAGGCTGGGCTCGTCGAGCAGCAGGTAGCGGGGGCCGGCCATGAGCGCGCGGCCGACGGCCAGCATCTGCTGCTCGCCGCCCGACAGGTAGCCGGACACGCTCCTGCGGCGTTCGCGCAGCAGCGGGAACAGGTCGTAGACCCGCTCCAGGTGCGAAGTGCCCGCCGTGTGGCCGCCGACCCTGAGGTTCTCCTCGACGGTCAGCTCGGCCAGGATGCGCCGGCCCTCCATGACCTGGCTGATGCCTCGCCGTACGATCTGGGCGGGTTTAAGCTGGTGGATGGGCTCGCCTTCGAGCGTGACGGAGCCCTTGGTGATGTCGCCGTCGTGCACGTCGAGCAGGCCCGACAACGCGCGCAGCAGGGTCGTCTTGCCGGCCCCGTTCGCGCCCAGCAGCGCGACGATCGAGCCCGGAGGGACTTTGAGGCTCACGCCGCGCAGCACGAGCATCACGTCGTCATAGACAACCTCGAGATTGCGAACCTCAAGCAAGCCGGCTCCTCGGGATTGTGTCCTACGTCACTCCCCGATGGTCACAATGTCCACCGTTGGAACGTGGTGGAGCAAGAGGTCCGGCCAAATTGGAACACGATTCTGGTTCTAGGATTCGAGCCATGACTATCTGTGAGCATCTCGCCCAAGCCGACGACCCGCCGGCGCGGACGCCGGAAGGCTGCGAGGAGTGCCTGGCCACCGGAAGCGGCTGGGTCCATCTGCGTCGCTGCCTGGCGTGCGGTCATGTCGGGTGCTGCGACTCGTCACCCAACAAGCACGCCACGCGGCACTTCCAGGGCGTGGGCCATCCGGTGATCGAGTCCTTCGAGCCCGGCGAGAACTGGCGGTGGTGCTTCGTCCACGCCCAGATGGCCTGACGCCTCAGGTCACCTGCCCCAGGTCAGCCGCCCCGGCTCACCACTCGCGGCGGTCGTCGCGGTCGTCGTACTGGTCGGGACGTAGCCGCTCGCCGGTGGAGAACATCGGATCGCCCACGTACGGGCGCGAGATGTCGGGCGTGCCGTGGTCGCGGGGATACGGGCTCGCCAGCGGGTCGAGGGGGTCGATCTGGGGCTGGTAGCCCTGGTAGCCGTCCTGACCGGGGTAGCGGTCGCGGCCGGCCGCCGGGGCGGGGGCCTGGCGCCTGCCCGCGCCGGGGATGCCGTGCATCGGGGTGCCGAGCCCGGCCGCGCCCGGGACCTCGCGCGAGGGCGGCGGTGGCTGCTGCTGGTAGCCGTAGTCGCTCGGCGCGGGGCGGTCCTGACGCGGCGCCGGATAGGACTGGGCGGCCTGGGAGGGGAAGCCCAGCGGATCGGTCGACGGCGCCACCGGACGGCCGTCGGGCAGCTGGTAGTGCGGATGGGTCTCGTGGCCGCCGGCCATGTACTGCGGGCCGGAGAAGGGCTCGGGGTCCAGGGTGTACGGCCGGCCGCCGAAGGTGTCGGGCTCGGCGTACTGCGGGCCGGAGAACGGCTCCGCCCGGGCGGGCTCCCGGTAGGCGGGGATCGGCTCGCCCGTGTGCGGATCGGCGTACTGGGGGCCGGTGAAGGGGCTCCGCTCGCCGTACTGCGGGGTCGGCGCGTCGCGGGGCGCGACCGGCTCCGGATAGGAGGCCACCAGCTTGTCCTGGTGGGCCGGCCCCCTGGCGACGAGCACGTCGTTGGGCGCGGTCGTCGGCCGCTCGTCATGCTGCGGCGGCGGGGGCTGCAGGCCGTGGGCCGGGGGCCGATGATACTGGCCGGTGCCGGGGATCGCCTCGGTCACCGGATCCTGCTCGGGCACGGCGGGCTGCTCGCCGCTGGCCTCCGCGTAGCCGTCGTCGAGCGTGTCGAGCAGGCGCCCCACGTCGTCCATCGGCATGCGGAAGCTGGCCGTGCACATCTCCCCTCGCCACAGGCTGAGCACGAGGGTGCCCTCATGCCAGGTGACCCGGAGGCAACGTTCCTGACCTCTGGCATCGAAGAACACTTCACCGAACGACGGCAACGGGACAACTTCCGACATGGCAGACATATTGCTTTAACCAGCCTTTATTCGTCCACTCAACCCCGGAAAACCCTACTTAACCGGACTCCCCGCCCTCATCTTGGGTCCATCTGGTCGCATCTGGAAGCTCCTAGACGGACAGGTTGGAGTTCCGGTCGTTCAGTGTGCCACGCATCCCGCCGTCCAGGCCCGGGAACGCCGGGATGCGTATGCCCCGTCACACCGCGTTCGGCGCGGCGACCCCGGAATGCCGGTAGCGTTTAGTGCCGTGCCGGACTCCCATCTCCCGTCAGTCGAACACCTGCTCAGCGCCGCGGTCAACGCTCTCGGAGGGAGCGAGCGCCAGGGCCAGATCACGATGACGAAGGCCGTCCAGCGGGCCGTCGACGAAGAAGAGCATCTAGCGGTCCAGGCGGGCACCGGCACCGGCAAGTCACTCGCCTACCTGGTGCCCTCCATCCGGCACGCCATGGACACCGACACCACGGTCGTGATCTCCACCGCCACCATCGCGCTGCAGCGCCAGCTGGTCGACCGCGACCTGCCCCGGCTGTCCGAGGCCCTGGCCAAGGAGCTGCCGCACGAGCCGTCGTTCTCCATCCTCAAGGGCCGCCGCAACTACCTGTGCCGCTACAAGGCGACCGCCGGCTGGCCCGAGGAGGACGAGCAGGACCAGCTGTTCGACGCGCGCGAGGTCAGCGCGACCGGGCGGATGGTGCAGCGCATCCAGGAGTGGGCCGAGGAGACCGAGACGGGCGACCGCGACGAGCTGGTGCCCGGGGTCAGCGAGCAGGCCTGGCGGCAGTTCTCGGTGAGCGCCCAGGAGTGCCTGGGCGCCACCCGCTGCCCGAGCGGCGCCGAGTGCTTCGCCGAGCTGGCCAGGGCCAAGGCCGGCGAGGTCGACGTGGTCGTCACCAACCACGCGCTGCTGGCGATCGACGCGATGAGCGAGATGTCGGTGCTGCCCGAACATGATCTCGTGGTCGTCGACGAGGCACACGAGCTGGTCGACCGGGTCACCTCGGTGGTGACCGGCGAGCTGTCGGACGTCTCGGTGGCGCTGGCCGTGCGCCGCGTGGGCCGGCTGATCGAGCAGCCGATCGCCGACCAGTTGCTGGAGGCCGGCGAAGACCTCAAGGCGCTGCTGGCCGCCGCGCCGGCGGGCCGGGTCGACGAGCTGCCCGAGGTGCTCGGGCTCACGCTGGCCCTGCTGCGCGACACCTCGGCCCGCTGCGTCACGGCGCTGGGGCCGCGTGGCGGCGACAAGGACGACCCCGACAAGGCGGGCCAGCGCAAGGCGGCGTTCACCGCGCTCGACGAGGTCCACGACACCGCCGTGCGCATGCTGGAGGCCTACGGCCACGCCACCGAGGCCGACCGGGCCGAGGTGGTCTGGCTCGACTCCGGCACCGACCGGCGCCCGCCGACGCTGCGCGTCGCGCCGCTCAACGTCGGCGGCATGCTGCGCGAGCGGCTCTTCGGCGACCGCACCGTCGTGCTCACCTCCGCCACGCTGGCGCTGGGCGGCACGTTCGACGCCATGGCCATGCAGTGGGGGCTCGGCAAGGGCGAGTGGCAGGGCATCGACGTCGGCTCGCCGTTCGACCATCCCCGGGCCGGCATCCTCTACGTCGCCAAACACCTGCCCCAGCCGGGCCGCGACGGGCTGCCCCAGGCCTACCTCGACGAGATCACCGAGCTGATCCAGGCCGCGGGCGGCCGCACACTGGGCCTGTTCTCCTCCATGCGGGCCGCCAAGGCCGCCACCGAGGCGCTGCGCGACCGGCTCGACGTGCCGCTGCTCTGCCAGGGCGACGACTCGACCATGCTGCTCGTCAAGCAGTTCGCCGAAGACGAGACGACCTGCCTGTTCGGCACCCTGTCGCTCTGGCAGGGCGTCGACGTGCCCGGCCCGTCGCTGCGCCTGGTCATCATCGACCGGGTGCCGTTCCCTCGTCCCGACGACCCGCTCACCTCGGCCCGGCAGCGGCACGTGGCGGCCAAGGGCGGCAACGGCTTCATGACGGTCGCGGCCAACCACGCGGCACTCCTCCTGGCCCAGGGCACAGGCCGGCTGCTGCGGTCACAACACGACAAGGGCGTCATCGCGGTGCTCGACCCGCGCCTGGCGACCGCCCGCTACAGCGGCTTCCTGCTGGGCTCGCTGCCGCCCTTCTGGCGCACCACCGACCCCGCCATCCCCCGCTCCGCGCTCAAGCGCCTGGCGGCCGAGAGCTGACCCGGCCGTACGAGCTCGGCCTGCGCACAGGGTCGGCCGCACTCATTCCGCTGTGCAGAGGGGCGGCCGGGCACGGACCTCAAGGCCCCCAGGGCAGCAGGTCGGGGCGCTTGGGGTCGACACCGTCGCCGGAGGAGGTGCCGCGCAGCCGGCGGGTCACCCAGGGCACCAGGTGCTCGCGGATCCACTGCGCGTCCTCGCGCCGCCTGGCCCGCGGATCGACCGAACGCTCCGGCCACACCTTGCGCCAGTCGTCGAACGGCACGCCCAGCACATCGAGCACCCGGGCGGCGACCAGCCGATGGCCGTCCTCGTTCATGTGGAGCCGGTCGTCGCCCCAGGCCCGCCAGTCGCGCAGGCCCTGCATCGACCACTGGTCGACCAGCCGGCAGCCGTAGAGGTCGGCGATCGAGCGTACGTGCAGGTAGAAGACGGCGAAACGGCCGCGCAGGCGGCGCATCAGCGGCGTGTCGCGCGGATCGACCCCGGTGAACAGCAGCACCTCGGCGCCGCCCGCCCGCAACTCGCGCACGGCTCGCGCGAGGGTCTTGGCCATCGCGTCGGGGTCGCAGCCCGGCCGGAGCAGGTCGTTGCCGCCCGCGCAGAGGCTGACCAGGTCGGGGGCCATCTCGACGGCGACCGGCACCTGCTCGGTGACGATCTGGTCGAGCAGCCTGCCCCGCACCGCCGGGTTGGCGTAACGGAACGCGGGGTCGTCGGCGGCGAGCCGCTCGGCGACCCGGTCGGCCCAGCCTCGGTAGCGGCCGTCGGGGCCGACGTCGTTGAGCCCCTCGGTGAAGCTGTCACCGAGTGCCACGAAGGAGCCGTAGCGCCTCATCGCCCCACGCCCGTCTCCGCCGGACCCTGCCGAACCGCCGGACCTGCGGGAACCGCTCGGCCTGCCGGCGCCGCCGGACCTGCGGGGCCCACCGGACCTGCCGGGACCGCCGGACCTGCCGGGCTTGGCCGATCTTCCGGGGTCACTGGGTGACCGCCTGGTAGGCGGCTTCCAGCAGCTCCTCCGGCGGGCCTTCGAGCCGCGCGGGCTCGGCCAGGCCGTCGAGCACGACGAACCGCTGCTCGGCCCCGCGGTTCTTCTTGTCCAGCCGCATGTGATCGCGCAGCTGCGGCCAGGCGTCGGCGCGGTAGGCGGTGGGCAGCCCGACCGAGGTCAGGATCGACCTGGTGCGCTCGACCAGATCGGCCCCCACGCGGCCGTCGAGCCTGGACAGCTCGGCGGCGTAGACCATGCCGATGGCGACGGCCTCGCCGTGACGCATGTGGTAGTGCTCGGCGCGTTCGATGGCGTGGGCGAGCGTGTGACCGTAGTTGAGGATCTCGCGCAGCCCCGCCTCACGCAGATCGGCGCCGACCACGTCGGCCTTGACCCGGATCTTGCGCTCGATCAGCTCGCGGGTGTGGCGTCCATCGGGCCGGGTGGCCGCCTCGGGGTCTTCCTCGACCAGCGCCAGGATGGCCGGGTCGGCGATGAAGCCGCCCTTGATGATCTCGGCGAGCCCGGCGACGTAGTCGGCACGCGGCAGGCTCTGCAGCGTCGCGAGGTCGCAGAGCACCCCGGCGGGAGGCAGGAAGGTGCCGACGAGGTTCTTGCCCTCGGGGGTGTCGATGCCGTTCTTGCCGCCGACCGCCGCGTCGACCATGGCGAGCAGCGTGGTCGGGACGAACACCACCTGGACGCCGCGCAGCCAGGTGCCGGCGACGAACCCCGCCAGGTCGGTGGTGGCTCCCCCGCCGACGCCCACCACGGCGTCGGAGCGCGTCACCCCGTAGCGGCCGAGCGCCGACCACAGCTGGGCGGCCACCTCGACGGATTTGGCCTGCTCGCCGTCGGGCACCGGCAGCGCCACCACGTCGAGGCCGGCGTCGGACAGCGCCGCGCACACCGGGCGGGAGATCTCGGGCAGGCCGGCCGGGTGGATCACCGCGACCGTGCGCACCCCCGGCCTGAACAGGCCGGGCAGCTCGCCCAGCACGCCCGCGCCGACCACCACGTCATAGGGGCTGTCGCCGCGCACGGCGATCCTCGTGGCGGTCATCGGCCGAGCCCCTCGACGATCTCGTCGGCCAGCTCCTCGACCTCGCGCTTGTCGGTCACCACGGTGATCGTCGCGAGCCGCTCGTAGATGGGCCGCCGCTCCTCCATGAGCTTCTTCAGCTGGCTGCGCGGGCTGAGCACGAGCAGCGGCCGGGCCGAGGCGAGGCCCACCCGCTGCACCGCGTCGGACAGGCCCACCTGGAGGTAGACGACGGGCCGGTCGGCGAGCAGCTCCTGGGCCTCCTCGCGCAGCACGGCCCCGCCGCCGACGGACAGCACGCCGTCGTGCTCGGCCAGCGCCTGCCGCAGCGCCCGCAGCTCCAGCTCGCGGAAGTGCGCCTCGCCGTCCTCGACGAAGATGTCGGCCACGGGCTTGCCCGCGACGGCCTCCACGTCGGCGTCGGTGTCGCGGAAGGGCACGCCGAGCCGCTCGGCGAGCAGGCGGCCGAGGGTGGTCTTGCCGGACCCGGGCGGGCCGATCAGCACGGCCTTGATCATTTGATCACCATTGAGGAGAGGTAGCCGGACAGGTTGCGGGCGACTTCCTCGACGGAGTCGCCACCGAACTTCTCGAGCGCCGCGTCGGCCAGCACCAGCGCGACCATCGCCTCGGCGACGATGCCCGCCGCCGGGACCGCGCAGACGTCGGACCGCTCGTGGTGGGCCTGGGCCGCCTCGCCGGTCTTGACGTCGATCGTGGCCAGCGCCCGGGGCACCGTGGAGATCGGCTTCATGGCGGCGCTGACGCGCAGGATCTCGCCGTTGGTCATGCCGCCCTCGACACCGCCCGCGCGGTTGGTGATGCGGCGCACCCCGTCTTCGGCGGTGTAGGCGATCTCGTCGTGGGCGCGCGAGCCGGGCCGGCGGGCCGTCTCGAAGCCGTCGCCGACCGCCACGCCCTTGATCGCCTGGATGCCCATGAGCGCGCCGGCCAGCCGGGAGTCGAGGCGGCGGTCCCAGTGGGTGTAGCTGCCGAGGCCGGGCGGCAGGTTGTAGGCGAGCACCTCGACCACGCCGCCGAGCGTGTCGCCGTCCTTGTGCGCCTTGTCGATGACGGCCACCATGGCGGCGCTGCCCTCGGGGTCGGCGCACCTGACCGGGTCGGCGTCGATCCGCGGCAGGTCGCCCGGCCCCGGGAGCGTCTCGGCCGGGGTGGACGCCTCGCCGATGGAGACCACGTGACTGACGATGTCGACGCCGAGCGCCTGCTTGAGGAAGCGCCTGGCCACCTCGCCGAGCGCCACCCTGGCGGCGGTCTCGCGGGCGCTGGCCCGGTCGAGGACCTGGCGGGCGTCGTCGAAGCCGTATTTCTGCATGCCGGCCAGGTCGGCGTGGCCCGGACGGGGCCGCGAGCGCGGCGCGTTGCGCGCCAGCCCTTCCAGCTCCTCGGGGTCGACCGGGTCGGCCGCCATGACCTTCGCCCACTTGGGCCACTCGGTGTTGCCGATGCGGATCGCGACCGGGCTGCCCATGGTGCGGCCGTGGCGGACGCCACCGATGATCGTCACCTGGTCCTGCTCGAACTTCATCCGGGCGCCCCGGCCGTAGCCGAGGCGGCGGCGGCGCAGCGCCTCGTCGATCGCGGCCGTGGTCACCTCGACCCCCGCGGGCAGGCCTTCCATGACGGCAACGAGCTCCGGGCCGTGAGACTCTCCGGCGGTCAACCAGCGCAACATGCCTACAAGTCTTCCATGTGCCGCCTAGTGAGATGTCCGGGTGTTCAACTGCCGAGACAGAGACCGGTCAGGGCACCGAGCAGCATGAAGGGGCCGAGTGGGAACTCGGTGCGGCGCCCCGCCCGGCCGGTCGCGAGCAGCGTGACCGCGTAGAGGGCGCCGAGCAGTTGCCCGGCCACGGCGGCGAGCACCCAGGCGGGCCAGCCGAGCGCGCCGGTGGCCATGCCGATGAGCCCGGCCAGCTTCACGTCGCCGAGGCCCATGGCGGCGGGCCGGACGAACCACAGCACCCCGTAGACCGCCGCCAGCGCCACGCCGCCGAGCAGCGCCCGGGGCAGCTCACCGGTGGGGATCAGGGTCAGGGCCAGGATGGGGTACGACGGCAGCGTGATCACGTCCGGCAGCCGGAAGGTCCGCCAGTCGATGATCGCCAGGGCCGTGCCCGCCACGGCGAGATACACGTACGGCAGGCCCGCGCGCCAGGCGACCAGGACGGTCACCACGGCCGTGGCCAGCTCGACGGCCGGCGGCCAGGCGGGCATCGGCACCGTGCGCAGCACGCCGGACATCGCGGCGCGGGCCTCGGCCCTGAGGTCGTCCGGATCGTCACCGAACGCGCCGGCTAATGTCCGGACATAACGGCCCGCGATGAGGCCGAGCAGCGCCACGAGTGCAACCACGTGGCGACCCTAGTCCGGCGACGTGCCCGCGCGGGTCCGTTCAGCGGCTTCGCCCGCAGTGACCCGGTCTGGGGCTGGGCCGTTCAGCGGCCTCGGATTCGACGCTTCCGGTGTGGTCGTGGGCTTCGCGGGATCATCAGTGGGCTCGGCGGGCGAACCAGCGGCGTCTGCGGGCGGGCTCGGCGGGCTCGACCCGGGCCACGGTCACGCCGGACAGCCGGTCGAGCGTGCCCGACTCTGCCGCCGCGAGGGCCTCCAGCGCGGTGCCCTCGATCACGAACGGCACCGGCCCGGCCACGTCGACCACGACCGCGGCGGCCCGCTCGTGGACCGCCGCCTGGCAGACCTGGAGCGCGGTGGCCTGGATCGGCCGCGCGTCGGGCCGCCACCTGGTCAGCGCCTCGGTGCCGGTGAACGCGAGCACGGCCTCCCGGCCGTCCTTGCCGACGAGCTTGGGCAGCGCCATCTCGCTCTCCTTCTCCTGCCGCAGCCCGTGCTCACCCACCTCCGACTCGGTCAGCAGCGCGACCACGGGCACCAGGAGCCGGGAGCCGGTCAGCGCGGCCAGCACCTCGGCGGGGCCGGCGGCGTCGTCCTGGTAGGAGGCGAGGGCCGCGGCGACGGCGGGCGCGGTGCTGCCGTCGTCGCCGGGGTCGAGAGGTCGTGGGATGCTCGGCACAGATCCCGAGAGTACCCGCGCGCTTCGCCGGTCTCCCCCGCAGCCTCGCGCGGATCCGCTCGAACCCGCGCGCTCCAGCGGTCTCCCCCGCAGCCTCCGGCCATCCGAACGAACCCGCGCGCTCCGCCGGTCGAAACTCTGCTCGGCCTGCGGCGCCGTCACCAGATCCCTGCCGCTCAACGTCCGGAAGTGGACCTGCCCGTGCGGCGCGGTCCACGACCGGGACGTCAACGCCGCGATCAACATCCTGGCCGCCGGACGGGCGGACAGCCTGAACGCCTGCGGAGGTAAGATCCGCCGCCTAGCGGAAGACAGGGCCCGGTGAACCAGGAAGCCGCAGAGGTGCCGCACGCGCGGCATAGGCTGAATCCCCGGCCTGCAGACCGGGGAGCACGTCAAAGGGGGCGATCTGTTTGTACTTCGAGCATGCGACCGCGATCTGGCGGGACTTCCCGGAGCTGGCGCCCGGCGCGCTGTTCGCCGAGGGGATCAGCGCGGATGCCCGCCCCGGCGACCGGATCGAGGCGTTCACCGCGGTCGCGGCCTCCCGGCTGGCGGCCTCGTCCGAGGCGGAGCTGCCCGAGATCCAGGCGTGGCGGCGGGCTTTCTCGCGGATGGGGCTGAAGCCGACGCAGTACCGGTGCGCCTCGGAGTCGCTGCTGCGGCGGTTCCGGAAGGAAGGGTCGCTGCCGCGCATCCATCCCCTGATCGACGTGTGCAACGCGGTGTCCCTGGCGTTCGCGATCCCGGTGGCGGTGTTCGACGTGACGGAGGTGACCGGTTTCCTGGAGGTCCGCTACGCGACCGGCGACGAGACCTACCTGACCTTCTCCGGGGAGACCGAGCACCCCGAACCCGGCGAGGTGATCTTCGCCGACGGCGCCGGGCGGGCCCACGCCCGGCGGTGGTCCAACCGGCAGAGCCGCCAGTCGGCCGTCAGCGACACGACCCGGTCCGTGCTGATCGTCGCCGAGGCGCTGCACCCGTCGGCGGCGCTGGACGTCGGGCGGCTCATGACCGCCCTGGTCGGCGAGCTGAGCGCGCTGCGGGCCGTGGATCCGAAGCCCGTCACGCTGAGCGCGTCCTCGCCCCGCTTCGACTTCTGACCGTACGAAGGCCCGCACGAAGGCCCATACGAAGGCCCGCGCGAAGGCCCGTGCAGACGACCGTAGGAAGGACACGGGTAGACGGCCGTGCGGACGGCTGTCCGGGGCGGTGCGGGCTCCCCGGGACGCGCGTCCCGGGGAGGTCGCGGCGCTCGTACCGGCCGGTCAGGGGGTCGAGATGGCCGCCACCGGACCGCCTCCCGACGGGCCCTGGTGGACGGCGGCCACCGAGACGAAGACGGCGGGGTCGCCGGTCACCGAGGCCGCCACACCGCCCACCGTGGCCTTGATCTGGCGGTGCCAGTGCACGTCGGAGTCGTCCAGCATGATGTTGCGCCGGCCCCTGACCCTGCCCGTGGGGTCGGCCTCGCACTTCATGAAGACGTTCACCAGCCGGTCGCCCAGGTCCGACGGGTGCGGGCGGTCGGGCAGCGTCAGGCCGGAGTCGCGGATCGCCTCCCAGATGCCGTCGGCGTCCAGGGCGTCCTTCATGACACTGTGGCCGATGCGGTAGCGCCCGCCGACGCCCCGTACGTTGCCGACCAGGACGATCTGCGCCCGGTCGAGCTCCACGCCGGACGAGCACGAGGCGACCGACGAGTAGAGCGAGAGGTCCTTGTGGATCTGGTCGGCGCTGGGCATGTCGATCTCGCCCAGGGCGACGGCGACGCCGAGGGCGGTGGTCGAGTTGGACAGGTCCATCGACGGTCCCGTCTCCTCGATCGCGGTGTCCTGGCCGCGGCTCTTGGCGTCGGTGATCGTGGCCAGGGTGAGCAGCGGGGTCTTGGTCTGCACGTAGTGGACGTCTCGCGGGTCGTCGATGCCGGCGATCTTCATCGCCTCGCGCACGCCGGCCGCGACCTTCTCCACCATGGCGGGGCGGCCGATGTCCTCGGGCAGGATCACCTCGCTCATCGCAACGCCGACCGACACGCGCGGCTCGTCGGACGCGACCGCCCGCGACGGGTCGAGGGTGGCGAAGATCGTGGCGTGCGGGCTCAGCACCCCGTCGGTGCCGCCCGACCACACCAGCGGCACGTTCTCCGGCGCCGGATGCCCCTTGGCCGCCAGCACGTCACGGAAGGCCCGGTCCGCCAGGATGCGGGTGTAGTCGTTCACGCCGCCGTTGCCCTCGGTCTTGCCGATCACGGCGAGCACCCGGTGCGCCTCGATCACCCCGTCGTCGATCAGCCGTTCCAGGCCCGAGGCGTCGGTCACGCTCTCGATCGGCACCTTGCGCACTTCTATCGGATCCGGCATTTGTCGCCCTTTCTCGCCCATGAGCCGCAGTAATCAGGGAGGACCGTCGTCCCGAGCCGCCCCGGGCCGAGATACCCGGCCTCGTCCGGCGGCACGCCACGTCCCGACGCTACTGACGACTCCGCCCCCCTTTCATGGGCAATGTGTGCCAGACGTCGCGGACGGTGCCGTAACCGGTTGAGATGGACGGCCGCACCGCCCGAGCGGCTCGGCTCCCGGCGGTAGGGTCGCGGATGTGATGCGCGAAGCGGTCGTCAACGGGGTCACCATCGTCTTCCGGGAGGAAGGCGCGCCGGACGCTCCCGCGCTGGTGCTGCTCCACGGCCGCACCGCCGACCACAACGACTGGAACGGCATCACCCAGCACTTCGCCGCCCGCCACCACGTCATCGCGCCCGACCTGCGGGGCCACGGCGGCAGCGGCCGGCCGGGCGACTACGCGCTGCCCGGCATGGCCGAGGACGTCGTGGGCCTGCTCGACCACCTCGGCGTCGAGCGGGCCACCCTGGTGGGCCACTCGCTGGGCGGCGTGGTCGCCTACCTCCTGGCCATGCGTCACCCCGGCCGGGTCGACCGGCTCGTCGTCGAGGATCCTCCCCCGCCGCTGCCCGTCGAAGGGCGCGCGCCCATCGTCGAGGACGGATCCACCGGCTTCGACTGGCGGATGGTGCACCAGACCGAGCGGCAGTTCCTCGCGCCCGACCCGGCGTGGTGGCAGGGGCTGGGGCGCGTCACCGCTCCCACCCTGGTGCTGTCGGGCGGGCCGTCGAGCCACGTCCGGTCCGAGCCGCTGGCCGAGCGCATTCCGGGCGCCCGGCTGGTCACGATCGACGCCGGGCACCTGATCCACGTCTCGGCCAGGAAGGCGTTCCTGGCCGAGGTCGACGCGTTCCTGGACCAGGGCGGGCGCGAGGTCAGCTGAGGCAGGCGCGGAAGACCGCGGTCAGCCTGTCGACCAGCGCCTGCCGCGACCCCGGCGCCGCGGGCCCGAACAACTGCTGGAACCTGCCGCCGCCCATGATGATCGCGGCGGCGATGGAGGCGCGCAGTTCGGCGTCCTCTCCGTCCAGCCGGGCGATCAGCGGTTCCAGGATGGCGCTCCTGACCCGGTCCTGTGCCAGCTCGCGGATCGCCGGGCTGGACGCCGAACGTTCCAGGGTGGCGAGGACAGGGCTCGTGTCCTCGGAGCCGAGCCGGTCGGCGACGTACTCGGCCAGCCGCCCGGCCAGGTCGTCGCCCTCGTCGAGCACGGCGGGGAACCTGCCCTGCTGGGCCAGCGCCTCGGCGAACAGCTCCCTCTTCGAGCCGAAGTAGCGGTTGATGAGGGCGATGTTGGCGTTCGCCTCGGCGCCGAGCATCCGCATCGTCACCTCGTCGTAGCCGTGTTCGGCGAACAGGCGGCAGGCGGCGTCGAGAATGCGGCGCCGTGTGCCCTCCCGGCTCCTTGGTTCCACGCTGTCGACAATAGGGGCCCGTTCGCGTACGGCAACGAACGGGGCAGATGGTACTACTGCCCTCTATCCTCCAAATTGGGGTCATGTGACCGTAATGTCATCAAGATCGGGCAAGGTGGGAGCGTGAGGACGAGGCTCGGCGATCACCTGCGGGAACGGCTGCACACGTTCGGGCTGAAGGCTCCGTCGATCGCGCAGTGCGCCGTGGGCGCCGCGCTCGCCTGGCTCGCCGCCACCCAGCTGCTCGGTCACCCCAGCCCCTTCTTCGCGCCGATCGCCGTGCTGATCTGCGTCGGCGTGGGCCTCGGACAGCGGCTGCGCCGGGTGACCGAGCTGGTCGTCGGCGTCAGCCTCGGCGTCGGCGTGGGAGACCTCCTGGTCGCCTGGATCGGCTCGGGTACCTGGCAGATCGCCCTGGTCGTGGCGCTGGCCATGGCCACCGCCGCCCTGCTGGACAGCGGGGCGCTGTTCGCGCTGCAGGCCGGGTCGTCGGCCGTGCTGGTCGTGGCTCTGGTGCCGGGCGACAGCACGGGCGGTTTGGACCGGATGCTCGACGCGCTCACCGGCGGCGCCATCGGGGTCGCCGTGGTGGCCCTGCTGCCCGCCAGCCCGGTCAACCTCGTGGCCAAGCACGCCTCGGGAGTGCTCGACGCGCTGTCCACCGTGCTGGAGCAGGCGGCCGAGGCGATCGAGAAGCGCGACGTGGAGTTGGCCGCCGAGGCGCTGGAGGGAGCCCGGGGCACGCAGGCGGCGGTCGAGGAGTTCGAGCAGGCGCTGGCGACCGGCAAGGAGATCGCCATGATCTCGCCGCTGCACTGGCACCGCCGCGCCCGGCTGGCCAGGTACGAGAGGGCGGTCGTGCCGGTGGATCACGCGCTCAGGAACGCCAGGGTGCTGGCCCGCCGCACCCTGGCGGCGCTGGGCGAGGCCGCCCCGCCCTCCGCCTCGCTGGCCGACTCCATGCGCGAGGTGTCGGAGGCCGCGCTGCTGCTGCAGCTGGAGCTCGGGGCCGGCCGGGAGCCCGTGCTGGCCAGGCAGGCGCTGCTGGCCGTGGCCGGCAGCGAGCGGCCCCAAGGCCTGGGCTTCTCCGCCCACGTCATCGTGGCCCAGCTCCGGTCGATCGTCGTGGACCTGCTGCTGGCCACGGGGGCCGGCCCGGAGGAGGCGGGCGCCGCGCTCACTCCGCTCGACACCCCCGGAACCGCCTGACCGCACCCGGCCGGGCGCCAGGTCAGGCGGACAGGCGCTTCAGGCGGGCGGCCGCCTCGTCGATGACCTCCTCCTTCTTGCAGAAGGCGAACCTGACGAAGTGGCTGCCCCGCGCCGGATGGTCGTAGAACACCTCGGTCGGGATCGCCACCACCCCGGCGAGCTCGGGCAGCCTGCGGGCGAACTCGAACCCGTCGGTGAAGCCGAGCGGCCTGATGTCGGTCTGCGCGAAGTAGGTGCCCGCCGGCTTGAACACCTCGAACCCGGCCGCCGCCAACCCGGTCATCAGCCGGTCGCGCTTGTCCTGCAGGGCGGCGCGCAGCTCGGCCACCCAGCCCAGCTCGTGCCGCAGGCCGTGGGCGACGGCGAGCTGCCACGGCGCGCTCGCGGTGTAGGTGGTGAACTGCTTGACCGTCTGCACGGCCGTGACCAGCTCGGGCGGGGCGCACACCCAGCCGGTCTTCCAGCCGGTGACCGAGAACGTCTTGCCCGCCGAGGAGATCGCCACCGTGCGCTCGCGCATGCCCGGCAGCGTGGCCAGCGGGATGTGCTCGACGCCGTCGAACGTCAGGTGCTCGTACACCTCGTCGGTGATGGCGATCAGCCCGTGCTCCTGGCAGAGCTCGGCGATGGAGGTCAGCTCGTCCCTGGTGAAGACGGTGCCCGTCGGGTTGTGCGGCGAGTTGACCAGGATGGCGCGGGTCCGCGGCGTGACGGCCGCCCGCAGCTCGGCGGGGTCGAAGGTGAAGCGGCCGGCCTCGGGCCGCATGGTGACGGCGACCAGCCGGGCCTGGGCGAGCGCGATCGAGGCGGCGTAGGAGTCGTAGTAGGGCTCGAACGCGATCACCTCGTCACCCGGCTCGCACAGCGCCAGCACGCTGGTCGCGATGGCCTCGGTGGCGCCGACCGTCACCAGGATCTCGCCGTCGGGGTCGTAGCTCAGGCCGTAGTGGGCGGCCCGGTGCTCGGAGACGGCCTGGCGCAGCTCCGGCACACCAGGACCGGGTGGGTACTGGTTGGCACCCGACCCGATCGCCTGGACCGCACGGTCGAGCATGGCCGCCGGGCCGTCGGTGTCGGGGAATCCCTGTCCCAGGTTGATGGACCCGGTGCGCGCGGCAAGTTGGCTCATCTCGGCGAAAATCGTCGTGCCGAACCCGCGCATCCGAGAAACTAGTGCTTCCGTCACGGGCCCACCCTAATAGGGTCGTCGCGTGATCACCCAGGTCGCCCTCGCCCTCGCTCTGGCCCTCCCCCCTCTCGTCCCCGGTCCGGCGCCGGGCGAGGTCGAGCGGAGCCCGTGCCCGGTCGCGGTGCCCGATCACACGGTCTGCGGTTTCCTGGTCGTGCCCGAACGCCGGGACGCGCCGGGCCGGACCATCAGGGTCGGCTTCGCCGTACACGCCTCGACGGCGGGCGACCGGGCGGCCGACCCGGTCGTGTTCATGAACGGCGGGCCCGGCACGTCGTCGATCCCGCTCATCGGGTTGGTGAGCCGGATGTTCCCCGACCGCGACGTGGTGGCCGTGGAGCAGCGCGGCGGCCGGCACTCGCGGCCCGCGCTGGGCTGCCCGGAGACGGCTGAGGCGATGCTCGGGCTGCTGCGCGATCCGGCCACGGGCCGCGCGACGGACACGGGCGCCCTCGTGGCGAGCGGATCGGACAAATCGGCAGGATCGGGAGGATCCGCTGGATCGGGAGGATCCGCTGGATCGGGAGGATCCGCTGGGTCAGGAGGATCCGCTGGATCGGGTGGGCGGGTCGATCGCTGGGCGGATGTCGCGGCGGCGGCCGGAGCCTGCCGGGAGCGGCTGCGGGAGCAGGGAGTCGACCTGCGCGGCTACACGACCAGGGAGATCGCGGCCGACGTGATAGCGCTGCGCGAGGTGCTCGGTCACCCGTCGTGGAACCTGTTCGGGGTCGGCTACTCGACGCGGGTGATGCTCGACGTGGCCGCCGCCGACCCGGGTGGTGTCCGGTCGGTGGTGCTGGACTCGTTCGTGCCCGAGAGCGCGGCCTGGTACGACGAGGCGGACCGGGGGCTGGCCGACGCGGTGGCGCGGCTGGGACTGCGCGACCGTTTCGAGGCGATGGTGCGCAGGCTGAACGCGCGGCCCGCGCGGGTGCCCGTGACCGACCCGCTGCTCGGCACCGCGTTCACGGCCCGGCTGACCGGCGACGACACGGCGGCGCTCCTGGCCCAGGCACTGCGGGAGCCGGGCGGGACACCGCGCGCATCGAGCGCAGCGGGCGGGGCCGGTGCAGCCGGCGGGGCGGACGCAGCGGACGGGACGGCGGGCGCAGCGGTGATGATGCCCGTGCTGGTCGGCGCGCTGGCGAGCGGGCACGACGAGCTGCTGAGCCCACCGGCCGACGCGCTGGCCGAGGGGCTGATGGCGCGCGAGCTGGGGCTGTATCACGCGGTGCAGTGCCAGGACGAGGTCCCGTTCAACACTTTCACCACCAGCTCCCGACTTTTCACCGTAAAAGCCGATAAAGCGGTGTGTGACGCCTGGAAGCTGCCCGCGTCCACGCCGGCGAACTCCACCACGGACGCGCCGGTCCTGGCCGTCGGCGGCCGGGCCGACCCCACCACGCCGTCCGGCACCGGCAGGGCCGCCGCCGAACGGCTCCCGGACGGCCGCTTCGTCGAGTTCGCCGGCCTCGGCCACGCGGTGTCCCTGGCCGGGTCCCCGGCCGGCGCGTGCGCCCGCGAGCACATCCGGGCCTTCGTCGCAGACCCCGCCCGGCCCTCCTCCCCCCAGTCCTCCTCCCCCCAGTCCTCCTCCCAGCCCGCCTACCTCTGCTCTCCCGAGCAGGCGCCGCCCCGTCCCGCCGACGTACGGGTGAGTGCCGCGCCCTACCGGCTGGCGGCCGCGCCGTGGCTGGCGGCGCCGTTCGCGCTGTTCGCGCTGGCCTCCCTGGCGCAGTTGCTCGCGGGCGCGGCCAGAGGCCGGGCGCTGACCGCGTACGCCGGACTCACCGGGGTGGCGTTCAGCTGGCTCGTCGCGAAGGAGGTGTACGGGCGGACGGACGGGGCCGCCCTGACCGTCGGCGTGCCCGCGATGACCTGGCCGTACAGTTGGGTGGCGGTCGGCTCGGCCGTGCTCGCGCTGGCGGCGTTCGCGCGGCGGCGCGGATGGGGACAGGCCGTGGCGGCGTTCATCGGCGCCGGATTCCTCGTATGGTGGTTCGCCTGGTTCCTGTGACGCGCATCCGTGAGCTCGACGCCCTCCGCGGCTTCGCGGTGGGCGGGATCATGCTGGTCAACACCTGGCAGCACCTGCCGAACGATCCCGACCGGCCGCGCACCGGCGTCGACTGGGCGATCGACGCGTTGTTCCAGGCCCGCTTCTACCCGATCTTCTCGCTGCTCTTCGGCATCGGTTTCGTGCTGTTCCTGCAGCGGGCCGGCCGCTGGGTGCTGCTGAGCAGGCTGGTCTGGCTGTTCGGTTTCGGGCTCGTGCAGCACACCTTCTACCAGGGCGAGGTGCTCACCGACTACGCCTTCTACGGCGCGCTGGTGCTGCTGCCCGCGTCGTTCCTGGCGGGCGGGCTGCCCGTGCTGATCCTCGGCCTGGGGGCGGTCGTCTGGGCGATGCGTGAGGGGGGCGGCTCGCTGTTCATCCCCGGCCTGTTCCTGGTCGGCATGGCGCTGATGCAGCTGCGGCCGTCCGAACGGCTGCTGTGGCCGGGGTTCGCGGTGAGCGCGCTGGCGACCGCGCTGCTCACCCCCGCCTGGGTCATGACCGGCGACTGGACCGTCTACAGCGTCGCCGCGCTGGCCGGGGCCGTCGCCTACACGACCGGGCTGCTGCTGCTCCTGCGGGCCGACTGGACGGCGCCGCTGTCGGCGGTGCTGGAGCCGATGGGCCGGATGGCGCTGACCAACTACGTCTCCGGCACGCTGGTGATCTTCCTCACCGGGCCGCTCGTGGCGAGCGACCCCACCCGCTGGTCGGTGGTCCTGGTGGCCGTGGTGACCCTGCTGGCCCAGGCGTGGGCCAGCAGGTGGTGGCTGTCCACCTTCCGATATGGCCCACTGGAGTGGGTCTGGCGGTGCCTGACCTGGTTTCGATGGGTGCCCAACCGGTTAGAGTCGGGCCGTGACCACAATCGCCCTCTGCCAGATCCCGGTGGCTCCTGATCCGGCGGCCAACCTCAAGCGGGTCCGCGAGGCGCTCGCCCGAGCCGAGGGCGCCGACCTGGCGATCTTCCCCGAGGCTACGCTGACCCGCTACGGCCGGCGGATCACCGACCTGGCCGAGCCGCTCGACGGGCCGTTCGTCTCCGGCGTGGCCGAGGCCGCCCGCGAGCACGGCGTCGCAGTGATCGCCGGGGTGTTCGAGCCCGGCGACGGCCGCGTGCACAACACGGCCGTCGCGATCGACGCCACCGGCGAGGTCAGGGCCGCCTACCGGAAGATCCACCTGTTCGACTCCTTCGGCACGAGGGAGTCGGAGCTGGTCGCCCCCGGCTCCGAGCCCACGGTCGTGGAGCTGGCCGGGGTCAGGGTCGGGCTGATCACCTGCTACGACATCCGCTTCCCCGAGCTGGCCAGGGCACTGGTCGACCGGGGCGCCGAGTTGTTCGCGGTGATCGCCGCCTGGGGGTCGGGGCCGCTCAAGGAGGACCACTGGATCACCCTGGTCCGTGCCCGCGCGCTGGAGAACACCATGTGGACCGCCGCCGTCGGCCAGGCCCCCAACCCGGCCGAGTCCGGCGACGGGTTCGGGGTGGGCCGCAGCATGCTGGTCGACCCGCTGGGCGTGGTCCGCGCCGACCTGGGCACCGCGCCCGGTGTGCAGGTGGTGGAGCTGGATCCCGAGGCGACCGCGGCCGCCCGGACGACCTTGCCCTGCCTCGAACATCGCGTGCTCGGGGTCAATAGATCGTAAAGTGGAACCGTGAGCAGAACGCAGATGCAGAAAGTGGTTCCGCCGCGTCTGCTCGTCCCCTACCTGTCGGGCAAGCGCACGGTCATCTCCGGCTACGTCTACCGCGTCCAGGACTGTTCGCGGCTGACCACCCCCGGAGACTTCTTCCACGGGCTCGACCTGGTGTTCGACGGGTCCGAGCTGACGGCCGACGTGCCCGAGCTCTACATCATGCGGTGGTACGCCCGCGACGTCGACACCTACGCCGTCCCGTACGGTCCGCACATGGGCGGTGACTGGAGCGACGCGCCGCCCTTCGCCGGCAACGGGTTCACCACCTCGTCCACGCACATGGTGCCGCAGTTCCACACCATGCCCATGCCGATCCCGGCGGGGGCCGAGATCGTGCACCTGACCGGCGACGGCGAGCGGCGCTTCGCCGACTACGACGGGCTGACCTGGCGGCCCGCCGCATGAGTGCCGAGTTCACGCCCGTGGCCTCCGGCTTCGTCGCCGGCTTCGGCGAGCGCACGTTGCCGGCGGCGCTGGGCCCCGGCAGCGACCAGGTCGTGCTGTTCAGCGAGGAGGAGCTCGACGGGTTCGAGGCGGCGTCCGGCTACTGGCGGCGCGAGGTGCGCCGCGACGAGCTGGAGTGGCTGGTGCTGGTCCGCACCGTCGGGATGTTCGGCGGCGAGCCGTGCGTCGTCCTCGACGAGGACGACGACGGCCTGCACATCGCCTACAGCGGCCACAGCGGCATGAAGGCCGAGGCCCTCGGCTACTGGATGGTCGACCACGGCGCCTACGAGGTCGTGGTGCCCCGCGAGGAGGTCTTCTCCATCCGGGTCGAGCGGATCCCGATCCCCTGAGCCGCCCGGCCAGCCCGGCCAGCCCGGCCAGCCCGGCCAGCCCGGCCAGCCCGGTCAGCCGCCCAGGTGGCGATAGCGGGCCAGGCGGGCGGTGAGCCGGTCGGCCGGCGGCCGCGCGAGCAGCAGCGCGAGCTCGTGCTCCAGCGCCCGTCCCACCCGCTCGCAGAACGCCCGGTGCTCGTAGGCGGCGTCGGGCAGCTCGGGGATGACCCGGTCGACGATCCCGGCGGCGCGCAGATCGGTGGCGCGTACCCGCTGGGCCTGGGCGATCTCCGGGGCGAAGTCGACCGAGCGGTAGAGGACCGCCGAGGCGCCCTCCGGCGGCAGCGGCGCCAGCCAGGCGTGCTGCGCGCACAGCACCCGGTCGGCGGGCAGCAGGGCCAGCGCGGCGCCGCCGGCGCCCTCGCCGAGCAGCAGCGCGACCGTGGGCGCGTCCAGGCTCACCAGGTCGGCCAGGCAGCGGGCGATCTCCCCCGCCAGGCCGCCCTCCTCGGCCGCCTTCGACAGCGCCGCCCCGGCCGTGTCGATCACGGTGACCAGGGGCAGCCCCAGCTCGGCGGCCAGCCGCATGCCGCGCCGGGCCACGCGCAGCCCGGCCGGGCCGAGCGGCGAGCGGGAGCGCTGGCCGTGCCGGTCCTGGCCGAGCACCACGGCGGGCGCGGCGCCGAACCGCGCCAGCGCCAGCAGCAGACCTGGCTCGTTCTCGCCCGCGCCGGTGCCGTTGAGCGGGGTCACGTCGGTGGCGGCCAGCTTGAGCACCCCGCGCACGCCGGGCCGGTCGTCGCGGCGCGACCGGGTGATCGCCTCCCACGCCTCCACCGGACGCAGGTCCTCCTCGGGCGGCTCGCCCGGCTCCAGGGCCGTCCTGTCGGCGCACAGCACGGTCAGCGCCCGGATGGCCACCTCGCGCACGTCCTCGGCCGGCACCACCGCGTCGACCAGCCCGTGCCGGTAGAGGTTCTCCGCCACCTGCACGCCCTCGGGGAACGGGTAGCCGTGCAGCGCCTCGAACACCCTCGGCCCGAGGAACCCGACCAGCGCGCCCGGCTCCGCGGCCGTGACGTGCCCGAGCGACCCCCATGACGCGAGCACTCCGCCCGTCGTCGGGTGCCGCAGGTAGACCACGTGCGGCAGACCGGCCGCGCGATGCGCCTGCACGGCCGCGGTGATCTTCACCATCTGCACGAACGCGAGCGCGCCCTCCTGCATCCTGGTGCCGCCCGAGGCGGGCGCGGCCAGCAGCGGCAGGCGCTCGCGGGCGGCCCGCTCGACCGCCGAGGTGATGCGCTCGGCGGCCGCGCTCCCGATCGACCCGGCCATGAACGAGAACTCGCTGGCCAGCACGGCGACCCGGCGGCCGGCGAGCAGCCCCTCCCCGGTGATGACCGACTCGTCGTAGCCCGACTTGGCCCGGGCCGCGGCCAGCTCGTCGGCGTAGGAGGAACCGGGGGGCGCCGGATCGGCTGGGGGCACGTCCCACGATGTCCACGATCCCTGGTCGAGGACCGTTTCGATCAGTGTGCGTGCGTCCGGACGCGTCACCGCTGCTCCCTCGTGTCGGCCGATGCTGCCATGGTGACGCACGAATGTACCGGCCGATAGCGCGATGTCCGGATCATGTCTCACGCTCTCGCAGCCAGCGGAGCACCGCGTCCTGGTCCTGGCCGAGCGCGGGCGGCGCGGTGTGCTCCGCCTCGTCGAGCCCGTCGAACCGCAGCGGCGGCCCCGGCAGCTCGATGCGGCCGAGCACCGGGTGGTCGACCTCGACGACCAGCCCCTGGGAGCGGGTCTGGTCCCACGCGTAGACCTCGTCGAGCGAGCGGATCGCCCCCGCGGGCACTCCCTCCTCGGCGAGGCGGGCCAGCCAGTGGGCGCGGTCGTGCGCCACCAGGGCCTTCTCCATGTCGGTGATCAGCTCGTCTCGGTGCGCGAACCTGTCGCGGTTGGTCGCGTATCTCGGCTGGCCGGGATCGATGCCGAGCAGCGTGGCCACCTTCCGCCACTGCACGTCGTTGGCGACGGCGATCTGCAACATGCCGTCGGCGCAGTGGAACGCGCCGTAGGGGGCGATCGAGGCGTGGTGGTTGCCGCCCGCGACCGGCACCTGCCCGCCCACGGTCCAGGCGGTGCCGTGGTAGGAGTGCACGCCCGTCACCGCCGCGAGCAGCGAGGTGCGCACCACCCGGCCCTTGCCGGTGCGCTTCCGGTCGTACAGCGCCGCCACCACCCCGTACGCGCCGTGAATGCCGGCCAGCAGGTCGGCGATCGAGGCGCCCACCCGATACGGCTCGTCGGCCGACGGGCCGGTCAGCGACATCAGGCCGGCCTCGCCCTGGGCGATCTGGTCGTAGCCGGGCCGCCCGCCCTCGGGCCCGTCGTGGCCGAACCCGGTGATCGACAGGACGACGAGACCCGGGTTGAGCTCGTGCAGGCGCTCGACCGGGAACCCGAGCCGGTCGAGGACACCGGTGCGGAAGTTCTCGATCAGCACGTCGCTCTGGCGTACCAGGCGCTCGATGAGCGCTTTGCCGTCGGGCGTCTTCAGATCGACGGCGATGGACTGCTTGTTGCGGTTGGCCGCCAGAAAATAGGTGGAAATATCGTGATCTGGCCCTACGAAGGGCGGGCCCCAGCCTCGCGACTCGTCACCCCCGGCCGGATGCTCGACCTTGATCACCCGCGCGCCGAGGTCTCCCAGCATCTGCGCGGCATGCGGGCCGGCCAGCGCCCTGGACAGGTCCAGTACGACGATGTCATCGAGGGGTCCGGGCAAATCGGCCTCCAGCTTGATCCGGTGCGGGAGCACATTCTCTCCCCCCACCCCACACCTCACCTACCCTGGGTCCGTGCAATCACTGGCCGGCCACATCCAGGAGCTGGCGCCGTCATGCGGCCCGGTCCGCCTCGTGGCCGTCGACGGGCCCGCCGGGTCCGGCAAGACGACGTTCGCGGACGGCCTCGCGTCGGCCCTCGGCTGCCAGGTCGTGCACAGCGACGACTTCCCCGTGCCCTGGGACGAGGGCCCCGGTCCGTGGTTCGACGCGCTCCACGAGCAGGTGCTCCGGCCGCTGCGGCAGGGCCGGCCCGGCGCCTTCCGCCGCTACGACTGGGTGCGCGGTGAATACGGGCCGCTCGTCGAGGTGCCGGTCGCGCCGGCGCTGGTCGTCGAAGGCGTCGGAACGGCCCGGAGGTCGGCGGCGCACCTGCTGGCGTACACCGTCTGGGTGGAGGCGCCCGAGGAGGTGCGTCTGCGCCGGGTGATCGAGCGCGACGGCGGCGAGTTCGCGCCCCGGTGGGACGCCTGGTTCGCGGCCGAGCGGAAGTGGTTCGCCGACGACGGCACCCGTGATCGGGCCGATCTCGTCGTCACCTGCTGATTCGTGACACGTACCCGGGATGGGCCGCCGCCGTCCCCGGTGAGGACGGCGGCGGAGCCCGGCCCGCTGCTACAGGTCGCCGAAGTGGGGGATGAGCTCGGTCAGCACCCAGAGGGCGAGGCCGAGGGCGATGAGGTTGACGCGGCCCCCGCCCACGTTGAAGGCGGCCAGGACGAAGCAGGCCAGGGCGAAGATGAGCAGGATGAGGGTGATCATGCTGGGCTTCCGTCCGTCGGATGTTACTGGTGTGGTTGCACAGCGCTACCCGTGATCACGAGGTTCAGGCGTAGTGATCGATGATGTGTACCGAATTGTGAGGTGGCGTGTCGCCGGCCTTCCGAGACGGAGCGGCTGGTGCGGGTGGCGACGATCAGCAGCCGCGACCCATCCGCCCGCACGCGCATGCCGGCCATCTGCGTACAGCGCCAATGCCTTTACAATGTAGATCAAGATTTTGGATGTGACATCCGGGAGGCGGTCGCGGAGACAGACACGGCGATTCTGCGCCAAGATGGGCGGCAGATGTCCTTGATCGGACCCCATGATGATCGCGTCCGGGCTCCGGCCCACGCGCCACGACCGACAGCACGTCCGAGAGCCGCGATCAGGTCCGGCGCAGGCGGAAGAGGGAGGCGTGGGTGGCAGTCGTCATCGGGGTCGTCGGCCCGCACGATCTGGTCGACGACGTGGCGGCCACGTGCGAGGAACAACCGGGGGTCAGCACCCTCCGCCTGGACTACGACCACGAGTCGCAGGCGCCGGCGATCGTCGAGGCGCACGCCTCCGCCGTCGAAGGGTGGCTGTTCACCGGCGCCGTCCCGTACACACTGGCCCGCGACGCCGGCGCGCTGACCCGCCCCGCCGCCTACGTCGACTACACGGGCGCGACGCTGCTCGGCGCCCTGGTACGGCTCCAGCACGAGGGCCAGGACGTGACCCGGCTGTCCATCGACACGCTGCCGGCGGCCGGGGTGACGGCGGTCTTCGCCGAGGCCGGGCTGCCGTCCGGAAACCTGCGCGCGCTGCCGTACCGGCCGGAGATGACGCCTGAGAAGGCGATCGCCTTCCACCGCCGCCCCCCGGACCACCCCGTGATCACCTGCCTCGGCTCGGTGCACGAGGCGCTCCGTGGCGACATGCGGGTGCTGCGCCTGGTGCCGGCGGCCCATTCGGTGCGGATGGCGCTGCGCCAGCTGCTGCTGACGGCCGAAGGGCAGGCGCAGCAGGACGCGCAGATCGCGCTCGGGCTGATCGAGGTGGCCGGCGAGGCCGGACTGCTGCGCGAGGCGACCGCGCTGGGCGGCACCATAGCGGCCTTCCGCGGCGGCACGCACCTGCTGGTGACGACGCGCGGCCCGCTACACAGGGCCACAGGAGGCTTCACCGGCCTGCCCATGCTGACCCGGCTCGCCGACCACAACCAGCTGGTCCGTGTGGGCTTCGGCCTGGGCCGCAGTGCCGCGGAGGCGGAGAGCCTGGCCCGGCGCGCCCTGGCCAAGGCCCGCCGCATCGGCGACGTGGCGGCGGTCCTGTCCCTGCGGGCCGAGACCGACATCGTGCTGGCGCCGGTCGCGACCGGCATGGCCGGGCAGCAGGACCTCTCGGTCATCGCGCGCCGGGTGGGCCTGTCGGTGCCGACCCTGAAGAAGCTGCTGGAGGCGCGGGCCGCCGTCGGCGACATGCCGCTGACCACCCGAGAGATCGCCAGCCGTCTCGCCGTGCAGCAGCGCACCGCCCGGCGCATGCTGCACCGGCTGGAGCTGGCCGGGCTGGCCGAGCGCACGGGCAACCTCACCAGCGGCTCCAGTGGGCGGCCGCTCACCCTCTACCGCCTCACCCTCTGACGCTCGCCCGGGCCCTTACAACTCGTCCACCTCGGCGTGCGTACGGCCACCGGAGAGCTTGGGATAGCCGGGACCGCGGTCGAAGAAGCGGCCGGTGGCCGGGCGCAGGTTGGCGCGGAGCTGGGCGGTGCCCTGCTCGTCGATGCGGTCGCCGTCGAGCACCACCCCGTAGTCGCCCAGGGCGCCCGCGATGGAGACCTTGCCGTCGCGGACGTCGGCGGCCACCGCGCGCGGGTCGCGGTCGTAGGGCGAGCCCCAGCCGCCGCCGCCGGTGGTGCGGATGCGGATGACCTCGCCGGCCTGCACCTGGTGGTCGTCCACCAGGCCCTCCATCTCCTTGCCCGCGATCTCCACCCGGAACGGCCGGCCGGCCAGCCCGCCGTTGACGCCCCAGCACGACAGGATCGACCGGTCGGCGATCGACATGTACGAGGCGTCGCGCAGCATCCGGATGTGCTTGTCGTAGCCGAGCCCGCCCCGGAACATCCCCGGCCCGCCCGAGTCGCAGGCCAGGGCCAGCCGCTCCACCCGGAACGGCCAGCGCGCCTCGGCGAACTCGACCGGGATGTTGCGCGAGTCGGGCACCACGTGGATGGTGTCCTCGCCGTCGGCGTACCAGCGCCCGCCGGAGCCGCCGCCGAGGACCTCGCGCATCAGGTAGGGGCGGCCTTCGGCGTCGGCGCCGTAGACGCCGGTGTAACGGATCGTCTCCTGGTCGGCGGGCATCCGGCCGCCGGTGGCCTTGGCCAGCACGCCCGCGAGCACGCCGAGCAGGCGCAGGATGACGAAGGTCCGGGCGTTGGTGGGAGCCGGGAAGACCGGGGTGAGCAGCGTGCCCTTCTCCGGGAAGATCATCTTGATCAGGGGGACGACGCCCTCGTTGACGTCCAGCTCGGCCATGCGCTCGGGGGTGTCGGCCAGGTTGCGCAGGATCGGCGCCAGCCACTTCTTCAGGAACACGCCGTCGGCGTAGTCGCCCGCGTGGTTGATCGGCCCCTTGGCCTGCGGCGACGTGCCGGTGAAGTCGATCGTCAGCGGGGACTCGGCCGACTGGTCGACGGTCAGCGTGATGCGCTGGGTGTGCAGCCGGGGCTCGTCGACGCCGTCGTGCTCGGCGTAGTCCTCCCAGGTGTAGGTGCCCTCGGGGATCTTGGCCAGCAGCTCACGGCGGAACGTCCGCGTGGTCTGGTCGATGATCGCGTCGAAGCACTCCTCGACGGCGGCCCTGCCGTACCTCTCGAAGAGCTCGCCGAGCCGGCGCGCGCCCATGAGGCAGGCCGAGCACTCGGCGTCGAGGTCGCCCGCCAGCGAGTCGGGCATCCGAGAGTTGCGCGTCATGATGCGCAGCGCGGCCTCGTTGGGCACGCCCTCGTCCCACAGCTTGATCGGCGGGACCATCAGGCCCTCCTCGAACACGCTGCGCGCGTGCGAGGGCATCGAGCCGGGCACCGACCCGCCGATGTCGTCGTGGTGGCCGAACGCCTGCACGAACGCCACCACGACGCCGTCGTGGAAGACCGGGACCGTGACGCACAGGTCGGGCAGGTGGCCGATGCCGCCCTCGGACAGGTAGACGTCGTTGTGGAAGTAGACGTCACCGGGCTTCATCGTGTCGATCGGGAAGTCGCGGACCACCGGCTGGACGAGCGCGCTGTAGGAGCGGCCGGTCAGCTTGCGCAGCCGGGCGTCGTGGATGCCGGCCCGGAAGTCGTGGGCGTCGCGGATCATCGGCGACCGCGCGGTGCGCGCGATCGCGGTCTCGACCTCCTTCTCCACCGAGGCCAGCGTGCCTTCGACGATCTCGACGAGGATCGGGTCAGCCACGCCGCACCTCCACGTTGCCGTACGCGTCCACCGTCGCGGTGAACCCTGGGTGGATGGGGATGGTCGAGCCGTACTCCTCGATCACCGCAGGGCCCTCGATCACCGTGCCGGGGTCGAGCGCGGCCCGCTGGTGGATCGCGGTGTCGCACGGCTCCTCGAAGTGCACCTGCCTGCGCACCGCCGCAGCCGCCTCCACCCCCTGCCGCGTCCTGCGCCGGATCGCCGGGCGGGTGATGGGCCCGATGCCGGAGACCCGCAGGTTGACCCACTCGACCTGGTGCCGGGGGTCGTCGCGGTAGGCGTAGCCGTACAGCTTCTCGTGGGCGTCGTGGAAGTGCTGGAGCACCCGCTCCCGCCAGTCGTCGTCGAGCGGGCCCGGCGGGGCCGGCACCCGCACCTCGTAGGCCTGGCCGTAGTAGCGCAGGTCGGCGCTGCGGGCGTAGACCGGGTCGTCGAAGCCCTCGCGGTCGAGCGCCTCGGCGGCCTCGCCCTCCAGCTCTCCGTAGATCCGGGCGGCGGTGGCCAGGGACAGGTCGCGGGTGACGTGCGTACGCACGTAGTCGTTCTTGACGTCCACGGTGAGCAGGCCGAACGCGGAGACGTTGCCCGGGTCGGGCGGCACGACCACGGCGGGCAGCCCGAGGATGTCGATCAGCCGGCAGGCCAGCAGCGGCCCGGACCCGCCGAACGTCACCAGCGGGAAGTCGCGCACGTCGAGCCCGCGCTTGACGGTGAGCTGGCGGATCGCGTTGCTCTGGTTGAACGCGCTGATCTCCAGGATGCCGGTCGCGGTGCGCTCGGCGCCGAGGCCGAGCTTGTCGGCCAGCGCCTCGATGCCGGTGCGGGCGGCGCCGGCGTCGAGCGGGATCTCCCCGCCGAGCAGGTGGGGCGGGATGCGGCCGAGGAAGACGTGCGCGTCGGTGACCGTCACCTCGGTGCCGCCCCTGCCGTAGCAGAGGGGACCGGGGTCGGCGCCCGCCGACTTGGGCCCCACCTTCAGCGTGCCCTCGGGTGAGATCCAGGCGATCGAGCCGCCGCCCGCGCCGACGGTCACGATGTCGATCATCGGGATCTTGCACGGGTAGCGGCCGACAGACCCCTCGGTGGTGATCGAGGGCTCGCCGTCGATCACCACGGCGACGTCGGTGGAGGTGCCGCCGCCGTCGAGCGTGATCACCGACGGATGCCCGGCCGTGGACGCGATGAGCGCCGCGCCCAGGGCGCCGGCGGCGGGGCCCGACAGCACGGTGGTGATCGGCTGGTCGACCACCTCGCGCGCCGACAGCACCCCGCCGTTGGACTTCATCACCGAGAACGGGATGCCGAGCCGGCCGGACAGGTTGGCGAGGTAGCGGCGCATGGCCGGCTTGACCGCGGCGTCGACGAGCGTGGTGACCGACCGTTCGTACTCGCGGTATTCGCGCAGCACGTCGCTGGAGATCGAGACCACGGCCTCGGGATGCTCGCGGGCCAGCACGTCGCGCATGCGGCGCTCGTGCGTGGGATCGGCGTAGGAGTGCAGGAAGCACACGCCGATCGCGGTGATGCCCCTGGCCCGGAACCAGCGGGCCACCTCGACGGCCTGCTCCTCGGCGAACGGCCGCACCTCGGCGCCCAGGTGGTCGAGCCGCCCGCCGACGGTCCTCACCAGGTGCACGGGGACGATCCTGGGCGGCTTGACCCAGAAGTAGGAGTTGCCGTAACCGTCGGGCACGCTCTGCCTGGCGATCTCCAGGATGAACTCGAAACCCTCGGTGGTGATGAACCCGAGGTCGGCGATCCGGTCCTCGAGCAGCTGGTTGGTGGCCACGGTGGTGCCGTGGACGACCGAGCCGACGTCCAGCTCGCCCAGCTTCTCGATGCCCGCGACGAACCCGTCCGCCGGGTTGGCGGGCGTGGAGGGGGTCTTGGTGGTGACGATCTCACCGGTCTGCTCGTCCACCGCCACCACGTCGGTGAAGGTGCCCCCGGTGTCGACTCCGATACGGACGCTACGCATGGCTCCTCAGCTCCGGCGCCGGCCGAGCACTTCTTCGATGACGCGGGGCGCGTTCGCCGTGCCGACGTAGGCGGCGAGCCGGACCACCAGTTCGTTGGACCGGGCCAGGTCGGCCTCCACCTTGGCCTTACCCGACTGGCCGGCCTGCACCCCGAAGTAGGCCCCCATGATCGTGCCCACCACTCCGGCCACTCCGGCGAACAGCGCCGCGAACTCGCCGGTCGCGAAGACGGCGGCGCCGAAGGCCACGAGGACCGCCACGATGCCCGTCAGCACCACGTAGAACCCGTAGCGCCAGCGCGCGGCGTCGGCCTGCGCCGCCGTGACGTCGTCGGGCGTCATCAGTGCTTCGAGCCCCGCGGGGGGCTTGTCTGTTACCACGCCTGCCTCCTGATGCTTCAGGGGAGAAATGTCCCACGAGGTCAGGGAACACGCCAACCCACCGCGGCGGCGGCCCGTGACCGGACGCGCTGGCCGCGTCACCCGCGGGGCGAACCGCTAAGGTGGCACTCCGTGATCGAGATGTCCGCCTTGTCAGCAGTGCCGTCCGGTGCCCGCGATGCCGTGCTCAAGTTCTACTTCGGCCCCATGGACTGCGGGAAGTCCACGCTCGCCCTGCAGATGAACTACAACCACGGCCGGCAGGGCAGGCGCGGGCTGGTGCTCACCAAGCACGACCGGTCGGGCGGGCCCAAGCTGACCAGCAGGATCGGGCTCGGCCTGGAGGCGATCGAGGTGGAGGACTCCCTCGATCTGGTGAGGTTGGTCACCGGTCACGACCGGATCGACTACCTGATCTGCGACGAGGCCTGCTTCTACACGGTCGAGCAGATCGAGCAGCTGGCCGACCTGGTCGACGAGCACGGGATCGACGTGTACGCCTTCGGGCTGGCGTCGGACTTCAGGGCGGTGATGTTCCCGGCGTCGCAGCGGCTGTTCGAGCTGGCCGACGAGGTGTGCCGGCTGCAGGTCGAGGTGCTGTGCTGGTGCGGGCGGCCGGGGCTGCTGAACGGCCGGATCGTGGGCGGCGAGCTGGTGCGGACGGGCGAGCGGGTGGTGATCGGCGACACCGACGCCTCTCCGGTGCGCTACCAGGTGCTCTGCCGGCGCCACCACCGCTCGGGCCGGCTCGGCGAGGGCACCGCCGGCTGACCGCGCCCGCCGTCCTCACTTCCAGATTCGCCCCATTACCGTCGCGAAGATCGCATCTAAGGCAAGATGTCCATCTGATGGATGCCTTAGAAGTCACCTCTGTCAAGCGCTCCCGGTGGACCCGCGCGCTGTCGCTGGCCGGGGCCGTCACCCTCCTGGCCGGGTGCGGCGCCCTGGAGCTGCCCGCCCCCGAGCGCCTCCCGTCCGCGGCGGCCACGCCGCCCTCGAACGACGCGTCCCAGGATCCGCCGCCTCCGGAAACCGAACCCGCGCCGAGCCCCGAGTACACCGACCCGCACACCGACACCCGTGCCGCCATCGCGTCGGTCAAGGCCACCGCGGAGGACGCGCGCATCCGGGACGTGGCCGTCGACCTCGTGGGGCTCAACCGGCTCGGCGCCGATCACGTGGTGATCCAGGTGCGGCTCAGCAAGACCACGGACAGCCGGAAGTGGTACCTCTGGCACGACGTCCACGACTACATGACCAGGGACAAGGACGACATGGCCTCCGGGCTCGGGCTGATCGACCCCGCCCAGAGCCGGATCCTGATGCCGTCCGTCACTCCCGAGGGCGCCTGCCTGTGCACGGCCGAGAACGACTACGAGGGCCCGGGGCTGGAGTACGGCAAGCCACGCACGCTCTACGCCGTCGTGCCGGCGCCGGCCGGTGGAGCCTCCTCCACCACGGTGTACCTGCCGTTCGCCCCGCCGATCGTCAACGTCCCGATCAGTGACGAACCGCCCGTGCCACCGCCCGGCCAGGAGATCCCCGACCCGGCCGGCCACCAGCTCACGCCGCTCTCGTACCCGATGGAGATCCCCTCGGTCAGCCTGGACCAGAGCCAGGAGACCATGACCGACGACAAGCACGTGCGGATCAATCTCTCCTCGGACGTGCTGTTCAAGGTGAACAAGGCCGATCTGTCGGACAAGGCCCGGCAGATCCTGCGACGCACGGCGAAGTCGATCGACGCCTCCGACACGGGCAGCGTGAAGATCGAGGGGCACGCGGACTCCACCGGCGACGACGCCGTCAACGACCCCCTGTCCAGGCGCCGCGCGGAGACCGTACGCGCGGAGCTGACGTCCCTGGTGACCAGGGAGGGCGTCCGGTTCACCGCCGAAGGCCACGGCTCCCGCCAACCGCTGTACCCCAACGACACCGAGGCCGGGCAGCGCAGGAACCGGCGGGTCACCGTGACCTTCGACCGGCCCCGGACCTCGGGCGCGACCGCCTCCACCGGCACGCCGGTCCCGCTGAGCTCCGGCCGTCCCGGCTCGTCGTCCACGACCAAGGTCGACGGCCAGCCGTTCACCGTCGAGGCCGATCCGGTCCGGACGATCGGCGGCGGACTCGGCGTGCTGACCTACCGGACCACCAACAACGGGATCAAGTCGACCTGGCTCCACGAGCTGGGCAGAAGGCACAAGGGCCTGCCGGTGTCCAGCAGGTTCGGGGCGTCCTCGAACGTGGACCTCGTCGACACCGCCACCCAGACCATGTACGGCCCGGCGACGGCCTACGGCGACCAGGGCGATCGCCTCTACTGCGTCTGCACGGCCAGCGGCACCGGCGTCGCGAAGCATCTCGCGCAGGAGACCAAGGAGTTCTGGGCGCTGGTCGGCGTGCCAGAACAGGCCACGACGGTCCGGGTGCGCATCGCCGACTTCCCCCCGCTCGCCGACATCCCCGTCAGCTGAGACCCGGGCGGTGCCACCACCGCTCGGGCCTGCTCGGCAAGGGGCAGCCGACAGCCATACCCCCCCGAAGCAACGCGAAGCGGAGGATCAATCGCGTGGGATCATCCGAAGTCTTGTACGGTTCGGCCCAGGTCAAGGGCAAGGCCGCGACGGTGTGCGACGTCGCGGACGACCTCCGGGGCGCCGACAAGGAGTGGCGGCGGGCGCTGGCCTCCCCCGAGGACGAGTTCGGCCTCCGCGGCCCCGCTGACGCCGTCATCGCGGTCCGCGAGGCCTGGGCGAAGGAGTTCGAGGTCTATCACGAGGCGCTGGAACACTGGTGCCTGGCCGCCCGGGCCGCCGCCGAGAACTTCACCTCGGTGGACGACTACATCGCCAAGAAGCCGCCCACGGGGCGTATCTAGAGATGGCAGCGGACGACCACCGCCAGGTGACCACCGAACTCCTGCGCACCCGCGACTTCCTGGCCGCCGTCTCCAACCCGATCGCCATCATCACGGAAGTCGTCTTCCGCATCCACGCGCTGACCGCGATCCTCCGGGAGGTCCCCGGCGACCCGGACGGCATCGACGCTCTCGGCGCCGGCTTCCAGCAGATGAGGACCGCGCTCGCCTCCGCGGACGCCGACCTCCACAAGGTGAGCACCCGCGTGCCGTCCGTATGGAAGGGCGACGCCGCCAGGGAGGCGGTCGCCGCGCTCAAGGCGACCCATCACCTGGTGCAGCGCTCCGCACACGCCATGCGCCGGGCCAACGTGCTGCTGCAGGACTACGCCGACGAGGTCCGCCGGCTGAAGGGAGACCTGGAGCAGCACCGTCAACGCCTGATCGAAGCGGTGCGCGAACTCGACGGCGTACGTGATCTCACCCGTAACCTGCTGAACGCCGTGCGGATGCTCGACGGAGACGGCGGCATCGTCGATGTCATCGCCAGGGCGATCAGCGCCATCGACGGCGCCATCGCCGTCTTCGAGCAGCTCGACGCCGCGTCCAGCGCCCTCCAGCGCGGCTTGCGGGACATCCAGGGCCGGGCACGGGCCAGCGTCGTCCGGTCCCGGCACGTGGACGCCTTCGACTCGGTGCTCCTGGCCGCCGCGGGCGACGACCGCCTCGTCAAGGGGGACGACGGGACCCTCAGCACGGCGCAGCTGGCCCGGGCCGCCGACAGGATGGACGCCCTGTCGGACGCCGACCGGGCCCGCCTCCTGCACCTTCTGGACCAGGCGGCGTCCGAGACGGAGCGGGCCTATCTGATGAAGGCCCTGGCGGCAGGCCACTCCGTCGACGACATCAGCACGTTCGCCGGGCTCATCCGCGGCAAGAGCGAGGGCTGGCTGGGCGACATGCTCAGCCCGATCGATCCACGCGCGGCCGGGGCCGCCGTCAACGGCGTCGACGTCAAGCAGCAGAACCAGCAGACCTGCGGCTCGACCGTCATCATGGCTGCCCGCATCATGAACGACCCGCTGTACGCACTGAGCCTGACCGCCGACGACCAAGGCCATCTGCTGCCGCCCGCCGACCTGCGGGCCCGGCTCCACACCGAACAGAACCGGATCCACGACTCGACCAACACCCTGTGGCCGCAGGCCCTCGGCACAACCCCGTGGGGGTTGGCGAACGGGCTGAACGACCACGCCGGCTCCTTCGGCGTGACCTACGACTGGCGGCTCGTCGCCGACACCTCGCCCGGATCGGTGACCTCCGCGCTCAACGACGCCGTCGGCGCGGTGGACGCCGGCCACACGGTCCCGGTGCTCATCGGCGACTCCCATCCGAGGCACTACGTGCTCCTGATCGAGCACGAGGACGACGAGCTGGTCTTCTACAACCCGGCGGGGCGCATCACCCGCGTCAAGGAGGACGACTTCCTCAATGGCGACCTTTCGGCCGTGGGGTACGAACATGTGCAGGGCGTGATCGTCCCACGGTGACCGGCGTTCCCGGCCTCGGCCGCCGACCCGGCCAGGGCCACGAGGGCCGACTCAGCCGGACGCCAGCTCCTCCAGCCGGAAGGGCAGGTAGGCCGAGTCGTCCACCAGCGCCGACGCGCCGCGCCACCAGCCGAACCACTCGCCGCTGCGCCACATCCAGTCGACCCGTTCGATCGCGGCCACCACGTCGCCGACGGTCCGCCATCCCTCGCCCAGCTGCTCGGAGGTGGCGCCGTGCCGCATCGCCCAGGCCCGCAGGATGCGGACCGCGTCCGGGTCCACCTCGCGGGCGTAGGGGTCGGGCTTCTCGCCCGGCAGCCGGTGCGGACCGAGCCCGGCGGCCACCCCCCAGCTCCACTGGGCCTCGGCCGGGCGGGAGTAGCGCAGCGAGTGGAAGTCGAGGTTGGAGCCCAGGTCGTCGTCGGAGCGGCGCGTGACGACCGCGTCGAGCCGGCCGCCCGCGTCGAAGTGCACGACGAGCCGCTGACCGGGCCTGACCTCCGGCGGCAGCGCGAAGCGGTCCTCGGCGTGCCAGGAGTTGAGGTCGACCTCGGCGACCGGCCGGCCCCAGAGCTGGTCGGCGGCGTCGTCGGAGGTCCACGCGGCCAGCATCTCCAGCGCGGTGAGGTCGGTCCACGGCTCGATCGCGACGGACGTCTCCAGCACCTCGTCGGGCGCGGGCAACTTGCCGTCCCTGGGCCGCTGCCACCAGGACACGCCCAGCTCACGGGTGCCGACCACCAGCGCGGCGATGGCCGCCAGCTCGGCCGACCGCCTGGTGAGCGACGCGCCCAGCGCCAGGCTGAGACAGCGCTCGGTCCGCTCGTCACCGAGCACCGGGCGCGCGTCAGCGATCAACGCCTCGGCCGACGGACGCTCCTCACCCAGCAGGTTGCGTACGACTCGCCTGGCCTCGGTCCGAGCGTCTTCAGCGTGTGCCTGCCGCATACCACCAACGCTACGCCCGGAGATCCTTTTCCGCGAGAGGCGGTGGAGGTCAGCGGCCCCGGCCGCGCCCGAGCAGCCAGCCCACGACCACGCCGGCGAGCGTGACACCCGCGCCCATGCCGAACGAGGCCAGCATCGTCCACGGCCGGGTCCCGGCCTGCCGCTCGTACCCACCGGGTGCGCCTCGCCGCTCGTACACGCCGGGGCGCTCCTGGACGGCGGGCGCCGTGCACGGGGCCGGCGCGGTGGCCGCCTCGCCTCGCGCGAGCCCGGCGGGCACCGCGCCCTCCAGCGCGAGCCCGGCGGGCTCCGGCGCGGCGGGGGCGCGCAGGTGGTCCTCGACGGCGGCGAAGAACTCCCCCGCCGTCCTCTTGGCCACCGACCCGAGCATGCGCTGGCCCACGCCGCCGATCATGCCGCCGATCACCGCTTCGGCGTCGTAGTCGACCCGGGTCCCGCCGTCGATCTCGCTGAGCCGTACCAGCACGGTGGCGTCGACCGTCCCGGGAGCTCCCTGGCCGCGCGCCCGCAGCACGAAGCGCTCCGGCGCGAGCGGCTCGGCCAGCGCCACCTCCCCCTGGTAGAGGCCCTTGACGGAGGCCACCCCCGCGATGACCGTCATCCGGTACGTGTCGGGCCCGCTCTCCTCCAGGCGCTCGCAGCCCGGGATGGTGCGCACCAGCACCGCCGGGTCCTGGAGCGCGGCCCACACTCGATCTCTCTCGACGCCGATCACGGCGCTGCCTGCGACCTTCACATCGCCACTCTAGGGACGAGCCGCCGCCGCGATAAGGGCAACACCTGCCAGTCGGTCGATCAGGGTCCGCCGCGGGAGGTAGCCGGGAATCAGCCCGCCGGGTGACGCGGCGTGGTGACCTCCCGCGACATGCTCGACAACACCGATACGCATGCGTGTGTGACCAAGGTCGCACCATTTTGCTCTACAAGATGTAGTACTACAATAGGTAGAGACCTGACGACGGCCCGTGGAGCTCAGCAGCCGGGTGGGGGATGGGTGGGGGAATGGACGCGCTTGATCTGGCGCGGTGGCAGTTCGGGGTGACCACCGTTTATCACTTCCTGTTCGTGCCGTTGACGATCGGGCTCGGCGTCTTCGTCGCCGGACTGCAGACCGCGTGGCACCGGACCGGCAAGGAGCACTACCTCCGGCTGACCAAGTTCTTCGGGAAGCTGTTCCTGATCAACTTCGCCATGGGGGTGGTGACGGGCATCGTGCAGGAGTTCCAGTTCGGGATGAACTGGAGCGAATACTCCACGTTCGTCGGTGACGTGTTCGGCGCGCCGCTCGCCATGGAGGCGCTGCTGGCGTTCTTCATGGAGTCCACGTTCATCGGGTTGTGGATCTTCGGATGGGACCGGCTGCCGAAGAGGGTGCACCTGGCCTGTCTCTGGGCCGCGGTCATTGGGTCCAATTTGTCAGCATATTTCATCCTTGCGGCCAATGCTTGGATGAAGCATCCCGTGGGCTACGAGGTCGTGGACGGCAAGGCCAGGATGACCGACCTGTGGGCCGTGCTCACCAACTCCACCGCGCTCGCCCAGGTGCCCCACGTGGTGGCCTCGGCGTTCATCGTGGCGGGCGGGTTCGTGCTGGCCGTGTGCGGCTACTGGCTGCTGCGGACCAGGGACGGCATGTGGCGCGGCGCCGCCCGGGGCGCGCTGGTCATGACGGCGATCGCGGGGCTCGTCGTCGCGGGCACCGGCGACATGTCGGCCAAGCTCGCGTTCGAGCAGCAGCCGATGAAGCTGGCCTCCGCCGAGGGGCTGCGGCACGACACCGCGGGCGCGCCGTTCTCGATCGCGCCCGGCATCGAGATCCCCGGCGTGCTCAGCTTCCTGTCGACCGGCGACTTCGGCGCCACCGTGCAGGGCACCGAGGACCTGCAGCAGAGGTTCGAGAAGGAGTTCGGGCCCGGCGACTACCGGCCCGACCAGGCCGTGGTGTTCTGGTCCTTCCGGCTGATGATCGTCTTCGGGCTGGCCACGGTCGGCCTGTCGGTCCTGGGCCTGTGGCTGACCCGCCGGCGGCGGCCGATGCCCCGCTGGCTGTCGCGGATGTTCGTGCTCGCCCTGCCGCTGCCGCTGCTGGCGGTGACGGCCGGCTGGCTGCTGAGCGAGGTGGGCCGCCAGCCGTGGACGGTCGCCGGCGAGCTGCTGACCGCCGCGAGCGTCTCCCCCGGCGTCGGCCTGACCGAGGTGGCCATCTCACTGGCGATCTTCACGCTCCTGTACGGCACGCTCGCCGTGGCCGAGGCCGTACTCCTGACCAGGCATGTTCGCAACGGCCCCGAGGAGCCGCAGCGCGCGGCCGTGGCCGAGCGGCGCGAGCCGTCACTGATGTACTGAGGTGGAGACCGTGATCGACCTGTGGTTCGTCATCATCGCCTTCCTGTGGACCGGCTACTTCGTGCTGGAGGGCTTCGACTTCGGCGTCGGGCTGCTGTCGCCGTTCGTGAGCGCGGACGACGGCGAGCACCGCCAGGGCCTGCAGACGATCGGCCCGGTCTGGGACGGCAACGAGGTGTGGCTGATCACTGCCGTGGGCGCCATGTTCGCGGCCTTCCCCGCCTGGTACTCCGGCCTGTTCAGCGCCTTCTACCTGCCGGTGGTGCTGATCCTGGTCGGCCTGATCGTGCGCGGCGTCGGGCTGGAGTGGCGCGGCAAGGTCTCCTACCCGGCCTGGTGCGACCTCGGCATCGTGATCGGCAGCGCGCTGCCGGCCTTCCTGTGGGGCGCGGTCTTCGCCAACCTGCTGTTCGGCAGCGCGGTCGCGGCCCTGGTGGGCGGGGTGTTCACGCTGGGCCTGTGCGTGCTGCACGGCGCCGTCTTCCTCGCCCTCAAGACCGACGGCGGGGTACGCCGGCGCTCCCGGCTGGTCGCCCTGGCCGCGAGCGCGGTCGTGCTGCCGCTGGCGGCCGTGGCCCTGTCGAGCCTCGACTCGCTGCCCGCCCTGGTCGCCATGGGCGCGCTGGCCGCGGCGGCCGCCCTCATCTGGCGGCGCCGGGAGGGCTGGGCGTTCACCGCGACGGCGGCGGCCATCGTGCTGACCTCGGTGTCGGTCTTCGCCGACCTCCGCGGGGCGCCGCTGCCCGGTCTCACGCTGGCCGAGGCGGCCTCCGGCCCCTACACGCTGACCATGCTGAGCTGGATCGGGCTGATCGCGCTGCCGTTCGTCCTCGTCTACCAGGGGTGGACGTACTGGGTGTTCAGAAAGCGGGTTCGGGTGGCGGTGGCGCCGAGGTAGCGTCCCCGCCCGGCGCGCGGATCGCCAGGCGGCCCCTGGCGGCCGACCGGCCGGAGCTTGCCAGACCGGCTCTCCGGGATCCACAACCTGCTGTGGGCCGCCGTCGTCGGTCTGATGATCGTCCGCCCGGGTGGCTACTGAGTCCGCCGACGGTCGGGCGATCTCAGCCGATGGTCTCCATCTTCTTGGTCCGGTGGTCCTTGAGGTGGAGGTCGCCGCCGAGCCGCTCCTTGAGCGCGTCGAGCACCTTGCGGCTGGACAGCACGGTCCACAGGTTGCCGACCAGATGCGGGTTGTACTCCGGCGCGATGTCCATCCAGGCGTCCTTGCCCGCCTGGCTGGCGAACGTGGTGACGAAGAACTCGCCGTCCTCGGTCTTGCAGTAGCCGGTGCGGATGTCCTCGGCGTCGACCTGCATCCGCGGCTTGCAGCCGACCTTGGCGGAAAGCTGCTCGACGGAGAGTTTCTCCTTGGGCGCGTCTGAGGGCTGCCCCGCCTGCTGCTCGCCGGCCGCGGCGTAACCGCCGCCGTCGCCGCCGCCATCGGGCGCGCAGGCGGCTACGAGTCCGACCAGCAGCAGCGCAGAGGCGGCCAGACGTGGAAATGTCGTCATGTGCCGAGATACGCAGCCCTCGCGGCCCGGGTTCACCTGAGAACCGAGTTCACTTCGGCCCCGTGTTCAGGTCAGGCCCGTGTTCAGCTCAGGCCCGTGTTCAGCTCAGGCCCGTGTTCAGGCCAGGACGACACAGCCGCGTTCCCGGAGACGACGCACGACGTCCTGATCTCCGTCGAGCTTGTTCCAGCGCAGGTCCAGCTTCTCCAGCGCCGGCAGCCCGGCCAGGTCCTCCGGCAGCGTCCTGAGCCGGTTGGCGCGCAGGTCGAGGTGGCGCAGCTCGCCGAGCCGGGTGACCGACGTGGGCAGCGCGGTCAGCAGGTTGCCCCTCAGGTGCAGCTCGCGCAACCGGCCGAGACGGCCGATCGCGTCGGGCAGCGACTCCAGCCGGTTGCCGTAGAGCCGCAGCTCCACCAGTGACGCCATCTCGCCCAGGGCCTCGGGCAGCCGCGTCAGCCGGTTGTCGGTGAGGTTGAGATAGGCCAGCCGGTCGAGCCGCCCGATCGCGGCGGGCACCTCGGTGAGGCGGTTGTCGCTCAGGTAGAGGTAGCCGGTGAGGCGCAGGTCACCCAGCTCGGGCGGGATCGAGGTGAGCCGGTTGTGTCCCAGGTCGAGCATCCGCAGGCCGCTCAGGCCGCCGAGCGCCGGGGACACCTCGGTGAGCTCGTTCTCGGCCAGGTTGAGCGACTCCAGCCGGGCCGCCTTCCACAGCGCCCCGGGCACCTCGGTCAGCCGGTTGCCGCCGGCCGACAGGTGCCGCAGCCCGGCGGGGAGGTGGCCGGGCAGCGTCGCGATCGCGTTGCCGTACAGGAAGAGTGCTTCGAGGTGCGGCGGGCAGGCGGGGACGGTCGTGAGCAGGTTTCCGTCGAGGTGCAGCTCGCGCAGCGCGGTCAGGCCCGTGAGGCCGGGCAGGGCGCGCAGGCGGTTGCCGTCGAGCCTCAGCTCGGTCAGCGACCGCAGGCCGCCGATCCACGGAGGCAGCTCGGTCAGCTCGTTCCAGGCCAGGTCGATCAGCCGCACCCGGGCGAGCTCGGCCGGGGTGCCGGGGACCGCGGTCAGGCCCGCGCTCGGCGCCCGCAGCTCCGTCACCTCGCCGCCGGCCCGTATCTGGCGCACCGCCGTGGACCGCTCCGTCATGCGGCGATCCTGCCATGATCAATGGCGGAGTTCGAACAGCTCCGACGGCGAGATCGGCATGCGGTCGATCTCGATGCCCTCGGCGTCCTCGATCGCCGAGGCGATCACCGCGGAGACCGGGATCACGCCCGCCTCGCCGGCGCCCTTGATGCCCAGCGGGTTCAGCGGCGACGGCGTCTCCAGGTGGGCCGTCTCGACGTGCGGGACCTCCGTGGCGTACGGCATGAGGAAGTCCATGAACGAGGCGTTGAGCAACTGGCCGTGCCCGTCGTAGACCATCCGCTCGTACAACGCGCCGCCGATGCCCTGCGCCACCCCGCCGTGGATCTGCCCTTCGACGATCATGGGGTTGATCAGCCGCCCGCAGTCGTGCACCACCGCGTAGCGGACCACCCTGATCTCGGCGGTGTCCGGGTCGGTCTCGACGATGGCGGCGTGCATGCCGGAGGCGAACGTGGACCTGATCGGCGAGTAGTAGTCGCGCCCCTCCAGGCCCGGCTCGTCGCCCTCGGCGACCGGCGGCCGGTCCGGCGAGGCGGCGCCGGCGAACTGGGTGGCGCGGGCCGCCTCGTCGTCGAACGCGTAGCGCAGCGGGTTGGCCAGCACCGCGACCGTGGACAGCGGGATCGACGCCGACGGCGCCCCCAGCACCCGCACCAGGCCGTCGGCGATCTCCAGGTCGGCGGGGTCGGCCTCCAGCGCGTCGGCGGCGATGCGCAGCGCCTTCGCGCGGACCTTGCGGCAGGCCAGCGCGATCGCGTTGCCGCTCATCACGGCCGCCCGGGAGGCGAACGTGCCGACCGCGTAGCCGAACCTGCGCGTGTCGCCGGTGACCACCGAGACCCGCTCGATGGGCACGCCCAGCTCGGTGGCCGCGATCTGGGCGAACACCGTCTCGTGGCCCTGCCCCTGCGAGGTGAGCCCGGTCGAGACGTGCACCCGGCCGTCGGAGGTGACCTGCACGTGCCCGCCCTCGTAGGGGCCGACGCCGGTGCCCTCGACGTAGCAGCCGATGCCGATGCCCCGCCCGGGAGCCCGCCGGAAGTCGTCCCAGCCGATCAGCTCCTTGAGCATGCGGAGCATCTCGGGGTAGTCGCCGCTGTCGTAGATGAGCGGCCGGCCGTCCTGGAAGGTCATCTTCTGGTCGTACGGGAACTCGTCGGGGCCGATGAAGTTGACCGCACGCACCTCGGTGCGGTCCCTGCCCAGGTAGCGGGCGATCTTGTCCATCGTCCGCTCCATGCAGAACACCCCCTGCGGCCGGCCCGCGCCCCGGTAGGGGGTGACCTGCACGGTGTTGGTGTAGATGGCGCTGAACTCGACCCGGTAGGCGCCGATCCGGTAGGGGCCGAGGAGCTGCGTGGAGGTGATGATCGGCACGATGATCCCGTACGGCGTGTAGGCGCCGTGGTCGTGCAGGATCGACACGTCCAGGCCGAGGACCCGGCCCTCGTCGTCGAAGCCCACGGTGACGTGCTGCACCTGGCCGCGTTCGTGCGCCGAGGAGACGAAGTGCTCGCGGCGGTCCTCGGTCCACTTGACCTCGCGGCCGAGCAGCATCGCCGCCCACGGCACCAGGATCTCCTCCGGCCACGGGTGCACGATCTTGACGCCGAAGCCGCCGCCCACGTCGGGGGCGATCACCTCGACGTGCGGCAGCGGCAGGCCGAGCGCGGCGGCGATCGCCATGCGGACGCTGGTGGAGGTCTGGGTGCTGGAGTAGACCCGCAGGTCGGAGCCGTCCCAGCGGGCCAGCACGCCGCGGCCCTCCAGCGGCATGCTCGCGCTGCGCTCGATGTCGAGCCGGAACGACAGCCGGTGCGGCGCGGCCTCGACGGCCTCGGCAGCGCCCAGGCCGGCGGCCGAGGTGACCTCCTGCACCAGGTGGGCGCCCACGTTGCCCGGCACGTCCTCGTGCACCAGTTGCGCGCCGTGTGCCGCCTCCTCCAGGCCGACGACCGGCTTGAGCGGCTCGTAGTCGACCTCGATCAGCGCGCAGGCGTCCTCGGCCAGGTACCGGTCGGTGGCCACGACCATGACGACCGGCTCCCCGACGTGCCGGACGATCTCCCTGGCCAGCGGGTAGGCGGTGCGGCCGTGGGTGAGCGCGGGGTGCGGGATGAGCAGCGGCAGCGGGCGTCCGACCCGCTCAGGCAGGTCCTCCCAGGTGTAGACGGCGATCAGCCCCTCGACGTCGAGGGCGGCGGTCACGTCGATGTCGCGGACGCGGGCGTGGGCGTGCGGCGACCGCACGAACGCCACGGCCAGCGCGTCCGCCCCCAGGTCGTCGAGGTAGCGGCCCTGGCCGGTGAGCAGCCGCGGGTCCTCCCTGCGCTGCACCGGCTCGCCGAACAGCCTGGTCGTCAATGGATCACGTCTCCTCGGCCAGCAGCTCGGCGGCGCGGTGGACGGCCTTGGTGATGTTCTGGTAGCCGGTGCAGCGGCACAGGTTGCCCGAGATGCCCTCGCGCACCTCGTCGTCGGTCGGCGCGGGGTTGTCCCGCAGCAGCGCCGTCACCGTGCACAGGAAGCCGGGGGTGCAGAATCCGCACTGCAGCCCGTGACACTCGGCGAACGCCCGCTGCACCGGTGAGAGCCCGTCGGGCCCGGCCAGCCCCTCCACGGTGGTGATCTCGTGCCCGTCGACCGTCACCGCGAAGGTCAGGCATGATCGCACCGGCAGGCCGTCCAGCAGGACCGTGCAGCACCCGCACACCCCGTGCTCGCAGCCGACGTGGGTGCCGGTCAGGCCCAGGTCGTGGCGCAGGCAGTCGGACAGCAGCCGCCGCCCGGGGACCCGCACCCGCCGCGCGTCGCCGTTGACGACCAGCGTGATCTCGTGCTCCACTGCCCTCCCTCAGTCCGCGGCGGCCTCGCGGGCCGCCTCACTCAGCGCCTGCCCGGCCAGCACGCCCACCAACCGCAGGCGGTAGGCGGCCGTGGCGTGGATGTCGCCCTCCGGCTCGGTGGCCTCCCGCACCGCCCGCGTGACCGCCGCCCAGTCGACCGTGGCGGCCGGGCGGCCGTCGCACTCGGACGTCACGTCCACCGTGATCGGCACCGGGCCGACGCCGACGCAGGCCACCCGGGCCGAGCCGACGCGCAGGTCGTCGTCCAGCGTGACCACGGCGCACACCCCGGCCAGCGCGTAGTCGCCGTGTCTCCTGGCCACCTCCCGGAACGCGGTGCCCGTCCGCGCGGGCAACGCCGGGAAGAACGCCGACACGGCCAGCTCGTCCGGCCGCACCGCCGACTCCAGGGGGCCGGTGAAGAACTCGGCGGCGCCCACGTCGCGCACGAGGGGCGCGTCGCCGGCCGCCGCGCCGTCGCGCGCGAGCCGTACCGAACCGTTGAGCACGGCCAGCACGGCGGGCAGCTCGGCGGCCGGGTCGGCGTGCACGAGGCTGCCCACCACCGTGCCGCGGTTGCGGATCACGGGGTGCGCGACGAGCCGGAGCGCCTGGCCGAGCAGCGGGTGGGCGCCGGAGTGCTCCACCTCGCTGTGCCGGGCCAGCGCGCCCACCGTGACGCCCCTCGGGGTCGTCTCGATCGTGGCCAGCGACTCGATCCGGTTGATGTCGATCAGGTGCTCCGGCGCCATCAACCGCATGTTGAGCAGCGGGATCAGACTCTGGCCGCCGGCGAGCACCTTGCCGCGCACCCCGGCGAGGATGCGCAGCGCCTCGCCGAGGTCGCGTGGAGCGTGGTACTCGAACGGCGGCGGCTTCACCCTGCGTCGCTCCCCACCGGCACCGGCCGCCTGCCCGCGATGACGCGCAGCAGGTGGTAGCCGCCCACCACCACGATGGTGCCGAGCGCGATGCCCTCCAGCCTGAAGTCACCGCTGATCATCTGCTTCACCGGTCCGATCGCCAGGATGATGCCCGCGCCGATCGGCACCATGTTGACCGGATCGGCGAAGTCCACTCTGTTCTCGACCCAGATCTTGGCGCCGAGAAGCCCGATCATGCCGTACAGGATGACCGTGACGCCGCCCAGCACGCCGTCGGGCGTGGCGGAGACCAGCTCGCCGAACTTCGGGCTGAAGCCGAACACGATCGCGATGACGCCGGCGATGTAGTAGGCGGCCGTGGAGTAGACCCTGGTGGCCGCCATGACGCCGATGTTCTCGGCGTAGGTGGTGGTGGGCGAGCCGCCGACCGCGCTGGCGAGCACGGTGGCCGCGCCGTCGGCGGCGATGGCCCGGCCCATGTACGGGTCGACGTCGGTGCCGGTCATCTCGCCGACGGCCTTGACGTGCCCGATGTTCTCCGCGATCAGCACGATGACGGCGGGCAGCACGAGCAGCACGGCCGAGAACCTGAAGTCGGGCGCGTGCAGGTCGGGCCAGCCGAACAGGGGGGCCGACTCGATCTTCGAGAAGTCCACCCGCCAGTGCGGCGCGATGGTGAGCGCGCCGTCGACGTAGGCCGGCACCATGCCGAACAGCCGGTCGGCGACCCACGAGAGGAGGAAGCCGGCGATCAGCCCGATCAGGATGCCGATCCGGCCGATGAACCCCTTGAACGCCACCACCAGCACGAACGTGATCAGCATCGTGATCAGTGCCAGCCACTGGTCCTGCGGCCAGTAGAAGTCGGCCACCACGTACGCCAGGCCGAACCCGATCAGCATGACCACCGCTCCGGTGACCACCGGCGGGAAGATCTTGTGGATGATGCCGACGCCGAGGAAGTGCACGGCCAGGCCGGCCAGCGCCAGCACGAATCCGGCGACCAGGATCGCGCCGGTCACGATGGCGCTGGCCCCCTCGGTGTCACCGCCGAACAGCGCCCTGATCGCCAGCACCCCGCCGACGAACGACGCGCTCGTGCCCAGGTAGCTGGGCACCTTGCCCTTGACGATGAGCAGGAACAGGATCGTCGCGACCCCGGACATCATGATCGCGGTGTTCGGGTTGAGCCCCATCACCAGCGGGAACACGAACGTGGCGCCGAACATCGCGACCACGTGCTGCGCCCCGAACCCGATCATGCGCGGCCAGCTCAGCCGCTCGTCCGGTCTGACCACCTCACCGGGAGCCAGATGTTTGCCGTCACCGTGTTTGGTCCAGCCGAAAACCATGAAAGCCCCTCATCAGCCGGGCCGTCGGACAGGTGGCCGCCCCGCAGGCTCCTCCGCGGCGGTACTAAACCATTGCGGGCAGATTAGGCCCGTTTCCCCACTTCCACACGGGCATGATCTGCCAAATTCGCTTTCCTGACCAGCGTTCCCGTCACTCACTCCGCCCATGCGAGCCGGTGAGACGGCTCCGGCCGTCCTGCCGGGCCGAAAATGGGTGCCCGTCTCAGTTCCAGTGCGGCGGCCGGTGATAGCGCGCCCCGTCCCGCCCCGCCACCACCTCCGGCAACTGCGACCGCCGCACGACGGCCGCGCCGGCGACCCAGCTCACGCAGGCCGTAGTAGAGGTTGAAGCCGTCAATGTAGACACCGACCCGGCCGAATTCCGGATTCGGCTTGTCGCCCATCGCCATCACGCCCTAACATGGAGTCACCACGCCCGGGGGTACGTTCCCGGGCTCTACGGCCTCCTTCGGGAGGCCGTTTATTTTTGCTCGCACGCGACAATAGTAAACAGCGAGTAATGACATGATGACTTTTCGTGAAACGCGCTGGCTCAGGTCACCCGGATGGCGAAGCCGTCGCCCGAGACGAGCTGGCCGGAGCGGATCTTGCAGGTCTTGCGCAGCTCCACCTCGCCGTCCACGAGCACCATGCCCTCGGCGATCAGATGCTTGGCCATGCCGCCGGTCTCGGTGATGCCGCAGTATTTCAGCAGGTCGCACAGCGGGATGTAGTCGGAGCGCAGTTCGAAGTCCACGAGGGCCAAGCCTAGATGCCCCGCATCCGCAGCACGTGCAGCGCCAGGGTCAGGTTGAGCCGCAGGTGGGGGTCGTCGGTGAAGTTGCCGAGCATGCGTTCCAGCTTGCCGATGCGATAGCGCAGCGTGTTGTAGTGGAAGTGCAGCCGCCGGGCGGTCTCGGCCACGTTCAGGTTGGTCTCCAGGAGGACCTGGAGGGTGCGCCGCAGGTCGGCGTTCTCGGCGTCGTCGTCGGTGGCGAGCGGGCCCATCGTCTCGCGGACGAAGGCGTGCAGCTCGTCGGTGTCGTTCACGAGCGACAGCAGCCGGTAGACGCCGAGCTGGTCGAAGTGGGCGACCGCGCCGGCGCCGTGCAGCTGCCGGCCGACCCGGGCGGCCTTGAGGGCCTGCGCGTACGCCTCGGGGAGGGTTCCCCCGCCGGGCGACGGCCGGGAGGTGCCGGTCGAGAACGTGGCGGGCGGCATGTCGGCGAAGGCGGAGGCGGCGTCCTTGGCCACCCTGGCCGCGTCGACCTCGGCGTCGATGACCGCGACGACCTCGTGGGAGAAGCCGGCCACCGCGCCGCGGGGGTCGTGCCGGCGCATCGCCGCGGTCCAGCAGGCGACGAGCCGATCCTGGGCGCTGCGCTCGTCACCGTCAGGGTCGAGCTCGGCGACGAGCACGGTCACCGGTCGATCCAGGTCCCAGCCGAAGGCCCGGGCCCGGGCGATGACCCGTTCGGGGCTGCCGGCCCGGCCGGTGAGGACGTCGCGCAGGAAGTCGGCGCGGTACTTGCTCTCGACCGCGTTGACCGCCTCCTGCCGGGTGACGACCAGAGCGGCGACGGTGGCGGCGCGTTCGAGGATGCCGATGTCGCTGTCGCGGATGGCGCCCGCCGGGCTGTAGGCGACGATGCGGCCGTGGTGGTGCCCGCCCGCCACGACCGGCACCGAGGCGAGTTCGCGCCCCCGGCCGCCCGCGGCCACGCGGACCGCGCCCACCGCCGGCCCCTCGCGGCCGATCGACTCGCGTAACGCCGCCACGTGGTCGGGGGGCCCGGCGGTGGCCAGCACCCGGCCGCCGCCGTCCACCGCCGCGACGGCCACGTCGAGCAGCCCGGCCACCCCTTCGGTCACCTCGTTCAGGCCGCCACCCGCGAGCACGACCTGGACCAGCGCCCGGTGCGCCTCCTCGGCACGGGCGAGCACCGCGGCCTGCCGGTTGAGGATGTCGGTCAGCACCTGGTTGAGGATGTCGTCGAAGCCGACGTCGTTCGGCAGCAGGATCAGCGGGAAGCCGAGCCGGTCGGCCTGCTCCACCATCTCGGCGGGCAGCTCGTCCACGTAGCGGCCGAGTTTGATGGCCAGCGCCGCGAGGCCGCGCTCGTCGAGGTCGGCGACGAGCCGCCCGAGCGACTGGGGGGTGTTGCGCAGCGGGTAGCCGGTGGTGAGCAGCAGCTCGTGCGGTTTGACCCAGGCCAGGACGTCGGGCACCTCCATGACGTTGAGGCGCTGCACGATGCGGCCCAGCCCGCTCTCCCCCGCGATCAGCCGGGCCTCGGCCAGGGTCGAGACGCCGAGCACCTCCCCGACGGACACGCCGTGGATGATCGTTCCGGTGCTGGCGAGGCGGACGGGGGGTTCCATGTGGAGATTGTGGCCCCTTAGCCGGTCTGTCAGGAAGAGCCAACCTTCCCGCGCACTGTTGGCAAATTTCTCCGTACGGAGGGTTGGGAGGCCGTTCTACGGTCAGGTCCAAGGTCGGTAAGGAGGTCCGGTGACCGTCGGTACTCATGCGAGGCGGCCGCGTACCCACGTGACCGGGGCCGCGAGCTCGGCGGTGCGGCCGGTGCTGGAGGCGCCGCGCTCCCCGGCCCGGGTCCTGGCCGCGTTCTCCACGGGCGTGTATCTCGAGGTCAGGTCGGACGTGGAGCCGTCGGTGATCGCCCTGATCACGGGCGCGGCGACCCGGCTGCCCAACTCGGTGCTGCTGGCCGCCGGCCTGCCGCACGTCACGGTCGGTGACGAGGGGTGGGTGGGCGACGGCTGTGTCCAGCTGGGACGGCTGAGCCTGCGGGCGCACCGCTGGTGGGATCCCGCGCCGCCACTCGGCCCGGTCGATCCGCTGCGCCTGGAACAGGCCGCTCCCCGCCTGACCGTGGGCAGTCCGGGGCTGGCCGGCAACGACGCCGTCGACCTGCTGGCCGGCAGTTGCGCCCGCGGCTGGCTGCTGGGCGTGATGACGGCGGCCGAACAGCTCGTGGGCCTGGGGCCGGGGCTCACGCCGAGCGGTGACGACGTGCTCGCCGGGCTGCTGGTGACGCTGCGGCACCTGGGCGCGGGCACCGGCACCGAGCGCGCGGTGTGGCTGGCCGACTGGCTGGCGGCGACCGTGACCTACGACGCCCGTACCCGTACGACACCCATCTCGGCGACGCTCCTGCACTGCGCGGCCCGGGGCGAGGCGAGCCCCGAGGTGATCGCGGTGCTGCGCGGGCTCGCCGGGCGGCAGGCTCTGGAGCCCGCGGTGCGGCGGCTGCACCGCCTCGGGCACACCTCCGGCTCCGACCTGGCGCAGGGCATCGCGATCGGCCTGTCCAGCGTCCTCGCCCTGGGCGGTCCCGCGTGAGCGGCGGCACGGGTGATGTGGTCATGGGCGATGTGGTGATGGTGCGTACCGGGATCTATCACGACTCGGTCGCTCTCATGCGGGTGAGCAAAGCGCTGACCGAGCTGCCCGGCACTGAGGTGGCGATCGTCGCCATGGCGACGGAGCTGAACCTCGCTCTGGCCCGCGACCTGCGCTTCGACCTGCCGGCGGCGGGACCGGCCGATCTGCTGGTGGCGATCCGCGGCCACGACGTGGAAACCGCCACCCGCGAGCTGGACCGTCAGCTGGCGGCCCTGTCGAGCTCCCGGACCCAGGCGGCGGCGGAGCAGCCGCCGCTCACCACCCGGTCGGCCGCCCGCCGCCCGGCGGACGTGGTGCTGGTCTCGGTGCCGGGCGAGCACGCGTTCGCCGAGGCGCTGGACGCCGTCCAGTCCGGTCTGCCGGTGATGGTCTTCAGCGACGGCGTCTCCGTGGAGCGGGAGGTGCTGCTCAAACGGCTGGCCGACGAGCGCGACGTGCTGGTCATGGGCCCCGACTGCGGCACGGCGGTGATCGCCGGCGTGGGCCTCGGCTTCGCGAACGTGCTCAGGCCCGGTCCGGTGGGGCTGGTCGCCGCGTCCGGCACCGGCGCCCAGCAGGTGACGTCGCTGCTGGACCTGGCCGGAACGGGCGTCAGCCACGTGCTCGGCGTGGGCGGCAGGGACCTGTCGGCCGAGGTGGGCGGCCTGTCCACGGTGCGGGCGCTGCGCATGCTCGACGACGACCCGGCCACCGAGCTGATCGTCCTCGTCTCCAAGCCGCCCGCCCCCGAGGCGGCGCGGGCCGTAGGCGAGGTCGTGGCGAGCCTGCGCACTCCGGTCGTGTCCGCGCTGCTGGGCGAGGGTGATCTGACCGAGGCCACGGAGCAGGCGCTGCGGGCGCTCGGCCGGTCCGTGCCCGAGTGGCCGGCCTGGCCCGGATGGTCCGGCAAGGCGGTGACCGGCACGGTGCGGGGCGTCTACTCGGGCGGCACGCTGTGCGCGGAGGCGCGGCTGATCGTGGGGCGGGGGGAGTTCGTCGACTACGGCGACGACGCCTACACGCTGGGCCGCGCCCATCCGATGATCGACCCGGCGCTGCGGCTGGAGGCGCTGGCGAAGGCCGCGCCCGGCGACGTGGTGCTGATGGACGTCGTGCTCGGCCACGCCGCCGACCCCGACCCGGCCGCCTCGTTCGCCCACGCGATCGCCCGCTGCCCGGCGACCGTCGTCGTCGCGCTGGTCGGCACCGAGGGCGACCCCCAGGACCTGCATCGCCAGGCCGCCGCGCTCCGCGAGGCCGGAGCCTCCGTCTTCACCTCCAACGCCCATGCCGCCCGCCACGCCAGGGACCTGACTTGACGCTTCTCTCCGGCCCACCGCACGTGATCACGGTCGGCGCCGGCCTGCTCCAGGAGGCGCTGGAGGCCCAGGCCGTCGCCACGACGCCCGTGGAGTGGCGTCCGCCTCTGCCGGGCACCGCGGACGCCCTGGCCAGGGTGCTGGCCGATCCCCGCCGGACGGCCGCCAACGAGCGCGCGGTCGCCCGGCTGACCTCCGCCCGGCCGCACCTGGTGGGCGTCCGGCGGGCGTCGGAGGTGCTGGATCTGGACGGGCGGACGTTCCTGCACGCCGGTCCGCCCGTCGACTGGGAGCGCGCGTCGGGGCCGATGCGCGGCGCGCTGATCGGCGCGACGTTGCTGGAGGGGTACGCGCACGACGAGGACGGCGCCCGCTCGCTGCTGGAGTCCGGCGGCGTACGGCTGGAGCCGTGCCACGGGCGCCGGACCGTGGGCCCGATGGCGGGGGTGGTCAGCCCGTCGATGTGGATGTTCGAGGTGCGGGACGCCGAGCACGGCGGCCTCGCCTACTGCTCGCTCAACGAGGGCCTGGGCAAGGTGCTGCGCTATGGCGCGTACGGCCCCGAGGTCCTCGACCGGTTGCGCTGGATGGACCGGGTGCTCGGCCCGGTGCTGTCGGCGGCGATCGCGCTGACCGGCCCGATCGACCTGCGCGCCCTGATCGCCCAGGCGCTCCAGATGGGCGACGAGCTGCACAACCGCAACCGGGCCGCCACCTCCCTGCTGCTGCGGGAGCTGGCCCCGGCCGTGGTGGACGCGGCTCCGGAGCGCGCCGCCGAGGTGCTGCGCTTCGTCAACGGCAACGACCACTTCTTCCTCAACGCCGGCATGGCGGCGGGCAAGGTGAGCACCGACGCGGCCCGGGACGTGCCGGGCTCCTCGCTGGTGGTCGCCATGGCGCGCAACGGCACCGACTTCGGCGTGCAGGTCTCGGGGCTGGGTGACCGGTGGTTCACCGGGCCGGCGGGTGTGCCGGACGGGCTCTATCTCGGTGCATACGGCCCAGCCGATGCCAATCCAGACATAGGCGATTCCACTATCACCGAAACGTCGGGTCTGGGGGGTTTTGCGATGGCAGCAGCCCCGGCCATCGTGCGATTCGTGGGCGGCGAGGTGTCGGACGCCATCGCGGCCACCCGGTCGATGTACGAGATCACTTTGGCCGAACATCCCGTTTACCAGATCCCGGGGCTCGGCTTTCGCGGCACACCGGTCGGCATCGACGTCACCCTGGTGGCCAGGACGGGCCTGCTGCCCGTGGTCAACACCGGCATCGCGGGGCGCGTGGCGGGCACCGGGCAGGTCGGCGCGGGCCTGGTGAATCCACCCGCCGAGGCGTTCACCAGGGCGCTGGCGGCGCTGGCCGATTCCGTTTAATGATCACTTTTGATGATCGACATTTCGCTATGTAATGCCCTTTGTCAGGAGGGGTTCCGCTTCCGTTCTTCAATGAACTGCCTATATCGTGGCGAACCGCATAATCTGCAAGTTGGCGCGGCGCATGTGACGGACGATGCTGGAGATGGGGGCGGAGATGGCAGCCGACCGCGTGCTCAGCGGGCCGGGCGCGGAGGGCAACGCGTCGCAGAGCCAGGGCCGCCTGATCGGCAGGCGCTACCGGCTGATGTCGCCGGTCGGCCGGGGCGGCATGGGCATGGTGTGGCACGCGCACGACGTGCTGCTCGACCGGGCCGTGGCGGTGAAGGAGCTGATCCTGCCGTACGGCCTCGACACCACGGGCAAGCAGGTCGCCCACCGCCGCATGCTGCGCGAGGCCAGGTCCGCGGCGCGGCTGACGCACCCCGGCATCATCACCGTGCACGACGTGGTCGAGGAGGACGGCCGGCCGTGGATCGTCATGGAGCTGGTCCGGGCCTGGTCGCTGGAGCAGGCCGTACGGCAGAGCGGCCCGCTCCCCGTGATCCAGGCCGCGGAGATCGGCATCCGGGTGCTCGACGCGCTGCGCCACGCGCACGCCGCCGGGATCCTGCACCGTGACATCAAGCCGGGCAACGTGCTGCTCACCGCCGACCGGGTGGTGCTGACCGACTTCGGCATCGCCGCCATCGAGGGCGACGTCACGATCACGCAGACCGGGCTGCTCATGGGCTCGCCCGCGTACGTTCCGCCGGAGCGGCTGTCCGGCCAGCCGATCACGCAGGCGGCCGACCTGTGGTCGTTCGGCGCGACGTTGTACACGGCCGTGGAGGGACGCCCGCCGTACGAGGGGCCGGACGCGATCGCCGTGCTGGGCGCGGTGCTCACGCAGGACCCGATCAGGCCGCAGCGGGCCGGCGCGCTGCTGCCGATCATCGAGCGGCTGCTGCGCAAGAACCCGGCCGAACGGCTCACCGCCGACCAGGTGAGCGAGGCGCTCGAACGGGTGCTGCACGCGCACGGGTCGGTCCGGCCGCGCACGCCCGAGACGCAGCCGTCGCTGCCCACGCAGGCCGACTCGACGCCGATGGCGCTGCTGCCGCCGTTCGACCCGCCGTCCGGGCCGATGCCCTCGCGGATCGTGGAGACGCCGTCCGGTCCGGTACGCGTGCCGTACGACCCGGGGAGCGGCCCCTCCGACGGGTACGACGCGATGTCGAGCCCGTCGGGCGGCCAGTTCCCGCCGAGGGCGGACGGGTTCGACGCGTTCACCAGTCCCTCGGGGCCGCTGCGCCGGCCCGAACCGCCCTCCGGCCCGCAGCGGTCCCCGGAGCCCGCGCCCGGCGCCCGTCCCCCCTTCGGCGAGCCGGCGACCTCGAACGCCCCGGCCCCGCCCCCGTTCGGCGGACCGTCCGGCCCACACGCCCCCGCCCCTCCCCCCTTCGGCGGGCCATCGACCTCGAACGACCCTGTCCCGCCTCCCTTCGGTGGGCCGTCCGGCCCGTACTCGGTCCTGGCGCCCGACGAGCTCGGCGGCCCCTCGGGCCCGCACCCGGTGCGGACCCCCGGCCGGGGCGACCCGCCGGGACAGAGCGGGCCGCAGCCGATCCTGCCGCTGACCACCGACAGCCGGGCCGTTCCCTGGCCGCTGGCCACGGACGACGACCTCCGCGACCACTCGCGCGACCTGTCACGCGACGTCCCGCGCAGCCGCCTGGCCGCCCTGCCCAGCGCACCCGACCGGCTGACCAGGAACAGAAGCAGGCGCAGGCCCGGTGATGACGAGGACAGCGCCTGGGTGCGGGACGGACGGCCGACCGCCCGCCTGATCCTCGCCTCCGTCGCGGCCGTGGGCACGGTGGCGGTGGCCATCGCGCTCATCGGTTCCAGCGGCTCGCCGGAGCCCGTCGTGAGCGCCCCGCTCGCCACCAGCGAGACCGCGTCGGCCCAGCCGCTCCAGAAGACGGCGGTGCCCGACGGCTACACCGAGCAGACCCCGCCGGGCTTCTCGGCGGCGGTCCCCGAGGGCTGGAAGCTGACGACGTCCGGCGGCGAGGCCACGTTCACCGGGCCCAAGGACTCGGGCCTGCGGATCCTGGTGGAGCAGGCGACCGCGCAGCCCGACGGCGGCCTGTCCGAGCTGGGCAGGGAGGAGGCGGACGGCGGCCGGGAGGGCTACATCCAGGTGCAGTTGCAGGCGGCCCAGTTCCGCACCTGGAAGGCGGCCGACTGGGAGTACACCTACACGCTGCCCAACGGTGTCCCGATGCATGCCCTGACCAGGTACGTCACGATCGACGACGACACCGCGTACAAGATCACCTTTGACATGCCGGAGCTGACCTGGGACGACCAGGCCAAGAACCGCAAGGTCTTCCTGGACACCTTCCGCCAGACCACCTGACCTACACGGGAGGAGGTCATGGGAGCGGGCGCGTCCCCGGGACGCGGTCGCGAGAGGCGCTTGTCACCGTCCGCGGGCCGAACGAAATGGGACGGGCGGAACCCATCGGGAAAGCGCCCTTGTCCTTTTTGGGGCCATCTCATGGGCTATGCGAGACTTCACAAGTGACGAGCACCCCCACAAAGGCCGCTATTTCCCCCGATGACCGAATCCGTGCCGTTCAGCGCCGCACCCTGGGCGTCCTGTCCGGCGCGCAGATCGCGGGCGGGGTCGGGGTCGCGGTCGGGCTGGCGCTCAGCTCGGTCGTCGTGGACGAGCTGTCCGGATCCACGGTCATCAGCGGTTTCGCGGGCACCGCCACCGTGCTCGGCGCCGCGCTGCTCGCGCTGCCCACCGCCAAGGCGGCGGGACGGGGCGGACGGCGCGCGGGGCTGGCGCTGGCGTACCTGGCGGCGCTCGCGGGATGCGCGCTGTCCGTGGCCGCCATCTCGATGGGCAACTGGCCGCTGCTGCTGGCCGGGCTGGTGCTGGTGGGCGGCGGAAGCGCGGGCAACCTGGCCGCGCGCTACTCGGCGACCGACCTGTCGCCGAAGGGACACTCCGCCAGGCACCTGTCACTGGTCGTGTGGGCGGCCACCATCGGCTCCGTGGCGGGACCCAACCTGGCCAGACCCGCCGACCAGATCGGCATGGACGCGGGCCTGGCCGAGAAGGCGGGCCCGTTCGCGTTCGCGGCGCTGGCCTTCGCCGCGGCCCTGCTGATCATCGTGATCGGGCTGCGTCCCGACCCGCTCAAGCTGGCGCGCGAGCGCGACGGCGCGTCCCCGGCCGACCGGGCCAGGAGCGGCACGGTCAAGGACGCCTGGCGGACGCTGCGCGCCACGCCGATGGCCCGCCGGGCGCTGGTCATCATCGCGGTGAGCCACACCGCGATGGTGTCGGTCATGTCGATGACCCCGGTCAAGCTGCACCACGACGGCTCGAACCTGGATGTCATCGGCCTGGTGATCAGCCTGCACATCGCCGGGATGTACGTCATGTCGCCCGTGGTGGGCTGGCTGGCCGACAAGGCGGGCAGGGTGCCGGTGCTGCTGCTCGGCATGTCGCTGCTGCTCGGCGCCTCCGCCCTGGCCGCCACCGCCGATCACCGCGTCTGGCAGGTGACGGTGGCGCTGGTGCTGCTCGGGCTGGGCTGGTCGTGCGGCCTGGTGGCGGGCTCGGCGCTGCTCACCGAGTCGGTTCCGATCGGCAGTCGTACCCCGGTGCAGGGCCTGTCGGACCTGCTCATGAACGTGTGCGGCGCCACCGGCACGATCGTGGCCGGCGCGATCGTCGGCGGCCTGTCGTACAGCGTGCTCGGCCTGGTGGTGGGCGTGATGGTGGCGCTGGCCGGAGTCTGGCTGGCCGCCGGACGGCGGAACCACCCGACACCGGCGTAGCGGCCGGCGGCGCGCCCACTCGGCGTGGCCGTGGCGGACGACGGCGGACCCGGCGTCGGCGCGGCAGCCGAGGGCGCGACTACTTGGCGTCGGCGTAGCAGTCGACGGCGACCGCCTCCATCGGGAAGCGCACCGGGGTGCGGCCGAACAGCAGCCGGGTCGCCTCCGCCGCCGCGCCGGACACCGCGCCGATCACCTGCTCGGCCTGGTCGAGCGGGCAGTGCACGATGACCTCGTCGTGCTGGAAGAACACCAGCCGGGCCGGGTCGGGCAACAGCCCGCGCAGCACCGCCATCAGCGCGAGCGCCCACTCGGCCGCCGTGGCCTGGACGACGAAGTTGCGGGTGAACCGGCCGCGGTCGCGCGCGGCCCGGCCGCCGTCGGGCCCCGACACGATCTCCTTCCACCGCTCGGACGGAGGCGGGCTGGTGCGCCCGAGCCAGGAGCGGACGAGGCGGCCCTCCTCGCCCGCCTTGGCGGCGTCCTCGACGAAGCGGTAGGCCTGCGGGAAGCGCTGGCGCATCATGGCGAGCAGCTTGGGGGCGTCGCCGCTGGTGCCGCCGTACATGGCGGACAGCATCGCGATCTTGGCGTTGTCACGCTCGCCGCCGAACGACTGCGCCAGCGCGGAGTAGAGGTCGATCTCGCCCGCCGCCCTGGCCAGCCCCACGTCGCCGGCCATCGCGGCCAGCACCCGGGGCTCCAGCTGGGCCGCGTCGGCCACGACCAGGGTCCAGCCCTCGTCGGCCCGCACCACCCGGCGCATCACCTTGGGAATCTGCAGCGCCCCGCCGCCCGAGGTGGCCCAGCGGCCCGACACCACGCCGCCCGCCACGTATTCGGGCCGGAACCGGCCGCCGCGCACCCACTGGTCAGCCCACGTCCAGCCGTGGAAACTGTGCAGCCGGGCCAGCTCCTTGTAGGCGAGCAGCGGAGCGACGGCCGGGTGGTCGATCCGCTTGAGCTCCCACGACCGGGTGCTCTCGATCGCCACGCCCGCGCCCTTGAACGCCTTGACCAGCTGCCGCACCGAGTCGGGGTTGACCGGGTGACCGAACGCGGCCGACACCTCGTCGGCCAGCGCCTGCAGCCGGGCGGGCCGCATGCCGTGCACGGGGCGCGGCCCGAGCAGCTCGCTGAGCAGGGCGTCGTGCTCGTCGCGGCGCCACGGCATGCCGTCGTGGCCCATCTCGGCGGCGATCAGCGCGCCCGCCGACTCGGCCGCGACCAGCAGCCGGAACCGGCCGGGATCGGGCAGCGCGTCGATCCGGGCCAGCTGGCCGGCCAGCACCTCGGCCACCGCTTCGGCGGCCAGGGGCTCGGGCGCGAACAGGGTGCCGGGCGCGGAGGGCTGCTCGTCGGGCACCGGCAGCCCGCGCAGGCGGGCGTGGGCGGCCCTGGCCGAGCGGGGCTCGCCGTAGCGGCCCTCGGCGGCCAGCAGCAGGCCCTCGGTGAGCGCGAGGTCGTGGCAGCGCGACAGCCGCACGCCGGCGCTGAGCAGCGGCGGGTAGTCCTCGCGGGCGTCGGCCCAGACCCAGCGGGGACGCTCGCGTTCCAGCTCCGCCACGGCCCGCGCCGGATCGGCCGGCCGGCGGGCCGCCCCCGGGACGGGGAGGATCGTCTCTCCCGCAAGCACCACGTACACGCCTCCAGCGTGCCAGGCGCCTACGACAACCCGATGACGACCTCGTCCTCCACCGGCGGCCGCAGCTCCTGCTCCAGGCAGCCGGTGGCGGCGAAGCAACGGATCTTGAGCAGTTCGGGCGTGACCGACAGGTGCAGGAAGTGCTTGAAGAACGGCGGGGTGTCCCAGTCGGAGAACTCCGACAGATAGCGGTGGAAGACCCGGTCGACCGGCAGCCGGAACGGCCACGGCCAGGCTCCGAGCAGCCGCGCGGCCCATCTCATCCGGCGGGTGATCGTCACCTGGCCGTCGAGCGGGCGTACCGGCGTGTTGCCGATCTGGCCGGCCATGATGCAGGCGGCCTCGGCGGGCGTGAGGTAGATCCACTTCATCCGGAGCCGCTTGGCGTAGAGCTGGCTGTAGAACGACAGCGAGTCGCCGCGCAGCGGATAGAGCCTGAAGTCGTCCTCGTGCACGCCGGCCACGTCGACCCGCCGGATGGTGTGGGTGGCGTGCATGAAGGCGCCACCGCCGCCGGAGACGATGTACTGGATCACCCGGTCGCCCACCCTGACCGGGTAGCGCTGGTAGTTGTGCACGTCGCCGCCGATCGCCGCCACGTAGCGGTGCTCGGGATCGCGCACGATGTCGTCGATGGTGCCGCCGCCCTCCAGCGGCGACGGCTTGTAGTCGTTGCGGGTGTAGATCGGCTTGCCGGTGATGAGGACCTTGGGCCGGGGGTCGCGCGAGACGCGGCGCAGCCACTCCGTCTGCACCGCGTCGATCGTCCCCCTGATGCCGGTGTCGACGCCGACGACGAGCAGGCCGTCACTCTCGATCACCCAGTAGGGGCCGGGCTGGACGGCCTGCTGCGACGGCCGGCCCCTGAGCTCCCGGGCCTCGGCCAGCCGCGCCTCGTCGACGGCCTCCGGCCTGCGCCACAGCAGCCCGCGCAGCCAGCCGGTGTCGGGTTTGGGCTTGAGCGGCGGAGCGTCGCAGAAGATCCGCATGAACCCGCCGAGCCCGTCGTACCAGTCGTGGTTGCCGGGGATCGCGTAGATCGGCGCGCCATAGTCCTTGTACGGCCGGAAGAACTTGTCGCCGTACTCGTTGGGCGACCCCGCCGGGTAGATCACGTCACTCGCGATGACGGCGAAGGCCGTGCTTTCCCCCACCTGCAGCAGGCCCGGCACGACGGCGTACTGGGAGGCGTCGCCCTCGCCCGTGTCACCCAGCACCAGGAAGTCGAAGCTCGGGCCGACCTCGGGCCGGATCCTGAAGCCGGCGTCGGCCCCGCCTTCCAGCTGCCCCGCCACCCAGCGCTGCCGCACCTCCCCCGACGGGTCGCCGAACAACCCGGCCAGGATCTCGTTGCGCGAGCGCCACAGGGTCGCCACGTTGAGCCAGTTGAAGCCGGTGTCGTGCGGTCTGAGCCGCTCGAACGTGCCGATCTGCTGACACGACCAGCCGGCGCCCTCCTCGGAGACCCGGGATGAGGCCTGCTTCCCACGCTCGGCTGCGACGTCCACCATGACCATATCTTTGCCGTGATCTTCCGGAATTGCATCCGAACGCTCCGTGCTGCAGCCGACACAGAAGGTTCGCAATGGTGTAGCCTCACGCCCCAAGCAAGCGGTTGTCGGCCGTGAGGGGGGCTGCGATGGCCCGGAACGGTTCGGACGATACGACACGGCGCGGCACCACGGGCGCTGATGCCGTCGAAGGCCTGCTGGCCTATGCCGCGACCCGCCCGCGCTGGAGCCGGAGCGCGCTGCGCGACCTCCGGGAGGCGGTCACGCGCGGCCGCGAGCTCGCCGCCGCCGACCCGGCGCACACCGTCCTGCTCGTGCGCGCCCTGCGCACCGCGGCCACGCTGCTGCTCAAGCGGGGGCGCGCGGCCGAGGCGCTGCCGTTCGCGATCGAGGCGGTCGAGTTGTCGCGTCCCAAGGGCGAGGCGCTGGTCGCCTGCCTGTGGTGCCTGTCCGCGGTGTACGAGGCCCTCCAGCAGTACGCCGAGGCCGCCGCGGCGACGGAGGAGGCGGCCCAGATCATGCCTCCGGACCAGGCGTAGCCCGGCGTTCCGGTCAGGGGACGAGCACTCCCGGGTTGAGAATGCCCTCCGGGTCCAGCCGCGACTTGATCGCGCGCAGGATCTCCACGCCCACCGGCCCCACCTCGGTCGCGTACGCCCGGCGGTGCTCGCGGCCGACGCCGTGGTGGTGCGAGACGGTGCCGCCCGCCTCGACGATCGCCGCGGTGACCGCCTCCTTGGCCCGCGCCCACTGCTCCACCGGATCCCCGTGCTGGGCGGTGACGACGGTGAAGTAGAGCGAGGCCCCGGTCTCGTACACGTGGGAGATGTGGCACATGACCAGCGGCGAGCCGAGCGCGCCGAGCAGCGCCAGCCGTACGGCGTCGTAGAGCCGCGGCAGGCCGGACCAGAACGTGGCGGTCTCCAGCGTCTCCACGGTCGCCCCCGCGGCGAGGAGCGAGTCACGCAGGTAGGGCGCGGAGAAGCGGCCGTGCTCCCAGTCCTCGCCCGGCGCCGCCCCGAGCGGGGTGCCGCCGAGTCGCGCCAGCACCGAGGCGGCCGCGTCCCGCCGCCTGGCCACCGACGCCCCCTCGTAGCCCGCGATCACCAGGCACCCGCTGTCGCCGCCGCCGATCGCGTCCGGCCTGGCCAGCCCGATCATGGTCTCGGTCTCGTCCGACAGCCGCAGCACGGTGGGCAGCGGCCCCTCCTGGGCGAGCGTCCGCAGCGCGGCCGACCCCTCCTTGAACGACGCGAACCGCCACCCCTCGTAGACCTTCTCGGCGGGCTGCGGCCGCACCCGCAGGCGCAGCGAGGTGATGACGCCGAACACCCCCTCCGAGCCCAGGACCAGCTGCCGCAGGTCGGGCCCCGCCGCCGACTTCGGCGCGCGGCCCAGCTCCAGGGTGCCCGCCGGGGTGGCCACCGTGAGGCCCACCACCAGGTCGTCGAACCGGCCGTAGCCGGCGGAGGCCTGCCCGCTGGAGCGCGCCGCCGCGAAGCCGCCGAGCGTGGCGTACTCGTACGACTGGGGGAAGTGGCCGAGCGTCAGCCCGTGCGCGCCCAGCAGCCGCTCGGCCTCCGGCGCCCGCAGGCCCGGCTGGAACTCTGCGACCATCGACTCGGCGTCGACCGACACCAGCCGGTCCAGCCGGCGCAGGTCGAGCGCCACCACCCCGGCGAAGCCGGCCCGCGAGGCGACCAGCCCGCCCACGACGGAGGTGCCGCCGCCGAACGGCACGACGGCGATCCGCTCGGCCGCGCAGAGCGCCAGCAGCGCGGTCACCTCCTCGTGCGAGCCGGGCAGCACGACCGCGTCCGGCGCGTCGGAGCCGTCGCCCGCCCTCATCAGCAGCAGGTCGGGGGTGGACTTGCCGCGCGTGTGCCGGACCCGCGCCTCGTGCGAGGTCAGCACGTGTTCCGGCCCGGTCACGCCGGCGAGCGCGGCCAGGTGCCCGGCCGACAGCGTGACCGGCGGCAGTCGCACCGCGTCGAGGGGCACGGCCGGAGCGTCCGGCGAGCGCACGCCCAGCACGTCGCCCAGCAGCCGGCGGACCTGCTCGGGCAGCTCGCGGGCCAGGGCGGGGTCGCCCCAGCCGGACCACAGCATGGATTCGGTAGACACGTCTACACTGTGACATATGACGTTGATTCGTCACAATGATGGAGTTCTCGACGCGGCTCGCGACTGCGTGCTGGCCTACGGGGTGCGGCGCACCACGCTCACCGACGTGGCACGCCGGGCCGGGGTGTCGCGGATGACCCTCTATCGGCGCTGGCCCGACGTCCGTTCGCTGGTCGCCGACCTGATGACCCGCGAGTGGGTGCGGGTCCTGGGCGAACTCGACGCCTCGGACCCGGTCGCGGCAGTGGTCGGGGGCGTGCGCCGGCTGCGCGAGCACCCGCTCTGGCGCAAGATCGTGGAGGCCGACCCCGACCTGCTCCTCCCCTACCTGCTGGAACGCCGGGGCGCCACCCACGAGGCCGTGCTGGACACGCTCCAGCGCGTCACCGGCGACGCCCGCAAGGCCCGGGCGGTGCTGCTGGTGGCCCAGTCGTTCCTGCTGTCGGCGCCCACGATGCTCGACCCCGGGACGAGCGGCCCGGCGGGGCGCCATCCGGTGACGCTCGACGACCTCGACGCCGAACTCACGGCACTGCTGGAGGCATACCTTGGACAGCTCGCTGAACGCGCGCAGGAGGGCCCATGAGCTGGCCCTCGTCGCCGAACGGCCGGTCGACCTGCTCGTCGTGGGGCTGGGGGCGACGGGTGCGGGAGCCGCGCTGGACGCCGCCTCGCGCGGGCTGAGCGTGGCCGCGATCGACGCGCACGACCTGGCGTTCGGCACGTCCAGATGGAGCTCCAAGCTGGTGCACGGCGGCCTGCGCTACCTGGCCAGGGGCCAGGTGGACGTGGCCTACGAGAGCGCGGTCGAGCGCGGCATCCTGCTCCGGCGCACCGCCCCGCACCTGGTCAGGGCCCACCCCTATCTGCTGCCGCTCACGCCCGCGGTGTCCCGGTCGCGGGCGGCCGTGCTGATGACCGGCTACCGGCTGGGCGACGGCCTGCGCGCCGCCGCCCGCACGCCCCGCCCCTTGCTGCCCGGCCCCTCCCTGCTGGACTCCGTGCGGGCCCGCCGCCTGGCGCCGGCCCTGCGCGAACACGGCCTGAGGGGCGGGTTGCTGTCCTGGGACGGCCGCCTGGTCGACGACGCCCGCCTCGTGGTGGCCATCGCCAGAACGGCGGCGGCGCACGGCGCCAAGGTCCTGACCCGCTGCCGCGCGCTGGAGCTGACCGGCGGCGGCGCCACCGTGCGCGACGAGCTGACCGGTGAGGAGTTCACGATCCGCGCCAGGGCCGTGATCAACGCGACCGGGGTGTGGGCCGGCCTGCTGGACCCCCGGGTGCGGCTGCGTCCCTCGCGGGGCACCCACCTCGTCCTGCGGCCGGGGACGCTGCCGGGCGTCACCGCCGGGCTGCACGTGCCGATCCCGGGCGCGAGCAACCGGTTCGCCCTCGTGCTGCCGCAGGCCGACGGCCGCGTCCACGTCGGCCTGACCGACGAGCCGGTCGACGGTCCCGTCCCCGACGTCCCGGAGGCTCCGGAGGAGGACGTCAGAGCGCTCCTCGACGTGCTCAACACGGTTCTGGAGGTTCCCGTGGGCCGCGACGCCGTGGCGGGCGCCTACGCGGGCCTGAGACCGCTGCTGGCCGCCGGCGGCGACGCCGGTGACGACACGGCGGACCTGTCGCGGCGCCACGCCGTGCTGGCGCACGGCCGGCTCGTCACGGTCGTCGGCGGGAAGCTCACGACCTACCGGCGGATGGCGCGGGACGCGGTGGACCGGGCGGTCTCGGTCGCGGACCTCACGGCGGGCCCCTGCCGCACCGCGCGGCTCCCGCTCGTCGGCGCGGCCCCCGGCAGGCCCGCCGACGGGGTGCCGCGACGGCTGGTCGAACGCTACGGCGGAGAGGCGGCGGCCGTGCACGAGCTCGTCCGGGAGCACCCCGAGGAGATCGGGCTGGGCATCACCAAGGGCGAGCTGCTCTGGTCGGTCAGGCACGAGGGCGCGCTCGACGTCGGCGACCTGCTCGACCGCCGCACGCGGATCGGCCTGGTGCCCGAGGACCGGGCGGCGGCCCTGCCCGCCGCTCGCGACACGCTGGGCTGAACCCCCACATCTTGATCCCTTACTCTTAGGTTAGTCTTACCTAATCCGAGAGGGGGCGGAGTGACCAGGGGCTGCGAACATCCGGGGGGAAGCCACGACGGCGCCGTGCCCACGCGGGCCAGCGCCACGGTGGGGGCCCGGCTCTGGTTGCTCGTGGAATACCCGGGCGCCTGGCCGTCCCATCTGGAGAACTTCGAACTTCCTGACAACATCTCCGAACTCGTGCGGCGAGCGCTCGATCGCGGTATCAGACCCCAGCTCATCCGCCGTCCCGGAAGGCGTACCCGCCCGCGACAGCAGGGCCTGCGTGTGATAGTCGCCTACGGCACGGGGCCCACCCCCTGGCTGGCCTCGGGCGTCATCGCAGGTCCTGACGATCTTGACCTTGACGCGCTGGTGGCCGGAGTGGTCCCGGAGTCCTGCATACTGGATGACGAGCCGGTATTTCTGGTCTGCACGCACGCCAAGCGCAATGCGTGCTGTGCCCGCATTGGACTACCCCTCGCTCGTGAGCTGGCGGAAATTTTGCCGGACAGAGTGTGGGAAACGTCACACGTTGGCGGCGATCGCTACGCCGCCAACCTTGTGTGCTTGCCACACGGAATTTTCTACGGCAGCATGTCTCAGGCTGCTGCGATCGCAGCGGCTAACGCGTACCGGTCGGGCGAGATCATTCTCGACCGTTACCGGGGACGCGCAGGCATCCCTGAGCCATTGCAAGCCGTCGAGCACTTCGCCCGATCCCATACGGGAGAGTGCTCTGTCGGCGCAGTGGCCGTGGAATCCTCCAGGTCAGACGGCGACGTCACCGAAGCCATCGTGCGAGTCAGCGCGCGAAGCGGCGGCGACGTCCGGTTGCGGGTTGTGGTTGAACCATCGGCGTGGCAAGCCCCGTGTGGTACGGCTTGCGCCGAGACGATCACCACCTACCGGCTGGTTTCGCTGGACAGGCTCACCCCTGTGCGGTACACCACGTTCGCCCTCACCTGATCACGGGAACATCCGCGGCCCCTCCCTGCGTTGGAACAGTGACGCCAAAAGCGTCCAATGCGGCTCAATTACCGAAATACCTCTCACGAAGGTGGTTTTCTCATGTCTCAGGTACGTCGGCAGCTCGCCCGCCCGCGCCCCAGCTGGGGTTGGCAGGATGATGCCGCGTGCCGGGGTGAGGACCTCGTGCTCTTCTTCGGCCCCGACGGGGAGCGGCAGCCCGAGCGTGACGTACGTGAGCGGAAGGCCAAGGCGATCTGCGCCCAGTGCCCCGTCCGTAACGAGTGCCTTGACTACGCGCTGTCCCGTCCGGAGAAGTACGGCACGTGGGGTGGCCTGAACGAGGACGAGCGCGCCTCCGAGCGTCGCCGTCGCATGCGCCGCGCCGCCAGCGCCGGCATCTCCGCCGCCTGACCCGCCCGGCCGTAGCGCCACGAGCGCGCGTGATCCCGCAGTTGTCCCGATGAAGCGGGGCCTGGCCCTCCCAGCCAGGCCCGGCCGAACCCGGTCGGGGCAACTGCCTGATCAGGCGCGAGTCTCAATCCCGAGCACAAAGAGAGCCCGGCGTCATCGGACGCCGGGCTCTCGTCGTTCGCGGACCCCCGAATCAGACGATCAGGTCGTCGAACTCTCCGTCCTTGGCACCCAGGACGAACGCGGCGATCTCGGCTCGCGTGTAGACGAGCGCCGGATCGTCGGGGAAACGCGAGTTGCGCACAGCCACCTCACCGGACGGCAGGGTGGCCACCTCGACACAGTTGCCGTTCGGGTTGCTCCGCCTGCTCTTTCGCCAGACGACCGGAAGGGTGCGGGCAGGCGTCCCGTTGCGGAACTCATGCATGGAGAAACTCCTCGCGCTTACAAATGCACGTGCATCCGTGCTTTGCACGCCGACGATACGGCAGCGCGCCGAAGCCCATATACGGGATGACCAAAATCCCCGTATGGAGTGGGTCACATGGAGGCGAGCAACCGCTCCAGGAACAGCCTGGAGTCGGCCGGCGACTCGGCCTGGATGCTCAGCCGGTCCATGACCTGCGTGTAGCGGTCGGACTCGGCCGGCTTGTCGAGGTAAAGAGCGCTGGTGAGCTGCTCCATGTAGACCACGTCGGGCAGGTCCCGCTCGGGGAACCGCAGGATGCTGAACGGCCCGCCCGCCGCGGCGTGCCCGCCCCGCTCGAACGACATGATCTGCACGGTGACGTTGCGCAGCGCGGTCATCTCCAGCAGGTGCTCGACCTGCTCGCGCATCACCTTCGGCCCGCCGAGGGCGCGGCGCACCACGGCCTCGTCGATGACCGCCCACAGGGTCAGCGCGTTGTCTCCGGTCAGCCGCCTCTGCCGGATGGTGCGCAGCATGACGCGGCGGTCGATCTCCTCGTCAGGGGCCGCCCAGTGGGCCAGCTTGATCACCGCACGGGCATAGCCGGGCGCCTGCAGCAGGCCCGGCACGAACTGGTTCTCGTACGTACGGACGCTGGAGGCCGCGCCTTCGAGACCGATGTAGACCTCGAACCAGCTCGGCAGCAGGTCGCTGTACTTGTGCCACCAGCCCTGCGCGTTGGCCTGGCGGGCCAGCTCGATCAGCGGCGCCCGCTCGTCCTCGTCGATGACGCCGTAGAGGGTGAGCAGGTCGGCCACGTCGCGCTCCTTGAAGCTGACCTGGCCGAGCTCCAGCCGGCTGATCTTGGCATGGGAGGCGCGGATGGCGTAGCCGGCGTCCTCGCGGCTGATGCCCCGGCGCGTGCGGAGCCGGCGCAACTGCGTGCCCAGAAGGATCCGCAGGACCGTGGGGCTCCCCAGCGAGTGGCCAAGGACCTTCCCCTCCGCACCAGGTACGCTCACGCCTTCACTCCCTGATCATCTGCACGTGCAGATGCGATTTGCATCTGTAAACCATGAAAAGTCTTGCATCGGTAAGCGCATGCCGTAAAGATGGAACTAGATCACCTAGACCGCGCTTCGGGGGCCAGGATGACGACTTTCGACTCTCGGCCGCCAGCCGCCATAGGGGCCCGGCCGCCCGGATGGCTGTCCTCCATTCTGCTGGATGGACGTTCCACTCCTTGCGACGCGATCTTCCCTTTTCATCAGTTGACCACATTCGAGCCAGGATGTGTGGCCACAGCCCGGCGTTTCGTCGACTACACGCTCTCCGCCTGGGGCTCCGAGTGCGTCACCTTCGACGCGCAGCTCGTGGTCTCCGAGCTGGTCACCAACGCGATGCGGCATGGCGGCGGCGCGATCCAGCTGCGCCTGATCAGCCACGGGCCCGAGCTGGCCTGCGTGGTCAGCGACTTCAGTCAGACCACTCCGATCGCCGCCTCCCCCGACGTCCACGCCGAGTTCGGGCGCGGGCTGCGGCTGGTCGAGGCGCTGTCCGCCGCATGGGGCTGGATCATCCCGAACGGCCCCTGCAAGTACGTCTGGGCCGTGCTGGCGGTCTAGGCGGCGTGCTGGGCCGCTGGCCGCGGCCTACGCCTCGGCCAGCAGGCCCAGCACGTCTGCGTCGCTGAGCTGGTCGAAGCGCTCGTACCACTGGCCGACCGCCCGGAAGTCCTCAGGTGTGGCCAGCACCACCATCTCGTCCGCCTCCTCCCGCAGGGCCTCGACGGTCGCGCGGGAGCCCACGGGCACGGCCAGGATCACCCGGGCCGGATCGGCCGCGCGGACCGCCCGGAGGGCCGCCCGCGCGGTGCCTCCGGTCGCCAGACCGTCGTCGACCACGACCACCTCGCGCCCCGCCAGGGCGGGCAGCGGCCGGCCCTGGCGGTAGGTCTCCACCCGTCGGGCCAGCTCGCGCCGCTCGTCCGCGACCACGTCCGCCACCGACTCGGCCGTGAGCCCGAGCCGGCGCAGCAGCTGGTGGTCGAAGACGGGCTCGCCGCCCTCGGCGATCGCCCCGACCCCCAGCTCGGGCGACGGCGGATAGCCGATCTTGCGGGTCACCAGCACGTCGAGCACGGCGCCCAGCCTGCGGGCGACGGGCACGGCCACCGCGACGCCACCGCGCGGCAGCGCGAGCACCACCGGGTCACGCAGGTGCGCGAGCCGCTCGGCGAGCATGGCCCCGGCTTCGGCCCGGTCGGCGAACACGATGTCCATCCCCTGGTGGTACCCCCGGTGCGCGCGAGGTCCCGTCACAGGTGCCGGGACTTCGCGCGACCGGGCGGCCTCATGGCCGGTTCCTGCCGGAACGGCGCATCTCCTTGTGGATGATCTTCCATTTGTTCTGTTGTTCCTTGCGGAGCCGGGCGTCGGTGCGGCCGGCCATCCACGCGGCCTCTCGTTGCAGCTTGCGCCAGCTGTGCAGCCGCCGCTCGGGCAGCTCGCCGCTCTCCAGGGCCGCCAGCACCGCGCAGCCGGGCTCGCTGTCATGACCGCAGTCGTCGAACCTGCACTGCCCGGCCAGGGCCTCGATGTCGGAGAAGACCAGGTCGACGCCCTCGCTCATCTCGTAGAGGCCGACCCGGCGGATGCCCGGCGTGTCGATGACGAGCCCGCCGCCGGGCAGCGGGATGAGCTCCCGGTGCACCGTGGTGTGGCGGCCCCGGCCGTCGGCGGCCCGGACCTGCTGCGTCTCCATCACCTCCCCACCGGCCAGCGCGTTGACCAGGGTGGACTTGCCGGCGCCCGACGGACCGAGGACGACGGCGGTGCGCGAGCCGCCGAGAAGGCCGCGTACCGGCTGCACGCCCTCGCCGAGCATCGAGGAGACGGCGTGCACCTCCACGCCGGGCGCGGCGGCGCGCACGTCGGCGAGCAGCCCGTCGAGGCCCTGCTCGAACAGGTCGGACTTGGTGAGGAGCACGACGGGCGTGCCGCCCGACTCCCAGGCCAGCGCGACCAGCCGCTCGATGCGGCCCAGGTCGGCGAAGTCGGTGGAGTGCATGGACGGCTCGGCCACGAACACGATGTCGACGTTGGCCGCGAGCACCTGGCCCTGGCCGTCGCCCGACAGGCCGCCGCGCGAGTCGCGGCTGACCCCGCCACGGACGAAGGCGGAGCTTCTGGGCAGGACGGCGTCGACCTCGAAGCGGCCTTCCGGCAGCCACCTGAGGGCGGCCCAGTCGCCGACGCACGGCAGCGCCACCGGGTCTCCGGCTGAGGCCCGGCGGACGCGGGCGCCGTATCGGACATGGTGCTGGCCGTCGGCCGCGATCACCTCGGCGGCGCCGCGATCCACGCGCGCCACACGCGCGGGAACGGTGTCAACGGGAAGCTCGGCGGCACGTACGTCGGTCCAGCCGAGCAGCGAAAGGTCGAAGGACAACGGAGTGATTCCTTTGGGATCGAAGAGGACCCGGGGCAGCGCTCAGGCGGGCACCCGGAGGTTGATGGACGGCAGGCGGAACAGGACAACCCGCATGGTCCTCACCTCCTCGATCTCGTCGCCTTCGGGACTCTACGCACCCTGTCCCGAAGGTCGCAATCACATTTATCTTCGCGGCGCGTTGAACCCCGCCCCGATCGCCGGCCGTACTCCCTGCCGACGCACTCGAGAAAGGGGAATGATGCGCATCGGCACGTATCCCCCGCCCTCCGCAGAGGGAGCCGCCCCCATGGGCAAGCCGCGTGTGAGCCACTGGATCAGGCTCGTCCGGCCGGACGACGACCTGGTCGTCTCCGCGCTCTACCGGGAATACCATCGGCCGCTGCTGGCCTTCGTGGTGCGGCTCACGGCGGGCGACCGGCAGTGGGCCGAGGACGTCGTACAGGAGACCATGATCCGCGCCTGGCGGAGCGCGGAACGGCTCGATCCCGCGTCGGTGTCGCTGATGCCCTGGCTCGCCACCGTCGCCAGACGTATCGTGATCGATGACCGGCGGCGCAGGGACGCCCGCCCTCAGGAGTCGGGCGACGGGCCGCTGGAGACCGTGCCCATGCCCGACGAGATGGAGGGGCTCCTGCACCAGGTGGTCGTGGCGGATGCGCTCCGCGCGCTGTCGCCGGCACACCGCGAGATCCTCAACGAGACGATCCTGCGGGACCGGTCGGTCAACGACGCCGCCGAAGCGCTCGGCATCCCGGTGGGCACCGTGAAGTCCCGGGTCTACTACGCGGTCCGGGCGTTGCGTGTCGCACTGCAGGAGAGAGGGGTGACGGCGTGAACGCGCGAGTCGAACACACCGATGTCGGCGCCTACGCCCTCGGGCTGCTCGACGGCGACGACCAGCGGGCCTTCGAGGCGCACCTCTCGATCTGCCGGTCGTGCGTGGCCGAGCTGTCGGAGCTGTCCGGCGTGGCCGGCGCGCTGACCGGGCTCGGCCCGCTGGAGGACGACCTCCCTCCTTCCCGTGACGGGGAGGCCGAGGTGATCGACCTGATGCGGCGCAAGCAGCGGGCCGACCGGCGCGCGCGCAGGGGGACCGTCCTGATCGGCCTGGCCGCCGCGGTCACGCTGGTGGCCGGCGGCATGACGATCGGCACCCAGCTCGGCGGTGACGCGGCCGCTCCCCCGGTCGCGGCGGGCCACGGCGACCACCAGGGCCCGGCCGAGGAGTTCTACGCCGACGGCATCCCGGTGCCCGGAGTCGGGGCCGGCGGGGTGAGCGGCGGGCTGGTCCTGGAGTCGAAGGCGTGGGGCACCCATGCCGCGCTCAAACTGGCGGGGGTGAAGGGGCCGCTGGAGTGCGAGCTGGTGTCGGTGTCGCGCTCAGGCGAGCGGCACGTGATGACGGGATGGTCGGTGCCCAGGTCCGGCTACGGGGTGCCGGGACAACCGGAGCCGCTCTACATGCACGGCGGAAGCTCGGTGCCGCTGGACCAGATCGACCGGTTCGAGGTGGTCACCACGGACGGCGAGAAGCTGCTCACCGTCGACGTCTAGGTGTTCGCCAAAGGCCCTCTCACCCGTGGTGGGAGGGCCTTTCGGCTGGAATGGCGACCGGCTCGACCATGTCGTGACCATGTCGAACGCGTCTCTGAACCACACCTGCGATCACCGCCGTGCAGCGGGGCTCAGGGTTTGGCGGAGCCGTGCGTGCGGGGCACCAGCGGTGCGGAGGACGGGCCCGGGTCAAGCGGTATTTTTACCCATTCGCGGGTTGAACCCGGCGGGGCGCGGGCCTCGTACTGCCTGCCGTACGTACCCGGATGCCAACCCTGACGAGGACTCATCATGTCGATGCCCAAGCCGGCCCGCGCCGGAGCCCTGCTCGCCACCGGCCTGCTCGCGGCGGCGCTCGCCTCCGCACTCACTCCTGTCGCCGCCTCCGCCGACGCGGTGACCGGCGACGTCTATCTCGCCGCCGGGCTGCGCGGCGCCAACGAGGTCGGCGCCAAGGGCGACCCCGACGGCCGTTCGACCGTGGTCATCAGGATCAGCGGCCGGCGGGTCACGTACGCGGTGCGGTGGAACAAGATAGGCCCGCCCACGGCCGGACATGTCCACCTGGGCGGCAGGGGCGTGAACGGCGACGTGAAGCTGGACTTCTTCGGGGGGACGCTGCCGAAGACGGCGCTCGGCGTGAAGGGCGCGGTCGACGCCGATCCTGCCCTGGTCGATGCGCTGAGCAAGAACCCGGGAGGCTTCTACGCCAACCTGCACGACGCCCGGCACCCGAAGGGCGCGGTGCGCGGCCAGTTCCACCGGCTGACCCGGCCGGTCGACCTCGACGGCGTGCTGCACGGCAGCGACCGGGCCACCCTCGCCTCCAGCGCCGACGGCGCGCAGGAGGTGCGCGCGGACGACGGCCAGAAGCGCGGCGACAAGGACGGCCGGGCCGTCTGGTGGCTGCGCCCTCACGGCTCGGCCATCGGCTACACGGCCACCTGGTCGGGGCTCTCGCCGGTCACCGCCGGCCATGTCCACCGTGGCGTGCCCGGCAGGAACGGTCCCGTGGTCGCCGACCTGTTCGCCGGGGGCCAGGGGCTGCCCGCGCAGCTGACCGGCGTGGCGGGCGACGCCCCGGTGAAGGCCTCCGTCGTCAGACGCATCGCGGCGCGTCCCGGAAAGTACTACGCCAACCTGCACACCACCGAGTTCGGGGGCGGGGCGGTGCGCGGCCGGCTGTCGGGCGGGCAGTTCGGCCACCCCCGTGCGCTCACCGCCGACGTGCGGCGCGGCTCCCAGATCTACGCCTGCACCAAGGTGACCGGCGACGGATACGCCTTCACCCAGTACGGCGTGCGGGCCAAGCTCCGGCGTGGCCTGGACCACTCGTTCGTCCGACCCGTCTCCGGCCCGCCGCGATGGGTGGCCCCTGACGGCAGCGCGGTGCGCGGCCAGGTCGTCACCCGGACGCCGAACGGCGAGCGGAACATCCCCGAGCTCGTGCTGGTCGCCACCCCATCGGGGGCGGGTGGCGGCCTGCTCTCCCACACCACCCAGATCCTGCGGCTCAACACGAAGGGCGGCCTGGCCCCGTCGGGCACCTGCAGGCCGGGCAGCAAGGCGACGGTTCCCTACCAGGCCGACTACCTCTTCCTCGGATGACCTCGGATGACCTCCGGTGACCTCGGATGACCTGGCGTGACCTCGGATGACCTGGCGTGACCTCGGATGACGTCCGGTGACTCCGGGCCGCGCGCCGAAAGGAAACGCCCCGCCGGCCCGGCGGGGCGTTTCACGTGTCACGGATCGTCAGGACAGGCCGGGCGCCGGGAACTGGGAGGTCAGCTCGCTGACCTCGTGGTGCACCCGGATGATGACGTCTTCGGCGTCGCCCTTGGCCAGAGCGGTGACGACCTCGTCCATCCAGGCGCCGATCTGCCGCATCTCGGCCTCGCCCATGCCGCGCGAGGTGACCGACGGGGTGCCGATGCGGATGCCCGAAGGGTCGAACGGCTTGCGGGTGTCGAACGGGACCGTGTTGTAGTTGGTCTCCAGCCCGGCCCGGTCGAGCGCCTGGGCAGCGGGCTTGCCGCCGATGCCCTTGGGCGTGAGGTCGAGCAGGATCAGGTGGTTGTCGGTGCCACCCGACACCAGATCGAAGCCGCGGCTCGAAAGCTCCTCGGCCAGCGCCTTGGCGTTGGCGACCACCTGGTGGGCGTAGGCCTTGAACTCGTCGGTGGCGGCCTCGTGCAGGGCGACCGCGATGGCGGCGGTGGTGTGGTTGTGCGGGCCGCCCTGCAGGCCGGGGAAGACGGCCTTGTTGAGGGCGGTGGCGTGCTCGTCGGTGGTGGCCATCAGCATGGCGCCGCGCGGGCCGCGGAGCGTCTTGTGGGTGGTGGTGGAGATCACGTCGGCGTGGCCCACCGGAGACGGGTGCGCGCCGCCCGCGACGAGGCCGGCGATGTGGGCGATGTCGGCCGCGAGCACGGCGCCCACCTCGTGGGCGATCGCGGCGAAGCCCTCGAAGTCGATGGTGCGCGGGATCGCGGTGCCGCCGCAGAAGATCAGCTTGGGCCGGTGCTCCAGCGCGAGGGCGCGCACCTCGTCGAGATCGATGCGGCCGGTGTCCTGGCGCACGCCGTAGCGGACCGGGTTGAACCACTTGCCGGTGGCCGACACCGACCAGCCGTGCGTGAGGTGACCGCCGAACGGCAGGCCCATGCCCATCACGGTGTCGCCCGGCTGCGCGAAGGCCAGGTAGATGGCCAGGTTTGCCGGCGAGCCGGAGTAGGGCTGGACGTTGGCGTGGTTGACGCCGAACAGCGCCTTGGCCCGCTCGTTGGCGAGGGTCTCGATCTGGTCGATGACCTGCTGACCCTCGTAGTAGCGCTTGCCGGGGTAGCCCTCGGAGTATTTGTTGGTCAGCACGGTGCCGGTGGCCTCGAGGACCGCCTTGGACACGTAGTTTTCGGACGCGATCAGCTTGACGGTGTCGGCCTGGCGGCGCTCCTCCGCCTTGATGAGGTCGGCGAGCTGCGGGTCGACGCTAGCGAGAGAACTCATGACTCCCCTGTCATCATTGACAACGGCGAAGACCCAGGCGCACGGCCTCCGCTCCCTCCGCTCCCTGGTGGTCGATCCCACCCAATGCGCCAGTCGCGTCTTCCTAGACGATAGCGGATGCGATGAGGGCGAAATCCGCCCGATCAGCACGTCAGGTGGCCCGACGCCCTCCTCGGACGGGTCCGGTCAGCCCTCGGCGGTGCGGCCCACTCCCGGCCAGAGCCGGTCGACCTCGGAGTTGAGGATGGCCCCGATGAGCACGGCCAGCGCGGTGATGTAGAGCCACAGCAGCAGCGCTATGGGCGCCGCCAGCGAGCCGTAGACGGAGACCGGGGAGAACCACGCGGCCAGCACGGCCCGCAGCACCGCGGCGCAGATGATCCACAGGAACAGGGCCAGGATCGCGCCGGGCAGCTCGCGGTACCACTTCGTGCGCACCGGGACGCTCACGTGGTAGAGGACGGTCAGGAAGAGCACCGAACCGATGACCACCACCGGCCAGTAGAGCACGTCGATGAGGACGGCGTAGTCGGCGGGCAGCGGGCCCTTGAGCAGCGTCGGCCCGATGACCAGGATCGGCATGACGATGATGCCGACGACCAGGCCCACCAGGTAGAGGCCGAACGACATCAGTCTCGTCCTGACGATGCCGCGCTCCTCACCGAGGCCGTAGGCGACGGAGATGAGGTCGACGAACACGTAGAGGGCGCGCGAGCCGGACCACAGCGAGAGCAGGAAGCCCAGCGAGATGATGGAGACCTTGCTGGCGTCGTCGCGCAGCACGTCGTTGATGAGCGGGACGACGATGGTGTCGATCGTCTCCTTGGTGAACAGCACGCCCGCCTGGTCGATCACCCAGGTCTTGATCGTGTCGACCTGCGCCTGGCCCAGCCAGGTGCCGAGCTTGCCCAGCACGCCGATCAGGCCGAGGACGAACGGCGGCAGCGACAGCAGGGCGAAGAAGGCCGCCTCGCCCGCCAGGCCGGTCACGCGGTAGGCGACGCCGGCGTTGGTGGCCGCGCGGACGACGGCCCACGACTTCGAGTCACGCACCCAGCTCAGCCGGGCACGCGCCGTGGCGCTGAGCCGCCTCTTGGTCCGAGCAGGCGCGTCGGTTGAGGTCATGGCACCCAAACGTATTTTCGCAGTGACTCCGTGGAACAGCTTACGTCCCAACGGCGCTGCTCCGGTCGGCGTCCACGATGCGCGCTCCCAGCGGGAGCAGGGAGACCGGGATGAGCTTGAGGTTCGCGATGCCCATCGGGATGCCGATGACCGAGATGAACAACGGGATCGACGTCAGCACGTGACCGATGGCCAGCCAGATCCCGGCGACCACACACCAGATGATGTTGCCGATCAGCGAGAACACCCCGGCCTCGGGGTCGCGTTCGACGGTCCGTCCGAACGGCCACAGCGCGTAGGCGGCGATCCTGAACGAGGCGATGCCGAACGGGATCGTGATGATCAGGATGCAGCAGATGACCCCGGCCACCGCGTAGCCGATGGCCAGCCAGATTCCCGCGAAGACCAGCCAGATGACATTCAGAAGTGTCCGCATGACTCAAGCATGTCACCGTGCCCGGGCGTGGGTCATCCGGACCGTTACCGATCCGTCCCCGACCTCGGCGCGCGGCCTTCTCCGGGGGGCCCGGCGAAGGCCTGGGCGATCTCCATCCAGGCGCGGGCCGTCGCGCCGGTGATCTGGAGCGCGGTGTCCGCCAGGTGCACACGCTGCGTGACGAGCAGGCAGAAGTCGAGCATCGGGCCGCGCACCACGTCGGCCGCCCCGGCCGGTCCGGCCGTCCACGGCTCGCCGCCGGGCGTCGTCAGCTCCACCCGTACGGGATCCTCGGGGGCCGGCAGCCCGCGGACGGCGAAGCCGTACGGCATGGCCCTGAAACCGATCATGGCGACGTGCCGCAGCCGGGCCGTGGGCTCCCTGGTGACGCCGAGGGCGTCGGCCACGTCCTGGCCGTGGGCCCAGGTCTCCATCAGCCGGGCGGTGACGAACGACACGGCCGACATGTCGGGCCCGTACCACGGCACCCGGTCCTTGGGGGCGAGCCCGGCGAACGCCTCGGCGCTGCGGGCGCGGGCCGTACGGAACCAGGCGTGCAGCTCGGCGGCCGGGAGGCGGCGCGAGGTCGTCGACGGAGGTGAGCTCCGCGATCGAGGCGCGGAACGCGACGGGGTCGGTCACCGCGGTGCGCGCGGCGTCGTCGAACCAGGCCAGGTGGCTGATCTGGTCGCGCACCGCCCATCCCGCGGCCGGCGTGGGCAGCTCCCAGTTCTCGGGCCGCAGCGGGCGCAGCAGCCGCTCCAGCGACTCGGTCTCGGCTCGCAGGTCGGCGAGGAGGTCGGGCATCAGGTTCACGCCCGACACATTAACCCGAACATCGTTCTACAAGGAATAATGTGCAGCGTGATCTGTGACAGCTGCAAGGAGAAGCACCACGAGGACTGCCGCGGTGGCTCCTGGTGCGACTGCCAGCACCAGAGCCGCGAGGAGAGCCACGAGTCGGAGCTGGACTGGCTGCGCCAGGGATGATCGAGTCCAGACTCTGGACCCCATCTTGGACATCCCGGACGGTCAGAGTATCTTCGTGTACATGCCAGCGGACCCCATGCTCGTAGGTCGACGCCACGTCGACCTTCTGCGTGTCCGCAGTGCCATCTGTTGCGACGCCCGCTAGTCAGCCACCCCTGTTCTCACCGCTGAGCGCGTCGCGATCCTCAACACCCCTGCACTCGATGACGAGGCAGGAGGACTGCCGCGCGCGCCCATGATCCGAAGGACGCGCAATGAGCACTCCCGCCAGCCGGCACCACAAGCGCCCGCGCGGCGAAGGCCAGTGGGCTCTCGGTTACCGCGAGCCTCTCAACAAGAACGAAGAGAGCAAGAAGAACGACGACGGGCTCAACGTACGCCAGCGCATCATCGACATCTACGCCAAGCACGGCTTCGACTCGATCGACCCGGCCGACCTGCGCGGACGCATGCGGTGGTACGGCCTCTACACCCAGCGCAGGCCCGGCATCGACGGCGGCAAGACGGCGATCCTGGAGCCGGAGGAGCTCGACGACCGCTACTTCATGCTGCGCGTCAGGATCGACGGCGGCCAGCTCGACCTGCGCCAGCTGCGGGTGATCGCCGACATCTCCAACGAGTACGGCAGGGGCACGGCCGACATCACCGACCGCCAGAACGTGCAGCTGCACTGGGTGGAGATCGAGTCGGTGCCCGACATCTGGGAACGGCTCGAAGCCGTCGGGCTGTCCACGACCGAGGCGTGCGGCGACACGCCGCGCGTGATCCTGGGCTGCCCGCTGGCCGGCATCGACACCGACGAGGTGCTCGACGCGACCGAGCAGATCCACGCGGTGCACGAGCGCTTCATCGGCGACCCGGCCTACTCCAACCTGCCGCGCAAGTTCAAGACCGCGATCAGCGGCTGCCCGGCCCACTGCACGGTGCACGAGATCAACGACGTGGCGTTCGTCGGGGTCGAGGGCCCGGACGGCGAGAAGGGGTTCGACCTCTGGGTGGGCGGCGGGCTGTCCACCAACCCGATGTTCGCCAAGCGGCTCGGCGTGTTCGTCCGGCCGGAGCAGGTCGGCGACGTCTACGGCGGCGTGATCGGCATCTTCCGCGACTACGGCTACCGGCGGCTGCGGCACCGGGCGCGGATCAAGTTCCTGGTCAACGACTGGGGCGTGGAGAGGTTCCGGGAGGTCCTGGAGACCGAGTACCTGAAGGAGCCGCTGCCCGACGGCCCCGCGCCGGAGCAGCCGCGTGGCTCGCGGCGCGACCACGTGGGCGTCCACCGGCAGAAGGACGGCGACTTCTACGTCGGGTTCGCGCCCAGGGTGGGCCGCCTCGACGGCGACCGGCTGCACCTGATCGCCGACATCGCCGAGCGGCACGGCTCCGGCCGGGTCCGCACCACGGTCGAGCAGAAGATGGTCATCCTCGACGTCGCGCCCGAGCGGGTCGACTCACTGGTCGCCGAGCTGGAGGCCAACGATCTGCAGGTCAACCCGTCGACCTTCCGCCGCCAGACGATGGCCTGCACCGGCATCGAGTTCTGCAAGCTGGCCATCGTCGAGACGAAGGCCAGCGCCTCCAACCTGATCGACGAGCTGGAGCGGCGGCTGCCCGGCTTCGCCGAGCCGCTCACCATCAACGTCAACGGCTGCCCCAACTCCTGCGCCCGCATCCAGGTCGCCGACATCGGGCTCAAGGGCCAGCTGGTGGTCGACGAGCACGGCGAGCAGGTCGAGGGCTACCAGATCCACCTGGGCGGCTCGCTCGGCGTCACCCCCGGCTTCGGCCGCAAGGTCCGCGGCCTGAAGACGACCGCCGCCGCGCTGCCCGACTACGTGGAACGCGTCGTCACCCACTACGACGCCCAGAAGAAGGACGGCGAGTCCTTCGCCGACTGGGTGCAGCGGGCCGACGAGGCGGACCTGCGATGAGCGCGCGGGCCGTCCCGTTCCACTGCCCCTACTGCGGTGACGAGGACCTGGAGCCGTACGAGGGCGACGGCGGCTGGTACTGCAGGGCCTGCTCTCGCGCTTTCAAACTGAAATTCCTCGGGATCGGAGTGAAGATATGACGCTGGTGGACATCGAAGTCGGTTTAAGAGAGCAGCGCGGCACGCTCGACCTGCAGGACATCGTCGACTCCGCCGCGATCTTTCTTGAGGAAGCCTCTCCCCGCGAGATCATCCGGTGGGCGGCGGCGACGTTCGGCGACCGGCTCTGCCTGACCTCCTCCATGAGCGACGCCCTGCTCATCGATCTGGTCAGCCGGGTCAAGCCCGGTGTCGACGTGCTGTTCATCGACACCGGCTACCACTTCGCCGAGACGGTCGGCACGCGTGACGCGGTGCGCCAGGTCTACGACGTCAACGTGATCGACGTGAAGCCGTCGCGGACGGTCGAGGAGCAGGACCGCGAGCTCGGTCCGCGCCTGTTCGGCCGCAACCCCGACCTGTGCTGCTACCTGCGCAAGGTGGAGCCGCTCAACCGGGCGCTGGAGCCCTACCTGGCGTGGGTCTCCGGCATCCGCCGCGACGAGTCGCCCACCCGCGCCGAGACCAAGGTCGTCGAGTGGGACGCCAAGCGGCAGATGGTCAAGGTCAACCCGATCGCCCGGTGGACCCAGGACGACGTCGACAACTACATGGCCGACAACGGGGTGCTGATCAACCCGTTGCACTACGACAACTATCCCTCGATCGGCTGCGCCCCCTGCACCAGGCAGGTCGCGGACGGCGAGGACCCGCGCAGCGGCCGCTGGGCGGGGCTGGGGAAGGTCGAATGCGGCATTCACCTGTGAACCCCGGCGTGTGGCCCGTCCCGTTGGCAGGCGGGGCGGGCCAGGACGTGCCCCTGGTGGCGGTGGCGCACGGGTCTCGCGATCCGCGCGCGGCCGCCACCGTGGAGGCGCTGCTGGACGAAGTACGGCGGGCGCGCCCCGGATTGCCGGTGCGCACCGCCTACCTCGATCACTCGGCCCCGACCCTCGCGCGGGCGCTGCACGGCCTGGAGGAGGCCGTGGTGCTGCCGCTGCTGCTGACGGAGGCGTACCACAGCAGAGTGGACCTGCCGGCGGCGATCAACGAGGCCAGGGCACGCGACCCGCGGCTGCGCCTGCACTACGGCGCGACGCTCGGCCCTCACCCGCTCCTGACGGCCGCCCTGGAACGGCGGCTGGCCGAGGCGGGCGTCCCGCCTGGCGACCCGGACACAGCGGTCGTGCTGGTGTCGGCCGGTTCGAGCGACGCCCGCGCCAACGCGGTGATCGCCGAGATGGCCCGCGACTGGAGCCGTCGGCCCCACCCCGACGCCGGCGCGGCCCACCTGCCGTCCACCGGCCCCGGCCGGCCGGGCGAGCGCGGGTGGTGGGCGGTGACCGCCGCCTACGCGTCGGCCGCCGACCCCACGCCCGAGCAGGCGGTCGCGCTGCTCAGGCGGGCCGGCGCGCCCCGGGTGGCGGTCGCCCCCTACCTGCTGGCCCCCGGCTACTTCGCCGACAAGGTACGGCGCACCACGCTGGAGGCGGGCGCCGACGTGGTGGCCGGCGTGCTCGGTCCCGCGCCGGAGCCGGCCCGGGTGCTGCTGGAGCGGTACAACGCGGCGCTGCGCAGCCCAGCGGACATGGCGGCTTCCTAGGGGCGGCTCTCGGGAGTGGCTACCCAGAGGCGGCTCCCCAGAGGGGGCAGTCCAAGGCGCAGCCCCACCGGATGACCTTCCCCGAGCCCGGTTCGACGACGTGCCGGCTCAGGCAGGCCGAGTCGTCGACCACGTCCACCCGCCACCGGAGGGGATACGGGGCGGTCCGGGAGAGCGCCTCGGCCGCCCATTCGGCGCCCTTCGCGGTGGCCCCGGCCACCGTCTCGGGGATCAGGGCCACGGCGAACTCGTTGCGCTCTCCGGCGCGGACGGGGATGCCACCCGCCACCCGTGCCGGGGGCCGCGGGCCCACCTCGCACGGCCCGTCGTCCACCAGCTCGCCGTTGACCCAGATCAGCACATGGGCGGCGGGTTCGCAGGTGATCCAGAAGCCGGCCTTCCGCACCTCCGGCGCCCAGACCGCGCTGAACGTCTCACGCGTGCCCCCGCGTTCGTAGGCGCCGAAGTAGAGAGGGGCGAGGGAGATCGTCCGCGTGGGAGTGGGCTGCGCCAGCTCGCCGGTCCACACTCCGGCCGGTGCGGGCGCCGTACCGGCGGAAGGCAGCCAGGCCGCCATCACGACGGCGGCCGCGGCGGCGGTGAGGGAGCCCAGGACCTGGACACGCCGCCGGCGGATCCGCCGCACCCTGCGTCCGACGTCGGCGACGGTCACGCCCCGGTAGGGACCGTCCTGGCTGTCGCGTTCAAGCAGTTCGCCTACCCGGCCCCAGGCGAGCCAGGCTCTGGCCAGGGCCGTCTGCACCAGGTCCTCGGCCGTGGCCCAGTCGCGACACAGCAGGTAGGCCGTCCTGACGAGGCGGGCCGAGCGCTGCTCGACGTACTGCTCGAAATCGGCCTCGGAGCGGTCCCGCATCGGGGGATCCTCACTGTTCGGTGATGGTCACCGATGACTACGCGCGAGGGACCGGCATCCGTTGCATCAGTGGCCGCGGTCGAGCGAGCGGCGCTCGTCGCCCCAGTCCGCGCCGTGGAGCTGACGCCAGTGCTCCCGCCAGGCCGTCCAGCGCCGCTGGAGCGGCTTGACGCGGGAATCGCCGAGCACCTTGACGTCGCCCATCACCGTGTAGGCGTGCACCCGCACGACCGGAGCACGGGTGCCCGGGGCGGCCTCCTCGACGTCGACCCGCTTGTCCCCCATGATCGCCATGCCGTCGAGGTCGATGTGGACGCCATCCGGGACGATGATCTTGATGTCGCCCATGACCGAGACGGCCAGGATCTCCACCGTATCGGTGCGCACCTCGGCCTCGCGCAGGTCGAGCAGCACGTCGCCCATCACGGCGACGGCGCCCAGCTCCTGGTCGATCCGCCAGGTGCCGCGCCGCTTGGTGTCGCCCATGATGCCGACGAACCATCGGCGCTTCCTGCCCTCGCGTGGCTGGAGCGGCGCGGGCGCCGCGCCCTCGGGCAGGTCCTGGGTGAGCAGGGCCAGCTCAGCATGGGTGGTGGCGGTGTAGGCCGCCTCGGTGCGGTCGGTAAGCTCGGCGAGTGTGAGCCGGCCGTCCACCGAGGCCACGCGGAGCAGCTCGACCACGGCTTCACGCTCGGCGTCGGAGGCGCGAACGTCACCAGCGTCAGTCATACTCGCAACATATCGCGTTTGATGCCTCTATGGCTCTCCCCGCCCCGGAATAGCCACTATACGGACAATTCATCTATGCTTCCGGCGCGGCTGACACGACCTGTTCCTGGCCCGACCAGCGGCCGGATCAGGTTAGGGTCCCAGTCATGCATGAGGAACAGCTCTACCGGGCCGCGTTGAACGGCGAGTCACAGACCGTGAGCGAGCTCATCGCCGCCGGCACCGACCCCAACCAGCCCAGCGAGGGCGAGGACGAGGGGCTGCCACTGTGCGCCGCCGCCGCCTGGGACCGGGCCGAGGTCGCGACCACGCTGCTGGCCGCCGGGGCGGAGGTGAACGCCCGCGAAAGCGGCGGCTGGACCGCGCTGCTCTGGGCCGCGGCCAACGGCCACGCCGACACCGCCAGGGTGCTGATCGAGGCGGGAGCCGCGATCGACGACGCCAACGACGACGGCGACACCCCCTTGACGCTCGCCGCCCGGCGCGGCGCGCTCGGCGTGGTCCGGTTGCTGCTGGAGCACGGCGCCTCGGCCCAGAAGTACGACGGCGACGGCGACACCGCGCTCGACATCGCCATCGACTGGGTGGGCGTGCACCTGGAGTCGGCGCTGCTCGACCAGATCGCCCAGGACGACTGGGAGTACGTCGTCGGCCGGCAGTTCGCCAAGGACGGCACCGAGCTGGTCACGGTCGCGGGCCGCTCCGCCGACGGCTCCGAGACCGAGCAGGTCCAGGCGCAGCGCGGGCACGCGGCCATCGCCACCCTGCTGGAGGACGCCACGGGCGCCTACACCCCCTTCGAGCAGCTGGTCGCGCGGGCCCTGGCGCACCGCGACACCGACGAGGACGCCGAGACGTGGTGGATCGTGGCCGACACGCTGGGCAAGCGGGCCGACGACGAGACCTACGAGGCGCTGGCCAAGCTCTGCGTGAGCGAGGACGCCAGGGAGCGTGAGTTCGGGGTCGACGCGATCGCCCAGTTCGGGGTGACCGAGGACGACAAGCCCTACCTCGACCGGACGCTGCCGCTGCTGCGGAAGATGGCGACCACCGAGGGCAACCCGCAGGTGCTCCGCTCGGTGCTGGCGGCGCTCGGCCACCAGGGCGACCCGCGGGCCCTGCCGGACGTCCTGGACATCATCCAGCGGCCCGGTCACAAGCGCACCATGACCGACGCGATCGCGCTGGCCGACGTGCTGCCGCCCGACCACGCCGAGGGCCTGGCCCTGCTGATCTCCATGACCGAGGACACCGACGACGAGGTGCGCGACTGGGCCACGTCCGGTCTGGCCTCGGTGGCCGCCGACACCCCGGAGATCCGCCAGGCCCTGGCCGCCCGGCTCGACGACGCCGATCTGCGTACGGTCGCCGAGGCCACGCGCGGGCTGGCGGAGCGGGGCGACGCCCGAGCGGCCCACGGGGTCAAGCGGGTGCTGGCCGACAGCGACGACGACTACGCCCGCGAGCTGGTGACGGAGGCCTCGGCCAAGCTCTGACCGGCCTGGCCGGTCTCGCCGTGGGCAAGGCCCTGCTCGGTCGCGGTGTGCTCGGTCGCGGTGTGCTCGGCGGCGGCGTGCTCGGCCGCCGGCCGGAGCAGCCCGCGTCGTCAGTCGCGTCCGACGGTGGTGAAGACCACGTTGACCAGGACGATCGCGAACCAGATGGCGGGGATCACCCACGGGTTGCCCTGGGTGGCGGTGAGGGCGAGGGTGGCCAGCGTGCCAAGGCTCAGCGAGACGATCGCCAGAGCCAGCCGCTGGCCGTGGCCAGGCCCGCCCGACTTGGCCGCCTTCTTGCCCTTGCCCGTGGTGGCGGCGACGCGCTCGTCCACCCGCCGGTCGATCTCCTTGCCCATCTTGTCGAGGAAGGACTCGACGACCGCGTCCTCGAAGTCGGGGCCGAGGTCGCGGCGCGCGGACACGGCGGCGCGCAGCTCATCACCGGTGCTCATATGACGAGATATAGCGCGATAACCAGCTCTGCGCAAAGCCCGTCCGGAACGGAGCCGCCTCGTCGAAGCGGCTCAGCGGGCCAGGATGTCGTCGAGGTTGTACGAGATCGGCCGCTCCAGCTGCTCGTACGTGCACGACTCAGGGGTGCGGTCGGGCCTCAGGCGCCGCCACTGGGCGGTGTGGCGGAACCGGTCGCCCTCCATCTGGTCGTAGGCCACCTCGATCACCAGCTCCGGCCGCAGCGGGATGAACGACAGATCCTTCTTGGCGTTCCACCGCGAGATCGCGCCGGGCACCCGCTGGCCGCCGGTCGCGGGACCGGCGGCGGGCTGCCCGATGGTGGCCTGCGCCTGCTCGGCCCAGTGCCCCCACGGGTGCTCGCCCAGGTCGGCGATGTACGGCTTGAGCTCCTCCACCAGCTCGGCCCGGCGGGCCATCGGGAACGAGGCGGCCACGCCCACATGGTGGAGCCTGCCGTCGTCGCCGTAGAGGCCGAGCAGGATCGAGCCCACGATCGGCCCGGTCTTGTGCTCGCGGTAGCCGGCGATCACCACGTCGGCGGTGCGCTCGTGCTTGACCTTGAACATCGTCCGCTTGTCGGGGACGTAGGGCTGGTCGCCCGGCTTGACGATGATGCCGTCGAGGCCCGCGCCCTCGAACATCTCGAACCACTCGGCCGCCTGCTCGTCGTTGGTGGTGACCGGGGTCAGCCGCACGGACTCGCCGGCCTGGCCGAAGATGCCCTCCAGGCGCGCGCGGCGCTCGGCGAACGGCGCCTCCATGAGCGACTCCGAGCCGAGTGCCAGCAGGTCGAAGGCCACGAACGAGGCCGGGGTCCGCTCGGCCAGCATCGTGACCCGTGAGAGCGCCGGGTGGATGCGCTGCTGCAACGCCTCGAAGTCGAGGTGGGAGCCGCGCGGCAGCACGATCTCGCCGTCGACCACCACCCGGTCGGGCAGCTCGGCCCTGACCGCCTCGACCAGCTCGGGGAAGTAGCGCGTGAACGGCCGCTCCTTGCGGCTGCCCAGGTAGACCTCGTCGCCGTCGCGGAACACGATGCAGCGGAAGCCGTCCCACTTCGGCTCGTAGAACAGCGTGCCGTCCTGCTTGGGCATCGCCTTGACCGGCTTGGCCAGCATCGGCGGCACAGGCGGCCGCACCGGCAGGTTGGGCACCGGCTCCGGCTCGGCCGCGGCCTCAGGGACGCCCTCGGGAACGGCCTCGGCGGCGGGCGCGGCGGGCTCACGGGTGGGCTCGGGCTCAGTCATGACTCAACTCCCTGATGTAGCGGCAGAAGAGGACGCCTTCCTCTTCGAGCACCTGACGGAGATCGAGCCTGACCTGGGCCGTCTCACCGTTGACGATGCGCGCGGCGTCGCCCCCCAGCAGCAGCGGGCTGACCGACAGGCAGAGCTCGTCGATCAGCCCGGCCTCCGCGAGCTGGGCGTTGACCCGGGGCCCGCCCTCGCACAGCACCCTGGTCAGGCCGCGCGCGTGCAGCTCGGCCACGGCCCGCGGCAGGTCGACCCGGACGTCGCCCGCCACGATCACGTCGGCCACCTGGGCGGCCTGCCTGCGGCCTTCGGCGGGGGCGGCCTCGCAGGTGATGACGATGGTGCGGGTGGCCGCCTCGGTGAACAGAGGGCTGCCGAAGTCGAGGCCGAGGCCGCGGCTGAGCACCGCGATGGGCGGGGCGGGCGGCCTGCCCTCGCGCAGCGCCCGCCAGGAGTCGCGGGGTTTGGCGGGGCCGTAGCCCTCGGCGCGGACGGTGGCGGCGCCCGCGAGCACCACGTCGGCCAGCCCGCGCAGGACTCCGAAGACGCGCCGGTCACCACGGCTCGACAGGCCGCCCGACAGGCCCTTCAGCCACGCGGCGCCGTCGGCGCTGGCGACCATGTTGGCGCGTAGCCACGGGCGGTCGGCCGGGTAGGCATAGGCCTGCGCGATGTCAGGATCGTCCTGTATGTCGGGATAGATGCGCCGCACCTCTCTACCTTGGCACACGCCTCCGACAGACAGCCCGCACAGGTGGCTTTGACCGCAGGCATAGCACTTTGGCGTATCGAATGGCATACGTGGCGTGATGTACATAACGTGGCCGACAGGTGTCCGGGGACTCCAGGGAGGTCCGGGTGGGGCTGATCACCGCTGTGACGTGGGCCTTCACCGCACTGGTGGGGATCTACCCGCTCTACCTGTGGCTCGCGGGCGGTGGGCCCCGGCGGCAGGCCGCCAAGGTCACCCGCTTCCCTGTGACGCTGCTCTTCTCGCATCCGGTGCTGGCGGTGGCGGCGCTGGGCTGCTGGATCGGCCACCTGGTGACCGGCGACCGGGTGCTGGCCTGGGTCGCGTTCGCGGTGCTGGCGGTGGCGGCGCTGCTGGGCTTCGTGATGTTCACGCGGTGGCTCGGGGCGGGGCGGCACGCCCGGGACGCCGAACGGCGCTTCCCCTTCCTTGCCGTCGGGCTGCACGGCGTGGCCGGGGTGGTCACGTTCGTGCTGGTGCTTCTCACCGCGAGCGTGATGCGCGGGACCTGAGCGGCGTCGGACGTGACTCCTGGCACTCCCGGACTCTCGGCGCTGCCAGACCTCCAGACCTCCAGACCTCCGGACTTCCGGACTTCCGGACTTCCGGACTTCCGGACTTCCGGACTTCCGGACTTCCGGACTTCCGGACTTCCGGACTTCCGGACTTCCGGACTCTCTGCGCTGCCGGGCTCCCGGCGCGGAGGTGCGCCGGGTCAGGGTGACAGCGGCTGGCGCAGCACCTGGATCGACCGGGAGGTGACCGCGACCAGGGCGCCCGGTGCCCACTGCTCGTCGGGGAAGGCGTCGTCGCGGGGCGACTCGTCGTTGGTGTCGAGCACCGGCGACCAGCCCGGACCGAACTCCTCACTCGGCAGCGTGAACGTCATGTCCTCGTGGTGGGCGTTGATCAGCAACAGGAACGAGTCGTCCACGATGCGCTCCCCCCTCGGCCCCGGCTCGGTGATGGCCCGGCCGTTGAGGTAGACCATGAGCGACTTGGCGTAGCCGATGTGCCAGTCTCCGGCCGTCATCTCGGTGCCGCCGGGGGTGAGCCAGACCAGGTCGCGCCGGCCGTCGTCGGGATGGCGGCCGTGGAAGAAGCGGCGGCGCTGGAAGACCGGGTGCTCGCGGCGCAGCTTGGACAGCCCCCGGACGAACTCCAGCAGGTCGGACTCGGTGTGCAGATGTGACCAGTCGATCCAGGCGATCTCGTTGTCCTGGCAGTAGGCGTTGTTGTTGCCCCGCTGGGTGCGGCCGAGCTCGTCGCCGTGGGACAGCATCGGGACGCCCTGCGACAGGAACAGCGTCGTCAGCAGGTTGCGGCGCTGGCGGTGACGCAGCCGGACGATCTCGGGGTCCTCGACGGGGCCCTCGGCGCCGCAGTTCCACGACCGGTTGTCGTCGGTGCCGTCGCGGTTGTCCTCGGCGTTGGCCAGGTTGTGCTTGCGGTCGTAGGAGACCAGGTCGGTGAGGGTGAAGCCGTCGTGGCAGGTGACGAAGTTGATGGAGGCGACCGGGCGGCGGCCCGAGGTGGCGTAGAGGTCGGCCGAGCCGGTCAGCCGGGAGGCGAACTCAGGCAGGGCGGAATGCGTCCCTCGCCAGAAATCTCGCACGATATCGCGGTATTTGCCGTTCCATTCCGTCCACAGGGGAGGAAAGTTCCCGACCTGGTAGCCGCCGGGGCCCACGTCCCACGGCTCGGCGATCAGCTTGACCTGCGAGATCACCGGGTCCTGCTGGATGAGGTCGAAGAACGTGCTCAGCCGGTCGACGTCGTGCAACTCCCTGGCCAGCGCCGCCGCCAGGTCGAACCGGAACCCGTCGATGTGCATCTCCAGCACCCAGTAGCGCAGGGAGTCCATGATCAGCTGCAGCGCGTGCGGCGAGCGTACGTTGAAGGAGTTGCCGCAGCCCGTGTAGTCGAGGTAGTAGCGCCGGTCACCGTCGTGCAACCGGTAGTAGGCGGCGTTGTCGATGCCCCTGAAGCCCAGCGTCGGCCCCATGTGGTCACCCTCGGCGGTGTGGTTGTAGACCACGTCGAGAATGACCTCGATGCCCGCCTCGTGCAGCGCCCGCACCATGGCCTTGAACTCCAGCACCTGCTCGCCCCGCGTGCCCGAGCTGGAATAGGCGCCATGGGGGGCCAGGTAGGCCATGGTGTTGTAACCCCAGTAGTTGTTCAGGCCGCGCGCCACCAGGAAGTGCTCGGGCATGAAATGGTGCACCGGCATCAGCTCGACGGCCGTCACCCCGATCGACAGCAGGTGATCGATGATCGCCGGATGCCCCACGCCCGCATAGGTGCCGCGCAGCGCCTCGGGCACGGCCGGGTGGCGCATGGTGAGCCCGCGCACGTGCGCCTCGTAGATCACGGTCTCGTGGTAGGGCTTGCGCGGCAGCCGGTCGTTGCCCCACTCGAAGAACGGGTTGATCACCACGTTCTTCGGCATGTACGCGGCGCTGTCGGCCGTGCTCAACCTCGACGGGTCGGTGAAATGGTAGGAGAACAGCGCCTCGTTCCAGGTCAGGTCGCCGTCGATGGCCTTGGCGTAGGGGTCGAGCAGCAGCTTGGCCGGATTGCACCGGTGCCCCCGCGAAGGCTCGTAGGGGCCGTGGACGCGGTAGCCGTAACGCTGCCCCGGCAGGATGCCCGGCAGGTAGCCATGCCAGACGAACCCGTCGACCTCGGGCAGTTCGACGCGCTCCTCGGAGCCGTCATCGTGAAACAGGCACAGCTCGACCCGCTCGGCGACCTCGGAGAACAGCGAGAAACAGGTGCCCACGCCATCCCAGGTGGCGCCGAGTGGGTAGGGCTCGCCTGGCCAAACTTCGCGCATGTGACCCGATTGTCGCATGCGATCGCGGTCTTGCTATAGCAGTTGGGCGTTGAGAGTGATCGTCGTGCCCGCGAGCGCCTTGCTCACCGGGCAGTTGGCCTTGGCCGTCTCGGCCGCCTGCTGGAACTGCTCGGCCGTGATGCCGGGCACCTGGCCCTGCACGGACAGGACGATGCCGGTGATGCCCTCACCCGGCTGGAAGGTCACGTCGGCGCTGGTGCGCAGCGACTCGGGCGGAGTGCCGGCACCGGCCAGCCCGTGGGAGAGCGCCATCGAGAAGCAGGAGGAGTGGGCGGCGGCGATGAGCTCCTCCGGCGACGTCTTGCCGTTGGCCGCCTCAGCTCTGGACGCCCACGAGACCTCGAAGGTGCCGACGCCGGACGTGTCGAGCGACACCGTGCCCGAGCCGTCGAGCAGGGCGCCCTTCCACTGCGTGGTGGCGGTGCGGATGGTGGCCATGGCGAATCCTCCTCTGTCGTGAATCTTCGACATTACCGTGAGGCTGACAAAGTTCGGCGACCGAGTCATCCGACTCAACATCCGCGGCGAATAGTGTCATGCTCGGGTCGCGGCGCACCCGCCGCCTTGGTCCGGATCTACGGGAGTGTGGTGCCAGTGGAGGCACCGTACGACGACCGCCTGCTGCACCAGCGGGTGGTCGGCGGCGACGAGGCCGCGCTCGGAGAGGTCTACGATCGGCTCTCCTCCTTGATCTTCGGTCTCTCGCTGCGCGTCACCAGGGACCGGGTGATCGCCGAGGACATCACGCAGGAGGTGTTCCTGGTCTTCTGGGAACGTCCGCTGACCTACGATCCCGACCGCGGCACGCTGCGGGCGTGGCTGGCCACGATCGCGCACCGCCGCGCGGTCGACCACGTGCGCGCCGAGGAGCGCCGCCGCGTCACCTCGCTGGGTCCCCGGCTCTTCGAGCCCTCCCCTCCCCGGTTGGAGGACACCGTGCTCGCCGCAGACGAGGCCAGACGGGTGAAGCAGGCGGTGACGGCGCTGCCCGACGCCCTGCGGGAGGCGATCGAGCTGGCCTACTACGGCGGCCGGACCTACCGGCAGGTCGGCGAGGAGCTGGGCGTGCCCGAGGGCACGGTCAAATCGCGCATCAGGCTGGCGCTGCGGCGCCTGGCCGACGCACTGGCAGAGGAAGAGGTGTGATGGAGCCCGTCGAGCGTCTCTACCTGGACGCACTGATGGAGGACCCCGCGGTGCCCGGACACTCACTGCGCCCGCAGTTGCTGGCCGGCGCCAGGGCCCGGCGCAGGCCCGCGGCGCCCACCGCCCCCTGGGCCGAGCCCTTCGCCGGCCGGGTGGCCGCCATGGACGCGCTGCTCGCCTCGGCCGTCGACGACGACTGGTCGCGCGTCATCGTGGAAGGCTGGACCCTGCAGGAGCTCGTCGCCCACCTCGCCGCCAAGGACGGGCTGCTCGCGGCGTCCGTCGGCGCCCCCGTCCTCGGCCCGCCCCTCGGCGCCACCTCCGCCGTCGGGCGCACCTCTGACGTGCAGGCGTACGAACGGGCCCGCAGTCCCGAGCAGACCAGGCGTGACTGGCGCGCCCAGGCCGACGCCCTCTGCCGCCATCTGGCCGGTCTCTCCCCCGACACGCCCGCGACCCTTGACGGGATGTCGGCCGCGGTGCGGGATCACGTGCTGGCGCGGTGCCTGGAGACCTGGGTGCACACCGACGACGCGGCCCGGACGGCCCGGGTCCGGCTGCCGCATCCCGTGCCCGAGCACATCCATCCGACGGCCGACCTGTGCGCGCGCCTGCTCCCCTGGACCATGCTGCTGTCGGGCCTCGACGGCTCCGGCCGTACGGTCCTTCTCACGCTCACCGGGGACGGAGGGGGCGAATGGCATGTTCCGCTCGGCGGGGAGGGTTCCGGTGTCCTGGAGCTCGACGCCTGGCGGGAGGGTGACGGCTGGCGGCGGGCTGACGCGCGGATCACGGCTGACGTGGTGTCGTTCTGCTTCCTGCTGGGTGGTCGCGGCGATCCCTCCTCCTTCGCCGCCGACCTGTCCGGTGATCTGTCTCTGGCCCGCGACGTCCTCTCGAGCGCCCCGGCCCTCTCCGGGCCATGACCGTTCCCGGCCTTTGGTGCCGCGCGGACGGGCGGTCCGCGAGTTGGCCGCGGCGGGTGGGCGTTGTCAACGCGGGCCCGTTCTGCGGGTGGCCGCAGCGGGTGGGCCTTGTCTACGGCGGGTCTGTTCTGCGGGTGGCCGCGGAGGCGGGTGGGCGTTCCGGCCGACCGCGATTGCCTGGGGTCTGGTGTTTTTCGCCTTCGGCGTTGTTTCGGGCGCGGGGGTACTTGGCACGGTCTTAAGTCGGCCGGAACGCCCACCCGCCTCCGCTCTACGGTGCCCCACCGTCCTGTCGCCCCGCCGCAGAGCGGGCGAGGCTTCGACGCCTTCCTGCTCGCCGATGCTGAAGCGCCTGTCTCCGCCCCTTGGACTTGGGCGCCGTAGCTGAAGCCCTCACTTGCCGGCACAGTGCGGGCCGGGCGCCGTAGACGTGGCAGGGTTGGTACGGCTCGCCTGCGCCTTTCCCCGCCTGACATGGGCCGCGGTGGCGGATCAGGTGAGCCAGATGAGGCCGGCGAACCGGCCGCCCGGCTGCTCGCGGCGGTGGGAGTAGAGCTCGGCCGACTCGATCGTGCAGCGGTCGTCATGGCGCACGTCTGTGAGACCGGTCCCACGCAGCTGGGCCTCGATCCCGGCGCGCAGATCGAGGGCCGGGGTGTCCCAGGAGGTCGTGGACCACGTCCCGGGCACCCGCTCGGCCACCCGCTCGCGCAGCTCGGCGGGCACCTCGTAGCAGCGGCCGCAGGCCCCGGGGCCGATCAGCGCCACCATCCGGGCCGGTGCGGCGCCCTTGGCGGCCATGGCCTCGACCAGCGCCGTGGTCACGCCCGCCTCGGTGCCGGGACGGCCGGAGTGGGCGGCGCCGACCATCCGCGCCACCGGGTCGGCCACCAGGACCGCCGGGCAGTCGGCGCCGAGGGAGGCGAGGGCCAGGCGCGGCTCGGTCGTGAAGACGCCGTCCAGAGGCGGCGGGTCGTCGCCGTACGGCTCGTTCACGTAGGCGACGTCGGCGCCGTGGACCTGGCGCATGAACACGACGGCCCGCACGCCCAGCTCCGCGGCGACGGCCGCCCGGTTGGCGCGCACGGCCTCGGGGTCGTCGCCGACCATCCCGCCGAGGTTGCGCGACCCGTAGGGCGGGGCGCTCACTCCCCCGTGGCGATCGGTGACGGCGACGTGCACTCCCGGGGCCAGCTGCATGCCTCAGATCCTAGAGGCCGCTCCCATGAGCCGACCGCCTCCTGTGGGGGCGTCGCACGTCAGGCGCCAACCGGTTCACAAAGCAGGTGAAGTCCGGCTTTGTCAATGCGGGGGCCGCCGCCCGGCGCGAGCGCCGTCGAAGGTCAACGGGCTTCGCGGTCGGCAGCGTCACGCCATCGTCCTCTCCTCGGTTTCGGCCGCCCTGGCGCGACCGAATTCGGCCAGGGTGTGGAAGGCGGCCTTGGGTTCCCATGGCAGCCCTGGATATGCCGTCCCGGTGCGGCCGGGTTGCAGGACCTTGACGATGCCGAAGCTGGCGGTGTCGAAGTCCTGTCCGGGCTCGGAGGACGTCGGCAGGTCCCGGCGGGCGAACGTGTTGACGAACGCCGTGTCCGTACCCTCCTCGTCGTAGATGTCGAGGAGCTCGCGCACGTACCGGGCTTGTTCTTCCTCGTCCCGCGTGACGGTTGTGGTCAGGCGGGCGGGGCGGGCGTGTTCGTCCCATTCGACGATGGAGTCGCCGCGTCCGCCCAGAGCGGCGGCTCCGCGGTGGGTGGCGCAACCGAACTCGGTGACGGCGAACGGCTTGCCCTGCGAGGTCTGCGCCCGCAGGCTTTCGCGGAAACTGTGCTCAGTGGCCGCGTCGCGGTATCCGGCGTCAGTGGCGATGATGTCGAACAGCGCCCAGTCCACGCCTTCGAAGGGCAGGGAGGCGTAGCTGACCGGACCGCCGAACCGTTCGCGCACCGCGGTGACAGCCCGGGTGAGGAAATCATGGACGCGGACGCGCAGTTCGGGGAGCGCGGCGCGCACCCGCGCCGGCTCGGCTATCACGCCAAGCCGCTCCTCCAGACTGTCACCGGGCAGAAATCCACCGGTGAACAGGCTGATCTCGGAGCCGGTGAGGAATATGACGTGAGCCCCTTCCGCGCGCAGGCGTTCGGCCCGTTCGGCACCGTCGACGATGAACGCCATCAGCTCGTCCCGCGTGAGGCCGTTGGTGAACGGTGAGTACCAAACCTCTAGGCCCGCGCGGGCGGCGTGGCCCGCGGCGGTCGCAAGGCGGTCCGGGTCTCCTCCGGTGACGCGGACCGCGTCGCAGTGCAGCTCTTCGCGGATGATCCGCATCTCTCGGCGCACGACGCCGGGGTCGAAAGGCTCGTGGGTGGTGGTCCCGGCAGAGGGGAAGCCGGTGTCGTAGGTGACACCGTAGGCACGCATCAGTGGCCTCCGGGTGTGATCGTGCGAGTGAGACATGCGAGGTGACGGCCGAGCCCTCGGCCGACCAGCCGCCTCGCGGAGGGCACTGTCCAGGCGTCCCGCCACACTCTACCCACAACTTGCGCGTCACGCACATTATGCGGGGAACGCAATACCGAAAGAGGGACGCATGAGCCTTGTGCGGCGATCACAGATCCGAGCGCCGGAGTCGCCTGGTCGGCTTCTGGACGGCGACTCGGCGATCCCCGGCGATTCGGCCCGGTCGGCACGCCGCGTACAGGCCGAGCCACCGACGGCGCGGCTCACGTGATCCGCATGACAGACATTCAGCTAGATTCTCCCTCCATGAGTGAAGGGATCTTCCAGGAGCACGACGAGAGGCCCGTGCTGTCCGAGGCCGCCGCCCAGTCTCGGGCCTCCGTGCTGCGTAGCCGTGCCGAGTCCTACATCGGGCTGTCGCGGCACGACGCGGCCATCGCCGACCTCACCGAGTCGATCGCGCTGGTGCCGGACAACGCCCGTTCCTGGCGGCTGCGCGGCGAGAGCCACCGCGTCATCGAGAGGTACGAGGCGGCGCTGTCCGACTTCGACGAGGCCCTGCGGCTGGAGCCGGACAGCGCCTACTCGCTGGGGTCGCGCGGGCAGGCGTACGCCGCGCTCGGCCGCATGGAGGAGGCCATGGCCGACTTCGAGCACGCGCTCACCCTGGCGCCGGAGTCGCTCTGGATCCTGGAGGCCAGGGCCGACGCGCTCGCCGACCTCGACCGGGTGGACGAGGCGCTGGCCGAGCACGCCAAGATCATCGCGCTGGACGAGGACCTGGCCTACTCGTGGCTGGCCCGGGGCGACCTCTACCAGCGGCTGCAGCTCTATCCCGAGGCCATCGCCGACTACACCAGGGCGCTGGAACTGGATCCCGTGTACGTGCGGGCGTTGGGCAGGCGGGGTGAGGCGCTGCGCATGATCGACCGCTACGAGGAGGCGTTGGCCGATCTCAACCAGGCTCTCGACCTTGAGCCGGACAACGATCGCGCGCTGGGCAGCCGGGGCGCGGTCCTGAGCGAGCTGGGCGACAACGAGGCCGCTCTCAAGGACCTCGACCGGGCCGTCGAGCTGGACGAGGAGTACGTCTGGGCCTACCGGGTGCGCGGCGAGATCCTGCAGGAGCTCGAACGCCACGAGGAGGCGGTGGCCGACTTCACCCGAGCCCTGGAGCTGGAATTCGGCGACTCGTGAGTTCCGGGGGCGGTGCTGGGCGGAAACCGGATCGCGCGGGCCCTGGAGATCGACCGAATATAGTTCTAGATTCTGACGCATGGGTATCGGGCTGACCGAGGAACATCTGGCGCTGGCCGCCTCCGTGCGGGGGCTGGCCGAGCGGACCGTCGAACACGCGGCGCTGGCCGCGCAGGGCGTGCTGGGGTTGCATCTGCCGGAGGAGTGCGGCGGGCAGGGCTACGGCCTGCTGGAGCTGGTCGTAGCGCTGGAGGCATTGGGCGAGCGGCGGGCTCCGGGCGCCTACCTGCCGTCCGTGATCACCTCGGCAGCGCTCGCACGCGCCTCCGGCGGCGACCCGGGCGCGCTGGGCGGGCTCGCGGACGGGTCGCTGACCGCGGCCGTGGCGCTCGGCGAGGCGGCGGGCGGTGCGGGGCTGCTCGCGCTGGGCTCGCCCGACGCCGACCTCTTCCTGGTGCCGCTGGAGGACGGGCGGTGGTCGCTGCTCGACCGGGCCGACGTGGACGTGGAATCCGTCGAGGGCGTGGATCTCGACCGCGCGCTGTGCTCGGTGACCGTACGGGACGGGACCGCGCGGGAGGGGGGCGACGGACGGGTGCTCGGCGCGGTGCCGGTGCGGGAGGTGGCCGCCGTGCTGCTGGGGGCCGACGCGTGCGGGGTGGCGGCGTGGGCCGTGGCGACGGCCGCCGGCTACGCGAAGGTTCGGGAGCAGTTCGGGCGGCCGATCGGGCAGTTCCAGGGCGTGAAGCACCGGGTGGCCGCCGCGCTCGTGGCGCTGGAGCAGGCGCGGGCCGCTGTCTGGGATGCGGCCAGGGCGCTGGACGACTCCCCCGGCCGTACCCCGACGGGCGAAAGCCCTGATCCGACCGCGACGGGCGAGAGCCCTGGCCGGAGCCCGATGCGTGAGAGTCCGGGCACGGGCGCCGGGAGCGGTGGGGAGGTGCGGCTGGCGGTGGGAGTCGCGGCGGTGCTGGCGCCCGACGCGGCCGTGCGGTGCGCCGCCGACGCGATCCAGGTGCTGGGCGGCATCGGCTACACGTTCGAGCACGAGGCGCACCGCTTCTACCGGCGCGCGCTGTCCGACCGGATGCTGGCCGGGGACGCCGGCGTGTGGGCAGAGGAGGTGATCCGCCTCGCTCTCGCCGGGGTGCGGCGGGGCACCGAGCCGGACCTGCCGGAGGAGGCGGCCCCGGTCAGGGACGCGATCAGGGCGCAGGCCGAGTCGCTGCGGGCCGAGGAGCCGTTGGCCAGGCTGGGGCGGTTCGCGCGGGAGGGCTGGATCATGCCGTACCTGCCCGAGCCGTGGGGCAGGGGCGCCTCCCCTCTGGAGCAGGTGATCATCCACCAGGAGTTCCGCGACCTCAGACGGCCGAACCTGGGCATCGGGGCCTGGGCGGTGCCGTCCATCGTCCGGCACGGCACACCGGAGCAGCGGGAGCGGTTCCTGCCCAGGACGTTCACCGGCGAGATCGTGTGGTGCCAGCTGTTCAGTGAGCCGGGCGCGGGATCGGACCTGGCGGGGCTGTCCACCAAGGCGGTCCGCGTGGAGGGCGGCTGGTCGCTGAGCGGCCAGAAGATCTGGACGTCTCTGGCGCAGTACGCCCATTGGGGGATCTGCCTGGCCCGGACCTCTCCGGAGAAACCGAAGCACGAGGGGATCAGCTACTTCCTGGTGGACATGTCCTCGCCGGGCGTCACCGTCAAGCCGCTGAAGGAGATCAACGGCGACGAGGTGTTCAACGAGGTGTTCCTGGACGACGTCTTCGTGCCGGACGATCTGGTGGTCGGCGAGGTGGACGGCGGCTGGCGGGTGGCCCGGGACACGCTGTCGCACGAGCGGGTGGCGCTGGGCGACTCGTGGGGGCCGGGATCCCGGCACACCGACATGGTCGGCCTCATCGCGAAGCTGCCGGAGCCGCGGCAGGCGCGGCTGGAGGAGGCCGGGCGCCTGTGGGCCGAGGGGCAGGCGCTCGCCGCGCTCGGCCTGCGCGTGACGCTCGCCCAGTTGTCGGGCTCCGATCCGGGCACCGCGTCGAGCGTGCGCAAGCTGCTCGGCATGCGCCACTCGCAGGCCGTCTCGGAGTTCTGCTGGTCGCTGGCGCCCTTCGACCGCCACTGGAGCCGGATGATCCTCACCACCCGGGCGTTCACGATCGGCGGCGGCACGACCGAGGTGCAGCTGAACATCATCGCCGAGCGGGCGCTCGGGCTGCCGCGCGATCCCTGATCAGCTCCGGGGATGGTACGGCGCGGCCAGGTGTGCGTACACGATGGTGTTGTCCTGGTAGCTGTGCGCCCGCCCGTCGAACGCGCCGCCGCAGGTGACCAGGCGCAGCCCCGGATAGCGGAGGTCGCCGTAGACCTTGCGGGCCGGGAAGCTCCTCTTGGGCGTGTGCTCGATCCGGTCCACCACGAACACGGCCACGGACCGGTCCGCGCGCAGCACCTGCACCTGGTCGCCGCGCCTGACCTCCTTGAGGCGGGCGAACACCGCCGGGCCGGTCCTGGTGTCGAGGTGGCCGGTGATGACGGCGGCGCCGCGCTGGCCGGGGACGGCCCCGTAGCGGTACCAGCCGGCCAGGTTGGGGCGCTCGATGGGCGGGTTCTGGATCGTGCCCGCGGTGTCGAGGCCCAGCTCCATGAGCGGCGCCGACACGCCGATGGACGGGATGTAGACGGCGACCGGCCGGGCGGGCCGCATCGGCTTGGCCGTCTTCCCGGCCGGCACGCGCAAGGACGCGACCGGCGCGGGCGACGACGTGACCGGCGCGGGCGTGACGGCCGCGACGGGCTCGGCCCCGCCGCCGGAGAGCAGGCCGCCCACCCCGGCCCAGATCAGTACGATCCCGGCCAGGGACACCGCTCCCGCCGCGACGAGGAGCGACTTCTGGCCCAACTAGGCGTCACCCTTGCGACGGCGCACCGCGAACCCGGCCAGCCCGGCGCCGGCGAGCAGGGCGGCGCCGCCCGCGACGACCGGCCACACCGGGTCTCCCGGCGCCAGCCCGCCGCCACCCGTCTCCGGATGCCCCTGCGGCATCCGGCGTTCGTCCTCGTCGACCGGCTTCCAGGGGGCCCCGGTCTCGCGCGGGGCGTCGGAGGGCGCGTCGGACCAGGAGTCGGTGGGCACCGGGTTGCCCGACCAGCTCTCCATCGGGTTCGGCACGGGGTTGTCCGGCCACTTCTCCGTCGGGTTCGGCACCTGGTCGTCCGACCACTTCTGCACGGGGCCGGCCCCCGGCACCTCGGGCTCCACGCCGCCCGGCTCGTCGCAGGGTGCCAGGGGCGGCAGGCAGGTCGCGGCCACGGACGGCGTCTCCTGGCTCGACTGGGCGGAGGCGGTGCCGATGCCCGCCGCGGTCATCACGCCGCCGGCCACGAAGGCCACCACGGCTCCGGCGGCGGCCAGACGTTGCGCTCTTGCCATAACCAGGCTCCCGAATCGGTTGTCGCGCCCCGAGACAGAACGAGAGCCTTGCGAACTATTGGACCAATCGTCAAGTAATGTGACCGAAGCGATATCGGTGGATTACCGGGCGATCGCGGAGAGTGATGGTCCAGTTGGTGATCCATGCGGGAACGGGATGAAATCTCTCCTCTCCGGGTGGAGAGTTCTCCTCCCGCTTGTCAGACTTCACAACCCGCTCAGACCGTCGCGTACACATCGGCGAGTTACGTTCCACGACAAGGTCCCCCTCATGAGAGGACACGGACGCCGCACGGCCGGACAGCCCGAGCCTTACCCCGGTCCGGAGGGGGCCGGCCGTGCCGCCCACCGCCTCGTTCAGCCGGCCTCTTCTTCGGGACGCGCCTTGCTCGGCTGGACACGCTTGGGCTCGCCGGGCATCTTCGGAGTGCCGGGGCCTTGAGCGTCGTGCTAACCAGGGAAAACACAGGTCGCTCGCGAGCGGATGACTCGGGATTATCCGGCGAGCTAGAACGCCTCTAAACGCGGACGGGCCAGGTGTGCAACCACCTGACCCGCCCTGAGTCCCACCACTGCGTAACCAGAGGAGAGACCTGTGGCTAATTCCACCACGCCCGCCCCCGCTCCCGCCAACGGAGAGTCCGACTTGGCGCGGCTCGTCGAGGACCACCGCAAGCTGTCCGCCGACCTCGACGCCCTCCAGAGCTCCCGCGACGCCCTGGTGGCCATGCGCGACGCTCTCGGCGTCGACCAGATCACCGGGCTCGACCTCGCCGACGCGGTCAAGTGCGGCATCGTCCTCGGGCAGCTCCTCGCGAGCGACGCTGACGGCCGCATCCACACCGCCGACCTGACCGACCACGAGCACGACGCGCTCCGGCTCGCCGTCCAAGACATCCTCGACCGGCGCCGTGGCGTCGACCCCGACGAGGACCGGCTGATCACGGTGTTCCGCGTGGGCTCGCTGTCGGCCTGGTCGATCGCCGCAGAGCTGGGCATGGACGCTCGCGATATCGCCCGGACCGCGAACAGCGACGACGTCACGAACGTGTTCACCGACGACGAGCGGGCCCGCCTGCTCGACGTGATCGTGGCCATCCTCGACGAGCGCGACGGCGTCAGGGTCGCCGGGTTCGAGCCGGTCGCGCTGCCGTACGACGCGGAGGGCCGGTGCGCCGACCCTGAGTGCATCTCCTGCTACCCGGTCGTCGACCAGCTCGGCGGTGCCGCGTGATCCGTGTTCTCACGGCGATCGTGGTCATCCTGCTTGCCGGGGTGGCCGCGGTCGTCTCCTACAGGCACGCGTTCGAGGTCGTGATCGCCAACGGCGAGTCCGGGTTCACCGCGGTCTTGGTGCCGCTCACGATCGACGGGCTTATCTTCGCGTCGTCCATGGTGCTGCTCGACGCTGCCCGCCGCGACCTGCCCGCGCCCAAGCTGGCGTACTTCACGCTCACGCTCGGCATCCTCGCCACCCTGGCGGCGAACGTCATGCACGGGTGGGCTCACGGGCCGGTCGGTGCGATCGTCGCCGCGTGGCCGGCCGTCGCGCTGGTGCTCTCGTACGAGCTGCTGATGGGCCTGATCCGCCGGTCGACTGCGAAACTCGAGTTTCGCAGCGAGGAGGCTTCCCCAATTGGGGAAACGGTCCAGGTACACGCTCCCGTTGTACCTGTGCAGGTCACGGGCTCGACGGTTCCCGCAGATCTGCGGGAACCTGCCGACGACGAGACGCCCGTGATCGAGATCGAGGTACGGCCCGAGCCCGTACCTGAGCCCGATCTCGACGCGCCTTACCGTCCGGTAGCGGTGGCTACCTTCCTCGCCGAAGTGACCCAGGGCGAACCGCCGACCGTCCGCACGATCAAGGACCGGCTCAACGTCGGCACCGACCGCGCCCGGCGGTTGCAGGCGTACCTCGGCGGGCTCGTGGAGGTGACGCGGTGATGGCGACCGACACGTTCCAGCGTCCGCAGACCTCGCCCGACTTCTGGCGCAAGCGGCCCGGCCGTACCCGGCACATGCTGCACGCCCTACGGCAGGGCAAGTACGGCCGCCGCACTCTCAAGTTCACGTACCGGAGCGTGGCCGCGCCCGTCGCCGGAACCTCCCGGATGGCGTCGACCGCGTGGAAGTGGGTCCGGGCCGACGACTACGCGGGCACCGACGATCTCGTGTTCCGGGAGTCGGTCCGCACCCGGCGGCGTCGTACGGCGTGGATGCTCGGCGCCGGCTACCTCGCGTCGACGGCGGCCGGCGTGGCGCTGTGGAGTCCGGCCACACCGCTGCTCACGCTCGGCGCCCTGGCCACGGTCGGCACGGCCGTCGAGGTGCGCAAGCGGATCAGCGACCGGCCGATGCCGTTCAAGCTGCCCGGCGGCAAGGGCCGGACACCCGCCGAGAACGTGGTCGTGCGGGCGGCGATCGACGCCAAGCTTGGCCGCGCCGAGGGCATGAAGCTCGCCTCGCCGGTCCTGACGGAGGACGCCGGATGGTCGACGGTGCTGCAGCTGCCGCCCGGTCAGCGCGCCCGTCACGCGCTCGGCAAAGAGGCTGACTTCGCGTCGGCGCTCGGCGTCGGCGAGTCTCAGGTCGTGTTCGACCTGGTCGACGAGCACGCGGGCAGGCTGGCGGTGTACGTCGCCAAGTCCGACCCGTTCCTGAAGGTGTACGCCTCGCCGCTGCTCGGCCGTACCGAACCCATGGACTTCTGGCAGGGCGTTCCCGCCGGAGTCAACGGCCGCGGCCTGCCCGAGCGGCTGCGCCTGGTCGACGCCTCGCTTCTGGTCGCCGGGGAGCCGAGGGCGGGCAAGTCCGCGGCCGTGAACGGGATCGTCGGCACGGCCGCGCTGGCGGTCACGCCGAAGATCCACCTGTGGGACGGCAAGGGCGCCGGGGATCACCGGCCGTGGCGGCGCATCGCCCACACCGCCGAGAAGCGCAACGCCAAGGGGCTGCTCGACCACCTGGAGCGCATGCAAGCCCAGATGGAACGCGTGTTCGACATGCTCGACGACGCGGGCGGCTCGACCAAGCTGACGCCGGAGTTGTGCCGTCAGTTCGGCGTGGACGTCGAGCTGACCATCGTGGACGAGACGCGTTACTACGTCACCTCGCAGTGGGGCAAAGAGATCGTCGAGGCGATGGTCGACATCGCCTCGCGCGGCCCGGCGGCCGGTGTGCTGCTCGTGCTCGCCACTCAGCGGATGACCAAGGA
>NZ_BMNH01000016.1:178269-178822 GCF_014646355.1 Nonomuraea cavernae
TGCGGCCGGTGCCGGGTACGACGCGTCGGAGATCCCCAGGTCTCACCGCGGCGTCGGCATCCTCGACGCGGACGGCTCGGATCCGGTCAAGCTCCGGTCCTACTTCCTCGACGACGCCGGCACCGACCTGTCCGACGTCGCCGCCGTGGCGTACGAGCTGCGCCGCGCGGCCGGCACCCTGCCGCCGAGAGAACAGCCGGTCGACGACACCACCCAGCTTGACGCCGTACTGGCCGCGTTCGGCGAGGACGACAAGCTCCTACCGGACGAGCTCGCCGAACGGCTCGGCTGGGAACGGTCGAGGCTCGCCGAGGAGCTGGGGTCGGTCCCGCTGAAGCAGATCTGGCGTGACGGGGGCAACGCCGGCCGCGGCTGGCGGCGTGAGGACGTGGCCGCTCTGCTCGACCGCTAGACGGCTGTTAGGCGGTCTGCCCCAGCTAGGTCTAGCAGGCTGCCTAACAGCTCCCCCACCAGCGCTCTAACACCTCTAGCACCTCTAGCAGCACCGCCCGGATACGGGCCTAGGACGGGTCTACGGGCCCCAGGAAGGACA
>NZ_BMNH01000017.1:0-32526 GCF_014646355.1 Nonomuraea cavernae
CGCCCGAAACAACGCCGAAGGCGAACATCACCAGACCCCAGGCAATCGCGGTCGGCCGGAACGCCCACCCACCTCCGCGGCCACCCAGACCAACCCAGACCAGGAGCGGCCCAGGCCAGCTCAGAGCCCCGGCCGGGCGGCAGCCCTGGGATGGAGGGCGACCTACTTGACCCCGGCCTCGCGCATGTCGCGCAGCTCCCGCTTGAGCTCCTTGATCTCGTCACGGAGCCGAGCCGCCACCTCGAACTGAAGGTCGGCAGCCGCCTGATGCATCTGCTCCGTCAACGACTCGATCAAGGATTCCATCTGCGCCCGGGGCAGCTCGCCCGCGATCGCCTTGGCGTGAGCCCCGGCCTGCTTGGCCGCGAACCCCGGCACCGGAGCCTTGCCGCGGGACTGGGACCTGCCTCCGCCGAGCAGCCGGTCGGTGTCGGCGTCCTCACGCTGCAACGAGTCGAGGATGTCGGCGATCTTCTTGCGCAACGGCTGCGGATCGATCCCGTTGGCCTCGTTGTAGGCGATCTGCTTGGCCCGCCGCCGGTTGGTCTCGTCGATGGCCCGCTCCATCGACGGCGTGATCTTGTCGGCGTACATGTGCACCTGGCCGGAGACGTTTCGGGCGGCTCGTCCGATGGTCTGGATCAGCGAGGTGTCCGACCGGAGGAAGCCCTCCTTGTCGGCGTCGAGGATGGCGACCAGGGAGACCTCGGGCAGGTCGAGCCCCTCACGCAGCAGGTTGATGCCGACGAGCACGTCGAACTCGCCGCTGCGCAGCTCGCGCAGCAGCTCGATGCGGCGCAGCGTGTCGACCTCGCTGTGCAGGTAGCGGACCCGGATGCCGAGCTCCAGGAGGTAGTCGGTGAGGTCTTCGGACATCTTCTTGGTCAACGTGGTGACCAGCACCCGCTCGTCGCGCTCGGCTCGCTCGCGGATCTCGTGGACGAGGTCGTCGATCTGCCCCTTGGTCGGCTTGACGACCACTTCGGGGTCGACCAGCCCGGTGGGCCGGATGACCTGCTCGACGACGTCGCCCTTGGCGCGGCCCAGCTCATAGGGGCCGGGGGTGGCGGACAGATAGACGGTCTGGCCGATGCGCTCGAGGAACTCCTCCCACTTCAGCGGCCGGTTGTCGAGCGCGGAGGGCAGCCGGAAGCCGTGGTCGACCAGGGTGCGCTTGCGGGAGGCGTCGCCTTCGTACATAGCGCCGATCTGCGGCACGGTCTGGTGGGACTCGTCGAGCACCAGCAGGAAGTCTTCGGGGAAGTAGTCGAGCAGGGTGTTGGGCGCGCTGCCGGCGGCCCGGCCGTCCATGTGGCGCGAGTAGTTTTCGATGCCGGAGCAGGTGCCGATCTGGCGCATCATCTCGATGTCGTAGGTGGTGCGCATGCGCAGCCGCTGCGCCTCCAGCAGCTTGCCCTGCCGCTCGAACTCGGCGAGCCGCTCGGTCAGCTCGGCCTCGATGCCGGCCACGGCCGTGGCCATCCGCTGCTCGCCCGCCACGTAGTGGGAGGCGGGGAAGATGTAGAGCTCTTCGTCCTCGGTGATCACCTCGCCGGTCAGCGGGTGCATGGTGGAGAGCTTCTCGATCTCGTCGCCGAACATCTCGATGCGTACGGCCAGCTCTTCGTACTTGGGGATGATCTCGATCGTGTCGCCGCGGACCCGGAAGGTGCCCCGGGTGAAGGCGAGGTCGTTGCGCGTGTACTGCATGTCGACGAGGCGGCGCAGCAGCTGGTCGCGGTCGACGTCCATGCCGACGCGGAGGCGGGCCATGCGGTCGACGTATTCCTGGGGCGTGCCGAGGCCGTAGATGCAGGACACGGAGGCGACCACGATGGTGTCGCGGCGGGTCAGCAACGCGTTGGTGGCGGAGTGGCGCAGCCGCTCGACCTCGTCGTTGATCGAGGAGTCCTTCTCGATGTAGGTGTCGCTCTGCGGGACGTAGGCCTCGGGCTGGTAATAGTCGTAGTAGCTGACGAAGTATTCGACCGCGTTGTTGGGCAGCATCTCGCGCAGCTCGTTGGCGAACTGGGCGGCGAGCGTCTTGTTGGGCTGCATGACGAGCGCGGGGCGTTGCAGCCGCTCGATGAGCCAGGCGACGGTGGCCGTCTTGCCCGTGCCGGTGGCGCCGAGCAGGACATTGTCCTTGGCCCCGGCCTTGACGCGGCGCTCCAGCTCTGCGATGGCCGTCGGCTGGTCTCCGGACGGACTCATCTCGGTGACCACCTCGAAGGGCGCCACCTTCCGCTGCAAATCTGTGACCGGTCGCATGCTGCCCACTGTAGGCGGCGTCACCGACAGAAACGTCACCCGCTGACGGGCACGGCCTTCATCGGGCTGAACCCGAACAGGTTGACGTCGACGCTGGTCACCTCGGCGGGCGGCGCGGTCATGAGCACGAACATCCGGATGTGCTCCCCGGGCCCGACCTTGGTCAGGATGGGCGTCGAGCAGACGCAGCGTTCCGGGTGGCGGTCCCCCGCCGTCGCCAACGGGAAGTAGCGTGTCCCGGCGGCGTCGGTCAGCGCGACCCAGAAGAAGTCGATCTTCACCTCGGTGACGGACCCGAACTCCTTGACATCCCGGTCCCAGGCGCCGTTCTCCAGGCGGACCGGACCGCCTTCGCCCGTATGGCGGAAGTCGACGGTGGCGATGAGCGTCTTGTCGCTGAGCCGGCGCAGTTCCAGGAGATCGGCGGCCAGCCCGGTCAGCTCGCGCTGCCCGATGGCGGAGGCGACGGCCTGGCCCGGCGTCGCGGAGGCGCCGGTGGTGGACCCGGTGGACCCGGTGGGGCCGGTGGGGCCGGTGGAGGGGCCCGGAGTGGCCTCCGGGCCGGTCTGGGTCGCGACGGCGCGCTCCCGCTCGAACGTCACCTGGACTCGCCGGTTGCGGGCACGGGCCTGGTCGGAGTCGTCCTTGTCGACCGGCTCGTCCTCGCCCCTGCCCTCGGTACGGAACCTCGCGTCCGGAACGAGGGCGGCGAGCGCGCCCTCCACCGCCTTCGCGCGGCGCAGGGACAGGGCGAGGTTGTAGCGGTCGGCGCCGACGTCGTCGGTGTGGCCGACGATCCGTACGGCGCCCTTGGCCTCGGCGTCGATCCGGTCGGCGGTGCGGCGCAGCGTCTCGCGGGCCTGCGAGGTGAGCGTCGCCTTGTCGAAGGCGAACAGGACGTCGGTGTTGAGCGCGATCTCGACCTCCTTGTCGGACTCGGCGACCGAGGACGTGGTGCCGGCCAGCTGGGTGGTGAGCGGAACGGTGGTGGGAAAGGCCGCGGCGATGGCCGTGGCGTCGGGCTCGTCGTCCAGCCGGGCGCCGGTGCCCGCGGGGCTGATCGGCAGGGGCGCGGTCAGGCCCGCGTGGTGGAACCCGACCGCCACGGTGGCCGTCTCCGGCGGGACCTGGTAGACCGCCCACAGCTGGGCGGGCGCGCCGGGCGTGGCCTTGGCGAAGAATTCCGGATAGCTGCACAGGCAGGGGGCCCGGGTGTCGATGTTCTCCTTGCGCATCGGGTAGTACGCGGTCAGGCGCGGATGGTCCAGCAGGTAGAAGCCGGAGAAGGCGCGGGTGAAGTCGTAGAGCGTGGTCCCCGGCAGACCGGAGGCGCGAAAGCCCTCCAGCCTGACCTTGCCGGTGTCGGTGCTGATCCTGAAGCGGGCGGTGACCGAGGTGGCGGTGGTGCGCTCCAGGCCGATCACCTCGATCTTGGCGTGGCCGTGATCGTCGTCGTGGCCGTCGCCGTACAGGGTGGCCAGCGCGGGCCCTCCGGCGGTCTCGGGGGTTCCGGCCGCCTCGTGGGTTCCGGCGGGCGTGGAGGCCGCGGGGCTGACGGAGACGGAGGGCGCCAGGGAGGCCGTGGGCGGCGCGGTGACGGCTGCCGTGGGCGGCTCGGAACGCGCGCCCGGAAGGGGCACGAGCCCGCATCCGCCAAGGAGTGACGCGGCGAGGACGACCCTGGCCGCCGAACCGTACCTGAAGGTCATAGATCGCTATTTATACCGATATGTCAGGCAGTTCGCTCGCCGATCTTCGGAAACGGGGTCGTGGAGAAGACCACCTCGACCGGCACGTCGAAATGGCCGGCGATGCGCAGCGCGAGGTAGAGGCTCGGGCTGTATTCGCCGCGTTCGAGGTAGCCGATCGTCTGGTAGTGCACTCCCAGCGCGTCGGCGAGCTGCCTGCGGGTCACGCCGCGTTCGGCGCGCAGCAGCGCGATGCGGTTGTAGACGGTCTCACTCATCGCCGTACATCTTCTCAGCCGACACGCTGCGGCGCCCTGTCGCGGCGCGCCTGCACGGCCGAGCCCGATGCGCGCCTGGCCATCCGGCGCAGCACCGGCGGCGCGATCAGCAACCCGGCGACCGACCACGCGATCAGGACCGCCATCGTCATCCCCGGCCGCCACGAGCCGCCGATCTCCACGGCCGCGGCCAAGCCGGGCAGCAGCGCGGAGCGCATGCCGAGCCCCAGCCAGTACAACGGGAACACCTGGGCCACGGCCTGCAGCCAGCCGGTCAGGGCGGAGATGGGGTAGAAGATCCCGGAGACGACGGTGAGACCGCCTATGGTGACCATGGACAGTCCGGCGGCGGCCTGCGGGCTGGTGGCCGGCGAGCCGATGACCGCGCCCAGCGGCAGGGTGGACAGCAGGCCCAGCAGGGCGACCCAGGCCACGGTCAGCCAAGCGCCGAGCCCCACTGCGGCCAGGTCGGGCACCAGGAACAACCCGGCGACCAGGATCATCAGCAGGCTGCCGATGGCCATGAGCGACACCGACATCACCCGGCCGACGAGGTAGCCGACCAAGCCCTGCGGCAGCGCCTTCGCCCGCAGGAGCGTGCCGTCCTCGCGTTCGATGGCCAGCGAGCCGACCGCCCGAGCAGTCCATTGGCGCCGATCATCGTGGCCCTCAAGCTCGCTCAAGGCGCTCATCCATCCTCCAGATAGTAGGACTACTACATTCATAGCACGTCTACTATCGAACGCAATACACCTGTGACCCGTACTGCAAGCGAACAGCAAGCCGTACCCGATACGGTCGAAATCGCCTGTAGCGGAAAAGGAAGGTGTTATGTCACGCCCCAGAGAGGCATTCATCCAGGCAGGTCAGGGTCTGGCGCAGGCCGTCATGCAGGGCGGTGACGTACGGCAGGCGGTGGGTTACGCCGTCGGCCAGACGATGGGCCACCCGGGGCAGGCTCCGGGATTCGCGCTGAACCCGCACGACTTCGCGGCGGCCCGCGACGGCGGAGTCTCGATCGGCACGCTGATCGAGGCCAGAACCGCCTCGCTCGGCGAGGCCGGCGAGATCGTCAACCGCAGCTTCGCCGAGAACGGCATGCACGTCATCTCGCCCGTCGTGATCCCCAAGGGCAGCACCGCCAAGGTGATCGTGCAACTCGGGCTCCTCGTGGTGCTGGGCCTCATCGGCGCGCTCGGCAACGTGATCCCCAACACCGACCTGTTCTTCGGCCCGCACTACTGGATCGTCCTGGTGCTGGCGGCCGCGTTCCTGTGGTGGCGGCGCAGCGTGGTCATGGTGCCCGAGGGCTGCAAGGCGCTGATCACGAAGTTCGGCAAGCTCGTGCACATCGCCGACCCGGGCAGGGTGACGCTGTTCAACCCGTGGAAGCGGGTCAGCTACATCGTCAACACCACCCGCGAGTACCCCTTCAACGCCCCCATCCGCGAGGCGCCGACCCAGCAGGGCGTCAAGGCCAGCGTCGACCTGTTCCTGCAGTTCAGGATCGAGAACCCGGCCGAGTTCATCTTCGTGCTCGGCTCGGTCAGCGGCTTCCAGTCCAAACTGCAGAACGCCATCAGCGAGGTCACCCGCTCCCTCATCTACGCCCAGCGGGCCGAGGACATCTACGACCTGGTGGGCGAGAGCACGCACGGCATGCTGGAGAGCCTCAACCAGCAGTTCCTGCCCGCCGTTCGGCTCACCGACGTGAACATCACGCACGCCGAGCCGTCCAGCCAGGAGTACCGGATGGACCTCGCGGCGCCCGAGATGGTACGGGTGGCCAAGGAGGCCTACACCTACGAGTACGAGCTGCAGCTGCGCAAGGAGCAGAACGAGGGCGACCTGGTCAAGGAGCTGGCCGGGCTGCAGGAGACGCTGAGCGCCATCCAGGCGGAGATCGCCGGCTACCAGGCCCGCATGGACACCGCCCTCGAACGGGCCGAGCACCAGGCCAAGGCGCAGGCCGGACAGCGCCTGGTCGAGGCCGAGTCCACGGCCAGGGCCAACTCGGCGCTGCTGGAGGCCCAGGCGCTGGACATCCGGGCACTCAGCGCCGCCGAGGCCCCGGAGATCCTCGAGTACCGCTTCCAGCAGGACCTGCTCAACAAGCTGGAGTCGGTGTCGAACCGGCTGCCGCAGGTCGTGCAGGTGGGCGAGCAGACCGACATCGACTTCCTGGCGCTGGCCCAGCAACTGGTCGGCGGGAAGGGGGCGGCGCTCTTCTCCCCCGAGGACATGGCCGCCATCCGCTCCCGGCTGTCCGAGATCGGCAAGCGCGTGGACGACCGCGAGGCGGAGATCACCGCGCTGCTCACGAAGGTCGCCGCGGAGGTCACCGAGGCCCCCGCGGTCGAAGCGGTGACGACGGCCGCGGCGGGGCCGGACAGCGTACAGAATGTGGAGCGTGAGGTTCGATGAGCGGCCGTGAGTTCTCGAAGATCAAGGAGTCGCTGGCCTCCTGGTCCGACATCCGCCAGCTGCTGCGCGGCGGCGAGCAGGGCCAGCTCGTGCCGGTGGTCATCCCCAAGGACAGGCGCGGTTTCGCCTGGATGGCGCTGGTGTTCGTGGGCGTCTACTTCGCCGGGATGGCCGCGCTGACCGACCTCACCCTGCTGGCCGCGCCGGCGGCGCTGTTCTTCCTGGTCGTGGCGATGATCTGGATGTGGCGCCGGGCCATCATCGAGATCGAGGAGGGCACCACCGGCGTGCGGAGCCGCTGGGGCGCGATCACCGGCACGCTGCCGCCCGGCCGCCACTACCTGTGGGTGCCGTGGGACCGGGTCGACGCCGTGGTCGACACCTCGACCGAGATCCCCTACTCGGCGCCCATCGTGGCCTGCCCCACGGCCGAGAACGTGCCGCTGAAGTCGATCGAGTTCTTCCTCAAGTTCCGCATCGTCGATCCGGTGGCGTTCGTCCGCACGATCGGCGCGGGCAACTTCGACCTGGTCCTGTCGAGCGCCGTCCAGGACGCGATCAGGCAGCGCAGCCGCAGGGTCAACACCGAGCGGGCCTACGACCTGCGCGGCTCCGACGTGGGCGACATGCAGGAGGCGCTCAACCGCCAGCTCGGCCGCTACGGCGTGCGCGTCACCGGCGCCAACATCCCCGACGTGCAGCTGCCCGACCAGTACCAACAGCACCTGGCCACCCGCGAGAAGGTCGCCAAGGAGCTGTCGGCGTACGAGCGCGAGTGGGAGCTGACCCGCAAGCGCCGCATCGACACCCTGCTCATGGAGATCGAGCGCTCCAAGAAGACCCGCGACGCCCGCGTCGTCGAGGTCAAGGCCGCGCACAACACCGCCCGCAAGGACGTGGCGCGGATGCTCGAGGAGCAGGAGACCGAGGCCCAGCGGGTGCGCTGGGAGATCGAGGCTCGCGGCCGCGCCGAGCTGACCGCGGCCGAGAACGAGGCCAAGGCGCTGCGCCGGCTGGCCGAGTCCTACCGTGACAACCGGGCCGTGCTGCACTACGAGCTGGCCCGGCGGCGTCTCGATGTGGGCGCCAAACTGGCGGAGAACGCCCCGCAACCCCTGGTGGTGCGCACCCAGCAGGGCGCGGGCGACTCCGCGCTGTCCACCCTCCTCCTGGCCCAGTTGCTCCCTCGCATCTCGGGCCACACCAACGGCGAGGCACCAACCTCATAGGAGAACCCCATGGTGTTCCGCAAGCTGATGGCCGCGTTCGGCGCGGGCGTCGAGGTAGACACTGTGCTGACGAGCACCGGCGTCCGGCCCGGTGAGCGGTTGCGCGGCATGGTCAACTTCCGCGGCGGCGGCTCCGACTACAAGGTCGAGGGCATCTTCCTCGACCTGACGGCGGTGGTCGAGGTCGAACAGGGCGACCACGAGTACAAAACGTCCTACAGCTTCCTGCGCCAGCAGGTGGCGGGGTCGTTCCAGCTGGCGGCGGGCGCGCAGCACAACCAGCCGTTCGAGATCCCGATCCCCTGGGAGACGCCGATCAGCGCCATCGGCGGTCAGCCGCTGCGCGGCATGCGGCTGGGCGTGCAGACCGAGCTGGCGCTGGCCGGCGCCCTGGACAAGGGCGATCTCGACCCGTTGTTCGTCAGCCCGCTGCCCGCGCAGGAGCACGTCCTCGGCGCGCTCGACCGGCTCGGCTTCCAGTTCAAGAAGGCCGACCTGGAGCGGGGCACGCTGTACGGCTCGACGATGCCGTTCTTCCAGGAGATCGAGTACTACGCGGGCGGCCAGTGGCGGCGCCACTTCAACGAGCTGGAGCTGACGTTCCTCGCCGGGCCTCAGCAGATGGACGTCATCCTGGAGGCCGACAAGCGGGGCGGCTTCCTGACCTCCGGCCACGACGCCCTCAACCGCTTCACGGTCCGCTACGACGCCAACCCCGGCTCGGCCGACGAGGCACTGGGGCGCGCCCTGCAGCAGATGGCGCGCCGCCGCGGCTGGTTCTGACCGGCCGGCCGCCGACCGTCACGACCGCCGATCCTGTCCTGGGGGTCGGCGGTCCGTATCCCTGCGTGCGCTGGTGATCGCAGGGCGCGCTCGTTACCATGACGTGGGGACTGACTGATCGTCGGGATGCGGGGCGAAGATGGCACGGTTCATGGCGACGGTGCGCGGGGTCGCGCCATGGGCCGCCCAGAACGCCGACGGCGCGATCGCGCTCGGGCTGGCCATCGTGGTGGGCGTGCTCGGCGTCATGCCCGAGGACATCTTCGGCGCCGACGGCGTCGACGTGCAGCGTCAGCTCGTCAGCGCGGCCACCCTGGTGATCCTGGCGCTGGTGGCCACCGCGCTGCTGCGCGACCGCGCCCGTCAGGCGCCCGTCGAGGCGACGATCACCTCGGGCGCCCTCGCCGACCTGCCGCAACGCCTGCGGCGCCTCGACGAGATCGACACCCTGGTGGCCGGCACCCGCAAGGCGCTCGACTCGCTCCAGCTGGTCCGCGTGCTGGGCAGCCGTCAGGAGATCGCGCAGGCGCACGCCGAGGCCCGCAAGGACACGACGCGGTGGAGTTTCAAGGGCGGCACCGGCACCTATCTGCGGGCCGTCACCCTGCCCGAGTGCGCCGCCGCCGCGCGCCGGGTCAAGCGCCATCTGACCGTACGGATCGAGGTCATCGACCCGTCCAACGCCGAGGTGTGCGAGACGTACGCCCACTACCGGCGCTCGCTGTCCGACGTCCCCGACGGCACCGGCGAGACGTGGACCACCGACCGGGTCCGCAAGGAGTCGTTCGCCACGATCCTGGCGGCGTTCTGGCACCGCCAGCGCTACGGCCTGCTCGACATCGGAGTGGGGCTGTCGGCGACGATGACCACGTTCCGCTGGGACCTGTCGGCCTCCCGGCTGATCATGACGGTCGAGGACCCCAACCGGGCGATGACGGCGCTGGCCGGCACCTTCTTCTACGAAAACTGCGACACGGAGTTGCGGCTCAGCTTCGAGCAGGCGCGCCAGGTGCCTCTGGAGATGTACAAGCGGGTGCCGCTGAGCGACGAGCCGACGGTCGAAGAGGTGCAGGAGCTGTTCGAGAGGATCGGGGTGCCGTTGCCCAGGGCCTACAACGAGCACGACGTCGTCGCCATCGCGCGTAAGGCGTTACGCGCCGTCAATCCGTACAAATCATGAGTTATCACGGCGTCTTCCAGGAGGTCACCGCAGGGCGGGGCAGGTCGTGGGCGCTGCGAGCGATCTCCGGAGGCGACGTCACGGCCGTGCGCCACCCGCTCGGGTTCGTCTGCATGCCACTCGAACGCGACGGCGGCGACGGGGTCTGCCTGCACCTGTGGTCCGACACGCTCGCCCACGCGCGCAGCACGACCTCGCAGATCCACTGCCACAGCTGGGACCTGTTCAGCCACGTGCTCTACGGTCAGGTGCGCAACGTGCACGCCGTGGTCACCGACACCGGGCGCGACGCGACGCACCGCGTGTTCGAGGTGGTCAGCGGCGCCGACGGCGACCGCATCTCCCCCACCCCGCGCACCGTGCGACACGCCATCGGCCTGGTCGAGGTGTTCGGCGCGGGCGACAGCTATACGCTGCCCGCGGACCGGTTCCACAGCAGTGTGGTGCCGGAGGGCGGCGAGGCGGCCACCATCGCGCTCGGCAGGAGCCGCCCGGGCAGCCGTGACCTGTCGCTCGGCCCGCTCGGCGCGCGCGGGCACCACGTGTCCAGGGAGCCGCTCGACGCCGAGGAGACGGCGCTCGCCGTCGGCCTGATAGCCGCCCACCTGACCTGAGGGGTGCCACATGGATCTGGATCACGCTCGCGCGGTCGCCGTGGACGCCGCGCGGGCCGCGGGCGCCCTGCTCCTGGCCGGCACCGGCGGCGCCGGCGGCACCGTCCAGGTGCGGTCCAAGGGCGGCTCCGGCGACGTGGTGACCGACCTCGACCTAGCCTCGGAGAAGCTGCTGCTGGAGCGCATCCTGACGGCCTTCCCCTCGCACGCGGTGATCGCCGAGGAGTCCGGCCTGCTGGGCGCGTCGGGCGGGGAGTGGACCTGGCTGGTCGATCCGCTCGACGGCACCAACAACGTGGCGATCGGCCTGCCCGCCTACGTCGTGGGCCTGGCCCTGTGCCGGGCCGGCCGGCCCATGCTGGGCGTGGTGCACGACCCGGTCACCGGCCAGACCTGGTCCGCGATCCGGGGCTGCGGCGCCGTCACCGCCTCGGGGGTACGGCTGGCCGCCCCCTACCGTCCCTCACCGCACGGGCCGCTGCTGGCGTGGACCCAGGGCTACACCGTGTCCAGGGACGACGCGACCGTACGAGCGCTGAAGACGGCTCTGGAGCTGGGGGCGCGGCGTGTCCTGCAGTTGTGGGCGCCGCTGCTGTCGTGGGCGATGCTGGCCCGGGGCGACATCGACGGCATGGTGGGTTACCGGGCCGAGGCGGTCGATCTACCCGCCGGGGCGCTCATCGCGCGCGAGGCCGGCGTCGAGATCCGCGCCCTGGACGGCGGGCCGTTCGAGGAGGGCATCGACGGCACGGCCGACGACCGCAGCTTCGTCGCGGCCCACCCGCACGCGCTGCCGGCCCTGCTCGCGCTGATCCGCTGAGCGCCGCCGACCCGCTGAGCGCTGTCGGCCCGCCGGGACGCTCCTGATCCGCTGAGCGCTCAGGTCGTCGCGACGAGGGCCCAGGTGGTGAGCAGCACCCCGGCGACCGCCAGGCCGGTGCCGGTCAGCACGAAGCGGCGTATCGGCACCCTGACGTCGTGACGGCGGCACGACTCGAACCACAACAGCGTGGCCAGCGAGGCCCAGGGCGTGACGACCGGGCCGACGTTCGTGCCGGTGAGCAGGGCGAGCAACTGGCCCTGCTCACCCGGCGGGATGATCTCCTCGACGGCCTTGTAGGCGGGCAGGTTGTTGATCAGGTTGGACAGCCCGGCCCCGACGGCGGCCGTGCGGTAGGGGTCACGCTCGGCGCCGAGCAGCCAGCCCATCAGGTCGGCCAGGCCGTACCTGCTGAGGGTCGGCACGACCAGGAACAGGCCCGTCACGAAGACGAGCAGTTGCCAGGGGACCAGGCTCCAGGAGAGCCGGGCGCGGGCGCGCAGCGCGAACGCCACCACCACGATCAGCGCGGCCGCCGGCGCCGCGACGGCGACGTGCACGTTGAGCAGCAGCAGGCCGATGAACAGCGCGCACGCGGCCGAGGCGGCCGCGAACAGCACCCGGTCGCCGACCGGCTCCAGCAGGGGCGGGACGTAGCGCAGGTCGCGCCGCTCGCCACGCCGCCAGTAGAACACCCACAGGAAGACCATGGTTACCGTGATCGCGACGAGCTGCGGCGCCCACATGCGCGCGGCGAACCCCTGGGCGTCCAGGCCGATCTTCTCCATGCCCAGGAGGTTGGTCAGGTTGGAGACCGGCAGCAGCAGGCTCGCGGTGTTGGCCAGCCAGATCGTGGTCATGGCCAGCGGCAGGGCGGCGATGCGGGCCTTGGGCGCGAGGGCCAGCATGACCGGGGTGAGCAACACCGCAGTCGTGTCGAGGTTAAGAAATATCGTGACAAACGATGCGAAGGCCGTACACAGGAGGAAGAGGGCGACGTAGTTGCCGCGGCCGAGCACCGCCATCCTGGCCGCGACGGCGTCGAAGACCTGAGCCTCCTTGGTCAGCTCCGCCAGCACGATGACGCCCACCAGGAACACCAGCAGCGGCCCGATCTCGTCGAGGCTCTCGATCGCGTCCCGCAGAGGAAGCAGCCCGGTCGCCACGAAGATCAGACCGAGCGTGAGCAGCCCGATCCTGATCCAGTCGAGCACGCCAAGACGCCGCCACACTCGACGATGATCGCACATCGACTCCAAAACGCCGATCCCGCGAGGGATACTGAGCAGATGGCACGTGAGGGCAGGCCGACCGAGATCTTCGTCAGCTACTCCCCCGCCGACACGGCATGGGCGACGTGGATCGCATGGGAGCTCGAGGCGGCGGGCTACAAGACGATGATCCAGGCCTGGGACTTCGTGCCCGGCACCAACTTCATCGACTTCATGGACCGCGGCGTCAGCGAGGCGCACCTGGTCGTGGCGGTGCTCTCGCGCAACTACCTGACCTCTCGCTACGGCCGCCTGGAGTGGCAGGCCGCGCTGCGCGCCGACCCCGACAACCCGTCGAACAAACTGGTGACGATCAGGTTGGAGGACGTCCGGCTCGAAGGGCTGCTGTCCACGATCACCTGGGTCGACCTGCTCGGCGTGACCGACTCCGGGCAGGCCAGGGCGCTGCTGCTGGGGCGCGTCGGGGAGGCGCTGGCCGGCCGGGCCAAGCCGGAGGCGGCGCCCGCCTTCCCCACCGGCACCGCCCCCGGGGTGCCGCTGCCCGCGCCGACCCTGCCGCCCCCCGCCGAGCGCTCCCGCTCGCGCCGCGCCCCGGTCACCGCGCCCAGGTTCCCGCCGTCGGCCCCGGCCGACCGGCGGCGCGAGTCGCTCAGCGTCCTGCACGTCGGCGGGCCCCGGTTCGGCCGCGCGCTGCCCGACCCCGGCGACCCGTTCACCCCCGAGGACATGCAGGCGCGCATCTGGGCCGACCTGACGGCCATGTACGACAAGGGCATGCCGCGGCCCGACCTCATGGTCGTCAGCGGCGACCTGACCGAGTCGGGCAGCCTCGGGCAGTTCGGCCAGGCCACCCGGTTCGTCACCGACCTGCGGCTGCTCGTCGGGCTGGAGCCGCACCGCCTGGTGATCGTGCCGGGGCCGCGCGACGTCACCAAGGCCGCGGCCAGCGCCTACTTCCTCACCTGCGAGGCCGACGACGTCAGCCCGCAGCCGCCCTACTGGCCCAAGTGGCGCCACTTCGCCGGGCTGTTCGGCGAGGTCTACCAGGGGCTGGACGACCGGGTGTTCGACGGCGGGCAGCCGTGGACCCTGTTCGAGGTGCCCGACCTGCAGGTGGTGGTGGCCGGGCTCAACTCCACCATGGCCATGAGCCACCTCGAGCGTGACGCCTTCGCCCTGCTCGGAGAGGCGCAGGCCGCGTGGTTCGCCGAGCGGCTGCGGCCGTACGAGGAGCGCGCGTGGCTGCGGCTCGGCGCGCTGGGCCATCCACCGGCGGCGCTGCGCGACGCGCCGGGCTACGAACGCCTCCTGTCGCACCGGCTCAACCTGACGTTCCACGGCTCGGGAACGACGGCCGGCGCTCCGGGCGGGGACGGGGTCGTGGTCGCCGCGCCGAAGGCCGGGCGCCACCAGGTGGTCGAGATCACCGCCGACGGGATGCGGATCTGGCTGCCCGACGGCGAGCCCGTACGCGCCGCCCACCGCTGGCGAGCCGCGCAGGCCACGTTCACCGGTGAGACGCCGTCCGTGCCGGCGCCCCGGCCGGAGCCCGCCGAGCGCGAGCCGAGCCCCGTCGAGCTGCTGCTCGACCGGATCACCGAGGTGTGCGAGGCCCGGCACGAGCGGGCCAGGATCCGCCGGTTCGCGGGCCACCTCGTCGTCACCCACCCCGAGGACGGCTTCGTCCGCCAGACGATGATCGGCGCGCACGTGGGCGAGGTCGACGCCGGCACCGCCGAAGACTTCGTCCGCCGGGCGCACGCCGCCGACCTGGCGTCCGAGCTCGTCTACCAGGGCCCGCCCCCGGCCCGGCCGCTCCGCGACGACCTCATGCGCAGGGGCGTGCGGCTGCGGAGCTTCACCGAGTTCCAGGGCCTGCTCGACCTGTCCGGCTACGTGGCCGAGCAGACCGCGCGGCTCAGCACCGACCGCCGCTACCCGCCCGGCCTGTACGTCCCGCAGCGCTACCGCGAGCTCGACCGGCCCGGCCACCAGATCAGGCACGGGCTCACCGACGAGCTGATGCGGCTGCTGGCGTCCGACCACGGCAGGTTCCTGCTGCTGCTCGGCGACTTCGGCCACGGCAAGACGTTCGCGCTGCGCGAGCTGGCCAGGCGCATCCCGGCCGAGCTGCCCCACCTGACGCCGATCCTGATCGAGCTGCGCGCCCTGGACAAGGCGCACTCGGTCGACGCCCTGGTGGCCGCCCACCTGGCCAACCACGGCGAGGAGTACATCGACCTCAAGGCGTTCCGCTACCTGCTGCGGCAGGGCCGGATCGTGCTGCTGTTCGACGGCTTCGACGAGCTGGTCACCCGGCTGACCTACGACCGGGCGGCCGACCACCTGACGACGCTGCTGGCCGCGGCCGAGGACAAGGCGAAGATCGTGGTCGCCAGCCGCACCCAGCACTTCAAGTCGCACAGCCAGGTGCTCACCTCGCTCGGCGAGATGGTGGGGGTGCTGCCGCAGCGCCGGGTGCTGGGCGTCGAGGACTTCACCCGCGACCAGATCCGCTCCTACCTGGCCAACCGGTTCGACGACGGCGACGAGGCCACGGCCCGCATGTCGCTGATGGAGGGCATCAAGGACCTGCTCGACCTGGCGCAGAACCCGCGCATGCTGAGCTTCATCGCCGACCTCGACGCCGACCGGCTGCGCACGGTGGCCGGCGCCCGCCACACGATCAGCCCGGCCCTGCTGTACGAGGAGATCCTCAGCTCCTGGCTGGCCTTCGAGGAGCGCCGGGCCAAGGTGCCCGGCTCGGCGACGGCGCTGACCACCGCGGAGCTGTGGCAGGCGGTGACGGCGCTCGCGCTGCGGCTGTGGGACTCCGGCGAGTCACTGCTCGGCGTGGACGAGCTGACCGAGATCGCCGAGACGCTGTCCGACCTGGCAGGGGGCCAGCTCACCACCGCGCACACCGTCTACGCGATGGGCTCGGGCAGCCTGCTGGTGCGCACCGACGAGGGCATGTTCGGGTTCATCCACTCCTCGGTGATGGAGTGGCTGATCGCCCGGCACATCGCGGCGACGATCGACGCCCCGGTGACGCTGTCGAGGCGGCCGCTGTCGGCGCTGATCGTCGAGTTCCTGTGCGACCTGGCCGACATGCGGGCGCTGCGGGAGTGGGTGGCCGATCCGCCCGGCGACGACGTGGCCCGCGCCAACGCCGTCAAGATCGCGGCCAGGCTGCGCACACCGGCGCGGGCCGACCTGCGCGGCGCCAACCTCAAGGGCGAGGACCTGTCGGCGCGCGACCTGCAGGAGGTCGACCTGACCGGCGCCGACCTGACCGACGCCACGCTGGCCGGCACCAACCTGTCCCGTGCCGTGCTGCGCGACGCCAAGCTGGTGGGCGCGCGGCTCGACGGGGCCCGGCTGACCGGCGCCGACCTGCGCGGCGCCGACCTGTCGGGAGCCCGGCTGGCCCGGACCGACCTGAGCGACGTGTCGGCCGAGGGCTCCCGCTGGCACCGCGCCACGCTGATCAACGTGATGGGCACGCTGCCGGCGCTGCCGGGCGCGGCCATGGTGCCCGGCCAGCCGGTCGAGACGCAGCTCGCCCCGGCCGGGATCGGCGTGCCGTACGGATATCACTTCCAGACCAGCCGCCTGCCCGAGCCCATCGCCTACAGCCCCGACGGGTCGACGATCGCGATCGGCGGCGAGGACGGCAGCGTGCTGCTCTGCGTCGGCGGCGCGCCCGTGCGCACCCTCCAGGGGCATCACGGCCGCGTCTACGCCGTGTCGTTCGCCGGCGACCTGCTGGCCACCGGCGCGAGCGACGGAACCGTGCTGCTGTGGCACTCCTTCACCGGCGAGCGGCTGCGGCGGCTGGCCGGCCATCCCGACGGCGTCTGGCCCGTACGGCTCAGCCCCGGCGCCGATCTGGTGGCGGCGGGCGGCGGCGACGGCGTGGTCCGCCTGTGGGAGACGGCCACCGGGCGGCAGGTCCACCAGCTCACCGGTCACCAGGAGCCCGTCTACACGGCCTCGTTCGGCCCCTCCGTGCTGGTGACGGGCGACTCGGCGGGCATGGTGCGGATCTGGGACCTCACCTCGGGCGCGGTGATCGGCACCCTCGACGGGCATCGCGGCTCGGTCTACCGCGCCGTGCACAGCCCCGACGGGGCGCTGCTGGCCACCGGCGACGAGGCCGGCACCGTACGCGTGTGGGACACCACGTCATGGACGCTGCGCCACGAGCTGACCGGCCACACCGGCGGCATCTACTGCGTGACCTTCTCCCCCGACGGCTCCGCGCTGGCGACCGGCGACACGGCCGGCACCGTACGGCTCTGGGACCCGGTCGCCGGCCGGGCACGCGGCATACACACCGCCCACGACGCGACGATCTACCAGGTGACGTTCAGCCCCGACGGCCGCACGCTCGCCAGCGGCGACCGCAACGGCATCGTCCGGCTGCAGGAGGTGGGCGGCACGACGCGGGTCGAGCTGACCGGCCACCGCAGCTCGGTGTGGCCGTTCGCGTTCCGCCCCGACGGTGACCAACTGGCCACCAGCAGCAACGACGGCACGGTCCGGCTGTGGGACCCGGTGACCGGGCAGTGCCAGCGGGTGCTGCGCGGCCACGGCCGGCGCATCTCCTCGGTACGGTTCAGCGCCGACGGCTCGATGCTGGCGACCAGCGGCAACGACGGGGTCGTCCGGGTGTGGGAGCCGCGCACCGGGCGACGGTTGCGCGAGTTCACCGGAACGGCCGACCGGCTCATCTCCGCCGTGTTCTCCCCTGCCGGGCCGGTGCTCGCCACCTCCAGCAACGACGGCGGCGTGCACTTCTGGAACGCCACCACCGGCGACTACGAGCGTGAGCTCAACGCCGAGACCGAGCATGTGTGGGCCGAGACGTTCAGCCCCGACGGCTCCCTGCTGGCCACGGCCAACGACGACGACAGCGTGCGGGTCTGGTATCGCGCGACGGGCCGCCTGGTGACCAACCTGGCCGACCACCGCGGCCGGGTCCGCTCGATAGCGTTCAGCCCCGACGGCCGCTACCTGGCGACGGGCTGCGACGACCGGCTGGTCCGCATCTGGCACGTCGAGTCGGGCGGCCGGGTGGCGACGCTCGACGGCCACACCGACCGGGTCTACTCGGTGGTGTTCTCTCCGTCGGGCCGCCGGCTGGCGAGCGCGAGCAACGACGGACGGGCCATGGTGTGGGAGCTGCGCCCCGGCCAGCCGTGGCAGCCGGTGCTCAGGCACACGCTCACCCAGCACACCGGACGGTTGTGGAGCGTGGCGTTCAACGCCGCCGGCGACCGCCTGGCCACGGGCGGCGACGACCTGACCGTGCGGGTGTGGGACTCGGAGACCGGCCGGTTGCTGCACACGCTGGCGGGGCACGCCCGCCGGGTGTGGTCGGTGGCCTACAGCCCCACGTCCGACCTGCTGGCCAGCGCCGGAGACGACGGGGTGGTGATCCTCTGGGAGGGCTCGACCCGCCGGGCGACGCTGCTGGGGCTGCCGGAGGGCTGGGCCGCGCTGTCGCCCGACGGGCGCTACAAGGTGCAGGGCGAGCTGGCGGGTCAGTTCTGGCACGTCATCGGGATGTCCAGGTTCGAGCTGGGCGAGCTGGATCCGCACCTGCCGGGGGTGCGCCAGGTGCCGCTGGAGGCGCCCTTCTGATCACCTGCGGCGACCGGCCCCGCGCGGCGCCGCCCAGTGCGCGGGGCGCGTCAGGGTGTCCGGCACTCTCGTGGCCGTGTCGCCCCTGGCCGCGTTGAGCTGCGACTGGGTGACGAAGATGGCCCCGGTGAGATCGGCCCCGCCGAGGTCGGCGCCCCGCAGGTCGGCTCCAATGAGATCGGCCGTCCGCAGGTCGGCCCGCCTCAGGTCGGCTCCGATGAGGTAGGCGCCTCTCAGGTTGGCCGCCCTCAGGTCGGCGCCGCCGAGCTTGGCGCCGATGAGGTCGGCTCCACGCCGGTCCTTGCGCCGCGGGATCTCACCGCGCACCAGCTCGCTCGTACGCAGCAACAGGGTGTTGACCTGCTGCCGGTGCGCCGCCACGTCCAGCTCCACGAGGGCGCCGGGGTCGCGCAGGGTGAGGCGCTCGGTCTCATCGAGCGCGAGGCGGAGCTCGTCGTGGACTGGGCGTGCCCGCGGGAGCGCCAAGGCCTGCGTGAGGTACCACAGCAGCTCGTGCAGCTGCCGCATGACCGGGAACACCTCGAACATCCGCTGGGCCGTGCCGGGGGCCCGCCGCCAGTCGTGGCCGCCGAAGGTGACCTGTGAGACCTTCTGGCCCGCGCCGAAGCAGTCGTAGACGGTGCAGCCCGCGAACCCCTGCTGCCGCAGCGTGCCGTGGATGCCGCAGCGGAAGTCGTCACGCAGGTTGTGGCACGGCTGCCCGGCGTCCTTGCCGACCGCGAAGTCGGCCGACGCCGCGAAGGGCAGCGCCACGCAGCACAGCCCGAAACAACTGCCGCAGTCGGCGCGCAACTCCCGCCCGTCGGTCATGCCCACGTCCGCCACACTCCTCCTCATGTGCTGATGAACCCGGCCGATCCTATCCCCGGCGCGGTGCCCGCTCTCCTCATCCGAGATCGTCCCTCTCCCGGGCACCGACTCCGACCCGCGCCCGGAGCGCCCGTACGCCGGCGGCGAGCTGCTCGGCGTCCAGTCTCGCGGAGAGCCGCGCCATGAGCCGGCCGAAAGGGTCCTGGGATCGCGAGCTGCCACGAATCCGTCCGCTCATGGAGCGCCTCCTGCCGTGCCTGGGCGGGACAACCAGCCGGGCGCGGGCTGGCGACGGGACCGGTAGGCCCTGCTGATCGCCTCGCGAGCCCGCTCAGCGCCGTCGGGAGTGATCCTGTAGGAGCGGCGGCACGGCCGGGCTCAGCCTCGGGCACCTGCCTCTCGGCGTGATACGGGGCGGGTCAGCCTCGGGCGGCGCGGCTTCGCAGGTCATCCCAGACCTCGTCGACCCTGGCGTCGAGGTCGTCCAGCGAGCCGTCGTTGTCGATGACGATGTCGGCGATCTTGAGGCGGTCCTCGCGGCCGGCCTGGGCGGCGATGCGGGCCTTGGCGTCGTGCTCGGCCATGCCGCGGTGCTCGGCCAGCCGGGCCAGGCGCGTCTCGTCGGAGGAGTCGACGACCACGACCACGTCGTACATGGGGGCCAGTCCGTTCTCTGCCAGCAGCGGCACGTCGTAGACCACGATCGCGTCGGCGGCGGCCTGTGCCTGCAGCTCGGCGACCCGCTCCCCCACCAGCGGATGGACGATGGCGTTGAGCGAGGCGAGCTTGTCGGGGTCGGCGAAGACGATGCCGCCGAGCTTCTCCCGGTTGAGCGAGCCGTCGGGACGCAGCACCTCGGTGCCGAAGGCGGCCACCACCCTCGCCAGCCCGGGGGTGCCGGGCTCGACCACCTCGCGGGCGATCCTGTCGGCGTCGATCACGACGGCGCCCTTGGACGCGAGCCGCGTGGAGACCTCGCTCTTGCCCGACCCGATGCCGCCGGTGAGACCAATCATCAGCACGCGGCCAGCCTAGCCGCGCGGGGCGTGGGGCGGCAGTGCGGGGATCTGCTCTCTGCGCAGGTGGACGAGCGTCAGGTGCTCGTCCATGCGTTCGCGATGGGTCTCACGGTAGCCGAGGCGCCGGTAGAGCCGCAGGTTGCCTGCGGACAGGTGTCCGGTGAACAGGTCGAACGTGGTCGCCGCCGGCATCTGCTCGTGCAGCGCGCCGAGCAGCGCCGTGCCGAGCCCGTGGCCCTGCCGGTCGGGCGCGACGACCAGCCGGCCCACCAGGCAGGTCGTGCCGGACGGCCGGCCGCGCACGGCGCCGATGATCCGGCCGGCGTCGACCGCCTTGAGCACGATCCCGCCCTCGACGGCCTTGCGGACCTGCTCGACGGACTCCACCAGCGGCGGGATGAACGGATCGCCGTAGAGCTGCGCCTCGCTCACGTAGGCCGCCCGCTGGACGGTGAGGATCTCGCCCGCGTCGGCGGTCAGCGCCCGCTCGATGTCCACCCGCAGCACCCTACGCCAGCCCGGACGACCACCGCCAACGGGCCATCTGCCGGCCCCGGCGGCGGAACGCGGAGAAGCCCCGCACGAACCGTGCGGGGCTTCTCCGGACTGTTTTCTTGTTCCCTTAGCTCTGACCGCCGGCGAGCTTCTCGCGCAGAGCCGCGAGAGCCTCGTCGGAGGCGAGAGCGCCGCTGGCCGGAGCCGACGACGAGGAGGAGGAGCCGCCGCTCGACTGCGGCTGCGTCTCGCCGGAGTAGGTCGAGGGAGCGGCCTCGCCGGCCTCCGCCTCGGCCTTGCGGGCCTCCTCGATCTGCTTCTTGTGCGCCTCGAAGCGAGTCTGGGCCTCGGCGTACTGCCGCTCCCACTCCTCACGCTGCTTGTCGAAGCCCTCGAGCCACTCCCCGGTCTCCGGGTCGAAGCCCTCCGGGTAGATGTAGTTGCCCTGGTCGTCGTAGGTCGCCGCCATGCCGTAGAGCGTGGGGTCGAACTCGACCTCGGTGCCGACACCCTCGTTGGCCTGCTTCAGCGAGAGGCTGATGCGACGGCGGTCGAGGTCGATGTCGATGATCTTGACGAAGATCTCGTCGCCGACCTGGACGACCTGCTCCGGGATCTCCACGTGGCGCTCGGCCAGCTCGGAGATGTGGACCAGACCCTCGATGCCCTCCTCGACCCGGACGAACGCACCGAACGGCACCAGCTTGGTGACGCGGCCGGGCACGACCTGGCCGATCTGGTGGGTGCGGGCGAACTGCTGCCACGGGTCTTCCTGGGTGGCCTTGAGCGACAGGGAGACGCGCTCGCGCTCCATGTCGACGTCGAGGACCTCGACCGTGACCTCCTGGCCGACCTCGACGACCTCGGACGGGTGGTCGATGTGCTTCCAGGACAGCTCGGACACGTGGACCAGGCCGTCGACGCCGCCGAGGTCCACGAACGCGCCGAAGTTGACGATCGAGGAGACGACGCCCTTGCGGACCTGACCCTTCTGCAGGGTGTTGAGGAACGTCTGGCGAACCTCGGACTGCGTCTGCTCAAGCCAGGCGCGGCGCGACAGGACCACGTTGTTGCGGTTCTTGTCGAGCTCGATGATCTTCGCCTCGAGCTCGCGGCCGACGTAGGGCTGCAGGTCGCGGACGCGGCGCATCTCGACCAGGGACGCCGGGAGGAAGCCACGGAGGCCGATGTCGAGGATGAGACCACCCTTGACGACCTCGATGACGGTGCCGGTGACGATGCCGTCCTCGTCCTTGATCTTCTCGATCGTGCCCCAGGCGCGCTCGTACTGGGCGCGCTTCTTGGACAGGATCAGCCGGCCCTCCTTGTCCTCCTTCTGGAGAACCAGGGCTTCGACGTGCTCGCCGACCTCCACGACGTCAGCGGGATCGACATCGTGCTTGATCGACAGCTCACGCGAGGGAATGACTCCCTCGGTCTTGTAGCCGATATCGAGAAGAACCTCGTCTCGATCGACCTTGACGACGGTGCCCTCGACGATGTCGCCGTCGTTGAAGTACTTGATGGTCTCGTCGATCGCTGCGAGGAAGGCTTCCTCGGACCCGATGTCGTTGACCGCTACCTGCGGGGTGCTCGAGGTTGCCTCAGTGCTGGACGTCATGTGTGGAATTGCTCCGAACGCGGACAGGATGTCGATGTGGCGGACGCGCGGCAGGCCCTCTTCCGCATCAAGCCGAGGAGTTACGACATCGACGTGACCGAGCGCGAGCCCGCTCCGTCTGAGGCGCGCGCGAGCCCACAGCGCAGCGATCAGCATATGAGACCTAGGGCGCGGGGTCAATCCAGGCCACACATGCGCACCAATTCAGTAGGCGATGACCTGACCATGCCGCTTGGGGGCGATATTACCGCGAAGTCGCCGTGGCACGGAGATCCGATCCGGGTCACCGTCGGACACGTAGCGCCTACCGGGATGGCGGTCGAGCCACTCCAGCCAGTACTGCGAACACCAGATGCGGCATTCGCCCTTCTTGCCGTTGCTCTGGATCCGCTGGATCGCCCCGCGGTCGAAATTTTTCGCGTATGGCGAAACCGACGGCTCGGCTCCGGCCAGGAAGACCCCGTCGAAGTCGTAGGCCGTGCCGTCCCAGCGGCCGGCGCGGGCCAGCTTCTTGGGCCTCGGCAGGATCCCGTACGGCAGGGCCATGGTCGTGGACGGCCTGCCCCCAAGCCTGTGCAGCAGACGTTCGAGCCGGGCGATCTGCTCGCGGACCTTCTTCTTCGGCACGGCGGCCAGGTTGGCGTGCGACCAGGTGTGGTTGGCCACCTCGAAGCCGTGGTCGGTCAGCCAGCGCACGGCCGCGGCCTGCTGCCCCGCGTCGCGCAGCCCGAACGGCTCGCGGTTGACCCAGAACGTGGCGACGGGCCGGAACGACGGGTATCTCCTGGCCACATCGAGGATCATGCCGACCGCCGTGTCAGGACGGGGATTGCCGCTCGCGTCGAGCCCGAAGTGGCTCTCGTGCCCGTCGTCGAAGGTCAGCACGACGGGGAACTTGCCGGCCGGGACCCGGATGTCGCCGGTGGCGAACTCGCCGGCGGTGATCGGCGCGTAGCCGCGCTTGGCGAGCCGTTCGAGCTCCCGCTTGAACTGCTCGGGCGTGCGGTCGATGGAGGCGTGGCGCTTCTTCAGGATCCGGTGGTACATCAGGACCGGCACCAGGCCGGCCTCGTTGGCCTTGACCTGGCGGGCGAACTCGGGGGTGGCCACCACGCCCGGCGGCCGGTCGTCGATGGGCGGTTGCGACGGCTGCGACGCCGACGGCTGCGGCTGCGCCGTGGCCGCGGTGTGCCCTCGGGTGGGCGCCTGCCCGGAGGAGGGGATCACCATCAGCCCGATGATCGCGAGAATCACCACCACGATGTTGGCCATGCCGATGATGCGCGTGGGGGACGCTGATAACCGCACAGAACTCCCGTACCGTTCGGGTGGAATCGGCCTTACAGCCTAGTCCAGACCCGATCAGCCGGGCGCGGCGGCGATCTCCGCGCCCGGCCGGAACGGCCTCAGTGGCCGGCGTCCTCCCACGTGCGGCCGACGCCGACCGAGACCTCCAGCGGCACCCGCAGGTGGTAGGCGGCGTTCATCTGGTCGCACACGAGCCGCGTGAGCGGGTCGAGCTCGCCCGGCGCCACCTCGAACACCAGCTCGTCGTGGACCTGCAGCAGTATCCGGGAGGAGAGCCCCGCCTCGCCGATGGCCTGCCGGACGTGGAGCATGGCGACCTTGATGATGTCGGCCGCCGACCCCTGGATGGGGGCGTTGAGCGCCATCCGCTCGGCCATCTCGCGCCGCTGCCGGTTGTCGCTGGTCAGGTCGGGCAGGTAGCGGCGGCGGCCCATGATGGTCTCGGTGTAGCCGTCGGTGCGCGCCTGCCGGACGATGTCGTGCAGGAAGTCGCGGACCCCGCCGAACTCCTGGAAGTACTCCTCCTTCAGCGCCCGCGCCTCGGCCACCGGGATGTTGAGCTGGCCGGACAGCCCGAAGTCGGACAGGCCGTAGGCCAGACCGTAGTTCATCGCCTTGATGCGGGCGCGCAGCTCGCCGTCGATCTGCTCGGGCGGCAGGTTGAACACCCTGGCCGCGGTCGCCCGGTGGAAGTCGTGGCCCGACTCGAACGCCTCGATCAGCGACTCGTCGCCCGACAGGTGGGCCATGATGCGCAGCTCGATCTGGCTGTAGTCGGCGGTGAGGAGCGTCTCGTAGCCCTCGCCGACCACGAAGCCCTGCCGGATGCGGCGGCCCTCGGCGGTGCGGATCGGGATGTTCTGCAGGTTGGGCTTCTCCGACGACAGCCGGCCCGTCGCGGCGATGATCTGGTTGAAGGTCGTGTGCACGCGCCCGTCGTCGGCGATCTCCTTGATCAGACCCTCGACCGTGGTGCGCAGCCGGGTCTGGTCGCGGTGCCGCAGCATGATCACCGGGAGCTCGTGGTCGGTCTGCGTGGCCAGCCAGGCCAGCTGGTCGGCGTCGGTGCTGTAGCCGGTCTTGATCTTCTTGGTCTTCGGCAGCGCCAGCCTGCCGAACAGGATCTCCTGCAGTTGCTTGGGCGAGCCGAGGTTGAACTGCTCGCCGACCGCCCGGTGCGCCTCCTCCACCGCGTGCTTGACCGCGGCGCCGAACTCGGCCTCCAGCGCGGCGAAGTATTCGCCGTCGACGGCGATGCCGGCCCGCTCCATCTCGGCCAGCACGCTCAGCAGCGGCAGCTCCACGTCGGTGAGCAACTGGGTGCCGCCGCGGCCGGCCAGGAAGCCCTCCAGCGCCTCGGCCAGCTCCAGCACGGCGTGGGCACGCAGCGCGAGGTCCTTGGCCGGGGCGTCGTCGTCGTCGCCGAACAGCGCGGCCTGCCCGTCGGACTCCTGCTCGGCGCGCAGGTCGCGGTTGAGATAGCGCCTGGCCAGGTCTTCGAGCGTGAACGTGCGCTGGCCCGGCATCGCCAGGTAGGCGGCCAGCGCGGTGTCGCAGGACAACCCGCGCAGGGTCATGCCCTGCGCCCACAGGGCGAGGATCGGCCCCTTGGCGTCGTGCACGGCCTTGAGCCTGGAGTCGTCGGCGAGCCAGGCGCGCAGCGCCGCCTCGTCGGCCTCGGTGAGCTTGGCGGGATCGATGTGGGCCGCGGTGCCGTCGGGCGAGGCGATGGCGATGGCGTCGATGCGGCCGGTGCCGCTGCCGTAGGCGCCCTTGAAGGCGAGGCCCGCGCGGCCGGCCGGCAGCGCGTCCAGCCAGCCGGCCACGCGGTCGGGCCCGAGGATGACGGTCTCGACCTCGAAGCCCAGCTCGGGCTCCTGCTCGCCGGTGCCGAGCGTCTTGAACACCCGCTCGCGCAGCTCGCCACGGATCTGCAGGGTGTCGAAGAGCTTGTTGATCTCCTCGCGCTCCCAGCCGCCCTGCTTGAGGTCGGCCAGATCGACGTCGAGCGCGACGTCGCGGAGCAGCTCGGTGAGCCGGCGGTTCATCAGCACCTGGGCGACGTGGTCGCGCAGCTTGTCGCCGACCTTGCCCTTGACCTCGTCGACCCGGTCGACCAGCGCGGTCAGCGAGCCGAACTCGCGCACCCACTTGGCGGCGGTCTTCTCGCCCACGCCGGGGATGCTCAGCAGGTTGTCGCTGGGGTCGCCGCGCAGCGCGGCGAAGTCGGGATACTGCTGGGGGGTCAGGCCGTACTTCTCCTGGACCGCCTCGGGGGTGAAGCGCGTCATGTCGCTGATGCCGCGGCGCGTCATCAGCACCGTGACGTGCTCGTCGACCAGTTGCAGCGCGTCGCGGTCGCCGGTGACGATCAGCACGTCCATGCCCTCGGCGGAGGCGCGCGTGGCCAGCGTGGCGATCAGGTCGTCGGCCTCGAAGCCCGGCTTGGACAGGTGCGGGATGCGCAGCGTGCCGAGCAGCTCGTAGATCAGCTGCATCTGGCCGCGGAAGTCCTCGGGCGTCTCGCTGCGGTTGGCCTTGTAGTCGGCGTACTCCTCGTGCCGGAACGTCGGCTCCGAGCGGTCGAAGGCGACCGCCACGTGCGAGGGCCGCTCGTCGCGCAGGATGTTGGTCAGCATCGAGGTGAACCCGTAGACCGCCTCGGTGTGCTGACCGTCGGTGGTCATCAGGTTGGCGTCCTTGAGCGCGTAGAACGCGCGGTAGGCCAGGGAATGCCCGTCGAGCAGCAGCAGGCACGGGCGGCTGGGGGTCACTTCACTCTTCGGCACACCAGCAGCCTAGTCTGCGACTACGACAGAAAACCCGAGCTCGAACGTCTGGAGGCATCCCCTTGACACAGACCGATCCCACAGAACTCACCGCGTACGCCGCCGTGCACGCGGGCACCCTCGCCGAGCGGATCGGCGTGGAGTTCCTTGAGATCAGCGCCGAGCGGGTGGTGGGGCGGATGCCGGTCGAGGGCAACACCCAGCCGTACGGCCTGCTGCACGGCGGCGCCTCGGTGGCCCTGGCCGAGACGCTCGGCTCGGTGGGGGCCGCGGTCCACGCGGGGCCCGAGCGCGTCGCCGTGGGCATCGAGATCAACGCGACCCACCACCGCTCGGCGACCTCGGGGCACGTGACCGGCGTGGCCACCCGGCTGCACGGCGGCCGCACGCTGGCCAGCTACGAGATCGAGATCCTCGACGAGCAGGGACGACGCGTCTGCACGTCCCGGCTGACCTGCATGCTGCGTGATCGCTGAACGCCACGCGACTTCCGTGCGCCCTTTGCACAGGCACCCCACGGCTCGCTACGGTTGTCCGAGCAGAGCCCGCGGGGGGGCCGAGTAGATAACGTGTGAGGCCGGGGAAGCCTTGCATGGTCCCAAAGGCCACCCCTCGGGCTCTTTCGCGTTCCGATCGGCATTCGTTCACGTTCGCCCGATCTCACACCAGGCGTATCCGGTTATTTAGCCCCTGACCTGCGCCTTGCCACCTCACATCAGTGACACACGCATGTCACTAATTGGTGACGAACGATACTGAACCGGGCGTTCGCGGAATAGGCTCCCGCCAGCATCCAGATGTGCCTGCGATGCCCGCGTGTTCAAGCTGGAGGGGCAACCCCCCGTTGACCTACTGAGGGAGCACCATTGCGCAGAGCCGTGATCGCGTTCACGGCCTTCCTGAGTGGACTCGTTCTCCTGCTTCTCTCCGCGCCCGCCTACGCGGCGGCACCGGAACAGAGCCTGAGAGGGACACTCACGTACCAAGGCCAGCCAGTGAACGGCGTGAAAATCGTCGTGACCACAGAGAGCGGACAACCCGTCGCGGAGGTCACCAGTAACGCCCAGGGCACGTGGCAGGTCCCCGTCGACAAGCCGGGGAAATACAAGGTCACACTGGATGTCAGCACTCTTCCCCAGGACACCGAGGTCCGGGGTGGCAACAACGTCCGCAACCCGACGGTCTTCGAGGGCAACCCCGCCGCGGTGCTGTTCGCTCTGCAGGCCAAGGGCGGCGCCGGCCCCGGAGGCGAGAACGACACCACCGGGCAGAGCACCTTCTGGGACCAGGCGGCCCAGCTCACCTTCGAGGGCCTCAACCTCGGCCTCATCATCGCGCTCGCCGCGCTCGGCCTCTCGCTCATCTACGGCACCACCGGCCTGACCAACTTCGCCCACGGCGAGCTGGTCACCCTGGGCGCCCTGCTCGCCTACGCCTTCAACTCGGGCATCGGCCTGCACCTCATCCCCGCGGCCCTGATCGCGGTGATCCTGGCCGGCGGGCTCGGCTACGCGCAGGACAGGTTCTTCTGGGGCCAGCTGCGCAGGCGGGGCACCGGCATCATCGCCATGATGATCGTCTCGATCGGTGTGGCGATCTTCCTGAGATACCTCTTCCTCATCCTCTTCGGCGGTGAGAGCCAGTCCTACCTGCAGTACACCGCCCAGCCGGGCATCCAGATCGGGCCCATCTCCGCCGCGCCGAAGAACTTCGTCGCCATGGGCATCGAGCTGGCGGTCCTCGTCATCGTCGGCCTCGCTCTGATGCGCACCCGCACCGGCAAGGCGGCCCGCGCCGTGGCCGACAACCCGGCCCTCGCCTCCTCCTCCGGCATCAACGTCGACCGGGTCATCCGCATCATCTGGACCATGGGCGGCGCCATCGCCGCGCTGGCCGGCATCATGCTGGGCCTGTCGCAGAACCTGAAGTTCACCATGGGCCAGGACATCCTGCTGCTCATCTTCGCCGGCGTCACGCTCGGCGGGCTCGGCACCGCGTTCGGCGCGCTCGTCGGCTCGCTCATCGTCGGCCTGTTCATCCAGCTGTCGACACTGTGGGTGCCGCCAGAGCTCAAGAGCGTGGGCGCGCTGGCCGTACTCATCATCGTGCTCCTCTTCCGGCCGCAGGGCATCCTGGGCCGCCGCGAGCGGATCGGCTGACGGGGGGAACCATGGACTGGATCACGATCATCTCCACCACCGTCAAGGCGGCCATCGGCGTCGAGACGGTCTGGTACGCACTCGCCGCCATCGGCATCAACATCCACTTCGGCTACACCGGCCTGCTCAACTTCGGCCAGTCGGCCTTCCTGGCCGTCGCCGGCTACGGCCTGGCCGTCACCGTCACCGTGCTCGGACTCCCCTTCTGGGTGGGCATCGGGGTCGGCCTGCTCTCGGCCGTCCTGCTGGCCCTCCTCCTGGGCATCCCCACGCTGCGCCTGCGGGCCGACTACCTGGCCATCGTCACCATCGCGGCGGCCGAGATCGTCAGGCTCGTCTTCCGCTCGGTGGCGTTCAAGGACGTCTTCGGCGGCTCCGACGGCCGGCGAGGCTTCTCCGACGGCTTCTACGCCATGAACCCCTTCTCTCCCGGGACGTACGGCTTCGGCTGGCTCAGCTTCAACGAGCGGGTGCTCTGGGTGCTGGTCGTCGGCTGGGCGCTGGTGGCCCTGTCCTGCCTCATCGTCTTCCTGCTCATGAAGAGCCCCTGGGGCCGCGTGCTCAAGGCGATCCGCGAGGACGAGGACGCCGTGCGCGCCCTCGGCAAGAACGTCTTCTCGTACAAGATGCAGTCGCTGATCCTCGGCGGCGTCATCGGCTGCCTCGGCGGCTTCATCTACGGGCTGGCCTACGCCTCGGTGCAGCCCGACATCTTCGGCACCGAGACCACCTTCTTCGCCTACACGATCGTCATCCTCGGCGGCGCCGCCCGCGTGTTCGGCCCCGTCGTCGGCTCGATGATCTTCTGGGTGCTGCTCGTACTGGTCAACGGCGTGCTCAGCGGCGCGGTCGAGTCCGGGCTGATCACCTTCATGGACTCCACGCAGGTCGGCCCGTTCCGCTACCTGCTGGTCGGACTGGGGCTGATCCTCTTGCTCGTCTACCGGCCACAGGGCGTCTTCGGGGACAAGAGGGAGATGGCAATCGATGCACGCTGAGACAACCGCCACCGAACGCAAGGCCGCGGCGCTGGCCGCCTTCAAGGATCTCGCCCGCGACCCCGGCGTGCCCAAGCCCGACCCGATCCTGGTCGTCGACAACGTGGTGCGCCGCTTCGGCGGCCTCACCGCGGTCGAGGTCGAGCACGTCGAGGTCCAGCGCGGCTCCATCACCGCCCTGATCGGCCCCAACGGCGCCGGCAAGACCACGTTCTTCAACCAGCTCACCGGCTTCGACACGGCCGACTCCGGCCAGTGGACGTTCAACGGCCGCAGCATGAACGGCGTGCCCGCCCACAAGGTGGCGCGCGCCGGCATGGTCCGCACCTTCCAGCTCACCAAGGCGCTGTCCAAGCTCACCGTGCTGGAGAACATGCGCCTGGGCGCGCAGGGCCAGAAGGGCGAGAGCTTCTGGCGCGCCCTCCTGCCCGCCTTCTGGAAGGGCCAGGAGGACGCGATCACCGAGCGGGCCGACGAACTGCTGACCAGGTTCAAGCTCGACGCCAAGCGCGGCGACTTCGCCGGCTCGCTCTCCGGCGGCCAGCGCAAGCTGCTGGAAATGGCCCGCGCGCTCATGGTCGAGCCCGAGCTGGTCATGCTCGACGAGCCGATGGCCGGCGTCAACCCGGCGCTGACCCAGTCGCTGCTCGGCCACGTCAAGGACCTGCGCGAGCAGGGCATGACCGTACTGTTCGTCGAGCACGACATGGACATGGTGCGCGACATCAGCGACTGGGTGATCGTCATGGCCCAGGGCCACGTGATCGCCGAGGGACCCCCCGAGACGATCATGTCCGACGAGCGCGTCATCGACGCCTACCTCGGCGCCCACCACGACGCCCCCCTGTCGGAGAGCGAGCTCGAGGAGCAGCTCCACGAGGCCGAGGCCGCGCTCGAAGCCGAGATCGAGGAGGAGACGCAGAAGTGAACGCCGACCCCGAATCCGCGTCCGCGTCGAAGTCGGCCGTCACCGACCGCAGCGCGCACCTGGCCGGCGCCGAGAGCGCCGTCCTGCGCTGCGACGAGCTGATCGCCGGCTACCTGCCGGGCGTCAACATCCTCAACGGCTCCGACCTGTACGTCGGCGAAGGCGAGCTCATCGGCATCATCGGCCCCAACGGCGCCGGCAAGTCGACGCTGCTCAAGGCGATGTTCGGGCTGGTCAACATCCGCAGCGGCACGGTCGTGCTCAAGGGTGAGGACATCACGAACATGAAGGCGCACTCCCTGGTCTCCCGGGGCGTCGGCTACGTCCCGCAGACCAACAACGTCTTCCCGAGCCTCACCATCGAGGAGAACCTCGAGATGGGCGCCTTCCAGGTGCCGGGCAAGTTCAAGGAACGCTTCGAGTTCGTCGCCGAGCTGTTCCCCGCCCTCAAGGAACGGCGCAAGCAACGCGCCGGCTCCCTGTCGGGCGGCGAGCGGCAGATGGTGGCGATGGCCAGGGCGCTCATGACCGAGCCGTCCGTGCTGCTGCTCGACGAGCCCTCGGCCGGCCTGTCACCCAAGCTGCAGGACCTGGTGTTCATCCAGGCCCAGCAGATCAACAAGGCCGGCGTGACCGTCATCATGGTGGAGCAGAACGCCAGGCGATGCCTGCAGATCTGCCACCGCGGCTACGTCCTCGACCAGGGCCGCAACGCCTACACCGGCACCGGCCGCCAGCTGGCCAACGACCCCAAGGTGATCGAGCTCTACCTCGGCACCCTGGCCAAGGCCTGAACCTCATCCCACCGGCGAAGGGGCTCCTCACGGGGCTCCTTCGCCGTTTTAATGGGCGCCGTGAGACGTTTAGCAGCTTTGGCGATCCTGCTCTCCCTGCTGGCCGGCTGCCAGCAGTCCCCGGCCCGCACCGGCCAGTACAGCACCGGCGGCGACCCTGCCGACGATCCCTGCGCGCGGGTCGTCTCCGCCATCGGCTACGCCGACCTCCTGCTGCGCCCGCGCGGCGAGGAGGACGACCAGAACTTCGAGAACGCCGTGCTCGGCCGGCTGGCCGAGGCCCGCGGCATCACCCTCCAGTACGGCCCCGCCCTGCCTGACGCCCTCGGCACGGCCGTACAGACCGTCCAGGAGGCGACGGCGGGCCTGGCCAGGGCCGACGTGCCACGCGCGCGTCAGGTGGCGCTCCTGAAGGACTACAGGGCCGCGGCCGACCAGATCAAGGCGGGCTGCGCATAGCGAAAGGGCCCGGTCCGAGGACCGGGCCCTTTCTGCCGAGAACTTCCTAGCCGGCGATGTTGCCGGTGCGGTACTCGAGCGCCTTGGTCGGGTACTTGTTGTCGTCGCCGTACTCGTAGATGCCGATCGTGGCGACGGCCGGGTCACCGGCCTCGTTGAACTCGACCGGACCGCTCACGCCGTCGTAGTCGATGTCCTTGCCCGCCTTGATCAGCTCGACGCAGGACTTGAAGTCGTTGCACTTCTCGCCGCCCTTGCTGACCTCGGCCAGCTTCGCGGCGATGTCGGTGCCCGCGTCGCTCTTGGCGGCCTCGGCGGCCAGCGCGATCAGGTTGGCCGCGTCGTAGGACTCGGGCGCGTAGCTCAGGTCCTCGAGCTTGGGGTTGACGGCCTTGAGCTTGGCCTCGAACTCTCCCGTGGCGGCGGCGCCGGGGATGGTGCCCTTGACGCCCTTCAGGGTGCCCTTGGGCATCTTGACGTAGTTGGTGTTGGAGGTGTTGCCGTCGACCATGTACCACTTGTGCTTGTCGGCCGACAGACCCTGCTTGACCAGCTCCTGGACGACCTTGGCGGTCTCCTCGAAGCCGATCAGCACGATGCCCTTCGGATTCTTCGCCTTGAGCTTCGTGATGTCGGCCGAGAAGTCGGCGGCCTTGGGGTCGTAGTCGATGCGCTCGACGACCTGGCCGCCTCCGGCGGTGACGGTCTCGGAGACCTGGTCGGCCAGGCCGGTGCCGTAGGAGTCCTGCATCGCCATGATGCCGACCGTGTCGTTGCCGTCGGCCACGACGAGGTCACCGAGCACCCGGCCCTGCAGCTTGTCCGGCGGCGAGGTGCGGAAGTAGAGGCCCTTGTCCTCGATCGTGGTGAACTTGTCGGAGGTGTTGGCGGGCGAGAACTGCACCACGCCGGCGCCCGTGATCTTGTCGATCACCGACTCCGACACCGACGACGACG
>NZ_BMNH01000017.1:32536-161214 GCF_014646355.1 Nonomuraea cavernae
TCTGGGCCAGCAGCTTGTCCACGGACTGCGACGCGATGTTCGTCGTCGTGTCACCCGAGTCGGTGTGAATGTTGACGACCGGCTTGCCGAGCACGCCACCGGCCTCGTTGATCTCCTTGACCGCCACGTCCACACCGGCGATCTCGGGCGGGCCGAGGAAGGCCAGCGAACCGGTCTGAGGAAGCAGTGTGCCGAGGGTCAGCGTGCCGTCACCCTTGGCCGCGGGAGCCGCCGATGATGGCGCCGCCGAATCGGATGGTTGGGTGGCGGTGTCACTGCCACCACCGCAAGCTGTCAGAGCGAGGCTGGTGGCAGCCACGACAGCAAGCGCCCGCCCCACGGGAGCAATGCGGATCATGAAGCGTCTCCTTCATCTCCAGGCCGGGATCCGGCGACACCGCCGACGTTCCCGAACGAATGACGGAAACGTACAAAACTGCTGGGTACTCCAACCAGATGCCGGAACGAACTGTCGGCACTTGGATGCGGAGTCGTAATCAGTCCTCAACTTACGAGAGCTGCACATGCGTGCCTAATGTGCCTTGGGTGAAGCGCACCACGGCACTCGTCGCCTCCGCCGTCCTCCTTTCCGGATGCGCGGCGGCCCAGCAACCCGTCCAGCCCTCCACGGATCCCCCCGCAGGCGTCAGCGTCTCACTCGGGCAATGGCGCTCCGACGAGGCCGTCCACAGGCTCCAGGTGGCCGTCCGCAACACCACGGACACGCCCGTCTACTTCTCCGACCTGCAACTCGTCACCCCCGATTTCGCCACGGTCCCGCCCGAGCCCGCCGACGCCACCATCAAGCGCACCCAACGCACCGACCTGCCCATCCCGTTCGGCGCCGCCGCCTGCCCCCCCGACGGCCTGCCCGCCGGCTCACGGCCCGCCACCGTCGTGGCCCGCCTCCGCACCGGCTCCGAACCGCTACGCAAGGTCGTCTTCGCGTTACCAGCCTCCGACCCGCTGCTCAGCAGGCTGCTGCGCGACGAATGCTCGGAACACCTCATCAAGCAGGCCGCGGACATCTCCTTCGGCCCCACCTGGACACGGGACGGCAAGAAGACGCGGGCCACCCTCGTGCTCAGCCGCCGCGGCACCGGCACGGTCACCGTCAACTCGATCGACGGCACCAGCCACTACATCATCGCCCCCGAACGCAAACGGCGCCCCCTCGTCACCCTGGACGCGAACGCCCAGCGGACGGAGACGCCGGTCGTGATCACCCCCGGCCGCTGCGACCCGCACGCGTTCGCCGAGGCCAAGAAGGCGTTCCTGTTCCCCGTACGGGCCACCGTCGACGGAGGCGAGGAACGCGTCATCATCGTGCAGCCGCCCAAGCCGCAGCAGGATCGCCTCATCCACTTCGCGCTGGAGGTGTGCGGCCTGGACGGCTGAGACTCAACCCTCGATGTTGCCGGTGCGGTACTCCAGGGCCTTGGCCGCGTAGGTGTTCTTCTCGGAGTACTCGTAGATGCCGATCGTGGCGACGGCCGGGTCACCGGCCTCGTTGAACTCGACCGGACCGCTCACGCCGTCGTAGTCGATGTCCTTGCCCGCCTTGATCAGCTCGACGCAGGACTTGAAGTCGTTGCACTTCTCGCCGCCCTTGCTGACCTCGGCCAGCTTCGCGGCGATGTCGGTGCCCGCGTCGCTCTTGGCGGCCTCGGCCGCCAGGGCGATCAGGTTGGCGGCGTCGTACGCCTCCGCGGCATAGGTGAAGTCGTTGAGGTCGGCGTCGACTCCCTTGAGCTTCTCGATGAACGCCTCGGGCGCGGCCGCCCCCGGAATCGTGCCCTTGACGCCCGTCAGCGTGCCCTTGGGCATCTTGGTGTACGCCGTGTTGGACATGTTGCCGTCGACCATGTACCACTTGACCTTGTCGGTCGTGAGGCTCTGCTTGACCAGCTCCTGCACCACCTTGGCGGTCTCCTCGAACCCGATCAGCACCACGGCCTTCGGGTTCTTGGCCTTGACCTTGGCCACGTCGGCCGAGAAGTCGGCCGCCTTCGGGTCGTAGTCGACCCGCTCCACGACCTGCGCCCCGGCCTCCTCGGCCGTCTTGGTGACCTGGTCGGCCAGCCCGGTGCCGTAGGAGTCCTGCATCGCCAGGATCGCGATCGTGTCGTTGCCGTCGGCCGCGACGAGGTCGCCCAGCACCCGGCCCTGCAGCTTGTCCGGCGGAGCCGTACGGAAGTAGAGGCCGTCGTCCTCGATCGTGGTGAACTTGTCGGAGGTGTTGGCGGGCGAGAACTGCACCACGCCGGCGCCCGTGATCTTGTCGATCACCGACTCCGACACCGACGACGACGCGGCGCCGATGATGGCGTCGGCCTGCTGCGTCAGCAGCTTGTCCACGGACTGGGCCGCGATGTTCGTCGTCGTGTCACCCGAGTCGCTGTGGATCTTCGTGACCGGCTTGCCGAGCACGCCACCGGCCTCGTTGATCTCCTTGACCGCCAGGTCCACACCGGCGAACTCGGGCGGCCCCAGGAACGCCAGTGAGCCGGTCTGCGGCAACAGCGTGCCGAGCGTCAGCGTGCCGTCACCCTTCGCCGCCGGAGCCGCCGAGGACGGCGCGGCGGCGGACTCGGTCGCGGGCGAGGCCGTGTCGCCACCGCCACCACAGGCGGTCAGAGCCAGGCACGCCGCGGCGGCGGCGGCCAGCACGCGCCCGGACGGAGCAATGCGGATCATCAATGAACTCCCTTATTCCGGCACGGGAACGATCTCCCGCACCGCGTTTTCCAAGCTCAGCATGCCTGGCCGGGAGAACGATTGGGGCTTTTGTCCGACTTTTATGCTGATTCGTAATGTCCCAAACAGGACGACGGAACGCTCCAAACGGTCACCGCACAGCCCGAACGCGGGGCCGCCGCACTCGCTCAGCCGCGCTCGCCGGCGTCGTCGATGACGATCTGGGCCACCTCGCGCATGCTCAGCCGGCGGTCCATCGACGCCTTCTGGATCCACCGGAACGCCTGCGGCTCACTCCAGCCGTGCCCCGTCATCAACAGCCCCTTGGCCCGCTCGACCAGCTTCCTGGTCTCCAGCCGCTCGGACAGGGTGGAGACCTCCTTGGAGAGCGCCACCATCTCCTCGTGCCTGCTGACCGCCATCTCGATCGCCGGCACCAGGTCGGCCTTGGTGAAGGGCTTGACCAGGTAGGCCATCGCCCCCGCGTCCCTGGCCCGCTCGACCAGGTCACGCTGGGAGAACGCGGTGAGGATGAGACACGGCGCGATCCTGTCGGCCACGATCCGCTCGGCGGCGGAGATGCCGTCGAGCACGGGCATCTTGACGTCGAGGATGACCAGGTCGGGCTTGAGCTCGGCGGCCAGCTGGATCGCCCGCTCACCGTCACCGGCCTCGCCCACGACGACGTAACCGTCCTCCTGGAGCATCTCCTTGAGGTCGAGGCGGATCAGGGCCTCGTCTTCCGCGATCACCACTCGTCGCTGCGTACTCACGAGCAGAAGAGTACAGATGTCCGCTAGATTAGAGCCACGTCGGCACCCCTGGCAGCTCCGTTCCCGCTTGGGCCTGCACGACGGATAGATCCGGACAAGTCCGGATAGATCAGCCGGAATGGTGGAATGGCAGACACTGACGTCTCAAAAGCGTCTGCTCGAAAGAGCGTGCGGGTTCGAATCCCGCTTCCGGCACCTGTGATCGAGCCGAAACTGTCGGTGACGATCGGCATGCTCACCCCATGCATCCTCATGAGACCGTAGATCGCGCCCTTCGACTCTCGGCTCAGGGCCTGCCCGATCGCCAGGTCGCCGCGCTGTGCGGCGTCTCCGCGAGCACGGTCCGGCGATGGCGGACCGGCGCCGGGCGCGCCCATGTGACGCCCAATCCCCGGCGCCACAGCTGCCCGCGCTGCCATGGCCGCGACCTCGACGGCGACGCCTACGCCCACCTTCTCGGCCTCTATCTGGGCGACGGACACCTCGTACGCTGCCGCAAGCAGGTGTTCCAGCTCTCCCTGTTCTGCGGGGACACCTGGCCCGGCCTGATCGACGAGGCCGCGGCCGCGATGGCACGGGTGATGCCCACCTCATCCGTGAGCCGCCGGCAGCGCATCGGCTGCACCGAGGTCAAGAGCTACGCCAAGCACTGGCCGTGCCTGTTCCCGCAACACGGGCCAGGCGCCAAACACCGGCGGGCGATCAGGCTCGCCGACTGGCAGCAGGAGATCGTCTCCGCGCACCCGGGGCGGTTCGTCAGGGGGCTGATGCACTCCGACGGCTATCGGGGGATCAACCACATCCGGCGCGTGCTGCCGAGCGGCGAGCGCCGGTACGCGTACCCGCGCTACCTGTTCAAGAACGAGTCGGCCGACATCCTCGCCCTGTGCGGCGAGGCGCTCGACCTGCTCGACGTCGCCTGGCGCTACAACAAGCGCAACGAGATCTCGGTCGCCCGCGGGGAGGCGGTGGAGCGGCTGGACGAGTTCGTCGGGCCGAAATACTGACCTGCGGGCGGGCGGGTGGACATTTTCGGGCAAAGAGATGACAGCGATGTCCGGGTATGCGGCTTATAGCGCAGTATGGCGCGGAGTAGCCGCCGCGAAGATCGGTGATGTACCGAGGAGAGACACTGGGAGGTGGGCCCCGATGCCGTTGAGCGTGGCAGCGCGTGAAGCGTTCCTGGCCGAGTCGCACATCGCGGCGGTGGCCGTCGACGCGGGCTCCGGGCGCGGGCCGCTCAACGTCCCCGTCTGGTACGACTACAGCCCCGGCGGGGAGGTGCGGTTCCTGACCGACGGCGAGTCACTCAAGGCCCGGCTGATCTTCAAGGCGGGCCGGTTCTCGCTGCTGGCGCAGCGGGCCAGCCCCACCTACCGCTACGTCGCGGTCGAAGGTCCCGTCGTGGCGTCGGCGCCCACCACCCTGGACGAGCTCGCTCAGATCGCGGCCCGCTACCTGCCTCCGGACGCGGTGCCCGGCTACGTGGACAGCTCCGACACGAGGGCACTGGTGACGTTCAGAATGCGGCCGGAGCGGTGGCTGTCGGCCGACCTGGGCGCCCTCTGACCGGCGGCGACCCCTCGTTGACGGTATTTTGGGGCCTGTGACTGCTTTCGATCCCACCGTGACCGGCGCGCACGCCGTCGGACTCGCCACCATCGCCACCGACGGCACCGTGCTCGACACCTGGTTTCCCGCGCCCGAGCTGGGCGACCCGCCCGTCGTCGGCACCGAGCGGCTCGACGCCGCCGAGGCCGGTGAGCTGGCCTCGCTGATCGGCTCCGACCCCGCCAGAGGCGTCGAGACGGTGGCGGTGCGCACCGGCATCGCCAAGCTCTCCGAGGCGCCGGTGGACGCGCACGACGCCTATCTCCGGCTGCACCTGCTCTCCGCCCGTCTGGTCCGGCCGCACGGGCTGAACCTGGACGGCGTGTTCGGGCTGCTGGCGAACGTGGTGTGGACCAACCACGGGCCATGCGCGGTGGAGGGGTTCGAGCGGACCCGCCTCAGGTTGCGCGCCGCCAGGGGCGCGGTGACGGTGTACGGGGTGGACAAGTTCCCGAGGATGGTCGACTACGTGATGCCGTCGGGCGTGCGCGTGGCCGACGCCGACCGGGTGCGTCTCGGCGCGCACCTCGCCTCGGGCACGACGGTGATGCACGAGGGGTTCGTGAACTTCAACGCCGGCACCCTCGGCGCCTCCATGGTCGAGGGCCGCATCTCGGCGGGCGTGGTCGTCGGCGACGGCTCCGACGTGGGCGGCGGCGCCTCGATCATGGGCACGCTGTCGGGCGGCGGCAAGCAGGTCATCTCCATCGGCGAGCGCTGCCTGCTGGGGGCCAACGCCGGTGTGGGCATCTCGCTGGGCGACGACTGCGTGGTGGAGGCCGGCCTGTACGTGACGGCCGGCACGAAGGTGACCCTGCCGGACGGCGCCACGGTCAAGGCCGGGGAGCTGTCGGGCGCCGGCGGATGGTTGTTCCGCCGCAACTCCCAGACGGGCGCCGTCGAGGCGGTGCGCCGCGCTGGGATGGGCATCGAGCTGAACGAGGCCCTGCACCAGAACTGACCCTGTCGGGCCCGGCACCTGCCTGGTGCCGGGCCGGTGTGCCGGGCTCACTGGCGGGCTCAGCTGGCGGGCTCAGTTGGCGGGCTCAGTTGGCGTGGGAGACCGCGGAGCCGATGGTGTGGACCCGCAGGGCGTTGGTGGAGCCGGGGGTGCCGGGAGGCGAGCCGGCCACGATGACCACCTTGTCGCCCTTCTCCAGCCGTCCGAGGGACAGCAGCGAGGCCTCGACCTGGCGCACCATGTCGTCGGTGTGGTGGACGAACGGCACCTGGAACGTCTCGACCCCCCACGTCAGGGAGAGCTGGCCGCGTACGTGGGCGGCGGAGGTGAACGCGAGCAGCGGGATCGGCGAGCGGTAGCGGGCGAGGCGGCGGGCGGTCTCGCCGGACATCGTGAACGCCACCAGCGCCTTGGCCCCGACGATGGCGCCGACCTCGGCGGCGGCGCGGGCGATGGCGCCGCCGGTGGTCTCGGGCATGCGTTCGAGGGTGTGGGTGGCGTGCAGCGAGGCCTTCTCGGCGGCGCAGGCGATGCGGTCCATGGTGGCGACGGACTCGATCGGGTAGTTGCCCACGGAGGTCTCGCCGGACAGCATGACGGCGTCGGCGCCGTCCATGACGGCGTAGGCGACGTCGGAGGCCTCGGCCCGGGTGGGCCGGGGGGCGCTCATCATCGAGTCGAGCATCTGGGTGGCGACGATGACCGGGCGGGCCTTCTCGCGGCAGAGCTCGATGATGCGCCGCTGGACGATCGGCACCTGCTCCAGGGGCAGCTCGACGCCGAGGTCGCCGCGGGCGACCATGATGCCGTCGAAGGCCTCGACGATCTCGGGGAGGCGGTCGACGGCCTGCGGCTTCTCGATCTTGGCGAGCAGCGGGAGGCGGACGGCCTCCTGCTCCATGATGTTGCGCACCACGTCGGCGTCGGAGGGGCGGCGGACGAACGACAGGGCGATCATGTCGCAGCCGGTGCGGAGCGCCCAGCGCAGGTCGGCTTCGTCCTTGTCGGTGAGGGCGGGGGCGCTGACGTTGACGCCGGGCAGGTTGAGGCCCTTGTTGTCGGAGATCATGCCGCCGATGACGACGCGGGTGACGACCCGGTCGCCCTCGACGCGGGTGACCTCGAGCACGAGGCGGCCGTCGTCGACCAGGATGGTGTCGCCGGGGCGGACGTCGCCCGGCAGGCCCTTGTAGGTGGTGGAGACCTGCTCGCGGTCGCCGGGGACGTCCTCGGTGGTGATGGCGAAGACGTCGCCGAATCCGAGTCGTACGGGGCCTTCCTCGAACCTGCCGACGCGGATCTTGGGCCCCTGGAGGTCTGCCAGGATGCCTACGCCCCGGCCGAGGTCGGCCGCCACCTCCCTGACCCGGTCGTACACCTCTCTGTGCAGGTCATGGTTGCCATGGCTGAGGTTGAACCGTGCCACGTCCATGCCCGCGGAGATCAGCTCGCGGAGGCGTTCGGGTGATGAGGTGGCAGGGCCCAGGGTGCAGACGATCTTCGCGCGACGAGTCACAAGTCCTACCTTAATTGGTACAGACCACTTGGCAGTCACTGACGCCGCAGAACGTAGCCGACGTAGGAGAACAACACGACAACGGCGACCGCCAGACGGGCGACGTTCGTGTACGCCTCCGGATAGACGACGCCTTCGAGGTAGTGGTCGATGAAGCCGGTGGGCGGCAGCCCTTCCAGCCCGGCCTGGCGGCGGGCCCAGTCCTCGACGTACGTGAGGGGGCAGTCGACGCCGGTGACGATCGAGATCAGCCCCCAGCCGACGACCGCGAGGTGGGTCCAGATCGTACGCCGCCAGCGCCAGGCGATGAACCCGCCGAGTGCCAGGTAGGCGAGGAACGCGAAGTGCACCACCATCGCGGCGTCCGCGATGAGGCGATACATCATGGTTTGACGGTAGCCGCCTGCCAGGCGTCCACGATGCCCCTGCCGTAAAAACCGTTCTTGGACGCGCCGCCTTCACAGGTGTGGGTGTCGACCTCCCCGTAGACCTCGTAGGCGTAGGCCCGGGGCGACGGGCACGCCTTCCGCTTGGCCGTCCGGTAGAGGAGCTTCTCGACGGTGGCGGGGGCGAGGGTGACGCCGCCCGTGCCGGGTTTGCCGAAGCGGCTGATCAGGAGGGCGGCGACGCCGGTCGCGTGCGGAGCGGCCATCGAGGTGCCGTCGAGATACTGGTAGTAGGAGCACGTGCCACCGGAGCAGTCGCGGACGACGTCGGCGGTCTTCGGCTTGCCGGAGCGGTCGATCTTGCCGCTGGCGCGGAGCACGGCCTCCGGTGCGGCGGCCAGGATCGACCGGGTGGGCGAGCCGCCCTTGCCGTCGAGCGAGTCGCCGCCGGGCGCGGCCAGGTCGGCCTGCTCGACGCCGTAGTCGCTGTAGATGGCCTTGCGCCCGGAGGGGCCGACGGAGGTGATGGAGATGACGCCGTTGGTCTCGGCGGGCACGTTGAGGCAGGAGTTGTCGATCTTGCGGATCCGCTCGGAGCCGCGCGGATAGCCGGGACTGTCCTTGTCGACGGCGGGTTTGCCGAGGTCGGTGGCGCCGTTGCCGAGCGCGGAGATGAGCGTCACGCCCTTGCCGCGGGCGTAGTCGACGGCCCGCTGCATACCGGTGATGATGGCCCGCTGTTCGAGGCGTTCCTTCTCGCTGTCGGACTTGTTGCCGGCGCAGTTGAACAGCCAGGGGTCGACGTAGTAGCTCATGTTCACCACGTCGACGCCGATGTCGGCGGCGTAGGCGAGCGCGTCGAGGCTGGGCTTGAGGAAGAAGAAGCCGGAGTCCTGCCCGGCCCGGATGTTGACCAGTTGCACGCCGGGGGCGACGCCGGCGATGCCGATGTTGTTGAGCGGCGAGGCGATCGTGCTGGCCACGTGCGTGCCGTGGCCGTCGTCGTCCTGGTCGACGGGGTCCTTGCAGGTGCTGACCTCGCAGGCGCCGTCGAGGGTGTCGCCGTTCTCGTCCTTCGGCCTGTCGGTGACGAAGTTGCGGCTGAGCTCGCGGTTGAAGTTGGGGGCGATGTCGGGGTGCTTGCCGTCGATGCCGGTGTCGATGACGCCGACGAGCACCTTCCTGTTGCCGGGGACCTTGGTGTTCGCCCGGTCGGCGCCGATCATCTTCATGTCCCACTGGCGGGGGGCGAGCGGTTCGCCGGACGGGTTCGCCCGGGTGATCGACGACTCGTCGGGAAAGGTGCCGGCGACGGGCCGGCCGGCGGCGAAGCCGATGCGCCGGTCCGGCGAGACGCCGACGATGGCCCGGTCGGAGCCGAGGCCGTGCACGAAGGCGTCTCCGTCGCCCTGTGCCATGAGGTAGCCGAGCCTGGTGTCGCCGCCGGTGGTCTCACCGCCGGCGCGCCTGACGGCCGCGACCGCCTCGCTCTGCCGGCCGGCGGCGTAGAAGACGAGATACTGGCCGGCGCGCGAGCCGGTCAGGGGCGCGCTGGGCGAGCTCGTCTCGGGGGTGGTGGGCGGGTCGGCCGTGACCCTGCCGGGGGTGCCGGGGGATCCACAGGCGGCCACTGAGACCGCGGTGGCCACGGCCGCCAGGCAGGAGGCGACTCGCCGCATTCTTCCCCCATTCTTCGCGTATCAGCAGAAAATGCATCTTCCCTGCGCCCATCGGGTGATGCAACCGAGAGGCGGACTTACGTTGCAATTTACGGCACAGCTGACAGTTTCCTGACATCGAGGTAGATCATTAGAGGTGCCGTGAAGAGCGGACAAAGCCCCTTCCAGAGCGCTTTTACCTACGCCGCGTCCGGTGTCGCCGGTACGACGACGAACGCCCGCCCAGAGGAACCCGGGCGGGCGTTCACGACGGCTCGTCAGACGAGCGGTCGCGCGGTCGGCGGGATCGGGTACGGCAGCGCCGTCTCGCCGGTCAGGTAGCGGTCGACGCCGGAGGCGGCGGCGCGGCCCTCGGCGATGGCCCAGACGATCAGCGACTGGCCGCGGCCCATGTCGCCGGCCGTGAAGACCCCCTCGACCTTGGACATGTACGTCTTGTCGCGCGCGACGTTGCCCCGGGCGTCGTAGAAGCCGTCGCCGGCCGCCTCTGCCAGGTCCTCCAGCAGGGGGCCCTTCTCCGGGCCGAGGAAGCCCATGGAGAGCGTCACCAGCTCCGCGGGGATCTCCCGCTCGGTGCCGGGAACCGGCTTGAAGCCGTTCTGCGGGCCCTCGACGTCGACCAGCCGCAGCGAGCGGACGTTGCCGGACTCGTCGCCGACGAACTCCACGGTCGAGACCGCGTAGACCCGCCGGCCGCCGGCGTCCTCCAGCTCCTCGTGCGCGCTCTCCGTCTTGAACAGGATGGGGAACGTCGGCCACGGCTGGCTGCCGGGCCGGGAGGCGGGCGGCTGGGGCATGATCTCCAGCTGGGTGACCGACGCGGCGCCCTGCCGGATGGCCGTGCCGATGCAGTCGGCGCCGGTGTCCCCGCCGCCGATCACGACCACGTGCTTGCCCTTGGCCGAGATCGGCGACTCGCGCAGGTCGCCCTCCTGCACCTTGTTCGACAGCGGGAGGTACTCCATCGCCTGGTGGATGCCGCCCAGCTCGCGTCCGGGCACCGGCAGGTCGCGCCACCGGGTGGCGCCACCGGCCAGCACCACGGCGTCGAACCGCTCGCGCAACTCGGCGGCCGTGACGTCGACGCCGGCGTTGACCCCGGTGCGGAACTCGGTGCCCTCGGCCCGCATCTGGGCGAGCCGGCGGTCGATGTGCCGCTTCTCCATCTTGAACTCGGGGATGCCGTAGCGCAGCAGGCCGCCGATCCGGTCGGCGCGCTCGAACACCACCACGTCGTGACCGGCCCTGGTGAGCTGCTGCGCCGCGGCGAGCCCGGCGGGCCCGGAGCCGACGACCGCGACCCGCTTGCCGGTCTTGCGGGAGGGCGGCTGCGGCCCGACCCAGCCTTCGGCGAACGCGCGGTCGATGATCTCCACCTCGACCCGCTTGATCGCCACCGGGTCGGAGTTGATGCCCAGCACGCACGCCGCCTCGCATGGAGCCGGGCACAGCCTGCCGGTGAACTCGGGGAAGTTGTTCGTGGCGTGCAGCCGCTCGATCGCCTCGCGCCAGTCGGTGCGGTAGACGAGGTCGTTCCACTCGGGGATGAGGTTGCCCAGCGGGCAGCCGTTGTGGCAGAACGGGATGCCGCAGTCCATGCAGCGGGCCGCCTGCCTGGTCAGCTTGTCCGGCGAGAAGTCCTGGTAGACCTCGCGCCAGTCGCCGATGCGGACGTCAACGGGGCGGCGTGCGGGCAGCTCCCGGTCGTGCGTGAGAAAACCCTTGGGGTCAGCCATCGGATACGCCTCCCTTGTCGCTGAAGATGCCTGTCGCCGCCGAGGCGGGCCGCCCGTCCAGGCGCGGCCGGTCGCGGCGGGTCATGACTGGACCGCGGCCGCCATGACGGCCTCGTCGATGTCGCGGCCTTCGAGGCGGGCCGCCTCGGCCGCCCGCAGCACGCGCTGGTAGTCGGTCGGCATGATCTTGCCGAACCGGCCGAGCGCGGCGTGCCAGTCGGCCAGGAGCTCCTTGGCCACCGGCGAGCCGGTCTCGGCGAAGTGCTTCTCGACCGTCTCGCGCAGGAACTCGCCGTCCTCCTCGGTGAGCTCCTCGATGGCGACCATCTCGCGGTTGACGCGTTCGGGCCTGAGGTCGAGCAGGTAGGCGATGCCACCGGACATGCCCGCCGCGAAGTTGCGGCCGGTCGGGCCGAGCACGACGGTCTTGCCGCCGGTCATGTACTCGCAGCCGTGGTCGCCGACGCCCTCGACGACGGCCGTGGCGCCGGAGTTCCGCACACAGAACCGCTCACCGACGACACCGCGGATGAACGCCTCTCCGGACGTCGCGCCGTAGAGGGCGACGTTGCCGGCGATGATCTGGCCGTCCAGCGGGGCCTCCTCGTGCGGGCGGAGCGTGATGCGCCCGCCCGACAGGCCCTTGCCCAGGTAGTCGTTCGCGTCGCCGGTGAGCCGCAGCGTGATGCCGCGCGGCATGAACGCCCCGAACGAGTTGCCGGCCGAGCCGGTGAACCCGATGTCGATCGTGTTGTCCGGCAGGCCGGCGCCGCCGTGGCGCTTGGTGACCTGGTGGCCGAGCATGGTGCCGACCGTGCGGTTCACGTTGCGGATGGGCAGCTCCAGCGTGACCGGCGTGCCCTGGTTGAGGGCGCCCTCGGCCAGCTGGATCAGCGTGTTGTCGAGCGCGTGCCGCAGGCCGTGGTCCTGCTCGGCGGTGCGGCGCAGCGGCGTGCCCGCCGGCAGGTCCGGCTGGTGCAGGATCGGCGACAGGTCGAGACCGCCGGCCTTCCAGTGGTGCTCGGCGGCCGACACGTCGAGCAGCTCGACGTGCCCGATCGCCTCGTCGAGCGAGCGGAAGCCCAGCTCGGCCAGGTATTCGCGGATCTCCTCGGCGATGAACTCGAAGAAGTTGACCACGAACTCGGGCTTGCCGGTGAACCGCTTGCGCAGCTCGGGGTTCTGCGTGGCGACGCCCACCGGGCAGGTGTCGAGGTGGCAGACGCGCATCATCACGCAGCCGGACACGACCAGCGGGGCGGTGGCGAAGCCGTACTCCTCGGCGCCGAGCAGCGCCGCGATGACCACGTCGCGACCGGTCTTGAGCTGGCCGTCGACCTGCACCACGATGCGGTCGCGCAGCCCGTTGAGCAGCAGCGTCTGCTGCGTCTCGGCCAGGCCGAGCTCCCACGGCGCGCCCGCGTGCTTGAGCGAGGTGAGCGGCGAGGCGCCGGTGCCGCCGTCGTGCCCGGAGATGAGCACCACGTCGGCGTGCGCCTTGGACACGCCCGCCGCGACCGTGCCGACGCCGACCTCGGCCACGAGCTTGACGTGCACGCGCGCGTCGGGGTTGGCGTTCTTCAGGTCGTGGATGAGCTGGGCCAGGTCCTCGATCGAGTAGATGTCGTGGTGCGGCGGCGGCGAGATGAGGCCGACGCCGGGCGTGGAGTGCCGGGTCTTGGCGATCCACGGGTAGACCTTGTGGCCGGGCAGCTGGCCGCCCTCACCGGGCTTGGCGCCCTGGGCCATCTTGATCTGCAGGTCGGCGGCGTTGACCAGGTATTCGCTGGTGACGCCGAAGCGTCCGGAGGCCACCTGCTTGATGGCGCTGCGCCGGTTCTCGTCGTAGAGGCGCTCGGGGTCCTCGCCGCCCTCGCCGGTGTTGGACTTGCCGCCGAGCCGGTTCATCGCGATGGCGAGCGTCTCGTGCGCCTCCATCGAGATCGAGCCGTACGACATCGCGCCGGTGGAGAACCGCTTGACGATCTCGGAGACCGGCTCGACCTCCTCGATCGGGACCGGCGTCCTGCCCTGCTTGAACCTGAACAGCCCGCGCAGCGTCATGAGCCGCTCGGCCTGGGAGTCCACCTGCTCGGTGTACTCCTTGAAGATCTCGTAGCGGCGGGTCCTGGTGGCGTGCTGCAGCTTGAAGACGGTCTCGGGGTTGAACAGGTGCGGCTCGCCCTCGCGCCGCCACTGGTACTCGCCGCCGACCTGGAGCTTGCGGTGCGCGTTGGCCGCCCGCGGGTAGGCGTGGCGGTGCCGTTCGGCGCTCTCGCGGGCCAGGACGTCGAAGCCGACGCCGCCGAGCCGCGAGGTGGTGCCGGTGAAGCAGGAGTCGATGACCTCCTGGCTCAGGCCGAGCGCCTCGAAGATCTGCGCGCCGGTGTAGGAGGCGACGGTCGAGACGCCCATCTTCGACATGACCTTGATCACGCCCTTGCCGTACGCCTTGATCAGGTTGCGCACGGCCTTGCGCTTGTCGACCTGCAGGGCGCCGGTGTCGACCAGGTCCTCGACGGTCTCGATCGCGAGGTAGGGGTTGACCGCGCCCGCGCCGTAGCCGATGAGCAGCGCCATGTGGTGGCACTCGCGCGCCTCGCCGGTCTCGATGACGAGTCCGATCTTGGTGCGGGTCTTCTCCTGGATCAGGTGGTGGTGTACGGCGCCGGTGAGCAGCAGCGACGGGATGGGCGCGAGCGCTGCGGAGGAGCCGCGGTCGGACAGCACGATGATCCGCGCGCCGTCGGCGATCGCCTGGGACACCTCGGCGCGGATCTCCTCCAGGCGGTGCAGCATCGCCTCGCCGCCGCCCGACACCTGGTAGAGGCCGGAGACCACGTGCGGGTGGAATCCGGGCAGGTCGTGCTCGTCGTTGATGTGGATGATCTTCGCGAGCTCGTCGTTGTCGATCACCGGGTACGGCAGGACGAGCTGGCGGCAGGACGTGGGCCCCGGGTCGAGCAGGTTGCCCTCGGGCCCGAGCACGCTGGCCAGCGAGGTCACCAGCTCCTCGCGGATGGCGTCCAGGGGCGGGTTCGTGACCTGCGCGAACAGCTGCGTGAAGTAGTCGAACAGCAGCCTCGGCTTCTCGCTCAGCACGGCGACGGGCGTGTCGGTGCCCATCGAGCCGATCGGCTCGATGCCGGTCCTGGCCATCGGCGACAGGATGACGCGCAGCTCCTCCTCGGTGTAGCCGAAGGTCTGCTGGCGCCTGATGAGGGCCTCGTGCGTGGGGATCTCCCGCTGCCGCGCGGGCAGCTCCTCGAAGCGCACCAGCCCGGCGTGCAGCCAGTCCTCGTACGGCTGGGAGGCGGCGAGATCGGCCTTGATCTCGTCGTCCTCGATGATCTTGCCGCGGGCGGTGTCGATGAGGAACATCCGGCCGGGCTGCAGGCGGCCCTTGCGGACCACCTCGCCGGGCGCGAAGTCGAGCACGCCGGCCTCGGAGGCCAGCACGACCAGGCCGTCGGCCGTCACCCAGAAGCGGCCGGGGCGCAGGCCGTTGCGGTCGAGCACGGCTCCGGCCAGGGTGCCGTCGGTGAACGTGATGGAGGCGGGGCCGTCCCAGGCCTCCATCATCGAGGAGTGGAACTCGTAGAAGGCCCGCCGGGCGGGATCCATCTCGGTGTGGTTCTCCCACGCCTCGGGGATCATCATGAGCACGGCGTGCGGCAGGCTCCGGCCGCCGATGTGGAGCAGCTCCAGGACCTCGTCGAAGGAGGCGGTGTCGCTCGCGTCCGGGTCACAGATGGGGAAAAGTCGCGACAAATCGCCCGGGATGTGCGCCGACGACAGCATCGCCTCGCGAGCCCGCATCCAGTTGCGGTTGCCCTTGACCGTGTTGATCTCGCCGTTGTGCGCGATGTACCGGTAGGGGTGGGCCAGCGGCCAGCTCGGGAACGTGTTGGTCGAGAAGCGCGAGTGGACCAGCGCGATCGCGGTCTTGTAGCGCTCGTCGGACAGGTCGGGGAAGAACGGCTCGACCTGCTCGGGCGTGAGCATCCCCTTGTAGACGATGGTCCGCGAGCTCAGCGAGGGGAAGTAGACGTCCACCTCGTGCTCGGCCCGCTTGCGCAGGCAGAACGCCAGCCGGTCGAGCTCCAGCCCCGACTCGTCGCCGGGGCCGGCCACGAACAGCTGCATGAAGTGCGGCATCACGGCCCGCGCGCTGGGGCCGGGCAGGGCGCGGTCGACCGGCACCTCGCGCCAGCCCAGCACCCGCAGCCCCTCTTCGGCGGCGATCTCCTCGATCATCTCGACGCCGATGCGGCGCGCCTCGTCGTCGATCGGCAGGAAGGCCATGCCCGCGGCATAGCGTCCGGCCTCCGGCAGCGGGAAGTCCACGCTCGTGCGCAACAGCGTGTCGGGGATCTGGGTGAGGATCCCCGCTCCGTCTCCGGTGTCCGGCTCGCTACCCTTGGCCCCCCGATGATCAAGGTTGAGCAGCGCCGTCAGGGCCTTCGCCACGATCCCGTGCCCCCGGCGGCCCGCAACGTCGGCGACCATGGCCACACCGCAGGCGTCATGCTCGTTGGCGGGGTGGTAGAGGCCCTGAGGCTCGGGGAACCCGAGGTGGGCAGCAGGCATTGAATCCCTCCCGTCGTCTTCGTCTGTCTTGAACTGCTCTACAGGCGGGGACGACGTTGGCCCTGCTGCGCGTTGTGGGTAGAGGTTACATCACCCTGCCGGAATGGTGCCCACCACGTCCACATTGCGAACCTTGCCGCCATCCCGACATTCGGCACCATATGTCCCAAACGCCGAGATACATGGCCGGAATTCCCCGAACCTCCTCCCGATAGGGTTGGCCCCATGGATCGTGAGGGCGTCGAACACCTGCTCGGCGAGGCCGGGGCGGACAGCAGGCGGCTCAGGCACGCGCTGACGCTCCTCTGCGACGGCCAGTGGTGGGCCCTGGCCGACCTGGTGCGCGAGACGGCGACGTCGAGGCGGACGATCGAGGAGCTGCTGCGCGAGGTGGAGCTGGAGCGCTCCGGCGACCGGTTCCGGGTGCCGCTCCCCCACACTCCCGGCTACCAGCACCTGCTGGCCATGGCGCCGCCTCCCGAGGACCCGGTGGCCCACCTGGTCCCCCACTACCGCCACGTGCTGGAACGCCTCGAGGACCTGGTCGCCAAGGCCCCGCGCGGCCGCCACGTCCTCGACCACGTCGCGGCGACGCCCGAGACGGTGCTGCGCCGGGCCCTGCTGCTCGGCGCCCGGTTCTGGCTGCCGGGCTCGCGGCTGCTGTGCGTCGGCGACCACGACCTGACCTCTCTGGCCGTCAAGCTGGTCCACCCCGAGACCGACGTCACGGTGGTCGACATCGACGAGCGCATCCTGGCCTACCTCGACGAGCAGGATCTGGGCGTCCGCACCCGCTGGGCCGACCTGCGGCTGGGCCTGCCTCCGTCCGCGACCGGCCACGACCTGGCCATCACCGACCCGCCGTACACACCGGAGGGGGTGGGGCTGTTCGTGGCCCGCGCGCTCGAAGGCCTCAAGCCGGGTGGGCGCGTCGCGCTGGCCTACGGCGCCAGCGAGCGCACACCCGCGCTGGCACTGAAGGTGCAGAGCTCGCTCGCGGACCTCAACCTGGTCTCTGAGGCCATCTATCCCGACTTCAACCGCTATTTCGGGGCCGAGGCGATCGGCTCCGCCGCCGACCTCTATCTCCTGTGCCCCACCGGCAAGACCCGGCCCGCCGTCACGGCCCGCCTCGACCGTCTCTCCACCGCCATCTACACCCAGGGGCCCCAGTCGGTCGAGTCGGCCCCGGCCGCCCTGCCCTCGGCGGCCGGCGACGCCGAGTTGCTGGTCGGCGACTGGCCCAAGGAGCTGACCCAGCCGCGGACGAGGCTCTCGACCTGGCTGGCCAAGCCGCACGCGACCGCGCCGGCCAGCGTGGCCGTCGCCGTCCCTCCCGGCCTGGAGGCCGCCCTTCCGCGCCTCCTGCTCGCCACCCGCGCCGCTCACGTGCGCGTGCTGGTGACGGACCCGCCGCCGCTGCCCGACGTGCTGTCCGCCGTCTACACGTGCGCGCCCGCCGACGGCGGCCTCGACGCCGTACGCCGCCCGCAGCCCACCGGCGACGCCGACCTGGTGCTGCGCCGCATCCTCGACAACGGCCACGGCAAGCTGGCCAACACCTGGCGCGAGGGCCTCATCGCGGTGGCCCGCGCCCAGGGAGGGTCGCTCACCAAGAACGAAGCCCGCGCGCTGATCGGCCAGGTGGCCCCCTGGTGCGAGGCGCTCACCCCGCTGGAGGCGCCGCTGCACCGCCTGGCCGGCCTGCGCGCGCAGGTCGCCACCACGGTGGCCGCGCTGTCGGGCACGACCTGACGCACGCGCGTCAGCCCGCGGCCAGCACCCGTGACTGCACCACGTGGCCCAGGCGGTCGAGGGCGATGAGGTTGGCGACCAGCTCGGTCGCGGCCCGCGGCCCGGCCGCGCCGGCCCAGCTGACCGTGACGTAGTGGCCCAGCGCGCGCACCGCCGCCCGGCTGTGGCGCGGGTCGAAGGAGACGGCCTGCTGGACGAAGCCGTCCTTGGCGAGCCCGGCCACCAGGGCGTCCGCCGAACGCCCGTCGGGCAGGTTGAAGATGACGAACTGCCCGGCTCCCGAAGGGCCGGTGTAGGTGGCCCGCAACGCCTGCGTGCAGCCGGCGGCGTCGGCTCCCCACAGGAGTTCGCCGCAGTCGTCGAACTCCTCGGCCGAGACCCGGCTGAGCGGCCCCAGTGTCCGGTTGGCGGGCGTGAAGACCTCGTCCAGGGTCAGCGGCCTGGTGTCGGCCTGGCGTGAGTCGATGACCGCGTAGAGGGCCGAGGTGGGTTCGGCTCGGAAGACCGCCGGCCGGGGGCGGTCGCGGCCCAGGAGCAGCCAGGCGCCCGCGGCCAGCACCGCGAGCACGGTGGTGGCGGCGAGCGGGATGACGAGGCGGCGGCGCGTCACGACCCCGGCCCCGTGATCGCGACGACCCGCCGGTAGACCGCCTTCTCCGCGCCCCGCAGGGTCAGCGCGAGCGACACGAAGTCGTCCCTGGCCGTGGGCTCCGCGCCGTCGGCCCGGCCGATCCAGACCAGCCCGACGTAGTGGCCCAGCGCGTAGCCGCCGCCCTCGGTGTGGGCGCCCTGTGGGAAGGACGCCTGGTCACTGGCGAGCAGGCGGGTCCAGCCGCCCCGGTAGCCGGTCTTCAGCGCCTCGACGAGCGCGTTGGCGGCCTGGCCGTCGCGCAGGTTGAGCAGGGTGTACTGGGCGACGTAGCGGCCATCGGAGCTGGTGTAGACGCCGCGCGCCGCCTGGCTGCACTCGGCCTCGGCCACCGCGTCGAGCAACTGCCGGCCCCAGAGGGCGGCGGTGCAGTCGGTGTCGAGCTTGTGCGCGACGAGCTTGAGCGTGAGCTTCTTCTCGCCGTTGAGCGTTCTGTGCCCGAACACCTCCTTCTGGGTGAGCGCCTTGCCGTCCTTGGCCCGGTCGGTGACCGGCTGGAACAGCTTGGGCGACGGCCAGCCGTGGTAGACCTCGGGGATCACCACGTCGGTGCCGAACATGGCCGCGCTGGCCCGCCGCTCGGGCGCGTAGTCGCCGAGCGTGACGACGAACGCCACGAACCCGGACGCCAGGGCGAGCACGCCCACGACGGAGGTGATGACGACCAGGAGTTTCTGCCGCTCGGGCGGCACTCCCCAGTCGGTGAGCAGCGGCAGCTGCCAGTCGGAACGCGGGGTGCGGCGCCGCTTGCGCGTGGCCGGTCTGGGGCCGGTGCGCGGAGCCTGTCTCGGCCCGCTCACAGCCCCGACGCCCCGATCAGGCTGCCGAGCCCGTAGGTGAGCGCGGCCGCGAGCGCGCCGACGACGAGCTGGCGCAGGCCGGAGTACCACCAGGAGCGCGCCGTCACCGCCGACACCAGCGCCCCCGCGCCGAACAGGGCCAAGCAGGAGACGATCGCCGACAGCCACAGGCTCGTGACGCCGAACAGGTAGGGCAGCAGCGGCAGCACCGCGCCGACGGAGAACGACAGGAACGACGAGAGGGCGGCCAGCCGTGGCGATGGCAGGTCGTGCGGGTCGATGCCCAGCTCGTTGCGGGTGTGGACCTGCAGGGCCTGCTCCGGGTCGCGCGAGATCTGGTCGGCCACCTGCCCGGCGAGCTCCGGCTGGACGCCCTTGTCGACGAAGTCCTGGGCCAGCTCGTCCCGCTCGTCCTCGGGGTTGCCTTCGAGCTCGCGCCGCTCGACGGCGATCTCGGCCAGGGCGAGCTCACGCTGGCTGGCCACCGAGACGAACTCGCCGCCGGCCATCGAGAAGGCGCCCGCCGCCAGCCCGGCGACACCCGCCAGAGCGATGATCTTGGTGTTGGCGGTGCCGCCCGCGACGCCGGCGATGAGCGCGAAGTTGGACACCAGGCCGTCCATCGCCCCGAACACCGACGGCCGCAGCCAGCCGCCGGTCACGTCGCGGTGCTGGTGGTGCCTCTCCGCGCGCTGACTCATCGCGCGTTCTTCTCCTCCGGCACGGCCTGTCGCACACTCGCACCGGTCTCCCCGGAACCATCGGTGTCGACGGGAACGACGGACGCCTTGGTGTCTCCGGAACCATCGGACGAAGAGTCACCGGCCGCATCAGCCTGATCCGCCTGACCGGCCCTGTCAGCCTGGTCAGCCTGGTCCCCCTGATCATCCTGGTGGGCCTGATCCACGTCGTCGGCCTGATCCGCCTGGTGGGCGGGATCGGCCTGGTGGTCTGAGCCGTCGCCGCCCGGCGTGACGACGATCTCCTCGGTGTCCTTGCGGCGGGTGACCCAGATGTAGACCAGCGCGCCGACGAACAGCACGATCGAGGTCCACTGGTTGATCCGCAACCCCAGGAAGTGCACCGCGTGGTCGACTCCGCCCACCGGGTCGATCCGCAGCCCCTCGATCCAGAACCGGCCGAAGGTGTAGCCGGCGACGTAGACGGCGAACAGCCGCCCATGGTGCAGCGCGAACCGCCTGCCCACGAAGATCAGCGCGAAGCCGAGCGCCAGGTTCCAGATCGACTCGTACAGGAAGGTCGGGTGGTAGAGCACGCCGGGCTCGCCGCCGTGGTCGGGGTCGATCTCCAGGCCCCACGGCAGCGTGGTCGGCGAACCGTACAGCTCCTGGTTGAACCAGTTGCCCCAGCGCCCGATCGCCTGGGCGAACGCGATGCCCGGCGCGACGGTGTCGGCCACGGCGCCGAGGGACAGCCCGCGGCGGCGGCAGGCCAGCCACACGCCCACGCCGCCGAGCGCGATCGCGCCCCAGATGCCCAGCCCGCCCTCCCAGATGAACAGCGCCTGGTAGGGCTCCTTGATCGCGCGCGGGCCGAAGTAGGTCTGCCAGTCGGTGATGACGTGGTAGAGGCGGCCGCCGATGAGGCCGAAGATCACCGCGGGCACGGCGATGTCGATGATCGTGCCCGCCTGGCCGCCGCGGGCACGCCAGCGGCGCTCGCTCAGCCAGACGGCGACGACGACTCCGAGGACGATGCACAGGGCATAGGCCCGGATCGGAACGAATCCGAGATACCAGACCCCCTCGGAAGGGCTGGGAATCGAGGCAAGGGGCATGTCAGGTGAGGGTAGCGGACGCTGGGGCTACTTGGCCGCCCCCGTGACCTGATCGCGCAGTTGCTGTGGCGCGAAGGCGACGGAGTTGTCCAGTGGCCGGCCGTCGAGCTTGACGGTCGGCGTGCCCTCGATTTTCTGCTCCTTGCCGATCTTGTCACTGTAGGCGGCCTGGGCCTGCGCGTACTTCTGGCTGGTGACGCAGCTCTCGAAGTCGGGCGAGGTCACCCCCGCGTCCTTGCCCCACGCGACCAGATCGTCGATCTTGAAGCCCTGGGCGGTCTCGCTGGGCTGGTTGTCGAACAGAAGGGTGTGGTAGGCGGACCACTGCTTGCCGTCGCTGACGCAGCGGGAAGCGGCGCCCGCGCGGATCGAGTTGCCCCGCGTCGGGTCCTGGCTGAAGATCGTGATGGGGTGGTAGACCACCTTGGCCTTGCCCTCGGCCGCGAGGTTCTTGAAGGTCTGCCCGCTCACCTCCTCCAGCTGCTTGCAGGCGGGACACTGGAAGTCCTCGTAGATGTCGATGACCGGCTTCGTGACACCCTGCCTGGCCATCACCACGCCGCCGTCGGCCTGAACGGTGATCGGCGCCAGCGCGCCGCCCGCCTCCTCCGACTGTGACCTGTTGGCGGCGTACAGCCAGCCGGCCCCGACCGCCGCCAGCGCGATCACACCCACGGTCACGTACGTCGTGACACGTTTGCGCTGCTCCCGCTTGCGATCGGCGGCCTGCTGCTCCCTGATCTTGTCACGCGCCGACTTCTGGCGGTCGCCCTTGCCCATCAGGCAGTCTCCTCTTCAAGGTCGAGTACGCGTTCCCCGCCCGCCAGGCCGAGAGGCGAGTCGAGCGCGAAGCGCCCAGGCGGGAACCACACGGTCCAGGCACCCAGCAGCACCAGGCCGAAGTCGCGGACGATGTCGAGCAGGTAGCTCGGCTCCTGTCCGGCCGCGAGCTCGCCTCCGCCACCGAAGCAGCCGCAGTCGATCCGCAGGCCATTGGCCCACGCCCAGGCGATGCCGAACACGAACGCCAGCATGAGCAGCGCGGCGATCACTCCGGCCACCCGGGTCAGCAGGCCGACGACCAGCAGAACACCGACCACGACCTCCAGGATCGGCAGGCCGTAGCCCACGGTCGTGGCGATCGAGTCGGGCAGCAACCGGTATGCCTTGACCGCCACGACGGAGTCGGACGGGTTGCCGATCTTCAGCCAGCCGGCCGCTATCAGCACCACGCCCAGAACGAGCCGGGCGACGGTCGTCACCCAGGGTATCGCTGCTCGCACATGGTGCGACGGTTGCGACGCGGTCACGGGCCTTCTCCTTGTCTCTGCGCCGAGATGCGCACAGTACCCGGAGCCATCCGATCACGCTGCGGATAAGCATGGGCTAAGACGTATTTCGCTCCTGTCCACCGTACCGGGTGGGCACATGTCCGGAAACCGCTGGTCACTAGGCCTACCAGCGGCTCCGGGCAGCCGCGAGCGCCCATCCGTTCGGCGAATCGCGCCGCGCGCACCTGCCATGAGCCGTCGGTGCCGCGGAGGCGGGTGGGCGTTCCGGCCGACCGCGATTGCCCGGGGTCTGGTGATCCTGGCCTCCGGCCTTGGTCGGGCGCCGGGGTACTTGGCACGGTCTCAAGTCGGCCGGAACGCCCACCCGCCTCCGCTCCAGGTTGTCGGCCCCACCCACCTGGTCGCCGTAGTCCGGGTTGAGGTCCGTCGCCCTGGATACCCGCCGATGCTGAAGCACCCGTACCGGTTCTTCGTGGCTCATCGCCGTAGCTGAAGCCCGAACTTTCCGACACAGCGCGGGTTGATCACCGCATTTTCCCAACACCTACCAGGTCCCCCACCCTTCCAAGAGCAGATCCTTCTCCCCCGCGTACGAATCACGACTACGGCGCCCGGCCCGCACTGTGCCGGCAAGTGACGGCTTCAGCTACGGCGAGCAGCGTCAATGGGCGGAAACAGGCGCTTCAGCATCGGCGAGCAGGAAGGCGACGGATCGCAGCCCGCTCTACGGCGGGCAGGCGGCACGGCGGGGGCAGTGGAGCGGAGGCGGGTGGGCGTTCCGGCCGACTTAAGACCGTGCCAAGTACCCCCGCGCCCGTAGGAGGCCGAAGGCGAAATACACCAGACCCCGGGCAATCGCGGTCGGCCGGAACGCCCACCCGCCTCCGCGGCCACCCAGACCAGCGCAGACCAGGGACGGCCCAGGTCAGCCCAGACCAGGAGCGGCCCAGGTCAGCCCAGACCAGGAGCGGCCCAGGTCAGCCCAGACCAGGAGCGGCCCAGGTCAGCCCAGACCAGGGGCCACCCAGATCAGCCCAGGCTCACGCGGGTCGGCCCAGACTTGCGGGAATGCGGGCTGGTCAAGGCAGTGGGCACCCAGGGTGAGGTCGCCAAGATCACAGTCAGGCTGAGGGCATCGGCGGTGTGTCAGCCGCTGGTGGGCAGGCGGTCGAGCGTGCGGGTGAGGGCGGCGCGACCGGCGCGCAGGGCGGCGGCCGGGTCGGTTCCGGCCGATCCCTGCCAGCGAAGATAGACCACAGTCGTGCCACGGCGCACACCTACCGCGACGTGCGCGACCGAGTCGCGGATGGCGCCGTTGGACCGGCGTGGCGGCTCGGGGCGTCCCACGGCGAAGGTCCTGATCTCACCCGTCCACGGACCGCTGGTGAAGGGTTCGAGGCCGGGGCTGACGCTGTAGACCGGCGCGATGTCCTCGGAATGGCACCAGCCGCTCCAGTTCAGCGGCTTGGTGCGTGCCTGTTCGGCGCTGTGCTCGTCGGGCAGGACCAGCACGTCCTCGCGGACCGAGACCTCACCGATCAGTCGGCGGGTGACGGCGGGCGCGCCGCCGTAGGCGTTCTGCTCGAAGAAGACGTTGCCGCAGACCAGCTCGTGCACCGGGGGCGACCAGGTCCGCGGCGACCATGGCGTCGCGGAAGGGGTCAGGCGCGGGTGCGGACCGCTTGGGCCATCTCGCGCGCCAGCTCCCCGATGGAGGCGCGCCCGGCCGCCTCGTCGGGCGCGTCGAGCATGCGCCGGATGAACGCCGACCCGACGATCACGCCGTCGGCGTAGGAGGCGACCTCGGCGGCCTGCGCGCCGGTGCCGACGCCGAGGCCCACGCAGATCGGCAGGTCGGTGTGGGCCCGGGTGCGCTTGACCAGGTCTTCGGCGGCCACGTTGACGGTCTCCCGGGCGCCCGTGACGCCCATCAGGGACGCGGCGTAGACGAAGCCGGTGCAACAGTCGGCCACCGCCTGGATGCGCGCCTCGGTGGAACTGGGGGCCACCAGGAAGACGGTGTCGATGCCGGCCCCGGCCGACGCCTCCAGCCACTCCGCGGACTCTTCGGGCGTCAGGTCGGGCGTGATCGTGCCGACTCCGCCCGCGGCGGCCAGGTCACGGGCGAACCGCTCGGCGCCGTAGCGGTCGATCGGGTTCCAGTAGGTCATGACGAGCGTGGCCGCGCCGGTGGCCGCCACGCCCTCGACCGTGCGCATGACGTCGGCGATGCGGGTGCCGTTGGTCAGCGAGCGGTGCACCGCGTCCTGGATGGTGGGCCCGTCCATCAGCGGGTCGGAGTAGGGCAGACCGATCTCGATGACGTCGCAACCGGCCTCGACCAGGGCGGTTGCGGCCGCGATCGCGCCGTCCTTGGACGGGAAGCCGGCGGGCAGGTAGCCGACGAGCGCGGCCCGGTTGTCCGCCTTCGCCTTGGCGAACACCGTCTGAAGAGTAGTCATGATCGTCCGTTCTCAGTGGTCGAGGCCGCTTCGCCGCCGTTCTTGCCATGGTGCCGTAGCCCGTCGTACCTCTCCCAGGATGCCTCGGCTCCGGTGCGGCGGGAAAGCGCTTGACGCGAGCGCCCGGGGTCGGGGCGGCTCGCGCCGGCGAGCCGTCAGAGGTTGAAGTACTTCATCGCCGTGCCCATGTCCTTGTCGCCCCGCCCGGAGAGGTTGACCAGGATGGTCGCCTCGGGGCCCAGCTCGCGGCCCAGCTCCAGCGCCCCGGCCAGGGCGTGGGCCGACTCGATCGCCGGGATGATGCCCTCGGTCCTGGCCAGCAGCGAGAACGCCGCCATGGCCTGGTCGTCGGTGACCCCGTGGTAGGTGGCGCGGCCGCTGTCCTTGAGCCAGGCGTGCTCGGGGCCGACGCCCGGGTAGTCGAGCCCGGCGGAGATCGAGTGGGACTCGATCGTCTGGCCCTCGTCGTCCTGCAGCACGTAGGTGCGCGAGCCGTGCAGCACGCCGATCGAGCCGGCGGTGAGGGTGAGCGCGTGCTCTCCGCTGGTCAGCCCGTGGCCGGCCGCCTCGTAGCCGTGCAGCCGGACGTCCTCGTCACCGAGGAAGGCGTGGAAGATGCCGATCGCGTTGCTGCCGCCGCCGACGGCGGCGCAGACCGCGTCGGGCAGCCTGCCGGTCAGCTCCAGCATCTGGCGGCGGGCCTCGACGCCGATGATGCGCGCGAAGTCGCGGACGATCTCGGGGAACGGGTGCGGCCCGGCGACGGTGCCGAACAGGTAGTGGGTGGTGTCGACGTTGGTCACCCAGTCGCGGAACGCCTCGTTGATGGCGTCCTTGAGCGTCTGGGAGCCGTTGTGGACGGGCACCACGGTGGCGCCGAGCAGCTTCATCCTGGCCACGTTGAGGGCCTGGCGCTCGCAGTCGACGGCGCCCATGTAGATGACGCACTCGAGGCCGAGCAGGGCGGCCGCGGTGGCCGTGGCCACGCCGTGCTGGCCGGCGCCGGTCTCGGCGATCACCCGCTTCTTGCCGAGGCGCTTGGTCAGCAGCGCCTGCCCGATCACATTGTTGATCTTGTGGGCGCCGGTGTGCGTGAGGTCCTCACGCTTGAGGACGACGCGCGCGCCGCCGGCCTGCTCGCTGAAGCGCGGCACGTCGGTCAGCGTGGTCGGCCTGCCCGCGTACGTGCGCAGCAGGTGGTCGTACTCGCGCAGGAAGCCGTCGTCGGCCTTGGCCTTGGCGTAGACCGCGGCGACCTCGTCGAGCGCCGGGATGAGCGCCTCCGGAACGTAGCGGCCGCCGAAGACGCCGAACTTGCCGCGGGCGTCGGGGTCGTCACCGTGAACGCCGTTGCCTGCCAGGTCGGCAGCCGTGAGGATCGAGCCGTCGTTTGCCACTGCTATCCCTCTGCTCCGTGGTCGGGTCGCGTCGCCGGGTGGGCGCCGGCGGTCACCAGCGCCTCCACCGCCTTGCGTGGGTCCTTGCCGGTGACCAGGCTCTCCCCCACCAGGACGGCGTCCGCGCCGGCCCTGGCGTAGGCGAGCAGGTCATGCGGCCCCCGCACGCCCGACTCCGCGATCTTGATCACATTATCCGGGATCTTCGGCGCGATCTTGGCGAAGACGTCACGGTCGACCTGGAGTGTCTTCAGGTTGCGCGCGTTGACGCCGATGACCTTGGCGCCCGCCGCCACGGCCCGCTCGAGCTCCTCGTCGGTGTGGACCTCGACCAGCGGGGTGAGACCGATGGACTCAGCGCGCTCGATCAGCGACACCAGCGCCTCCTGCTCCAGGCAGACGACCATCAGCAGCGCCAGGTCGGCGCCGTAGGCCCTGGCCTCCCACAGCTGGTAGGAGGTGAGGATGAAGTCCTTGCGCAGGATCGGGATGTCGACGCGGGCCCGCACCGAGGCCAGGTCGTCGAGGCTGCCGCCGAACTTGCGCCGCTCGGTCAGCACGCTGATCACGTGGGCGCCGCCGGCCTCGTAGTCGGCGGCCAGCGCCGCCGGGTCGGCGATGGCGGCGAGCGCGCCCTTGGACGGGCTGGAGCGCTTCACCTCGGCGATCACCGAGATCCTGTCGCCGCCGAGCGCCGCGAGCGCGTCCCTGGGCGCGGGGGCCCGCTCGGCCCGCTGCTTGAGCTCGTCAAGCGACACGTCCTCCCGGCGGGCGGCGAGGTCGGCGCGCACCCCGTCGAGGATGTCGTCGAGGACACTGGGTCCTTCGGTCCGCTCACTCACGCGCTTGGGATCCCTCCGGTCGACAGTAGGGGGCGGCAGAGAGTTCGCGTCGCGTCCGCTCCCGGCCTGTCTTGTGATGGTATCGGCCTCACCGCCGTTACCTAGCCACAGGGCCCCTGCTATGGCGCCAGGAACACCCCAAAGGGAAGATTCCGGACTACCCAATAAACGAGCACGACGCCGAGGAACACCCAGAGCCAGACCGGATGGGCGAGGGTCGTTCGCCGCGGCCTGCCCTGCCACCCGCGGACGAGCCAGCGGCCCCACCAGAACAGCAGGAACGGGATCATGACCATGGCGAGCGGGTTGAGCCCCATGGCGGCCACCGGATCGAGATGGGCCAGCGCGTGGATGGTGCGTAGGGTGCCGCAGCCAGGGCAGTAGAGGCCGGTGGCCCAGAGGAAGGGGCAGGTCGGGTAGTGACCCGGCTCGTTGGGGTCGATGGCGCCGACGACCGCGAAGACCGCGCCCGTCGCGGCGGCGACGCCGAGCGGCGCGAGCACGGATCGAAGCCGGTCCGTGCCGCGCCGCTCAAGGTCCGCGAAGCCCATCAGTGAATGATGCCCATCGTCAGTACGTGTAACTCGGGGTGCTCGTCGCCGCCAGCACGATGATGAGGATGTAGCCCACGAGGACGAGGACGTTGACGATCAGGCCGGTGATCAGCGCGCGCTTCCACCAGGTCTTGGCCTCCTCGGAGGCCTGCACGGCGCCCTGGTAGTCGCCCACCTGCCACTTGGAGTTGACCTGCGACGACTTGACGATCGACACGATGCCGAAGGGAAGGCAGCAGAAGAGGGTCGTGAGGATCGCCGCCACCAGGTGGTTGTCCGGCGGGGTCTGCGGGGCGCCGTAGCCGCCCGGCTGTCCGTAGCCGCCCGGAGGCTGCTGACCGTAACCGCCACCGCTGGGCGGCTGCTGACCATAGCCACCACCGCCCGGAGGCTGCTGACCGTAACCGCCACCGCTCGGGGGCTGCTGGCCGTAGCCACCGCCGCTCGGCGGCTGCTGACCGTAACCGCCGCCGCTCGGCGGCTGCTGACCATAGCCACCGCCGGGCGGCTGGGCGCCGTAGCCGCCGTCGCCCTGGTTTCCGTAGCTCATGCTCGTGACTCCTCATTGGTCATTCTTTGGCGAGTTGCGCGCGGCAGCCTAGCGACAAACCACCATCGACATGGAATAACGTCCGATTTGCGGACAATTTGTAACCCGACTGCGGCCATGCCCGGCCCGTCGCCCCCCGCCAGGCTTCCGGCTGATCGCTCTCGGCTCAGTATCCGGTCGTCGTGGCGGCCGTGCTGAGCCCCATGAGGGTGAGCCACATGCCACCGAAGAAGATCCAGAGGATCAGCCAGAGGACGATCGTAATGTAGGACGTCACGAGACCGCCCATCGCCATCCCTTGACCCTCCTCACCGGTCCGCTTGATGCGGTTGAGCGCGATGTGGCCGACGATGGCGCCCGGGATGCTGGTGAGACCGCAGAAGAGCAGGCCGACGATGCCGAGGATCAGTGAGGTGACCGCCAGGCCGTTGGTCGACCTGGCAGGGGCCGGATGACCGTATTGCCCGTAACCTGGCTGGCTGTAGCCCTGGGGCCCGTATCCCTGCCCGTAGGCCTGCTGGCCGTAGCCGCCGCTCCCCGGCTGCTCACCGTACGGCCCCGACGGCTGCTGGCCATAACCGTAGCCGCCGCCGCTCGGAGGCTGCTGACCATAGCCGCCGCCGCTCGGGGGCTGCTGGCCATAGCCACCGCCGCTTGCGGGCTGCTGGCCGTAACCACCGCTGCCCGGCTGCTCTCCGTACGGCCCCGACGGCTGCTGCCCGTAGCCGTAGCCGGGCTGCTGACCATAGCCGGGAGACTGCTGCCCGTAGCCGTCACCGCCCTGGCCGTAGCCCCCGCCGGGCGGCTGTGAGCCGTATCCCCCGTTTCCCCCCTGGTCCCCGTAACTCATGCCCTTGGCTCCTCAGATGGTCGTGGCGCTGTGCACCGGCAGCCTATTGACTAAACGGGAGCCGGAAAGGCGGAGGTTCAGACCGACGAGAATTCGTGACCGGAGCGCGACTGCGCGCGATCACGAAGGCGCGGAGCAGGTGGTTCAGGTGGGGTCGTCGCCACGGTCGAGGGCGTCCCAGAGGGCACGGTCGTCGGCCACCGGCGGCCGTTCGCCGGCCCGCTCGTAGCGGTCGGACATGCCCGCCCAGCGGCGGCCGCGCACGATGGCCACGACCCCGCCGGCGACCATCAGCGCCGCGCCCGCCCCGGACACCGCGGGCCACAGCGCCACGGTGTCCCACTCCAGTGAGCCCGTGCCGTGCAGGATGTTGTGCTCACGCAGCCAGCCCAGCGCCGTGGCGGAGCCCGTCGCCAGCCAGGTGCCGAGCCCGGCCCCGAGCCCGCACACCGCGATCAGCGCGCCGATCACGGCACGTCCGGCGCCCTTGGCCGCCAGCGCGGCCACCACCCCCGCGAGCCCGGCCAGCGCCACCGGAGTCAGCGCGGGGCCGAGGTCTCCCCCGGTCGGCGTGACCACGTCGCCGCCCGCCTGCGCGCCCACGACGCGCACGTCGCTCACCCAGGCGCGGCTCGCCGCGAACAGCACCAGCACGCAGCCCAGCGCCGTCAGCAGGACCCACGTCCACAGCTCGCGCCGCCGCGACGGTACGGCGGCGCCGCCGGCGGGGACCGGAGGGACGGGGCTGCTCATGGCGCTGCCGACACCTCCAGCGGGGTCGCGTCGAAGCAGGTGCGGTCGCCCGTGTGGCAGGCGGCGCCCACCTGGTCGACCTTGAGGAGCACGGTGTCGCCGTCGCAGTCGAGGGCGACCGCCTTGACGTGTTGCACGTGCCCGGACGTGTCGCCCTTCGCCCAGTATTCGCCCCGGCTGCGCGACCAGTAGGTCGCCCTGCCCGTGGTGAGCGTGCGATGCAGCGCCTGGTCGTCCATCCAGGCGAGCATGAGCACCTCGCCCGTGTCGTACTGCTGGACGATCGCGGGCACCAGCCCGTCGCCGTTGCGCTTCAGCAACGCGGCGACCTTGGGATCAAGGGACATGACGTCATTCAACCAGCCGCCGCGACCGCCTCGCGCACCGGCCGCCGGCGGGGACGGCAGGAGGCGGAAGGCTAGTCGAGCGCCTGGGAGAGCGTGTCGAAGATCGGGAAGAGCGGCGCCAGGTTGGTCCTGCGCAGCCGCCTGAGCACCTGGCCGTCGGGTGCGACGAGGGACATGGTGCCGTCGCGCTCGCGCAGGCTGGCGAGCAGCCGCACCAGCACGCCGAGCCCCGTGGTGTCGATGAACGTCAGGTTGCTCAGGTCGACGACCAGCCGGGAGCCGGGCGACTCCGCCGCTTCGTCGAGACACTTGCGCACCTTGGAGGCGTTGTCGACGTCGACCTCACCCGCGAGGCTGACGACGATCGACTCGCCGTGCCGGTGCCGGGTCATCTCCAGCACGTCCACGTCCTGCTCCCTTGACGACCTGCCTGGGCCCCGTCCGAAAAGGTACACCGGGCGAGGCCGCATTACGGTGCGTTCCGCCGAGAACGCGCTACGTCACCGCATCGCGCGGAGTACCTTCTGTGCCACGGCCGGGAGGAGGATCGCAGTGGACGTCGCCGATTCCGTTCTCGATCCGGATCCGGGCGGCCACCTGCCGGAGCGCGGGGCCGGCGATGTGTAGGGACCTGCTCGCGGTGACCTTCGCGCGCGGCCGTGTCACCGTGCTGCGCCGCGACATCAGCGTGTGCGCCGCCGGAGAGGGGCTGCGGGGCAGGCGGCTGGAGGATTTCGTGCTCGCCGTCAACGAGGTCATCACCAACGCGGTGCTGCACGGCGGGGGCGGCGGCCGGGTGCGGCTGTGGGCGCGGCGGGGCCGGCTCTGGTGCGAGGTCACCGACCACGGCCCGGGGCTGCCGCCGGGCTGGATGGGGTCGGCGCGCACCCCCTCCAGCCACGACACCGGCGGCAGGGGGTTGTGGCTGACGCGCATGCTCTGCGATCACGTCACGATCGTGTCGTCGCCCGGCGGCACCTGCGTGACCTTCTCGGCCGCGATCGGGCGGGCCCCGGGCTGAGCCCCGCCCGGGGCCGGTCGCCCGGGGCCGGTCGCTTGGGGCCGGTCGCATGGGGCCGGTCGCGCGGCGTCAGGAGCGGGCGGCCGAGATCCAGGAGGCGTGCAGGTCCGCGTAGACGCCGGGCCGCGCCACCAGCTCCTCGTGCGCTCCGCGCTGGACGAGGCGGCCGTCGTCGAACACCAGGACCTCGTCGGCGTTCTCGGCCGTGGAGAGCCGGTGCGCGATCGAGACGGCGGTGCGGCCTCGGGTGACGCCCTCCAGCGCCCTGGCGAGCCGCACCTCCGTGGCCGGGTCGACGGCCGAGGTGGCCTCGTCGAGCAGGAGCAGGTCGGGGTCGGCGAGGTAGGCGCGGGCCAGCGCCACCAGCTGCCGCTCCCCCGCCGACAGCGACTCACCGCGCTGGCCCACCGGGGTGTCGAGGCCCGCGGGCAGGCCGTCGAGCCAGTCGGCCAGGCCGAGCTCGGTGAGCGCGAGCAGGATCTCCTCGCGGTCGGCGGCGGGCTTGCCGTACCTGATGTTCTCCTCCAGCGAGCCGTCGAACAGGAAGCCGTCCTGCGGCACCATCACGATGCGCTCGCGCAGCGAGGAGAAGCGGACGGCGCGCAGGTCGTGGCCGTCGACGGTGACGCGGCCCGAGACCGGGTCCATCAGCCGGGTGAGCAGCTTGGCGAAGGTGGTCTTGCCCGACCCGGTCTCGCCGACGATCGCGACGCGCGAGCGCGGCGGGATCTCCAGCGACACCTCGCGCAGCACGGGCACGCCGCCGGGGTAGGCGAAGTGCACGTCCTCGAAGGCGACCGAGATCGGGCCGCGCGGCAGTTCGACCCCGTCGGCGCCGGGGTCGGCGACGTCGGGCGGCGTGTCGAGCACGCCGAGGACGCGCCGCCAGCCCGCGACCGCGTTCTGGGCCTCGTTGAGCACCTCGGTGGCGGTCTGCATGGGCGAGACGAACAGCGTGATGAGGAAGAGGAAGGCGACGAGCTCTCCCGCCGTGATGTCGCCGGACATGCCGAGCCGTACGCCGAGCAGCACGATGCCGGCCAGGGCGACGGCGGCCACGATCTCGGTCAGCGGGAAGACGAACCCGACGATGGTCTGCGCCTTGACCTGGGCCGCCTTGTTGGCGTCCACGGCCGCGTCGACGCGGTCGGCGGTGCGCCGCTCGGAGGCGTAGGCCCGGATGACGGCCGCGCCCACGACCGACTCGCTGACCGCGGCGAGCATGTCGCCGGTGCGCTCGCGGACGGTCGTGTAGGCGCTGGACAGCCAGCGCTGGAACCTCGGCAGCGCGACCATGAGCGGCAGGAAGCACACCCACACGAGCAGGGTGAGCTGCCAGGAGTAGACGAACATCAGCACGCTGGCCACGAACAGCTGGCCGAACGCCACAATGATCATCAGCCCGCCCCACTGCATGAACGTGCTGATCTGGTCGATGTCGTTGGTGACCCGGGACACCAGCGCGCCCCGGCGTTCGGTGTTCTGGGTGAGCACCGACAGGTCGTGCACGTGGCGGAAGCCGCGCACCCGCAGCGTGGCCAGGGACGCCTCGGTGGCCTTGTAGAGGCGGACGTTCATCAGGTAGCCGGCGAACGCCGTCAGGACCACCGCCGCCGCGCACAGCAGGACCGCCCGCGTGATGTACGAGATGTCGGCCGACGAGCCCTTGAATCCGGTGTCGATCGTCTGCTGGACGGCGATCGGCACGATGATCTTGCCGACGGTGGCGACCACGGCCAGCGCCAGGGTGACGAGGAGCCCCTTGCGGAACTCCGGCGTGAGCGACAGCCCATGGCGGACGGTGGCCAGGGCCGACCGTTCGGCGCTGGCCCCGATGCTCCGGACGTCGCTCACGCGCTGACCCCTTCTTCCTCTTCGGCCTCGACCGCGGCCCGTTCGGCCTCCTCGCGCTCGTAGGCGGTGACCAGGTTGCGGTAGCCGAGGCAGCGCCCCAGCAGCTCGTCGTGGGAGCCGCGGTCGACGACCCGGCCCCGGTCGAGGTAGACGACCTCGTCGGCCAGCGCGATCGTGGCCATCCGGTAGGCCACGACCACCACGCTCGACGCCTCCGCCGCGTCGCGCAGGCCGTACAGGATCTTGGCCTCGACCTGGGGGTCCACGCTGGAGGTGGCGTCGTCGAGGATGAGCAGGCGGGGGCGCCGGACGACGGCGCGGGCCAGGGCGAGCCGCTGGCGCTGGCCGCCGGACAGCGTCGCGCCGCGCTCCCCCACCCGCGTGCCGAGCCCGTCGGCGAGCCTGCCGACGAACCCGTCGGCCTGGGCCAGCCGCAGCGCCGCCCACACCTCCTCGTCGTCGACGGGCAGGCCGAGCGCGACGTTGCCGCGCACGGTGTCGTCGAACAGGAACGTCTGCTGCGGCACCAGCGCCACCGCCTCGGCGACGCGGCCGTAGCCCAGTTCGCGCACGTCCACGCCGTCGAGCAGCACCCGGCCCGACGGCGGGTCGACCAGCCGGGCGAGCAACTGGACCAGCGTGGACTTGCCCGATCCGGTCGGGCCGACCAGCGCCACCGTACGGCCGGACCGCACCTCGAAGGTGACGTCGTGCAGCACGTCGCCCGTGCCGTAGGAGTAGGACACCTCCGACACCTCGAGCTCTGCGGGCCCGGCCTCCGACAGCGACGCCTGGCCGTACTCCATCGAGCCCTTCGCGTCCAGCACGGCCTGCACCCGTTCCCAGCCGACGACGCTGCGCGGCAGCTCGGCGAGCACCCAGCCGAGCGCCCTGATGGGGAAGGCGAGCAGCGTGAACAGGTAGGCGACCTGGACCAGGTCGCCCGAGTCGATGGAGCCGCCCGACAGCCGCAGCGCTCCGACGGCGAGCACCGCGAGCACGCCGAGCGTGGGCAGCGCCTCCAGCATCGGGTCGAACAGGCCCCGGACCCGCCCGACCGCGATGTTGGCGTCGCGCAGCTCGTGCGCGCGGCGCCGGAAGCGCTCGGTCTCCAGCGCCTCCCTGCCGAGGGTCTTGACCACGAGCGCGCCGTCGAAGCTCTCGTGCGCGATCTCGCTGACCTCGGCTCTCAGTTGCTGCGCGCGGGTCGCGAGGGGGCTGAGCCTGCGCTGGTAGACCAGGTTCAGCACGGCGATGGCCGGGAAGATCAGGAAGCCGACCAGGGCGAGCACGGGATCGGTGATCAGCATCGCGACGGCCGCGGTGAACAGCATGACGATCACGCCGACGGCCATCGGCAGCGGCGCGAGGGGCGCCCAGGCGGCCTCGGCGTCGGCGCTGGCGTTGGACAACAGCTGGCCGGTGGGGTGGCGGTGGTGCCAGGCGAGGGGCAGCCGCAGGTACTGCTTGGTGACCTCGCGGCGGGACCGGGCCTGCATGCGGTACTGCAGGAGGCCGGCCAGGATGCGCCGCCCGGCCACGCCGATCGCCTTCAGCAGCGCGGCGCCCATGATGAGCAGCACAGCCGTCCAGAGCGCGCCCGAAGGGACGTCACCCCGGTCGAAGGCGGGCAGCACGACGTTCTCGGTGGCCCAGCCGAGCGCCCAGGCGGACGCCACCGTCATGCCGCCGTAGAGCGCGCTGGCCAGGACCGCGGCCGTGAAGACCCCCTTCTCGGTGCGGACGGCCACGCCGAGGACGCGGAGTCCCTTACGCATGACGGCCGAGGTGACCTTGCTCGCCACTCGCTGTTTTTCCTTCCGTAAGGTGCAGATTTCTACATCACTGCCTATCACGGCTGATCGTGGTGTTATTCCCGAAGGTAGGGTTGGGGTCGTGACTCACGCTCGTGGCGAACGTGCCGCCCTCTGCGATCTGCTCGATCGGCTAGGCCCCGACGCCCCGACCCTCTGCGACGGGTGGACCACCTACGATCTGGCCGCCCATCTCGTGCTGCGCGAGCGCAGGCCCGACGCGGCCGCCGGCATCGCGCTCAAGCCGCTGGCCGGTCACACCGCCTCGGTGCAGGACTCACTCAAGGCCAGGCATCCCTACCCCGAGCTGGTCGGCCTGGTCCGCCGGCCCGGCGGCGTCTACGGCCTGCTGCCGTTCCTGGACGAGGCCGTCAACACGCTGGAGCTGTTCGTCCACCACGAGGACGTCCGCCGCGCCCAGCCCGGCTGGGAGCCCCGCGAGGTGTCCCCCGACCTGGACCGGATGCTGTGGAAGCGGGTCTCGGCCGGCGGCAGGCTGATGCTGCGCAGGTCGCCCGTGGGCGTGGTGCTGCACCGGATCGGCGGCGGCGTGGCGCTCGGCGGGCCGCGGATCGGCCCCAAGGTGGAGGTCACCGGCACCGCGTCGGAGCTGCTGCTGTTCTGCTTCGGCCGGCAGGAGCAGACCCTTGTCGAGCTCAGCGGCGACCCCGGCGCGATCGCCCGGCTGAAGAGCGCCAAGCTCGGCATCTGACCGTCCGGGCCCACGCCTGGCCAATCCCCCTGCCGGGTCCGCTACTTGGCCTTACCATGACGTAAGGAAGAAGCCCCCCGGTTAGGATCAAGAACATCTTCATAGAAGATGCCAGTGATCGCCCAGATCCGGGTATATACGGCTGGGAATGGACTGCAGGAGGCCCCCATGCAGGTCAAGAAGGTGATCACCTACGTTCTCGTGGCGTTCGTGGTCTTCTACCTGTTCACCCGGCCGGCCGAGGCCGCGAGCGCGGTCAATGGCGTGTTCAACGGGATCGTCCAAGGAGCCAATCAGTTGGCCGTCTTCTTTACCAATGTTCTGACCTGAGGTGCGGTTCTGTCTGCGTTAGACGCTTCCCCGCGCTGCCGGATCGTGTTACGCAGGCAGGATGAGAGATCGTCCGAGTGCCACCAAGATCAACCAGCCTGATCCCAACGTCCGGCGGATCCTGGAGCGAGCGGAGCTCGAAGGCATCGAGCTCATCCGCTTCCTCTACGCCGACCACGGCGGTGTCATTCGTGGCAAGGCGGCATCCCGGTCACGGCTGGCCGAGCGCCTCAACACGGGCATCGGGCACACGGTGGCCATGATGGCGATGAACATGCTCGACCAGTTGCAGGAGGTCGAGCATCTGGGTCCGGTGGGCGAGGTACGCATCGTTCCGGACCCCTCCACCTACGTCCCCCTCCCCCACGCGCCCGGAGCGGCGGCGATGCTGTCCGACCTGCGCGCCATCGACGGCTCCCCCTGGGACGCCTGCCCGCGCACCTTCCTCAAGGACGCGATCGGCGCGCTGGCGGGCGAGGGCTACACGCTGATGGCCGCGTTCGAGCCGGAGTTCACCCTCGGCCGCCGCCTGCCCGACCCTTCCGGCGGTCCCGACCGGCTGCTGCCGATCGACGACAGCCTCTGCTACGCCAACTCCGGCTTCGATACGGCCCACGACTACACGATCAAGCTCATCCACGCGCTGGAGACCCAGGGCCTGCGGGTCGAGCACTACCATCCCGAGCTCGGGGCCGGCCAGCAGGAGCTGTCCGTACGGCACGCGCCCGCGCTGCGGGCCGCCGACAACCACGTCCTCTACCGCGAGACCGTGCGCGGCGTGGCGATGCGCATGTCGATGTGGGCCACGCTGGCTCCCAAGCCGCTGCCCGACCAGGCCGGCAACGGCGCCCACCTGCACCTGTCGCTGTGGAAGGACACCCGCAACGTGTTCGCCGGCGACGACGGCGAACTCGAGTGCTTCATCGGCGGCCTGATCGCCCACCTGCCCGCCCTCACCGCGCTCACCTGCGGCAGCGTCAACGGCTTCCGCCGGTTGTCGCCCCGCTCCTGGGCCGGCGCCTACGCCGTGCACGGCCCCGACAACCGGGAGGCGGCGATCCGCGTCTGCTCCCCGCTGGGCGAGAGCGGCGAGCCCAACCTGGAGCTGAAACCGTCCGACTCCTCGGCCAACCCCTACCTGTCGCTGGGCGCCGTCATCCACGCCGGCCTCGACGGGCTGCGCCGCAAGCTCGAACCGGGCGAGGCGGTCGCCATCGACCCCGACACCCGGCCCGGCCGCTACCCGCGGCTGCCCACCTCGCTGGACGAGGCCCTCGACGCGCTGGAGGCCGACGAACTGCTCATGGAGGCGCTCGGCCCGCTGCGCCGCTCCGCCTACCTGGCCGTCAAGCGGTCGGAGGCCGAGGCGTTCTCGGCCCAGGACACCGCCTACGAGTGCTTCCACCACATGCGCGTCTTCTGACGCGGCGGGCGGCCCGCCGCCGCCCACGGGGAACGACGGCGGTCCCGGCTCCTAGCGGACCGGATGACCCGCGTGACGCAGTGTCTCCTTGACCTCGGCGATCTTCAGAGTGCCGAAGTGGAACACCGACGCCGCCAGCACGGCGTCGGCGCCCGCCTCGACCGCGGGCGGGAAGTCCTCCAGCCGGCCCGCACCGCCACTGGCGATCACCGGCACCCGCACCGCGGCCCGCACCGCGCGGATCATCTCCAGGTCGTAGCCGTCGAGCGTGCCGTCACCGTCCATCGAGTTGAGCAGGATCTCGCCGACGCCCAGCTCCTCGCCGCGCGCCGCCCACTCGACCGCGTCGATGCCGGTGCCACGCCGGCCGCCGTGGGTGGTCACCTCGAAGCCGCTCTCGGTGCCCGGCGCCCGGCGCGCGTCGACCGACAGCACCACGCACTGCGCGCCGAAGCGCCGCGACGCCTCGGTGAGCAGCTCGGGCCGCGCGATGGCGGCCGTGTTGAGCGACACCTTGTCGGCGCCCGCCCGCAGCAGCCGGTTGACGTCGTCGACCGAGCGGATGCCGCCACCCACCGTGAGCGGGATGAAGACCTGCTCGGCCGTCCGGCGCACCACGTCCAGCATGGTCTCGCGCTCACCCGACGACGCGGTGATGTCGAGGAAGGTGAGCTCGTCGGCTCCTTCGGCGTCGTAGCGCCTGGCCAGCTCGACGGGATCGCCCGCGTCGCGCAGGTTGGCGAAGTTGACGCCCTTGACCACCCGTCCCGCGTCCACGTCCAGGCACGGGATCACTCTTACCGCCACGGTCATGCGCGCAGTGCCTCGATCTCGATCTCGACCAGCATCCTCGGATCCACCAGCCCGGCCACCCGTACGCCGGTGCACGCCGGCCGGACGTGCCCGAACACCTCCGCGATGGCCTTGCCGACCGGGTCGAAGTGGCAGTGCTCCACCACGTAGTAGCGGACCATGACCACGTCCTCGCGGGTCAGCCCACCCCGCTCGACGGCTTCCAACGCGATGCCCATGGCGGTCATGCTCTGCTCGTAGGGGTCTCCGACGAACCTGACCTCACCGTCGACCGTGGCGGTGCACCCCGACACGATCACCCTGTTGCCCACGACCACGGCGCGGGCGTAGCCGTACCTCTCCTCCCAGATGCCACCCGAGAAGACCCTGGAACCGGTGCTTTCCATACTCATGTTGCCCATCACGCCCCCCTCTCTTAACTCACCGCGACCAGCGCGCTCTGCAGCGTGAAGGCTTGAGCGTAAAGGGCCTTTCCCACGATGGCTCCCTCCACTCCGTCCGGAACGAGAGAAGCCAGTGCGCGCAGGTCATCAAGAGAGGACACTCCGCCGCTGGCGACGACGGGCTTGCCGGTGCGGGCGCAGACCTGCCGCAGCAGGTCGAGATTGGGGCCGCGCAGCGTGCCGTCCTTGGTGACGTCGGTGACCACGTAGCGGGGGCAGCCGTCGGCTTCCAGGCGCTCCAGCACCTCCCACAGGTCGCCGCGCTCCTCGGTCCAGCCCCGGGCGGCCAGCGTGGTGCCGCGCACGTCGAGGCCGACCGCGATCCTGTCGCCGTGCTCGGCGATGACCTTCCGGCACCACTCGGGGTTCTCCAGCGCCGCCGTGCCGATGTTCACCCTGCGGCAGCCGGTGGCGAGCGCGGCGGCCAGCGAGTCGTCGTCGCGGATGCCGCCCGACAGCTCCACCTTGACGTCGACCCGGCCGATCAGCTCGCTGATCAGCTCCCGGTTGGAACCACGGCCGAAGGCCGCGTCGAGGTCGACCAGATGGATCCACTCCGCCCCCGCCTCCTGCCAGGCCAGCGCGGCCGCCAGCGGCGCGCCGTAGCCGGTCTCGGTGCCGGCCTCCCCCTGGACGAGGCGTACGGCCTGGCCGTCCACCACGTCGATGGCGGGCAGCAATACGAGCGACATCAGATCCTCCGGTCGAAAGCGAGAGTCACCAGGACAGGTGCCAGAAGCAGGGAGAAGACGAGAACACCGAAGCTCAGGAAAGCCGACCCCCAGATGAGCCACACCAGCGTCTGGACGAGCAGGAAACCGAGCAGCACCACGACGTTGCGAGCCCGGCGGCGGCGGGCGAGCAGGCCCCCCTGGCGGGCCACCCGCACCGGGCGCGGGATCAGCCGGGCGAGGCGGGCACGCCGGCGGGCCGCGCGCGCCTGGCGCTGCTCGTTGAGCCGCATCGCGCGCGCCCGCTCGGCCTCACGTTCGGCCCGGCGGCGGGCCCGCTCCTTGCTCACCGGAGCTCGCGCCGGGAACGGCTCACAGGGTGCCGAGCCAGTTGCGCAGCAACGCCGCGCCGGCGTCGCCTGACTTCTCGGGGTGGAACTGGGTGGCCATGAGCGGGCCGTTCTCCACGGCGGCCACGAACGGCACGCCATGCTCGGCCCAGGTCACCAGCGGCTCGTCGAAACCGTCGCCGGGCCGCAGCTCCCAGTCGCGCACGCCGTAGGAGTGGACGAAGTAGAACCGCGTCGCGGCGTCGAGCCCCGCGAACAGCACGCTGTCCGCGGGCGCCTTGACGGTGTTCCAGCCCATGTGTGGCAGCACGGGAGCGTCGAGCCGCTCGACCGTGCCCGGCCACTCGCCGCAGCCCTCGGTCTCGACGCCGTGCTCGACGCCCCGGGCGAACAGGATCTGCATGCCGACGCAGATGCCCAGCACCGGGCGTCCGCCGGCCAGCCGCCGGCCGATGATCCGCTCGCCGCGAACCGACCGCAGGCCCGTCATGCACGCCTCGAACGCGCCGACGCCCGGCACGACCAGCCCGTCGGCCTCCATCGCGGCGTCGGCGTCGGCGGTCACGGTCACGTCGCCGCCCGCCCTGGCCAGGGCCCGCTCGGCCGAGCGCAGGTTGCCGGATCCGTAGTCGAGGACGACGATCCGCTTCACCACCACATCACCCCCGCCGTGATCGCCATCGCCGCGCCGATCGCGCAGATGACGGCGCCGATCTTGAGCCCCTGCTTGGCCAGGGAGAAGATGCCGCCGATCAGGAAGAGCCCGATGAAGACCATCGCGATGGCGATCGCGTTCTCGGTCATAGGACTCCCTTCGTGCTCGGCACGCCCGTGGCGCGCGGGTCGGGCTCGGACGCCTCGCGCAACGCCCTGGCCAGCGCCTTGAACTGGGCCTCGACGATGTGGTGCGCGTTGCGCCCGTAGGGGACGCTGACGTGCAGGCAGATCGCCGCCTGCGCGACGAACGACTCGAGGATGTGGCGCGTCATGGTCGTGTCGTATTCGGGGCCGATCATCGGCGCCATGCCCTCGGGCTCGGTGTGCACGAGGTAGGGCCGGCCGGACAGGTCGACGGTCACCTGGGCGAGCGACTCGTCGAGCGGGCACGACGCGTTGCCGAACCTCCTGATGCCCGACTTGTCGCCCAACGCCTCGCGGAACGCCGCCCCCAGCGCGAGAGCCGTGTCCTCGATCGTGTGGTGCGAGTCGATGTGCAGGTCGCCCTCGGTCTTGACGGTCAGGTCGAACAGCCCGTGCTTGCCCAGTTGCGCCAGCATGTGGTCGAAGAAACCGACCCCCGTCGACACGTCGACCCGGCCGGTGCCGTCGAGACCCACCTCGACCAGGACCGACGTCTCCTTCGTTGCGCGCTCGACGCGGCCTACGCGACTCACAGAACTCCCTCCATCGCGGCGCGGAACGCCGCCATCTCCTCGCCGGTGCCGATCGACACTCGCAGCCATTCGGGCGGCCCGACCTCACGGATGAGCACGCCCCTCGCCAGCAGACCCTCCCAGACCGCGCGCCGCTCGGGGAAGCGCCCGAACAGCACGAAGTTGGCGTCGGAGTCGGCCACCGTCAAACCCCTGGCACGCAGCCACGACACCGTGGCGTCGCGCTCGCGCCGCAGATCGTCGACCGTACCGAGCAGCTCGGCGCGGTGCCGCAACGCCACCCGCGCCGCCGCCTGCGTCAGCGTCGACAGGTGGTAGGGCAGCCGCACCAGCAGCAGCGCCTCGATCACGGCCGGATGCGCGGCCAGATAGCCCACCCTGGTGCCCGCCATCGCGAACGCCTTGGACATCGTCCGGGTGACGATCAGCCTCGGGTGCTCCGGCAGCAGCGAGAGCGCGGACGGTGTGCCCTCCCGGGCGAACTCGAAGTAGGCCTCGTCGACCACCACCATGCCCCTGGCGGCCTCCAGCACCCTGGTGATGGTGCCGAGCGGCAGGGCCGTCCCGGTGGGATTGTTGGGAGAGGTCAGGAAGACGATGTCGGGCCGGTGCTCCTCGACGGCCGCGGCCGCCTTGGCCGGGTCGAGCGAGAAGTCGTCCTCGCGGGCGCCGCTGATCCACTCGGTGCTGGTGCCGGTGGTGATGATCGGGTGCATCGAGTAGGACGGCTCGAACCCCAGCGCGGTGCGGCCATAGCCGCCGAAGGCCTGCAGGATCTGCTGCAACACCTCGTTGGAGCCGTTGGCCGCCCACACCTGACCGGCGCCCAGCCCATGGCCGAGGTGGCCGGCCAGCTCGGCGCGCAGCGCGTCGGCCTCCCTGTCGGGATAGCGGTTGAGCCCCGCCGCCTCGCGCCGCACCTCCTCGGCCAGGTCGTCGACCAGCGCCTTGGACGGCGGGTAGGGATTCTCGTTGGTGTTGAGCCGGACCGGGACGTCGATCTGGGGCGCGCCGTACGGTGTCCGGCCCCTGAGGTCGTCACGGATCGGCAGGTCGTGCAGCTCCATGTGCTCCCACTTCGTCGCGTCGGCAGGTTCGGGCGCTCCCGGCACGGTCACGAGGGCACCTGCCAGTCGAAGCGCGCCCTGACCGCGGCGCCGTGCGCGGGCAGGTCCTCGGCGTCGGCCAGCACCGACACGTGCGCCGCCGCGCCGGCCAGCGCCTCGCGGGTGTAGTCGACGACGTGGATGCCGCGCAGGAACGACTGCACCGACAGGCCGGAAGAGTGGCAGGCGCAGCCACCCGTGGGCAGCACGTGGTTGGAGCCCGCCAGGTAGTCGCCGAGCGACACCGGGGCGTAGGGGCCCACGAAGATCGCGCCGGCGTTGCGGATCCGGCCCGCGACCTCCGCCGCGTCGGCGGTGTGGATCTCCAGGTGCTCGGCCGCGTAGGCGTTGACCACCTTGATCCCGTCGTCGATGCCGTCGACCAGCACGATGCCGGACTGCCGACCGCTCAGCGCCTCGGTGATGCGGGCGGCGTGCCGGGTCGCACCGACCTGGCCGGGCAGCTCCTTCTCCACCGCCTCGGCCAGCTCCACGCTGTCGGTCACCAGCACGGCGGCGGCGATCACGTCGTGCTCGGCCTGGCTGATCAGGTCGGCCGCCACGTGCACCGGGTCGGCCGTCTCGTCGGCCAGGATCGCGATCTCGGTCGGCCCGGCCTCGGAGTCGATGCCGATGCGGCCCTTGAGCAGCCGCTTGGCCGCGGCCACCCAGATGTTGCCGGGGCCCGTGACCATGGTGGCCGACGGACACTCCTCGGTGCCGTAGGCGAACATGGCCACCGCCTGGGCGCCGCCGACGGAGTAGACCTCGTCGACGCCCAGCAGCGCGCACGCGGCCAGGATCGCCGGGTGCGGCAGCCCGCCGTGCTCCTTCTGCGCCGGGCTCGTCACGGCCAGCGACTCGACGCCGGCCTCCTGGGCGGGCACGACGTTCATGACCACGCTGGAGGGGTAGACGGCGCGGCCGCCCGGCACGTAGAGCCCGACCCGCTCGACCGGCACCCACCGCTCGGTGACGGTGCCGCCCGGGACGACCTGGGTCGTGTGGTCGGCGCGGCGCTGGTCGCGGTGGACCAGCCGGGCCCGCCGGATCGCCTCCTCAAGGGCCGCCCTGACCTCGGGCGCCAGCTCGTCGAGCGCCCCGCGGATGGCCTGCTCGGGCACCCGGGCCCGCTCGATCTCGACCCCGTCGAACCTGGCGGTCAGCTCCCGTACGGCTGCCGCCCCACGATGGCGCACGTCCTCGCAGATGGGCCGCACCTTCTCCAGGGCGGCCTCGACGTCGAGCTCGGCGCGGGGCAGCACGTCGCGCAGGTCCTCGGGCAGAGAACCGCGCATGTCGATACGGGAAATCACCCCACCAGTCTACGGAGTCCACTGGGTGTATCCCGTTCCGTCCACCATCCGGACGCGCGAGTCGCGGCAGCTCCGGGGCCCCGGGCTAGCATGGCGATGAAGATCCCATCCTGGAGGCCGCCATGCTGACCGACGACGACCTGCTGCATCTGCGCCGCTGCGTGGAGCTGGCCGCCGAGGCGCTCCACGCGGGCGACGAGCCGTTCGGGTCGGTGCTGGTGGCGGCCGACGGCGCCGTGCTCGCCGAGGACCACAACCACGTGGCCGGCGGCGACCGGACCCGGCATCCGGAGTTCGCGCTGGCCCGCTGGGCGGCGGCCAACCTCACCCCCGGGGAGCGGGCGGCCGCGACCGTCTACACCTCGGGTGAGCACTGCCCGATGTGCGCCGCCGCGCACGGCTGGGTCGGGCTCGGCCGCATCGTCTACGTGAGCTCCTCCGAGCAGCTGGCCGGCTGGCTGGCCGAGCTGGGTGTCCCGGCGCCGCCTGTCCGCACCCTGCCGATCAACGACATCGTGCCGGGCGCCGAGGTGGTCGGGCCCGTCCCCGGGCTCGCGGACGAGGTGCGGGAGCTGCAGCGCCGGTTCCACGGCGCGGCCTGACCCGTCCCCGCCCGTCGAAGCCCGCCCCTCAGGACGTCTCCGCGACGAGCGAGGGGGCCGGCTCACGCAGGGTTCCCGACAGCAGCCAGGCCAGGGCCGGAAAGACCACCAGCGCCGACAGGGCCAGGCGCAGGGAGGTGCCCTCCGCCAGCGCCCCGATCAGCGGGCTGGTCAGCCCGCCCGCGCTGACCGCCAGGCCGAGCGTCACCCCGCCGGCCGTGCCCACCCGGCGCGGCAGATAGTCCTGGCCCAGCGTCACATGCAGGGAGAACGGCGCGTACAGGAAGATCGCGGTGGCCGCGACGAAGACGTACGCCGCGTGACCGGGGACGAGCACGATCCCGGCGAGGGCCGGGACACTGGCCGCGTACGCCAGCCGCATCGTGCGTACCCGGCCCCGGCGGGCCGCGAGCCGGCCGCCGAGCACGGTGCCCAGCGCGCCCCCCGCGAACAGCGTGAACAACGCCACCGCGCCCGCCGCGCCGCCCCCCAGGTAGACCGCGATGAACGCGCTCAGCCCGACGTACACCACGGACCGGAAGACGATCACCAGCGTGAGGCGGGCGAACGACGCCCAGTCGTCCCGCCCCGAGACGGGCGAGGCGGCGCGCACCGCCGCCTCACGCCCGGCCACGGCGCGGATCACCGTCAGTGTGAGCAGCGCGCCCGCCAGCGCCGGCACCACCAGGAGCGGCGACGCGCCGAGCCCGCCCAGCGACAGCAGCGGCGTGACGATGACGGGCGCGCTCGCGAAACCGAGCGTGCCCCCCAGGGAGAACCAGCTCATCCGCACGTGGCTGCCCTCGCTGGCGATCCGCGCCAGGCGCGCCGCCTCCGGATGGTACGCCGCCACCCCCAGCCCCGACAGGGCCACGGCCAGCCAGGTCAGGACGTACGACCCGGAGACGCCGCTGAGCGCGACCCCCAGCCCGGCGGTGGTCATGCTGACCGGGATCAGCCACGGCATCCGCCACCTGTCGGTCAGCACGCCGAACACCGGCTGGACGACGGACGACAGCGACGTGGCCGCCAGCACGACGCCCGACGCCGCCACGTAGCCGTAGCCGCGCTCCATCACCAGGAACGGGACGAGAGCGGGCACCGCGCCCTGGTAGACGTCCACGCTCCCGTGGCCGATGGCGAGCATGGCGACCCTGTTCACTTTCACGGTCCGATCATCACCGCCGGGGCGGCTGGCCTGCTTCCGATAAAATGCCAAGTTATGCCGGAGATCCGCCATCTGCCGGAGGCTCCCACGGGCAGGCGCCCCCTCGCGCCGGGCACGGGCATCGACGCCCACCGGCACGACACCCACCAGATCGGCTACGCCTGCCGGGGCGTGCTGTCGGTCACCACCGGCGCCGGCACCTGGGTCGCCCCGGCCAACCGGGCGATCTGGATCCCGGCCGGGACCGTGCACGAGCACCGCGCCCACGGCCGCACCGACCTGCGCCTGGTCGGGATGCCGGTCACCGACGACCCGCTCGGCCTGGCCCGGCCCGCCGTGCTGGCCGTCGGCCCGCTGCTGCGGGAGCTGATCATCGCCTACACGGACGGCGGCCTCGACTCCGGCGAGGAGCGAGAGCGGCTGCGAGCGGTGCTCCTCGACCAGCTCCGCCGCGCCCCCGAGCAGCCGTTCCACCTGCCCACGGCGCGCGACCCGCGGCTGGCCGCCGTCTGCGCGCTGCTGCACGACGACCCGGCCGACGGGCGTACACTCGCCCAGCTGGGCACGGCGGCGGGCGCCAGCGCCAGGACGCTGGCCAGGCTCTGCCGCGCCGAGCTCGGCATGAGCTTCCCGCAGTGGCGCACGCAGCTGCGGCTGCACCACGCGCTGCTGCTGCTCGCCGACGGCGTCGCGGTGACGACCGTGGCGCATCGCTGCGGGTGGGCCTCGGCCAGCGCGTTCATCGACGTGTTCCGGCGTGCTCTCGGGTACACGCCGGGCAGGGCCTTTACAATGTAGATTCGATAGACTGTCCATTCTCGGACACCGGAGGGATCGACGTGAGCAAGGCGAAGGCCCAGGGGGGCACTCCGGCCACGGTGGCGCTGACCAGGGCCAAGGCGGCGTTCACGCTCCACCCCTACGAGCACGACGCCGCCGCCCAGGCCTACGGCGAGGAGGCGGCCGACGCGCTCGGCGTGCCGTACGAGCGGATCTTCAAGACGCTGGTCGCCGAGATGGAGAGCGGGCTCGCGGTGGCCGTCGTGCCGGTGGCGGGCAAGCTCGACCTCAAGGCGCTGGCCGCGGCCCTGGGCGGCAAGCGGGCCGCGATGGCCGACGCGGCCAAGGTGGAGCGGGTCACCGGCTACGTGGTCGGCGGCATCAGCCCGCTCGGGCAGCGCAAGGCGCTGCCGACCGTGGTCGACTCCTCGGCGCTGGAGTTCGACACGATCTACTTCTCGGCCGGCAAGCGCGGGCTGCAGATCGAGACCGCCCCGGCCAACCTCGTCACCCTCACCCGGGCCGTCACCGCCCCCATCGGCAAGCGCTGACCCCGTCCCCCGTCCCTCCGGTCACCGTCAGCGGTGGCGCGGGCCGCGCCAGGGCGGCCGGCCGTCGAAGGAGCGCGGGAAGCGGCGCGACGGGCGCCAGCGGGCGTGGTGGCCACGCCGCTCCCCCAGCCACGGCCCGAACCGGTCGCGGAACCGGTCACGCCCGCGCCCGAGCGCCTCCCGGCGTTTCTCCTCCTCCTCGGCCTCCTTAAGCCCCGGCGTGACGCCACCGCCGAACCGGCCCATGTCGGGGCCGGGGAACCCGTGCGCCGGAGTGTCGCGCAACGCCCCCTGCATGGAGTCCACCCAGATCGGCCCCGGCAGCGACGCCCCCTGCACCGAGCCGTAGTACTGGCCGCCGATCTCCACGTTCTGCAACGGGAACCGGTAGGAGCCGCGGATGTCGCCCATGCTCACGGCCGCCGCCAGGTCCGGGGTGTAGCCGGCGAACCAGGCCGAGGTGTAGCCGTTGTTGGTGCCGGTCTTGCCCGCCACCGGGCGGCCGATGCTCTGGCCGCGCATGGTGCCCTGGGTGAAAACCCCGGACAGGACGTAGTTGACGGCGTCGGCGACCTGCCGGTCCATGACCTGCTCGCAGGCGGGCGGCACCCGGGTGGGCACGCCGTCGCGGCCGACGATCTCCACGATGGCCAGCGGGCGGCAGTACCTGCCGCGGGCCGCGAACGTGGCGAACGCCGCCGCCACCGTCACCGGGTCCATCTCGTTGATCCCCAGCGTGAACGTCGGCACCTCGCGCAGCGGCTTGCCGTCGGCCCGGGTGATGCCGAGCGCCCTGGCGGTCTTGACCACGTTGCAGAGGCCGACCTTGCGCTCCAGCATCATGTAGAAGATGTTCACCGACTTCCAGGTGCCGGTCGACAGGCTGTGCGGGCCGCCGCCGCTGCCCTCGCCGCCGGCGTTGTAGATGGTCGCCCGCGGGTCGTTGACGGGCCGCCCGGCGCAGTCGCGATAGCCCTGCGACGGCACCAGCGAGCCGGGCGTCTGGAACCCCTGGCCGAACCTCCAGCCCTGCCGCAAGGCGGTGGCCAGGGTGAACACCTTGAACGTGGACCCGGCCTGGAACCCCATGCCGCCGCCGTGCGCCACGTCCGCCGCCAGGTTGAACGTCGTCTTGCGGCCGTTCTTGCGGTCACCCGGGTTGCGGCCGAACTCCTTGCTGGCCGCCATCGCCCTGATCCGCCCGGTGTCCGGGGAGATCATGGCCTCGGCGGCCACCTCGGTGTCCTCGGGATGGACCCGGCGGCGGATCGCCTCGTCGGCGGCCCGCTGGGCCACCGGGTCGAGGCCGGTCCTGATCACCAGCCCGCCCCGGGCCATCCTGGTCCGCCGCTCGGCCGCCGTGTTGCCGAAGACCTGGTTGGTGAGCAGTTCCCGCTGCACGTACAGGCAGTAGTAGGGGTAGAGGCTCTGCCCGCACCCGCCGGGCTCCGGACGGAGGCGAATGGCGAGCCGGCTCCGCTTGGCGATCTCGGCCTGCCGATGGGGGATCTGTCCCAGGCCGGCCATCCGGTCGAGCACGATGTCCCGCCGCTCCTTCAGCCGTGCCTGCCTGGCCGGGCCGAGCGAGGGATCGGTGGAGTACGGCATGCGGACGGCGCCCGCGAGCGTGGCCGCCTGCGTCAGGGTCAGCTCGGCGGCCGTCGTGGAGAAGAACCGCCGGGCCGCGGCCTCGACGCCGTACGCGCCCGCGCCGAAGTAGGCGATGTTGAGGTACTTCTCCAGGAGCTCGTCCTTGGTGTACTTCTTCTCCAGCGCCAGGGCCAGCCGCAGCTCGGTGATCTTGCGGCCCACGCTGGGCGCCCGCGCCCGGTCGCGTTCCTGCTCCGTGTGGGCGCTCTCGACCAGGATGTTCTTCACCAGCTGCTGGGTGAGCGAGGAGCCGCCCTGCTTGATGCCGCCGGCCTGGGTGTTGGTGAGCAGTGCCCGGAAGGTGCCCCGGACGTCGAGGCCGCCGTGCTCGTAGAAGCGGGCGTCCTCGATGGCCACGATGGCCTGGCGCATCACGGGGGCCACCTGCGACAGCCGCACCGTCGTCCGGTTGGCCTCGTAGAACTGGGCGAAGGTCTTGCCGGTGCGGTCCAGCAGCCGCGTGACCTGGGCCAGAGGTTCCTCGCGCGGCGGCGGCGGCAGGTCCACGAAGACGTTCGCGGCGCTCTTCGCGGCGAGGCCCGCCCCGCTCACGGCCGGTGCCACCAGCGCCGCCGCGAGCACGCCGCAGAGGGCCCCCGCCACGCCGAGCCCGCCGATGGATCTGAGCACACTCACTCAGGTGATCTGCGGCCGACAGATCACCGGCAAACGCCCACTTCCGACTCCTTTACTGTTCTCGACGGATGTTCAGACCAAGCGACGCGAACTGCTCGAACGGCCGGTGATAGCCGCGTTCGATGTGGTGCACGCCGCGCAGGGTGGACACGTCGTCGGCCACCGCCGCGGCCAGCACCGCCGAGAACCCCGCCCTGATGTCGGGCAGCGTGACGTCGGCGCCCTTCAGCCGCGAGACCCCGCGCACCACCGCCGAGTGCTTGGCGTTGGTGTCGTGGTAGCGGCAGGCCGGGCCGCCCAGGCACTGGTCGAACACCTCGATCTCACAGCCCATCTTCTGCAGCGCGGGCACGTACACCAGGCGGTTCTCGAAGACCGTCTCGTGCAGCACCGACATGCCCTGGCTCTGCGTGAACAGCACCATGAGCGGCGTCTGCCAGTCGGTCATGAAGCCGGGGTGGGTGTCGGTCTGCACCGCCGCCGCGCGCAACCCCTCGGGCGGGGCGGTGGCGCACAGGTACTCGTCGTTGATGGCGAACTGGGCGCCCATCCTGGCCAGCGTGGTGATCGCGGTGACCAGCCGGTCCTGCGGGCAGCCGTGCACCCGCACCTCACCGCCGGTGACCAGGCCCGCGGCCAGGTACGAGAACGCCTCGATGCGGTCGCCGGCCAGCCAGATGGAGGCGCCGTGCAGCCGTTCGACGCCCTCGATCACGATCCGGCGGTCGGGCGACAGCTCGATCCGGGCGCCCATCCGCTGCAGGAACAGCGCCAGCTCCACCACCTCGGGCTCCATCGCGGCGTTCTTCACCACCGTCTTGCCCTCGGCCAGCACCGCCGACATCAGGATCGTCTCGGTGGCGCCCACGCTCGGATAGGCCAACTCCAGCCGGGCACCGTTCAGCCGCTTGGCCTTGGCGTGAATGCCGGTGTCGCCGACCTGCACCTCGGCGCCCATCGCGCGCAGCGCCTCGACGTGGAAGTTCACCGGCCGCCGGCCGATGGGGTCGCCGCCGACCAGCGGCACGAACGCCTCGCCCGCCAGGTGCAGCAGCGGGCCCAGCATCAGGATGGGGATGCGGTTCAGGCCGGTGAACGCGTCGGGCACGCGCGGCCGGATCTCCGGGCCCTGCGCGATGCGGATCTCGTTCCTGCTGATCTCGACGTCGATGCCCAGGGCCTCCAGCATGGCCGCGGTGATGCCGACCTCGCCGACCTCGGGGACGTTGTGGATGCAGCTCTCCCCGCTGCCCAGCATCGCGGCCACCATGTGCTTGGAGACGGCGTTCTTGGAGCCGCGTACTTCGACGTCTCCGATGAGCGGGCCGGAGGGTTCGATCAGCCAGACCTCTTCTTGAATCACGAAGTGAGCCTAACCGGGAGATACCATCGAGCTGATCCGGACGCGGGCGGTGAAGGGGAGTGGCGTGGCGAGGCATGTGCGGCCGTTCGCGGTGACCGTCCTCATTCTCGCTGCGACGGCCGTGCTCGCCGGGCTGCTCTGGTCGTGGCTGTCGCCCCGGGCGCCCTACCAGATCACGGAGCGGGGGCAGGTGCTGGCCGACCCGTCCACGCAGTCCCTGATCGCCGCCGACGGCTGGTTCGCGGTGATCACCGGCGTGCTCGGGCTGGTCTGCGGGGCGGTGGGCTGGCGGCTGCGGCGCGGCCACGAGCTGGCCGTGCTGGTGGGGCTCTGCGCGGGCGGGCTGCTCGGCGCCTACATCACGCTCCAGGTGGGCTCGGCGTTCACGCTGGGCGTGGTCACCGTGGAGGCGTCCGCGCAGCCCGGGATCACGATCGTCCCCGGCTCGCTGCGGCTGACCGCCTCCGGCGTGCGGGTGGCCTGGCCGCTGTGCGCCGTCGGTGTCTTCGGGCTGCTGGAGGGCATGAACGGCTACCGGGAGTCGCCGCTGCGCAAACCGTACACGTAGTTGAGGAGCTTGCGACGATACGGGATCGGCTGATCGACTACAGCGGCGGGCGGCGCTCGCCGTGGCGGGTGGCCTGCTCGAAGGCATGGGCCACGCGCAGCACGGTGGCGTCGGCGAACGGCCGGCCGACGATCTGCACCCCGACCGGCAGCCCCGACGGCGTGAACCCGGCCGGCACCGAGGCGGCGGGCGCGTGCAGGACGCTGATCCAGTAGGCGGAGCGCATCCACGACAGGTAGTCGGGCAGCCGGACCCCGTTGATCTCGCTGACGTGCGGCTGCTCGACCGGGAACGGCGGCACCTGGCTGACCGGCGCGATCAGCACGTCGTAGGTGTCGAAGAAGCCGGCCATCCGCTGGTAGAGGCCGCTGCGCAGCCGTTCGGCGCGGGCTAGGTCGGCGCCGGTGACGTGGCGGCCCCGCTCGACGTTCCAGGCGGTGTTGGGCCCGAGGCCGTCCAGCTCGCCGAAGGACAGCGCGTAGAACCAGGCGCGGTAGACGCGGAAGGCGTCGTCGGCGTCGGACAGGTCGAGGTCGACCTGCTCGACCCGGGCGCCCAGCCGCTCGAACACGCCCGGCGCGGTCGCCGTGACGGCCGCCGTCTCGGGATCCACCGGCAGCCCGCCGAGATCGGGGCTCCAGGCCACCCGGAGCCCCGCCACGCCCTGCTCGGGGTCGCGGCGGAAGCCCTCGGTGATCGAGTAGGGGGACCGCGGGTCGAACCCGGCCACGGCCTCCAGCATCAGGGTCAGGTCCTCGACCGTCCTGGCCATCGGCCCCGGCACGGACAGGGTGTACCAGGCGGCGATCTCGGACGGCGCGGGCACCCGTCCGGGGGTCGGCCGGAGCCCGGCCACGTTGCAGAACGACGCCGGATTGCGCAGCGACCCGCCCATGTCGGAGCCGTCGGCCAGCGGCACCATGCCGGCCGCGAGGGCCGCGGCCGCCCCGCCGCTGCTGCCTCCGGCGGACCGGGACAGGTCGTAGGGGTTGCGGGTGGCCCCGAACACCTCGTTGACCGTGTGCGACCCGGTGCCGAACTCGGGCGTGTTGGTCTTGCCCACCGTGACGGCCCCGGCGCGCCTGAGCCGTTCGACGATCAGATCGTCCTTGTCGGGCACGTTCGCGGCGTAGAGCGGCGACCCGTACGTGGTGCGGATGCCGGCCGTGCTGGCCAGGTCCTTGTGCGCCACCGGCACCCCGTGCAGCGCCCCCTCGGGCTCGCGCGCGTCGGCCGCCTTGGCCGCGTCGAGCGCCCGCTCGGCGACCAGCGTCACGATGGCGTTGACCCGCGGGTTGACCTGCTCGATCCGGTCGAGATGGGCCTCCAGCAGCTCGACGGCGCTGATCTGCCGGGTCCTGACGAGGCGGGCCATCTCGGCGGCGGTCAGGTAGCAAAGCTCGCTCACCTGTCCATCCTCCCCCACCGGCTCCGGGGCGGACGATGGCGAGGTTTGCCCACCCGGGCGGTGGATCGTCGTGAGGCGACCCGCACTCCACCGCCGTCAGGCCGCTGACGAACCGCTTGACGGGCCGAGGTCAGGCGCCCAGGCAGGCGGGGCCGAGGAGCTGCTTCAGGTCGCCCATGAGGGCCGGTGACGGCGTCACGCGGAGCCGGTCCTCGACCCGCATGACGGTCGTCTTGGGGCCGTTGTGCACCTGCAGGTGGACCTCAGAGGTGCCCGGATGGGTGCTGAGGATCTCCTTGAGGCGGCCGACGACCGGCGCCGTGCAGCGATTGAGAGGCAGGCTCACCAGCAGTGGTCCGCCCGCCTCCTGGGTGAGGTCGGGCGCGGTCACCTCCATCGCGATGATCTTGGCGACGTCCTCGCGCTTGTCGACGCGGCCCTTGACGAAGACGATCGCGTCCTCGGCCAGGATCGTCGAGCACAGCTGGTAGGACGAGGGGAAGATCATCACCTCGATGGCGCCCTCCAGGTCCTCCAGCTGGGTGAGCACCCAGGTGTCGCCCTTCTTGGTGACCTTGCGCTGCACCCCGCTCAGGATGCCGCCGACGGTGACGATCTGGCCGTCGGGGCGGCTGTCGTCCTGGACCGCGGCGATCGAGCAGTCGGCCCCCGAGGCCAGGATGTGCTCGACCCCGAACAGCGGGTGGTCGGAGACGTACAGGCCGAGCATCTCCCGCTCGAACTGCAGCAGGGTGTTCTTGTCCCACTCGCCCACCGGGATCTGCACGTCGAACGTCTGGTCCTCGCCGTCCTCGATCGCGCCGAACAGGGAGTCCTGGCCGATGGCCTCGTTCTTCTTGATGTCGATGATCGCGTCGACGGCCTGCTCGTGCACCATGACCAGGCCCTTGCGGACGTGGCCCAGCGAGTCGAAGGAGCCGGCCTTGATCAGCGACTCGATCACCCGCTTGTTGCAGACGATCGCCGGAACCTTGCGCAGGAAGTCCTTGAAGTCGGCGAAGCGGCCCTTCTCCCTGCGGGCGGAGATGACGCCGTCGACGACGTTGCCGCCCACGTTGCGCACCGCCGACAGTCCGAAGCGGATGTCGGTGCCGCGCGGCGTGAAGTCGAAGTCGGAGTCGTTGACGTCGGGCGGGAACACCTTGATGCCCATGCGGCGGCACTCGTTGAGGTAGAGGGCCGACTTGTCCTTGTCGTCCTTGACGCTCGACAGCAGCGCGGCCATGTAGGCGGCCGGGTGGTTGGCCTTGAGGTAGGCGGTCCAGTAGGAGACCAGGCCGTAGGCGGCGGAGTGGGCCTTGTTGAAGGCGTAGTCGGAGAACGGCAGCAGGATGTCCCACAGCGTCTTGATCGCCTCGCGGGAGTAGCCGTTGGCCTTCATGCCGGCCTCGAAGGACTCGAACTGCTTGTCCAGCTCGGCCTTCTTCTTCTTGCCCATCGCGCGGCGCAGCAGGTCGGCCTTGCCGAGCGAGAACCCGGCGACCTTCTGCGCGATGGCCATGACCTGCTCCTGGTAGACGATCAGGCCGTAGGTCGTGTCGAGGATCTCGCTCAGCGACTCCTTGAACTCCGGATGGATCGGCGTGATCTCCTGCTGGCCGTTCTTGCGCAGCGCGTAGTTGGTGTGGGAGTTGGCCCCCATCGGGCCGGGCCGGTAGAGGGCGCCGACGGCGGAGATGTCCTCGAAGTTGTCGGGCTTCATCAGCCGCAGCAGCGAGCGCATGCCGCCGCCGTCGAGCTGGAACACGCCCAGCGTGTCGCCCCGGCCGAGCAGCTCGTAGGTCTTGCGGTCGTCGAGCGGCAGCTTGAGCAGGTCGATCGAGGCGCCGGTGGTCGACTCGATCATCTTGAGGCAGTCGTCGATGATCGTGAGGTTGCGCAGGCCCAGGAAGTCCATCTTCAGCAGGCCGAGCGTCTCGCAGGTCGGATAGTCGAACTGCGTGATGATCGCGCCGTCGGAGTCGCGGCGCATGATCGGGATGTAGTCGGTGATCACCTCGGCCGACATGATCACGCCGGCGGCGTGCACGCCGGTCTGCCTGATCAGGCCCTCCAGGCCCTTGCCGAGGTCCATCGTCGCCTTGACGTCGACGTCCTCCTCGTAGAGCCTGCGCAGCTCGCCCGCCTCGTCGTAGCGGGGGTGGTCCTTGTCGAAGATGCCCGCCAGCGGGATGTCCTTGCCCATCACGGCGGGCGGGAACGCCTTGGACACCTTGTCGCCGAGCGCGTAGGGATAGCCGAGGACGCGACCGGCGTCCTTGATGGCGGCCTTCGCCTTGATGGTGCCGAACGTGGCGATCATGGCGACCTTGTCGGCACCCCACTTCTCGGTCACGTAGCGGATCACGTCGGCCCGCCTGCGCTCGTCGAAGTCGATGTCGACGTCGGGCATGGAGACGCGGTCGGGGTTGAGGAACCGCTCGAAGATCAGGCCGTGCGGCAGCGGGTCGAGGTCGGTGATGCCCATCGCGTAGGCCACCAGCGAGCCCGCGGCAGACCCTCGGCCCGGCCCGACGCGGATGCCGTTGGCCTTGGCCCACATGATGAAGTCGGCGACCACGAGGAAGTAGCTCGGGAAGCCCATCTGCTCGATGATGCCGATCTCGTAGTCGACCTGCCGGCGGTGCTCGTCGTCGTAGCCCTCCGGCCAGCGGCGGTCCATGCCCTCCCAGACCGTCTTGCGGAAGAACTCCTGCTCGGTCATGCCGTCGGGGATCGGATAGGTCGGCATCAGGTTCTTGAACTCGAAGAACCCGGTCGGATCGACCTTCTCCGCCACCAGCAGGGTGTTGCGGCAGCCCTCGGCCCACAGGTCGGAGCCGTCGACCGCGCGCATCTCCTCGGCGGTCTTGATGTAGTAGCCGCTGCCGTCGAAGCGGAACCGGTCGGGGTCGGACAGCTGCTTGCCGGTCTGGATGCACAGCAGGGCGTCGTGCGACGCCGCGTCGGACTCGTAGGTGTAGTGGGAGTCGTTGGTGACCAGCGGCGGGATGGACAGCTCCTTGCTGATCCGGGTCAGCCCGTCGCGCACCCGGCGCTCGATGTCGAGGCCGTGGTCCATGATCTCCAGGAAGAAGTTGTCCTTGCCGAAGATGTCCTGGAACTTCGCCGCGGCCTTGAGCGCCTCGTCGTACTGGCCGAGCCGGAGCCTGGTCTGCACCTCGCCCGACGGGCAGCCGGTGGTCGCCATCAGGCCCTCGGCGTGCTCGGCCAGGATCTCGGCGTCCATCCGCGGCCACTTGCGCACGAAGCCCTCAGTGTAGGCACGCGAACTGAGCTTCATGAGGTTGTGCAGGCCCGTCTTGTCGCGCGCCCAGATCGTCATGTGGGTGTAGTAGCCGCCCGCCGACACGTCATCACGCTTCTGGTGCGGCTCCCCCCACAGCACGGGCTTCTTGACCCGACGTGAGTCGGGAGCGATGTACGCCTCGCAGTTGTGCAGGATGAAGTCGGAGACATAGGAGTTGTCCTCCTCGACCTCGAAATTGAACACTTCGCAGTCGAGTTCGATGGCTTCGACGCTCGCGATCGGACGGTAAAGGTAATCATCGTCGTCGAGAGTCTGGGAATAAGCTCGTTCCGGCTGGTAAGCCACCTGGAACCAGCGGTACTCACGATCGGCCGCGCCCTGCGGAAAGTTGCCCCGCTCGGTCCCTGTGGACACGGTGGTCCAGTGCCCGAGATCGGCGAGCAAGGTCCGGACGCCCCAGGCCAGCGACCTGGAGGCCACTTTGAGATCACGCCGCCCACTCGGGTTGGACACCCGTCCGGGATTCCTGCCGTCGCCAGTCAGGAGTCCCTCAAGGAATCCACTTCTCACGTCAGCGGGCCCAGTGAGGACACAGGCCGGCACACGCTTCGTCTTCGCACTCGCCCCCACCAGGGAGGAGAGCACATAGGCGAGCGGGACACTGCAGGTCATGAGCTCCAGCGTGCCCTTGCCGTCGCGAATGTACGTCTGCACCTCCGCGCCGTACTCGGCGAGGATCCGACGCAAACGTTCGGCTGTGACTCCTTCGTTCGCATTGAGGGTGAACCCGATGCCACCCGTCTGCTCACCATCCTTCACCTGCACGTGGCCCTCTGCCGCATAGATGCCCAAGAGGTATCCGAAGTCATAGTCAAGGGGCATCGAGCGGGGCACTCGCGCCCATCGCTGATCGGCGCGATACCGAGAGTCGTACGAGCGGACGAGCCCGCCATCCGGGCCTTCGGCGAAGGACGCCGGCAAGAAGGATAGAAGGTCGATCTCGGACATCTGCTCGGTGAGCCGCGGCAGACAAGCCCAGGAATTCCAGCTTTGGACTCCCCCGTGAGCCGTCCTTCGCCCTGAGCAGATGTCACCGGGCTTCTTCCAATCGACCAGCCCGTTGGGTGTCCTGACCAGAACGGGGTGCTCTTCGGTCAAGGTCAGGGTGCGACCGTACCGTCCGGCAAGGCCGATGGTGTATGCGCGCCCGCTGTAGGGACGCCTCATTGTGCGCAACACGCGACGGAAACGGCCACGATGGGTGAGAACGAGGTCACCCACCCGGATGTCCTCAACGGCCTTCACTCCCTCGGCCGTGATGATCTCCTGTCCGGGCAACAGGCAGCCGATGATCGGCTTCACGCCCGCCCCGGTCGCCTGCCGGTAGAAGTCGTAGGCGCCGTGCATGTTGCCGTGGTCGGTGATCGCGATCGCGGGCATGCCCAGGTCGCCGACCTGCTTGAACATCTGCTTGAGGCGTGCGGCCCCGTCGAGCATGGAGTATTCGGTGTGCACGTGCAGATGGACGAACGAGTCGCTGGACGACATGGAGCGGCGCCTCCCGGTCTGTTGTGGTGTGCGCTCCGACTCTAGTGGTCGCCACCGACATCTCGCCCGCCGTACGGGCGGCGTGCCGGACCCCGCCGGAGCCGGTGTCCCGGATATCGTCATCTTCACGGAGAGTGACGAAAGGGACACCCTGTGCGTACGGAAAGCGATGAGGGATACCGGCATTCGCTGGGCAACCGTCAGGTCCAGATGATCGCCATCGGCGGGGCCATCGGCGTCGGCCTGTTCCTCGGCGCGGGCGGCCGGCTGGCCGCGACCGGGCCCGCGCTGATGATCTCCTACGCCGCCGCCGGGCTGGCCGCCTTCTTCGTCATGCGGGCGCTCGGCGAGCTGGTGCTCTACCGGCCGGTGTCGGGCTCGTTCGTCGAGTACGCGGGCGAGTTCATCGGCCCGTGGGCGGCGTTCGCCAGCGGCTGGATGTACTGGATCAACTGGGCCTTCACCGGCATCGCCGAGCTGGTCGCGATCGCCGCCTACATCTCCTACTGGGCTCCGGGGTTCCCGCGGTGGCTCACCGCGCTGATCGCGCTGACGTTCGTGCTGGCGGTCAACCTGCTGTCGGTCAGGATCTTCGGCGAGCTGGAGTTCTGGTTCGCGCTGCTCAAGGTGCTGGCCATCGTCACCTTCCTGGTGGTCGGCCTGGCGCTGGTGCTGTTCTCGGTCGGCCAGGCGACGCCCGGCAACCTCGTCTCGCACGGCGGCTTCTTCCCCACCGGCGCCCCGCTCGTGCTGATGAGCCTGCAGTCCGTGGTCTTCGCGTACGCCTCGATCGAGCTGGTCGGCATCACCGCGGGTGAGACGGCCAGACCGCACGAGGTCATGCCGAAGGCGATCAACGGCGTGGTGTGGCGCATCGCGATCTTCTACGTGGGCTCGGTCGTGCTGCTGGCCATGGTGCTGCCGTGGACCGCCTACCGGGCCGGCACCTCGCCGTTCGTGACGGTCTTCGACGGTCTGGGCGTGCCGTGGGCCGCCGACGCGATGAACCTCATCGTGATCACCGCCGCCCTCTCCTCCTGCAACTCCGGCCTGTACGCCACCGGACGCATCCTGCGCTCGATGGCCCGCAAGGGAGAGGCCCCGCGCTTCACCGGCACCCTCAGCTCCCGGCACGTGCCGATCGGCGGCATCGTCTTCACGGCCGCGATGTTCCTCGGCGGTCTGGTCCTGTTCTACTTCCTGCCCGAACGGGCGTTCAACATCGCCACCGCCGTCGCCTCGCTGGGCGTGATCACCACCTGGGGCACCCTGGTCTACTGTCAGCTGCGGCTGCGCCGGTCGGGGCACCGCTCGGCGTTCCCGATGCCCGGCGCCCCCTACACGAACTGGCTGACGCTCGCCTTCCTGGCGCTGGTGGTGCTGCTGATGCCGTTCGCGGACGAGGACCAGCGGGTGGCCTTCTACCTGCTGCCGGTGCTGGCCGGAGCGATCGGGCTCGGCTGGCTGGCGCTCAGGAGGCGGCGCGCGGCCACGGTGATCGACTCCGTCGCCGACCCGGCCGTGAATCCCGCCGAGTGACTTCGCGGGCCGATCGCCGGGCTCACCCGGGCGGCGTGCCGGAGCCCGCGGTCCACCTCACCGGCGGGCGCGGTCCTCGGCCAGGTGCAGGCCCGCCTCGATGACCGCGTTCATGACGGGCGCCAGCCGTTCCGCTCCCAGCTCGGGCGCGCGCGACGCCATCCGGGCCACGAGGTCGCGTTCGCGGCCCGGGTCGCGGCCCGCGAAGCCGCCGACCGGCTTGAGCCTCTGCACGGTCCCGGCCAGCGCGGCCCGCCGCTCCAGCAGCGTGGCCAGCGCCGCGTCCACCCGGTCGATCGCCTCCCTGCACTCCGGCAGCGTCGCGGGCGTCTCGGGGCGCAGCAGCGCCCCGACCAGCGTCACGGCCTCCTCCGCCGCGCGCAGCGCCGTCTCCTCGTCCGTACGGGCCGCCGTCTCCTCCTCGCCCGCGCGGGAGGCCGCCGCGTCCGGGCCGGAGACGGGTGGGCCGGTCGTGAGGGACCGGTCCAGGACCAGCCCGTCGGCGCCCGCCGCGACCGCCGCCGCCGACAGGCCCACGTCGGCCGACACGTCGACGAGCACCGGGCGGCCGGACGCCGCCCGGGCGGCCCGGAGCAGCCCGAGGTCCAGCCGGCCCCTCTCGCACAGGATCACCTGGTCGCCGCATTCGGCCGCGCAGTAGTCGGCCAGCCCGAGCCACTCCTCCAGCGACGCCGCGGGGCGGCGCTCCACCACCACCGGCAGCCCCAGCCCGGCCGCGGCGCGCACCAGCGGGACGTCGCGCGTCCACGCCGCCCCCACCACCACGGCCTCGGCCCGCGCCGCGATCACGGGCAGGTCGGCCGCGGCGGACGGTTCCACGAGCGTGGCCCGCTCGCGCAGCGTCTCGGCGGCCGGGCCGCGGTGCTCGCGCAGGCTCACCCGGCCGCCGATCACGACGGCCGGTCCCGCGCCCACGCGCAGCCCGCCCACGGTGACGACGTGCCGTTCCAAGGTCGATGACATCGCGGCTCCCCACTCGGGCCGGCCCGCTGGAGCCGGCAGAAAACCAAAAAGGCAGAGACGCGGCGTCTCTGCCTGTTGCCGACTCCAGGTGGTCGCTAGCGGACGACCGGCCCTCCCGGAGCCGGCTCGGTAAACGCGTGGCGACAAGTCATGTCAGAACCTTACACCGGTCATCCACCTGCTGGACTCCCCTTCTCATATGGCGGACTGTCCCTCCGGCGAGTCGCCGTTGATCCCTCGCTATGGGAGTATTTCTTGGCCTAGAGGGAGGGTTTGAGGCCGTTGATGTCGGATCGCAAGCGTGACGGACGCCGCATCGCCGGCCGTTACCAGCTGCAGGAGCCCATTGGCAAGGGCGGCATGGGCATCGTCTGGCGAGCCCATGACGAGCTGCTCGACCGGGTGGTCGCGGTCAAGGAGGTCCGTTACGCCGCCGCCCTGGGCGACGAGGTACAGCTGCTCAACCGCCGTACGATGCGCGAGGCGAGGGCCGCGGCCAGGTTCGAGCACCCCAACGTGATCGTCGTGCACGACGTGATCGAGGAGGACGACCGGCCCTGGATCGTCATGCAGCTGGTCCCGTCGCGCTCCCTGGGCGCGGTGATCAAGCAGGACGGGCCGCTGCCTCCGAAGAAGGTGGCCGAGATCGGCCTCGCGGTGCTCGACGCGCTGCACCGGGCGCACGAGTCGGGTGTGCTGCACCGTGACGTCAAGCCGGAGAACGTCCTGCTGGCCGACGACGGCCGGGTGGTCCTCACCGACTTCGGCATCGCCACCCTGGAGACCGAGACGCAGCTCACGGTGACGGGGCTGGCGGGCACGCCGGCGTTCATCGCGCCCGAACGGCTCAAGGGGCTGCCCGCGCGGCGCGAGTCCGACCTGTGGTCGCTCGGCGCCACGCTCTACACCTCGGTGGAGGGCCGCTCGCCGCACGAGCGGGGGATGGCGCTGGCCACCATGCACGCGGTGCTGACCGACGAGCCCGATCCCGCGCCGCACGCCGGGCCGCTCGCCGAGGTGATCAGCGGCCTGCTGGCCAAGGAGCCGGTCCAGCGTCCCTCCTACGAGGAGACGAGCCGGATGCTGCGCGAGGTCATCGCCCAGGCGAGCCCGCCGCCCACCATGCGGATGCCCGCCCAGCCGGCGGCCGGCGCGGGCGCGCATCAGGTTCCCGCGCAGCGGGGCCCGGCCGAGGACGACACCCCGACCGATCCCGACCTGATTCCCCCGGCCGCGCAGCCCGGCCGGCAGACCCCGTCCACGCCGCCGGAGACCGGCGCCAGGCTCTCCCCGGCCACCGGGCGTCCCACCGGAGCCACGGGAGCCTCTGGGGCCACCGTCGAGTCCGGCGGCTCGGAGGGGCGGCGGCTCGGCCCGATCATCGCGGCGGCCTGCGCGGTCGTCCTGGTCGCCGGTGTGGGCGGCTATCTCGGCCTGAGCTCCGCCCCCGACTCCGGCGCCGACTCCGGCGCCGACAAGACCCACACCTCCGCGTCCTCGCCGCCGCCGGCGGGCTCTCCCTCGCCGAGCGGGTCCGCGTCGCCGGAGCCCACGCCCAGCGAGTCGGCGAGCACGACGCCCACGGCCAGCTCGACGCCCTCCTCCAGCCCGACGGCGACCGCCGCGTTGCCCAGCGGCTGGAAGATGTACAAGGACAAGACGGGCTTCTCCATTGGCCTGCCGAAGGGCTGGAAGGAGTACAACCGCAACGGCTCCCAGGTGTTCTTCCGCGGCCCGGGGGCCGGGTCCAACGCCTTCCTGATGATCGAGGAGGCGAGCGACCCGGGCTCCGACCCGTACAAGGACTGGAAGAAGCAGGAGCCGGGCGCCAGGGGCCGGTTCGGCGGCTACAAGCTGATCGACATCCACAAGGTCGACTACATGAAGGCCGCCGCCGACTGGGACTTCACCTGGAACACCAACACCGGCAAGACCCGGGTCCGCAACCGCGGCTTCCTCACCGAGAACGGCCGTGGCTACGCCATCTACTGGCACAACCTGAACAGCCGCTGGAAGAAGGACAAGCACTTCTTCGACACGTTCGCCGCCACGTTCAAGCCCGCCAAGTAGGCGGCTCCGGTGGAAAGACGGATCAGCGGCCGGTACCGGCTGATCGAGCCGCTCGGCGAGGGCGGCATGGGCGTGGTGTGGCGCGCCCACGACGAGCTGCTCGACCGGGCGGTGGCGATCAAGGAGGTCCGCTACACCGGTGTGGGCGACGCCCAACTGGCCGATCTCAACCGCAGGACGATCAGGGAGGCCAGGGCGGCGGGCCGGCTCGACCACCCGTCGGTCGTCGTCATCCACGACGTCGTGGAGGAGGACGGCCTGCCGTGGATCGTGATGCAGCTGGTCAGATCGCGTTCGCTGGCGGAGGTGATCCGCGAGGGCGGCCCGATGACGGTCGGGCAGGCCGCGCTGATCGGCGGCCGGATGCTCGACGCGCTGCGGGCCGCGCACGCCATGGGCGTGCTGCACCGCGACGTCAAACCGGCCAACGTCCTGCTGGCCGACGACGGCCGGGTGGTCCTCACCGACTTCGGCATCGCCTCGCTGGAGGCCGAGGCGGGCCTCACCGCCACCGGCGGCCTGGTCGGCACGCCCGCCTACCTGCCGCCCGAACGCCTCCACGGCGAGCCCGCGAGGCCCGAGTCCGACCTGTGGTCGCTCGGCGCGACGCTCTACACCGCGGTGGAGGGCGTGCCGCCGTACGAACGCGACTCGTGGGCGGCGACGGTCGCGGCGGTGCTGCGTGACGAGCCCAGGCCGCCCACCCGGGCGGGAGCTCTCCGTCCCGTGATCATGGGGTTGCTCACCCGCGACCCCCGGGCCCGGATGGGCGCCGACGAGGCCGCCGCGTCGCTGCGGAGGGCGTACGGCGAGGCGGGCTCCACGGTCCCCGTCCGGCCGCGCCCCCGGCGGGGCGGCGGGCGCCCGATCGTCGTGGCCGCGGTCCTGGCCGTGACGGCCGCGCTGGCGACGGGCGCCGTGCTGGCGATCCGCGGGACGGGCGCGCCGGACCCCGGCGCCACCGCCCTCGCGAGCGCCACCCCCGAGACCGGGCGCCCCTCCACCGGCGACCCCACGCCCGCCTCCACCGGGCCGACCCCGACTGAGCCGACCCCCACCGGGCCGACCCCCACCGGCCCGACCCCCACCGGCCCGGCGACCTCCGCGGCGCCCACGCCGGCCGCGACCGGCGGAGAGGTGCCCGCCGGCTGGCGCGCCTACCGCGACGCCGACGGCCGGTTCTCGATCGCTCTCCCCCGCGGCTGGCGGGCGACGAAGCATCCCGTGAGAGACAGCGTCAGCGTGACGCGGCCCGGCTCGCCGGGGACTCTGATCGTCGAGTGGACCGTTCCCGAGCACCCCTGGACCGACCCGGCACGCCACTGGAAGAGCCTGGAGAAGACGATCCGCGACCGGGGCGAGTTCATCGCCTACCGGCGCATCGCCATCGACTCCACGACCTACCTGGGCCGCCCGGCCGCCGACTGGGAGTTCACCAGGCAGCGCGACGGCACCGTGATCCACGTGATCAACCGGGGTTTCCGCACCGCCGGCGGCCGGCCGTTCGCCCTCTACTTCGAGACCACCGAGGCCCGCTGGGAACGGGACCGCGGCTACTTCGACACGTTCGTCCAGACGTTCAGGCCGTCGTAGCAGACGTCCTCGGGCAGTCGATCGGCGGACGCCGACGAATTCGGACAGCACATAATCTGTGCCATATGGACACAACAGGGTATCGTTCCGCCGCGATCCGGGACGGTCTGGGAGTGGGCGTGGCCGTCGGGCTGTCGGGGCTGGCCTTCGGCGCGGCGGCCATCACCGCCGGGCTCAGCGTGGCGCAGGCGTGCGTGCTGAGCCTGCTGACGTTCACCGGCGCCTCCCAGTTCGCGCTGGCCGGGGCGGTCGGCGCGGGCGGCAACCTGGTCGCCGCGTCCGCGGGCGCGCTCCTGCTCGGCGGCCGCAACACCCTGTACGGCCTGCGCATGGCGGACCTCCTGCGGGTACGCGGCCCGCGCAGGCTGCTGGCCGCGCACGGCGTGATCGACGAGACCGCCGCCGTCACCCTCGCCCAGCCCACCCCGGCCGCCGCGCGGGCCGGATTCGTCACGACGTTCGCCAGCCTGTACATCACCTGGAACCTGTCCACCCTCGGCGGGGCGCTCGGCACCTCGTTCCTCGGCGACCCGGCCGTGCTGGGGCTGGACGTGGTCGGCCCGGCCACCTTCCTGGCGATCCTGTGGCCACGACTGGCCGCGAGCGCCGAGCTGAGGTGGCTGGCACTCGGCGGAGCGGCGATCGCGCTCGGCGCCACCCCGTTCCTCCCGCCGGGCGTCCCCGTGCTGCTGTCGGCCGCGGCCGTGCTCGTGGTGATGGCGCGATGACGCTGTGGTGGGCGATCGCCGCCGTCTGCCTGGGCTGCTACGCGCTCAAGCTGGCCGGGCTCGCGGCGCCCCGGCGGATCCTCGACCATCCGGTGGTGAGCCGCTTCGCCGAGCTCGTGCCGGTGGCGCTGCTGGCCGCGCTCATCGCCGTGCAGATGTTCTCCGAGAACGGCGAGCTGCGTTTCGACCCGGCCCGCACCGCCGGCCTGGGCGGGGCCGTGGTCGCCCTGCTGCTTCGCGCGCCCTTTCTCGTCGTTCTGGCCACGGCGGCCGTGATTACCGCGCTTGTCCGGAGTTTTCTCGGGTAGTCACGCCGCATGTCCGAATCTGCGGGACTTGTCGGTGGGCGCTACCGACTCGTCAAGACCATCGGCTCGGGCGGCATGGGCACGGTGTGGCAGGCTCATGACGAGGTGCTCGGCAGGGATGTGGCACTGAAGGAGATCCACCCGCCCCACGAGCTGAACGGTCCCGAACGCGACGAGTTCACCATCCGGACCTTCCGCGAGGCCCGGGCGGCGGGACGCGTCGCGCATCCGGGCGTGGCCGCCGTCTACGACGTGCTGGAGGAGCACGGCCACCCCTGGATCGTCATGCAGCTGATCCCCTCCCGCACGCTGGGCGAGCTGGTACGCGACCAGGGTCCCCTGTCCCCCGCCGAGACCGCGGCCATCGGCGTCCAACTCCTGGAGGCGCTCCGCGCGGCGCACGCGGCGGGTGTGCTGCACCGGGACGTCAAGCCGGACAACGTGCTGCTGACCGACTCCGGCCGGGCGGTGCTGACCGATTTCGGGATCGCCACCACCGAGGACGAGGCTCCCGTCACCAGGACCGGCATCCTCGTCGGCACGCCCGCCTTCATGGCGCCGGAGCGGGCGGCGGGCGGCCGGGCGCACGCCGCCTCAGACCTGTGGTCGGTCGGGGTGACGCTCTACGTCGCGGTCGAGGGGCGCTCACCGTTCCAGCGCCCGCACGCCCTGGCCACCCTGGGCGCGGTCATGCACTCCGAACCCGATCCGATGGCCCGGGCGGGCGCGCTCGCGCCGGTCGTGCTGGGGCTGCTGCGCAAGAACCCGGCCGAGCGGCTGTCGCTGGACGAGGCCGAGCGCCGGCTGCACGCGATCATGACCGGGACCGCGCCCGAGCCGACCGCGTCCCTGGACGTCCCGCCCCCCGTCCCCGCCCGGCCGGCCGGGCCGAACCGCCGGATGCCGCTCGCGGTGCTCGCGGCCGGCGCCATCGTCGTCGCGCTCACCACGGGCGGCATGGCGTGGCTGTCGCACCGCGACTCCGGTGCCCGCCCGCCCGCGTCGACGCCGGCCGGCAGCCCCACCGCGATGCCCTCCAGCTCGGGACCGACTCCGGCTCCCACGGACGCGTCGCCGGAGCGGACGGTCACCACTCCGGGAGATCGGCGGGTGCGGAACGCCGGCCCGTCGTCCGGCTCGCCGGAGGGCCGGCCGGAGTCGTCCGGCCCCCGCCAGAAGACCACCCGGGGGCCCAGCCGCGAACCCACCAGGAAACCGGCCCCCACCACGTCGAAGTCCGACGACGACAAGCCCGCCTCGCGGACCCCCGGGCAGGTCGAGCCCTCCGACAACGGCCGCAAGGGCAAGAAGCCCAAGAAGCCCAAGAAGGACAAGAAAGACGGCTGACCCGCGGGCTCAGGACTCGGCGCGGACGATGTCGAGCGCCTTCTGCAGGTCATCGGGGTAGTCGGTGCCGAAGGAGATCCACTCGCCGCTGCCGGGATGCTCGAAGCCGAGCGCCACCGCGTGCAGCCACTGGCGGGTGAGGCCCAGCCGGGCCGCGATCGTCGGATCGGCGCCGTACATCAGGTCACCCACGCACGGGTGGCGCAGCGCCGACATGTGCACCCGGATCTGGTGGGTGCGGCCGGTCTCCAGCTTGATGTCGAGCAGCGACGCCGCCCGGAACGCCTCGATCGTGTCGTAGTGGGTGATCGACGGCTTGCCGCCCGCGACGACCGCGAACCTGCCGTCGCCGGACGGGTGCCGGTCGATGGGCGCGTCCACGGTGCCCCGGAACGGGTCGGGATGCCCCTGGACCAGCGCGTGGTAGCGCTTGTCGACCGTACGCTCCTTGAAGGCGCGCTTCAGGTGGGAGTAGGCACGCTCGCTCTTGGCCACCACCATCGCGCCCGTGGTGTTGGCGTCGAGCCGGTGCACGATGCCCTGGCGTTCGGCCGCGCCGCTGGTGGTGATCGTGTGGCCGGCGCCGAGCAGCCCGCCGAGCACCGTCGGGCCGGTCCAGCCGACGGTCGGGTGGGCGGCCACCCCGATGGGCTTGTTGACCACGACGATGTCGTCGTCCTCGTGCACCACGCGCATGCCGGGCACGGGCTCGGCGACCGGCATCGGTGCCACCACCGGCGGCGGGAGCGTCACGTCGAGCCAGGCGCCCGCGTGCACCCGGTCGGACTTGGCCGGGTGCCGGCCGTCGACCAGCACCTCACCGGCGACGATCAGCTCGGCCGCGCGGGTACGGGAGAACCCGAACAGGCGCGAGAGCGCGGCGTCGAGCCGTTCGCCCTCCAGCCCGTCGGGCACGGGCAGGCTACGCTGCTCGGCCACTCTTGCCCTCCCTCGTGCCGTCGATCTGGTAGCCCCGCCAGGCCAGGACCACGGCCAGGATCCCGCCGCAGACGATCGCCGAGTCGGCGATGTTGAACACCGGGAAGTAGTCGATGACCGGGAACCTGCCGGGCAGCACCTCGACAAAGTCGACGACGTGCCCCTGGAACTGCGTGTCCCTGCCGATCCCCGACGGGTAGCGCAGGAGCCGGTCGGTCAGGTTGCCGAGCGCCCCGCCGAGCAGCAGGCCCAGCGTGAGCGCCCACGGGACGCTGCCCAGTTTACGGGCGGTGCGGATGATGGCCACCACCACGCCCACGGCGATGAAGGTGAAGACGATCGTCATTCCGGTGCCGATGCTGAAGGCGGCACCGGAATTGAAGATCACTCTGAACTGCAGCACGCCCTCGATCACGACCAGCGGCGGCTTGCCCTCCAGGGCACGCAGCACCAGGGTCTTGGTGATCAGATCGGCCGCGTAGATCACGACGGCCAGTCCGACGAGGACCGCGGCGAGACGTCCGCGCCGTCCGCCTACCGGCGTTCCTCCCTCTGCTTGCAGGCCACGCACAGCGTCGCCCTCGGGAACGCCTGCAGACGTTCCTTGCCGATCGGCTTGTGGCACGATTCGCACACTCCATAGGTCCCTGCGTCGATCCTGGCGATCGCACGTTCGTTCTGCGCGACCAGGTCGCGTGCATTCAGGGTAAGGGCGATCTCGCGTTCCCGCTCGTACGTCTTGGCTCCGGCGTCCGCCTGGTCGTCACCGGCACCCTGGGTCACATCGCCGGAGGCGATCTCCGACTCGTGCCGGAGGATGTCGGTGTTGAGTTCGTCGATCTCCGTCTTCAGGGCGCCGCGTACCTCGGCCAGCTCCTCTTGCGACCACATCGCCGGTGTAGCGGTCTGCGTGACTGCCGCCATGGCTGCCTCCATTGCTGATCAAGGCCGTGAATGGTGCGGGCAGCTTAGGTGCCCCCATAACGGATCGACAAACGACCCGCCGGGTCGTTTACCTCCCCCGTACTATCCCGCCCCGCCCTCTCAACTCCCCCTCAGCAGCGCCCATTCCCTCATCTTTGACGGCGTTTACGACTTCCGTACCGGAGACAGGATCGTCACCGGCCAAACCAGGAAGCCTTTGCCTCCGACCTGCGTTATGGTGTGAAGGCTGCAAGGCGTCGATGGGGCCCCATGTGAGGGACATCACCCCGGAGCCGCCGGAAGAACGGCTTCCCCGAAGCTCACTAGACCCGGCCGCAGCCCGAACGAAGAGGGCCTCTCCGAGGCCAAGAAGGGTGGTACCGCGGGGCCGCACGTCGGCTTCGTCCCTTCACGCAGCCCTGTAGCCAGTGATCGCGTGGAGGCCCGCCCGAGATGTCTTCCCCTACGTTCCGCTCTCTTCCCGCGCAGGTCGACCTGCCCGCGCTCGAGCGTGAGGTCCTCGACCGGTGGCGGGACGGCAAGATCTTCGAGCGTTCCGTCGAGCAGAACGACGGCAACCCGGCCTGGGTCTTCTACGAGGGCCCGCCCACCGCCAACGGCCTGCCCGGCGTCCACCACGTCGAGGCCCGCGTCTTCAAGGACCTCTTCCCCCGCTACAAGTCGATGCGCGGCTTCAGCGTGCCGCGCAAGGCCGGCTGGGACTGCCACGGCCTGCCGGTCGAGGTCGGCGTGGAGAAGGAGCTCGGCCTCGCCGGCAAGAAGGACATCGAGGACTACGGCATCGCCGAGTTCAACGACAAGTGCCGTGAGTCGGTGCTGCGTCACGTCGACGCGTTCGAGCAGATGACCGAGCGGATGGGCTACTGGATCGACCTGTCCACCGCCTACCGGACCATGGATCCGTCCTACATCGAGTCGGTGTGGTGGTCGCTCAAGGTCGTCTTCGACAAGGGGCTGCTGTTCCGCGACTTCCGCATCACCCCCTACTGCCCGCGTTGCGGCACCGGCCTGTCCGACCACGAGCTGGGCCAGCCGGGCGGCTACGAGACCGTGTCCAGCCCGTCCGTCTACGTCCGCATGCCCGTGACCTCCGGCCCGCTGGCCGAGCTGGACGCCTCGCTGCTGGTCTGGACGACGACGCCGTGGACCCTGGTGTCCAACACCGCGGTCGCCGTGCACCCCGACGTGACCTACGTCGCCGCGCGCACCCCCGGCGGTGAGGTGCTGGTGGTGGCCGAGCCGCTGCTGGCGGTGCTCGGCGAGGGCGTCACCGAGGTCGCCCGCCTCTCCGGCCGCGAGCTGGAGCGCACCCCCTACTCCCGCCCCTTCGACCTGGTCGACATCCCGGGCTCCCACTACGTGGTGCTCGGCGACTACGTCACCGTCGAGGACGGCACCGGCCTGGTCCACCAGGCGCCCGCGTTCGGCGCCGACGACCTGGCCGTGACCAAGCGGTACGACATGCCGGTCGTCAACCCGATCGGCCCCGACGGACGCTTCCTCGACGACGTGCCGATGGTCGGCGGGCAGTTCTTCAAGGACGCCGACGAGGCGCTCACCGACGATCTGCGGGAGCGGGGCCTGCTGTTCCGCGGCGGCCACTTCGAGCACAGCTACCCCCACTGCTGGCGCTGCCACACGCCGCTGCTCTACTACGCGCTCCCCTCCTGGTACATCCGCACCACCGCGGTCAAGGACCAGCTGCTGGCGGAGAACTCCACGACCAACTGGTACCCCGAGACGATCAAGTGGGGCCGGTTCGGCGAGTGGCTGCGCAACAACGTCGACTGGTCGCTGTCGCGCTCGCGCTACTGGGGCACACCGCTGCCGCTGTGGGTGTGCTCGGCCGACGAGTCCCACGTGACGTGCGTGGGCTCGATGGACGAGCTGGGCGCCCTGGCCGGCCGCGACGTGTCCGCGCTCGACCCGCACCGCCCCTACGTCGACGACGTGACCCTCCCCTGCCCCACCTGCGGCGCCGAGGCGCGCCGGGTGCCCGACGTCATCGACGCCTGGTACGACTCCGGCTCCATGCCCTTCGCCCAGTGGGGCGCCCGGGGCAAGCCCGAGGGCGTCTACCCGGCGCAGTTCATCTGCGAGGCGACCGACCAGACCCGTGGCTGGTTCTACTCGCTGATGGCCGTCGGCACCCTGGTCTTCGGCCAGTCGTCCTACGAGAACGTGCTCTGCCTCGGGCTCATCCTGGCCGAGGACGGCCGCAAGATGAGCAAGCACCTCGGCAACGTGCTGGAGCCCATCTCGCTGATGGACGAGCACGGCGCCGACGCGCTGCGCTGGTTCATGGCCTGCTCGGGCTCCCCCTGGGCAGCCCGGCGCGTGGGCCACAACACGCTGGAGGAGATCGTCCGCAAGGTCCTGCTGACCTACTGGAACACCGCCTCCTTCTTCACCCTCTACGCGGGCGCCGAGTCGTGGTCGCCCGCGATGCTCGCGGACGCGCTGCCCGCGTCCGAGCGCCCGTTGCTCGACCGGTGGGCGCTGGCCGAGCTGCACCGCACGGTGGCCGACGTCACGGCCTCGCTCGACGAGTACGACACCCAGCGCGCCGGCCGCAGGCTCGCCGAGTTCCTCGACGACCTGTCCAACTGGTACGTCCGCCGCTCGCGCCGCCGCTTCTGGCAGGGCTCGCGGGAGGCGTTCGCGACCCTGTACGAGTGCCTGGAGACGGTCACCCGGCTGATGGCGCCCATCACGCCGTTCGTCACCGACTACCTGTGGGACGTGCTGCGGGCCGATGACGCCCCGTCCTCGGTGCACCTGGCCTCCTGGCCGGCCGTGCGGGAGGACCTGCTCGACCCGGCGCTGTCGGAGCAGATGGCGCTCGTCCGCCGCCTGGTGGAGCTGGGCCGCTCGGCCCGCGCGTCCTCCGGGGTCAAGACCCGCCAGCCGCTCGGCCGCGCGCTCGTCGGGGCGCACGGCTGGCCGGCGCTCCCGCCCGAGCTCCGCGCTCTCATCGCCGACGAGCTGAACGTCCAGGCACTGGAGGACATGTCCGGCTTCAGCGCCGATCTCGTGTCCTACACGGTCAAGCCCAATTTCCGTGCGCTCGGCAAGCGCTTCGGCTCCCAGACCAAGCTGGTGGCCGCCGCGGTGACCTCCGCCGACTCCACCACGCTGGCCCGCGCCCTGCGCTCGGGCGCCACGGTGACCGTCGAGGCGGGCGAGCTCGGCCCGGTCTCGCTGGGCCCTGACGAGGTGATCGTCACCGAACAGCCCCGCTCGGGCTGGGCGGTGGAGACCGGCGCGGTCGACACGGGCACCGGCGAGACGGTCGCGCTCGACCTGGAGCTGACCGACGAGCTACGCCGCGCCGGCCTGCTGCGCGAGGTCATCCGCCTGGTGCAGGAGGCCCGCAAGTCCACCGGCCTGTCCATCACCGACCGCATCGACCTGTGGTGGACCGCCTCCGGCCCCGACCTCGCCGAAGCCCTGCGCTCCGGTGCCGGCCCGGTGGCGGACGAGGTGCTGGCCACGTCGGTCACGGAGGGATCCGAGCCTGGCCTGCCCTCCCACACCGACGCGGACCTGGGCCTGACCTTCCAGCTCCGCCGCTCCTGACGGCCTATCGCCCGGGCGTGCTCTCCCACGGGGAGCACGCCCGGGCCATCCAGCGTTTCGAAGCTCGCCGGGACCCTGGCAGCACATCCTGGGACCACCTCGGCACAGGCTCGCTACGTTCTGGCCCGCCTGGGCACGTATCGGAACCCGCCTTATCGTCCCGGAACAGACTCGCTACGTTCTGGACTGCCTCGGCACCGAAATCCACCAGATCGCTAGGTGTTGGGACGGCATTGGTTCCCCGTGTCGCCTTCAGGCACGTCCTGACGTCCTGATCCTGACGTCCTGACGTCCTGCGGTGGTCGCTCGCGACTGTCTCGAACGCCGGGCTCAGCCGGCCGTCTCACGGTCGCTCTGGCAGACCGAACAACTGGTGAGGCCCGCCGTCTCCGCCTGAGCGAGGGTCATGGTCTCCACACCGCTGTCACCGGCGCCCCTGATCAGCGGGCAGTCGGTACCGTGGTAGCGGCGCGTCCCGGAGATCACCTTCACCGTGGCGGCGCGCTCCTTGGCAGGGGTCTCCTTGCCGGCCCCGTTACCAGCGCGTTCGCCACCCTCAGCGCCCTTGCCACCCTCGACATCCTTGGCCCGCTCAGCGTCCTTAGCGCGGTCAGGGTCCTTGGCCCGCTCAGCGTCCTTGGCGCGCTCGGCGTCCTTAGCGCGCTCGGCGTCCTTAGCGCGCTCGGCGTCCTTAGCGCGCTCGGCGTCCTTGGCCCGCTCGGCGTCCTTGGCCCACTCGGCGTCCTTGGCCCACTCGGCGTCCTTGGACTCCTTGGCTCCCGTGGCGGCCGTGCCCTTAGCAGTGCCGGGCGACGCCGCGCCCTTACCCACGGCATCTTCACCGGTGGGCGCCGTGTCCGACCTGTCCTCGCCTCCGGCTCCACCCTTACGTTCGGCTGTCGCGGCCGGTCGCGTCGATGACCTGTCCGACGCGCCCGACGTAGCGCCTGACTCCCTCGCTGCTCCGGACGTGCCCGCCGCCGTGTCCCGCGGCTCGCTCGCCAACCGTGGTCCAGCGGCCTCGCCGGACGGCTCCAAGCGGACCGGCCGCGAGGGGAAACGAGCGGTCTCCTCCGGCTCGGGCTCGGACCCGGCGCCCTCCGGCTCGCCCCGGCCGGGCGAGGACGTGGGCCGCTGGGACGCTCCCGCCGAACCGGGTCCGGAACGCTGCCCTGGGGCTCCCTGGGACCCCGGGGACGCTCCCGGGCGTTGCGGCCTGCCCTGGCCGCCGGCAGCGGAGCCACCGGACGACGAGGACCGTGGGGACTCCGCCGGGGAACCGCGCCCGGCCCCTCCCGTACGCGCGGGCGGGGCCTCGATCGGCTCTCCCGTGGCGGACACCGCCCGCTGGGGCCGGGTCTCCGGGCCCTGGTCGGTCAGGTCGGCCTCGGCATCGGCGCCGCGAGTGGGTTTCTCCGAACCTTCGGATCGGCCCGATCGGGCTGACGGACGCTCAGGACGCTCTGTGGGGGCGGAGCGGTCACCAGGGGAGGAGGATGTGGCGACCTCCGCTCGGGAGTCGTGAGGCCCCCGGCGGACGGCCACGAAAGTCGTCTGGCCGGATTCTTCCTCGCCGGGCTTGGCCGTACGGGAGGCAGGCCACTCGGCGGGGCCGCTGGAGGACGAGCCCTGCGCGGGATCCGACGGACGCCCGAACCACCCGGCCGACCGGTCCTCGTGGGAGGCGGCGGGGGCGGGCTCCGGGCTGGGGGTGGAAACCCGGGCATCGGGCTTCGGCCGGGCCATCGGCTGCCTGTCCGTGCCCGGGGGGCGAGGGGCACGCGACTCGTTGACAGGCCCGGGACGAACGGGATCCGAACCGGCGGACTCGGAACGGGCGGACCCGGAACGGGCGGACTCGGAACGGGTGGACCCGGAACGGGCGGGCTCAGTGGCGTGAGCCCGGCTCTCGGTGGACACGGCCGGGTCGGCCTCGGGCGGCGACTGTCGTCCGCCGAGCGCCGCGTCCGGCAGGCACGTGGTGCATGGGGTGAACCCCTCCTCGCGCGCCTCTTCGTGCGTGAGCTCTTCGTGATCTCGTCCGGCCAGCTGGCGGCAGCCCGGAACGTGGTAGCGCTTGCGCCCGGGGATCACCAGGACGATCGAGTCCGGGGAGATCCCCCTCGCCGCGGGGCGGCGGGGAGCCGGAGCGGGCATGGTCACCGTCTGCTGCGTCAGCTGCGGACGCGCGACCGGCGGCGCCCCCATCGGGCCGGCCTGGGTGTGCGGAATCCCGGGCGGCGCGAGGCCCGCCGGCGATCTGACCGGCTCGGCGGCCCGTCCACCACCGGGGAACAACTCATGACGCCGCAGGAACACACCGATCACGAGGAACAGCGCGGACAGCACGCTGGCCACGATGGACCACATGATCAGGTAGACCTTGGCCAGTACGAAGCCCGCGATCAGTAACACGACCGCCGCGAGCACCAAACCAGCGCTGATAAGGATCACAGAGGGCTCTTTCGAGTGACGGGTCCCATTGACCCGCTACTTTACCGGCGGTCGCCGTGGGGACCGTCGCCGCCGGGGAAAGCGCCCTGCGGAGCCTCGCCACCGAACGGGTTGGGACCACCGGGAAGAGGCGGCTGCCCCCCCGGGGACACCGCGTGCGACATGGCCGGAGCCACACCCGCGGGTCCGCCCGGCATCACCGGAAAGCCACCGCTGCCCTCGGCGGAGACGTTGAGCTCGGCGAGCTGGTTCTCCAGGTAGAGCTTGAGACGGCTGCGGTATTCGCGCTCGAAGCTGCGCAGCTCCTCGACCTTGCGCTCGAGCTCGTCACGCGTCTGGACGAGGGAGCCCATGGCCTGACGGTGGCGCTCCTGCGCGTCGCGCTCGAGCGTCTCGGCACGGGCCCGGGCGTCGCCGATGACCTGCTCGGCCTGACGGCGGGCCTTGGTGAGGATCTCGTCGGCCTCGCGGCGGGCCCGGGTGACGGTCTCGTCGGCCTCACGACGGGCGTCGGAGATCGCCTGGTCGGCGGTCTGCTGGGCAAGCGCCAGCACGCGGGCCGCGGTGTCCATGTTGTCCTCGGCGGGAGGCATGTTCATGGCCACGGGCATCGGCTGCTGCTGCGGCTCGGGCGCCTTCATGGGCTCCGGCTGCGGCGGCATCATCATCTCGGGCTTCGGCCCTTCCTGGACCGGCGCGGAGGCCATGGGCATGTTCATGCCACCCGGGACCTTCCCACGCAGGCACTCGCCCAGTTTGGCGCGAAGCTCCTCGTTCTCTTGGATCAGGCGGTCAAGCTCAGCCTCGACTTCGTCGAGGAAGGCATCGACCTCTTCCTCGTCGTAGCCCGGCCGAAGCCGGGTCGTACTGAATTGCTTGTTCCGCACATCAGCGGGCGTCAGCGGCATCTTTTGCTCTCCTTGGCGCGCTTGGAGTCTGTCCGGAGGGACGGTAGAACCCGAATCACTTCAGCGCGGACACGAGTTGGATCTTGACCAGGGCCCCGGCAGCCCCCTTCACCCGCCCAGCGACTGCGCGATCTGCAGCAAGATCAGGACGACGATGAAGAGCACTGTGAAGCTTAGGTCAAAGGCCACCGTACCCAACCGGAGCGGAGGAATGAAACGGCGGAGGAACTTAAGGGGTGGGTCTGTTGCGGTGTATGTGGCTTCGGCTAGCACCAGAACGACCCCCGAGGGCCGCCATTGGCGGGCGAACGCCTGGACCGTCTCAAAGATCATCCTGCCGATGAGCAGCACCAGGTAGAGCGCCAGGATGATGACCAAGATCTGACTTACGATCCCCACGGTCTGGCCGCGCCTCCACTTCTCATGTGCCCCCCGGGCCTCGGTGAGACCAGGCTGGGTGCGATAGACATACAGAGACTCTAACTCTGGTTGAAGAACCCGCGCTCCGCGATTCGGGCCTTGTCCTCGGCGGTCACCTCGACATTGGCTGGGGACAACAGGAACACCTTGTTGGTAACACGTTCGATGCTGCCGTGTAGGCCAAAGACGAGACCTGCCGCGAAATCGACGAGCCGCTTGGCGTCGCTGTCGACCATCTCGGTCAAGTTCATGATCACCGGCGTGCCGTCGCGGAAGTGCTCGCCGATCGTCCTCGCCTCGTTGTACGTGCGGGGGTGCAGCGTGGTGATGCGGGCCAGATCGGTCGTGCGGCGCTCCAGGACGGTCGTGGTGGGCCTGGGCGCGGAGGATCCGGGATCGGCGTCGTCGTCACGGTCCTGGACCGCGACGGGCCGGTCCTCGCCGACACGCGGGGAGTCGTCGTCGTAGGCGTACTCGTCGGGGTAGCTTTCGTACCTCTCGTAACGGTCGTCCTCCACGAGACCGAGGTAGACCGCCATCTTGCGCATCGCGCCGGCCATCGCTACGTCGTCCTCCTGCTCATGGTCGCACTCGCTCGGGCCAGTCGCCGGGCCCGAGGCGGTAGGCGTACCCCCTTGAAGCTCACCGCTGATCGACCTCTACTGGATAGGTGGGCCTGAAGGCCCACTTGACGGGACATTACCTGACGAAGGGCTTGCGACGGCCGAGCAACGCCGTACCGACCCGCAGGTGTGTCGCGCCGTAGGCGACCGCCTCGGCGAGGTCCTCGCTCATGCCCGCCGAAATCATCGTGGCACGCGGGTGTCGCTCCTGTACGGCGAGGGCCACATCCTGTAGCCGGGCGAACGCCTTGGCCGGCTCCTCGCCCAGCGGGGCCACCGCCATGACCCCGCCCAGCCAGACGTTGTCGTAGGCGGCGATCTGGTCGGCGAGGTCGAGCACGTCGCCCGGCATGGCGCCACCCCTGCCGGGGTCGTCGTCGAGCGAGACCTGCACCAGGCAGCCGATCTCGCGCCCCTGGCGGCCCGCCTCCTTGCTGACGGCCGCGGCCAGTCTGAGCCGGTCGACCGAGTGGATCACGTCGGCGTAACCGACCACCGAACGCACCTTGTTGCTCTGCAGTTGCCCGACGAAGTGCCAGGTCAGCGGCAGCCCGGCGAGCTCGCGCGCCTTCGGTGCGGCCTCCTGGTCGCGGTTCTCGCCGACGTCGCGCACACCCAGCTCGCACAGGATCCGCACGTCCTCGGCGGGGCGCGTCTTGGTGACCGCGATCAGCGTGACCTCGCCGCGGTCGCGTCCCGCCGCCCGGCACGCCTCCCCGATCCGCTGTTCGACCTCGGCCAGTCCGGCCGCGATCTCGTCCCGCCTCATCACGCTTCTCCCTTTTGCATGGGCTTACCCCATTGTTCGGCACGACGGCCCCGCGCGCCCGCGGACCGCACATGATTGTTCCGCGCGGACGGCTCGGCGAGCCCACGGGCCCGGGGGCGCGATGACCCCCACACACGGCGACGCCGCTCCGCCGTACCTCTGAGAAGGGGGGCGGAGCGGCGAGGAGCCTGGTGGGTCACTTGAGGAAGTCGGGAACGTCCAGCTCCTCCTCCTGCTCCTCGAAGACCACCGGACGACGTTTGCCGGGCTCCGACATGCGGGAGGTGATGGGGGTGGGCGGATTGGCGGGCTCGGGCGTGGGCCGCGGGATCGAGACGGGCGGCTCCTCGGCGACCGGCTCGGGCGCCGCGACGGGGGCGGGAACGCCCTCGACGGGGCGCGCCGGCTCGGGCCGCACCTCGACCCGAGGCTCCGGGCGCGGGTCGGGCCTGACCTCCGGGCGGGGCTCGGGACGCGGATCGTGGCGCGGCGCCGGCTCGGCCTTCACGGTGGGCGTGGCGGGACGCGGCGGTGTCACGGGCGGCGCCGCGGCCGGCGCCGCCGGACGGCTCTGCGGCCGCGGCAGCGGCTTCTCCACCGGCGGCGGCACGTCGTCGAAGCCCGCGGCGATGACGGTGACCCGCACCTCGTCGCCCAGGGCGTCGTCGATGACCGTGCCGAAGATGATGTTGGCGTCGGGCGCCGCGGCCATCGAGACGAGCTGGGCCGCCTCGTTGATCTCGAACAGGCCGAGGTCGGAGCCGCCGGCGATCGACAGCAGCACGCCGTGCGCGCCGTCGATGCTGGCCTCGAGCAGCGGGCTGGAGACGGCCATCTCCGCGGCCGCCACCGAGCGGTCGTCGCCACGCGCGTGGCCGATGCCCATCAGTGCCGAGCCGGCCCCGGACATGACCGACTTGACGTCGGCGAAGTCGAGGTTGATCAGGCCGGGCGTGGTGATCAGGTCGGTGATGCCCTGCACACCCGACAGCAGCACCTGGTCGGCCGCCTTGAACGCGTCGAGGACGCTGACCTGCCGGTCGGAGATCGACAGCAGGCGGTCGTTGGGGATCACGATGAGGGTGTCGACCTCGTCGCGCAGCGTCTCGATGCCGGCCTCGGCCTGCGAGGCCCTGCGCCGGCCCTCGAAGCTGAACGGCCGGGTGACGACTCCTATCGTCAGCGCGCCGAGCGACCGGGCGATGTTGGCGACGACGGGCGCGCCACCGGTGCCGGTGCCGCCTCCCTCGCCGGCTGTGACGAAGACCATGTCGGCCCCCTTGAGGACCTCCTCGATCTCCTCACGGTGGTCTTCGGCCGCCTTGCGCCCCACATCAGGGTTGGCGCCAGCGCCCAGTCCGCGCGTGAGCTCGCGGCCCACGTCGAGTTTGACGTCGGCGTCACTCATCAGCAGCGCCTGGGCGTCGGTGTTTATCGCGATGAACTCGACGCCCTTGAGTCCCTCCTCGATCATCCGGTTGACGGCGTTGACTCCGCCGCCGCCGATGCCGACGACCTTGATGACCGCGAGGTAGTTCTGCGGTGCTGCCACGACGAGGGGCCTTTCCGCTCGTTGACTTGCCATTTCGGTGCGGATCGACTCCGCGTTCTTTCATTCGTTAACTCTCAACCTCAAGTTGAGATTCAGATTTATGTCAACCTGAGGATTGATACGGACAGTAGGAGTTACGCTCTGGGTGGGTCAACTAACCGCGCCGCAAGCGCGTCCGGCGTGTCGCGGGCTGTCCGTTTCGCTCTGCCGTCACGCCAGGTCCGAGCACTCCTGCGCTACAGGCTCTCACGCCGGGGCCTCCCCCGTGGACAGGCTCGGCGACCGCCGCGCGCCGGATTCGCCGGGCCGCGACACCGGAAGACCGCGATGGCCGGTGAAATGCGAGTCATGTCCCATAGACGCCCCGCCATCGCCGCCGGATCACCGACGCGTCGGCCGGGCGGCCTCATTTCAGGGTCACCACGTCCGGCGAGCTCACGTCGTAGACGCCCGCCTCGCGCCGCAGCAGGGTGGTCAGGATGCGCGCCTTGTCCTCGCCCCTGTCGGAGCCACCCCAGATGACGGTGCGGCCGTCGGACAGATCGAACGACACGTCCTCCGCCGACGTGGCCCGCACCTGCCGCACCCTGCCCGCCAGGGAGCCGGGCAGGCCGCGGATGACCTGGAGCGCCGCCATCGTCGCCGGGTCGCCGGCGGCCGGCCGTTCGACCTTGAGCACGGGCAGCAGGGGCGGGGCCATGTCTCTGACCTCGATGACCACGCCGTGCCCGTCGACGACCGCGGCCTTGCCTCCGACGTAGAGGGCGGCGACCGGCTCGCGCTCGACCACCTCGATCTTGAGCGTGCCGGGCCAGACCCTGTCGATCTTCGCTGTGGCCAGCTGCCGGATGGTCATCACGCGGCTCTCCACCTCGTCGAGGTCGACCGTGGCCAGCGGGTGCAGCTTGGGCACCCCGGCCTGCCGTTCGATCTGGTCGGAGGGCACTGTGAGATTTCCCACGATCTCGATCGAGCGGACGCCGAGCACCGGCGACCAGAACACCAGCCAGGCGGCGCTGCCCACCACGCCGGCGGTGAGCAGCACCAGGAACGCGGTCCGCGCCTTCATCTCTCCCCTGGATCCGTAGCCGTGGCCCCGAACCTACGCCGCGACCGCCCCGTGGCTCCCGAGGCGCGCCCAAGGACGGCGAACACGTCGCGCACCGGGCGGGTCAGCGGGCGGACAGCTCGGCCAGGATCTGCGGGCCGAGCTCGGTCACGTCGCCCGCGCCCATCGTCAGCACGATGTCGCCCGCCCGCGCGTGGGAGGCCGCCAGCGCGGGCACCGCGGCGCGGTCGGGCGCGTAGGCGACCCGCTCGGCCGGCAGCCGGACCCGGCCCGCCACCAGAGCGCCCGACACCCCCGGCTCGGGATCCTCGCGGGCGCCGTAGACGTCGAGCACGATGGCCACGTCGGCCAGGCCCAGCGCGGAGCCGAACTCGTCGGCGAAGAACCTGGTGCGGGAGTAGAGGTGCGGCTGGAAGATCGCGATGACCCGGCCGGTGCCCGAGTAGGAGGCCACCACGTCACGCGCGGCCCGCAGGTCGGCGGCCAGCTCGGTCGGGTGGTGGGCGTAGCTGTCGAACACGGCCACGCCGCCCGCCTCGCCCTTGGCCTCGAAGCGCCGCTTGGCCCCCGTGAAGGTCGCCAGCCCGTCTCTGATCTCCTCGAACGGCAGCCCCAGCTCCTCGGCCACGGCGATCACCGCGGTGGCGTTGAGCGCGTTGTGAGCCCCTGGCACGGGCAACCGGACGTCGCCCCGGCCCTCGATGGTGAACAGGGTGCCGAACCCGTCGGGCCGCACGCCGCTCACCCGGACCTCGCCCGCCTCGCCGTAGGTGCGCACGCGTACGCCCCGGGCCCGCGCGTGCTCGGCCAGCTCCACCGCTCCCGGGTCGTCGGCGCAGACGATGAGCAGCGACCCCACCCGGTCGGCGAACCGCTCGAAGCCGGCGTGCACCGCCCGCGGGTCGCCGTAGTTGTCGAGGTGGTCGGCCTCCACGTTGGTCACCACGGCGATGTCGGGCGCCAGCATGAGGAACGAGCCGTCGCTCTCGTCGGCCTCGGCGACGAAGACCTGGCCGGAACCCTCGTCGGCGCCGAGCCCGGTGGTCACGAGCTGGCCGCCGACGCAGTAGGACGGGTCGGCCCCGCACTTCTGCAGCGCCACGGTCAGCATCGAGGTGGTGGTGGTCTTGCCGTGGGTGCCCGCGATGGCGACGGCGGTGCGCCCGGCCATCACGGAGGCGAGCGCGGCGGCCCGCGGGATGACCCGCAGCCCCTGCTTGAGCGCCTCGCCCAGCTCAGGGTTGGAGTCGCGGATCGCGGTGGAGACCACCACGGTGTCGACGTTCTTGATGTGCGAGGCCGCGTGGCCGATGTGCACGGTCGCGCCCAGCTCGCGCAGCTCGACCACCTGGTCGGAGCTGCGGGAGTCGCTGCCGGACACCCGCACGCCGCGTTTGAGCAGGATGCGGGCGATGCCTGACATGCCGGCGCCGCCGATGCCGATGAAGTGCACGTTTCCGAGATCGCCCGCGGCGACGGGATCCACCAGCTTGACCAGGCTCATCGGGCTATCTCCAACACTTTCCGCGCGAGCATGACATCGGCGTCCTTGCGCCCCAGCTTCGCGGCGGCTTCGGACATGACGGCGACCCGCTCGGGGTCGCGCAGGATGGGCAGCACGTTCTGAATGATCCAATCGGGTGACAAGTTGGAATCGTCGACCATGAGGCCGCCGCCTCCCGCGGCGATGCGCTCGGAGTTGACGCGCTGCTCGCCGTTGCCGTGCGGCAGCGGCACATAGGCGGCGGGCAGTCCCACCGCGGTCAGCTCGGCGCAGGTGAGCGCGCCGCCGCGGCACAGTGCCAGGTCGGCGGCCGCGTAGGCGAGGTCCATCCGGTCGACGTAGGGCAGAAGGACGTACTGCGGGTCGCCGGGCGGCGGCTCGTGCTCGACGGTGTTCTTGGGACCGATCACGTGGAGCACCTGCACACCCGCCGCCCGCAGCGCGGGCGCGGCGGCGAGCGCGGCCTCGTTGATCGACCTCGCCCCCTGGGAGCCGCCGAACACGAGCAGCGTCGGCCGGTCGTTCTCCAGCCCGAACCAGGAACGGGCCTTGTCGCCCATGGACAGCCGGTCGAGCGTGACGATCTCACGCCGCAGCGGGGTGCCGATGTAGGCCGACCCCGCCAGCGCGGCGTCGGGGAAGCCGGTGAAGACGTGCTCGGTGAGCCGCGCGCCCAGCCGGTTGGCCAGGCCCGGACGGGGATTGGCCTCGTGGACGACGATCGGCAGGCCGCGGCGCTTGGCCGCGAGGTAGGCGGGGGTCGCCACGTAGCCGCCGAACCCGACGAGGACGTCGGCCGACACCCGGTCGAGGATCGCGGCCACCGCGTTGACCGCGCCCGCCAGCCGCCCCGGCACGGTCAGCAGCCGCGGCGTCATCGCCCTGGGCAGCGGCACCGCGGGCACCAGCTCCAGGTCGTAGCCCCTCGGGGGGATGAGCCGCGTCTCAAGCCCGCGCTCGGTGCCGACGCAGGTGATGCCGATGCCCGGGTCAAGCCGGCGCAGCGCGTCAGCAAGGGCGAGTGCGGGCTCGATGTGCCCGGCCGTCCCGCCACCGGCGAGGACCACCCTCATGTCGACTCCCTCTAACGTCTCGCTCGGCCTTTGTTCATGCCCCCCAGGCCAAGCCAGCTTAGGGCCCGTACGACTGGTCCGGGGCCACGCGCGGCCAGAGCTTCCCGCGCCCCGGGCTCACGTTTGGCGAACGACAGCAGCATGCCCAGCGCGGCCAGCGTGGGCAGCAGCGCCGAGCCGCCGTAGGACACCAGCGGCAACGGGATGCCCGTGATGGGCAGCACGCCGAGCACGGCTCCGATGTTGACGATGCCCTGGCCGACGATCCAGGCCACGACGGCGGCGGCGGCGAGCCGGATGAAGGGGTCGTTGACCCGGCCGGCGACCCGCAGCCCGGCGTAGCCGAGCAGGCCGAAGAGCGTGATCACGACCAGCGTGCCCATCAGCCCCAGCTCCTCGCCGAGGATGGCGAAGATGAAGTCGCTCTCGCCGTGCGGCAGCCAGCTCCACTTCGCCCTGCTGCTGCCCAGGCCGAGCCCGAACCAGCCGCCTGAGCCCATCGCGATCTGCCCCTGTACGGCCTGGTATCCGGCACCCTGCGCGTCGGCCCAGGGGTCGAGGAACGCGCTGATGCGGGCCATCCGGTACGGCTCGACCCTGATCATGATGACCGCGGCCAGCACGGCCAGCGCCATGATGCCGCCGAACAGCTTGATCGGCGCGCCCACCACCCACAGCAGCGACAGGAAGATCATGAGCAGCACCAGGGTGGTGCCGAGGTCGCGGCCGAGCATGACCATGACGGCCAGGATCGCGGTGCCGGGCATGAGCGGGATCAGCAGTTGCCGCCACTCGATGCGGCCCTGGCGGGCACGGCGGGCCAGCAGGTCGGCGCCCCACAGCGCGAGCCCGAGCTTGGCGGGCTCCGACGGCTGGATGGTGAACGGCCCCACGTAGATCCACCGCTGCGCGCCCAGCTCGGACGAGCCGATGAACAGCACCATGACCAGCGCGATGATCGACAGCGCCATCAGCGGATAGCCGGCCCAGCGGAAGAACCGGTGCGGCAGCCGGGAGCACGCCCACATGATGGGCACGCCGATGGCCGTCGACAGCGACTGCTTGATGAACCACGAGAACGGGCTGCCGGTCTTCGCCAGCGCCTCGATGCTGGAGGCGGACAGCACCATCATCAGCCCGAGCGCCAGCAGCAGCGCGCTGCACCCGATGATGAGGTAGTAGGTGGTCAGCGGCTTGCCCAGCAGCTCCTTCAGCGCGCCGCGCTGCTCTCGCAGCCATCCGGCCGGCCCCTCGACCGCGCTGCGCCGCGGCGCCTCCTCGGTCGTCGCGCTCACGTCGCGGCCTTCAGCTCGCGTACGGCTCTCGCGAAGGCCTCCCCCCGCGCCGGGTAGTTGGCGAACATGTCGAGCGACGCGCCCGCCGGGGAGAGCAGCACGGTGTCACCCGGCGAGGCCAGCCGGGCGGCTTCGGAGACGACGTGGTTCATCACCCCAGTGTCTTGGCCCGAGATGTCCACGACGGGGATATTCGCGGCGTGTCGCGCGAGAGCTTCGGCGATCCGGCCGCGGTCGACGCCCAGCAGCACCGCGCCGCGCAGCCGGGGGGCGGCCCGGCGCACCAGCTCGTCGACGTCGGCGCCCTTGAGCTGGCCGCCCGCGATCCACACGATCGACGGGTAGGCCGACAGGGCGGCGGCAGCGGCGTGCGGATTGGTGGCCTTGGAGTCGTCGACGTAGTCGACCTCGCCGACCCGGTCGACGAGGGACATGCGGTGCGGGTCGGGCACGAAGTCGCGCAGCCCCTGGCGTACGGCCGCGGCCGGCACGCCCACGGTGCGGGCCAGCGCGGCGGCGGCCAGGGCGTTGGCCACGTTGTGCGGCGCGAACGGGTGCACGTCGCCCAGCGTGGCGAGCTCCTCGGCCTCCTCGACCGGGTCGTCGACGAACGCCCGGTCGACCAGCAGGTCCTCGACCACGCCGAGCTGGCCGGGCCGGGGCACGAGCAGGGTGAAACCGACGGCTCCGGGACGCGGCCCGGCCAGCCGCGCCGCCTCGGGGTCGTCGGCGTTGTAGACCACGGTGCCCGCGCGCTCGAAGATCCGGGCCTTGGCCGCGGTGTAGGCCTCCATCGAGCCGTGCCAGTCGAGGTGGTCGGGCGCGACGTTCAGGATCGCGGCGGCGTGCGGGGCCAGGGTGCTCGACCAGTGGAGCTGGAAGCTCGACAGCTCCACCGCCAGCACGTCGTACGGCTCGCCCACGGCCTCGATGACGGGCACGCCCACGTTGCCCACGGCGGCCGCCTGCCGGCCGGCGGCCAGCAGGATCGAGGTGAGCATGCGGACCACGGTGGTCTTGCCGTTGGTGCCGGTGAGCGCCAGCCAGGGAGCCGCCTGGGCGGGCCTCAGCCGCCAGGCCAGCTCGACCTCGCCCACCACCTCGACGCCCGCCTCCAGGGCGGCCGCGATCAGCGGGTGGTGCGGGGCCCAGCCGGTGGTGACCAGGCGGCCGACCCCCTCGGGCAGCTCCATCGGGCCGAAGCGGATCTCGACGCCGCGCCGGGCGAGCTCGGCCGCGGCGACGCGCTGCCGCTCGCCCTCCTCGGCCTCGACCACCACGACCGGCTCGCCCCGCGCGGCCAGCACCCTGGCCACCGCGGTGCCGGAGACGCCGAGGCCGGCGACGCAGGTGAGACTCATGCCTTGGGCATCCACTCGACGTAGAACAGGCCGAGGCCGAGGGCGGCGCACAGCATGGCGATCAGCCAGAAGCGGACCACGATCGTGGTCTCCGCCCAGCCCTTCAGCTCGAAGTGGTGCTGCAGCGGCGCCATCCTGAACACCCGTTTGCCGGTCATCTTGAAGAAGCCGACCTGGATGATCACCGACAGCGTGATGATCACGCAGAGCCCGGCGAGGATGATCAGCAGCAGCTGGGTGCGGGTGGCGATGGCCAGGCCCGCCAGCACGCCGCCGAGCGCCAGCGACCCGGTGTCGCCCATGAAGATCTTGGCCGGAGGCGCGTTCCACCACAGGAACCCGATCAGCGCCCCGAGCACCGCGGCGGCCACCACGGCCAGGTCGAGCGGATCTCGCACCCAGTAGCAGTTGGGGCCGAGCTGGTCGATGCAGTTGTTGCGGAGCTGCCAGTTGCCGATCAGCACGTAGGCGGCCAGCACCACGCCGGTCGCGCCGCTGGCCAGGCCGTCGAGACCGTCGGTGAGGTTGACCGCGTTGGAGAAGCCGACGATCATCACGAGCACCCAGATGGTGAAGCCCACGATGCCGATCGACGACGGCCCGAAGTCACGCAGGAACGACAGCCGGGTCTCGGCCGGGGTGATGCCGTAGACATTGGGCTGCCGGGTCACCAGCACCGCGAAGATCGCGCCGACGACGAGCTGGCCGAGCGCCTTGGCGCCGCTGCGCAGGCCGAGACTGCGCTGCTTGTAGATCTTGATGAAGTCGTCGAGGAAGCCGACCGCGCCGAGCCCCGTCATCAGGAACAGCACGAGCAGTCCCGAGACCGTCGGCGGCGTCAGCGTCGCGAGGTGGGAGCCGCCGTAGGCGAGCAGCGAGGCCAGCACGATCACCGTGCCGCCCATGGTGGGGGTGCCGCGCTTGTCGTAGTGGCCCGACGGGCCCTCCTCGCGGATCTCCTGGCCGTAACCCCGCCGGGAGAACAGCCGGATGGCCAGAGGTGTCCCGAGCATCGACAGGATCAACCCGACCGCACCGGCGATGATGATGTTGGTCACTGGGGGGCACCCCCGAGCAGCAGCTCGGCCGTCGTCTCCAGGCCCATCGCCCTGGGCCCCTTGATCAGCACCACGTCACCCGGGCGCAACCAGCCCGAGAGCTCGGCCGCCGCCGCCCGCGCGTCCTCGACGTGCGCGATCGGCATCTCGCCCTCGGCGACCGGCCCGCCGTCGGACCGGGCCGCCCGCGCGGCCCCGAAGGCGCCCTCGAGCACCGGGGTCGCGTCGGGGCCCGCGACGATCAGGCCCGACAGGCCCGCGCCGCCCGCCAGGCGGCCCAGCTCGGCGTTGAGCTCGGGGCCGTCGTCACCCAGCTCGCGCAGGGCGGCGATGACGGCGAACCGGCGACGGCCCGCCCCGAGCACGCCGAGCGCCTGGAACGCGGCCCGCATCGAGTCGGGGTTGGCGTTGTAGGCGTCGTTGATGACGGTGACGCCGTCGGGCCGGTCGGTGACCTCCATCCGCCACCGGCTGCGCGGTGTGGCCTCCGACAGCTCCTCGGCGATGACGGCGACGGGCAGGCCCAGCTCGTAGGCCGCCGCGGCGGCGGCCAGTGAGTTCTCGACGGCGTGCTCGCCGTACAGCTTGAGGTTGACGGACGCGGCGCCCGACGGGGTGCGGAGCGTGAAGGAGGCGCGCCCGCGCTGGTCGACGGTGACGGCCTCGGCGCGGATGGCCGCCTCAGGGGCGCGCCCGAACAGCGTGACGCGCGCGCGGGTGCGGGAGGCCATCGCGCGCACCAGCGGGTCGTCGGCGTTGAGCACCGCGACGCCGGTCTGCGGCAGCGCCTCGACCAGCTCGCCCTTGGCCTGGGCGATGGCCTCCTTGCCGCCGAACACGCCGAGGTGGGCGGTGCCGACGTTGAGCACGACCCCGATGCGGGGCGGCGCGATGCGGGTCAGCTCCGTGATGTGGCCGATGTTGCGGGCGCTCAGCTCCAGCACCAGGTAGCGGGTGTCGAGGTCGGCCTTCAGCACCGTGAGCGGGTGGCCGATCTCGTTGTTGTACGAGCCGACCGGCGCGATCGTCGGCCCGATCCGCGCGGTCAGCCTGGCCAGCAGGTCCTTGGTGGTGGTCTTGCCGGCCGAGCCGGTCACCCCGATCACCGTCGCCTCGGGCAGCGACGCGGCCTGCGCGGTGGCGAGCGCGGCGAGCGCGGTGGCGGTGTCGTGCACGATCACCGCGGGCGCGTCGACCGGCCTGGAGGCCAGCACCGCGACGGCGCCCGCCCGGACCGCCTGGGCCGCGTAGTCGTGGCCGTCGACCCGCGTGCCCTTGAACGCGACGAACAGCGAGCCCGGTCGCACGTCACGCGAGTCGATCACGACGGGGCCGCGCACCACCGCGCGAGGGTCGGCCATGCCCGACAGGGCGCCCGAGGTCATCTCGGCGATCCTGGCCAGAGGCAACGGGATCATGCGTGCTTCCTGCTTTCCTTGCGTGCGTCGATCGCTGCGGCGACCACTTCGCGATCGTCGAAGGGGATCACCTCGCCTGAAACGTACTGGCCCTGCTCGTGACCCTTGCCTGCCACGACGATCACGTCGCCGCGTCCGGCCCGGCCGATCGCCAGACTGATCGCGTCCGCGCGGTCGGGCTCAATGATCACATGGGCGCGGTCGTGCCGGGGAACGCGGAGCGCTCCCTCCATCATCGCGGCCAGGATGTCCAGAGGATCCTCGGAGCGAGGGTTGTCGCTCGTGAAAATCGCCACATCCGCCAGCCGCGCGGCCGCCTCGCCCATGAGCGGGCGCTTGCCGGTGTCCCGGTCGCCGCCGCAGCCGAGGACGACCGTGAGGGTGCCGGCCGTCACCTCTCGCAGCGAGCGCAGCACCGACTCGACCGCTCCCGGTTTGTGAGAGTAGTCGACGACGGCCTGGAAGTCGTCACCGGCGGCCGTCACCCGCTCCATGCGGCCGGGCACCCCGGTGAGGGTGCCGACGCCGTGGACCGCCGTCTGCAGCGGCACTCCCGCCTCGACCAGCGTGACGATCGCGCCGAGCGCGTTGGCGACGTTGAACGGGCCGGGCAGCGAGATCTGCGCGTCGGCCTCGACGCCGCCGGGACCGAGCACCCGGAAGGTGCTGCCGTCGGCGCCGAGCCGGGTGTCGACCGCCCGCCACGCGGCGCCGGGATCGCCCAGCGCGGAGAAGGTGGTCATCGGCACCTTGGCCCGGCCCAGCAGCTCGCGGCCGTGCGGGTCGTCGAGGTTGGTCACCCCGGTGCGGCAGAGCTCGGGCTGGAACAGCCTCACCTTCGCCGCGTAGTAGTCGTCGAAGTCCTTGTGGAAGTCGAGGTGGTCCTGCGACAGGTTGGTGAACAGGGCCACGTCGTAGAAGACTCCGTCGACCCGGCCGAGCGCGAGCGCGTGGCTGGAGACCTCCATGGCGGCGGCAGTGACGCCCCGCTCGCGCATCAGGGCGAACAGGCCGTGCAGATCGGACGCCTCCGGGGTGGTCAGCCGGGGCTCGAAACGGACCTCGCCCGCGTGGATCTCGACGCCGCCGACCAGCCCCGTGACGTGGCCCGCGGCGCGCAGCCCGGCCTCGATCAGGAACGTGGTGGTGGACTTGCCGCTGGTGCCGGTCACGCCGAGCACCTGGATCTCCTGTGCCGGCCGGCCGTAGACCCAGGAGGCGACCTGGCCGAGCACGGCGCGCGGATCGGGCACGACCAGCACCGGCAGCCCGGTCGCGACGGCCTCGGCGCGCCCCTCGGGGTCGGTCAGCACGGCGACCGCGCCGGCGGCCATGGCCTGCGCGGAGAAGCGGGCGCCGTGGACCTGGCCGCCGCGCAGCGCGACGTAGAGGTCTCCGCGCCTGACCTCGCGGGAGTCGATGGTGACACCGGTCAGCGCGGCGTGGGGCGATCTCGACGAGCCGGAATCGGCGTCGAGCATGGTCGCCAGCCCGGTCAGCGGGCGGGGCGGACTGGTCGTTGGACGCATAGACGACGGGGGACGCACGGCGGCAGCGTACCTTTCCTGGTCACTGTCCCGCGCGCGTCCGCACCGAAGGCGCGGCCGAGCCCGTCGGAGGAATCTTCTTGCTCTTGATGGCGAACGTCATCACATCCTTGAACACGGGGGCCGCCAGCTGCCCGCCGAAGTGGCCGTTCTTCGGGTTCTGCAGCACCGAGAGCACCACCAGCCGGGGCGCGTCCGCGGGGCTGAAACCCACGAAGGAGGCCGTGTAGCCGTCGTAACGGCCGAGCTGCTGATCGTAGCGGTCGGCGGTGCCGGTCTTGCCCGCCACCCGGTATCCGGGGATCGCCGCCAGCTCACCGGTGCCCTCGGCGCTCACCGCGAGCTCGAGCATCGCCGTGATCTCCTTGGCGGTCTTCTCGCTCACCACCCTGGTCTGCTTTCCGGGCGGTGCGGCCACGAACCTGCCCGAGGCGTCGGTGCTGCCGGCGACGATCCGCGGCTCGATCCTGACGCCGCCGTTGGCGATCGTCTGGTATACGCTGGCCATCTGCAGCGCGGTCACCGAGACGCCCTGGCCGTAGGCGACCGTGCAGCTCTGGCTGCCCGACCACTTGCGGTAGTCGGGCAGCAGGCCCGCCTCCTCGCCCGGCACTCCGCCGCCCGGCTTCGCGCCGAAGCCGAACGCCTTGAGCATCCGGTGGAGGCGCTCACTGCCGACCTCGCGGGCCGCCATGATGGTGGCGACGTTGCTGGACTGGGCCATGGCCTCGCGGAAGGTCATCGACTGCGGCGGGTGCGGGTGGGCGTCGTGCAGCACCCGGTCGGCGCACTTGATGTTGTCCTTGACCTGGAAGACCGTGTCGGGGTGCACCTTGCCCGCCTCCAGGGCGGCGGCCGCGGTGATCACCTTGTTGGTGCTGCCGGGCTCGAACACGTCGGCCACGGCCTTGTTGATGTACTGGATCGAGGAGGCCGCGCGCCAGTTGTTGAGGTCGAGCTCGGGCGAGTTGGCCATGGCGATGATCTGGGCGGTGCGCACGTCCATGACGATGACGGTCCCGCTGCTCGCGCCCGCTTCCTTGGTCTGCTCGGCGATGGCCTCCTGGGCCGCCCACTGGATGTCGCGGTCGATGGTCAGCCGCAGGTCGCGCCCGTCGACGGGGGCGGTGCGCTGGCTGCTGGTCATCGGGATGCGCTGCTGGTCTCGGCCCGTCTCGACGCGCTGCTTGCCGTCACGGCCGGCCAGCAGGGAGTTGTTGGCCCCCTCGAGACCGGCCAGGCCCTTCTCCTCGTCGCCGACGAAGCCGATGAGGCTGCCCGCCAGGTCGCCCGCGGGGTAGTCACGGCGGTAGGTCTTCTTCGCGGTCAACGTGGGCACGCGCGCCTTCAGCAGGGCGGCCGCGGTGACCGGGGGGACATCGCGGGCCAGCAGTTGGTAGCGGGTGTCGGTGCGGGCCAGCTTGGCGGTGATCTCCTGCACCGGCTTCCCGAGATGGGACGCGATGACGGAGGCGACGGCCGACCGGGCGGCGGGCGGCACCTTGGTGGGGTCGATGGCGATCTCCCTGGCCTCCAGGGTGACGGCCAGGGGATGACCGTTGACGTCGGTGATCGTGCCACGCTTGGCCGGGATGTCCTCGACGTGCACCCGCTGGCGGGCCGCGGCCGCCTCGTAGACCTTGGCATCGAGGCCCTGCATCTGGATCAGCCGGCCCGCGAAGATCGACAGGATGAACGTCATGCCGATCAGGCCGATGTTGATCCTCCGGCGCGGGCTGCCCAGCCGCAGGATGAGCGGCGGCCTGGGCGGGCGTGGCGGCGCGGGCGGGCGGCGCGGCGGACATGGCGGGCCGTCGCCGCGCCACGGCATGCGCCCCGGGCCCGGGACCCGCTCGCGCGATCCGCCTGAGCCCTCCTGGGCGGAACGGCTCCGCGCGCCGTCGGTGTCCTGCCTGGCACGCGACCGGCTCCCGGAGCCGGCGGCGTCCGGGCGGGAGCGCCCGTCACGAGTGCGGGAGGCGGGGGCTTCGGGGCGTGCCTGAGCGCGGCTGTCACGGGTGCGGGACGCAGAGAGGTCGGGGCGTGCCTGAGGGCGGTCGTCGCGCCCCTGGGCGGTGCGGTCCCTGGCGCGGTCGGAGCCGTCGCGAGCCGCTCTGCGGGGGCCGTCGGACCGGGGACGCCGGTCGTCGGCGGGATCCTGGGGCGGCCGGTTGCGGTCGGCCGGGCTGCTGCCGAAGGGAAGGTCGAAAGGGTCGGGCTGCTTCCTGGGGTCGTGCGGGCCATCGGAGGGCGGCCGGCCCGCCCCCTCCGAGCGGGCCGACCCACCGCCCTGGCGGCCGGTCCGGCCGGGGCCGCCCGGCGTACGGCGAGCGGCGCCGGGCCCTCCCTGGGAGCCGGCGCCGCCGCGGCCGGGACCCTGCCCCCTGCCGCCTGTCTCCCTCACCGTGTCTGGCCCACCCGGTCAGCGTCGTCGGTGGCGCCGGGCAGCGGGTTGACGTGCTTCCAGTCGCGGCTGAGATTCTGCCTCTCGGCCCCTTCGGAGATGGCGCCGGGCTGCGTGAGCTTCTGGATCCGCTGCGCGACCTCCTCGTTCTGCAGTCGCGCGGTGGCGATCTCCTCGCGGAGCGTGGTCGCGGTGATCGAGTCCTGGGCGAGCACGGTGTTGAGCAGCAGCAGGCTCACCAGGCCGCCACAGAGCAGGCCGAGGACCAGCAGCACGAACGGGGCGCGCTGGCGCCGCCGCGAGGGCTGCCGGCCGGCCTCGGGCCGGGACGGGCGCGCCTCGGGCACGGGCGTGTCGGCCGCCGGGCGTGGCCGCGGGATGGGCTTGGACTGCTGCGGCACACCGGGCCTGCGCCGGGTCCTCGGCCCAGTCGTGGGCACGGCGCCGCGGGCGGGCGCGCCCCGCCTGGTCTCCTGCTCAGTCCTGGTCGTCAACACGGATCCTCTCTGCCGCCCTTAGCCGGGCCGAGGCCGCCCGCGGGTTGCGGGCCACCTCCTCTTCGCTCGGGAGCTCGGCTCCCCTCGTCAGCAGGCGGAACCTCGGCTGGTGTGCCGGTAGGGGGACGGGCAGCCCGGGCGGGCTGGTGTCCTTGGTTCGCGCCGTGAGGACCTGCTTGGTCAGCCGGTCCTCCAGGGAGTGGTAGGAGAGCACGACGACTCGCCCACCGAGTGCGAGCGCGTCGAGAGCCGCGGGAAGTGCCGCCTCCAGGGCGGCGAGCTCCGCGTTGACCTCGATGCGCAGCGCCTGGAAAGTCCTCTTGGCGGGGTTGCCCCCAGTGCGCCGGGTAGCGGCGGGAATCGCCTGACGAACGATCTCCGCGAGCCGCTTAGTCGACGTTATGGCGTCCTTGGCCCTTTCCTTGATGATTAGGCCCGCGACACGCGGTGCGAACCGTTCCTCTCCGTAATCGCGGAGGATGCGAGTTAGCTCCGCAGCGGAGTAGGTATTGACCACCTTCTCCGCCGTGAGCTCCTGCTCGGTGTCCATCCGCATGTCGAGGGGAGCGTCATAGGAATAGGCGAAACCCCGCTCGGCCTCGTCCAGCTGGGGCGAGGAGACACCCAGGTCGAACAGCACACCGTCGACCGTGGCGTGGCCCTCGCGGGCGAGCAGGCCCGCCAGCTCGTCGGAGGAGGCGTGGAGCAGGGTGGTGCGGCTCGCGTAGGGAGCGAGCCTGCGCGTGGCGAAGTCGACCGCGAAAGGGTCGCGGTCGATGCCGATCACGTGAAGTGACGGAATGGCGGCGAGCAGGGCCTCCGAGTGACCACCGAGGCCGAGGTTGGCATCGACGACGACAGGCCGCGCGCCGGTGAGCGCCGGCGTCAACAGCTCCATTACGCGGTCGAGCATGACCGGAACGTGACCGCCCGTGCCTGCGTTTTCGTACATCTCCAACCCCCCTCTCGCGTCCTGCTCGCGGATGACGCGGCCGGCGATCGATCGGCTCTTCCTGGGTCCCCACCCGGCGCCGTCCGGCCAGGTCCCCATCCGCACCCTCTTCGTGGATGCCCGCCATCTGACACCGGGGAAGGTGCATCAGCTGGCCGGCAGTGGTTGCGGGTGGAGACCTCGCCGAACGACATCTCCGACGGATCGACCGTGTCTCACTACAAGATCCCTGGCAGCACCTCCTCCGACAGATCGGCGAACGCCTGCTCCTGGGCGTTGAGATAGGTGTCCCAGGCTTGGGAGTCCCAGATCTCCAACCGGGTGTTGGCCCCGATCACCACGCAGTCGCGCTGCAGGCCGGCGTACTGGCGCAGGCTCTGCGGGATCGTGATGCGCCCCTGCTTGTCAGGAGTCTCGTCGGACGCGCTGGCGAAGAAGACGCGGCTGTAGTCGCGCACCGCCTTGGCGGTGACCGGGGCGGTGCTGAGAGCCTCGGTAATGCGCTGGAACTCCTCCACAGGAAAGACGTAGAGGCATCGCTCCTGGCCTTTGGTGATCACAAGACCCTCCGCCAGCTCCTCACGGTACTTAGCCGGCAGGAACAGCCGTCCCTTGTCGTCGAGACGCGGCTGATGGGTGCCGAGGAACATCGGCCCCACCTCCCGTGCCTCAGTGAATTGCTCAGCGCTGGCGCACCAGGCCCTCCACTGCGCACCACCATACTCCACTTCTCCCCACCGTCAACTGATTCTAACTTCCTGGATAGCCTCCGTGTCTCGCGTTTGTCCTGGTCAGCGCGATGCGGTGCGGTGGGGGGCGGTGGAGGGCGCGCCAACCCTCATGGGCGTGTCGAGGGTTGGCGGCGCCGTGGAATTGGTCGGTGCGGGGCGGATGCGACGCCGGCGTGGAGGAAAGTGGGGTGGATCACAGGCCGGATGTCACCGGATTCGCCGCACTATCGGGACAAGAACCTGACATCTGTGGAGTTCGCTGAAAATCCACAAATGTCGCTCACGAACCCCCAGCGTCGTAGGGTCGTACAGACAATGGAAAAGAAAGGCATGGCTCCCGCAACGGCACACCTTCGCGCGGGGCAGCCGTCGCATGTCTCATGGAGGCCTGGTGGCAGTAACCCATGACGTCCCTCAGCAACTCGACGAGTTGGTCTCCACCGCCCACCGGATCCGGCAGGCGATCGAGTCCGTGGTCGAGGGCAAGAGTGACGCCGTCCGCCTCACCCTGACGGTTCTGCTCGCCGAAGGGCACCTGCTGATCGAGGACGTGCCCGGAGTCGGCAAGACCATGCTGGCCAAGGCGCTGGCACGGTCCATCGACTGTCCGGTGCGGCGCGTGCAGTTCACCCCAGACCTGCTGCCCAGCGACATCACCGGCGTGAGCGCCTACAACCAGCAGACCCGCGAGTTCGAGTTCAAGCCGGGGCCCGTGTTCGCCAACATCGTGGTCGGCGACGAGATCAACCGCGCCTCCCCCAAGACGCAGTCGGCGCTGCTGGAATGCATGGAGGAGCACCAGGTCACGGTCGACGGGGTGACCTACCGGCTGGACGCTCCGTTCATGGTGATCGCCACCCAGAACCCCATCGAGATGGAGGGGACCTATCCCCTGCCCGAGGCGCAGCGCGACCGCTTCACCGCCCGGGTCGCCATGGGCTACCCGGAGCCGGCGGCGGAGCTGGAGATGCTCGACGTGCACGGCGGCACCTCCCCGCTGGACAAGCTCGAGCCCGTCGCCACGACCGCCGAGGTACGCGCCCTGATCGAGGCCGTACGCGGCGTCTACGTCTCGCAGGCCGTCAAGAAGTACGCCATCGACCTGGTCGTCGCCACCCGCCACTCCCCCGACCTGCGACTGGGCGCCTCCCCCCGCTCGACGCTGCAACTGGTCCGCGCGGCCAGAGCGCACGCCGCGCTGAGCGGCCGCGACTACGTCATCCCCGACGACCTGCAGGACCTGGCCGTGCCCGTGCTGGCGCACCGGCTGCTGCCGAGCGTCGAGGCGCAGGGCCAGCGCCGCCTCCCGGAACAGGTGGTGACCGACCTCGTCAGGCGCGTGCCCGTGCCGGAGACGCGAGCGTCGTGAGAGCCGGACTTCAGGCGCTCACCTCCCGGGGGCGGTCGTTCCTGGCCTCGGGCATCGCGGCGTCGGTGATGGCGATCCTGCTCGGCGAGAACGACCTGTTCCGCATCGGCGTGCTGGTGACGGCGCTGCCGCTGCTGGCCGCGATGGTCGTGGCCCGCACCCGATACCGGCTGAGCTGCGCCAGGCGCCTGGACCCGGCCAGGGCCGAGGCGGGCGGCGACGCCACCGTGACCCTGCGCCTGGAGAACGTCACCCGGCTGCCGACCGGGCTGCTGCTGATCGAGGACACCGTCCCCTACGCGCTGGGGGTGCGACCCCGGTTCGTCCTCGACCGGGTGGAGCCGCGGGGCATCCGCGAGATCGACTACCGGGTCCGCTCCGACCTGCGCGGGCGCTACACGATCGGCCCGCTGTCGATCCGCATCGCCGACCCGTTCGGGCTGGTGGAGCTGACCCGCTCGTTCACGATCAGCGACACGCTGGTGGTGACGCCGCAGGTGGTGGCGTTACCGCACGTACGGCTGTCCGGCGAGTGGACCGGGGGCGGCGACAGCCGCACCCGGAGCGTGGCCGCGGCGGGCGACGACGACGTGGCGCCGCGCGAATACCGGCAGGGCGACGACCTGCGCCGGGTGCACTGGCGCTCCACCGCCCGCCACGGCGAGCTGATGGTGCGCCGGGAGGAGCAGCAGTGGCAGAGCCGCGGCGCGCTCCTGCTCGACACCCGCAGGCACGCCCACCGCGGCGAGGGCCCGCGCTCCTCCTTCGAGGTGGCGGTCTCGGCCGCGGCCTCGATCGGCGTGCACCTCGCCCATGAGGGCCTGGGCCTGCGGCTGGTGACCGACCAGGGCGCCGAGCACCTGACGGACACCGGGTTGAGCCGCTCGCTGCTCGACACCCTGGCCGTGGTACGGCAGAGCCCGGCCCGCTCGCTGGAGACGGCGATGACCGCGCTAAGGCAGGGCGGGGGCGACGGCCTGGTCGTGGCCGTGCTCGGCTCGCTCGAACCGGAGGAGGCCCGGGAGCTGGCGAGGATCCGGCACACCGGCATGACCGGGGTGGCGGTGCTGCTCGACGTGCCCACGTGGGACGGCGCCGAGCCCGGCGCCTCCGAGGAACACCAGGCGGTGCAGGGCGTGCTGGCCGGATACGGCTGGCGCATCGTGCGGATGCCCGCGGGCACCTCGATCGCCTCCGTCTGGCAGGACGCCGCCAATCGCGGCAGGTACGCGCTCAGCTCGCCCGGAGGTGCGGCATGAGGTTGTCGATCGCGGCCGGGGTGGCCACGTTCTCCTCGGCGATCCTGCTCTACCCGCTCTTCGAGGGCGGCGCGTGGTTCTGGGGTGCGCTGGGCGCGGTGGTGGCCGTGATGGTCGCCAGCCTGCTGAGCGGGCGGCTGTCGCTGCCCGCGTGGGCGGCGCCGCCGGCGAGCCTGATCGCGCTGTGGATCTACCTGACCGCCTCGTTCAGCGCCGAGGAGGCGTGGGCGCTGATCGTGCCGACCAAGGAGTCGGTGCTGGAGCTGGCCCGCCTGCTGGCCACCGGCTGGACGGACATCCAGCGGTTCGCCGCGCCGGTGCCGGCCAACGAGGGCATCGCGCTGCTCACCGCCGGCGGCGTGGGCCTCATCGCGATCATCGTCGACCTGTTCGCCGCCCGGCTGCGGCGGGCGGCGCTGGCCGGCCTGCCGCTGCTGGCGCTGGCCACGGTGCCGGCCACGATCCTGACCGAGCCGATCAACTGGTTCGCGTTCATCGTCGCCGCGTTCGGCTTCACCAGCCTGCTGATCGCCGACGGCCGTGAGCGGGTGGGCCAGTGGGGCCGGGCCGTGCTGGTGCGGCGTACCCGGTCGGTCGCCCCCAGCACGGCGAAAGCCGCGGCCGACACGCGGGGGCTGCGGCTGTCGGGCAAGCGGATCGGATTCGCCGCGATCGCGCTGGCCGTGCTCGTCCCGGCCGCGCTGCCCGCAATGGAGCCGGTGTCGTTCTTCACCTTCGGCGTGGGCGGCTCGGGGTCCGGCACCGGCAACTCGATCAGCATCCCCAATCCGATCGCGAACCTGAAGGGGCAGCTCGAACTGCCCGAGCGGCGGATCGTGCTGTCCTACACCAACGACGACGACAAGCCCCGCTATCTCAGGATCTACTCGCTCGACACCTTCGACGGCGAGCAGTTCGGGATGACGCAGCCCAAGGGCGCGCCGGACAACCGGACGGACAACGGGCCGCTGCCGCCGCCGCCGGGTCTGGGCCAGGGGGTCAAGCTCACCAACGTGGTGACCGACGTCCAGATCAGCGAGGAGATCGCCAAGCTGTCGTTCCTGCCGTTGCCGTACCCGCCGAGGCAGATCCAGATCGCCGGCGACTGGCGCGCGGACGTCGGCACGCTCATGGTCTTCTCCACCCGCGACGAGGCGGCCGGGCTGGAGTATCAGGTGGCCACGAGCGAGCCCGCGCCCACCGGCCAGTTGCTCCGCGAGCTGCCGCAGACGAGGTCCGCCGCCGATCTGCGCTACCTGAGCGTGCCGGAGGATCTGTCGCCGCAGATCAGGGACCTGGCCCTGCGGGTCACCGCGGACGCCGCGAACCACTACGAGGCCGCGGTGAAGCTGCAGGAGTTCTTCACCAGGACCGGCGACTTCACCTACAGCCTGAAGACCCAGGGGCACGGCAACTCGGCGCTGCGGGACTTCCTGCTGCGTCACCGGGCGGGCTACTGCGAGCAGTTCGCCGCGTCGATGGCGGTGCTGGCCCGGATCGTCGGCATCCCGGCCCGGGTGGCGATCGGCTACACCGGCGGCACGAAGGTCGGCGACCGGTGGATGGTCGGGACGAACGACTCCCACTCCTGGCCGGAGCTCTACTTCGAGGGGGTCGGCTGGCTGCCGTTCGAGCCCACGCCGACCGGCTCGCTGGGCCAGGGCAGCGCCCGGGTCCCTGACTACTCGCTGCCGCCGTCCACCCCCACCGACGAGAGCGCCGTTCCGACGCCGGGGGCGACCAGCGCCGGCGAGGAGGAGACGGGCGACCCACAGGCCCGGCAGAACCCCCGCGAGCTCGACCGGGAGGCCACCCTGGCGACCGGCGGGCTGCCGCCGGACGACTCGATGCCGCTGGCGGCCAAGCTGGGCATCGGCGCGGGCGCGCTGCTGATCCTCCTGCTGGTGCCGGCCCTGATCAGGCTGGTCACCAGGAACAGGCGGATCCGGGCACTCGGCTGGAAGGTGGCCGAGCCCTCCGACGAGGTGACCGCCCGGGTGATGGCGGGCCGCCATCCGTCCGTCGCGGCCGCCTGGGCGGAGCTGGACGACCTGCTGTACGACTACGGGATGGCCCGCGAGACCAGCGAGACCCCGCGCGCCCTCGCACGGCGGCTGACCGAGCAGTACAAGTTCGACGCGACCTCGGCGGCGTCCATCGCGGCGATCGCCGCGGCGGTGGAGCGGGTGTTGTACGCGCGGGAGCCGGGCGAGATCGGGCCCCTCAGGCAGGATCTGCGCAACGTGCGGCAGGCGCTGGCCGTGACGGTGCCGCGCGGGAGGCGGGTGCGGGCTGTGCTGCTGCCCCCGTCGACGCTGCGGAGGCTGCGGCGGCTGGGCGAGGGCCTGCTGGACGGTTTCGACCGGCTGGAGAACATCCGGCTGCGCCGGACGGCAGCGCAAAGGGGATCGTGACGGTCTGACGGTGCGTGCGGTCGTTCCTCAGCGGAACGACCGCACGAAAGTCAGGGCTTCGGGGGTCAATGCTCGTCGTGGCGGCGGCGCCAGCGTTCTTCCATGCGCTCCATGAAACTGCCGCGGTTGGCCCGCCGGGCCGGCTTGCCCGCGACGGGCGCGCCACCGGCGGCCGCGGCGGTGTCACCGAACCCGTTCATGCGTTTCCAGCTGGACAGGCCCCACAGACACGCGGCGAGCATGACCACGAAACCGCCGACGCCGAGCGGAATCAAGTTGATCACCACGCCGACCATCAGCAGGATGACGCCGAGAGCGAAGCCGATGGAAGCCTTGATCAGGCGACGCTTGTAATGGCTGCGTGGGTCACTGATCCTTACGGTGTTGGCCCACTTCGGATCCTCGGCGTAGAGGGCCTGCTCGATCTGGTCGAGCAAGCGCTGCTCGTGCTCAGAGAGCGGCACGGCGCCTCCCAAGGACGGCCCCTGGACGGGGAAGACGGCAACGGACGACACGGGGTGTCCGGACCTCGCGGTCGGTTATCCCCAGAATACGAGGCTGTAGACGTAGGCGAAAGCAAACGTCCAACGCAGACCAAACCGGAGGTGACGTCATAGCTCCATTGTGGGTCATCAGGGTCATCGGCGCACCACTCCCCCCAACCCTCCCCACATGTCTCCCCCCGCGACATCGGCGTCATGTCTCCATTTCATCAAGTCTCCCGCGAACAAGCGATGCCGGGAGCACCGCATCGGGCCCGAATCTGTGGATCGCCCGGTCCATGGCGCGCTCGGCCTCCCGCCATCCGGTCTCCCGCTCACCCAGAGTGAGCTGGTGTGACGCGGAGTCGGCCGGGCGCAGGTTTTCCAGCCGGACGCCGACGAGACGCAGCCGCACCCGCTCGAGCCCGGCCGCCCCGAAAAGCTCGCAGGCGGTCGTGTAGATCACCTGGGCGACGTCGGTCGGCTCCCTGAGAGTGCGGGACCTGGTGATCGTGGAGAAGTCGGCTCGGCGCAGCTTCACACTCACCGTCCTGCCCACGTGGCCGCTCTTACGCATCCTGGCGGCCACGCGTTCGGACAGACGCAGCAGCTCGCGCCTGATCGTCTCGGGGTCGTCGACGTCGGTCGCGAACGTCTCCTCGTTGCCGATGCTCTTGTCGGGCACGTGGGCGGTGACGGGCCGCTCGTCGCGCCCCCAGGCCAGCGCCGCCAGATGACCGCCCGCGGCCTGGCCCAGCTCACGCTGCAGGGTGCCCGGCGGCACCCTGGCCAGATCACCGACGGTGCGGATGCCGAGGCGTACGAGCGTCTGCTCGGTGCGCTCGCCGACCCCCCACAGTGCCGACACGGGCAGCGGATGCAGGAACGCGACCACCTCGTCGGCCGGCACCACGAGCATTCCGTCGGGTTTGCACTGCTTGGACGCGAGCTTCGCGACGAACTTGCTGCCCGCCACCCCCACCGAGCAGGTGATGCCGTAGCGCTCCAGCACCTGAGCCCGGATCGACGCGGCGATCTCGGCCGGCGAGCCCAACCTGCGCCGCGCGCCGCCCACGTCGAGGAACGCCTCGTCGGAGGCGATCGGCTCGACCAGCGGGGTGATCGCGTGGAAGATCTCCATGACGCCCTTGGAGACCTCGGTGTATTTGCCGTGGCTGGGCGGGATGACCGTCGCCTGGGGGCACATCCTGCGCGCCCTGCTCATCGGCATCGCCGAGTGCACACCGTAGGCCCTGGCCTCATAGGTGGCGCTCAGCACCACGCCGCGCCCGGCCGGCGAGCCCACGATCACCGGGCTCCCCCGCAACTCGGGCCGGTCGAGCAACTCGACGCTGGCGAAGAAGGCGTCCATGTCGACGTGCAGGATCGGGCAACCGGTGTCGTCGGCCCCGGTCCGCGGAGTGGGGCCGATGCCTGTGATCTGCTTGCGGGACACGCCTTCGAGTCTATCCGAACAGACGTTCTAGGTCTTGGGCGGCGGAGCGGACCGGCATGAGCTCTCCCTCGGGCCGCTCAGCTCCGGCGCCCGAGGGCGTGGAGCTGGGTGGCCAGGTCGCGGAGCACGGGATGGGTAGAGGCCGCCTGTTCGAGGGCCACGAGCGCGTCGGCCGCGCCGGGCTCGCCGTCGACCAGGCGGCTCGGCACCAGGTCGGCGAAGACCCGCACGCCGTGGATCTCGCCCGCCACGAACCCGGTCGCGGTCAGCAGCTCGGCGAGGGCGCGCGAGGTGTAGCGGCGCGGCGTGGGGTCACGGTCGCCCCAGCTGCCACGGGGATCGGCCAGCACGGCCCTGGCCTCGTCGAAGTGACCGGCCAGGGCCCGGTGGATCGCGCTCGCCACCGGGTTGGCGGTCAGCACGCTCACCGCGCCGCCGCCGCGCAGCAGCCTCGCCACGGCGGTCAGCGCGCCGATCGGGTCCTCGACGTATTCCAGCACGCTGTGGCAGAGCACCAGGTCGGCGCTGTCGCGATCGAGCAGCTCACCGAGATCGGCCGCGTCGCCCTGCAGCGCGCGCACGCCCACGCCCGTCTCCTTGGCCCGGCGCTCCAGCGCGGCCAGCGAGTCGGGGCTCGGATCGACCACGGTGACGGTGTGGCCCAGCTCGGCCAGCGGCACGGCGAACCCGCCGGTGCCGCCGCCCGCGTCGACGATGTCGAGCCGGTCACGCCCGGCGGCCTCAGCCAGAGCGGCCAGCTCGGCTCGCAGCGCGTCCCAGACGACGGCGGTCCGCACCGCCGGGGTCCTCGTGACGCCTTCAGCACGCAACGTGGGCTCGCCTCCTCATCATCCTCGAACCGAACCCGACCCAGCCTACGCTCTGCGCGGCCTCCGCACGCCTGCCAGGTCGAAGCGCCCGCCGGGCCGCCCGGGTATGGGAGCGATGTTGCCGAGGCCAAGGTTGTCGCGAGGACCGTGACGGCGCCCGCCGCGGCGAACACCCCTCGTCCATCATGTCGTGGAACCCTGTCGAGCCCTGGCCAGCTGGAGGTCTCCGCGATGAACGGCAGCACGACCCCGACGATCGGAAGGTACGGCGTCTTCGCCGCGCCGTCCCGCCAGGATCCGGAGGTGCGGGCCGAGGCCATCGCGGAGCTGGAGGAGCTCGGCTTCAGCGCGGTGTGGGCGGGCAACAGCACCATCGAGGAGGCGGCGGGCCTGGTGGCGGCCACGTCCAGGATCGTCGTGGCCACCGGCATCCAGGGCATCTGGCACTACGACGCCCTCCGCACCGCCGAGCGGTACGCCGAGTTGGAGGCCGCCCACCCCGGGCGCTTCCTGCTGGGCCTGGGGGTCAGTCACCCCGAGTTCATCGAGGGCTACCAGCGTCCGTACACCGCCATGAACGACTATCTCGACGCCCTGGACGCCGCGCCCGCGCCGGTGCCGCGCGAGCGCCGGGTGCTGGCCGCGCTGGGTCCCCGGATGCTGAGGCTGGCGCGCGACCGGTCGGCGGGCGCCTTTCCCTACCTGGTCACCGTCGAGCAGGTGGCCGCGGCCCGCCAGGTCCTCGGCGAAGGACCGCTGCTCGCTCCCGAGCTGGGCATCGTGCTGAAGACCGACCCGGACCGGGCCCGCGCGCTGGCCCGGGGGGCGCTGCAGCCGTACCTGCGGCTGACCAACTACGCCGACAACTGGCTGCGCGGCGGGTTCGCGGAGGACGATCTGGCCGACGGCGGCAGCGACCGGCTGGTCGACGAGCTCTTCGCCTGGGGTGACGACGCGCGGATCCGGGCCCGCATCGAGGCATTCCAGGCGGCTGGAGCCGACCACGTGGTGCTGCAGAGCATCAGCCGGCACGGCCCGGCCCGGCCGCCGCGCGAGGACTGGCGGCGGCTCGCCGAGCTGCTCCGCTGAGGGCCGGCGTCAGAGCGTGAGGCTGGGCTTGAGCTGCTTGAAACGGGCCAGCAGTCCGTTGACGAACTGGGGGGACTCGTCGGTCGACAGCTCGGAGGCCAGGTGCACCCACTCGCTGATGACCACGCCCTCGGGCACGTCGGGCATCCACAGCAGCTCGTAGGTGCCGCCGCGCAGCAGGTTGCGGTCGACGGCGGGCATGCGGTCGAGGGTCCAGCTCTCGGAGTAGGTGGTGATCAGCTCGTCGATGCGGGCGCCATGCCGCACGACGCCCTCGACGAGAGCCGAGGTGTATTCGTTGACCGGGGGGTCCTGGCGTTCGACCCGCTCGGCCAGGATCTTCAGGGGGTCTTCACCGCGGAGCTCGGACTCGAAGAGGATGTCGAGCGCCCGCCTGCGTGCTTTACCGCGTGCCGACACCTCAGGCCCGGCCGAGATATTCGCCGCTGCGGGTGTCGACCTTGACCTTCTCGCCGGTGGTGATGAACAGCGGCACCTTGATCTCGGCGCCGGTCTCGAGCGTGGCGGGCTTGGTGCCGCCGGTGGAGCGGTCGCCCTGCAGGCCGGGCTCGGTGTTGGAGATGGTCAGCTCGACCGCCGCCGGCAGGTCGACGTAGAGGGCGGAGCCCTCGTTGAACGCCACCGTGGCCAGGGTGTTCTCGAGCATGTAGCTGGCGGCGTCGCCGACGGTGCCCGCGGGCACGTTGACCATGTCGTAGGTCTCGGTGTCCATGAAGACGAAGTCGTCGCCGTCCTTGTACGAGTACTGCATCTCGCGCTTGTCGACGTTGGCCACGTCGACCTTCACCCCGGCGTTGAACGTCTTGTCGACGACCTTGCCCGAGAGGACGTTCTTGAGCTTGGTGCGCACGAACGCGCCGCCCTTGCCCGGCTTGACGTGCTGGAACTCCACAACGGCCCAGAGCTCCCCGCCGTCGAGCTTCAGCACCATGCCGTTCTTGAGGTCGTTGGTCGTCGCCACTCGTTCTCTCCCGCGTGTGGCCGCTCTACAGCGCGAGCAGCTCCTTGGACGTCTTCGTGAGGAGTTCCGGCCCGCCCTCACGTGTCACGAGGGTGTCCTCGATGCGAACGCCGCCCCGACCGGGGAGGTAGATCCCCGGCTCGACGGTGATCGGAACTCGGTCTTCGAGTCTACCGGTCCGTGAAGGGCCCAGGAACGGCTCCTCGTGGATCGCCAGTCCGACGCCGTGCCCGAGCCCGTGCCGGAAGTGGTCGCCGTGGCCCGCCTCCTTGATCACGGAACGGGCGGCTGCGTCCACCGCCCAGGCCTCCGCCCCAGGTGCGAGCGCCTCCCGGCCGCACCGCTGGGCCTCCGCGACGAGCTCGTAGATCTCGCGCTGCCAGGTCGCGGGCTCGCCGATGGAGACGGTACGGGTCATGTCGGCGTGGTAGCCGTGGTAGTTGGCGCCGAAGTCGACGGTGACCAGGTCGCCCGCGCGTAGCTGCCTGCCGGTGGGGGCGTGGTGCGGGACGGCGCCGTTCTCTCCCGCCGCGACGATGGTGTCGAAGGCGGGCCGGTCCGCGCCGAGCTCGATCATGCGGGCTTCGAGCAGGCGGGCGACGTCGCGTTCGGTCACGCCCGGCCTGATGGCGCCGCAGACGTCGGCGAACGCCTGGTCGCTGATCGCGCAGGCCGTACGGAGCAGCTCCAGTTCGTCCTCGTCCTTGACCGCGCGCAGCCGTTCGACGAGGGGTTCGAGCGGCACCAGGCCTCCCAGGCGGTTGAAGGTCGCCACGCTCATGTCGGCGGCCTCGATGCCGACGCCCGGCGCGGCCAGCCTGGCCGCCACGTCGGACGCCTCGACGGCGGGGACGTCCAGGCCGCCGGTCTTGTCGATGTAGCGGTTGTCGGTCGCGAGCAGCGCCGAGCCGTCCGCCCTGACCAGGACGGCCGCGTTGGAGCTCGACAGTCCTGTGAGGTAACGCACGTTGACGGCCGACGTGACGAGAAGGGCCTCGACGTCGTGAGCGGGCAGCAGCTCGGCCAGCCGGGCCCGGCGCCCGGAATAGTGGGTCATGGCGCCAATGTACGGGCCCGGGACCGGGGCCCGTCGCCGGGTGGCTAGAGGCGCCAGTCGTTCAGGAAGTCGGCCAGCGGGCCGGCGGTGTCGACGTCGCCCTTCTCCTGGGCCCTGGCCAGGTCGCGCACGATGTCGCGGAGTTCGCCGCGGCCGGACTCCTCGCGTCCTTCGGCGAACTTCCGGGCGGACTTCCTGATCTTGTCGTGGGCCTTGCGCGCGGTCCTGGGCTCGATGCCGCCGATGGTCTCCTGTGCCGTCACGGCCTTGTCGAACTCGCTCAGCCACTTCGGCCATCCGCCCGGCGGCACGGTGTCGCGCAGGGTGGCCTTGGGATTGGGGGCGCCCGTCTCCCGCAGCGTGACCACCTCACCGGGGGTGGCGGTCGGCGCGGGCTCGGATGGGGCGCTGGTGGGGGGTGCGGTCGTGGCCGGTTCGGCGGAGGGGGCGGTCGAGGCGGGCGCGCTGGTGGCCGGAGCGGAGACCGGCGCGCGACCGGACCCGCCCCACGCCATCATGCCCACCGTGACGGCCACGATGACCGCCACCGCCACACCGAGCTGGACGAACAGCTTCCTGTTCGACGTGCGCTCCGCACCGGGGAGCGCCTCGAAGATCGCCGTGTCGCCGGCGCGCGGGGCGCCGGTCGGGAAGGTGGCGGCCATGCCCTGCGCGGGCAGGGGCGTGGCCTGGGGGCGCGGCCTGGCGATGGTGGCCAGCGCCCGGCGCACGGCCTCCCCGCCCGCCGGGCGGCCGGCCGGGTCTCTGGACAGCATGGCCAGCACCAGCCGGTCCAGCTCGGCGGGGATCTCGGGCCGGTGACGGCTCGGCGGCAGCGGCCCACCCGGCTCACCGGCCGCGCCCTGCCCGATGGGCGCACTCGGGCCGGTGGGCGTGCTGGGGCCGGTGGGCCGATCGGGCGCGTGGGGGCCGGCCGGCTTCTCTCCGGTGTTCTCGAAGGGGGAACGGCCGCACAGCAGTTCGTAGCAGACGCAGCCGAGCGCGTACAGGTCGGCGGAGGCGCTCACGGAGCGCCCGTCCGCCAACTCGGGGGCGCGGTAGCGGACGGCGTCCGGCGCGGGCGGCTGGTCGGCCAGCCCGAACCCGACGACCTTCAGCACCCCGCTGCCGGCCCGCCGGAAGCTGTCCGGCCCGACCTGCCCGTGCACCACCCCCGCCCGGTGCGCCGCGTCGAGCCCGGCCGCGGCCTGCCCGACGAGATCGCAGACGTCCACGATCCGCAGCGGCCCCCGTGCGGCGAGCTCCTCCCCGAGGCTCTCCCCGGTGAGGAACTCCAGCACGAGGAAGGGCGCCCCGTCGCGATCACCGACGTCGAGCACCATCGCCACGTTGGGGTGGATGACCTTGGCCACGGCCTGGGCGTGCCGCTGGAGCGCCTCACGTGTGGCCGCGCCCACGGCCTGGGGTCCCAGCAGCTTGACGGCCACGGTCCAGTCGGCACGCGTGTCGTAGGCGCGCCACACCTCCCCCATCGGCCCGCTGCCGATGAGCTCGTCCAGCCGGTATCGGCCGGCGACCAAGGACGGCGCCTCGTCGGACATATCCCCGCCAATGACTTGAGTAACGGCATTTCCGACCCACCCTAGAGCCCCAGGACGCTCAGCCGGTGCCCAGATGGCGGGCCACGGCGGCCAGCATGCGATCCAGCTCGTCGCGGTCCGGCCGGGGGTAGGCCGCGCCGGCCACGACGAGATTGTGGATCGCGCCGGTGAGGAGGAAGCCGTAGGCGCGGGCGTCGACGTCGGCGGAGACCCGGCCGAGGCGCTGCTCCGCCAGCAGATAGTCGGTCACGGCCGACTCGAAGGAGAGCGGCAACCCGGACTCCCGCACCTTGTCGTCGACGACGGCCGTCAGCGCCTCGTCGTCGATCTCGTCGGCGAGCGTCAGGGCGGCCCTGTCGCTTTCGAGCAGGATGCGCGCGTAGCGGACCAGGTTGCCGGCCACGGTCCCGGTGCCGGCTTCGGCCACCCAGGACTCGAACGCGGCCCGCAGCCGCCCGAGCTCGAGGCCGACCAGCTCGGCGACCAGCTCCTCGCGGTTGGCGAAGATCTTGTAGGGCAGCCCCACCGCGCAGCCCGCCTCGGCGGCGAGCGCCCGCATGGTCAGAGCCTGGGCCCCGTCGCGCTCGACGAGCCGCCGGGCGTGCTGGATCAGCGCGGCCCGTAGCTCCTGGGTCGCCTGCGGCGTGCGGCGAGGCACCACGTCATCCCCTCCGGACTCTCTCGTACGGGCGGCCATCATCCCGCCCTTTACTGTGAACGCATGTTCATGGATACTGTGAACCATGGTTCACAGTATTTGCCACAAGGAGAGCACATGGTCACCGACGCGCCCGAGCGCGTGAGATCCACCGAGGCGGGGGTCCTGCTGGCCTGCGCCGCCCAGGGCGTCACCACGACGGTCCATCACGTGTACGGGGCCGTGCACTTCGGCACGCCCGGCCGGTACGCGGCGGTCGTCATCGCCCTGGCCCTGTTCGCCGTCACCGCCCTCGCCCTCTCCGTCAGCAGGCGGAGCTCCGGCCCGCTCCGCGCGGTGAGCTGGTGGATCTTCTGGACGGGAGCGCTGGTGGGTTTCGTGCTGCTGTTCGGGACGGTCGAGGGCCTGGTCACCCACATCATCGCGCCGATCATGGAAGGGGGATATCCGGCGGCCGAGCCGTTCGACCTCGTCTTCCAGGGCACCGGAGTGCTCCACGTCGTCCCGGCCGCCGCCACCGCCGCACTGCTCACGCGCCTGCTGAAGGCCCGCCGCCAGGCGTCCCCGTCCCCTGCCTGAGTCCCCTCACCGACCGACCGATCAAGGAGCTGTCATGTCCGAAGCGTTCATCTTCGTCTCCCGTCACCGCGCCCAGGAGGGCAAGTCCGCGGACCTGCCCGCGCTCGCCCGTGAGTACGCCGCGTTCGTGCGGTCACACGAGCCCGACGCCCTCGGCTACCACGCCTTCACCAGCGAGGACGGCACCGAACTCACCCAGATCCACCTCTACCCTGACGCCGGCGCGATGGACCACCACCTGAAGGTGGCCCACGAGTGGATCGGCCAGGCCGCGCTGAGCGTGGAGACGATCGCCATCACCGTGCTGGGCACGCCGGGGCCCGTCCTCGGCGAGGCGCTGCGCGCCAACGAGGAGGCCGGCGTGCCGGTCACGGTGACGCCCCGCCCGGTGGCCGGGTTCAAGGGCGTCGCCTGAGCGTGAAGGGCCGGGCGGAGCACGGGGGCTTCCGCCCGGCCCTTCACGGGACGGGATCGGCGAGTCTTCCCCGCTTGCGGCGGGCAGAGGGTCAGGAAGCGAGCTCCTTGATCGTCTCGATCAGCTTCAGCCGCTCCTCGTGGGTCCGGCCGAACGGCGCGACGTTCAGCGTCGTGACCCCCGACTCCTTCATGGCCTGCACCCGGTCGCGGACGAAGCCCTCGCTGCCGACCAGCGACATCTTCTCCAGCAGTTCGCTCGGCACCAGCGCCGCGGCCTCCTGCTTCTTGCCGTCGAGGTAGAGCTCCTGGATCTGCTCCGCCTCCTTCTCGTAGCCGTAGCGCCGGGCGAGGTCGTTGTAGAAGTTGCGGCCCTTGGCGCCCATGCCGCCGATGTACAGGGCGGCCATCGGCCGCCCGAACTCCAGCAGGTCCGACACGTCGTCGCCGATGGCCAGGGACGCCTGGGCGATCACGTCGAGCTCGCCCAGCTCGGGCGCGCGCTTCGCCTTGCCGGCGGCCAGCGAGGAGCCCCACACGTCGGCCGCCTTCTCCGGCACGTAGAAGATCGGCTCCCAGCCCTCCGCCAGCTCGGCGGTCAGCTCGACGTTCTTCGGGCCGATGGCCGCGACCACGATCGGGATGCGGGGGCGTACGGGGTGGTTGATGATCTTCAAGGGCTTGCCCAGGCCGGTGCCCTGCCCGGGCGGCAGCGGCAGCGTGTAGTGCTTGCCCGCGTGCTCCACCCGCTCGCGCCGCCACACCTTGCGGCAGATCTCGATGACCTCACGGGTACGGCCCAGCGGGGCGTTGTACGGCACGCCGTGGAAGCCCTCGATCACCTGCGGCCCCGAGGCGCCGATGCCGAGCGTGAAGCGCCCGTCGGAGACGTAGTCGAGCCCGGCGGCGGTCATGGCGAGCAGCGTCGGCGTGCGGGAGTAGATCGGCAGGATGCCGGAGGCGATCTCCAGCCGCTCGGTCTTCGCCGCGATGTAGCCCATCTGGCTGACCGCGTCGAAACTGTAGGCCTCGGCCACGAAGACGATGTCGAGTCCGGCCTTCTCGTAGTCGGCCAGCTCGGCGACCGACTCCTTGAAGCCGCCCGAGTAGTTGAGTGCCATACCGATGCGCATGCCGGGCTCCCGTGAACCGAATGATGTTCCGTTGCGTCGGCAACAGGTTAGCGCGTCAGCGTGGCGGGCAGCGAGCCGCTAGCGTGGATCAAATGCTGAAGCGGGTCGTCATCGTCGTGTCCGTCGTGGTGGCCGTGGCCATGGCGGGACACCGCCTGATCCCGGTGCTGGGCGGGTTCACCCCGGTGATGGAGAGCCTGCTGCCGTGGCTGGGCGTGGCCGTGCCGCTCCTGGTCCTGACGGCGCTCGCGGCGCGGTCCAAGGCCGCGACGGCGGCCGCGCTGGTGCCGGGAGTGGTGTGGGGCGTCATGTTCGGCTCGGCGCTGCTGCGCACCCCGCCCGGCGGGCCCAGCGACCTGGCGGTCGGCACCGTGAACGTGGGCGTGACCAACAGCGCCTCGGGCGAGGCGGTGCGGTCCATCGCCAAGGACCTCGACCTGCTGGCGGCGCAGGAGCTCACCGTGGGCGGCCCGGCGGCCAAGCAGCTCAACAAGATGTTCCGGCATCGCTACACGGTCAGCACGGTCGGCCTGTGGAGCCGCTACCCGATCAGCGACGCGTGGCCGGTCGACGTCGGCCTCGGCTGGCCGCGCGCGCTGCGGGCCGTGGTGACCACCCCCAAGGGCAAGGTCACCGTGTACGTGATGCACCTGGCCTCGGCCCGTCCCGGGCACACCACCTCGCGCGACGTCTCCCTGGCCGCCGCCCGCGAGCTCCTCGACACCGACTTCAGCAAGCGGATCCTGCTGCTCGGCGACCTCAACACCGCGACCACCGACCGGGGCATGAGCGGGCTGACTCCTCCGCTGTCCGACGCCCAGCAGGAGGCCGGCGACGGGTTCGGCTTCACCTGGCCGTCGTCGTTCCCGATCACCAGGCCCGACCACATCCTCTACAAGGGGATGACCGCCACCGAGGCGGGCGTGGCCGCGGCGACGGGCAGCGACCACCGGGCGGCGGTCGCCTCATTCCGCTTCTAGCAGGTCCAGATCCTCGGGCGTGTCGATGTCGGCCGGGTCGCCGAGGCCGTCACAGGGCACCTCGGTGACCAGCTCCGGGTGCGCCTTCAGGAACGGCCGCGCGCCCACGTCGCCCACCGCCAGCTCGGCGACCCGCGCGAAGTGGCGGCGCGCGATCAGCACCGGGTTGCGCCGCCGCCCGCCGTAGGTGGCCACGGCCACCTCGGCGCCGGCCCCGATCAGCCTGCGCACCGCCTCCGGCCGGATGAACGGCTGGTCGACCAGCGCCACCACCACGGCCGGCGCCTCCTCGGGCAGCGCGCCCAGCCCGACCCGCAGCGAGGAGCCCATGCCGGAGGCCCAGCCGGGGTTGCGCACGGTCACCGCGCCCCGCACCTGCATGGTCGCCGCGCCCAGCACGACCACCACCGGATGGCAGCCGCCCTCCTCCAGCAGCCGCACCCCGCGGTCGACCAGCCGTTCCCCCTCGTACGTGACCAGCGCCTTGGGCATGCCGAGCCGGGATCCCTGGCCCGCGGCCAGCAGCAGCCCGGCCACGCGAGGTGAGTTCATGATCGGCTCCTACCCGTCGTGGTGGATGCGGCCCCGGGTCTCGGTGAGCGGCTTGCCCGAGCCGCCCCATCTCAGCTGGATCAGCTCGGCGGCGATCGAGACCGCGGTCTCCTCCGGGGTCCGGGCGCCGAGGTCGAGGCCGATGGGCGAGCGCAGCCGGGCCAGCTCGGCCTCGGTCATGCCGGCCTCGCGCAGCCGTACCAGCCGGTCGTCGTGGGTGCGGCGCGAGCCCATCGCGCCCACGTAGCCCGCGTCGGTGCGCAGCGCCACCTGCAGCAGCGGCACGTCGAACTTGGGGTCGTGGGTCAGGACGCAGATCACCGTGCGCTCGTCCACCGTCACCGAGGCCAGGTAGTCGTGCGGCCACTTCACCACGACCTCGTCCGCCTCAGGGAAGCGCCTGGCCGTGGCGAAGATCGGCCGGGCGTCGCAGACGGTCACGTGGTAGCCCAGGAACTTGCCTGCCCGGGCCATGGCCGCGGCGAAGTCGATCGCCCCGAACACCAGCATGCGCGGCGGCGGCGCGAAGGAGTGCACGAACACGGCCAGGTCGTCCAGCCTCCGCTCGCCCTGCCCGCCGTAGTGCCGGACGCCGGTCAGGCCCTGGGCGAGCATGCCACGCGCGTCGTCGTCGACGGCCTCGTCCAGGCGCTCCAGGCCGAGCGTCCCGGAGGAGCGGCCGGGCCAGACGACGCGCCGGGCGCCGACCCTGCCGGGGCCGGAGATGACGGTCGCGATGGCGACGGGTTCGTGCGCGGCCAGCGACCCGGCGATCTCGCCCAGCTCGGGGAAGGTCTCCCGGGAGACGGGTTCGACCAGGATGTCGATGATGCCGCCGCAGGTCAGGCCGACGGTGAAGGCGTCATCGTCCGTCACGCCGTACCTCTGCAGGACCGGCACGTCGGTCTCGGAGGCCAGCTCGTAGACCGCGCCCTCGACGCACCCGCCGGACACGCTGCCGACGACCTCCTCGCCGTGCACCGCCATCGCCGCGCCCGGTGGCCGGGGCGCGCTGCTGAACGTGCTCACCACCGTGGCGAGCCCGAACCTGAGCCCCGAGTTCCACCAGTGCATGATCTCCGGCAGCACGTCACGCATGGGCGAGCCTTTCACTGAGTTCCGCGTAGGCGGCCAGGCTGTGCCCGGCCACCAGGTCGTCGAGGTACGGGAGGGCGGCCCGCATCCCTCCGGTCAGCGGTTGGTAGTCCTCATACCCCTTGTGTGGATTGACCCATATCACCCGATAGGCCTGCCTGGAAAGCCTGGCGAGCTGGGTTCCCAGCAACTCGGGGTCGCCCCGCTCCCAGCCGTCCGAGGCGATCACCACGATCGCCCCCCTCGCGCTGTGGCGGCTCAGGTACTCTCGGAGCTCCTCGCCCAGCCTGGTCCCGCCGCTCCAGTCGGGGATGGTCCTCGACACCTCGTTCAGCGCCGTGCCCGGGTCGCGGTGACGCAGCTCGGCCGTGATCGAGGTGAGCCGGGTACCGACCGAATAGACCCTGGTCGCTCGCGGCTCGCTCCTGACCAGGGCGTGCGCGTAGCGCAGCAGCGTCTCGGAGTAGGCCGCCATCGAGCCGCTGACGTCGACGAACAACACGACCCGGCGCGGCCGGGTGGTGTGCGCCCGGCGCAGCAGCCGGGCCACCTCGCCCTTCCGCAGCGCCTCACGGATGGTGCGGCGCTGGTCCATCTCGCCCCGGTGCGACGCCTCGAACCGCCGGGAACGGCGACGGGCGCGCCCGTTCTTCAGCATGGACAGCATCCGGTGCACCTCGGCCCGCTCGCTCTCGGTCAGCCTGGCCACGTCACGGTGCCTGAGGAGCTCGGTCCGGCTGGCCGTCGCGGGCGCGGCGGCGCCCTCGTCGTCCTGCTCGCCGTCGCCGGTCGCGGTGTGCCGGGTGACCGTCGTGGTGCTCGCCGGGCCGGCCGTCACCCTCCGGCCGCCGAAGTACGCCTCGAAGCACCGGTCGTACCTGGGCAGGTCGTCGGGGGTGGCGCAGAGCGTGAGCCGCCCGGCCCAGTAGAAGTCGGCCTGGCTGGTCACGTCGAGGTGGCCGAGGGCCTTCAGCAGATTCTGGGCGCGTTCGTGGTCGGCGCCGACGCCGGCGGCGCGCAGTGTGGTGGCGAAGCCGGTGACGGTGGCCGCCAGCTCATCCATGACCCGCCCGTCGCCCATCCGCGCCGCCGAGCAGCCCGTTGGCCAGAACGCTCTCCACGTCCTCGCGGTACTTGAGCGCGGCGCCCAGCGTGGCCGCCGCGCGGCCGGGGTCGAGCTCGCGCGCGCCGAGCGTGAGCAGCGCCTCGGTCCAGTCGAGCGTCTCCGCCACTCCGGGCGGCTTGATCAGGTCGGCCTGACGCAGCCTCTCGGCCGCCCGCGCCACCTGGGCGGCCAGCGTCTCGGTGCACTCCGGCAGGCGGCGCAGCAGGATCGCCACCTCCCGATCGAAGCTCGGATGCTCCAGCCAGTGGTAGAGGCAGCGGCGCTTGAGCGCGTCGTGCACCTCGCGCGTCCGGTTGGAGGTCACCACGACCACCGGCGGGGTCTGGGCCGTGATGGTGCCGAGCTCCGGGATGGAGATGGTGAAGTCGGACAGCACCTCCAGCAGGAACGCCTCGAACTCGTCGTCGGCCCGGTCGACCTCGTCGACGAGCAGCACGCTCGGCTGCGTCTCGATGGCCTTGAGCAGCGGCCGGGCGATCAGGAACCGCCGGTCGTAGATCTCGCCCTCAAGGCGGCCCACGTCGGTGACGCCGGCGGCCTCGGCGGCCTTCAGATGGAGCAGTTGCCGCGCGAAGTCCCAGTCGTACAGCGCCTGGGCGGCGTCGAGGCCCTCGTAGCACTGCAGCCGGATCAGCGGCGCGTCCAGCAACTGCGCGAGCGTCTTGGCCAGCTCGGTCTTGCCGACTCCCGCCTCCCCTTCCAGAAAGAGCGGCCTGCCCATCCTGAGCGCGAGGAACGCGGCCGTGGCCAGCCCCTCGTCCGCCAGGTAGGCGTGACGGTCGAGCAACTCGATGAGCTTTTCGGGCGATTCGATGTCCGTCGCCGTGATTGTCCGCCGCAGCACGCTCTCAGATTACGCGCTACCACGCGTGAGAACCGCTCACAATTCCCCGACCACAGAGAGTAAGGTCTCCATCACACAAAGAAAGGAAGGCCGATGCCCCCCAGCCTTCAGCATGAGATGCCTTTGGAGATGATCTGCCGCCGCCCCGGCTTCGCGCTGGAACTGCTGGCATGGGGTCTCCGGGGCAACGTCGACGGCTACCACGACGCCTGTCTGGAGTCGGTCGAGCTGAACGAACGCCTGCCCACGGAGTACGCCGCCGACTCGGTCGTCTCCGTCAAGGGTCCCGACGGCCGCAAGCGCTTCGTGATCGTGGAAGTGCAGCGGCGCTTCAGCAGACGCAAGATCTGGTCCTGGGTCGCCTACGTGGGCGCACTCATGGGCAGACACGAGTGCGGGGTCATGCTGGTCGTGGTCTGCGCCGACAGGGCGACGGCCGATCGCTACCGCGAACCGATCAGCCCAGCGGAAAGCTGCCTGATCCTCTGCCCCGTCGTGGTCGGCCCGGATGAGCTGCCCGTCCTCCGCGAGCGGGAGGACGTCCTGGCCTCCCCTGAGATCGCGACACTCAGCGCCATCGCCCATCAGGACGACTTCAAAACGGTGGTGGCGGTGGCGACCACCCTGGCCACTTTCGATGACGAGCGGAGCCTCGTTTACTACGATTACCTGCGCGGACAGCTCTCGGACGAGCTTCGCGCCGAGTTGGAGGAGATCATGCTTCAGACCAAGCCCCGGCTTCCCGACCGGTTCACTCGCCCCATCGAACTCGAGGCCGAGGCGCGAGGCGAGGCACGGGGTGAGGCACGGGGCGAGGCCAGGTTGCTGCTCACCGTCCTCGAAGCGCGCGGGCTGGAGATCACGCAGGCCCGCCGCGAAGCCATCGAGTCCTGCACCGACACCGACCTGCTTCTCCGCTGGGGGTCGCGCGGCGCCACCGCGTCAAACCTCGACGAGGTCTTCGGCGACGACTAATCGCGTTGCGCCTCGCCGCGCTCGCGGATCAGGGCCGCGAACTCGGCCGTGGATCGGCGGGCGCGGGCCTTCTCGGAGCCCTGGATGCCCATGGCGCCGATCGTGCGGCCGTCGGAGAAGTCGATGCGGGGCCAGGGGTCGCCGACCAGCAGCGTGATGTCGATGACCTCCGGCCAGGTGTAGCGGTAGGTGCGCACGGCGTTGACGATCGTCACGCCCTTGTCGTCGGCCTCGACCCGCACCCGCCCGAGCAGGTGCAGGACGAAGGCCACCGCACAGCCGAACAACACCAGGGCGACCCGGTCGATCAGCGTGAACGGCTCGGAGATGAAGATCGCCATCACCGTGGCGCCCAGCACGATCAGCACGGCGAAGCCGTACGCGACGACTCTCGTGCGGTGCGGACGCCAGATGACGGGCAGAGGCGGAGGAGTCACAGGCGCGGCCACGAGGGAAACCTATCGCAGGTCAGCGTAGGCCCCGAAGGAGGAGGGCGGTCTCCAGCGCCGCGACCGCCGACTCGTAGCCCTTGTCCTCCTTGCTGCCGGGCAGCCCGGAGCGGTCCAGCGCCTGATCGAGCGTCTCGCAGGTGAGCACGCCGTTGCCGACCGGGGTCTCCTCGTCGAGCGAGACCCGGGTCAGCCCGGCCGTCACCGAGTCGCAGACGTAGTCGAAGTGCGCCGTCTCGCCCCGGATGACGGCGCCCAGTGCCACCACCGCGTCGCAGCGGCGGGCCAGCGCCTGGGCGACGACCGGGATCTCCAGCGACCCGGGCACCCGCACCACGGTCACCGTGGCCCCGCTGTCGTCGCAGGCCTGCACGGCGCGCGCCACCAGCCGGTCGGTGATCTCGGCGTGCCAGCCCGCGGCCACCACGCCGACCACCAGCCCCGCGGCGCCGGGCACCGCACGCGTCTCCGGGCGTCCCTCGCCGCTCATGAAGCCTCCGAGATGTCGTGGCCGAGGCGGTCGCGCTTGGCCTTGAGGTAGCGCTCGTTGTGCGGGTTCATCGCGACCGGCAGGGGCTCGCGGCCCAGCACCTTGATGCCGTAGCCGTCCATGCCCTTGAGCTTGGCCGGGTTGTTGGTGAGCAGCCGCACCGACTTGACGCCGAGGTCGGCCAGGATCTGCGCGGCGTTGGAGAACTCGCGGGCGTCGATCGGCAGCCCCAGCTCGAGGTTGGCGTCGACGGTGTCACTGCCGTTGTCCTGCAGGCTGTAGGCCCGGAGCTTGGCCAGCAGCCCGATGCCCCTGCCCTCGTGACCGCGCAGGTAGACGACCACGCCGCGGCCCTCCTCGGCGATCGCGGACATCGCGTGGCCGAGCTGCACGCCGCAGTCGCAGCGCAGCGAGCCGAACACGTCTCCGGTCAGGCACTCGGAGTGGGCGCGGACGAGGACGTTCTCGCCGTCGCCGAGGTCGCCGAAGACGAGCGCCACGTGCTCGCCGCCGTCGAGCGCGCTGGCGTAGCCGTACGTCCTCCACATCCCGTACGCGTTGGGCAGGCTGGTCTCGGCGACCCGGGTGACCATGCTCTCGGTCCGGCGACGGTGGTCGACGAGCTGCTCGATGGAGATGAGCGCCAGGCCGTGCTCGTCGGCGAACGCCCGCAGCTCGGGCAGCCGGGCCATGGTGCCGTCGTCGTTGACGACCTCGGCCAGCACGCCCGCCGGCGACAGCCCGGCCAGTCTGGCCAGGTCGACGGCCGCCTCGGTGTGGCCGCGCCGGGCCAGCACGCCGCCCTCGTGGTAGCGCAACGGGAAGATGTGGCCGGGCCGTACCAGCTCGTAGGGCTCGGTGGCGGAGTCGGCGAGCGCGCGGATCGTTCTCGCGCGGTCGGCCGCGGAGATGCCGGTGGTCACGCCGTCGCGCGCGTCGACGCTGATCGTGTAGGCGGTCCGCATGCGCTCGCGGTTCTGGAAGACCATGAGGGGCAGGCCCAGCCGGTCGAGCTCCTTGCCCTCCATGGGCACGCAGATGACGCCGCTGGTGTGCCTGATCGTGAATGTCAGCAGCTCCGGCGTGGCCTTGCCGGCGGCGAAGATGATGTCGCCCTCGTTCTCGCGGTTCTCGTCGTCGACCACCACCACGGGCCTGCCCTCGCGGATGTCGCTGACGGCCCGCTCGACGGGGTCGAAGATGATGTCCGTCATGACGCCACCGCCAGTTGTCCCGGGCTGTCCTGCCCCGACCGGTATTCCTTCAGCCATTTCACGAACCCCACGATCACGAGAACGAAGAACACTCCGTAGACGGTGCCCGAGACGACCAGCCCCGAGCTGAACGCCAGCGGCACCCCGACCAGGTCGACGGCGACCCAGACGATCCAGAAGTCGACCAGCGCCCTGCCCTGCGCCCAGGTGGCGACGGCGCTGCCGACGAAGATGTAGGCGTCGGCGGCCACCAGGAACGCGCCCTCCGGCAGCGGCACGTGGGCGCCCCACGACAGGCCGGTGAAGAAGAACAGCACGCCGACGACGGCCGTTCCGGTCAGCATGACGACGACCAGCAGGGCTCGCTCACGCGGCGACGCCGGCCGCACCGCGAGCTGCCCGCCGCCCTGGGTGCCGCGCCGCCAGGCCCACCAGCCGTAGACGGCCAGCACCCCGAACAGCGCCTGCTTGAGGGCGTTGCCGGTGATGTGCGCGTTGATCGAGGCGATGAACAGCAGCACCGCGCCGGTGAACTGCACCGGCCAGGTCCAGATGGACTTACGCATGGCCAGCAGGACGGTCGCCAGGGCGGCGACGTTGCCGACCAGGTCGGTCCAGAGCACGCGGGTGCCGAACAACTCGAATCCGGCGTCGGCCCAGTTCACTGCCCGGCCACCAGCCTTTCCACGTACTTCGCGATCACGTCGACCTCGATGTTCACCAGGTCGCCCACCTGGAGCTCGCCCATGGTGGTCAGCTTCAGCGTGGTCGGGATGAGACTCACGCCGAAGCTGTCGTCGTCAACGGTGGTGACCGTCAGGCTGATTCCGTCGATGGCGATCGAGCCCTTCTCCGCCACGTACCTGCTGAGCTCGCCGGGCAGCGAGAAGCGCAGGTTGTCCCAGCTCTCGCCGGGCTCGCGCGAGCGCAGCACGGCGGTGCCGTCGACGTGGCCCTGCACGATGTGGCCGCCGAGCCGCTGGTCGGCCCGTACGGCCCGCTCCAGGTTGACGGCCGAGCCCTCCTTCAGCCCGCCGAGGGAGCTGCGGTCGAGCGACTCCTTGATCACGTCGACGGTGAACACGCCGTCGTCGACGGCCACGACGGTGAGGCAGACGCCGTTGACCGCGATCGAGTCTCCGTGGGCGGCGTCGGAGGTGACGATCGGGCCGCGAACGGACAACCGGGCCGAGTCGCCGGCCGGCACGACGGCCATGATCTGGCCCTTTTCTTCGATGATTCCGGTGAACATCACTTCTCCCTGCGGGGTGCTGGTGCGGGCCGGGCGATCAGCCGGAGGTCGGGCCCGATCGCGGAGACGTCGTCGAAGGCGAACCGGTGGGCGCCGGCGATGGTGCGCACGCCGGCGTCGCCGAGGGCGGCGGCGCCGGAGCCGAGGAGCGCCGGGGCGACGTAGGCGACGACGCGGTCCACCAGGCCCTGCCGGAGGAAGGAGCCGGCCAGGGTCGGCCCGCCTTCGAGGAACACGCTGACGACGTCGCGCGCGGCGAGCTCGGCCAGCAGCCGGCGCAGGTCCAGGCCGTCGTCGTGGCGGGGCAGGCGCAGCAGGTCGGCCTTGAGGTCGGTGCGGGTGCCGTCGGCGATCGCGACCAGTGTCGGGGCGGCCCCGTCGAGCACCCGGGCGGCGGGCGGGGTGCGGGCGGCCGAGTCGACCACGACGCGCAGGATCGGCCGCTCGGGAAGGCCGGGGGTGCGGGCGGTGAGGCGGGGGTCGTCGGCGAGCACGGTGCCGATGCCGGCCACGATGGCGTCCGACCGGGCGCGCAGCCGGTGCACGTCGGCGCGGGCCTCGGGCGAGGTGATCCACTGGCTGGTGCCGTCGGCGGCGGCCGATCTGCCGTCGAGGGTGGCGGCGTACTTCCAGGTCACGTGCGGGCGGCCCAGCCGGGCGAAGGTCAGCCACTCGGCGTTGACCTGCTCGGCCTGCTCGGCGAGCACCCCCGTCTCGACGGTCACGCCGTGGGCGCGCAGGCGGGCGGCGCCTCCGGCGGCCTCGGGGTTGGGATCGGCGACCGCGATCACCACGCGACCGACGCCGGCGGCGAGCAACGCCTGGCTGCACGGGCCGGTGCGGCCGGTGTGGTCGCAGGGTTCGAGCGTCACGTAGGCGGTGCCGCCCCGCGCCCGCTCGCCCGCCTGCCGGAGCGCGACGATCTCGGCGTGCGGGCCGCCGGCCCGGGCGTGGAAGCCCTCGCCGGCGACGTCGTGGTGGGCGTCGAGGATCACGCAGCCGACGACGGGGTTGGGGCTGGTGCCGCCGCGCCCGTGCGCGGCCAGTTCGACGGCACGCGCCATGTGCGCGGTGTCCTGAGCGGGTGTCTCCACCCCGGGCCTCCTACTCGCCAGTAGCTCCTAGCTACGGCGGGCCCCGGGGGATATGACGATGCGTGTACGCACCTATGGGCGCCCGGCCTGACACCGGACACCCGCGTGCTTCCTCCCATCCGGACTTTAACCGTCGGTCCTGGAGTTTCACCAGGTCAACCGGCCGATGGCATCGGCCGGGTCGCGGACTGTAACCGCCGGTTCGGAATTTCACCGACCCCGGAGCACGCTAGCTCTGCCCATCAGTCTGCCATGCCGCGAACGACACGCGCGACCGCCCCCACCCTTACGGATGAGCGAACGCTTGGTCGACAGGTCAGGCGGCCGTCATGCGGCGGGCCCGCCGCGCCACCGGCGAGTAGCGCACCTGAGGCGGGACGAGGCCGAGCCCCACGTGCAGGGTGCGCAGTGTGGCCGTCGCCCACAGGTCGCCGAGGGGCGTGGCCGGCAGGCCGTACAGTCTCCTGGCCCAGCGGGGCAGGGTGGCGAAGGCGAGCAGCGTGAGGGCGGGCACGGCAGGCTTGAGCGGGGTGAGCTTCAACGGGAGCGGCACGTTGAAGGACTGCCGCAGCGGATGGGCCGCCTCGGGGACGAACCGCAGGCCGGGCCGCTCGGCCCGGATGTAGTCGCGCATCTCCCCCACCGAGCCGGGAACGTCGTCCGGGGACAGGCCGACCACCTCGGCCGCCCGCCGCCACTCCGCGACGAACCGGTCCGCCTCGGCGTCGGTCAGCCGCACCCCGCCTCTGCGGGCCACCGACAGGTAGGAGTCGACCTCACCCACGTGGACCCAGCGCAGCGCCTCGGGGTCGTCGAGGTGGAACTCCTGGCCGGTGTCGGGATCGTGCGCGGTCAGTGTGGCGTGGATCTTGCGGACCCGCCTGCCCGCGCGCTCCACCTCCTCGCACGTGCCGTACGTCCGCACACGGACGAACTCGGTGGTCCGCGCGAAGCGCGACCAGGACTCGCCGGGGTCCATCAGCGCGGAGTTCTGCAGCACGCCGCGCATCGCGCGCGGGTGCAGCCCCTGCATCAGCAGCGCCCGGAAGCCACCGACCAGCAGGATCGGCTCCCCCATGACCCGCCACGTCACCGATCCGGGTCCGAACAGCCCATGGTCCGTCATAAGTAAACAATTACCCGTTCGACGGCTGCTTCATGTCACAGCCTGTCCTGGTTATGGCTATTTTCGGGATCTCGGACGTTTCGATGCTGGATGAGCCACTGCCGTGCTCCGGGGCTAGGCCTTCGCCGCATTGGCGCGGAGCGTCTCGACGGCGGCGGCCCGGTCGGCGCTGCCGTAGACGGCGCTGCCGGCCACGAAGACGTCGGCGCCCGCCTCGGCGCAACGCTCGATGGTGTCACCGGTGACACCGCCGTCCACCTGGATCCAGATCTCGCCGCCGTGCCGCTCGACGAGCGCGCGGGCGGTGCGGATCTTGGGCAGCACCATGTCGAGGAACTTCTGGCCGCCGAACCCTGGCTCGACCGTCATCAGCAGCAGCATGTCGATCTCGCCCAGCAGCCCTTCGTACGGCTCGACGGCCGTGCCCGGGTTGAGGGCGAGCGCCGCCCGGGCGCCGAGCGAGCGGATCTGGCGCAGGGTGCGCACCGGAGCCCTGGACGCCTCGGCGTGGATGGTCACGCTGCCCGCCCCCGCCTCGGCGTAGGCCGGCGCCCACCGGTCGGGATCCTCGATCATCAGGTGGCAGTCGAGCGGGATCGACGTCGCCTTGAGCAGCGACTCGACGACGGGGAGCCCGAGTGTGAGGTTGGGCACGAAGTGGTTGTCCATGACGTCGACGTGCAGCCAGTCGGCGTTGGGCACCGCTGCGGCTTCGTCGGCGAGCCGGGCGAAGTCGGCGGACAGGATGCTGGGTGAGATCTGTACGGCCATGATGTACGGAGTCTATTGAACGACTCGCGGCCCCCTCGGCCCGGATCCGGTCCGAGGAGGTCACGATCGAGCCCCGGCTGGGGCGCCGTCAGGCGGGAAGCCTGCGCAGCAGCGCGAGGAACATCGCGTCGGTGCCGTGCCGGTGCGGCCAGAACTGAACGTGCGGCCCGTCGCCGAGGCCCTCGATGCCGGGCAGGTAGTCGCGCGCGTCGAGCTGTCGCACGTCGTCGCGGCGGCCGATCACGTCTCCCACCACGACCCGGGTCTCGGCCAGGTGCGGCGAACACGTCACGTAGGCGACCACCCCGCCGGGGCGGGTGGCGTCGAGCGCGGAGTCGAGCAGCCGCCGCTGCAGCCTGCCGAGCTCGGCGACCCCCGAGGGATCACGCCGCCAGCGCGCCTCGGGCCGCCGGCGCAGCGCGCCGAGCCCGGTGCAGGGGGCGTCGAGCATGACCCGGTCGAAGGAGCCGGGCCGCCAGGCGGGCTCGGTGGCGTCGGCGGTGACCACGGCGGCGTCCCTGGTGGTCTGCCACACCAGCCGGGACCGGTGGTGCTGCGCGTCGGCGGCGAGCAGCCGCGCCCCGCCCGCGAACGCCTCGCCCGCGCCCGGCACGCCGTCGTCGAGCCCGGCGAGGTCGCCATGGGTGGCCAGGGCGTCGAGCAGCCCGGCCTTGCCGCCGGGACCGGCGCACATGTCGAGCCACACCTCGTCGCGCCGGTCGAGCGGCACCCGGGTCAGCGCGAGAGCCACCAGCTGACTGGCCTCGTCCTGCACGGCGGCCCGGGTCTCGGCGACGGCGGTGATCCTGCCGGGGTCGCCCTCCGGCAGGTAGGCGGCGTAGGGGGACAGCCGGCCGGGCTCGGCGTTGCCGAGCTCGGACACCGAGCTGCGGCCCGGCCGGGCCACCAGCGTCACCAGGGGACGCGCGTTGTCGGCCTCGAGCAGCGCGGCGGTCTCGTCGGCGTCGGCGCCCAGGGCGTCGCGGAAGGCGCTGACGATCCAGCGGGGATGGCTGTGGACGATCGCGAGATGGCCCGACAGGTCGCCGGCCGGATCGGGGGCGACGATCGCCATCCACTCGTCGAGCGAGCGGGACGCGATCTTGCGGAGCACCGCGTTGACGAACTTGGCCGCGCCCGCGCCGATGCGCAGCCGTACGAGATCGACGGTGGTGCCGACGGCGGCGTGCGGCGGGACGCGCATCTTGAGCAGCTGATGGGCTCCGAGTCGCAGGGCGTCGCGCACGGCGGCGTCGGGCTCGCGGTCGCCGCACACCTTGATGATCGCGTCGTAGCCGCCCAGGCCGCGCAGGGTGCCGTAGGCCAGCTCGGTGGCCAGCGCCGCGTCGCGCCCCTTCAGCCCCCGCTCGCGCAGCAGGCGGGGCATCAGCAGGTTGGCGTAGGCGTCTCGCTCGTCGACGGCCCGCAGGACGTCGAACGCCGCGTTGCGCGCCTGGTCACGAGCCGGCCTGCGCGGACTCCGACCGCCCCGGCCACCGGCCGGCTTACGGTCCGTGCGGTGCGTCATGCGAACCTTTCGCCATTGTCGACCCGCGCTCCGCGAGCCCATTCGCCCGCGCTCATCAGCCGCTTGCCCTCCGGCTGGACCTCGCCGAGCTCGACGGGGTGCGTGGCCGTGCCGACCAGCACGACGTTCTTGGTGGCGGCCACCTCGCCCGGCGCGAGCCGCTCGCCGTCGGGCACGAGCCGGACGGGACCGAGCTTGACCCGATGCCCGCGGAACGTGCTCCACGCGCCGGGGCCGGGCGTGCAGGCGCGGACGAGCCGGTCGACGCGCATGGCCGGCCCGGACCAGTCGACCTGGGCGTCGGCGACATTGATCTTGGGCGCGAGGCTGACCCCGTCGAGCGGCTGCGGACGTGCCTCCAGCTTGCCGTCCTCGACCCCGTCGAGGGTGGCGGCGAGCAGCTCGGCGCCGGAGACGGACAGCCGGTCGAGCAGCTCGCCGCTGGTGTCGCCGGGCCTGATCGCCTCGGTGACCACGCCGTAGACGGGCCCGGCGTCGAGCTCCTTGACGATCTGGAATGTCGAGGCGCCGGTGATCTCGTCGCCGTGCAGGATCGCGTGCTGGACGGGGGCGGCGCCCCGCCACGCGGGCAGGATCGAGAAGTGCAGGTTGATCCAGCCGAAGCGGGGCACGTCGAGCGCCGACTGCGGCAGCAGCGCGCCGTAGGCGACGACGGGACAGCAGTCGGGGCGCAGCCCCGCCAGCCGCTCCAGGAACCCGGGATCGCCGGCCTTCGCGGGGCGCAGCACCTCGATGCCCGCCTCCTCGGCCAGCTCGGCGACGGGTGACGGGTGAACCTTGCGGCCCCGGCCGGACTGGGCGTCGGGACGGGTGACCACCGCGACCACCTCGTGACGCGGCGAGTCGATCAGGGCGCGCAGCGACGGCAGGGCCGTCTCGGGTGTGCCCGCGAAGACGAGACGCATGGTCAGAGCGCCCTTCCGCCGGTGGCGTGCGGGGAGAACCTGACCGTGGGCGCGGCCAGGCCGCTCCACTCGGCCTCGCGGACGGCCTTCATCGCGAGTTTGCGCTGCTTGGGATCCATCCGGTCGATGAACAGGATGCCGTCGAGATGGTCGGTCTCGTGCTGGAGACAACGCGCCATCAGGTCGCTGCCCTCGATCGTGACGGGCTCGCCGTGCATGTCGAACCCCTTGGCCACGGCCCGGATGGCACGCGGCGTCGGGAACGACAGGCCGGGGAAGGACAGGCAGCCCTCCTCGCCCTCCTCGTCGAGGTCGGCGGACAGGTCGAGGTCGGGGTTGATCAGGTGGCCGAGCCGGTCGTCGACGTAGTAGGTGAACACCCGCAGGCCGACACCGATCTGCGGTGCGGCGAGACCGGCGCCCGGAGCGTCCATCATCGTGTCGGTCAGGTCTTTGACCAGCTTCCGGAGCTCCTTGTCGAAGTCGACGACCGGGGCCGCCGGGGTGCGCAGCACCGGGTCTCCGAACAGCCGGATCGACTGGATCGCCAAAGGGGTCACTCCGTTTCGTCGGCGGGATCAGCCCAGTTTAGTGTGCGCCAGGGATCGGGCCTTCATCGCCGCTTTCCGGGCCGCCTTGACCACGGCGGGGTCGTCGTGGGCCGAGGCGAGCATGTCGAGCACGGCGAGCGTGTCGGGGTGGCCCACGGCGGGCATCTCGCCGACGAGCCTGATCAGGTCCTCGCGGGGCTCGGGCGTGTCCAGCCTGCCCGCGGCGTGGCCCGACAGGTGCATGAGGGCGGCCAGCGCGTCGACGGCGATCCAGGTGTGGTCGTCGGGGCTGAGCGCCGGTGCGTCGAGGTCGCGGATGTGCAGCCAGGAGGCGGCGTAGCGGCGCATCAGCGGCAGCTCCAGGGCCCGGCGGACGGGCGCCTCGGCCTCGGGGCCCAGCTCCTCCAGGATGGCGCCGACCGCGCCGCGCCGACCGGCGCCGCCGGTGGCCGCGATCTCGATCAGGTCGCGGGCGGCCTCCTCGGGCGCGCGGCGCTCCAGCCAGCCGGCGACGGCGCTCTGCGTGGCGGTGCCCTTCACCAGGGCTTCGACCAGCTCGGCGGCCGACAGGTCGGCGAACACCTCGACCTCGGCCGCGGTGGGCGCGTCGTGGCCCTCGCGCAGCAGATCGCGGCGGATGGCCCAGACGCCGAGCGGAGTGAGCGCGGTGCGCCCGGCCGCGGTCTGCTCGACCAGCCCGCAGTAGGCCAGCAGGGACAGCGCCTCCAGCAACTCGGCGGGCAGCGACGCGGCCAGCCTGCGCATCGGGACCGCCCCGGGCTCGCAGGCCACCTCGTGGGACTGCAGAATGCCCCTGGCCAGGTTGGCGACCGCGACGCCGGAGCGCACGGAGTAGATGGTGGCCAGCATCTCGGCGAGGTGGTCGTCGACCACGGCCGAGCCGGTCAGCCCCTCGTCGGCGCGGTCGAGCACGTCCATGACCACGCCGTCCCAGAACTCCAGCGTCGCCTCGGCCGTCATGCGCGTCGGCAGCGGGCCGCGCGTGGCCTGGCCGCGCACGATCCGCAACAGGCCGGTGTTGACGGCGACGATCCAGATGAGCCGGACCCGGGCGGCGGGCACGCCGAGCGCCTCGGCGGCGGCCACGGCGTCGGGCTCGGTCAGCAGCCCCTCGGGGGTCACCGGGCGGCTGCCGGTCCAGGTGGCCAGCCGGATGGCGTCGGCGACCAGCGGAACGGCCGGGACCAGCCGGGCCAGCTCCTCGTCGGGGCCGAGCAGGACCGGCGGGAAGGTGAGCGCCTCGCGCTCCACGGCTGTCTCCTGCGGCGGCCGGGTCGGCACGGCGGCCTGCTCATCGATCAGCTTGCGCAGCTCGGCGAGGTTGAAGACGTTGTTTGCCACCCACGAAACTTACTGCACAGGAGTCACAGGGGTGTACTCATCGGATGCTCCGCGAGCGGGCTTTGAAGGCGGCCTTGCGCGCGGCCTTGGCCACCGTGCCGTCGGACAGCGAACGGCCCAGGAGCTCCAGGACGTCGACGACGTCGGGGTGGTCGACGCGCCACATCTCCTCGATGAGGTGGGCGGGCGGGCCGGAGGCGGCCATGTTCTCGCCGAACACGTCGGGGTCCTCCTCGGCCGACGGCATCGCCAGCGCGAGCATGTCGATGCTGACCCAGAGCAGCTCCTCCTGGGTGAGCGCGGGGGCGGGCAGGCCGCGGCTGGCGAGCCAGTGGATGGCGTGCGGCCGCAGCTCGTGGTCGTCGAGGCAGGCGCGCACCTCGGCCTCGGCCTCGGCGCCCAGCCGGTCGACGATGGTGACCGCGATGCCGCGGGCCACGGCCGGGGCTCCCACGGCCGCGGCGAGCAGCTCGGCCGCCGCCGCGCCGGGAGCCCTCCGGTCGAGCCAGCGGGTGATGTCGCTCTCGGCCAGCTCGGTCGGCACCCCTTCGAGCAGCCCTTCGATGAGGCCGGTCGCGTCGGCGTCGGCCAGGTCGCCGGCCAGCGGCGCGTCGAGGCCGAGCGTGAGGTAGTGCTCGCGCAGGGCCCAGACGGCGAGCGGGGTCAGCCCGGCCGAGCCGCCCTCCTGCTCGACCAGGCCGCACCAGGCCAGGCGGCCGAGCGTGCCCGGCAGGTCGACCGGGCCGTCCTCGGTGAGCTCGTCGAGGTAGTCGCCGATCACGGTGACGGGCACCGGGACCTGCAGCCGGTAGAGCATGTCGAACAGGTCGTAGAGCTCGTCGTCGAGGTCGGCGCGGCCGGTGACGGCGCCGCCGGTGTCACGCTCGACGAGGTGGGCGACGATCTCCGCCCATCTCCGCGGCGGCTCGCCGCCGGTGCTCCGGCGCAGGTCCTCGGCCAGGCCCTGGCGCGGCTCCGGCCCGTGGATCTCCACCCACAGCGGGACGTCCGCCAGGCCGGCCAGCAGGTCGCCGGGCGGCGGCAGTCGTACGGCGGGCAGCGGTGAGCATCCCGGGCAGTCGCAGGGCGCCTCCCCGAGATCGGGCAGCTCCCCGGAGGGGACGGCGATCGACTGCTCCAGCGACTCGGGCCCGATCGCGCTGAACAGGCTCTTGGCCATGCCGAAGTTGGCCGGGTCGGCGAGCGCCTCGGGCATCCTGGGCGCGATGTCGGCGATCCGGTCACGCATCGCGGCCGCCGTCGCCTCGCTCACCTCGCCGGCGTCGCGCAGGTAGTCGACCAGCGTGCGCGCGGCGGCCACGGTCTCGGAGGCGCTCTCGGGCGGCGCGATGACCTTGCGGGGGTAGATGGACAGCAGCAGCTCGTCGAAGGTGTCAGGGGTGAAGTCGCCGAGCTTGTCGACGTCGAGGTAGTCGCTGGCGTAGTCGCAGAGCAGGCGGACCTCGTCCGCGTCCACGTCGACGCCCCGCGTGCGGCCCCAGGCGCGCAGGTGGTCGATGGCTCGGTTCACCCATTCGATCGACACAGGGGCACGCTAACGGCTGACTTACAGATGAGCGAATCGGGGATACGGCCTAAATCAGGTCTAGAGGGTCGACACTCACCCTCACGACATCCGGCGCCTTACGCGCCGCACGCACCCCACTGGCGCCTTTGAGCGCCGTGGCCAGACCGGCCCCCCCGCCACGGGGGACGCGGATCATGGCACGTTCCCTGCCGGCCTCGTCGATCGGCACCGGGCCGAGCACCTGCGCCTCGGCGGGCAGGCGTACCTCGTCGAGCATCTGCCTGACGGCGGCGGCCGCGCCGGTGAGGGTGGCCATCCGCACCGCGGGCGGGAAGCCCAGCTCGGCGCGGTCGGCCAGCTCGCGCTCGGCGTGGGTGATCGGGTCCCATCGCAGCAACGCCTGTACGGCGGGCAGCGCGGCGTCGCCGAGCACCACCAGCTCGGCCCCGGGCCGGAGCAGGGCGGCGGCGTTCATCCAGCGGCGCAGCGCCTCCTCGCCCGCCCTCAGGTCGGCCCGGCCGAGCAGCGCCCACGCGTCGAGCAGCACGGCCGCCGCGTAGCCGTCCTCGGCCACCGGCTCGGCGCCGGGCGTGGCGACCACCAGCGCGCGGGCGGCGGAGACGGTGGCGAGCACGCCGTCGCGCCCGGAGGTCCGCACCGGCACCGAGGGGAAGGCGCGACCGAGCTCCTCGGCGGTGCGCCGGGCGCCGATCACCATGGCCCGCAGCCTCGGGCCCCCGCAGTGGGAGCACCGCCAGCCGGCGTCCACCCGGCCGCACCAGCGGCAGTAGGGGGCCGCGTGGCCGCTCCTGAGGGCGAGCGGGCCGTGACAGAGCGGCTCACTCCCGGACACGTCGAGCGTGCCGTTCTCGCCCGGCCGGGCGCCGGCGCGCGTGGGCGGCAGCGCGCACCGCGCGGGGGTCCGGCAACGCTGGCAGGACACGGCCGGCAGGTAGCCGCGCCGGGGCACGTGCACCAGCACGGGCCCGCTCTCCAGCCCCTGGCGCAGCGCCCGCCAGGCCACGCTGGGCAGCCGCGCCGCCCTCGCCGCCTGGTCCTTGGCCAGCTCGGCGTCCTCTCCCGCCGGTTTCACGCGGGGGGCCAGACTCCTGATCGTCTGCCGGGCGGCGACGATCGGCCTGGCCCAGCCGGTGGCGACGAGCTGGGTGGCCTCGGCGGTGCGGGAGTAGCCGCCGATCAGCATGGCCGCCCCGGCGCGGTGGGCCCGGAGCGCGAGCACCTCGCGGGCGTGAGGGTAGGGGGCCAGCCGCTCGGCGTGCAGGTCGTCTCCGTCGTCCCAGATGGCGGCCAGCCCGAGCTCGGGCACGGGGGCGAACATCGCGGCGCGCGTGCCCACGACCGCCCGCACCGGCCCCCTGAGCACCCGCAGCCACCGGCGGTAGCGCTCGGCGGGACCGAGGTCCGCGGTCAGCGCGACGTACGTCTCCGGCTCCAGCAGGCCGGCGAACGCCGTCTCGGCCAGTGCCACGTCCTTGCCGTCGGGGACGACGACGAGCGCCCCCCGTCCGCCGTCCAGCGTGGCCCGCACCGCCCGGGCCACCGCGCCGGCCCATCCGGTCGCGCCGGGCAGCGCCTGCCACACCGCCCGCGGCGACCTTCGCTCCCGCAACGCCTCCAGGAACGAACCCCCCATCGGGTACGCCCCCCACTCCCCCGCTCCCCCCTGGCCGGCCGTCTCGCCGGACGACCGGCCGCCGGTCACGGGGCCATGGGGATCGACGGCCGGCGCCGGCCGTGGCTCCTCGGGAGGGCGGGCGGATGAGGCCGGTCCGGGGACCGCCGCCTCGGCCTTGGCGTGGCGGGGCGGCACGGCGAGGCGCAGCACGTCGGCCAGGGTGCCCGCGTAGCGGTCGGCGACCGCACGGGCGAGGCCCGCGATCTCGGGGGTCAGCACCCGCTCGGGAGAGACCACCCGCTCCAGGCAGGCCAGCTTCCCGGTGTGCTCGCTCTCCTCGGCCCGCTCCAGCAGGAACCCGTCGACCAGCTTCCCGGCGAAGCGCACCCGCACCCGCACCCCGGCCTGTGCCGTCTCGTGCAGCGAGGCGGGCACCAGGTAGTCGAACGGCCGGTCGAGATGGGACAGCGGGTTGTCGACCGCGACCCTGGCCACCGGCAGGGAGGGGGCCGGAACGGGGGCTCCCTTCGACGGCGCCGCCGCCGCGGGCCGCACGGCGTCGAGCGGCAGGAGGGCGTCGTCGGAGTGGGTCACGCCCTACGTCTACCAGACCCCGGAACCTCGGACGTCCACGGTGCGAACCCCGGCCCGGGCCGCACCGGATCCCCGCGGCCCGGGGTCCGTGAACGCGACGACTGCCGCGTCCCGGGCGGGACACGGCAGTCGGTGGAACAGGCTCAGAGGCCGGCGGCGGTCCGGAGCGACTCGGCGCGGTCGGTGGACTCCCAGGAGAAGCCCTCGCGGCCGAAGTGGCCGTAGGCGGCGGTCTCGGAGTAGATCGGGCGCAGCAGGTCGAGGTCGCGGATGATGGCGGCCGGCCGCAGGTCGAACACCTGGAGCACGGCGGCCTGGATCCTGTCCACCGCGACCTTCTCGGTGCCGAAGCACTCCACGAACAGCCCGACCGGCTGGGCCTTGCCGATCGCGTAGGCGACCTGCACCTCGCAGCGGTCGGCCAGCCCGGCGGCCACCACGTTCTTGGCCACCCAGCGCATCGCGTAGGCCGCCGAACGGTCCACCTTGGACGGATCCTTGCCGGAGAACGCGCCGCCACCGTGACGCGCCATGCCACCGTAGGTGTCAATGATGATCTTGCGGCCGGTCAGCCCGGCGTCGCCCATCGGCCCGCCGATCTCGAACCGGCCGGTCGGGTTGACCAGCAGCCGGTAATCGGAGGTGTCGAGGTCGAGCCCCGCCAGCACCGGCTCGACGACGTGCTCCTTGATGTCGGGCGTCAGCATCTCCCTGAGGTCGATCTCGGCCGCGTGCTGCGTGGAGACGACCACGGTGTCGAGGCGGACCGGCTGGTCGCCGTCGTACTCGATGGTGACCTGGGTCTTGCCGTCGGGCCGCAGGTAGGGCACCAGGCCGGACTTGC
>NZ_BMNH01000018.1:0-144329 GCF_014646355.1 Nonomuraea cavernae
GCGCGGCGGTGACCTGTGGGGGTCACCGCCGCGCGCCTCGCCGTACCGGACGAGGTGTCAGGCCTCCGTGTGGGGAGGCAGCGTACTGGCCGCGACCAGGGTGCGGATCGCGCGCAGCGCGACCGACAGGGTGGCCAGGTCGAAGGTGTCGCTCTCCCAGATCTCCGACAGCGTCTGCCGCGAGCGCCTGACCGCCGCCGCGTTGCCCTCGGTCCAGTGGGCCAGGCGGTCCTCCGGCGACAGGCCGGGGGTGCTGTGGGTCAGCACGTCCCGGGTGAGCGAGGCGTGGGCCGCGTAGAGGTCGTCGCGCAGGGCCGATCGGGCCATCGAGTTCCACCGGTTGTCGCGGGGCAGCGCGATGACGCGCTCCCTGAGCCGGGCCAGTTGCAGGCGTTCGGCGAGGTCGAAGTAGACCTCCGCCACCTCGTTGACCGGCCGGCTCGTCAGCGACGAGATCTCCACCAGGTCGAAGGTGGAGTAGGCGGGCACCATGGCCGCCACCCGCTCGGCCAGTTCGATCGGCACTCCCCTGGCGACGAACGAGTCGCGGCGATCCTCGAAGGCCGTCAGGTCGGGGCCGGCCAGCAGCTTCGGCATGTGCGCGAGCAGACCGTCCACGCCCTTGACGAAGAAGCCGACCGAGCCCGCGAGGTCGAGCGGCGGACGCCGGTTGATGAGCAGCCAGCGGGTGCCGCGCTCGGCCAGCTTGCGGCCCTCCAGCAGCATGGCGATCTGTGTGTCGGTGTCGATCTGGTTGTCCAGGGCCTCGACCTGGCGGTAGAAGCCGGGCAGGTCGAACACCTCGCGGGCGACCAGGTAGGCGCGGACGATGTCGGGCGCCGAGGCGCCGGTCTCCTCCGCGAAGCGGAACATGAACGTGGTGCCCATCGAGTTGACCAGCTCGTTCACCACGCCGGTGGTGATGATCTCGCGGCGCAGCGGGTGGGCGTCCATGTACGTCCGGAACCGGTCGCGCAGCGCCGACGGGAAGTATGACACCAGCCAGGAGGCCAGGTAGGGGTCGTCGGGCAGGTCGGAGCCGAGCAGGTCGGCGTCGAGCCCCAGCTTCGTGTAGGCCAGCAGCACGGCGAACTCGGGCTGGGTCAGGCCGAGCCTGGCCTGGCGCCGTTCGGCCAGCGTCTTGTCGGACGGCAGGAACTCCAGGTCGCGGTTGAGCAGCTCGTCGCGTTCCAGCTTGCGCAGGTAGCGGGAGTGGATGTGGAGCATCTCCACGGCCTGGGTGCTGGCCGCGGCCAGCACCACGTTCTGCGCGTAGTTGTCGCGCAGCACGAGGTCGGCGACCTCGCCGGTCATCGAGGTGAAGAGCTGGTTGCGCTGCTTGTCGGTCAGCTCGCCGTCGCGCAGGACCTGGTCGAGCAGGATCTTGATGTTCACCTCGTGGTCGGAGGTGTCGACGCCGGCCGAGTTGTCGATGAAGTCGGTGTTGATCAGGCCGCCGTCGCGGGCGAACTCGATCCGGGCCAGCTGGGTGAGGCCCAGGTTGCCGCCCTCGCCGACGACCTTGCAGCGCAGCTCTCCGGCGTCGACCCGGAGCCCGTCGTTGCCCTTGTCGCCCACGTCGGTGTTGGACTCGACGCCGGCCTTGACGTAGGTGCCGATGCCGCCGTTCCACAGCAGGTCGACGGGCGCCCGCAGGATGGCGCTGATCAGGTCGTTGGGTGCCATAGAGGCGACGCCCGCCGGCAGGTCGAGCACCTCGCGCATCTGCGGCGTGATGGAGATGGACTTGGCCGTACGCGGGAAGACGCCGCCGCCCGCCGAGATGAGCTTGTCGGAGTAGTCGAGCCAGGAGCTGCGGGGCAGCTCGAACAGCCGCTGCCGCTCGGCGTAGGAGCGGGCCGCGTCGGGCGTGGGATCGACGAAGATGTGCCGGTGGTCGAAGGCGGCCACCAGCCGGACGTGCTGGGACAGCAGCATGCCGTTGCCGAACACGTCGCCCGACATGTCACCGATGCCGACCACGGTGAAGTCGGTGTTCTGCACGTCGACGCCCATCGTGCGGAAGTGGTACTTGACCGACTCCCAGGCGCCCCGGGCGGTGATGCCCATGGCCTTGTGGTCGTAGCCGATCGAACCGCCGGAGGCGAAGGCGTCGCCGAGCCAGAAGCCGTACTCCTTGGCCACGGCGTTGGCGATGTCGGAGAACGTCGCGGTGCCCTTGTCGGCGGCGACCACCAGGTAGGGGTCGTCGCCGTCGTGCCGTACGACGTCGGGCGGCGGCGAGACCTTGCCGTCGACCAGGTTGTCCGTGACGTCGAGCAGGCCGGAGATGAACATCCGGTAGCAGGCGACGCCCTCGGCCAGCAGGTCCTCCCGCGAACCGGACTTCGGCGGACGCTTGACGACAAATCCACCTTTAGACCCAGTGGGCACGATGACAGTATTTTTCACCATCTGCGCCTTGACCAGGCCGAGGATCTCCGTCCGGAAGTCCTCCATCCGGTCCGACCACCGCAGCCCGCCCCGGGCCACATTGCCGAAGCGCAGGTGCACTCCCTCGACCCGCGGCGAGTACACGAAGATCTCGTACTTCGGCCGCGGCAGCGGCAGCACGCTGATCGCCTGCGGGTCGAACTTCAGGGAGATGTACGGCTTGCGGCGAGAAGGCGCGGTCTCGTCGGCGCTCTGGAAGTAGTTGGTGCGCAGCGTCGCCTGGATCATCTCCAGGTAGGCCCGCAGGATCCGGTCCTCGTCCAGCGAGGCGACCGCGTCGAGCGCGCCCAGGATCTCCTCGTGCAGCGCCTCGACCAGGTCGGCCCGCACGTCGTCGGCGCGCCGGGGGTCGAGCCGCGCCTCGAAGAGCCGCACCAGCAGCCGGGCCAGCCGCACGTTGCCGAGCAGCACGCGTTCCATGTAGCGCTGCGAGAAGGTGGTGCCGGCCTGGCGGAGGTACTTGGCGTAGACCCGCAGGATCTCGACCTGCTCCCAGGTGAGCCCGGCGCGCAGGATGAGCGCGTTGAAGTTGTCGGCCTCGACCTCGCCCTTCCACAGCGCGGTGAGCCCGTCCTGGAAGAGCCGCTTGAAGTCGTTCCGGTCGACCTCGGCCGACGGCGTGAACCGCAGCCCGAAGTCGTAGATCCAGGCGTTCCTGGTGGCGGGGTCGTTGTCCGTGTCGATCTCGTAGGGCCGCTCGTCCACGACCTCCACGCCGAGCCGCTGGATCAGCGGCAGCGCCTTCGACAGCGAGATGGGTGAGCCCACCTTGTAGACCTTCAGCCGCCGCTCCCCCTCTGCGGCGTCGTACGGCTCGTACAGGTTGAGCTCGATCTCGTCGTCGGGTGCGCCGGACAGGCGCTCCAGGCGGCGCAGGTCGGCCACGGCCACCTTGGGCGGGAAGTCGGCCTTGTACCCCTCAGGGAAGGCTGACTGGTAGCGCTTGATGAGCACCGGGGCCTCCTCCTCGGAGGCCATCTCGGTCAGCGCCGTGGCCAGGTCGTCGCCCCACGAGCGGGTGATCGCGGCCAGCCGCGCCTCCAGCTCCTCGACGTCGACCTTGGGCTGGGGCAGCTGCTTGCCCCGCTCGCCGCGCACGACCACGTGCAGCCGGGCCAGGGCCGACTCGCCGACCATCGCGCTGTAGTCGAGCGTGGCGCCGCCCAGCGCCTTGAGCAGCACCTCCTGCATGCGCAGCCGGACCTGCGTGGTGTAGCGGTCGCGCGGCAGGTAGATCAGGCAGGAGATGAAGCGGCCGTAGTCGTCGCGGCGCAGGAACAGCTTGACCTGCTTGCGCTCGCGCAGCCGCAGCACGCCGAGCGCGATCGGCAGCAGTTGCTCGACCGAGGTCTGGAACAGCTCGTCGCGCGGGAACGTCTCCAGGATCTCCATCAGATCCTTGCCGTCGTGGCTCTCGGCCGCCAGCCCGGCCAGCTCCAGCACGTCGCCCAGCTTGCGCCGGAGCACCGGGATCCGGGTGATCGACTCGTTGTAGGCCACGTGCGTGAACAGGCCGAGGAAGCGGCGCTCGCCGACCACCTCGCCGTCGGGCGAGAACAGCTTGACCCCGATGTAGTCGAGGTAGGCGGCGCGGTGGACGGTGGCCCGGGAGTTGGCCTTGGTGATGATCAGCAGGCGCTTCTCGCGGGCCTTGGCGCGCACCTCGGGCGGCAGCACGGAGAAGCTGGACGAGCCGATCTTGTCGTCGCGCAGGATGCCGAGCGCCGCGCCGGGCACCGCGCGCAGCGCGTCGCCCTGGTCGGTGGCCTCCAGCCGGTACTCGCGGTAGCCGAGGAAGGTGAAGTGACCGTCGGCGAGCCAGCGCAGCAGGTGGAGGCTGTCCTCGACCTCGGCCGGCTCCAGCGGCGGCGGGTTGACCGACAGGTCCTCGGCGGTCTGCACGGCCTGGGTGCGCATCTTGGCGAAGTCCTCGACCGCGTGGCGCACGTCGGCCAGGACCCGCTGCAGGGCGGCCTCCAGCGAGGTGAGCACGCCGGGGTCGGACTGCTTGTCGATCTCGATGTGCATCCACGACTCGACCAGCAGCTGACCGGTGACGTCCTCCTGGCCGCGCCCGAGCGCCCGGCCCGTCATGTCGCGGTTGACCCGCATCTGGGGGTGCACCACCAGGTAGGTGCCGATGCCCTGCCGGTCGAGCTCCATCGTCACCGAGTCGACGAGGAACGGCATGTCGTCGGTGACGACCTCCACCACCGACCGCCCCGGGTCCCAGCCGTTGTCCTCCAGGGTGGGGGTGAAGGCCCGGATCACCGCTCGGCCCTGCGGACGCACCTCGGCGAGCTGCCGCTGCGACATCGCTGGACCGTACACGTCGACCGGGTCGCGATCGAACAGGTCGTCGGGGGCGACGTGACGGTAGTAGATCCGCAAGAAGGACAGCGCTTCCTCGGGGCTCACATGGTCGCTGCCGGCCGCGCACTGCTGCGCGACTCTCTGGAGCAGCTCGTCCTTGGCCTCGTCGAGCGGCATTTCGCTCTCACTCCTTTGTGAGGGTTTGCCATACATGTTCATAGGCAGGCTCTTAGTTCCCACAGCTGCGGGAAGTAGTGCAGGCCGGTCCTACCGTGCAGGTAGGGGGCGCCCGTCGAGCCGCCGGTGCCGGATTTGGTGCCGATCTGCCGTTCGACCATCCGCACGTGTCGCGTCCGCCACTGGGCGGCGGTCTCGTCGTGCGTCAGCAGGTCTTCGGCCAGTTGCCACAGGTCGTCGTACGACCTGCGATCCCTCGCCACGGACAGCAGCGAGCCCATGATCTCGTCGTCTGAGACCGGCAGGCCACGCTGGGAGAGGGCGGTGAGATAAGCATCCCACAATGTGGGTTCATCCAGGCGACGGCGCAGCCTGGCGAGTTCGTCGTCCGTGGCGTCCCGCAGCCGTCCGAGATAGCGGTGATCCTTGAGGCCGGACAGGAACTCCAACTCCCGGAACTGCACCGACTGGAACCCGCTGGCCGGGGCCAGCTTCGCGCGGAACTCCAGGAAGTCCTGCGGGGTCATCGTCTCCAGGACGTCGACCTGCTCGATCAGCACCCTCTCCACCGTGTGCACCCGGCGGAACAGGTGCCTGGCCCGCCAGAGCTCCCCCGCGAACATGGCGTCGCGGGCGGACTCAAGCTCGTGCAGCAGGAGCTTGAACCAGAGCTCGTAGACCTGGTGGATGGTGATGAAGAGCAGCTCGTCCGGCGCCTCGGACTGCGGCCGCTGCTGGGAGAGCAGGCCGGGCAGACTGAGGTATTCGCCGTAGGACAGGCGGCCGCCTTCCTCACCGAACCGCCGGTCGGAGGGGTCGGAAGGGATGGCCGCATCAGGCTTGGACCCCACCGAACACCTCCCCCACCTCGCCCGGTCGTCGTTGACCGGGCGAACGCGTTGCAGTACCGATACCACCCGAAAAGGGCAGATACGTCAACGCGACATGGACATCGGAGGGTCGTCTTCGGAGGCGGAGGGAATGTGCCTGAGCTCGTCGAGCCGACTGGGAACGTCGACCAGCTCCTTGAGCTCGGCCTGACAGGAGGTGCACGTGTCGAGGTGACGCTCGAAGGCCTCGTGCTCGCCCTCGTCGAGGACGCCGAGAACGTAGGCCGCCACCCCTTCGTGCATTACCCGGCTACCCCCTTGTCTTGCAGAAGCACGCGCAGAGCCCTGATCCCGTAGTAGAGCCTGGACTTCACCGTGCCCGGCGGGATCCCCAGAATCTCCGCCGCTTCACTTATCGTACGGTCCCGGAGGTAGGTCTGTTCAATGACTTCGCGGTGTTCTTCTGACAGATTGCGTAGTGCGTCGGCGACAACCATCGCCGATAACGCACGGTCTGACCCGTCTGGGACCGCGAGCATGTCGACTTCCGGTGGCTCGACCTCATGAGGACGAACACTCTTGCGTCGACGTCCGTCGATCACAATGCGGCGGGCCACGGTCAGCAGCCACGCCCAGATGAGGCTCGGTTCCCATTGCAGTCTTGCCGAGTTACGCCAGGCTCTGACGATCGTCTCCTGTACGACGTCTTCCGCCCATTGCAGATCGTTTCCGGTCGACTTGCGTACGTGGCGCAGCAGAGGGCCGCCGAACTCCTGGTAGAGCGCCGTGATGCGATGCTCAGCCTCAGCATCCGCACTCTCGAATCTGCCGTCGAGGTGACCTAGCACGGGGCACATCTTTACACCTTCGTTATCAGTCCGGCAGCCACTCCGATAACTCCAGTCATTTCTGACTATTCCGGTTGATGAGTGAACCGGCCCGGAGAAACCCGCGTACCTCCGATCATGCACAGGCTTTTGCGTGGCGAAGTCCTCATGTTCGGCGCCTTCGCCGTGGCGGCGGCGGTCGCGATCCTGCTGGTCATGCCCCCCATGACCACACCCGTGTCCGCGCAGTGGACGGTGCTGCCCTCCGGCCCGCTCGGGCCGGCGGACCACGACCTCCTGGTCAAGGTACGCCAGGCGGGCCTGTGGGAGATCCCCGTCGGCCGATGGACCGCGGAGCGCGCGGAGTCCCAGCGGGTCAAGGAGGTCGGGGAGCATCTGGTGGAGGACCACACCAAACTGGACGCGGTCACCCGCCAGTACGCCGCCCGGCTCGGCGTGGCCCTGCCGGACGAGCCCAGCCCTGAACAGCAGAGCTGGATGGCCCAGCTGGCCGCCGAGAGCGGCCCCGCCTTCGACCGGGACTTCGCCAACCTGCTGCGTGCCGCCCACGGCAAGGTCTTCTCCGTCGTCGCGGGCGTACGAGCGGGCACCCGCAACAGCGAGATCAGGAAGTTCAGCCAGCACGCGGTGAACGTCGTCATGAAACACATGACGCTGCTCGAGTCGACCGGGCTGGTCGACTACGACCAGCTCCCCGAGCCCCCGACTCCATCGGCCACTCCACCCGCCCCCGCGGCGGTCGATCCTAGGAGACAACCATGAGCAGTTCCAGACGCATGGCCGCGGCCGTGTCCGCCCTGGCCGTCGTGGCCGGCGGGCTGGTGTCCGCGGCCGTCATCGGCGTCGGTCCGGCACTCGCGGATCACTGCGACCCGGCCGAAGCCACCGCCTCGCCCACGCAGTCCCAGCAGCGGCAACAGCAGCGGCGCGGGCAGGAGACGCAGGCTCCGGACGGCCAGGACGACCAGTCCCAGGCCCCCGACGGCCAGGACGGCGGCCAGGACGGCGGCGACCAGCGACAGCAGGACGACCAGCAGCAGAACACGGGTCAGGAGAGCACGGGTCAGGAGAGCACCGGGCAGCAGGATTCGGGCGGCGGCGCCCTCGAACCCGCCCCGCAGCCCGAGGAGGAGGCGCAGGAGCAGGCGCCGGCCGAGTCCGCGCAGCCGTTCTCCCGCCGGCGGAACACGCCGACGCCGAGCCCGACAGCCAGCCGGCAGCCCACCGGACAGCCCACCGGGCAGCCGACGCGGACCGCCACCTCGTCACCGTCCCCGACCGACCCCGGCGAGGACGAGGAGCACAACGAGTGCGCCGACCTCGGCCCGTTCGTGACCGACTTCATCGACATCCGCCAGGTCCCGCCGTCCAACCAGCTCGACGGCCGCCGCGGCCGGAACGGCTCCCGGGGCACGTTCGTCTCGTCCTGCGGCACCAACCGCAACGGGCACAACAACCCGGACAACTTCATCGTCGCCCCCGGCGTGAGCAACGGGGCGCACCACCTGCACGACTACGTGGGCAACCTGTCGACGGACGCGTTCTCGACCGACGAGAGCCTGGCCGCCGCCGGCACCACCTGCCGGCTCGGCGACAGGTCGACCTACTTCTGGCCGGTGCTGCGCGACCGCAAGGTGGACGTCAACACCGAGGACCCGGACGGCAACGTCGGCCAGGTGCTCCGGCCCCGCTCCGTGACGCTCCAGTTCAGGGGCAACGCGACCAGCCGGGTGAGCGCGATGCCGAGGTTCCTGCGGATCATCACCGGTGACGCCAAGGCCGCCACGAACGGCGGGGCCAACGCCCGCGCCGCGTGGACGTGCACCGGCTTCAACAACCGGATTACTACCAAATATCCGCTCTGCCCGCGCGGCAGCCAGGTCGCCCGTATTCTGGACTTCCCCAGTTGCTGGGACGGTCAGAACACCGACAGCGCCAACCACCGCACGCACATCGTCTTCCCAGGCGAGGGTGGCGCCTGCCCGCAGGGCACCAGAGCGGTTCCGCAACTCCGGATGACGCTCACCTACACGGTGCCCCAGGGTCCGTCATACGCCCTGGACGCATTCCCCGAACAACTTCACAACCCGGTCACCGACCACGCCGACTTCGCCAACGTCATGCCCGACAGGCTGATGTCCTTCGTGGTCAACTGCATCAACAGGGGCCGCCGCTGCTGATATTTGGCCAGGCCCCTTCCCCCGAACCGCACCGGTCCCGCCTGCCCACACCACCCTCCCGCCGCACCGGCGCCCGAGCCCGCCCCCCTGGGCTCGGCCGAGACGGCCGGGCCCCCGTCCCGAGGGGCCCGGCCCGACGGCTCGCCGGAGGCGGCGGTCCGGCAGGCGGGACCGGACGGGCGAAGCCGGTCGGGCGCGGAGCGAGACCAGCCCCGACCCTCCCGAGTCGCACCCTCACCCGACCTTGGAGGGAAACGAAACCGATGCTCCACAGACGACACCCCCTGCACGCCCCGACGAAGCTGGACAGGCGCAACGTCCGGCTCGGGGTGAGCGCCTCGATCGCGGCCTTGCTGTTGTCGGCGTTCGCGCTGACCTTGACCAACAGCGGTATGTCGCTGCTCGGCCGCGGAGTGGGTTTCCTCGAGTTCTACGCGGGCGTGTTCGCGCTCGTGCTGCTGACCGCGACCGTCGCGCTCGGCCTGCTCACCACCGAGAAGGTCTTTCTCTCCCCCGCCAACCGGGTCCGGGCGCAGCTCGCGCACCGGGCCACCGCCGCGATCGGCCTGGCGTACCTCGTCACGCACGTGACGCTCATGATCAGTCTCGGGCACGTGCCACCGGCCGCGGCCGTGCTCCCGGTGGCGGGGATCTGGATCGGGTTCGGCACGCTGGCCGCCGACATGATGGTTCTGATCATCATCACGGGCGTCGTCCGCGGGCGGTTCGCCGTCACGGGCAGACCCTGGGTCTGGCGGATCCTGCACGCGGGGTCCTACCTCGCCTGGCCGGTGGCGATCCTGCACGGCCTGACCGCCGGCCGGCCGGCCGCGGGCTGGGTGACCTGGTCGTACGTGGCGTGCCTGGTGGCGGTCGGCTCGGCCCTGCTCGTCCGCGTGCTCGCCACGCTGCGCAGGCCGCCCGCCATGCCGGAGCCCGTCGACCTGCTCGAGGTCGACGACTCGCCGATCGAACGCCCGGAAGAGATCAATGCTCCAGTGAGCCTCGACGCCGCCCGGCGCAAGTTCCGGGAGGCGGGATGACCCTCCACCTCGACATCCAGGAACAGACATGATCCCGCACAAGGCACCGAGCGTCTTACGCCTGGGTCCCGCCCGGCTGACCGCCGGGCTCGACCACACCCGGCGGCTGGACCTGCCCGCCCACCGCACCCTGCACGGCCAGCCCGTCGCGCAGGACGTCGGCACCCTCATCGCCCTGGTCAACGAGGTGGACATGCGCGGCAGAGGCGGGGCGGCGTTCCCGTTCGGCCGCAAGCTGCGGGCGGTCGCCGACGCGGCCGGCGCCAAGGAGAGCGTGGTGCTGGTCAACGGCGCCGAGGGCGAGCCGGCCAGCTCGAAGGACGCCATGCTGCTCGTCCGCACCCCGCACCAGGTGCTCGACGGCGCGATCCTCGCGGCCGAGGCGCTGAACGCCCGCGAGGTGGTCGTCGCGACCGTCGCGGGCGAGCTGGCCGAGGCGTCGATCTCCGCCGCCGTGGCCGAACGGCGGGCCGCCAACGTCGCGGGCGCCAAGGAGAGCCACCTCCGGATCCGGGTGGTCGGCCTGCAGGAGAGGTTCATCTCCGGCGAAGGCGGCGCGCTCGTCCGCGCCGTGAACGGCGAGGAGGCGGTGCCTCCAGGCCGCAAGCGCCGCGCCAGCACGAGCGGCGTGAACGGGCTGCCGACGCTGCTGTCCAACACCGAGACGTACGCGCAGCTCGCCCTGCTCGCCGAGCTGGGACCGCAGAAGTACGCCGAGGTCGGCACGAGCAGGGAGCCCGGCACCGTGCTGCTCAGCGTGAGCGGCGGGGCCGCGACCAACGCGATCGTGGAGGCGCCGACCGGCACCATGCTGGCCGACGTGCTCGACCTGTGCGACGCGGAGCCCGGCGACGGCGTGCTGATCGGCGGCTATCACGGCGCGTTCCTGAGCCCGGAGACCGCCGTCTCGGCGGTGATCTCGCGCGAGGGCATGAAGAAGGCCGGCGGCGAGCTGGGCGCCGGGATCGTGGTGCCGCTCGGGGCGAACACCTGCCCGCTGGGTGAGGCGGCCCGGGTCACCGCCTACCTGGCCGCGCAGTCGTCCGGCCAGTGCGGGCCGTGCCGGCTGGGCCTGCCGGACATCGCCCGGCAGATGCTCGCCCTCACCGACGGCAGCGGCTCACAGGACGCCATCCGGCGTTCCGTCCGGGCCGTCGAGCGCCGTGGCGCCTGCTTCCATCCGGACGGCACGGCCAGGTTCGTGCTGTCGGCGCTGGAGGCGTTCGAGGCCGACATCGCGCTGCACCGCGACTACGGGTCGTGCGGCAGGCCGGTGCGCGGCGTGCTGCCGCTGCCCGAGCGGGAGGAGGAGCCGGAGTATCGCCTGGAGGTCGACTGGACCCGCTGCCAGGGCCACGGCCTGTGCGCGCACCTGCTGCCGGAGTTCGTCAACCTGGACGACTACGGCTTCCCGTCCTTCAACACCGTGCCCGGCTGGATGGTCAAGGAGGCACGGCGGGCGGTCGACATGTGCCCCGCGCTGGCCCTTCGCCTGGGCGAGGCCGTGATGGCGAAGACGGGCTGACCACCGCCGCCGGACGGACCGGGCCGTTTCACTCGGCCTGCCGCTGTTCCTCCAGACCGAACAGCGGCAGGCAGGGCTCCAGGCCGTGGATCCGGACGCCGTCCAGCGGCTTCCAGTCCGTACGGGCGAGGCGGAACCGCCGCATGACCGCCGGTTCGCCCCGGCGGACGTGGCGTGTGACGCCGTCGTCGCGGTAGCCGAGCTTCGCGGTCACCGCGAGCGAGGCGGGGTTGTCCACGAACGCCTCCGTCGTGGCGTACTCGGCGCCCAGCCCCGCGAAGGCCAGGTGCAGCATGGCCGCGCGCATCTCGGTGCCGATGCCGCGCCCCTGGAAGCGCCGGCCCACCCAGGACCCCGACCTGACCTCACGCAGGACGGGGAAGTCGGCCGCCGAGAACCCCTGGGTGCCCACGATCCGGCCCTCGTGAACGGCCACCAGGTCGATGGACCAGGCGGCCGGTGCGAACTCGGCCCACTGCCGGAAGTGGTACTGGACGGTGCTCCTGGCCCGCTCCGCCGGCCCGGCGTCGGTCCACGGGAACAGGAAGGGCATGGTCTCCTCGTCGTGCACGCCCTCGGCCGCCCGCTCTCCCAGCTCGTCGAGGTCCGCGAGCGAGGGGTAGCGCAGCTCCAGCCTCGGCGTGGTCACGGACAGCTCGAACAACGGCCAGTTACGCATACCGCATCGTTTCACCGCCGCTCAGCGGGACGCCTCTCCTTTTCCGGGTCGGCGATGCGTTGCAGCCACTCGGTGAGCAGACCGCGCTCGGCGGCCGACAACGGCAGACCGACGCCCGGCGGCCCAGGCGAGCCGGGCGACCCGGATGGCCCAGGCGGGCTCGGCGGCGCCGCCAGCGCGGCCAGCAGGCTGATCGCGCCGCGCGCCGGCGAGCCGGTGGCCTCGGCCGGCTCCGGCTCGCCCGACGCGGGAATCGTCACGGCGGCCAGCACGGCTTCGCGGGTGAGCGGCGACAACTCGGGATCGCGGTGCCGGGGCTCGGTGGCGATCAGGGTGAGCGTGACCCCGCAGCCGGCCGAGTGGATCATCTGGGCGGCCCGCTCCACGGGCACCCGCAGCAGGCCCGCCTCGGCGACGCGGTGGACGAGCCCGCGCAGGATGGCGGCGGCCTCGCGCGCCGCGGGCGGCTCGGCGCCGGGGCGGGCCTGGCCGTACATCAGCGTGTAGTAGGCGGGGTTGGCGACGCCGAACTCGACGTGCAGATCCCAGCCGTGGCGCAGGTCGCGCAGGGGGTCGTCGCTTGGCCGCCGGGCGGTCTTGGCCGTCAGGTAGGTGGCGAAGCCGTGGCTCGCCACCGCGTCGAGCAGCCCCTGCTTGTCGCCGAACAGCCGGTAGATGGTCGGCGCCTGGACCCCGGCGGCGGCGCACACCGAACGGGTGGACACGGCCTCCCTGCCCCCCTCGGTCAGCAGGTCGGCGGCCGCCGCCACGATCCGCTCCCTGGACGTCCGCTCACTCATGATATCGACGATAACAGAAACCTGTTAGCGGCGTTGACGTTAGCGTTGCTAGTGTGTAAGTGTTAGCGGCCTGAGCATCATCGACCGGGAAGCGGGCATCATGAGCACTCAGCGCAGCGAGCAGGGCCGGCGCGTGGCGATCGTGACCGGCGGATCGGGCGGCATCGGCCGCGCCGTCGCCGAGCGCCTGGCGGCCGACGGCCAGTCCGTGGTCATCGTCTACGCGGGCAACAAGGCGACCGCCGGCGAGGTGGTCGACGCGATCACCGCGTCAGGCGGCTCGGCGATCGCCGTGCAGGCCGACGTGGCCGACGAGCAGTCGGTCGAGCAGGCCTTCGACGCGGCCGAGCGGGAGTTCGGCGGGGTCGACGTGGTCGTCAACGCGGCCGGCATCATGCTCCTCGCCCCGCTGGCCGAGATGGATCTCGCCGACTTCGACCGCATGCACCGCACCAACGTCCGCGGCACCTTCGTCGTCGCGCAGCAGGCCGCCCGCCGGGTGCGGGGCGGCGGAGCGATCATCAACTTCTCCACCTCCGTGACGAAGCTCGCCCTGCCCACCTACTCCGCCTACGCGGCGAGCAAGGCGGCGGTCGACGCGATCAGCCCGGTGCTCGCCAAGGAGCTGCGCGGCCGTGACATCACGGTCAACGCCGTGGCGCCCGGCCCCACGGCCACGCCCCTCTTCCTTCGTGGCAAGGACGAGGAGACCATCGACCGGATGGCCCACATGACCCCGCTGGAGCGCCTCGGCCGGCCCGAGGACACCGCCGAGGTCGTCTCCTTCCTGGCCGGCCCGGCGCGCTGGGTCAACGGCCAGACCCTCTACGCCAACGGCGGCCTCGCCTGACGGCGCCGGCTCAACGCACCGCCACCCTCTCACCACCGGACTGACGGCCGGTCGCACGGCCGGACTCGCCATCGGTCGCGCCTCTGGTCACCGGATCCGCAGGCTGTGGGCAGGTGTGGCGGCGGTATCTGCCGGGGGCGATGCCGTAATGGCGCTTGAAGGCGTTGGCGAAGGCGAACTCCGAGCCGTAGCCGACGCGCGCCGCCACCTCCGCCTGCGAGGCGTCCGACTCGTGCAGGAGGCGACCGGCGACCGCCAGCCGCCACCAGGTGAGGTAGGCCATCGGCGACTGCCCGACCAGGGTCGTGAAGCGGCGCGAGAAGGCGGCCCGGGACAGGCCCGCCAGACCGGCCAGCGACGGCAGCGTCCACGCGTGCCCCGGGTCGCGGTGGACGGCGTCGAGGGCGGCGCTGATCGCGGGGTCGGCCAGGGCCGCGGCCCATCCGCTGACCTGGCACTGGCCGGGGCCCGAGTCATACCAGGCCCGCAAGATGTAGAGCAGCAGTGTGTCGAGAAGTGACGACACCACGGTGTCCGCGCCCAGACGGGGGTTGGCGATCTCACTGCCGAGCAACTCGACCGCGGCGCGCAGCTCGGGACGGTGGCCGAGGTGAGCCGGCAGATGGATCACCTCTGGCAACTCGCGCAGGATCGGGTGGCTCCGGCTGGGATCGAGTTGGTAACCGCCGCAGAGCATGACCGTGGCCGCGCCGGGGCCGGGGAAGGACGCCGAGGCGAACAGGCCCGCCTCGTCGCCGGGATCGCAGACGGACTCGGGGAGCGGGGTCGCCGGGCTGTCGGCCATGGCGTAGCCGTCGCCGTGGGGGAAGAACAGCACGTCGCCGACGTTGACCGGGATCGGATCACCGGCGGGCGGGATGAGCCAGCAGGACCCCTGGAGAATGACCTGGAAGCCCGCCGAACCGGGCGCCGAGGGGAATCTCTGCCCCCAGGGGGCATGCCACTCGACCCGCGCGGAGCGGGGGCATCCGGTGCGCACGATGGCCATCACGTCACTGAGCACGTCCACGCCGGGAGTCTATCCGGTGAGACGTACGCGTATAAAGAGCAGACATCAGCGCATTGGTTATCTCTCGTGCGCCTCCTACGGTTGACCAGCGAAGGAGGTTCCATGAGCGTGGTTCTGGTGACAGGTGCGACCGGCAGGGTCGGTCGACACGTGGTCACTCAGTTGAGAGAAGCGGGAGTCGAGGTCAGAGCGCTGACCCGCGATCCCGGGAAATCCGGATTCACCGGTGATTTGCGAGATCCGAAATCTCTGGTGGACGCACTCGACGGCGTGGAGGCGGTGTTCCTGGTCTGGCCCTTCGGCACGGCCGAGGGCGCCGGAGCGGTGCTGGAGGTGGTCGCCCAACGGGCCCGGCGGGTCGTCTACCTCTCCTCCGCCGCCGTACGCGACCACGAGCGCGAGATCGAGCGGCTGGTCGGACGGTCGGGGCTGGAGTGGACGATCCTGCGGCCGCACGCCTTCGCGGCCAACGCCCTGCGGTGGGCCGACCAGGTGCCGGCCGGGGTCGTCCGCGAGTCGTACGGGAAGGCCGCCATGTCGCCGGTGGACGAGCGGGACATCGCGGCCGTCGCGGTGCGCGCGCTCCTCGACGACGGTCACCACGGCGCCACCCACGTCCTCACCGGCCCCGAGTCACTCACCCAGGCCGACCAGGCACGCCTCATCGGCGAGGCGCTCGGCCGCCCGGTGCGCTGGCACGAGCTCCCACCCCAGGCGACCCGTGACCGCCTCCTCGCCTCGGGCTGGCCCCCCGACGCCACGGACGCCATGCTGGACGCGCAGGCCGCCCTCGTGGAAACCCCGGGCCCCACCACGTCCGCGGTCGAAGACGTGACAGGCACCCCGGCCCGCACCTTCCGGGACTGGGCGCGGGACCACGCGCACGCCTTCCGCGAAGCGGACGACCTGATGCGTGCGGCGCGGATCCACGAGTACGGCGAGGCGTCGGTGATCCGCTACGACGAGGTGCCGAGACCGCGGCCGGGCTCCGGTGAGGTGCTCATCGAGGTGGCGGCCACCTCGTTCAACCCGTCGGAGGTGGGCCTGCGGCTCGGACTGCTCGACGGGGTGCTGCCCGTGACGCTGCCGCACACGCTGGGCTGGGACGTCTCGGGCAGGGTCGTCGAGACCGGCGCGGGCGTCACGGAGTTCGCCCCCGGCGACCAGGTGATCGGCCTGGTGGACGGCGCGGCGGCGGAGTACACGGTGGCTTCGGCGAGCGCGCTGGCCAGGGCGCCCGAGACGATCCCGCTGGAAGCCGCCGCCGCCGTCCCCGTCGCCGGGCTCACCGCCTGGCAGGCCGTCTTCGAGCACGCCCGCGTCACCGCCGGCCAGCGGGTGCTGGTCAACGGCGCGGGCGGCGGGATCGGCCTGTTCGCCGTCCAGCTGGCGAAACGGGCGGGCGCCACGGTGATCGCCACCGCGAGCCCCCGCAGCCGGGACGCGGTGCGCGCGCTGGGCGCCGACGAGGTGGTCGACTACACCCGGGACCCCTTGCCCGGCGGGATGGACGTGGTCCTGAACCTCGCCGGGATCACCCCGGAGGCGGCGGGCGAGCTGGCCGCCCTGGCGCGGCCGGACGGCGTGATCGTCACCGTCGCCACCCCGATCGACTCTCCGCGGGCCACCCATTTCGTCAGCCGCAACGATCCCGGGCAGCTCGCCGAGCTCGTGGCCCTGATCGACGCCGGGCGGCTCACCGTCGAGATCGCCGAGTCGCACCCGCTGACCGGCCTGCACCACATCCACCTCCGGGCGGAGTCCGGCCAGACCCGCGGCAAGATCATCATCATTCCGAAAGGCACGCCATGACCCGGATCGCCATCATCATCGGCAGCACCCGCCCCGTCCGCAACGGCGAGGCCGTCGCCGGCTGGGTGCACGACCTGGCCGTCAAGCGAGGTGACGCCGACTACGAGCTGGTCGACCTGAAGGACTACGACCTGCCCCACCTGGATGAGAGCCTGCCGGCCGCGGCGGGCGTGTACGAGCACGAGCACACCAGGGCGTGGGCGGAGCGGATCGCGTCCTTCGACGGCTTCGTGTTCGTCACACCGGAGTACAACTCCTCGACCTCGGGGGTGCTGAAGAACGCGATCGACTTCCTCTTCTCCGAGTGGGCCGACAAGGCCGCCGGGTTCGTCGGCTACGGCGTCGACGGCGGGGTGCGGGCGGCCGAGCACCTCAGGCAGATGCTCGGCCGGGTCAAGGTCGCCGACGTGTCGGCCCAGGTCGCGTTGTCCCTCTTCACCGACTTCGAGGAGATGACGGTATTCAAGCCGGCGGCCCGCCATGAGGACGCGGTCACCGCGATGCTGGACCAGGTCGTCTCCTGGAGCGAGGCGCTCCGGCCGCTCAGAGTGTGAAGCTCAAGGCGTGACGCTCAGGGGGTGAAGTGGCGCAGCACCTCGGGGTTGGCCATGGCGTCGGGGTTGGCCGCCTGCTCGACGGGGGTGCCGAGGAGGATCTTGCGGACCGGCACCTCGAGCTTCTTGCCCGACAGGGTGCGCGGGATGCCGGGCACCGCGCGGATCTCGTTGGGCACGTGCCGGGGTGACAGCTCCTCGCGCAACGCCGCGCACAGGGCACCGGTCAGCGTCTCGGTGAGCTCGGCGCCCTCGGCGAGCGTCACGTAGAGCAGCAGCCGTCCCTCCTGGCCGAGCTGCCCGGTGTCGATCACCAGGCTGTCGGTGATCTCCTCAAACCGCTCGACCACGCGGTAGAACTCGCTGGTGCCCATCCGGACGCCGCCCCGGTTCAGTGTCGAGTCGGAGCGGCCGTAGATCACGCAGCTGCCGTCTTCGTTGATCTTGATCCAGTCACCGTGCCGCCACACGCCGGGGTAGACGTCGAAGTAGCTCTCGCGGTAGCGCTCGCCGGACGGGTCGTTCCAGAACATCACCGGCATCGAGGGCATCGGCGAGGTGATCACCAGCTCGCCGACCTCCCCCACGACCGGCCTGCCCTCGATGTCGTACGACTCCACCCGGGCCCCCAGCGAACGGCACGGGATGATCCCCGCCCGGATCGGGTGCAGCACGGTCGCGCCGACGAACCCGGTGCACACGTCGGTGCCGCCGGAGAACGACCCGAGCGGGACCCCGGGCAGCTCCTCGGCCACCCAGGAGAACCCCTCCGGCGGCAGCGGCGACCCGGTGGAGCCGAGGCCCCGGAGCCGGTCGAGGCCCTCGGGGTGGATGCCGGCCTTCAGCGAGGCCATGACGTACGGCGCGCCGACCCCGAAGTAGGTCACCCGCTCGGAGGCGGCGATGCGCCACAGCACGGCGGCCGACGGGTAGGCGGCCGAGCCGTCGTAGAGCACGGGGGTGGCGCCCACCAGCAGGGCGCCGATGAGGTAGTTCCACATCATCCAGCCCGTGGTGGTGTACCAGAAGAACACGTCCCCCTCGCCCAGGTCCTGGTGGAAGGAGAGCGACTTGAGGTGCTCCAGCACGATGCCGCCGTGCCCGTGCACGATCGGCTTGGGCAGCCCGGTCGTCCCGCTGGAGTAGAGGATCCACAGCGGGTGGTCGAACGGCACCCGCTCGAACTCCAACGGCCCGGTCTCGGCCCGCAGCCCCTCCCAGCCGATCACCTCGCCGTGCGGCAGGGCGTCGGTGTGGGCGGGAGCGGGCTCGGCCCGCTGCGGGGGCCGGCCGTCCCCGGCCGCTGCCAGGTAGGGGATCCACACGGTGGCGCGGAGCGAGGGCAGCTCGGCGGCGATCTCCTTCACCGCCGCCGAGCGGTCGTAGCTCTTGCCGTTGTAGTGGTAGCCGTCGACCGCGATCAGCACCTTGGGCTCGATCTGCCGGAACCGGTCGACGATGCTCGGCACGCCGAAGTCGGGCGATCCGGCCGACCAGATCGCGCCCAGGGAGGCGGTGGCCAGGAAGGCGATCAGCGCCTGCGGGATGTTCGGCAGGTAGCCGGCGACCCGGTCGCCGCGCCCGACGCCGAGGCGCACCAGGCCGGCCCTGACGCGGGCGACCTCCTCGCGCAGCTCGGCGCGGGACATCTCCTGCCGGCCGCCGTCCTCGGAGACGAACACCAGCGCGGTGCCGTCCTCGTGGCGCAGCGCGTTCTCGGCGTAGTTGAGGCTGCTTCCGGCGAACCAGGTGGCGTCAGGCATCGTCCCGGTGATGACGGGCCCGGCACCACGTTCGCCGATCACCCCGAAGTAGTCCCAGATGGACGTCCAGAACTCCGCCGGACTGTCGACGGACCACTGCCACACCTCGTCGTAGCCGGCCCCTGGCCGTCCCAGCGACTCCAGGTAGCGGGTCAGCCTGGCGCCCGCGACGACGTCATCGGCCGGTTCCCAGAGAAGTGCACCTTCAACAACCATGTGTCCCATCCTGTCGCTGGTCCTGACGAAAGTCATACCTGTCGTCCCCCCCAACGCGCTACCTGGTTCGCCCGCGGTTCCGCCCTCGGATTCGGCCCGGGAGCGCGTCAACGGCGCAGGTGGTCCACCGCCATCCGCGCGGCCGTGCCGATCACCGCGTCGGCGCGCGGCTGGTTGACCGCGGGGCTGAACGAGCGGGTGAAGACCGCGACCGCGTAGCGGCCCCCGTCGGGGTACTCGACCACGCCCGCCTCGTTGCGCAGCGTCGGCAGCGTGCCGGTCTTGCCGCTGACCTCGACGTCGTCGTACGGGAAGCCGGAGGCCAGCCGGTGCGGCCAGACCTGCAGGTTGAGGACGGTGCGCATCCAGGCGCACGACTCGGCGGAGGCGGCCTCGTCGCGCCAGATCAGCCCGAACAGCGCGGCCGTCTCGCGCGGCGTGCTGCGGTTGGTGTGCCGCGGGTCGAGCACCCGCAGCCGGGCGATCTCCTCCACGTCGAGGTACGGCCAGCCGTGCCCGATGTCGTCGGCCATGCTCTGGTAGAGGCCCCTGGTCGTGTGCGCCACGTGCGTGCCGTGCAGCCCGAACCCGGCCAGCATCGCGTTGACCGCGTCGAGCCCGACCACGCCGGCCAGCACGTCGGCCGCGGTGTTGTCGCTCACCGCGATCATCAGGTAGGCCAGGTCGCGCAGTGACATCGTGACGTCGTCGAGCATGACAGAGACACCGGTGGGCCCGAAGGCGCGCTCGGCGGCCCCCACGGTCACCCGCGAGGCGGGGTCGAGCAGCCCGGCGTCCGCCTGCCGGCAGAGCTCGACCAGCAGCGGCACCTTGAAGACCGACGCGGTCGGCACCGGCTCGTCGGACCCGTGCCCCACCTCCCGGCCGGTGTCGAGGTCGGCGGCGTGCAGCCAGCCCGTCACACCCGCCGCGCGGAACAGCCCGTCGAAGTCGCTCATGCCAGCGACCCCGGCCGCCGGCTGACCCGCCGCGCGGGCGTCGCGCCCTCGTCCGCCATCCCGGCGCGCTCCTTCAGAGTACGTACGGCCACCGCCGAGAAGCCGGTGACCGCGTCCGTCGCCGCCCGCCAGGCCGTGGAGAACCGAAGGGCGATCGGCGAGCCTAGCAGCGGTCGCCAGGCCAGTCCCGGCACCTCCTCCCGAGGCCCGAAGGCGACCGCGGCGCCCGCGAGCACCAGCCCCAGCCCCGCGCCCTCGTGCACCTGGGCCGGCACGTAGCCGTGGCGACGGCACTCGACCAGCACCTCGGCGTACAGCCCCGGCTCCCCTTCCCGGGGCGGCAGCAGCAACTCCTGCCCGGCCAGGTCGGCCAGGTGCAGCTCGCCCCCGCGGGCGAGGGGGTGGTCGGCGGCCAGCAGCACGCCCTGGGACTGCGTCAGCAACCGGCCGAAGTGCAGGCCGGGCGCCGTGACGGGGTGCCGGACGATGCCGACGTCGATCGTGCCGTCCGTGAGCGCGGCCACCTGGTCGGCCGTCCAGATCTCGGCGGGCGCGAGCCGTACCTCGGGCCGGGTCTCGCGGAAGCCGGCGACCAGAGCGGCGATGACGGCGGCGGCCAGGTCGGGCGGGACCCCGACCTTGAGCACGGAGTCCTCGCCGTGGCGGGCGAGCTCGTGCAGCCGGTCGACGCGGATCACGATCTCGCGGGCCTCGGTGAGCAGCAGCCGGCCCGCCCCGGTCAGCCGGACCTGGCGGGCGGAACGGTCGAAGAGCCGCACGCCGAGCTCCTGCTCCAGGCGCTTGATCCGCTGGCTGAGCGGCGGCTGGGCGATGCCGAGCCGGATCGCGGCGTTGCCGAAGTGGAGTTCCTCCGCCACCACGATGAAGTAGCGAAGGTGCCGGACAAGGTCCACAGCCAGCAACTATAGCCAGATTTATATCGATGAAGTCCTCATATCAGTATTGGACACCGATAAGGCACCTCTGCTGTCCTCTCCTCCATGGCACCACAAAGGGGGACAATGTACGCACATCTCAAGGAGGAGGCCCCTCCTCCGAGACGACGGCGCAAGGGGCGCTGGATCACCGCCGCCATCCTCGTGCCCGTGCTCGCCGCCGGGGGGACGTTCTGGGCGCTGCGCACGACCGGCTCGCCCGAGGAGACCGCCGACCGCTACCTCACCGCCTGGTCGTCGGAGGACTACCTGGCGATGCGCGAACTGGTGGCCGATCCGCCCGCCGACTTCGAACGACTGCACCGGCTCTTCCGCAAGGACCTCAAGCTCATCCAGGCCATTTTCCACCGGCCCAGGCCCACCGGGATCTTCCCGGCGAGCGCCGAGGACCGGGGCGGCGAGGTGAGCTTCCACGCCACGCTGATCGGCCCCAAGGACTGGGAGTACGACGGGCAGCTCAAGCTGGTCGAGCGCGACGGCGGCTGGAAGGTCGCCTGGACCCCGGCCGCCATCCACCCGCTGCTCAAGCGGGGCCGGTCACTGCGGGTGGTCACTGTGAAGGGACAGCCGCTCCCGGTGCTGGCCGCCGACGGCAGCCGCATCGACACCCCCGACGCTCCCGGCTCCGTGCAGCAACTCGTCGAAGGGCTCAAGCAGACCTATCCCGACAGGTTCGGCACGACGGGCAGCGCCAGGATCGACCTCTACCAGGGCGACGAGCAGGTCAAGACCGTGGTCGAGGCGAGCGAGAGCCTGCCGTTGCCCACCACGATCGACCTCAAGGTGCACCGCGCCGGAGCCGCCGCCCTGGAGGACGCCGGCAAGCCCGCCTCGCTGGTCGCGCTGCGCCCGTCGACCGGCGAGATCCTGTCGGTGGTCAACAGGCCCGGCGGGTTCAACCGGGCGCTGCTCGGCAAGTATCCGCCCGGCTCGACGTTCAAGGTCGTCACGGCCTCCGCGCTGGTCGCCGGCGGCCTGGAGCCGGACCGGAAGGTCAGCTGCCCCGCCGAGCAGAACATCGGCGGCTTCCCCTTCCACAACGCCGGTTTCAAGGACTACGGCACGCTGGCCTTCCGCGACGCGTTCGCGCACTCGTGCAACACGACGTTCGGCGCGATGGCGGTGGACGACCTGGGCAAGGGCCGGCTCGCCGAGGTGGCCGGCAGCTTCGGCTTCGGCGCCGCGATCACACCGGGCGTGCCGGCCGTGCGCGCGGAGTTCCCGGCCCCGAAGGACGCCACCGACCTGGCCTCCGCCTCGATCGGGCAGGGCAGGGTGCTGGCCAGCCCGCTGAACATGGCCTCGGTCGCGGCCGCCGTCGCCGACGGCGCCTGGCGTCCGCCCCGCCTGGTCGCCGAGGAGCTGGTGCCCGACCACACGCTGCGCCCACGCCCACTGGAGGACGCCGTGGTGCGCGCGCTGCGCCGGCTCATGCCCGCCGTCGTCACCGACGGCACCGCCCACGCCGTACGCTTCCCCTCCGGCACGGCCGGCAAGACCGGCACGGCGGAGTACGGCTCGGGCAAGGAGCCGCCCGCGCACTCGTGGTTCATCGGCTACCGGGGCGACCTGGCGTTCGCGGTCATCGTGGAGGGCGGCGGCGCGGGCTCGGCCGTGGCGGCTCCGATCGCGGCCCGCTTCCTCAACGCCCTCGACTGACCGGCCCGCGAGCTCACGGCACCCGACCGACCGGCCCGCCGCCTCACGGCACCCGACCGACCGGCCCGCTCCCTCAGGACGCCGGGCTGACCGGCCCGCGCGCCACCACCGGCGAGGTGAGGCCCGCGACGGCGGCCACCACCTCCGACGCGTTGGACAGGTCGGGCAGCACCACGTCGGCCCCGGCGGCGCGCAACTCGGCCTCCATCGACCGGCCCGAGGCCACCCCGATCATCGCGGCGCCGCCGATCTTGGCGGCCTGTACGTCACGCGCCGAGTCGCCGATGACGACCGTGTTGGCCGCGGTGAACGGGGTGCCGAGCCGCGCCTTGGCCCGTCCCTGGGCGACCTGCAGCAGCGTCGCCTTGGGGTAGACCTCCTCGCCGTAGCCGCCGAGCTCGAAGTCGATGTACTTGTCGAGCCCGAACGCCTGGAGCTTGAGCACGGCGTTGCCCTTGATGGTGCCGGTGAGCACCGTCTGCACCACGCCGTCGAGCCGGGCCACGGCCTTGAGCGCGTCTCTGGCCCCCGGCAGGGCGCGGCCCTCCTTGGGCAGCCGCTTGCGCCGGTCGGCGAACGCCGTGGCCAGGGCGGAGATGAACGCGGGCAGGTGGCCGTCCTCGGCCACGATGCCGTTGACGGCGAGAGTCTCAAAGATGATCTCGGAATCCGGCCGGCCCAGCGGGGGCACCAGCTTGACCAGCGGGCGCCCGGTCACGGCCCGGAACGCCTCGGCGTAGGCGTCTCGGGTGACGATGGCGACGTCGACCAGGGTCAGATCGATGTTCCAGAGCACTAGACGGTTGATGGCAGCCTCCTGAGGGGTGCTGCAAGAGTAGGGCCTGCCGCGGGGCTAGGGCTGCCGACCAGGCGGATCAGGCATGGTCGAGCGCCTGGGCCAGGGTGTCGACGACCGGCAGGCCGGTGCCCTCCAGCTCGGCCCGCGTGGTCATGCCGCCCGTGTAGAGGACCGCTCGGGCGCCCACGTGCCGGGCCGCCAGCCCGTCGTCCACGCTGTCGCCGATCACCAGGACCTCGTCCGGCTCGACCTCCAGCGCCTGGATGTGGGCGGTCATGTGGGCGGCCTTCTCGCCGCCGGTCACCCCGACCAGCCCGTCGACCCGGGTGAAGTGGCGGGTGATGCCGAAGGAGTCGACCGTCGGGACCAGGTGGGCGTGCGGAGCCATGGAGCAGAGCGACTGGGTGCCCGTCCAGCTGGTGAGCGTGAGCTCGGCGTCGGCGGCCAGCCCGCAGGCGACGGCCAGCCGGAAGTAGTGGTCGTGGAAGCCGGTGTCGAGCAGCTCCCACTCGCCTTCGTCCAGCGGGCGGCCCAGCAGCCGCTCGTAGGCGAGCCAGATGGGCCGCGTGTAGACCGCGCGGAACCCGTCGGCGTCGAGCGGGGGCAGCTCGTAGGACCTGAAAACCTCGTTGGTGGCTCCCACCACGGCGTCGATGTCGTGGAAGAGGGTGCCGTTCCAATCCCAGATGATGTGCTTTGTCATGTCCCGGACAGCCTAGCCGTCGGGCCCGACATTTCGCGGGACGACGGAGCCGCGACCTTCGGCTCGGCTCCCTCACCGATCCGGCTTGCCGCGGCCGGCGGCGGGCGCCGGTCCAGTCAGGAGCCGAGGAGGTCGGGGATCTCCTGGGTGGCGTACCACATGAGCTCGTGCGCCTCGGCGCCGTCGACCGTGAAGCGGGCGTCGTCATCACCCTGGTCGGCGGCGGGCAGCGCGGCGATCGCGGCCTCGACGTCGCCGGTCGCCTGGAGGTCGTCGACGTGCACCGCGGCGACCTTGGCCAGCGGCACCCCGTCTCCGACGCGTACCCTGCCCCGGTCCTCCAGATCGGTGCCCGCCGACAGGGCGGCGTCGGGCACCTCGGCGACGACCACCACCCGGCGGGGCGCCGTGGCGCCCCCGTCGGCGGCCAGCATGCGCAGCGAGGCGCGGGCGGCCTCGGTGAGGGCCACGTATTCGAGCTCCTCGGCGTCACCCGAGGCGTACCACTCGGTCAGCGCGGGCGTCACCGCGTAGCCGGTCAGCGGAGCCGGGCCCAGCTCCCCCGACTCGACCGCTCGGGCCAGCTCGGGGAGTGTGCAGGGCAGGTAGACGCGCATCAGAAACCTTTCGCAGCGTGCGGAGAGACCATCATGCCCGTCTCAGCGAGAGTTGAAGGAGTGTCTCGAGTCGCGTGATGGTCGTGTCCGGATCGGTGTGGTGGATCCCCTCGATGCCGAGCGCCCGCGCGGCCACGATGTTGGCCTCGATGTCGTCGATGAACACGCACGCCTCACCGGGCAGCCCCACCAGGCCGAGCGCGTGCTGGAAGATGCGCGGCTCGGGCTTGCGCATGCCCACCTCGCCCGAGATCACCACCGCGTCGAAGATCTCGTCCCAGCCCTCGCGGGGATAGGTGTTGGACCACGAGTTGGACAGCAGGCACGTGCGGACGCCGGCCTCCCTGACGTCGCGCAGCATGTCGTACATCGCCTCGGCCCGCTCGAACCCGGCGAACATCCGCTCCAGCAGCCCGTCGGCCACGGGCGGGGCGCCGTCGACGGTGCGCAGCCGGGCGGCCAGGTCACGCTCGAACGTGGAGCCGTCGATCTCACCGCGTTCGAGCGCGTGCACGACGGTCTCGCCGTCACCGCTGTAGGCATGACGGACGAGCTCGCCCATCACCTCGCGATAGTGGGCGTCGTCGATGCGGTCGGCCACGATCCAGTGCCTGATGGAGTCGGACATGCTGGTCGTCAGCACCCCGCCCCAGTCGATCAGAACACCTGCGACCACGCTGCCTCCTCGATCGGACATCCGCTCCAGATTAGAGCGTCCCACAGCCCTGGGTGACCACATAAAACCGGGATAAAGGACCACCAATTCCCCTGGCTAGGGTGGTGCTCCGTTCCCATCGAACCGAGAAGGGACCGCCGTGCGAACGACGATCCTGATCACCTCCCCCGACAGGTTCACGGCCCCCGGCCTGGAACTCTTCGACCTCCCGCCGATCTTCGCCGGCGGACCCGAATGGCTCACCAAACCCGTCCTGATCGCGCTGCTCAGCTCCGTCGTCGTCATCGCGCTGTGCTGGGCCGCCTTCGCCAGACCCGCGATCGTCCCGCGCGGCTGGCAGAACCTCGGCGAATACGCCTACGTGTTCGTCCGCGACCAGGTCGCCCGGCCCAGCCTCGGCAAGGACGCCGACCGGTGGATGGGCCTGCTGTTCACGATCTTCCTGACCGTGCTGGTCTGGAACCTGATGGGCGTCATCCCCCTCATCCAGTTCCCCGTCGCCGCGCACATCGCCTTCCCGCTGGTGGTGGCCGTCGGCGTGTACCTGATCAAGCTCTACCTGGGCATCAGGCACCACGGAGTGCGCGGCTACCTCAAGGGCATCGTGCACCTGCCCGGCCTGCCGTGGTGGGCGTACTCGATCTACGCGCCGCTGATCCTCGCCGAGGTCTTCGTCACCTCGCTGTTCACGCACTTCATCCGGCTCTTCGCGAACATGTTCGCCGGGCACATCCTGCTGGCGTTCTTCAGCGCGGTCGGCTTCTGGTTCGTGTTCGAACGGCTCACGCCGCTCGGCGCCGGGATCGGGCTGCTCGGCGTGGTGATGACCATCGTGCTGACCGCGTTCGAGATGTTCATCCAGTTCCTGCAGGCGTACCTGTTCGCCATGCTGGCCGCGATGTACGTGGCCAGCGGCTTACACGGCGAGCACTAACGCGCCGCGCGGGTGACCCGGGCGGCCAGCGCGCGGTGCTCGGCCGAGCGCAGCACCTTGGCCGCCCGCTCCGCCGACGCGACCGGCGCCTCGTGCAGGATGCCGCGGGCCTGCTTGAGCGTGAGCAGCCGGGTGACCGACTGGTCGAGCCGCTGCCGGCTGATCTTGCCGGACTTCGCCGCGGCCAGCACCGCGTGGTACGCCTTCGGGAAGTCGTACGGCATGAGCAGCAAATCGGCCCCGGCCAGGACGGCTCGCACGGCCACCTCGCCATCGGCGTACTTCTTGCGCACGCCCTCCATGTTGAGCGCGTCGGTCGAGATCACGCCCCTGAAGCCGAGCTTCTCGCGGAGCAGCCCGGTCAGGATGGGCTTGGACAGGGTCGCGGGATCGCCCGACGGGTCGAGCTTGGGGAAGACGATGTGGGCGCTCATCACGGCGTCGACCCCGGCGGCGATCGCGGCCTTGAACGGCGGCGCGTCGACGCGCTCCCACTCGGCCCGAGTGTGCTTGATCACGGGCAGCCCGGTGTGGCTGTCGACGTTGGTGTCGCCGTGGCCCGGGAAGTGCTTGGCGGTGGCGGCGATGCCGGCGTCGCCGAACCCCTTGACCGCGGCCGAGACCATGCCGGCCACCCTGGCCGGGTCGTCGCCGAAGGCCCGCTGGCCGATGACCGGGTTGCGCGGGTTGATGTTGACGTCGGCGACCGGGGCGAAGTCGAGGTTGACGCCGACCGCGCGCAACTCCGCGCCGGTGGCCTTGGCGACCGCCCGCGACATGGAGGTCTTCTGGGTGGAGCCGATCTGCGAGGCGCCGGGGAAGCGCGTCATCAGCGCCGACATCCGCGACACCAGGCCGTTCTCCTGGTCGGTGCCGATGAGCAGCGGCACCCTCGGCGACGCCCGCTGCATCCCGTTGGTCAGCCCGACCACCTGGGCCGTGCTCTTGACGTTGGCGGGAAAGAGGATGACGCCGCCGAGGTGGTAGCGGGCGATCACCTTGGCCGGGGTCTGGGCGCCGTACCTGGCCTGGTTCTCGCCCGAGACGCTGTCGGCAGACGTGCCGTACAGGACCGGCATGAACAGCTGGCCGACCTTCTCCTCGACGCTCATCCGCGACAGTGTGCGGCGCACCTCGTCGCCCTGCGCGGGAGTGCGGGCGGCGGGCGGCGAGGAAGGGGCGGAAGGGGCGGCGCTCGTGGGCGCCGGCGGTTTCGCCGTCGTGCCCGTCTCCCCCGTCGCCGGCGCGCCGGCCGAGCCGCCGCCTCCGGCGCAGGCCGAGAGAGCGATCACCAACAGGCCCGCCGCACCGATCCGTCCAAGCATGCGTCCAACCGTATCCACGCGGCGTCGTGCGCGAGCACCGCACGACGCCGAAACCCCCTCCACAGCCCCGCTTACCGCCCACAGGCCCGCCCGTACGACGCCTGCACGCGTCCCGCGGGGCCGTCCGCGGACCCTCTGCTCACGTCCCCTCAGGATGGTCCGCGGACCGTCTGCTCATGTCCCCCCACAGGATGGCCCGCGGACCGTCTGCTCATGTCCCCCCACAGGATGGCCCGCGGACCGTCTACAGGCCCAGGCGGGCGAGCTCCGGCAGCTCGGACCGGGCCGCGGCACGGGCGTGCGCGGGCGTCTCCATCCCCCGCGCGGCCTGCGCGGCGAGCTGGCACTGGCCGAGCGTCTGCCCCGCCAGCGCGACCCGTACGGCGGGCAACGCGCGGGGCGACATCGACAACGAGGTCGCGCCCAGCCCGACGAGCACGCAGGCCAGCAGCGGATCGGCGGCCGCCTCCCCACAGACCCCGCACGGCTTGCCGTTGTCGGAGGCCGCGGTCGCGGTGCGGTGCACGAGATCGAGCAGCGCCGGCTGCCACGGGTCCTGCAGGGTGCCCAGCGTGCCGAGTTCGCGGTCGGCGGCGAAGGTGTACTGGGCGAGGTCGTTGGTGCCGATCGACACGAAGTCGACCACGGTGACCAGGCTCTCGGCGCGCAGCGCGGCCGCCGGGATCTCGATCATCGCACCGGCCGACGCCAGCCCTCTGACGTGGCAGACGCCCGCGAACCAGGAGGCCTCCTCGGCGGTGGCCACCATCGGAGCCATGATCATGAGGTGCGCCGAGCTGCCGTCGGCGGCGCCGGCGAGCGCCTCCACCTGCGTGTCCAGCACGTCCGGAAACCTGCGCAGCAGCCGCAGGCCGCGTTCCCCCAGCGCGGGGTTCGGCTCCCCGCCTGAGGGGGGCAGGAAGGAGAGCGGCTTGTCGGCCCCGGCGTCGAGGACCCGCACCACGACCGTCCGGCCGGGGAACGCCTCCAGCGCGGCCCGGTAGACCTGCCGCTGCTCGTCGGCCGAGGGCGCCTCGCTCCTGCCGAGGAAGAGGAACTCGGTGCGGTAGAGCCCGATGCCCTCGGCGCCGTGGGCCACCGCCGCGTCCAGGTCGCTCTGGCCGCCGACGTTGGCCAGCAGCGGCACCGCGTGGCCGTCGCTGGTCCGGCCGGGACCGCCGGTGTCGCGGGCGGCCACCTGCCCGGCCCACGCGTCGCCGCCCGACCGGCCCACGCCGGATCCGGCCGACCGGCCCGCCTCCGGGCCGGCCGACCGGCTGTCGGAGAAGTCGGGCGGCGGCTCGACCTGTACCTGACCGGACGTCCCGTCGACCCGAACGCGCACGCCGGGCCGGATGCCGGTCGCCCCTCGGCAGCCGACGACGGCGGGCACGCCCATCGACCGGGCCACGATCGCGGTGTGGCTGGTCGGCCCGCCCTTCTCCGTGACGAACGCGGCGACGAGGTCCTTCGTCAGCAGCACCGTGTCGGCGGGCGCCAGGTCATGGGCGACCAGCACGTACGGCCGGGGCGCCCCGCCCGGCTCGTCGGGCGGGGCGGGCTCCGACGGGATGCCCGGCATGGGGTGGCCGGTGAGCTCGCCGATCACCCGGTCCCTGACGTCGTCGAGATCCGCGGCCCGCTCGCCGAGGTAGCCGCCGGCTCCCGCCAGCGTTTCGCGGAACCTGGCGAACGCCTGGTAGACGGCCCTGGGCGCGGCGATGCCCTGGTCGATGAAGCTCCGGACGGCCACGGCCAGTCCGGGATCCTCGGCCATCATGGCCTGCGCCCTGAGGATCTCTCCGGCCTGGCCGCCCGCCCGGTCGCCGCGGAGCTCCAGCACTCCGGCGACCTGCTGGAGCGCGTCGGCCGCGCGCTGCTTCTCCTGATCCGCCTCTCCTGTGTAGGTGGCGCCCTCGGGGGGTTCGGGCACGGAGACGGTCACGATGAACGCGGGGCCCTGCCCGGTGCCCGGGCTGGCCCCCACCCCCGTCAGATTCATGGCGATCCGGCGATCTTCGCTAGTTCGTCCAGCACTTCGTCAGCTCCCTTGCCCTCAGCCTTGATCACGATCGTCTCGTCCTGCCTGACGTCGAGCGCCAGGATCTGCAGGATGCTCTTGGCGTTGATCGGGTCGCCTCCCGGCACCTTGGCGACGGTGACGTCCATCGGCGCCTTCGTCGCCGCTCGCACGAACGTGGCCGCCGGACGGGCGTGCAGCCCCACCTCCGCCACCACGGTCACCTTGCGTTCAGGCATGCGGTCCTCCTCATGTGCCGGTCCGGACCACCCGGAACCATGTCTAAAGCCACTTTTAATGCCATCGGAACAACTCATCCCCCACATGTACGGTTCCTGCCGCCACACCCCACACCGACCCCGCCACCGCGTCGAGCGCGACGACCGGGCAGACGGGGGAGCGACCCCCAGCCTCGACGACCGACGGATCCCAGGCCACCACGGGCTGACCCGCGCGCACCCGATCGCCCTCGGCGGCCAGTAACGTGAAGCCCTCCCCCTTGAGCTGGACCGTGTCGATGCCGAGGTGCACCAGCACCCCCCTGCCGTCGTCCCCCACGATGACGTAGGCATGTGGATGCAGTTTCATGATTTTTCCGGCGATGGGGGCCACGGCCATGCCCGGCTCCCTCAGCGGGTCGATCGCCGTGCCAGGCCCCACCATGCCCGCGGAGAAGACCGGATCCGGCACGGCCGCCAACCCCACAGCCGCCCCCTCCACCGGAGCGAGAACAGTCGTCATGGTCTCGCCCTCTAGCCGATGATGTCCTCGATGTCGCTGGCGATCGTGTCGGCCTCGGGTCCCACGACGACCTGCACCACGTTGCCCGCGGCCATCACCCCGTGGGCCCCCGCCGCCCTGAGGGCCGCCTGGTCGACCTTGGAGGCGTCGTGCACCTCGGTGCGCAGCCGGGTGATGCACGGTTCGATGTCGATGATGTTGCCGACGCCTCCGAGCCCGGCGATGATCGCGTTGACGTCCGCCGCCATCCGATCCTCCTCGTCCTCACGCTTCGATCAGGCTAGACGACACTCCCCGATCAGTCGGTCTGGGTCACCTTGTTCAGCCCGCGCGGCGCGTCGGGGTCGATGCCGAGCCTCCTGGCCAGCGCCTCGGTGAGCAGTTGCCCCGGCACGATCAGGCCCATCGGCGCGACCCACTCGGGCAGGTCGGGGCCCTTCAGCGCGGCCGTGCCCGCCCGCGCCAGCTCGGCTCCCCCACCGATCGTGTACGCCGCCGCGCCGGCCGCCACGACCCGTTCGGCCAGGGCCACCGTGCCGGGCAGGGTCGGGCTGTTCTCCGAGGCGACCAGCACCGCCGGGGTCTCGGCGTCGACGACCGCGATCGGCCCGTGCAGCAGGTCCGCGTAGGACAGGCCCATGGCGTGCAGGTAGCAGGCCTCCTTGAGCTTGAGCGCGGTCTCCAGGGCGGTGGAGAAGGCCAGCCCGCGCGCGGAGACGACGGCGCCGTGCTTGTCGGCCAGCCCCTCGACCACCGCGTCCAGGTCACCGGGGTCGCCGATGAGCTTCTCGACCGCCTCGGGAACCCGCTGGAGGTCCGCCGCGTCAACGTCGGCGCCCAGCCCGAGCGCGAGCACGGCGAGCGCGGCGAGCTGCGTCGTGTAGGTCTTGGTCGCGGGTACCGCCTGCTCCTCGCCGGCGACCGTGCACAGCGCCACGTCGGCGGCCTGGGCTAGCGGGCTGTCCGGACCGCCGTTGGTGATGCCGACGGTCTTCGCGCCGCAGTCCCTGGCCCAGTGCAGCGTCTCCACGATCTCCTCGGTCCGGCCCGACTGGGAGATCGCCACGGCCAGCACGCCGTCGAGGTCGAGCCGGCGCCGGTAGGTCGTCGCGATGGACGGGGCGGCGAGCCCGGCCAGCCGCCCGGCGTGCGACTCCACCAGATAGCGCCCGTAGACTGCGGCGTTGTCGGAGGTGCCACGCGCGATGAACAACAGTTGACGGGTCCGCTCGCCCAGCTCCCTCACCTCACCGACCCGGGGAAGCAGGGAGTCGAGGGTGGCGCGCAGCGCCGCGGGCTGCTCGGCGATCTCGCTGCGCATCTTGGTCGTCATGTGGCGCTCATCCTTCAATCGTTACCGTTCGGACTTGACCCTGTTTTCCGAGATGTGGTGGTCTAGTCCGGACTAGACCAGTACGAACCATAGCCCATTGCCCACGTCCGATCGAGGGGAGGATCCGTGGCGCACATCGATCCGGACAGCCCGGTGCCCAAGTACTTCCAGCTCCGCGAGATCCTGCTGGATCTCATCGACAGCGACGAGCTCAGCATCGGCGCGGCGATCCCGTCCGAGCGCGAGCTCTGCCAGCGGTTCGGCCTGTCCCGCATGACCGTGCGCCAGGCCGTCGACCACCTGGTGTCCGAAGGCAGACTGCACCGGGTCCCCGGCAAGGGCACCTTCGTCGCCCGGCCCAAGATCGAGCTGTCTCTCCAGCTGACCTCGTTCACCGACGACATGCGGGCCCGTGGCATGGCGCCGGGCTCGCGCGACCTCGACCGCAGGATCGTGCGCGCCAGCGCCCACCTGGCCAAGGAGCTGGGCATCCAGCCCGGCGAGGAAGTGCACTTCATCGAGCGTCTGCGCACCGCCGACGGCGAGCCGCTGTCGATCGAGCGGGCGCACATCCCGGTCAAGCTGGCCCCCGACCTCGCCGAGCACGACCTGTCCGGCAGATCGCTCTACTCCCTGCTGGAGACCCGCTACGGACTCGTCATGGACGCGGGCGAGCTCACCATCGACGGCGGCATCGCCGACCCCAGCGACGCCGACCTGCTGAAGCTGCCACGCGGCGGCGCCGTGCTCCTGCTCCAGCGCCGGTCGTTCTCCGGCGGCGTCTGTGCCGAGCTCGGCGTCTCCACCTACCGCGCCGACCGCTACCAGCTGCGTACCATCCTGGAAATGCCCGCTCGACGGGGCTGAGGGCCCGACTCCCATTCCCCCGGAGGAACGCCCGGTGAACGAGACCACCGCCAGGCCTTCGCCGTTCGCACGCGTGATGAACGTGCTCCAGCGCCTGGGCCGCTCCCTCATGCTGCCCATCGCCGCGCTGCCGGCCGCCGCGCTGCTGCTCCGCTTCGGCCAGCCCGACATGCTCGGCTCCAACGGCGCCGAGCCGGGCGGCCTGGCCGACGTGGCCGGGTTCGCGTGGATGAACCAGGTGGCCGAGGTGCTGGCCGCCGCGGGAGCCGCGCTGTTCGAGAACCTGCCCCTGCTGTTCGCCGTGGGCGTGGCGATCGGGTTCGCGCGCAAGTCCGACGGTACGACCGCGCTCGCCGCGGTGGTCGGCTACCTGGTCTTCGACCGGGTGACCAAGGTGATGTTCTTCGGCTCCGGGATCAGGGAGACCGTCCTGCTCAGGCAGGTCCAGGACCAGGGCATCGTGGAGATCGTCAACTACGGCATGCAGAACCCCACCAAGGTGCTCGGCGGCATCATGATGGGTCTGGTCACCGCCCTGCTCTGGCAGCGGTTCCACCGGATCAAGCTGCCGTCGTGGCTGGCGTTCTTCGGTGGTCGGCGGTTCGTGCCCATCGTCACCGCGATCGTGGCGCTCCTGCTCGGCGTGCTCATCGGCTGGGTGTGGCCGATCCTGGGCGAGTGGATCGGCCACGCGGGCGAGGCGCTGACCACTCTCGGCCCCCTGGGCACCGGCATCTACGGCCTGGTCAACCGGCTGCTGATCCCGCTCGGGCTGCACCATTTCGTCAACTCGATCGTCTGGCACGTCGTGCCGCAGTGCGAGGTCGGCGGACGGGTCCTCGGCGGCGACTGGAACTGCTACTTCGGCGGCGCCGAGCACTCCGGGCAGTTCATGGCCGGTTTCTTCCCGATCATGATGTTCGCGCTGCCGGCCGCCGCGCTCGCGATGTGGCGGGCCGCTCCCCGGCACCGGCGTCCGGCGGTGGGCGGCATCATGCTCTCGGCCGCCCTGGCCTCGTTCGTCACCGGCATCACCGAGCCGATCGAGTTCGCCTTCATCTTCGTGGCGCCTCTGCTGCTGGTCGTGCACGCCGTACTGACCGGACTCGCGATGGCGCTCACCACGCTGATCGGCGGCCAGCTCGGCTTCGGCTTCTCCGCCGGTCTGCTCGACATGCTGCTCAACGCCAGCAAGTCCAACACCCAGAACCTCCCGGGCATCCTCCTGCTCGGCGTGGTCTACGGGGTCGTCTACTACGTGGTGTTCAGCTTCCTGATCCGAAGGCTGGACATCCTGACGCCGGGCCGTGAGCCGGAGCCCGACGTCGACTCGGGCGAGGCCCGCACCCCCGAGACCTGACCCCTGACCGTCCGGTCGTGAGCCTCCCGAGCACCCCGGGCCGTGCGGCGCAGGTGGGTGACGCCGGCCGAAACGGGTTGGGGACAGGCCGGGCCCTCGGCGTGGCGGACCGAAACACGGAAGACGGCGGCGGATGCCCGATCCAGGTCGAGGTGATCTTCTCCACCAATGCGGCCGGGACGGTGGCGAACGCGGGAAAGTTGGCGACCGGCGTATCTGGCGGCCGGGCCGAAAACTCCTTGTATCGCTTTCTCATCCCCCCGGATGCCCTTGGAGGGCCCATGTCAGCGCTGTCCCGCGTCACTCCCGTCCCCGAGTCGTCCGACCCGCGCCCCGAGCAGGTCCCGCAGGTGCGCGGAGCACTCGCCCTGGAGCCACGCCCCCTCGTGTGGGGCCCGCCGGGCTCGATCCCCGACGAGCGGCGGCTGCGGCTGCTCGGACAGGCGCTGGCCGAGGTGCTCACCGGCAGGCGCCCGCCCGAGACCGTCGCCGAACGGCTCACCGACCAGGCCTACCGTGAGCTCGTCCGGGCGGGCCGGATGATCGAGTCCCGCAGACCGCCGTTCGCCGGGGTGCCGCATGTGAAGGAGCCGAGAGACGGAGCCGTGGAGATGTGCCTGCTGGTGCACTGCGGCGACCGCAGCCATGTCCTCGCCGTCCGGCTCGAACGGCGCGGGGTCCAGTGGCTGGTCACCGACGTCGAAACCGCCTGAGCCCGCCGGCCCCGGGAGGCACCGCGCACCGGCCACGAGCAGGGAACGGCCCCGCCCGTCGAGGTGGGCGGGGCCGTCTCCGGATCAGGACTGGGCGTGCTTGGGGTCGCCGTGGCAGCGCTTGTACTTCTTGCCCGAGCCGCAGGGGCACGGGGCGTTGCGCTCGACGTTGCCGTAGGCGGCCCGCTCGGCCTGACTGGTGCGGACCCTGGTGTGCTCGACGTCGCCCTGCTCGCCGGGGGCGGAGTATTCGAGCTCCGCGGGACGCTCAGGCCCGCGCAGCCCGCGCGCGATGATCGAGCGGGTCTCCGCCACCATCGCGTCCTCTTCCTCGACGATCGGGTTCTCCTGGACCTCGACCTCCATGTTGAACAGGAAGCCGACCGAGTCCTCCTTGATGCCCTCGAGCATCGCGGAGAACATCTCGTAGCCCTCGCGTTGGTACTCGATCTGCGGGTCCTTCTGCGCGTAGGCCCGCATGCCGATGCCCTCGCGCAGGTAGTCCATCTCGTAGAGGTGCTCGCGCCACTTGCGGTCGAGGACCGACAGGATCACCCGGCGCTCGAACTCGCGCATCGCCTCCGGGCCGAGCTGCTCCTCACGCCTGGCGTAGGCCTCCAGCGCGTCCTTCTTGACCTTCTCGGAGATGAAGTCGGCGCTGAGCTCCTCGCGACCGCCGGCCTGCTCGATCAGGTTGTCGATCGTGAGCGTGACCGGGTAGAGCTCGCTGAACGCCTTCCACAGCTTCTCGAGGTCCCACTCCTCGGCGAAGCCCTCGCCCGTGGCGCCCGCGACATAGCCGTCGATCACGTCGCCGACGAAGCCCTGCACCTGCTCGTGCAGGTCGGCGCCCTCCAGGACGCGGTGACGCTCGGCGTAGATGACCTTGCGCTGGCGGTTCATCACCTCGTCGTACTTCAGAACGTCCTTGCGGATCTCGAAGTTCTGGGTCTCGACCTGGTGCTGGGCGGAGGCGATGGCCTTGGAGACGATGCCCGACTCGATCGGCTGCTCGTCGGGGATGTTGAGCCTGGTCATGATCATCTCGACCCTGGCCGAGTTGAACAGACGCATCAGGTCGTCGCCGAGCGAGAGGTAGAACCGCGACTCGCCCGGGTCGCCCTGGCGGCCGGAACGACCGCGCAGCTGGTTGTCGATGCGGCGCGACTCGTGGCGCTCGGTGCCGAGGACGTAGAGGCCGCCGAGCTCGGTGACCTCGTCGTGCTCGGTCTTGACCGCCGCCTTGGCCTTCTCGAGCGCCTCGGGGTAGGCCTTCTCGTACTCGTCGGGCGTCTCGAGCGGGTCGAGCCCGCGCTGGCGCAGCTCGAGGTCGGCGCGGAACTCGGGGTTGCCGCCGAGCATGATGTCGGTGCCGCGGCCGGCCATGTTGGTGGCGACGGTGACGGCGCCCTTGCGGCCCGCCTCGGCCACGATCGCGGCCTCACGCGCGTGGTTCTTGGCGTTGAGCACCTCGTGCGGCACGCCGCGGCGCTTGAGCGCCTTGGACAGCCTTTCGGACTTCTCCACCGAGGTGGTGCCGACGAGGACGGGCTGGCCGTTCTCGTAGCGCTCCTTGATGTCCTCGACGACCGCGTTGAACTTGGCGTCCTCGGTCTTGTAGACGACGTCGGCCTGGTCCTTGCGGATCATCGGCCGGTTGGTCGGGACGGGCACCACGCCGAGCTTGTAGGTCTGGTGGAACTCGTTGGCCTCGGTCGTGGCCGTGCCGGTCATGCCGGACAGCTTGGTGTAGAGGCGGAAGTAGTTCTGGAGGGTGATCGTGGCGAGAGTTTGGTTCTCGTCCTTGATCTTCACGCTCTCCTTGGCCTCGATCGCCTGGTGCATGCCCTCGTTGTAGCGGCGCCCGTGCAGCACTCGGCCGGTGAACTCGTCGACGATCAGGACCTCGCCGTCGGAGACGATGTAGTCCTTGTCCTTCTTGAACAGCTCCTTGGCCTTGAGCGCGTTGTTCAGGAAGCCGACCAGGTGGGTGTGCTCGGGCTTGTAGAGGTTGTCGATGCCGAGCCAGTCCTCGACCTTGGCGACGCCCGATTCGAGGATGCCGACCGTGCGCTTCTTCTCGTCGACGACGTAGTCGCCGGTGCTCTCCTCGCCGGGGTTCTTGGCCTCGACGCCCTTGCGCAGGCGGGGCACGATCTTGGCGAACTCGGCATACCATTTGCCGGACTGCTCGCCGGGACCGGAGATGATCAGCGGCGTGCGGGCCTCGTCGATGAGGATGGAGTCGACCTCGTCGACGATCGCGAAGTTGTGGCCGCGCTGCACGCACTCGTCGAGCGACCAGGCCATGTTGTCGCGGAGGTAGTCGAAGCCGAACTCGTTGTTGGTGCCGTAGGTGATGTCGGCTTCGTACTGCCGGCGGCGCTCCTCGGACGGCTGCCCGGACAGGATCATGCCGACCTCGAGACCGAGGAACCGGTAGACGCGCCCCATGTTCTCGGCGCCGACCTTGACCAGGTAGTCGTTGACCGTGACCACGTGGACGCCCTTGCCGGACAGGGCGTTGAGATAGGCGGGAAGGGTGCAGGTGAGCGTCTTGCCCTCACCGGTCTTCATCTCGGAGATGTTGCCCATGTGGAGATTGGCCCCACCCATGATCTGCACGTCGAAGGGCCGCTGGCCGAGCACGCGGCGGGCCGCCTCGCGCACGGTGGCGAACGCCTCGGGAAGCAGGTCGTCGAGCGACTCACCGTCGGCGTGGCGCTGCTTGTATTCGTCCGTCAGGGCGCGCAACTCCGCGTCGGACAGGCTCGTGAAGTCGTCCTCAATGGAGTTGACCTGGTCTGCGATCCTCTTGAGCTTGCGCAGGATCTTGCCTTCGCCGGCACGCAGGATCTTGTCGAGAATGGCTACCACTTTATGTAAAGCTCCTCGCAGGTCTACCCCGGCGGCGCCGCCAGGAGGAGAGGCCGAGACAAACTTCCCCGTTGCCATGGTAGGCGGTTCCGCCAGCGGACACAGCCACCGCGACATCGTGGGCGCCGAACGAGTCTGGGAGAATGGGGCCCTAGGCAGAGGGTATGCCGGTTGACAGCCGGCTCGCACCAAATGGCGGGATATCCGGCAAGGGAAGGATTTTGTCATGGTTGAAGGCACGAAGACGGAACAGACCGAGAATCTGGGCAGTCACGGCGGACGCGCGTCTTCGTGGCTCGCCGTCACGGTCATGCTGATCGCCTTCATCGTCGCTGGGTTCGGGATGACCATGGCGAGCTGGACCCTGATCTGGGTCGGCGTCGGCCTGCTGGTCGTCGGAGGGATCCTGGCACTCGTCTTCGACATCTTCACCGATGTCGTGGTCGACGCGCCCCGCGTGGGGATGTCGGTCGAAGACCACCGCTGATTCCAGGCCGGCGGCGGGCATCGCGTTCTGTCGGTGCCCGCCGCTAGCATGCGCGGCATGCTTTGCCGTACGAAATCAGCGCAATGTCCGATCTGACGGCCGACGAGGCACGCCGGATCATCCTGTGGGCGCAGGGGTTGCTCGGAGCTGACGTCCGGCGAGGCGGGGTGCACGGCATGCTCCGCAGACTCGGCGCGGTCCAGCTCGACACGATCTCGACCGTCGCCCGCTCCCACGAGCTGGTCGCCTACGCCCGGCTGGGCGCGGTCAGCCGCCCCAAGGTCGAGCGCGCCTACTGGCACAACCCCGCTCAGAGCTTCGAATACTGGTGCCACGCCGCCTGCATCCTGCCCATCGAGCACTGGCCGCTCTACGCGTTCCGCCGCCGCGCCTTCCGCGAGCGCCGCTACCGCTGGCACGAGGTCCCCGACCACGTGGACACCTTGCTGCGGCAGGTCCGCGACTCCGGCCCGGTGACGACCGCCGACGTGGGCGGCGCACGCCCCGTCAAGGCCGACGGCTCGACCGGCGAGTGGTGGGACTGGTCCGACTCCAAGATCGGTCTGGAGTGGCTGCTCGACATCGGCGAGCTGGTCTGCACCCGCCGCGTCGGCTGGCGCCGCGTCTACGACCTGGCCGAACGGGTGGTGCCCGCCGACCTCCTGGCCGAGGAGCTCTCCGACGAGGAATGCGTGCTGCGGCTCGCGCGTGTCGCGGGCCGTTCGCTGGGCGTCGCGACCCGGGGCGACCTGATCGACTTCCTGCGGCTCAAGGGCCGCCACGCCGCGATGCTCGACGAGAGCCTGCTCAGCGGCGCCGCCGGGCTGGTGCCCGTGAACGTCGCCGGCTGGCCAGCCAAGAGGGGCCAGGCGGGCGCGTGGGCCGATCCCGCCGCCCTGGAGTCCCAGCCCCGCGGCCGGCACCGCACGACGCTCGTGTCACCGTTCGACTCGCTCATCTGGCACCGCGGCCGCACCGAGCGGGTCTTCGGCTTCGCCTACCAGCTGGAGCTCTACGTGCCCAAGCACAAGCGCGTCCACGGCTACTTCACCATGCCGGTGCTGGCCGGCGGCCGGCTGATCGGCCGGGTCGACCCGGCGCGCGAGGGCACCACCCTGGTCGCCCGGCAGGTCAGCCTCGAACCCGGGCTCAGCGCCGCCAAGTGGGCCGGCGCGATCGGCGACGCCCTCTGGTCGGCCGCCGACTGGGTGGGTTGCGACGCCGTACGAGTCGAGCGCGCCGACCCGGAGCTCGCCGCCCACCTGGCGGCCGGCGTCAGGTGATCTCCAGCATGCGCTCGCGCACCGCGTAGACCACGGCCTCCATGCGCGAGTGCAGCTGGAGCTTGTCCAGGATGTTGCGGACGTGGTTCTTCACGGTGTTCTCGCTGATGAACAACTGCTTGGCGATCTCGCGGTTGTTCATGCCCTTGGCGACCAGACGGAGCACCTCCATCTCGCGGTCGGTCAGCCTGGGCACCGGCAGCTGGGGCGGCCGCTCGCTCTCCTTGCGGCTCATGTTCGCGAACTCACTGATGAGCTTCGCGGCCATGGCCGGGTTGATGAGCGACTGCCCTTCGTGCACCCCACGCACCGCGGCGGGCACGTCGTTGATCTGCACGTCCTTGAGGAGGTAGCCCGTCGCGCCGGCCTTGATGGCCTCGAACAGGTCCTCCTCCTCGTCGCTGACGGTCAGCATGATGATCCGGGTGCTCGGCACCGAGGCCTTGATGCCCTTCGTCGCCTCGATGCCGTCCTGCCGGGGCATCCGCACGTCCATCAGCGCCACGTCGGGCATGAGGCGATCGGCCGCCTCGACCGCCTCCTGCCCGTCGCTCGCCTCACCGACCACCTCGATATCCGGCTCGGCCGCCAGCGCCAGTGCCAGGCTCCGCCTGATCAGTTCGTGATCGTCGACGATCAGCACACGGATGGGCTCGCCACTCGGCGCGCCGGTCTCGCTGGACTCTGTCACGAGGCCTCCTTGATCCGCCTCGCGACCTCGGTTCGCTCGCCCATCACCTGACTGAGCTCGCTCACGTCTCCTCCTCGTCGGGGGGCCAGAGCCGTCGAACCGCCATGATGGCACGGGTGCCACGGTTCTCGGGTGGTCGAGAAGATCTTTTAAGACCGTATCAGGGCTCCACGAGCCGCAACACGCCGTAGTTGTAGCCACGCCGGTTGTACACGACACACGGCTGGCCGCTCTCCTTGTCGCGGAACAGGTAAAAGTCGTGGCCGACCAGCTCCATCTCGAGGAGGGCCTGGTCGATGGTCATGGGATCGGCTTTGTGAAACTTCTCCCTCACGATGAGCGGGCCGTCCCCGTCCATCTCGATGGGGACGATGTCGTCGTACTGCCTGTCGTCCGGCAGCTCGTCTTCCTCGGGCTCGACCGGCTTGGTCTCGCTGGGCGTCAGATCGGCGACGTCGGGCAGCGTCGCGGTGATCTCCGCCACCGAGGGCGGGGCGTGGTTGCCATGGTGGACCTTGCGCCGGTCGGCGAGCCTGCGCATGCGGCCTTCCAGCTTGTCGAGGGCCAGATCGAGAGCGCCGAATCGGTCATCGGCGGAGGCTTCGGCACGGATCGCCGGCCCCCGGGAGTGGATGGTCAGCTCCACGCGCTCGCGCTGCTGGGCGAGTCGCGGGTTGCGCTCCTTGGACACCTCCACATCGACTCGGATGAGCTTGCTGTCCAGGCGCTCGATCCTGGCCAGCTTGGTCGTCACGTGGTCTCGGAACCGATCGCTCACTCCTGTGTGCCGGCCCTTGACGATGATGTCCATACAACAGCCCCCCTTCGTCTAACGACTGAGAACGAGCGCCCGACGATGCGCCTGCCGGACGGGGCCTTTTACTTGCCTTTCTCTCACCGGTACCCTCTTCCGACGTCGCGTCACCGGGATCTCGGGTGGCACCCGCCCGGCCGACCTGGTCTTCGACCCCACATCCGCCTGCTGAGGGGTTCGCAGCTCTGTCGCCACTACTGCCCTTCTCTCCTGACGAGGGACATCTGGACCCTCGGGGAGGCAGGACTTACCCCTAAGCCGCACCGTGCTCGATCGACAAAGAGTCGCCTTACGTGGACCGTTTCGCCTGCGGCTGGCATCGGCTAGCAGAGCCGGGAGCCCCGACCCTGCGCAACCACGGACCCGAACGGGTGCCATGTCTGAACGCTATCTCTCCTCGGCGGCTGATGTCAGCCGGACAAACCCCCAAATGATCACTTTCCGTGATTTTCGTACTTTGTTACGGGGGTGAAGGGTGCACCGGTTGATACGGAGCACCCCGTATGGGCATGGGATCGATGGACGCTGAGCTGGTCGGTCAGCGTCCAGAGGTGAGCGATATATCACGATCTGGCGACCACCTCTCATTGGATCTTTCTTCACAGAGGGTCACCGTATCCTTCTTGAGATCTTCGGCGTGTCGCCGCCACCGTCGCGGCGAAGAGCACCGGCGCGCCGCCCGCGCGAAGTGCCCTGGCGGCCTCGGCCAGGGTGGAACCGGTGGTCACCAGGTCGTCCACCAGCACCACGGGACCGTCGACGGGCCCGGCCAGGCGCAGCGAGCCGGCCAGGTTGGCGGCCCGGCCCGCGGCGCCCAGACCGGTCTGGTCGGCCACGCGCCGGGCCGGGGCCAGCACGTGGCGCACCTCTGCCCGATGACCGAGCCGCCCCAGCCGGGCGGCGGTCAGCGCGGCCAGCCGCCCGACGGGGTCATGCCCCCTCGCCCGACGGGTGCGGCGCGCGCTCGGCACCGGCACCAGCGTGAACCCGCCCGCCCCTGGGCGGCCGGGCATCCCGGCGGACATCCTGGTTGCCATCACCGCGGGCATCCCGGCGGGCATCCCGGCGGACACCTCGGAAGCCATCCCGAAGGCCACGGTGAAGGCCAGCGCGTCGGCCAGGGGCGCGGCGAGCGCCACCTGAGCCCGTTCCTTGTAGGAGACGATGGCCCGCCGGACGGGACCCGCGTAGTCGGCCGCCGACCAGCACTCGGGCAGCCCCGGCGGGCGCGGGCTGGGCGAGCGGCGCGCCGGGTCGGCGAAGAGACCCTCCTGGCAGCGGTCGCAGAGCGGGGCGCCCCTCACGCCACAGCCCACGCACGGCTGCGGCAGGAGCAGATCCAGCAGGGCAGTCAGCACACCGCCAGCATGCCCACCGTCACCGACGGTTTCCGGGGCGTCAGCTTCCGGCGCGTCAGCCCAGGGGGAAGAGGGGGCTGTCGGCGTCGGACTCCACCTTGGACGTCCAGGCCTGCGACTCGCGCTTGAACTCGAGGACCTCGCCGCCGTCCTGCGTGGCGGCCAGGACGCGGTCACTCAGCGCGGTGAGGCTCTTGAGCCCCTTGTTGCCTGTGGGAAGCTGCGTGGTCTCGCCGTCGCCGATGTTGATCTCCCTGACGCTCTGTACGGCGTTGCTCTGCACGAGCACCAGCAGCCGCTCGCCGTCTCGCCAGGCGATGTCCCTGATCTCCTCGTCCTTGACCGTGGTCAGCGTCTGGAAGTTGCCCAGCATCGTGGCGCCGGCCCCACTGGTGATCGCGCCGATCATGACCTGGTTCTCGCCGATGGTCACCGCGACCCGGACACCGTCCCTGGCGATCCGGAGCCGGGTGACGTCGAGGTTGTCAAGGCCGGGCGCGGCGACGCGCTCGGGGCCGCGACCGGCCGTCACATCGCAGCGCAGCACGGCTCCGGCGGCCTTGTCGTAGGTCCACAGGGTGCCGTCGCGATGCCAGGACGGGGCCGTGAGCTCGTTGCCGGGGATCCACTGCTCCCACCGGCCGTCCGGGGCGACGCGGGTGACCCAGATGCCGCCACCGCCCTGGTGCTTGCCCGCGATCAGATCGCCGCCGCCGGACATCGCCAGGTTCGTGTAGGTCTCGCCCGGCTGACCGGCGGGGCCCTGGACGGCGTTGCCCGCGCCGTCGTCGTTCAGCGAGTGGACCGCCCCCTTGCTCGTGTAGTAGGCGGGGCGGACGTCGTTGTCCAGCCACTCCTCGCGCAGGATGGCGGGGATCGTCAGCGCCTCGGACGAGAAGAACGGCTCGCCGTCGAGCTGCACCTCGATGATCCGGCCGTTGGCCACGTTGTTGGCGTTGAGGCTCCACTTCAGCTGGGCCTTGAGCCCGTCGGCGAAGACGCCGCCGGCGTCGATCGGGCCGCTCAGGTTGACCACCACGCGGTCGTCGGCCGAGCGGACCGACCTGACGCTCAGGCCCTGCGGGAAGACGCTGCCGACCGCGCCCGACAGAGCCCTGCTCGGGCCCTGGAGCAGGCGTCTGACGATGGTCTCGGCGAAGTTCTCCGTGGGCTTGACGCGCAGCCGCACCCGGTCGGCCACCAGCCGCCGGTCGGTCGCCGGGTCGGCCACGCCGGGCGGTCCGGCCAGGTAGTAGAGGCTCGTCGGCCGGTACGCGCGGCTCACGTCGTCCTGCGTGAGCAGCAGGCCGGAGCCGCCTTCCATCGACGTGACGCGGTAGGCGCCCTGTTCGTTCTGCAGGAGCAGGAAGTCGATCCGCTGGGGCTGCGCGCCCGAGATGGGCACGTAGGTGTCGTCGTCCTCGATCCGGGCGACCGGGGTGCCGGTCAGCCTGATGCGGACCTCCTTGCCGTCGCCCTTGCCCACGTACTCGTACTTGGGAGTGTTGCCGATCACGGTGACCGGGCCGTCCGGCCGCCAGGTCTTCGCGGCCTCGCCCGTCAGGTAGCCGGGCAGCACCTCGGGGTCGTCGGCGTAGGCGGCCATCGCGGCCTGCAGCCCCTGCACCACCTGCTGGGGGCTCCAGTCGTCGCGGGGCGAGACCGCGATCATGCGCTGGAACGGCTTGCTCAGGTCGCCTCCGCCGGCCTCCTCCACGGGGAACGGCCCTCCGACGGGGATCACCGCGCAGCCCGACCCCGCGCACGCCACGGCGGCCGCGAGCACCAGGGCGGCGCCGAGCCGGCTAGTCCTCGTCATGGCCGGCTCCGTCCCCCGTCGCCGGCAGCAGCACCGGCGTCATCTGCCCGCGCCAGGTGCGGCGCATCTCGATCTCCGGCGGCACCAGCGACAGCGGCGAGCCCTTGAGATCGGCGCCGGCCTCCCGGGGCAGCGTCAGCCTGAACTGCGTGCCCTCCCCCGGCTGGCCCCACGCCTGCAACCAGCCGCCGTGCAGCGTGGCGTCCTCGCGGGAGATCGCCAGGCCGAGCCCGGTGCCGCCGATGGTCCTGGCCCGCGACGGGTCGGCGCGCCAGAACCGGTCGAACACCAGGGTCTCCTCGCCCGGCTTCAGCCCGATCCCGTGGTCGCGTACGGCGACGGCCACGGCGTCACGGTCGGCGCCCACGGTCACCACGACGTCCTTGCCCTCGCCGTGCTCGATGGCGTTGAACAGCAGGTTGCGCAGGATGCGCTCGACGCGGCGGTTGTCGACCTCGGCCATGCACGGCTCGTTGGGCAGCCTGAGCTCGAAGCGGGTGTTGTGGCGCTCGGCCAGCGCCTCGGAGTCGCCGATCGCGCGCAGAACCACGTCACGCACGTCGACCGAGTCGAGGTCGAGCGTGGCGGCGCCGGCGTCGTAGCGGCTGATCTCCAGCAGGTCGGCCAGCATCGACTCGAACCGTTCGAGCTGGGCCTGCATGAGCTCGGCCGAGCGGGCGGCCATCGGCTCGAAGTCCTCGCGGGCGTCGTACAGCAGGTCGGCGGCCATGCGCACGGTGGTCAGCGGGGTGCGCAGCTCGTGGGAGACGTCGGAGACGAACTGCCGCTGGACCTGCGACAGCTCCTCCAGCTGGTGGATCTTGAGCGCCAGGTTGCCGGCCATCTCGTTGAACGAGGCCGCCAGGCGGGCCAGGTCGTCCTCGCCGCGCACCCTGAGCCGCTCGTCGAGCTTGCCCGAGGCCAGCCGCTCGGCGGCCTGCCGCGCCAGCCGCACCGGGCTCACGACCTGGCGGGTGACCAGCGAGGCGATCGCGGCGAGCAGCAGCACGAGCCCGAAGCCGACCACCACGATGGCCAGCCGGACGTTGGACAGCATCTGCTCTTCCTCGCTGAACGGGAAGAAGTGGTAGACCTCGTAGGTCGCGCCGCCGTCGACGCTGACCAGGCCACCGATGACCAGGGTGAGCCTGGACTGGCTCTCGCCGGTGAACTTGATGTACGCCTTGTGCAGGTAGGGCTTGTCGTTGGGGACCTTCTCGACCTGGCGGTGCAGCCACTGCTGGAGCGGCTCGGGCACGTTCGCCGGCATCACGTTGCCCGAGGCGCGCGACCTGCCCGGGCTGGCCGGGTTGAGGATCAGCACCTCGTAGCGTTTCTTCGAGCCGTCGTCGCCGGAGCCGGTGATGGTCTCCATGACGGCGTCGAGCGGGTCGGCGGGGGCGTTCTTGCCGGAGGCGGGTTTGGCCTGGTCGTCGAGCTCCTGGTTGAGCGCGTCGGCGATCTGCACGCGGTCGGCGAAGGCCTCGCCGGCGGCCGCGTCCTGGCGGCCGGTGATGACCGACTTGTTGATCTGGTCGGACAGGAAGACGCCCAGCACGACCACCACGGTCACGGAGATGACCAGCGTGCTGGTGACGACCTGGAGCTGGAGCGAGCGCCGCCAGACGCGCCGCACCGTACCCGCCGCACGACGCGCCCGCCGGCGGACGCCGCCGAGGATCTGGCGGAGGGTCCGGCGGCGAAAACGCTTCGTCTTCGGCGGCGGCATGGCGGGGAGGGGGCGAAGGCTAGGCCGGTCCGGCCTTGTAGCCGACGCCCCGGACCGTCACCACGATCTCGGGGTGCTCCGGGTCTCTCTCGATCTTGGCCCTGAGCCGCTGCACGTGCACGTTGACCAGCCTGGTGTCGGCCGCGTGCCGGTAGCCCCAGACCTGCTCCAGCAGCACCTCGCGGGTGAACACCTGGCGCGGCTTGCGGGCCAGCGCGACGAGCAGGTCGAACTCGAGCGGCGTCAGGTTGATGGTCTCCTCGCCGCGCTTGACCGAGTGGCCGGCCACGTCGATGGTGATGTCGCCGATCTGCAGGATCTCGGGGGTGGGCTCGTCGGTGCGGCGCAGCCGCGCCCGCACCCGCGCCACCAGCTCCTTCGGCTTGAACGGCTTGACGATGTAGTCGTCGGCCCCCGACTCGAGGCCGAGCACGATGTCGATCGTGTCGCTCTTGGCGGTGAGCATGACGATCGGAACCCCCGACTCCGCCCTGATCCTGCGTGCGACGTCGATGCCGTCGGCCCCCGGCAGCATCAGGTCGAGCAGGACCAGGTCCGGGCGTGTATCCCGGAACGCGTCGAGGGCCTTGTCGCCGTCGGAGACAAAGGATGGTTCGAAGCCTTCTCCGCGCAACACGATGCCAAGCATCTCGGCGAGAGCGGCATCGTCGTCGACGACCAGCACGCGACCTTTCATGGCCCCTCATTCGTTCTACGCATTGTGGGACATACCCGCACGATCGCTGAAGGTTACCCTTGGTGGACTCATGTGTGGGACATGAGACCTACAAAAGGCGAATTTTAAGCTCCCAGCCAGGACCGCAACCACAGTCTGCGGTAACGGACCAACTTTCTGCCATCCCTCAGATGAGTCCCTTGACCCGATTCGCCGTGGAATGTGGGCAAGGTGAGTCGGCGAATGCCCTGCCTGACACCAAGGGCCCGTCTCGCATGCCAGGATTGGGATATGTCAGACGGTCACGGTTCCACGCCCGAGACGCCACCCGGCTGGGCGGCCGAGCAGCCTCCGCCCTACGGCGCTCCGCAGGCCTCGCCGTGGACCGCGCCCGGCCCCCAGCAGGACACCCCCCAAGGCGCCGCCCAGCAGGGGCCTCCACCGCACGCCCGTCCGCCCTACCCCCAGCAGCCCTATTCCCAGCAGCCACCACCGGGCTACGTGCCGCCGGGCTATGGGCCACCGGGCTACGGCCCCATGCCGCACCCGCCCGCGCTGCGCCCGGGCATCATCCCGCTGCGTCCCCTCGGCCTCGGTGACATCCTCGACGGCACCATCAAGCTGATCCGGTCCAACCCCAAGGCGGTGCTCGGCCTGTCGGCCGTCGCGGCTCTGCTGGGCGCCGTCCCGGTGGCCGTGGGGCAGATGTTCTCGTTCGACTCGCTGAGGGCGAGCCTCGACCCGTCGACCCCGGTCGCCACCTACCAGATGTACGACGGCCTGGTCGCCCAGTACGGCGGGCTGTTCGTGTCGATGGCGATCAGCTTCGTCGTGGTGACCCTGCTGACCGGGGTGCTGACCCGGATCCTCGGCCGGGCCGTCTTCGGCGGCACCATGACCGCGGGCGAGGCGTGGCAGCTCACCCGGGGCCGGGTTCCCGCGCTCTTCGGCGTGGTCGGGCTGATGGCCGTCATCATGCTCGTGCCCCTCCTTGCCCTGGGCGGGATCATCGCGGCCCTGATCGTGTCCGGTGCGGCCGAGTCGTCCGGCGGCCAGGCCGCGCTGGTGGCCATCACGCTGGTGGGGCTCGTCCTCTACCTGGGCTACGCGCTGTTCTTCAAGGCCCGGTTCGCGTTCGCGGCGCCGGCCGTGGTGCTGGAGGGCAGGGGGCCGATCGACGCGATGCGCCGCTCCTGGCACCTGGTGACCGGCGACTTCTGGCGGGTCCTCGGCATCCTGCTGCTCACCTCGGTGATGGTTTTCTTCCTGGCGGGCATCCTGGAGATCCCGTTCAGCATCATCGGCTCGCTGTTCGGCCTGCTCGGCGAGAGCTCGGGAGCCACCATCGCGGCCGCGGTCCTGATCGCCGTCGGCGGCACGCTGGGCGCCATGCTCACCTACCCGTTCGAGGCCGGCGTCGCGGGCCTGCTCTACGCCGACCGGCGGATGCGCAGCGAGGCGTTCGACCTGGTGTTGCAGACCGCGGCGATCGAGCAGCAGCGCCAGGGCTGGGTGCACGCCTCGGCCGACGAGCTCTGGCACCCGTCCAACTCCGCGAGCTCCACGGGCTCCACGGGCTCCACGGGCTCGCCGGAGTCCGCGAGTCCCACGAGCTCCTTCGGATCGTGAGCCCGATCGGCAGAGAGGAGGCCGCGCGCCAGGCCGCGGCGGAGCTCCTCAGGGCTGAATACGCCAAGGAGCCGCTGCGCGAGCGGCTTTTCCGCCGGTTCGGCGAGTTCCTCGGCGACCTGCTCGACGCCGTGGGCGGTGGCGGCACCACCGGCGGCGTCATCGCCGCCGTGATCATCACGCTGATCATCGTGAGCGTGATCGTGCTGGTCTCGTGGCAGCTCCGCAGGACCTCCCGCCGCAACTCGGCGGGGCAGGCGGCCCTCTTCGACGAGCGGCGGCTCACCGCCGCCGAGCACCGCCTGGCGGCCGAGGCCCACGCCGCCGAGGGGCGCCACACCGAGGCGATCCAGGAGCGCCTGCGCGCCATCGCCCGCGACCTCGAGGAACGCGCGCTGGTCGACGGGATGCCCGGGCGCACCGCCGACGAGCTGGCCGCCGAGGCGGGCCAGGCACTGCCCGAGTTCGCCCAAGAGCTCGCCGCCGCCGCGCGATCGTTCGACGACGTCACCTACGGTGGCGAGCCCGGCACCAGGGCCGCCTACGACACCATGACCGGGCTCGACGAACGGCTCCGCCTGGCCAGGCCGGTGCCACTGGGAGGCACGGCGTGAGCGTCGACCTGCGCCCCGGCGAGACCCAGGGGTCCCACTCCACTTCCCCCACCGTGTGCTCCGTCTGGCGGACCGGCCGGGCGGCGGTGGCGCTCGGCCTGGTCATCCTGGCGGTCGGCGTCCTCATCACCCTGTTCAGCCCCGAACAGGGTGAGTCGCGCCCGCTCGATCCCGCCGACACCTCCCTGGCCGGTTCCAAGGCGCTGGCCCAGCTGCTGCGCGACCGGGGCGTCACCGTCGACCGGGTCGACTCCGTCGAGGCGGCCGTCGCCAAGGCCACCGAGCCCGGCCGGCTGCTGCTGGTCACCGCCACCTGGTTCACGGACGATCCCGCGCTGGCCCGCGTCCCGGGCGACCGGGTGATCGTCGGCAGCACCCGCCTGCCCTCCCAACTGGCTCCTGGTGTGCGCGACCTGCCCGGCGGCTCCCGCGAACGCTCGCGCGAGCCCGAATGCCCGCTGCCCGCCGCGACCGCCGCCGGCAGCGTGTTCATCGGCGGCTCGGTGCTCACCGGCCCACCCGGCTCGACCGGCTGCTACCCCGCCGGCAAGGGCTGGAGCCTGGTCAGCTACCCCCACGCGGGCGGCACCATCACGGTCGTCGGCAGCGGCGAGTTCATGAGCAACCTGCGGCTGTCCGAGGACGGCAACGCCGCGCTCGCCCTCAACCTGCTCGGCACCGCCAAGGCCGTCACCTGGCTGGTCGAGCCCGACCAGCCGGCCGTGGGCGACCTGGCGGGGCCCGAGGGCAAGAGCGTCCACGACCTGATGCCGCCGGGCATCCCGTGGGCGGTGGGCATGGCGGCCATCACCGTGCTGCTCCTCGCCCTGTGGCGGGGCAGGCGGCTGGGCCCGGTCGTGATGGAGCGGCTGCCGGTCGTGGTCCGGGCCGCCGAGACGGTCGAGGGGCGCGGCCGGCTCTACCGGGCCAGGCGGGCCAGGGCCAGCGCGGCCGACTCGCTGCGGGCGGGCACGATCGACCGCGTCACGCCGCGGCTCGGCCTGGGCTCCGGCGCCGAGCGGCACGAGGTCGTGGCCGCGCTCGCCGTACGGACCGGGCAGGACCCGCAGCAGGTCGGCGCCGCACTGTACGGCCCCGCTCCGGTCGACGACGCCGGGCTCGTCGCCCTGGCCGGATACTTGGACGCGATCGAAAGGACGGTCAGTGAACATTGACACCACCCACCTGACGGGCCAGAGCGAGTCGGCCAGGGCCGCGCTGGCGGCGCTCCGCACCGAGGTGTCCAAGGCCGTGGTCGGCCAGGACGCGGTGGTGACCGGGCTGGTCATCGCGCTGTTGTGCAGGGGGCACGTGCTGCTCGAAGGCGTGCCCGGCGTGGCCAAGACGCTGATGGTCCGCACCCTGTCGGCGGCGCTCGCGCTGGACTTCAAGCGGGTGCAGTTCACGCCCGACCTGATGCCCGGCGACGTCACGGGCTCGCTGATCTACGACGCCAAGACGGCCCGGTTCGAGTTCCGCGAGGGGCCGGTGTTCACCAACCTGCTGCTCGCCGACGAGATCAACCGCACCCCGCCGAAGACACAGGCCGCGCTGCTGGAGGCGATGGAGGAGCGGCAGGTCAGCGTCGAGGGCGACGCCCGCATGCTGCCCGACCCGTTCGTGGTGTGCGCGACGCAGAACCCCGTCGAGTACGAAGGCACCTACCAGCTGCCCGAGGCCCAGCTCGACCGGTTCCTGCTCAAGCTGACCGTGCCGCTGCCGCCGCGCGAGCAGGAGATCGCCGTCCTCGACCGGCACGCGCGCGGCTTCGACCCGCGCGACCTGTCCGAGATCAAGCCCGTCGCCACCGCGATGGACCTGGCCGCGGGACGCGCGGCGGTGGCGCAGGTGCACGTGGCGGCCGAGGTGCTCGGCTACATCGTGGACGTGGCACGGGCCACCCGCAGCTCTCCGTCTTTGCAGCTGGGTGTCTCGCCCCGTGGCGCGACCGCGCTGCTGGCCGCCTCCCGGGCGTGGGCGTGGCTGTCGGGCCGGTCCTACGTCACACCCGACGACGTCAAGGCGCTGGCACGGCCCGCGCTGCGGCACCGGGTGCAGCTGCGGCCCGAGGCGGAGCTTGAGGGCGCCACCGCCGACGGCCTGCTCGACGGCATCCTGGCCTCGGTCCCGGTTCCGCGCTGATGGCTCTGACGGGACGCGCCGCGCTGGTCGCCGCGCTCGGCATCGTGGTGGTGCTGCTCGCGCCCCAACCGGGCGCCGCGCTGGCCGGGGTCTGCCTGCTGCTGGCCGCCGCGATCCTCGTGGACCTGGTGTTCGCGGGCGCGGTCCGGCCGTTGCGCTTCCACCGCTCGGGCGACCGGCTGATCCGGCTCGGCCAGCGCGCCGAGGTCGAGCTGGTCGTGGAGAACCCCGGCGGCAGGCGGGTGCGCGGCGCGCTCAGGGACGCCTGGCCGCCCTCGGCCGGGGCATCGCCGCGTGTGCTGCCGCTCGACGTGCCCGCGGGCGAGCGGCGCAGGCTGGTGCTCACGCTCGATCCCACCCGGCGCGGCGACCGCGCCTCCGTGGCCGTCACCGTGCGCTCGCTCGGGCCGCTCGGCCTGGCCGCCCGCCAGGGCAGCCACCGGGCGCCCTGGTCGGTGCGGGTGCTGCCGCCGTTCCTGTCGCGCAAGCACCTGCCCTCCCGGCTGGCCCGGCTGCGCGAGCTCGACGGCCGGCACCCCGCTCTCGTACGCGGCCAGGGCACCGAGTTCGACTCGCTGCGCGAGTACGTCGTGGGCGACGACGTACGGTCGATCGACTGGCGGGCCACGGCGAGACGCCATGACGTGGTCGTCCGCACCTGGCGGCCCGAGCGGGACCGGCGGGTGCTCATCGTGCTCGACACCGGCCGCACCTCGGCGGGCCGGGTGGGCGACGCGCCGGTCCCGCTGGCCGGGGCCCAGGCCAACGGCGGCGGCCTGCTGGTCAGGCCGGACCCGCGCCCGGTGCCGGGCTGGCCGCGGCTCGACTGGTCGATGGACGCCGCGCTGCTGCTCGCCGCGCTCGCCGCCCGAGCCGGCGACCAGGTCGACTTCCTGGCCCATGACCGGGCCGTGCGGGCCTGGGTGAGCGGCGCGTCGCGCACCGAGCTGCTGAGCTCGCTGGTCACCGCGATGGCGCCGATCGAGGCGGAGCTGGTCGAGGCCGATTCGCAGGCGATGGTCGCCGCGATCCTGTCACGGGCCAAGCGGCGCTGCCTGGTCGTGCTGCTCACCGACCTCAACTCGGCGTCGCTGGACGAGGGCCTGATGCCGGTGCTGCCCCAGCTCTCCTCGCGGCACCTGCTGCTGGTCGCGGCCGTCTCCGACCCGCGCGTGGCCGCCATGGCCGCCCAGCGGGCCTCGGCGGAGCAGGTCTACGACGCGGCCGCCGCCGAGCGTGCCCGGCTGGATCGCCGGCGCGTCACCGCGCGGTTGCGCCGCCACGGCGTCGAGGTGGTCGACGCGCCGCCGGACGACATCGCTCCCGCGCTGGCCGACGCCTACCTGGCGCTGAAGGCCGCCGGCCGCCTCTGACCGGGGCCGCCGGCGTGACGCGGTGGGGCCACAGGTCGGGGGCACGGACGTCAGGCGGTGGGGGCCAGGTCAGGGGCGCGGACGTCAGGCGGTGGGGGCCAGGTCGGGGGCGCGTTCCAGGTCGCCGGTCTCGTTCTGGCGCAGCGCCCGACGCCCGAACACCACCACGTACGCCAAAAACGCCACCTCGGCGAGCACCCCGATGCCGATGCGCGCCCAGGTGGGCAGGCCCGACGGCGTGACGAACGCCTCGATCAGCCCCGACACGAACAACACCACGACGAGCCCGAGCGCCACGCTGATCACCGCCCGGCCCTGCTCGGCCAGCGCGTCGACCCGCCTGCGCGGCCCGGGGTCGATGACGGTCCAGCCCAGCCGCATGCCGACGGCCGCCGCAAGGAAGACGGCGGTGAGCTCCAGCAGCCCGTGCGGCATGATCAGCCCGAAGAAGATGTCGAGCTTGTCGCGCGAGGCCATCAGCCCGCCGGACACGCCGACGCTCCAGGTGTTGGCCCAGAGCACGTAGGGGATCGGCAGCCCCATGAAGATCGCGTAGAGGATGACCTGCGCCGACACCAGGGCGTTGTTCACCCACACTTGGCTGGCGAAGGAGGCGGCGGGGTGCTCCGAGTAGTAGTCGGCGAAGTCATGCTCGACCAACTGGGTGATCTCCTCGGGCGAGGCCACGGCCGCCTGCACGGCGGGGTCGCCCGCCACCCAGGCACCTACCACCCAGCCCACCGCCACGCACGCCACCCCGGTGGCCAGCCACCACCATCTGGCCCGGTAGGCCACTACCGGAAACGACACCGTGAAGAACCTGACCAGCTCCCGCCAGGCCGGAGTGCGTGCCCCGGTCACCGCTGACCTGGCCTGGGCGACCAGCGCGGACAGCCGGCCGACCAGCATCGCGTCGGTCGAACCCGAGCGGACGATGGACAAGTGGGTGGACACCCGCTGGTAGAGGTCGACCAGCTCATCGACCTCTGCCCCGGTCAGCGACGAGCGCCGCTTGACGAGGTGATCCAGCCTGTCCCATTCGGGGCGGTGTGCGGCGACGAACGCATCGATGTCCACCCGACCATTGTGACCGCTCGATCAGCAGGTCATTGCCGTTAGGCTCCACGTATGTCAGAGGTTGTGACCGGAGACGCGGTCGTCGTCGAGGTGCGGGTGGCGCAGATGCCGTCCCGGGCCGTCGCGCTCGCCATCGACCTGGCCGTCCAGTTGACCGTGCTGATCGGCGCCTCCGAGGTGCTGGAGGCCTTTTCCGTGATCAGCGACCCGGCGATGTACGCGGCGGTGGCGATCGTGGCGAGCCTGCTCGTGACGGTCGGTTACCCGGTGCTCTTCGAGTCGCTCAGCGGCGGGCGCAGCCTGGGCAAGCTCGCGCTGGGGCTGCGGGTGGTCAGCGACGACGGCGGTCCCGAGCGGTTCAGGCAGGCGTTGTTCCGGGGGCTGGCCGGGCTGCTGGAGTTCTGGATGTTCTTCGGGGCGCCCGCGCTGATCTCGTCACTCGTCTCGCAGCGGGGTAAGCGGCTGGGTGACATCTTCGCGGGCACGATCGTGATCTCCGACCGGGGGCCGCGTGAGGCGGGTCAGGTCATCTGGATGCCGCCGCAGCTGGCCGCCTGGGCCGCGACGCTGGAGCTGTCGCAGCTGCCCGAGGGGCTGGCGACAGCCGCCCGGCAGTACATCATCCGCTGGCACCAGCTGTCGCCGCAGATCCGGCACGAGATGGGCGTGCGCATCGCGACGCAGGTCGCCGCGTTCGTCTCGCCCGCCGCGCCGTCCGGGGTGCCGCCGCACGCCTACCTGAGCGCCGTCCTGGCCGAGCGTCGCAGGCGCGACCAGGTACGTCTCGCGCGGCGGACGGGCGACGGCCCGGCGACTGCCCCGTCCGGCCCCTCGGCGGGCCGGCCACAACCTGGCCCCTTGGCGGGCGGGCCACAACCTGGCCCCTTGGCGGGCGGGCCACAACCTGGATTTTCGGCGGGCGACCCCTTGGCGGGCGGGCCACAGCCTGGCCCTTCGGCGGGCGGCCCCTTCGTGGGCGGGCCTCCGGCCGTCCTCAACCCGCAGGCGGGGCAGGGAGTGCCGGGTTACGACGGGCGGCCCGCCCCGGAGCCGCCCCGGACGACTCCGGGCGGGTTCGCGCCGCCCCAGTGACGGCCGCTCAGTAGGCGTACTGCGTCTGGGCGTTGAGCGCCTTCATCCGCACCTTGGCCGCGGAGCCGAGACGCTTGTCCGAGATGCGCAACACGTCCAGGCCCTTCTGGATGTCGCTGCTGTAGATGTGACCGTTGTAGTAGTACGCCGACCACGAGCCGCCGAGATCGATCGGCTTGAGCGGGGGCGGGTCGAAGTAGCCGATCTCCACCGGCTTGGCCGAGTCGGTGAAGTCCCAGACCGACACGCCGCCCTGGTACCACGCCTGGACCATGATGTCCTTGCCCTTGACCGGGATCAGCGAGCCGTTGTGGGCCACGCAGTTCTCCGCGCTGGTCTGCACCCGGGAGATCTTGAAGTAGGACCTGTGGACCAGCTCGCCGCCCTCGATGTCGTAGACGGCGTCCGCGCCGCGCTCGGGGTTGAATCCCTTGGTGCAGGTCGCGGCGATGCCGCCGCCGAGCTCGTCGGTGAAGACGACCTTGTCACCGGTGTTGTTGAACGTGGCCGAGTGCCAGAACGCGAAGTTCTCGTCGGTGACCCTGGTGGTGACCTTGGGGCGTTCGCGGTCGGAGATGTCCATCAGGATGCCGTCGCCCATGCAGGCGCCCGCGGCCAGGTCCTTCTTGGGGAACACCGTGATGTCGTGGCAGCCGCTGGTCGGCACCAGCAGGTTGGACTGGGTCTCGTTGCCGCCGTCGGGGAAGAGCACCGGCCTGGAGACGACCTTCGCCGCCGTGGGCTTCTTCAGCGGCACCTTGATGATCGAGATCCGGTCGTGCGGCGGCTTGCAGCCGGGGTACCTTGCGCCCGGATCGTACGAGGACACGTACAGGTAGACCGACTTACCCTTCTTGTCCGGCACGAGGGTGTGCGTGTGCGAGCCGCAGGCGGTCTTGATCGACTTGATGTACTTCGGGCGGGACTTGTTGGAGATGTCGAAGATCCGGATGCCCTCCCACGCCGTCTTGGACGTCTCGGAGCCGTGGCCGGTCCTGCAGGAGTCGTCGCGCATCGGCTCGTCCACCGACAGGAAGAGCAGGTCACCCGTGACCGAGATGTCGTTCTGCGCCCCCGGGCAGGTGACGCGGCTCACGACCTTCGGCTTGGCCGGGTTCCTGATGTCGTAGACGGTGAAGCCGTGGAAGTTGCCCTGGTAGGCGTAGTTTCCCTGGAACGCCAGGTCGCTGCCGTACGCCTCGGGCCCGTCGAACGGCGCCTGCTGGGGCACGCTGGCCACGCGTTTGACGTTGGGGCTCGTCTTGACGCCGTCCGAGGCGTGGACCGGCGACGCCGCGAGGGCCAGCACCGCTCCGATCACCGCCAGAGCGCGGCCGAATCTGAACGCCACCGAGGACCTCCTGCAAGGGGTTGGAAGAATCAGGGGCACCCACTATGACAGGAAAAGTCACTGTAAAAACGGGCCCCTCGTACGGCGAAGCCGGGCAGGCTCCGCCGTACGAGGGGTCAGGATCGATCAGTCGCGGTGGCCGCGGCCTCCCTCGTGGTAGGACTCCTGGGTCTGCACGTTCAGCAGGTCACTGCGGACCCGGTTCGCGCCGTTGGTCAGCGGATCGTTGATCTTGATGACGTCGAGCCCCTCGTGGAAGTCGGCCGCGTAGATGTGGCCGTTGTAGTAGTAGGCCGACCACACGCCGCCGCCGCTGTTGTCGGCCCGGGGACCGCGCTCGAAGTAGCCGATCTCCCTGGGCCGCGCCGAGTCGGTGAAGTCCCAGATCGAGACGCCGCCCATGTACCAGGCCTGGACCATGATGTCCTTGCCCTTGACCGGGATCAGCGAGCCGTTGTGCGCCACGCAGTTCTCGCTGTCGGCCTGGTGCCGCGCGATCTTGAAGTAGCTCTTGAAGACCAGCTGACCGCGGACGACGTCGTAGATCGCGTTCGCGCCGCGGTTCGGCCCGATCGCCTCGTTACAGGTGGCCGCCCCGCCGCCGCCGAGCTCGTCGGTGAAGACGACCTTGCGGGCGTCGTTGCTGAACGTCGCCGAGTGCCAGAACGCGAAGTTCGCGTCGGTCACCCTGGCCGTGATCCTCGGGTTCAGCCGGTCACGGATGTCGAACAGGACACCGTCCCCCATGCACGCGCCGGCCGCGATGTCCTTCTCCGCGTAGACGGTGATGTCGTGGCAGCCGCTGGTGGCGGACTTGCCGTCCGGGTAGGGACCCGGGACGCCGGGGAAACCGCCGTCGGGGAAGACGACCGGGGCGGCGGCGAGCGCGGCGGCCGTCGGGTTCCTCAGCGGCACCTTGATGATCGAGATCAGGTCGTGCGGCGGCTGACAGTCGGGGAAGGCCTCGTTCGGGGCGTAGGAGGAGACGTAGACGTAGACGTTCTTGTTACGGTCCTGTCCCCTGCCCGGCACCAGCGTCAGGGTGTGCGAGCCGCAGTTGGTCTCGACGGACTTGATGTACCTGGGCGCCGCCTTGTCGCTGACGTCGAAGATCCGGACGCCTTCCCAGGCCTCCTTGCGGTCCGCCGGCAGTCCGGTGCTGTTGCAGGAGTCGTCACTGCGCGAGCTGTCGACGGCGGCGAAGAGCAGGTTCCCATAGACGGACACGTCCATCTGGCCGCCGGGGCAGACGACCGAGCTGACCGGCTTGGCCTTCTTCGGGTTCCTGATGTCGTAGATCGAGAAGCCGTTGTAGTTGCCGACGTAGGCGTAGTCACCCTGGAAGGCCAGGTCGGTGTTGATGCCGGCGGCGATCGGGGCCGGCTTGGGGACGTTCAGCACGTGGGTCACGTTCGGGCTGGTGACCACGGTGTCGGCCGGCGGGATGTCGGCGGCGAGGGCGGGAGTCGCGGGCAGGGCTAACGCGATGGCCGCCCCGAGCACGACGAGAGCACGGCTCGGTTTGAACACTGATGGGCCTCCTTGATCACGCATGTCCCAGATAAAGAAGACATAAGTGATCAAGTGTCAACCGAATGCCGCCTATCTAGCCAGATGTCATGTTGTCAAGAAATATCCAGAACTGACGTCTTGCTGGGGAGGTGTCAGAAACGTAAGATCCGACGTCATGCCGATGCGGCGGAGACCTGAACCCCCGCCGCACCGAGCTCATCAGTGACCGTTGCCGCCGGGACCGCCCGGGCTGCCCTTGCCGTGCTCGGCGTAGGAAGCCTGGGTCTGCGCGTTCAACGAGTCCATCTTGACGCTGTTGGCCTGGTTGGTACGCGGGTCGTTGATCTTCAACACATCGAGGCCCAGGTTGAAGTCCGAGCCGTAGATGTAGCCGTTGTAGTAGTACGCGGACCAGAAGCCACCGCTCAGCGCGGGCGCGGTGTTGTCCGGGCCCCGCTCGAAGTAGGCGATCTCCTGCGGGTTGGCCGAGTCGGTGAAGTCCACCACCGAGATGCCGCCCTGGTACCACGCCTGGACCATGATGTCCTTGTTCTTGACCGGGATCAGCGAGCCGTTGTGGGCCACGCAGTTCTCGGTGTCGGCCTGGTGCCGCGCGATCTTGAAGTAGCTCTTGAACGCGAGCTGACCGCCGGCGATGTCGTAGTAGGCGTTGGCGCCCTTGTCAGGGCCGATCGCCGCGTTGCAGGTCGCCCGGCTGCCGCCACCGAGTTCGTCGGTGAAGATGACCTTCGTGCCCTTGTTGTTGAACGTGGCCGAGTGCCAGAAGGCGAAGTTGACCTCGTCGCGCACGGTGGCCGTGACCTTCGGCTGCTCGGGGTCGGAGATGTCGAGCAGGATGCCCTCACCCATGCAGGCGCCGGCCGCGATGCCCTTCTCCGGGAAGGCGGTGATGTCGTGGCAGCCGCTGGTGGCGGACTTGCCGTTCGGGTAGGAGCCCGGGATGCCGGGGAAGCCACCGTCGGGGAACAGGACCGGCGTCGAGATGACCTCGGCCGCCGTCGGGTTCTGCAGCGGGACCTTGATGATCGAGATCAGGTCGTGCGGCGGCTGGCAGTCGGGGAAGCTCGCGCTGGGCGAGTAGGACGAGACGTAGACGTAGACGTTCTGGCCCTGCTTGTCCGGCACGAGCGTGTGGGTGTGCGACCCACAGTTCGTCTCGACGGACTTGATGTAGGTGGGGTTGCGCTTGTCGGAGATATCGAAGATGCGCATGCCCTCCCACGAGTTCTTGTTCGCGGCCGACTGCCCGGTGCTGTTGCACGAGTCGTCGTTGCGGGAGGAGTCGACGGATCCGAACAGCAGGTTGCCGTAGACGGAGATGTCCATCTGGCCGCCGGGGCAGACCACCGAGCTCACCAGCGACGTCTTCTTGGGGTTCTTGATGTCGTAGATGGAGAAGCCCGCGTAGTTGCCGACATAGGCGTAGTCGCCCTGGAAGGCCATGTCGGTGTGGATGTCGTTCAGCGCTTCAGGCTTGGGGACGTTCGTCACGTGCTGGATGTTGGAGCTCATGACGATCTCGCCGGGCGCCGGGATGTCCATCGCCTGAGCCGGCAACGCGCCGCCCACGAGAGCGACAGCGGCCCCCACCAGGACGAGGGTCCTGCGGAGAGTTAACACTAAGAACCTCCTATAACGGCATAAATCAAGCAAATGGTCACGGTTCGGAGGTACGCGATGCCAGAGTGCAACCTGTTAAATCTTGTACAACTTTGCAGTCTTTCGCCAGTGGGCGTTTTCGCCTAGAGTGCCCACTCTCGACCGAGTTCACAGGGAGGCCGGGTGCGCGCCGCGCTCATCGTCATCACGGGCACGGTCGTTGCCCTCACGAGCTGCTCCAGCACGCCCCCGCCCGCCCCGCGCGCCGACTCGACCGTTCCGGTGATCGCCCCCGGAAAGCCCGGCGAGGAGGCGCGGACCCTCTCCCCCTCCGAGGCGGCCACCGCCGTCCCCTCGGCCACCGCGAACGCCGCCGACATCACCTACGTCCAGGACATGGTCGTCCACCACCGTCAGGCCCTCGACATGGCGATCCTGGCTCCCAACCGGGCCGAGTCCACCAAGCTCAAGGGCCTGGCCTCGCGCATCAAGGACGCCCAGGGGCCGGAGATCCAGTACATGACCAACTGGCTGCAGGACCTCGGCCAGAAGGTGCCCGGCCATCACGCGGCCCACGACGGGATGCCCGGCATGGTCACCCCCGAGCAGATGGAGGCCCTCAAGGCGGCGAAGGGCAAGGCGTTCGACGCGCTGTTCCTGCAGCTCATGATCGCCCACCATGAGGGAGCCATCAAGATGTCGACGGAGGTGCTGACCCACGGCTCGCACATCCGGATCGAGGAGCTGGCCAGCGACGTCAGCGTCACCCAGACGGCCGAGATCCGCCGCATGCGGGAGATGCAGGCCGCGGCCTGAGCCGGACGCGGGTGGACGCAGGCCGCTCCGGCTCGCTCAGGAGCCGACGCGCCAGGAGTGCAGGTAGTCCTCCTGGTCGCCGGTGAGCGTGTCGATGCCGATGCCCGCAGCGGCCAGCTTGAGCCGGGCCACCTCGTGGTCGATCTCCTCCGGCACGTCGTAGACGCCCGGCGCCAGGCGGGCCCGCTCCCCGGCCAGCCAGGCGACGGCGAGCGCCTGGGCCGAGAACGACATGTCCATGACCGCCGCCGGATGCCCCTCGGCGGCCGTCAGGTTCACCAGGCGACCCTCGGCCAGCAGGAGCAGCCTCCGGCCGTCGGCCAGGACGTACTCGTCGGTGTTGGGCCGCACGCCGCGGTGCACCTCCACGGCCAGCTCGTCCAGCGCCCGCACGTCGATCTCCACGTCGAAGTGCCCGGCGTTGGCCAGCATCGCGCCGTCCCTCATCGCGGCCAGATGCTCGCCCCGGACCACGTCACGATTGCCCGTCACCGTGATGAACAGGTCACCCAGCGCCGCCGCCTCCGCCATCGGCCGCACCTCGTAGCCCTGCAGGGTGGCGTCGAGCGCCTTGACCGCGTCGATCTCGGTGACCACCACCCGCGCGCCGAGCCCCTTGGCCCGCTCGGCCACACCCCGGCCGCAGAACCCGAACCCGGCCACCACCACGGTCCGGCCCGCCAGCATCGTGTTGGTGGCCCGCATGATCCCGTCGAGCGTCGACTGCCCCGTGCCGTAGCGGTTGTCGAACATCCGCTTGGTCCGCGTGTCGTTGACCGCGACGACGGGAAAGCGCAGCGCCCCCTCGGCGGCCATCTGCCGCAGCCGGATGATGCCGGTCGTGGTCTCCTCGCACCCGCCGGACACGCCCTCCAGCAGGTCGGTCCGCTCGGTGTGCAGGATGTTGACCAGGTCGCACCCGTCGTCGAGCACCAGATCGGGCCCGAGGTCGAGCGCCTGGTGGATGTGCCGGTAGTAGGTGGCCCGATCGACGCCCGCCCGCGCGTGCACCGCGACGCCGTAACCACGCAGCGCCTCGGCCACGTCATCCCGGGTGGACAACGGATTGGACGCGGCCAGCGCGATCTCGGCGCCCCCGGCCCTGAGCGCGCCCATCAGCACCGCGGTCTCCGCCGTCACGTGCAGGCACGCGGAGATCCGCAGCCCGTCGAGCGGCCGATCGGCGGCGAACCGCTCGCCGATGGCCGTCAACACCGGCATCGACCGGGCGGCCCAGCTGATCTGCCGCTCGCCGCTCTCCGAACGCTCCAACGCCCTTCCCCCCACGATCGCCGGAGGCCACGGCCCACCGGAGATCCGTTATGGTGCTCAGCCCCGCTCACTGGAACCCGACGATCCGCGGGGCCCGGCCACGCACGGCGGGCGGCGCCGGCCGTGCGTGGCCGTACAAAGTGGTCGTGCGGCGAAAGCCCCGACGAACTCAGTACCGGTAGTGGTCGGACTTGTACGGGCCCTCGATGTGCACGCCGATGTACTCGGCCTGCTCCTTGGTGAGCTCGGTGAGCTTGACGCCGAGCGCGTCGAGGTGCAGCCGGGCGACCTTCTCGTCGAGGTGCTTGGGCAGCGTGTAGACGCCGATCGGGTACTCGTCGGTCTTGGTGAACAGCTCGATCTGCGCGATCACCTGGTTGGTGAACGAGTTGGACATCACGAAGCTCGGGTGGCCGGTGGCGCAGCCGAGGTTCATCAGGCGGCCCTCGGCGAGCACGAGGATCGAGTGGCCGTCGGCGAAGACCCACTCGTCGACCTGCGGCTTGATGTTGCGCTTCTCGATGCCGGGCAGCTTGGCCAGGCCGGCCATGTCGATCTCGTTGTCGAAGTGGCCGATGTTGGAGACGATCGCCTGGTGCTTCATCCGCGCCATGTGGTCGGCGGTGATGATGTTGAAGTTGCCGGTCGAGGTGACGAAGATGTCGGCGATGCCGACGACCTCCTCCAGCGTGGTGACCTGGAAGCCGTCCATCGCCGCCTGGAGCGCGCAGATCGGGTCGATCTCGGTCACGATGACGCGGGCGCCCTGGCCGCGGAGCGCGTCGGCGCAGCCCTTGCCGACGTCGCCGTAGCCGCAGACCACGGCCACCTTGCCGCCGATCAGCACGTCGGTGGCGCGGTTGAGGCCGTCGATGACGGAGTGGCGGCAGCCGTACTTGTTGTCGAACTTGGACTTGGTGACCGAGTCGTTGACGTTGATCGCCGGGAACAGCAGCTGCCCGTTCTTGTGCATCTCGTAGAGGCGGTGCACACCGGTGGTGGTCTCCTCGGTGACGCCCTTGATGGCCTCGGCGATCGTGGTCCACCGCTTGTCGTCGCCGACCGTGCGGTTGAGCAGGTCGATGATGACGTGCCACTCCTCCGGGTCGTCGGCGGTGGCGGCGGGCACGGCCCCGGCCTTCTCGTACTCGGCGCCCTTGTGAACGAGCAGCGTGGCGTCGCCGCCGTCGTCGAGGATCATGTTGGGGGCGTCGCCGCCGGGCCAGGTGAGCGCCTGCTCGGTGCACCACCAGTATTCCTCGAGGGTCTCGCCCTTCCAGGCGAAGACCGGCACACCGCGCGGGTCGTCGACGGTGCCGTCGGGGCCGACCACGACCGCGGCGGCGGCGTGGTCCTGGGTGGAGAAGATGTTGCAGCTGACCCAGCGCACCTCGGCGCCGAGGGCGACCAGCGTCTCGATGAGGACGGCGGTCTGGATCGTCATGTGCAGGGAGCCCATGATCTTCGCGCCGCGAAGGGGCTGTGCGGCCGCGTACTCCTTGCGAATCGCCATGAGGCCGGGCATCTCGTGCTCGGCGAGCCGGATCTCCTTGCGGCCGAAGTCGGCAAGTGACAGGTCGGCGACCTTGAAGTCCATCTGTTACCCCTCGCGTGACGATGTGTGTCGCGCACGAGTTTAGGCGTCACCCGAACACCCTCGCACCTCGCAAGGCCGGAATCTGACGCAATAATGTAAGGATGCGCATCACCGAAGCCGCCCGGCGGCTGGGCATGTCCCCTCGAATGCTCCGATACCGCGAGGCCCTGGGCCTGCTGCCACCCGTACGCGAGCAGGGAGCGCACCGAAGGTTCGGCCCCGAGGAGCTGTCGGCGGTCGCGCAGGGCGTCGAGCTGGAGAAGCGGTTCGACGTCTCCCCCGCCGAGCTGGCCTTCGCGGTGCGCGTGCTGAGCGATCCCGCCGTGGCCGCCGCCGTGCGCGACCTCGGCGTACGGATCGGCCGCATCCAGGTCCCCCGCCGGGCCCTCGACTTCGAGAAGGAGAAAGCCCTGCGCCTGCTCCGAACCTCGACTCCCGGCCAGACGTCAAAGAGGGCATGAAGGAGCTGCTGATCGCCACCGTGCTCGCCGTCTCGCCGCTCCAGGCGACCGACGTCAAGGTCTACTTCTCCCAGGGACACGACATTCCCGGCAAGGTGGTCGCGGTGACCAGGAAGGCGCCCGATCGGGGCGTCGCCAGGTTCGCCGTCGAGCAGCTGATCGCCGGGCCGACCAAGGCCGAGCGGCGCAGGGGGCTCCACTCGGAGCTGACCGGTCAGCTGCGCGGCCGCTCCAACTGCGGCGGGGCCGACTTCACCATCAAGATCAAGAAGAGCCGGGCCACGCTGCGCTTCTGCCGCACCGTCCTGGGCAACGGGATCGGCTCCGACGCCCGGGTGCTGCACATGCTCGACACCACGCTGAAGCAGTTCGGGACCGTACGCAAGGTCGTCACGCTCGACAAGGACGGCCGGTGCCTGTTCGACCAGACCGACGCCGGCACGTCCTGCCTGACCGGGCGCGAGTGACTCCCCGGTCACGGCGGGGAGTCACTCGGTGCCGCGTCGGTCAGACCGTGGCCCGTGAGCGGTCGAGGTCGGGCTCCAGATAGATGACCCGGGCGATCGGCACGGCCTCGCGGATGCGGCGCTCGGCCTCGTCGATGCCCCGGGCGACCTCGGCCGCGGTGTCGTCGTGCGACACCGCGATCTTGGCGGCCACCAGCAGCTCCTCCGGCCCCAGGTGCAGCGTGCGCATGTGGATCACCCGGTCGACCTCGTCGGCGGCTTCGAGCGCGGCGCGGATGTCGGCCTCCATCTGCGGAGTGGCGCCCTCACCGACCAGCAGCGACTTGGTCTCGATGGCCAGCACGACCGCGATCACCGCGAGCAGCACGCCGATCATCAGGGTGCCGACGCCGTCCCAGACGCCGTCGCCGGTGACGACGGCCATCGTCACGCCGAACAGCGCGAAGACGAGACCCAGCAGGGCGCCCAGATCCTCCAGCAAAATGACCGGCAGCTCCGGCGACTTGGACCGGCGGATGAAGGAGGTCCACGACTGCGTGCCGCGCACCGCGTTTGACTCCTTGATCGCGGTGCGGAACGAGAACGCCTCGGCGATGATCGCGAAGATCAGCACCGAGAACGCCCAGATCGGCGCCTCCACCTGGTGCGGGTCGGCGATCTTGTGCACGCCCTCGTAGAGCGAGAAGGCCGCGCCGATCGTGAACAGCACGACGGCCACCACGAAGGCGTAGAAGTAGCGCTCACGACCGTAGCCGAACGGGTGCTCCCTGGTGCGCGCCCGCTGGGCCCGCTTGCCGCCGATCAGCAGCAGCAACTGGTTGCCCGAGTCGGCGACCGAGTGAATGCCCTCGGCCAGCATCGACGACGACCCGGTGAAGAACGCCGCCACGAACTTGGCCACCGCGATGGACATGTTCGCGATCAGGGCAGCAACGATCGCTTTGGTACCGCCGCTCGCACTCACCGACGCACTCCACTCATAAGCATTAATGGCATGAAAAGGGATCCTATTGCGAAATCCTGGCCTTCAGTTCTGTGATCGCCGCCACTGGTGTCGGGTCGATTCCATAGCCGAGCGCCAGGTAGGTGCTCGCGTAGTCGCCGAGCCCGATCAGCGTCGCCACCCGCTGCAGGGGATGGGCGCCCTCACCCGCGAGCTCGGTGACCGGCACGTCACGGTCACGCGCGAGCCGGAGGGACACCTCGCGCTGCCGGGTCACCTGCGGGTGCTCGTCGGCGTCGCGCAGCATCACGAGCCGCAGCGTGCGGGACGGGGTGTCGGCGAAGAGGTCGCGCTGGGCGAGCGGCCCGTCGAAGGCCACCAGCTGGTTGTGGCCGGCCTCGGGCAGCTCGCCGAAGACGGCCGGATACTTGGCGTTCTCGCCGAGCTGGCAGGCCAGCCGGTAGCCGGCGGCGGCGGCGAGCGGCGAGGTGCCCCAGATCATCGGCAGGCTCTCGGCCAGCTCCATGGCCAGCGTCTTGCCGGGATTGACGAACGACTCGCTGGACGGGCGGCACTGGTGGGCGATGTTCTCCAGCGCCGTGGCCACGTCCTCGAACAACGCGGCGTCGGCTTGGACCAGGCCGAGCGAGGCGGCGGCCACGATCAGCGGCACGGTCAGCAGCCAGAGATTGGCCCTCGGCTGACCGCTCGTGGGGACGGGGACGAAAAGGGCCGAGGACTGCGTGGCCACCGCCTCCAGGGGCGACCCCGCGCCGCCCACGGCGAGCAGCGAGCAACCCCGCCGGACGGCCTCGGCCGCCACGGACAGCGTCTCCTCGGTGCGCCCCGAGGAGGAGACCGCGACGACCAGGTCGGTCGCGCCGACCCAGCCGGGCAGTTGGTAGGAGCGCAGGGTCACGAACGGCGTCGGGGCGCCCCGGCCGCAGACCGCCGCCATGAGGTCGCCGGCGATCGCCGATCCGCCCATGCCGGCGACCACGATCGCGCGCGGCCGGCCCTGCGCCGCCAATCGGTCGATGCCCGCTTCGATCGCGGTCCGGTAGCCGGTGCGCACCTGGGCCGCCGAGGCGGCCACCGCGAGCAGCATGCCACCGGGATCGCCGTCGGTCAGGTGCTGTTGGTCGTCGAGCCGCTCGGGCTCCCAGATCACGGCTTCCTGGCCTCGTCGACGAGCAGGACGGGAATGTCATCCCTGACCGGATAGATCAGGCCGCAGCCCGTGCAGGCCAGCTCCTCGGCCTCCGCGCGCAGCGGCGACTTGCACGCCGGACAGGCCAGGATCTCCAGCAGCCAGTCGTCGATCTTCACACTGACACCTTTCTGACGATGGCGAGGACTTCGTCCCTGATCGCCGTCATCGTGGTCTGGTCGGCCGCCTCGGCATTCAGCCGGAGCAGCGGCTCGGTGTTGGACGCGCGCAGGTTGAACCACCAGCCGGACCCGGTCACGGTCAGGCCGTCGAGCTCGTCGAACCGGCCCCGGGACTCGAAGGCCTCACGCACCTGGCGCAGCGCCTTGTCCTGGTCGTCGACGGTGCTGTTGATCTCACCCGAGGCGTGGTAGCGGGAGTAGGCCGCCACCACCTGCGACAGCGGACCGTCCTGCTCGCCGAGCGCGGCCAGCACGTGCATCGCGGCCAGCATGCCCGAGTCGGCGAACCAGAAGTCGCGGAAGTAGTAGTGGGCGGAGTGCTCCCCGCCGAAGACCGCGCCCGTGCGGGCCATCTCGGCCTTGATGAACGAGTGGCCGACCCGGGTGCGCACCGGCTCGCCGCCGTGCTCGCGGACGATCTCGGGGACCCCGAGCGAGGTGATCAGGTTGTGGATGATCGTCGAACCCGGGTGCTTGGCCAGCTCGCGGGCCGCCACCAGCGCGGTGACGGTGGACGGCGAGACCGACGCGCCGCGCTCGTCGATCACCCAGCAGCGGTCGGCGTCGCCGTCGAAGGCGAGGCCCAGGTCGGCGCCCGTCTCGACGACGGCCCGCTGCAGGTCGACCAGGTTGGCGGGCTCGATCGGGTTGGCCTCGTGGTTGGGGAAGGAGCCGTCGAGCTCGAAGTAGAGCGGGACGAGCTCGATCGGCAGCCCGTCGAAGACGGCGGGCACGGTGTGACCGGCCATGCCGTTGCCCGCGTCGACGACCACCTTGAGCGGCCGGACGGCGGACAGGTCGACCAGGCTGCGCAGGTGGTCGGCGTAGCCCTGGAGCAGGTCTCTCTCGACGAGGTCACCGACGGGCGGCGCGGTGACGCCGACCAGCTCGGCGGCCCGGTCGCGGATCTCGGTGAGGCCCGAGTCGCCGCCGATCGGCACCGCGCCCGCGCGGCACATCTTCATGCCGTTGTAGCGGGCGGGATTGTGGCTGGCGGTGAACATCACACCCGGCAGGCCGAGGCTGCCGCTGGCGTAGTAGAGCAGGTCGGTCGAGCCGAGCCCGGCGTGCACGATGTCGGCTCCACGCGAGCGGGCGCCCCGGATGAACGCGGCGGCCAGCGGCCCCGAGGACTCCCGCATGTCGTGCGCGACCACGGCCGCGCCGGCCCCGGTCACCTCCACGAAGGCCGCTCCCACGGCCTCGGCGGCCGCCTCGTCGAATTCGTCGGGCACCACACCGCGAACGTCGTAGGCCTTGAAGATCTTGGCGAGGTCGCCCACTCTCCAGCTCCGCCCCTAGGTCGACTACGTCAGGACGAGCCTACCGGTCACGATGTTGCTGGGCGGACCGGAGAACCCGCAGGTGGCCCCGGCGACCGACCTCGACCCCCTGTCCGACCGGCTCCGCGCCACCGGTGGGGGTCGGCCTGGCGGCCTCTCTGACGGCGTTGGCCAGCGCCTCCAGATCGTCGGAACTCGGGGAGCCGCCGTCGGTGGGGAGACGGACCACCTCCCAGCCGCGGGGAGCGGTCAGCCGCTCGGCGTGTTCGGCGCACAGGTCGTAGCAGTGTGGCTCGGCGTACGTCGCCAGAGGGCCTAGGACTGCGGTCGAGTCGGCGTATACGTACGTGAGCGTGAAGACGGCAGGCTGGCTGCAAGCGGTGCGGGAACAGCGGCGGACGGGGCTCACGGAGGGACCGTATCTGGTAAGAGTGCGAGGCGCCACTATCTGAGCGCTCTTAACGAGCGTGTCGCCACAATTCGGACACCTGTCGCAGCCTTTCCACCCACATGCACCGATGCGGTCTCCGCTTAGACTTGGCAGGTGACTGAGAAGCGCGGGCCGAGGCGTCGTGACCGGCACGGCCGTGGCCTGCGGGGCCCGCTGGCGCCCTCTCACGTCCCGCTCGCCCGGTCGCGCAGCGAGCGGTTCGACGACCTGGTGCTCGACGCCGTCGACCGGCTCCGGCCGCAGTGGGGCAGGCAGTTGTCGGTGGTGGAGTTCGCGGTGGAGGAGGTGCCGCCGCTGAGCGAGCTGGGCGACGGCCCGCGCATCGGCGCCGAGCCCATCCCGTTCGGCCGCGCCCTCGCCGCCACGGGCGCCGAGCCCGCCTCGGTCGTGATCTACCGCCGACCGCTCGAAGCCCGCGCCCGCGACCGCGACACGTTGGGGGCGCTGGTCCACGACACGGTGGTCGAGCAGGTGGCCGCGCTGCTGGGCCTGTCACCCGAGACGGTCGACCCCGGCTACGACGACCGGCGCTAGGGGCGGCACTCGCGGCCTCCTGGCTGATGATCGGGCAAGGCGCCGTACCTGCGGAAAGGGGTCACGCGGCAGCCCGCGTGACCCCTTCGCAGATATCCCTAAACGGCCTGGCGCTTGATCCTTCTGCGCTCCCGCTCGGACAACCCACCCCAGATGCCGAACCGCTCGTCGTGCTCGAGTGCGTATTCAAGACACTCGGCACGAACCTCGCACGATCGGCAGACCTTCTTGGCCTCTCGGGTGGAGCCGCCCTTCTCCGGGAAGAACGCTTCCGGATCAGTCTGCGCGCACAGTGCGCGCTCCTGCCATCCGAGTTCTTCAGCGTCAAGCTGATCTTGTGCGATGACCAGATCGGTCACTGCACACCTCCCTGCCGCCCGCCCGCAATGGAGCCCCCCATGGACGCCTTCCTTATTACCCACCCACAGGAAGGCGTAACAACATGGTTGTAATTACACGCGCGTGTCGTGCGCGGCGTCAAGCGGCATGCCGGTATCCGGGGAAAGGCCAGCCCTCGCCCCGGTGTGCTCGGCATGTGATGTTCGCACCCGGCCTCCGCCCCGAATCCGGCGCATCGGCCTGGCGTGTTCATTCGCTGTCAGCGGTCGGAACCGTACCAGGGCGGTATAGACGCCCGCCCGTGGCCCACCTTCTCTCTAGCCGTGCTTTGCGGGTCCGTTACCTGCGGGGCTCGTTGGGGGTGTATATGGCTGTGGGGTCGATCGGGTCGTCACCGTGCCTGGGCCGCTCGCCCAGCGCGTCGCCGCCGAGTTGCTGGTCCAGCCTGACCGTGGAGTCCGGCGCCGGCTCCCAGCCGCCCGACTGGTGCTGCGGCCGGTAGGCCTGCGGCTCGTACTGGCCCTGCTGAGGCTGCTGCGGGTGGCCGAACGGATCGTCGTGCGGCCTGGGCGGCTGACCCGAGTAGTCGGGTACGCGCAGGTCTCCCTGCGCGCCCGACAGGGAGTGCTGGTAGGTCTCGGCCTGCTGGTAGGCGTCCAGGAGCTGCTGGGAGCGCGGATCCACCGGCGGGTCGGGCTCCTGGTACGCGGGTGTCGCGTACTCGTGTCCCGAGTAGCCGGTGAAGGGCTGGCCGCCCTGCGCGGCGGCCGGCGGGTACGGCACGCTCGGCGCCGTCTCGGCGGCCGGGTAGACCGGGTCGGCGGGGGCGTTGAAGGCGTTGGGCTGCTGCCCGGCCGGCGCCCCGAACCCGCCGCTGTCCTGGGACGGCGCGTAGGAGTGCGCCGCCGGGCTGTAGGCGTTGGGCTGGCTGTCCGCGGGGACGTAGGGGGCCGGCTGGTAGCCGCTGTTGGGGAGCGTCTCCGACGGGGTGTACACCTGGGTCTGGTTGGTCGGCCCGTAGCCCTGGTCGGGCTGCCCGTAGGGCGTCCCCTGCGGGCTGTGCTCCGAGGATGGGGCCTGACCATAGGACGTTCCCTGCGGGCTGTGCCCCGAGGATGGGTCGGTCTGGCCGTAGGACGTTCCCTGTGGGCTGTGTCCCGGGGATGGGTCGGGCTGCCCGTAGCCGCGCTGGTCGGGCCGGCCCGCCGACGAGCCGTGCTGGCCGAGCGGGGCCGCGGACTGGCCATGGCCCTGCTGGTCCGCCCGGCCGGGCGAGGAGTTCGACTGGCCGCCCGAAGGGTCGGTCTGGCCGTAACCGCGCTGGTCCGGCTGGCCGAACGCGTCCGGCCGGCCCGCCGGAAGATCGGTCTGCCCGTAACCGGGCTGACCCGACGGCAGATGATGCTGACCCGGCGACGTGTCGATGGAGCCCTGAGCCGCATCCGGCTGACCGTAGCCCTGGGGGTCGGGCTGGCCATAGGAGGGACCTTGCTGACCGTACCCCTGCGAGGGGTCGGCCTGGCCGTAACCGTGACCCTGCGCAGGGTCGGCCTGACCGTAGCCCTGTGAAGGGTCGGGCTGGCCGTAACCGCGCTGATCCGGCTGGCCGAACGCGTCCGGCCGGCCCGCCGCAGGATCGGTCTGCCCGTAACCGGGCTGACCCGACGGCAGATGATGCTGACCCGGCGACGTGTCGATGGAGCCCTGAGCCGCATCCGGCTGACCATGGCCCTGCGGCTCGAGCTGGCCATAGGAGGAACCTTGCTGACCGTACCCCTGCGAGGGGTCGGCCTGGCCGTAACCGTGAGCCTGCGCAGGGTCGGCCTGACCGTAGCCCTGTGAGGGGTCGGGCTGGCCGTAACCGCGCTGGTCCGGCTGTCCGAACGCGTCCGGCCGGCCCGCCGCAGGATCGGTCTGCCCATAACCGGGCTGACCCGACGGCAGATGATGCTGACCCGGCGACGTGTCGATGGAGCCCTGAGCCGCATCCGGCTGACCGTAGCCCTGGGGGTCGGGCCCGAACGAGGGGTCCTGCTGAGGGTGGTGCTGGTCGGCCGGGGCGGCGGGCAGCGCGGCCCTGGGCTGGGGCGCGGGCTGCTGGTAGGGCTCCTGCTGCCCGTGTCCGGCCTGGACGTGGGACTGCTGGTCACGCGCGGGGCCGTCGGGGTGGCCGCCGAAACTCGGCGGCTGCGGGCTGTAACCAGGCTGCTGGCCGTACGAGGCGGGACCCTGACCGGGAGGCTGGTCGTAACCCGGCTGGTCGTAACCCGGCTGGTCATATCCGGGCTGGTCATATCCGGGCTGGCCGTAACCGGGCTGGCCATAGGACGGCGGGCCCTGGCCGGGCGGCTGCTGGCCGTAGCCGGGCTGCTGGCCGTACGCGGGGGCGGCGTGCGGCGGCTGGCCGTGGCTCTGCGGGTAGGCGGGCCGTTCGGGCAGGACCTGCGGCAGCAGGTAGACCAGGGCGACGGCGGTCAGCGCGAGCAGGGGCACCCCGGTGAGCAGGAACTCCACCAGCGACCGGGCACCGTCGCCGGAGAAGAGGCCGAGGAGCAACGACAGGGCGCCGAACACCGTGGCGAGGCCGAGCGCCCCGGCCGCGATGGAGGTGATGGGCCTGGCCTTGGACGAGGGCGGCCCGACCTTGGTGACCAGCAGCACCGATCCCAGGAGGAGCGCGGTCGTGACCGGGCTGGTGAAGCCGCCGAAACCGATGGCGGCGCGGTCGGCGAATGACAGGCCGACGCCGGCCATGCCCGATGGGCCGATCAGCACTCTGCCGATCGCCACCAGCACGTTCAGTCCGCCGGCCGCGAGCATCAGCCAGGCGGCCGGCTCTCTCAGCCGGGCGACGTCAAGTTTGCTCACAACTACCCCCATCGACCCTTTAGCCCGAAGGGAGTTTGCCACATCGCTGACTGTCACGACGGAGGTACCTGGAACCTCTTCAACCCCAAAAGCCGCACTTCGACCACTATGACGGGTTTTTTGGCGGTAAAGCTGACTCCCCAGACAGGCGTGTCGGAGGCCGGTGGAAGACTGGGCCGCATGCACATCGTCTCCCTCGCAGGCGGCATCGGCGGCGCCCGCTTCCTGCGTGGTCTGCGCGCGACCGCCCCGGATGCCCAGATAACCGTGATCGGCAACACCGGCGACGACATCACCCTGTTCGGCCTGCGGGTCTGTCCCGACCTCGACACGGTCATGTACACCCTCGGCCACGGCATCGACGAGGAGCAGGGCTGGGGTCGCGCCAAGGAGTCCCACGTCGTCAAGGAGGAGCTGGCGGCCTACGGGGTCGAGCCGCAGTGGTTCGGGCTCGGCGACCGCGACTTCGCCACGCACATCGTCCGCTCGCAGATGCTGGAGGCGGGCTATCCGCTGTCGCAGATCACGCGGGCGCTGTGCGTCCGCTGGCAGCCCGGCGTCCGCCTGCTGCCGATGTCCGACGACCGCTGCGAGACCCACGTGGTGATCAGTGACGAGCAGGGCCGCCGCGCGATCCACTTCCAGGAGTGGTGGGTACGCCTGCGCGCCTCGGTCCCCGCCGAGTCGATCGCCCTGGTGGGCGTCGACACCGCACGACCCGCCCCTGGTGTGCTGGAGGCGATCGAAGAGGCCGACGTGGTGATCCTGCCTCCGTCCAACCCGGTGGTGAGCATCGGCACGATCCTGCAGGTCCCGGGCATCCGCGACGCGCTGCTGCCGAAGACCGTGGTGGGCGTCTCCCCCATCGTCGGCGGCGCGCCGGTGCGCGGCATGGCCGACGCCTGCCTCACGGCCATCGGCGTCGAGACCACGGCCCAGGCGGTGCTCGACCTCTACGGCGCCGACCTGATCGACGGATGGCTGGTGGCGCCCGAGGACGAGGGGGTCGCCCTCGACGGCGTCCGCGTGGTCGCCGGGCCCATCATCATGCACGACGTCGACGCGGCCGCCGACATCGCCCGCACCGCTCTCGACCTGGCCCAGGAGCTCGCCCGATGACCCCCGCCACCACCCCGCGTGACACTACCCCGCACGACATCCCACCGCACGACATCCCACCGCACGACATCCCACCGCACGACACCACCCCCACATCGCCCCACACCACCCCGCACGACAACACACCGTCCAAGTCCGGCCCGCACGACCCACCCGACGGCACATCGACCGAGACCGACCCGGCTCGCGCCGTGCCGTCCGTCGGCGGGACCGTCGAGGTGATCCCCGTGCTCGGCATCGGCGAGGTACGGCCGGGCGACGACGTGGCCGCCCTGTTGAAGGGCGCCGATCTGCGCGAGGGCGACATCGTCGTCATCACGTCCAAGATCGTCAGTAAGGCCGAGGGCCGGATCCGGCAGGCCCCCGACCGCGCCGCGGCGATCGAGGAGGAGACCGAGCGGGTGGTCGCCAGGCGCGGCGACACCGTGATCTCCCAGACCCGCCACGGCTTCGTGATGGCCGCGGCCGGGGTCGACACCTCCAACACCGACCCCGGCACCGTCCTGCTGCTCCCCGAGGACCCCGACGCCTCGGCCCGGCGCATCCGGGCGGGCCTGCCCGCGGGCGTGGGCGTGATCGTCTCCGACACGTTCGGCCGCCCGTGGCGCCAGGGCCTGACCGACGTGGCCATCGGCGCCGCGGGAGTGACCCCGGTCGACGACTTCCGCGGGGCCGTCGACTCCTACGGCAACCCGCTCAGCGCCACCGTGACCGCGCTGGCCGACGAGATCGCCTCGGCCGCCGAGCTGGTCAAGGGCAAGCTGGCCGGTGTCCCGGTCGCGATCGTGCGGGGTCTCGCCCATCTCGTCACGGCCGGCGACGGCCCGGGGGTCCGGCCGCTGCTCCGGCCCGCCGACGAGGACCTGTTCCGCTACGGGGCGCGCGACGTGGTGTTCGCCCGCCGTACGATCCGGGAGTTCTCCGCCGAGCCCGTCGATCCTGCGGCGGTGCGGCGGGCGGTGGCGGCGGGCATCGCGGCCCCGGCTCCCCACCACACGACGCCGTGGCGGTTCGTCCTGGTCGAGTCGGCCGAGACCCGAGGCAGGCTGCTCGACGCGATGCGCGAGGCCTGGATCACCGATCTGCAAGGCGACGGCTTCACCGAGGAGTCGATCGCCAAGCGGGTCAGGCGCGGCGACGTGCTGCGCCGCGCCCCCTATCTGATCGTCCCCTGCCTGGTGATGGAGGGCTCCCACACCTACCGCGACGATCGGCGCAACGCGGCGGAGCGGGAGATGTTCGTGGTGGCCACCGGCGCGGGCGTCGAGAACCTCCTCATCCAGCTCGCGGTCGAGGGGCTCGGCTCGGCGTGGGTGTCGTCCACGATGTTCTGCCGCCCGGTGGTCCGCGAAGTGCTCGACCTGCCCGGGTCGTGGGATCCGATGGGGTGCGTCGCGGTCGGCCACGCCGCCGCCCCGCCCCGCGACCGGGCCCCGCGCGACCCGGGCGACTTCATCCTGACGCGCTGACACGATCAACCCGGAGCAGTCAAGAACCATTTACCGTTAGGAAACTTTCCTTTACATTAGGGCGAACCCCCCATGTAGAGGAGCACTCGCATGCGAAGAACCCTCACGTTAGTCGCCGCGGCGGTGATCGCCATGGCCGGCACGATGATCGTCGCGCAGCCCGCGCTGGCTCACGGTTACATCAACTCACCCCCCAGCCGGCAGGCTCTCTGCGCCCAGGGCAAGGTGAGCGGCTGCGGTGACATCATCTACGAGCCGCAGAGCGTGGAAGGCCCCAAGGGCCAGCGCAACTGCCACGGCGGCGTCGCCCGCTTCGCCCAGCTCAGCGACGAGAGCAAGCCCTGGCCCGCGACCTCGGTCGGCACCTCGGTCACCTTCAACTGGACCCTCACGGCCCGGCACGCCACCAGCACGTGGGAGTACTACATCGGCGGCACCCGGGTGGCGGTGTTCAACGACGGCGGCCGGCAACCCGGCGCGACGGTCTCCCACGCCGTGAACCTGTCCGGGTTCTCCGGCAGGCAGAAGGTCCTCGCCATCTGGAACATCGCCGACACGGTCAACGCCTTCTACGCCTGCGTCGACCTGCAGATCGGCGGCGGTGGCGGAAACCCGACCCCCACTCCGACGCCGACGCCCACGCCGACGCAGCCGCCCCCCACCCCCACCCCCACCCCGACCTCGACGCCCGGAGGCACCTGGAAGGCCGGCACCGCCTACGCCGTCGGCTCCCAGGTCACCTACGCCGGCCTGACCTACCGGTGCATCCAGGCACACACCGCCCTCACCGGCTGGGAGCCGCCGAACGTCCCGGCGCTCTGGCAGCGCCTCTAGAACCGGCGCCGTTCGGTCAGGGCCCGTTCGTCAGGGCCCGTGAACGAGGGAGCGGAGCCGCCGTGGAAGAGGTCCGTCACTCCGGGACACCCTCGCCACAGCAGCTCCGCTCCTCTGAGGCCCGTCGCCCGATGAGCGCCTCGATGCCGTCGAGCAGCAGATTGAGTCCGAAGACGAAGTCCTCGTCCTCCACCCACCCCTCGGCGCCGCGCATGACGCCCGAGCGCATCGCGGCCGACAGGGCCGGGTAGGCCGCGGGGTCGAGCAAGCCGGCGAGCACCTCGCCGTACTCGGCGGCTCCGCCGATCGCGTGCTCTTCCGGCTGCGGGGCCCCGCCGCCGATGCCGTGGACGAGTGCGGCATCGGTGAGCGCGTAGCCCGTCAGGGTGCTGGCCACGTTGATCTTCTCTCCGTGATCGAGCCCCGTGCCGTCGAGAGCGGCCAGCGCCCGGTCGAACCACAGCAGCCGCCGTGGGCCCAGCGGCGGACTCAGCCGGCCGACGGACAGCAGCCACGCGTGCTCCAGCAGGAGGTCGCGCTGGATCCGGGTCCAGAGGGCGAGGTAGTCCCGCCAGGACCTGCCCTCCGGCTCGGGCGGCGGCGGGGCGACGCCGTCGGCCATGATGGTGAGCAGGTCGTCCTTGCTGCCGATGTACCTGTAGAGCGCGGTCGCCGCCACCCCGACCCGCGAGGCCACGCTGGCCATCGAGACCCCGCCCAAGCCTTCGGCGTCGGCGATCTCGATGGCGGCGGTGGTGATCGTGGCCAGATCCAGCCGAGGCCGGGGCCCCCGGCGTGGCACCGGCTCACGCCCCCACATGCGCTCCACCACGGACGGCAGCGGCCGCTCCTGCTCCATCGAATCCCCTCCTTGACCCACTCCTTGGATTGTGCATTAAGTTAAAACTATGAACGTCATACACAGTACGTCATTCACAGATGCTGTACTCGTCCGAGGACTGACGAAGTCCTTCGGCAGCACGCAGGTGCTGGCCGGGATCGACCTGACCGTGCCCACCGGCTCGCTGCTGGCTCTGCTCGGCCCCAACGGCTCCGGCAAGACCACCACGGTGCGCATCCTGACCACACTGCTCGCCCCTGATGGCGGCACCGCCACGGTGGGCGGACACGACGTCACCCGCGAGGGCGTCGCGGTGCGCCGGTTGATCGGCCTGACCTCCCAGCAGGCCACCGTGGACGGCCTGCTGACCGGGAGGGAGAACCTGGAGCTGTTCGCCGGCCTCTACCACCTGGGCCGGCGGCAGGCGCGGCGACGGGCGCAGGAGCTCCTGGAGCGCTTCGATCTGGCCGCGGCCGCGAACCGGCGGGTCGCGACCTACTCCGGCGGGATGCGGCGCCGTCTCGACCTCGCGGCGAGCATGGTGTCAGCGCCACGGATCCTCTTCCTCGACGAGCCCACGACCGGGCTCGACCCCCGCAGCCGGGCCGAGCTGTGGTCGGTGATCCGCGAACTGCTGGCGGGCGGCACCACCATCCTGCTCACCACGCAGTACCTGGAGGAGGCCGACCAACTCGCCGACCGCATCGCGGTGATCAACGGCGGCCGCGTCGTGGCCGACGACTCCCCCGCCGCGCTGAAGCGCCAGGTCGGCGCCGAACGCCTGATACTGCGCCTGTCCCGTACCGAGGACGTCCCTCGCGCCAGATCGGCGCTCGGCGAGGCCGAAACGCGTCCCGGCGCGGGCGAACGCGAGATCACTCTGGCCGTCCAGGGCCCCGACCACCTGCGCCACACGCTGGACCTGCTGCATCGCGCGGGCGTCGTCGTCGAGCACGTGGCGTTGTCCACCCCGACCCTCAACGACGTCTTCTTCGAGCTCACGGCGGTCGCGGCATGAGCGCCGCCCTGACCGCGGCGGGCGACCTGCACCGCCTCGTCGTCCGCAATCTGCGCCGCGAGCTGCGCATCCTCGACGGCCTCATCGTGAACACCGCTCTGCCCGTGATCATCATGGTGCTGTTCGTGTACGTCTTCGGCGGGGCGATCACCACCGGCTCCAGCGGGCTGGCCTACATCGACTTCGTGGTGCCCGCCGTGCTGCTCATGTCCGGCGGGTACGGCGCCGCGCTGACCGCCGTGAACATCGCCGACGACCTGACAGCGGGCATGATCGACCGGCTGCGCACGCTGCCGATCGGCGGCTGGACGGTCCCCGCCGGGCATGTGGTCGCCTCGGTGATCCGCAACGTGGCGGCGTCCGGATTCGCCCTGCTCGCGGCGGTCGCCCTGGGCTTTCGGCCGGATGCCACGCCGGCCGACTGGGCCCTGGCGCTGGCCGTGGTGACGGGGTACGTCCTGGCGATGTCGTCGCTGGCGGTGCTCTGGGGGCTGCTGGTCAGGTCGACCCAGGCGGCCGGCGCGTTCAGCTTCGTCGTACTCTTCCTGCCGTACCTGTCGGACGGGGTCGTACCGGCCGAAACCATGCCGGACGTGTTGCGCGACTTCGCCGAGAACCAGCCGATCACTCCGATCGTGGCGACGCTCCGATCATTGCTCCTGAACCAGCCGATGGGCTCCTCCGGGGCGGTGACGGCAGCCTGGCTGGCGGGCATGGTGCTGGTCAGCGTGCCGATCGCGGCACTACTGTTCCGCCGCAGGACCTCCGCCTAGCTCCGCTCGACCCGGCGGCGCGCGCCGGTCCTCACGCCGCCGGCTTGCAGGTGGGGTGACACAGGCGGCGCGCCAGCGCCGCGAGGAAGACGTCGATGATCTCGTCCGGCTGCTGGGCCACGTGCAGGGAGCCGTTGGTGGCGGTCGTGATCCTGGTCAGACTGTCCCGGTCGACGCCGCTGCCGAACGCGATGACGACGATCTGGACGGGCCGGTCCGGATCCCACTCGCCCTCCAGCCGGTCGAGCAACGTCTGGAGCTTGACGCCGCGCCCGTCGTCCTTGCCCGCAGTGATCACCAGGAGCGTGTTGTTCATCTCCTCGCGGAATTCGCTGGAGACCTCGCGGAAGCCGCTCAGGATCGAGTCGTAGAGCGAGCTCTCCAGCCGGGGGTGCGCATTGATCGTTTTGGTCAGCTCAGTGAGGACGCCCCGACGGACGAGCTGGCCCGTCTCGGGCTGGTTGATGGGGCCGAGCCCCACCCACTGCCGGTAGTCCCTGATCTGGCCCACCTTGTGGGCGAACTCCCATAACCCCATGTGCGTGGAGTCGGGGAAGAGCTGGAGACCGATCTTGGCCGCCTCCAGCGCGACGCCCACCCGGGTGGTCCCCTTCATGGGCTCGGCCATGTGCTTGGAGGTGTCGGCCAGCACCAGGATGTTGGTCGGCGGGGCCAACCGGCTCCAGGCGCGCAGCGCCTCGTCGATGTCCTCCGGGGAGACCGAGGAGCGGGTCTTGGGCGTCTCGGCCGGGATCTGCGGCCCCGGCGAGATCGGGCCCTGCAGACCGTCGCCCGACCGGAACCCGGCCCGGCGCACCATCTCCTGCGCCTCCGCGCCGCTCAGCCAGTCGGCGAAGATCGTCGAAGCCTCGGCCACCACCGGGTCGGTCGCGGTCACCACGTACGGATAGTCGAGGCTGATCGTCCCCTCACGCGGGTGCAACGCCACGACCGGGTCGGGCGACAGGCGCTGGTTGTGCGCCCACACCGACTGCTCCGGCACGATGACCACCGGTCGCTGCCAGAACGCACGGTCGTCGACGGCGGTCAGCATCGTGCGGTAGTCAGGCGCCGAACCGGCCTGGGCCCAGCGTACGAACGCGGTCAGCGCCTTGTCCGCCTCCGGGCCGGTGCCCACGACGTCCCGGGCGGCGGCGACCGTGGCGATGCCCGCGCCGGCCAGCGAGGGGTCGGGCACGCGCACGACGTCCGGCTCGCTCTCGTTGGGCTTGAGCCGTCCCCGCACGGTGGAGGGGAAGACCATCCGCCAGTTCATCTCGGTCTTGCCGACGGAGAAGCGCTGCGCCAGCGAGCCCCGGGTGGCGAACACCAGCGGCGAGGTGGCCACCACGCTCTCGCCCGCGGGCAGCGCGCTCGCGCCCTGCTTGCGGGCCAGCCGGATCCAGGCCGAGGAGTCGGCGATCCAGCCGTCCGGCCGTTCGCGCAGCACGCCCGCCCGATCGCCGATCAGCGTGCGCAGCACGGTGGCCGGCGGCTGCTCGGTGACCTGTACGAGCACGCACCTGCCGCCGGTCGTGGCCTTGGTCTCGTTGAAGCGCGCGGCGGCCTCCATCGCCACCGGCGCCACGTCGACCGCGGCGGCCACGCTGACCAGAACAGGCTCTCGTGTGGAGCACAGCGCGCCGCCACCGCCGAACACGACCACGAGCGTGCCCGCGACGACGGCCACGACGGTGAACCCGGCCAGCATGCCTCGCTGGAGTGCCTTCCTTCGCCGCAGCTCTGGACTCAACGCGGCGCGGTGTCGACCCAACCGCACGGGTGAACCTCTCTCCAGGGGAGTGACGATTCTTCCAGCGACTCCCATAGCGGGCGCAAGTGCAATCTAGAACATGTTATACCTACGCCATCGGCAGGACCCTTCGGACGCTCTGGCAGACGCCGTCACTCGCCTCGGAGGCGGCCAGTCGCTCGGCGCTCGGCCGGCCGTACCCGGTGGTGCGCTGCGTGACCGGCCGCCCGCTGAGCTCCGCCATCTCGCGCAGCTCGCTGATCGTCTTGTACGAGCCGTTCTCCGACCCGGCCATCCGGCTGATCGTCTCCTCCATGAGCGTGCCGCCGAGGTCGTTCACCCCGCCCTGGAGCACCTGGCGGCACAGGTCGTCGCCGAGCTTGACCCAGGAGCACTGGATGTTGCCGATCGCGCCGTGCAGCAGGATGCGGGCCAGCGCGTGCACGGCGCGGTTCTCCCGCGCGGTGGGGCCCGGCCGGGCGACGCCAGCCAGGTAGATCGGCGCGCTGGTGTGCACGAACGGCAGCAGCACGAACTCCGAGAACCCGCCGGTCTCCTCCTGCAACCGCCTGATCAGCTTGATGTGCCTGACCCAGTGCAGGTGGGTGTCGACGTGGCCGTACATCATCGTGGACGTCGTCGGCAGGCCCACCCGGTGGGCGGTGGTGATGACGTCGATCCACTCCCTGGTGGGCAGCTTGCCCTTGGTGAGCACCCACCGCACGTCGTCGTCCAGGATCTCGGCGGCGGTCCCCGGCAGTGAGTCGAGCCCGGCCTCCTTCGCGGCCAGCAGCCACTCCTCGATCGACAGGTTCGTACGGCTGGCGCCGTTGATGACCTCCATCGGGGAGAAGGCGTGCACGTGCATGTCCGGTGTCCTGGCCTTGACCGCCCTGGCGATGTCGAAGTAGGCGCTGCCGGGCAGGTCGGGGTGGATGCCGCCCTGCATGCACACCTCGGTCGCGCCGGCCAGCCAGGCCTCCTCGGCCCGGTCGGCCACCTGGTCGAGGCTCAGCGTGTAGGCGTCGGCGTCGGTGCGGCGCTGGGCGAACGCGCAGAACCGGCAGCCGGTGTAGCAGACGTTGGTGAAGTTGATGTTCCGGTTGACCACGTAGGTGACGTCGTCGCCCGCGGCCTGCCTGCGGTACTCGTCGGCGATGCCGGCCAGCTCCTCCAGCGCCTCGCCCTCGGCCGACAGCAGCGCCACGGCCTCGGCGTCGGTGAGCCCGGCGGGGTCGCTCTCGGCCTTCCTGAGCGCCTGGCGCACCTCGGCGGGCGTGCTCGCGGTGACGCTCCCCTTCGCGGCGGGGTCCAGGCGGTCGCGCAGGGCGTCCCAGTCGCCGTAGACGTGGTCGAAGTCGTCGCGGCGGTCGGCGGTGCGTCCCGAGGTGTCGACCTCGACGTGCAGGTCCACCCGCCCGGAGGGGGCGAAGCCGCCGTCCGGCTCCTGCCACGGCCGCCCTTCGAGCACCGCGTCCTCCCGGGCCAGCCCGGTGTCGGGGTCGGCCAGGGCCCGGACGTGACCGAACAGCCTCGGGTCCAGCCAGGGCTCGCCGGCCAGCACGTACTCGGGATAGATGGTGAGCCGCTCGCGCAGCCGGAACCCGGCGGCCTCGGTGCGGGCGGCCAGGTCGTCGATCTGCGGCCAGGGGCGCTCGGGATTGACATGGTCGGGCGTCAGCGGCGAGACGCCGCCCCAGTCGTCGATCCCGGCGCGGATCATCAGCTCGTACTCGGAGTCCACCAGGTTGGGCGGCGCCTGCAGGCGCGTCCGTGGCCCGAGCACCAGCCGGGCCACGGCGATCGTGGCCGCCAGCTCCTGCAGGTCGGCGTCGGGCAGGCCGCGCATGGCCGTGTCGGGCTTGGCGCGGAAGTTCTGCACGATGACCTCCTGGACGCCGTTGTACTCCCGCGCCACCCGCCGGATCGCGAAGATCGACTCGGCGCGGTCCTCGACGGTCTCGCCGATGCCGATCAGGATCCCGGTCGTGAACGGCACGTTGGAGCGCCCGGCGTCCTCCAGCACGCGCAGGCGTACCTCGGGGTCCTTGTCCGGGGAGCCGTAGTGCGGCTGGCCCTTCTCCTCGAACAACCGCCGCGAGGTGGTCTCCAGCATCATCCCCATCGACGGCGCCACGGGCTTCAGCCGCTGCAGGTCACGCCAGCCGAGCACGCCCGGGTTGAGGTGCGGCAGCAGCCCGGTCTCCTCCAGCACCCTGATCGCCATCGCCCGCACATAGGAGAGCGTGTCGTCATAGCCGTGCGCGTCGAGCCACTCCCGCGCCTGGTGCCAGCGGTCCTCCGGCCGGTCCCCCAACGTGAACAGCGCTTCCTTGCAGCCCATCGCGGCGCCCTGCCGGGCTATCTCCAGCACCTCGTCGGGGCTCAGGAAGGGCGCCTCCAGCTTGTGCGGCGCGGTGGCGAAGGTGCAGTAGCCGCAGCGGTCGCGGCACAGCCTAGTCAGCGGGATGAACACCTTGCGGCTGTAGGTGATCACCCCTTCCCGCCCGACCGCGGCGAGCCCGGCGTCCCGCACCCGGGAGGCGTGGTCGAGAAGCGGGTCCAGGTGCGCGCCTCGGGCGTGCAGCAACACGGTCGCCTCGGTGACGTCAAGGGTTTTCCCGTCTCGCGCGCGGGCCAGCGCACGACGGAGGGCGGAATCACTGACGAGACTCATGTACGGAACACTACGTGTGTCTGGATTCGCCGAGCGCACTCAGGGGGCGGTCGTCAGAAGGAGCGGTAGTCGCGCGCGGGCATCCTCGGCCCCCGCGCGGGCGCCCGCAGGCCGGTGAGCGTGATGAGGACCGCGGCGCGGTGCCGGTGTCCCCGGTAGGGCTCCAGCAGCCGCAGCATCCCGGGATCGTCGGTCGTCTCACCGGTCAGCGCATAGCCGACGATCTTGGCCAGGTGGAAGTCGCCCACGCTGACGGCATCGGGATCGCCGACGGCCCGCTGCCGCACCTCGGCCGACGTCCACACGCCGATCCCGGGCAACGCCCGCAGCAACCGGTCGAGCTCCTCGGTGGTGCCGGCCGCCTCCAGCTTGGCGGCGTGCCAGGCGGCGGTGGCGATCGTACGGGCCCGTACGGCCTCGGCCCCCGCCCTGTGCCAGTGCCAGGAGGGGATCTGCCGCCACACCTCCGCCTCGGGGATCACCCGCATGCCGTCGGGCGCCGGTCCGGGGGCGGGCTCGCCGTAGCGGTGCAGCAGCCAGCGCCAGGCCCGCCACGCCTCACGGCCGACGACCTTCTGCTCGAGCACGGCGGGCACCAGGGCCTCCATGACCCGGCCGGTCCTGCCGATGCGCAGCCCGGCGTGCTTCCTGGCCACGTCGGCCAGCACCTCGTGCTCGACCCGGAATCCCGAGACGTCGTCATCGGCGCCGAGCAGCGCCGGCAGCGTCTCCAGGAGCCACCCGGCTCCTGGCCCCCACGCCTGCCCGGCCACGGTGCCGACCGCCACGCTCACCCTGAGCGTGCCGGGCCCGTCGGGAGTGCGGCAGGTGCGCCACACGGCCCCGTCGAGGGTCCTGCGCCAGGCGGGGTCACCGGAACCGCGCCGGTGCGGGCTCAGCGCGAGCTCCACGTCCAGCGGCCCCTCGGGCGTCCACCTGCGCTCCATCACGTGTCCAGTGTGCCCCGCCCCGGGACCCGAACCAGACGCCGGAGTCCGGAGGCCGGATCAGCCGCCGCCGGGGCCCCGCGGGCAGGTCAGAGGCCGCCGGAGCCCTGAAGGCAGGTCAGCACGTCACTGGAGTCTTGAGGGCAGGTCAGACGTCGCTGGAGTAGCGGACCGCGCACTCCGGCAGCTCGACGCCCGGCCACAGCCGGATCCCGGCCCGCAGCTCGTTGCCCGGACCCACCACGGCGCCGTCACCGATCACCGCGTCACGCACCACGGCACCCGAGCACACCCGCGCGCCGACGCCGATCACGGAGTCGGCCACGGTGGCGCCCGAGCGGACCACGCTGCCGTCGCAGAGCACGCTGCCCGAGACCACGGCCCCCGCCTCGACCACGACGCCGGAGCCCACCGCCGAGCCGCCGTGCACCTTGGCCTCCGGGGAGACCGACGCTCCGTCGAGCGCCAGGAACTCCCCCGGCGGGCCGGGCAGCGCCGGCGAGCCGAGCCGCCCGAGGACCAGGTCGCTGGAGCCGCGGACGAAGGCGGCCGGGGTGCCGACGTCGAGCCAGTAGGTGCGGTCGGCGTAGCCCAGGACCAGCTCACCCGACTCGATGAGCCCGGGGAACGTCTCCCGCTCCACCGAGACGACCTCTCCACGCGGGATCCGGTCGATGACCGAACGGGTGAAGACGTAGCAGCCGGCGTTGATCCGGTTGGTCACCGGGTGGGGGGTCTTCTCCAGGAAGGCCGTCACCCGGCCCTCGTCGTCGGTGGGGACGCAGCCGAACCGGGAGGGATCGTCGACCTCGGTGAGGTGCAACGTGACGGCCGCGTCGCGACTGAGGTGCTCGCGCACCTGCAGGCCGATGTCGTGGCCGGACAGGATGTCACCGTTGAGGATCAGCACGGGGTCGGACGGCGCCGACGTCAGCGCCTCGGCGGCGTTGCGGATCGCGCCGCCCGTGCCGAGCGGCGTCTCTTCGGTCATGTACTCGATGGAGAGCCCGAACGCCGCGCCGTCACCGAAGACCGGCTCGAACATCGACGCCTTGTACGAAGTGGCGAAGACGATCCGGCGCACCCCGAACGAGCGGGCACGGGCCAGTTGGTGCGCCAGGAACGGCACCCCGGCGGTCGGCAGCAGGGGCTTGGGCGTGCCCAGCGTCAGCGGACGCAGGCGCGTGCCCTGCCCTCCGACCAGCAGAATCGCCTCAAGGGCCGGTAGTGAACTCTCCATCATCCCGGTGAGGCTACCGAACTATTCGATGGCTCGTTGATAGGAGCTGAGATGGGCTTCGACCGAGGCTTCCCAGGTGAACTCACGGGCTCTGGCCAGCCCCGCCTCCTGCAGCCGCAGGCGCCTGTCGGGAGAGGCCAGCAGCTGCCCGAGCGCGGTCGCGATGCTGTCGGCGTCGGGCTCGGTGTAGGCCACGGCGTCGCCGCCCACCTCGGGCAGCGACGTGCGGTGGGTGGTGAGCACCGGCGCCCCGCAGGCCATCGCCTCCAGCACCGGCAGCCCGAAGCCCTCGCCGCGCGACGGGAACGCCACCACGACCGCCCCGCCGAGGAACCCCGCCAGGTCGGGCACCCCGAGGTAGCCGGGGCGCACCACCTTGACCGTGGCCTCCACCTCGCGGCAGGCCGCGTCGACGTCGTCCTCGTGCACGCCGCCGCCGAGCACCAGCGCGGGCGGCTCGTCGAGGTTCTTGACGGCGGCGGCGAAGCCGCGGATCAGATTGGGGACGTTCTTGCGGGGGTCGAGCGCGCCGAGGAAGGCGACGTACGGCCGGCCGTGCAGCCCGCACCGCTCGGCCGAGCGCCGCCTCTCCAGGTCGGTGGGCGGGTGGAACAGCGTCTGGTCGACGCCGTGGTAGGCGACGTCGATGCGGGTCGGGTCGGCGGCGAGCACCCGCACCAGCTCTTCCCTGGTCGCCTTGGACGGCACGATGACCCGGTTGGCGTGGCGGACGGCGGTGCGGGTGGCCGAGCGGAAGAACGACGCCTTGACCGCGCCGTGCTGCTCGGGGTCGGTGAACCAGGTGACGTCGTGCACCGTCACGACCGTGGGCAGGCCGGAGCGGAGCGGGATGGAGTAGTAGGGCGCGTGGATGACCTGGGCCCCGGCCTGGCGGGCGAGCAACGGCACACCGGTCTGCTCCCAGGCGAGCCGGGCGGCCCGGTTGGTGATCGCGACCGGGCCCGGCATGACACGGGCCGACGGCGCCAGCCGTTCGTACTTGCCGGCGTCGGCCCGCTGGCAGACGACCACGAGGTCGGCTCCCGCGCGGTCGAGCCCGGAGACCAGCCCGTCCACATATCTGATCAGTGCGCCACGGTCCGCGGGGACCGCCGCCGCGTCGACGAGCACTCGAGGCATTACGTAGATCTTCTCCCCTCAAGATCAACGTGGGATCCGGCGTCCCCCTCTGGGGTTCAGCTTATGACCAGCCTCCCCCAAATCGTGGCTTAAATCACCCATGGCGGCGACGAGCCGCCATCCCCGCCAAACCAGCGCAGATCAGGTCCCCAATGATGATGACAATGCGCGAGCAGAGGGCGACGGCGATCGCCGAGCCGGCGTCGAGCACGGGTGACAGCACGGCCACCATCGCCACCTCGCGCACCCCGGCACCGGCCGGCACCACGAAGGTCATGATGCCCAGGCACCACGACAGCGCGAACGCCCCGACGGCGAAGATCAGGCCACCCTGCGGGAAGACGAAGTAGAGATGCAGCCCGTAGCAGATCCAGCCCGCCAGCGCCCAGCCGAGCGCGGTCAGCATCCCCCGCCGGGTGAGCGGGCGCTCCAGCGGCTCGCGCTTGAGCCTGCGCAGCCCGAAGCCGATCAGGCCGTTGATCACCTTGGGTTCGAGCAGCACCAGCAGCACCGGGATGAGCAGCAGCAGCCAGCCGTAGCGGTTCCAGCCGAGCGTGGCCAGCGCGACGAGCAGCCCGCTGGCCAGCTGGACCGGCATCATCAGGAAGAACGCCGCCGCGCTGCGGGATCGGGGCACGCCCAGGTCGCGCCCCATCTCCATCTGGGCGATCACCGGCCACACGGCTCCGGGGATGTACTTGCCGAGCTGGCCCACGAAGAACACCTTGGTCGCGGGGCGAAACGGCAGCGGCGAGCCGAGATCGGCCAGCAGGGTGCGCCAGGTGAGCATGGCGCCGAGCAGCGCGGCGATGACCGCGCCGAGCGAGGCGGCGACCATCGGCAGGCTGAGCCTGGCGAACCCGGCCAGCACGGCGTCCCACTGCCTCGCCACGGCCCACCCGCCGAAGCCGAGGGCGACCAGCAGGAACCCGAGGCGCAGGACCCGCCGCAGGAGCGGGCGCCGGGCCCTGGCCGGACCCGCGGGCAGGGCTTCGTGTCCGCCGCTCACGGCCGGGCGCGGCCCTGGAGGTCCGGCCGCGCTCACAGCGGGCGGACCCGCTCGGGCGGCCTGGGCAGCGCGGCGCCCGCCGGAGCGCGCGGCGTCTTGGTCGCCACCCACAGATAGGTCGGCACGAGTGGCAGCAGCAGCCGCAGCACGGCCCGCGGAGTGCGGCCGAGCACGGCCCGCGCCACCCGGCCGAGCGCGCCGGGGAACAACTCGGAGCCGGCGAAGCGGGCAGGCGTGGCGAGCACGGGGAACGTGTAGTCCCAGACGTGGAAGGCGCGCAGCATCCGGCGCAGGCCCCGGCGGGTGCGGAAGCGTTCGTAGTAGTGGTCGGCGCGACCGGAGGCGCGCACGTAGCGGTCGGCGAGCGCCGGCGGCAGGTAGGACAGGAACGGCAGCTTGTAGTGGGGCTCCATGACGCCCAGCCGGTTGCCCAGGCCCAGGTAGAGCACCCCGCGGTCGGACAGCACCCGGTGCATCTCGGCCACCACGCCGTCGGGGTCGACCACGTGCTCGTAGATGTGGTTGAACACCAGCACGTCGATCGAGCCGTCGGGGAACGGCAGCGCGGTGCCGTCGCCGCAGACGAACGCCACCCGCTCGCCGAATCGGTCGGCCGCCCGGCGCAGCCCCGGCACGTCGATGTCGATGCCGAGGGTGCGGGCCGCGCCGGCTCCGGCCAGCTCGTCGGCGATGAACCCGGCGGAGCAGCCCACGTCGCCGACGGTCAGCCCGGTGAGCGGCCCGTGGAAGTGCTCCAGGACCGCGATGATCTTCGCGGCCTTGCGCCGGCGTTTGTCCTCGTCGAGCATGGCCGACTGGAACTCGGAGTATTCGAGCTGCGCGACGCGTTCCTTACCCACGCCGCCCAACAGTACCTGCGCCGGGCGCCCCCGGCCGTCGAACCGGCCGCGGCATCGCCCGGCGCACGCCGGCCCTCACTCGGCGGTGGGCACGTTCGCCACGACGGCCCGGATCCAGCAGGCCACCATCCGGCTCAGCAGCGAGCCGGGAGCCTCCGCCACGTCCTGACCCAGGGTGACCGTACGCGTCACCTGGCCCGCGGCCACGCAGGTGGTGGTGGCCGCCCCGAGGACGATCCAGAGGTCGTAGCCGTGCGGGAGCAGCGTGACCACGAAGGCCACGTGGGTGAGCAGCACGCTGGCGAACACGATCGCCCGGGAGGCGCGCGATCTCCCGGACGACCGGCCGGCCGGGCTCCCGCCCTCGCCGGACTTACGAATCCCGCCGAACTTCCGGGCTCCGCCGAACTTCCGGGGCCTGTCGCACTTCTGGTCCCTGCCCGAGGCAGGCGTGGTCGACGCGGTCATCGTGTTGTCCTTTCCGCGAATACCGAAACGACGATGGGTGGTGGTGTATGCGTTGAGTCCAGGTGGGCACCTGACACGGCTGGTCATGGCCGTCGGCACTGGCCTGCGGAATCCCGTGGAACGCCTGTCGGCAAACAAGAACGATTCGCGGAAGTTCCTTGTAGGGAGTGTGACACCTTCGGCCCGCCTCGCGCCACATGACCGGAGCGCCGAGGATCCGCCGGTCCATGATGAAAGTCGCGTGGATGTCGGCGGACTTTCTTTCGCGCGAAGTCGCTTTCGGACCGGCCGGCTTAGGTCCGGAAATGCGAAGAGGCCTCCCGTTGCCGCGGAAGACCTCTTCATTCCGATGCCCACCTGGACTCAACAGACAGTCGCCTCGGAATCGGGAAGGGACGGCGTCGCGTCGCACAATGAGCGGCGACTCCGCCACGCCCCCTGTCCGACCACGACCACCGGGCGGCGGTCGCAAGTCGAATCACTTAATCGTACATCTCCCAACCAGCCCGAAGGGCCCAGAACAGCCCGACGAGGCCAAACCCCCTGCTAGGAGTAGGTGTCCGCCTACGGAAGGTAGGGATCTCGGCACCCACTTGACGGTTTATGCCCTAGTTTGATCCCCCCGCCCCAGACTCCAATTCCCAATAAATCACATCAAAGTACGCCGAAGCACAACAGGGCGGCACGGAGCCCGACCGTCAATCCGCACGATCGCCACCCAGATGGCTCGAAACACCACGCGAGTTTCGTCTAGATTTCAATTACCGAGCAGTTCGGGTCGATCCCGCGGAGCGCCCTCCCGATCATTACGGCAGCCCCCTGACCCGCTCCCGAAAATCAGAACCACAGCCCACCGAGAACTCTTCTCACAGACAATCGACCGGTCGGCCGATTACGCCCGGACATTGATTTATATTTCGCCGGACAGAACCGGCCACGGATTATCGATCAGGCCTCCGGGGCCACAGAAGCGGAGAAGGTAAAATTTCGCGGCCCGGCGTGTTGCCCGGCACGTGCCGCGGCGCCGGAAGGTGGCCACCGAAGTCGTTTCACTCTCCGTATTCGTAAAGCGACCATGCGTAAGTATGCGGTCCACCGGAATTCCATCGCGTCGACCCGGGATGACTTCCGAACCTGGGCCCTACCCGCCGGTAGGGGTGCGCGCGTACCCTGGGCGGATGTTTCGCCGCCTGCTGCGCGCATCGCTCGCGCTGGTCGCCCTCGGCTTCCTCGGCTACGGCCTGGCGCGCAACTGGGACGCCACCCTGGCGGCGGTCGGCGGGCTGTCGCCGTGGGCGGTGCTCGGCGCGTTCGGCGCGGTGCTGCTGGGCCAGTTCTGCATGCTCGTGGCCTGGCGTCAGGTGCTGGCCGGACTCGGCTCGCCACTGTCACTGAGAGTGACAGGCCGGATCATGTTCGTGGGCCAGCTGGGCAAGTACATCCCGGGCTCGGTCTGGGCGTACGCGGCGATGATGGAGCTCGGGCGCGACCACGGCAGCCCGCCCAGGCGGACGTTCGCCTGCATCTCGCTGGCCCTGGTGATCAACCTCGGGGTGGCCATCTCGATCGCGGCCGCGACGCTCGCCTCCCAGCAGGCCGTCCGCGAGGCCTGGTATCTCCTGCTGCTCCTGCCGTTGATCGTCGTCGGCCTGCATCCCCGGATGCTCACCTGGGGCCTCAACCTGGCGCTGCGGCTCGCCCGCAAGGAGCCGCTGGAGAGCGTGCTGCCCGGCCGCACGGTGCTGGTCGCCGTCGCGTGGACCGCCCTCGGCTGGTTCGTGTACGGCCTGCACATCTGGCTGCTCGCCGGCCGGTGGGACCTCTACGTGATCGCCACCGGGGCCTACGCCTTCGCCTGGGCCACCGGGCTGCTCTTCTTCGTGGTGCCCGCCGGGGTGGGGGTGCGCGAGGGCGCCCTCGTGCTGGTGCTCACCCCGCTCATCGGCACGCCCGCGGCGCTGGCGGTCGCCGTGGTGTCGCGGCTGGCGTTCACGCTGGCCGACGCCGTGGCCGCGGGAGTCGCGTGGCTGCTGGGCCGTCAGGCGCCCAGCAGCGCGCCCGTGTACGCCGACCAGAAGGGCTCGGGGTCGACCGCCTTGACGCCCGACCGCAACCTCTCGGGCTCACCGGAGGCGTAGAAGCGTTCGATCGCCTGGCGGAGCGCCCCGACGTCGCCCGGCTCGACCAGCAGCCCGTCGACCCCGTCGGTGACGTGGTCGGCGAGCGCGCCGACCCGGGTGGCGATCACCGGCACGCCGTGCTCGTAGCCGAGCCACACGTTCTGGCTCGCGGTCGCCTGCCGGTAGGGCAGCACCAGCGCGTCGGCCCGCGCGAACAGCTCGGGCACGTCCTCGGCGGCCACGTAGCCGGGCCGCAGCTCCACCCGGTCGGCCAGGCCCAGCTCGTCGACCAGCGCTTTCGTACCGTCGAGCCCGCCCCAGAACTCACCGGCCACGGTCAGGCCGACCCCCTCGGGCAGAGCCCGCAGCAGCAGGTCGAGCCCCTTGTAGGGGCGGACGATGCCGAAGAACAGCAGCCGGTGGTGGACCCCGGTGCCAGGGGTGGCGTGGGTGGACGGCAGGTGCGGCGGCAGCCCCGCCACGCTCACCGGCCGGGAGGTCAGCTCGCGGGCCAGCGCGGCCTGCTGCTCGGAATGGGCCAGCACGCCGTCGACCCGTTTGAGCAGCGCCTTCATCAGCGGCCGGTCGTACGGCTTGCGCTCGTGCGGCAGCACGTTGTGGCAGAGCGCGACGGTCCGCGCCCCGCGCCGCAGCCCGGCCAGGATGCCCAGGTAGGCGGGCACCTGCACCGGGCTGAGCACGGCGAGCACCACCAGGTCGGCCGACCGGAGCCGCCGACCGGCGGCGAACCACCCGTCGGGCCGGCGCCAGTCGAGCTCGCGCAGGGTCGCGGGGTAGGGCGTGCCCTCGGGCGCGGAGATCGTCTGCTGCCCGGGGTAGAGGAACGACGGATACTGCGCCCGCCACGACTCGATCACCACGTCGTGGCCCAGCGCGGCCAGCCGGTGCGCGAGCTCGGTGGTGTGCTGCGCCCCGCCCCCTTTGTACGGATAGGTGGGGCCGACGATGGCGATGCGCACGCTATTCGCCCCGCGACCGCACGATCAGGTCGGCCAGCAGGGCGACCGACCCGATCAGCATCCCGGACAGGAAGATCATCACGGTGTTGGCGGGGAAGTAGAACGGGTGCTGGATCATGTCCCAGACACCCTTGACCAGGCCGATCGCCACCAGCCACAGCGCGGGCGGCATGAGCACCTTGAGCGGGTTGAAGTACATGATCATCCGGAGCACCTGCAGGATGTAGCGGTAGGCGTCGGAGACGAAGCTGAACTTCGAGGTGCCGGCCCGCTTGGCGTAGTCGATCGGCAGGTAGAAGATGTCGTGCTGGTTGGACAGGAACGACAGCGTGATCGTCGTGACGCACGAGAACCCGGGCGGCAGCAGCCGCAGGTAGGGCCTGGCCACCGACTTGCGGAAGGCGCGCAGCCCGGAGTTGAGGTCGGGGATCTTCTGCCCGGCCAGCTTCTCGGCCACCTTGCGGATCACCCACTTGGCCGGGACCCGCAGCAGCTTGTGCGACCCCTCCTCGCTGGTGCGCGCGCCGACCACCTGGTCGATCGTCTGGTCCTTCTCCAGGATCTGCACCAGCTCGGGGATGCGCTCGTTGGGGTAGGTCATGTCGGCGTCGGTCCAGACGACGATCTCGCCCCTGGCCTCCTGGGTGCCGATCCGGCGCACGGTGCCGGAGCCGCCGTTGCGGTGGAAGGCGCGCACCCGCAGGTAGGGGAACCTGTCCGCCGCCTCCTGCAGCCGGGCCAGCGTCGCGTCGGTCGAGCAGTCGTCGACCGCGACGAGCTCGTAGGTGTAGCCGCTCGAGTCCATCGCCTTGGTGATGCGCTCGACCTCGTCGATGACGTGGTCCTGCTCGTTGTAACAGGGCAGGACGATCGTGACGTATGGCGCTTCTTCCACGGTGATTCCACTCTGAGAGGTCTCGGGCGTGTTCACGTGCGTCGAGATTACTCTGCCCGGCAGGGCCCCGAGCCCACATCACCGCCGCGCGCCGATCAGCCCACGGCCATCCAGACGTTGATCCGCAACGACCAGGTGCCGTCCGGCGGGCTGACGAGGGAGCGTTCGTCCTGGCGGGTGACCAGGCCCATCACCTGCGTGGGCGACCCGTACGCCGAGACCTGCTCCGCGTCCGCGCCCAGCACGACCGGCACCCGGCCGGCGGCCCGGACCCGGCGGATCAGCCGGTGCACCTCGGCGTCGGGCGCCGTGTCGTCGACCACCCGGCGCACCTGGGCGGACGGGAAGCCACAGGTGCCGCGCACCACCTCGGTGAAGCGCTCAGCGGTGACCCGCTCGACGATCAGGACCGAGGCGTCGGCCGGGATGCGCTCGCACAGCGCCGCCACGGCCGCCCGCTCGCCCCGCTCGACCGGGGTGAACGCGGTGCCGATCGAGGTCACGGCCGGCGGCGCCACGAGGAGCACGACGCCCAGCACGGCCACCCAGCGCCTGCCCGGCGCCAGGTCGCGCAGCAGGCCCAGCCCCCACACCGCGAGCAGGATCAGGCCGGGGATGACGACGGGGACCAGGCGGCGGGAGGCCCATGGATGGTCGGGGGTGATCTCGGGGCGCAGCAGCGTGGTGACCGTGGTGAAGCCGATGATCGCCAGGGCCGGCAGCCAGGCGAACGGCCGGCCGTCCCGCAGCAGCCGGCGCGTCAGCACGGCCGCCGCCAGCGTGGCCAGCACGATCACGGGCGCCCCGACGTACCAGGACACCCACTGCAGCGACTGCTCGAAGTAGAGCCGGGTGGCGTCGGCGGCCAGCCCGTTGTCCCGCTGGATCTGCTCGATGAACAGGCTGTTCAGCCGGTCTTCGGGCGTCGTCGGTGTACGGCGTACGGTCTGGAACCACGGGCGGGCGGCGAGGCCGGCCACGACGAGCACGACCAGCGCCGCGCCGATCTCCGGCAGCCGGCGCGGCAGCCGGATCCGCGCGAGCCACGGCGCCAGGGCGGCGCCGACGAGGGTGAGCGCCAGCACGGCGCCGCAGATCATCAGCAGCGGCCGGACCGAACGCGACAGGTAGGTCAGGTACGGCGCGGCCAGCTCGTACGCCGCGAACAGCCCCACCCCCGCTCCGGCGAGCACCCCCGCCAGCAGCGGCGCCCCGATCGCCCCCGGCGGCCGGCCGAGCCGGCGCATCCCGATGAGCAGCCCCGCGAACACCAGGACCGGCAGCACGTCACGCAGCCCGTCGATCCTGACCAGGACCGCGAGCCCGAACACCAGCCCGGCCAGCGCGCCCGCCGCCCGGCGCGGCACGGGTCCGGACATCGCGTCGTGCAGCAGCGCGATGCCGCCGAACAGCAGGATCAGCGACGGGATCTCGCTGAGCGTGGTGCGCGAGGTGTAGAGGATCGGCAGGCTCACCGCGAACACGAGCGCGGCCGGCGCCGCCCACCGCCCGCCCGCCAGCCGGGCCGTCACCCCCGCCACCAGCAGCACCGCGAACCCGCCCAGCACGGGCGGCGTCAGCAGCAACCCGCCGAGCCAGGCCCCGGCGGCGTACAGCAGCGGCGGTCCCGGCATGAACTGCGGCACCACCGAGCCGTCCACCCCGTAGAAGCCGACGCTCTCGAAGATCAGCCACGGGTCGGGCCCGCCGAACGCCTCGGCCTGGGCCGGAATCGGCAGCGAGCCGTGCCCGGCGAGCCAGACGGCGTACTGGGCGTAGGTGGCCGGGTCGCGCCGGACGATCAGCGCCTCGGCGTGCATGACCAGGTTGAAGGCCGTCGATCCGGCGGCGACGGCGACGACCGCGGCGACCTGCCGCGCGGTGGCCTCGACCACGTCGCCGAGGTGACGCAGCGCGACCACGCAGAACGCGGCGATGACCGGCAGCCCGAGCGCCAGCGCGGGCAGCGGCCGGTAGTGGCCGAGGAGCAGCAGCGCCAGCCCCGACGCCAGCCAGCCGGCCACCACGAGGGCGGGCAGCACCGAGACCACGGCGAGCACCCGGCCCGCCGATGGCCGTCGCGCCTGGTCGAGCCGGTCGGATCCCATCGGTGATCGCGAGGGTATCCAACCGGGAGGCGCGCCTGGGTGACGCGGGGCGGTGCGAAACGCGGGTACCGTACCCGAGGAGCCGGTGAAACAGGAGGTCGTGCGGGTGGTCACGGGAGAGCTCGACCCCGCCGGTGCCGGCTCCCCCGGCCCCAGGCGCCGCCCGGCCGCGGGCCCGCGCTCGTGGCTGCGGGCGCTCCCGGCGCTGCGGCGGCACCGCTGGTTCCTGGTGATCCTGGCCGCCGGCACGGCGCTGCGCGTGCTCACCATGCTGGGCTACCGCCCGGCGCTGTGGTTCCCCGACTCCTACACCTACATCGTCACCGTCTTCCGGCCGCGTCCCGACCTGGTGCGCCCGGCGGGCTACTCGGCGTTCCTCAAGCTGCTGGAGCCGTTCCACTCCTTCGCCATGGTGACCGCCGTGCAGCACCTGCTCGGGCTGGCCACCGGCGTGCTGATCTACCGGGCCGCGCGCCGGGCGCCCAGGTGGGCGGCCACGCTCGCCACCGTGCCGGTGCTGCTCGACGCCTACCAGATCGAGGTCGAGCACCTGCTCGTCTCCGACACGCTGTTCATGTTCCTGGTCGTGGCGGCCGTGACGCTGAGCCTGGCGGGCAGACGCTCGGCCGTGACAGGCCCGGCCGTGACAGGCTCGGCCGTGGCCATCGGGCTGCTGCTCGCCGCCGCCACGCTGACGCGGACGGTCGGGCAACCGCTGATCGTGGTGCTGGCGGGCTGGTTCGTGCTGCGCGGGCGGGTCGGGGGGCGGGTCGGGGGCCGGATCAGGTTCGCCGGGGTGCTGCTGGCCGCCGCGCTGGTGCCGGTGCTCGTCTACGGCGCCTGGTTCCACGCCACCTACCAGCGGGTCGGCCTGGTCGGGGCCAACGGCGCCTTCCTCTACGCCCGGACGATGTCCTTCGCCGACTGCGCGAAGATGGATCCGCCGCCGGAGCTGCGGGTGCTGTGCGATCCGCGGCCCGCCGAGCGGCGGCCGCCCTCGCAGGACTATCTCTGGGCCAAGGACTCCCCGCTGGTCGTGCTGCCCGGCATCACGTTCAGCCAGGAGACCGACGACCTGGCGGGCCGGTTCGCGGCGCTGGCCATCCGCAGCCAGCCGCTCGACTACGCGGCCTCGGTGCTGACGGAGCTCGGCCGCACCTTCGTCTGGGGCCGCCCGATCTACCCCGACCAGGAGATCTACGACTACTACGAGTTCCCGTCGGCGTCACCGCCCCCGCCGGGTCGCTGGGCCGCGCGGCTGGGCGTGGAGATGGGCCGGCGTTACGAGGCGGGCCCGATCGGCACCGAGGTGGCCGAGCCCTACGCCGGCTGGATGCGCGCCTACCAGGACGTGGCGCGCCTGCCCGGCACCGCGTTGCTGGTGATCCTGCTGGTCCCGCCCGTGGTCGCGATCGTCCGCCGGCGGCGCGTCGCGGGCCGGCCGGGTGAGCGGGCCGGCGGGTGGCGCGTCGCGGGTCCGCCCGGCTGGCTGCTGCCCTGGTCGACGGCCGTCGTCCTGCTCATCGTGCCACCGGCCGTGGCGGAGTTCGACTACAGGTACGTCCTGCCGGCCGTGCCTCTGGCGTGCCTGGCGGCCGCGCTGTGCGTGAGCCGCGCGCCGTGAGCCGCGCGCTGGCAAAAGGCAAAGATTTTGCCCTTGATATTCCACGAAATGTCCAGCTCTGAGTATGATCTGCCCTTGAAACATCACGCTCGGGTCACGGCTGATCTCCCAGTCCTGGCTGCGGGTACGCCGTACGTGACCTAGTCTCGTGGCGCAAAGAGAGACCGAGCCGGCGCGCGACGGACTGGGCGAGGGGGCGCATGAACGACTACAGGAGCGCGTCCTTGGAGGACCGCAGGACCGCCCAGACCGATCCCGGCCACCGCGGCGCCCGTCGGGCGGCGCCGCCACCTCCTCCCGAGGGCCCGCCGCCACGCCGCCACCGCGGGGGAGGCGACGGCAACGGCAAGATGCGGATCCTGGCCTGGGTGAGCATCGCGACCACCAGCCTGATGGTCGTCGGCTCCCTGACCGGCTACACGCTCTACCGCGACGCCTTCGGCGAGATCAAGCAGAAGGGCATCAAGGACGACATCATCAACCCGCGGCCTCCGGCCACCGGCGCGCTCAACGTGCTGCTGGTCGGCTCCGACACCCGGGCGGGTGAGGGCAACGCCAAATACGGCCAGGAGCTGGCCAGGACCGCCGACGCCGGCGGCAAGCGCACCGACACCATGATCCTCATGCACATCTCGCCCAACCGCGATCAGGCGAGGCTGGTCAGCTTCCCGCGCGACTCGATGGTGCAGATCCCCAGGTGCAAGAACGAGACGACCAAGCAGGAGATGCCGGCCCGCCGCGACATGATCAACTCCGCCTACAACTCAGGCGGCATCGCGTGCACCATCTCCACCCTCGAGACCCTCACCGGCATCCGCATCAACCACTTCGTCGAGGTCGACTTCAGCGGCTTCAAGAACATCGTCGACTCGCTCGGCGGCATCGAGATCTGCCTCAAGTCGGGCGTCAACGACAAGGCCTCCAAGCTCACGCTCCCCCCGGGCAAGAGCCTCCTCAACGGCGAGCAGGCACTCGGCTACGTACGGCTGCGCAAGTACGGCGACGGCAGCGACATCCAGCGCATCAAGCGCCAGCAGATCTTCCTCACCAAGGTGGTGCAGAAGGCCACCAGCAGCGACCTGCTCACCAACCCGGTCAAGCTCCCCGGCTTCGTCAAGGCCGCCGCCCAGTCGGTGACCATGGACCCCGACCTGGCCGAGGACCCCGAGCAGCTCATCCAGATCGCGCAGAGCGCCCAGAAGATGACCGCGGGCGGGGTCACGTTCACCACGATCCCCTGGATGCCCGACCCCGAGGACGCCAACCGCGTGGTCTGGAAGCAGCCCGACGCCAACGAGCTGTTCAACGCGATCAAGAGCGACACCGAGGTCGCCACCCCCGAGCCGTCGGCGAGCACCGGCAAGCCCAAGGTCGCCATCAAGCCCGAGCAGGTGCAGGTCCAGGTGCTCAACGGCACGACGACGATGGGCAAGGCCAAGGAAGTCGCCGACATGCTGAGCAAACAGGGCTTCAAGGTCACCGGAGTGGGCAACTACACGGCCGCCGACGGCCAGCCCCAGCCGACCACCCAGATCCGCTACGCGAAGCGGGCCGCGACCGGCGCCGACTACGCCAACGTGCTCGCCGGGATGGTCACCCCCAAGCCCGCGCCCACGGCGGGCAAGATCATCCCGTCCACCACCGACGCCTACGTCTCCCCGGTGCCCCTGCCCTCCGAGGGGGTTAAGGCCAAGGGCACGCCGGTGATCCAACTGATCGTCGGCGGTGACTTCAAGGCGGTCAAGGTGACCAAGCTCCCCGACAGTGTCAATAACAGCACGATCACCGCAGATCAGAAGAATGTCTGCACCTGACCTCCGGATTCCCTGTGTAACAGGGGTCTGGCGACCGAGGCGAGAGACAGGACCCGTCCGGCCGGGATAATGTAATGCGGGTCGGCGACACCTCTCGCCCGCGTCGTCAAGGGTTCTCGTCAGGCGTGGCGGTTGTCGCGTTCCCCCGGCCCCGAGCGAAGCTGAGCGACTCCGTAGTGTCTGAGACCAAGCACTCTCCCCCGGTCACGCCCCCCGCACGCCCGGAGGCCCCTGGCGAGAGCTCCGGCCCCGCCAGCACGGGAGCCAGCTGGCCGTTGCCCGAGCAGACCTTCTGGGGCGACCAGACCGATCCGCGCGGCGTGCGGCCGGGCGACACGGAGCAGGAGCGGCCCGACGCCGAGCCGGAGCCCGAGCCAGAGCCGCCCAAGCGCAAGCGCGACCCCTACCTCGACAACGTCAAGTTCATCCTGATCGCGCTGGTCGTGATCGGTCACTCGCTGGTGCCCACGCTCGGCGCCGACTCCGCCAAGACGCTCTACATCTTCGTCTACACCTTCCACATGCCGCTGTTCGTGCTCATCAGCGGCTACCTGTCACGCAACTTCTGGAACTCCAACGCGAAGACCAACAAGCTGGTCGACACGTTCCTCGTCCCCTACGTGATCGTGGAGGTCGGCTACGCCGCGCTGCGCTTCGCGCTGGGCCAGAAGTGGTCTCTCACGATCATCGACCCGGCGTGGCTCAACTGGTACCTGCTGGCACTGCTGTTCTGGCGGCTGTCCACGCCGGTGTGGAAGCGGATGAAATATCCGATCCCGGTGGCGATCGCGATCTATCTGTTCGCCGGGTTCTCACAGATCTCCGGCGACTTCAGCATGGACCGCTTCTTCGGTCTGATGCCGTTCTTCGTCATCGGGCTGGTGATGCAGCCCGAGCACTTCGAGATGCTCAACCGCCGCTGGATCAAGATCCTCTCGGCGGTGGTCCTGTTGGCCGCCGCCGCCGTGGCCGTCCTCATCGCGCCCAAGGCGAGCCTGAAGCCCTTCTACTACAAGAACAGCTACCAGGACATGGACCTGTCCTGGTGGATGGGCCTCGGCGTGCGCACCGGGCTGCTGGTCTGCGCGCTGGCCATGTGCTTCGCGGTCCTGGCGCTGATCCCCCGCAAGGAGACCTGGTACTCCGACCTCGGCACCCGCACCCTCTACTGCTATCTCCTGCACGGCGTGCCCGTGCTCATCGCCAAGGAGATGGGCTGGCTGGAGTTCCCGTGGCTGTACGGCCCGCTAGGCGTGCTGGCGATCAGCGCGAGCTGTTTCGCGCTGGCGATCGTGCTGTGCCTGCCCGAGACGCGCACGGTGTTCAAGTGGGTCCTCGAACCTCGCCTGACCTGGCTGTACCGCCGGCCCTCCAGGGAAGTTAAGCGGTAGTTCGGCCCGCGTTCACGCCCCTGACCCGCTGGCCGCTCAGCATCGGCGTATGCGGGTTTGCGTCGCCACGATCGTCCACCACCCCGAGGACGCCCGGATCATGCATCGGCAGATCGGGGCGCTGCTCGACGCAGGTCACGAGGTGACCTACGTCGCCCCGTTCACCCACTTCAACGTCACGCCCGCGATGGGCATCACCGCGATCGACGTGCCCCGCGACCCGGGATACGGCCGCGCCCGCCCTGGTGCCGGAGGCCACCGTGGTGGCGGCGGCGCCGCCCCCTCCCGGCGACACCCGGGTGGTCCACATCGGGCGCCTGTCCGCCGGACACGGCGTAGCCGAGCTGATCGAGGTGGCCGGTCGGCCCGTCCCGCACGGCGTCCGGATGGACCTGATCGGGCCCGCCGACCGCGACGTGCGCCCGGTCACCACCCCGCCGGCCGCCCCGCTGGTCGAACGGGCCGGCTGCGGGGTGGTGGTGCCCCTGGACGTGGGCGCTGTCGTACGGGCCGTGCTCGACCTGAAAGAGGATCCCGTACGGCGGGCCGAGCTCGGCGCCCGCGGCCACGCCGAGGCCCGCCTGCACCACCGCTGGCCCGACCACGCCCCGGACTTCGTCGCCCTGATGGAGACCTGGGCCGGGCTCGGCGCCCCGGTCCAGCCGCTGACCGTCTAGGGCCGTTCGACGTCGTAGGTCACGTCGGCCACCCGGACCGTGCGGACCCGCGGATCGTCGAGGAGGCGGCGCAGCTTCCCGACCGTGACCAGGTTGTCCACGTACGCGTAGGCCAGCCCGGCGTCCGCCGCCTTGCGCAGCCGATCCAGGGTCAGGTCGAAGTGGCGCAGGTTGGCGTCGTCATGGTCGCGCAGCAGTCCGGTCCAGGCCCGGAGGTTCTTCACGAAGTCCCGGGGCGTCTCGTAGCACATGCCGCTGTTCGGCAACGGAGCTCTGTCCCAGGTGGTCGTGCCCCAGGTGATGGGGATCGCCCTCGGCCGCTGCTCGTAGACGACCTTCTTCGGGCAGGCGCCGTGGTCGCGGCCGAAGCGTACGAGCTCGTCGGGCGTGAGAGGCCGGTCGAACTCGACGACCGCCAGCGCGTTGAGCCCTTCGGGCAGCCTGGCCAGCACCTTCCGGCTGCTGTCCGCCGGCTGGTTTCCGGTCCGCACGTTGGCCAGCGCGGTGCTCAGCGTGGTGTTGGCCGAGTTGCCGAGTGGCAGCCTGCCGACCCGGCCGAAGAAGTCCTGCGTGATGGTGTGGCCGGAGCCGCCGTAGCCGGTGAAGCCTCCCGCCGCTCGGATCGGGCTGCCGCTCACCGTGAACGACAACGACAACGGCGTGGCCTCGCAGCAGTGCTCGACGCTCAGGTTGTAGGCCGGGTTGTAGATCTTGAACGCGGTGCCGAGCACGTCGGTCATCCGTTGCTGCCGGTCACCGCGTTTCTGCACCAGGGCCGAGCCGAGCGTCGCCACCAGCGCGACCACGGTCAGGGCCGCCAGCACCATGGAGGTGGTCCGCACCAGGCCCCTGCGGACCGCCCGGCGGGTCCTGCGGGGGTCGAAGTCCGGCATGGGCGGCAGATCGTCTTCGGTCATCGGGAGGCTCCGTAGCTGTCGGCGAACGCGGCTCTGGCCCGCCACACCGCGGTCTTGATCGTCGAATGGCTTCTGCCGGTCATCGCGGCCACCTCCACCATCGAGAAACCGTCGAGGTAGACCAGGGTGAGCAGCCTGCGGTGCCGCTCGGGCAGCCGGTCCAGAACGTCGTGCACGTCCAGGGCCTCGACGTGCAGCGGCGGCACGCCGAGCTCGTCCGGGTCAGGCAGCGCCGGCTCGTGGCGGCTGCGCCGGACATGGTCGAGGAGGACGTTGCGCGCGATGGCCAGCAGCCAGGCGGCGGCGTTCTCACCCCGCCAGCCGAGCAGCGCCCGGGTCGCCTTGACGAAGGTCTCCTGCGCGAGGTCCTCGGCCAGGTGGGGATCGCGGGTCCGGCGTAGGAGGAACCCGCACACGAGCGGCCAGTGCTCGCGGTACAGCTCCTCGATGATGTCGCCCTCCGCGTGCTAGCGATTGTCACAACAGAACAGACGCGCACCAGGAAGGAATGGTCACAGCCCTTCCCGATTGATGTACTGGACGCATGGCATCGCATCTGATCCAGGGCCGAACGGTCAGCATGCCTGTCCGGGTGAGAGACGCCAGCGTCTGCAGCGCGATGTATCCCGTGCGCGCCGACGCCGCCAGGGCGGTGATCGCCTACTCGGGGCTGGACGTGGCCGAGTTCCTCCCCGGCAAGGCGATCTGCGCGCTGACGTTCGTCGACTACCTCGACGGCGACCTCGACACCTACCACGAGTTCGGCGTGGCGTTCCTGATCCGGCCGCCCGGCTCGACCGGCTCCCCCGGCCTGGGCGATCTGCGGCAGGCCGGGGTGTTCATTCACTGGCTCCCCGTCGACCAGCGGTTCACGCTGGAGGCGGGGCGCACCATCTGGGGCTTCCCGAAGGAGCTGGCCGACATCGAGTTGCGGCTCGACTCGCCGTACAAACGGTGCATCGTTCGCAAGGACGGTCGGCTGGTGCTCGACATGCTGCTCAAACCCGGCGTGCCGCTGATCGGGCCCGGAGCGATGATGCCGCTCGACGCCTTCACCCACCAGGAGGGGGTGACGCGCCGCGTGCCGTGGTCGGTCCAGGCACGCGGGGTGCGAGCGCGTCCGGGCGGCGCGCTGATCAGGCTCGGCAACCACCCGGTCGCCAAGGAGCTGAGCGAGCTGGGCCTGCCGAAACGCGCGCTGTTCAGCTCGACGGTCGCGCACGTCACGATGACCTTCGGCGGCGCGGAGCGCCTGTAACGGCCAGGCCGCGCAGGCCAGGCCGCGCAGGTCAGACCGCGCAGGTCAGACCGCGCAGGTCAGACCGCGCAGGTCAGACCGCGCAGGTCAAGCCGTGGCGGTCAGACCGTAGTGGTCAGGCCGTAGTGCCGTAGTGGTCGGGCCGTCGACGTCAGACGATCGGCGGGCGGCCGAGCTTGACCATGCGCCAGGCCGTGCGCCAGGCCATCGGACGGCGCTCTCCGGCGGATGTGCGGAGCCCCTCGAAGAAGCCGGTGAACCAGGCTTTGAGGGCGACACCGGAGCCACGCTCGCGAATCAGGGTGAGCACGATCCAGTCGAGCAGGTAGAGGACCGCCAGCGGCCACGGCAGGTTGCGGCGGGCCAGCCACACGCGGTTGCGGGCGTTGAGCCGGTAGAACTCCGCGTGGCGTGTCGGCGGGACCTGCGGGTGGTACATGACCGTCTCGGCGTCGTACTCGATCCGGTAGCCCTCGCCCAGCAGCCGCCAGGCCAGGTCGGTCTCCTCGTGCGCGTAGAAGAAGCGTTCGGGGAGCCCGCCGACCTGCAGGAAGGCCGAGCGCCGGATGGCCGAGGCGCCGCCGAGGAAGGTGGTGACCGGCGAGGAGCGCTGCGGGTCGCCCGCCCGCAGGCGGGGGACGTGGCGGCGCTGGCCGATGCCGCCCTCGGGATCCATCACCCGGAAGGAGATCACCGCGAGGTCGGGCTCGGTGGCGAAGCGGTCTCGAACATGCGCGACGACCTTCTGGTTGGCGTACCAGCCGTCATCGTCGAGGAACAGCACGACGTCGCCCGAGCACTCCTCGACACCGCGGTTGCGGCCGGCCGGAATGCCGGTGTTGCTGTCAAGCCGGATCGTCTTCACGGTCGCGGCCGAGCCCTCGGGTGGCGTCGCCGACACCGCGGGCACGTCGGCGCCGTTGCCTACGATCACCACTTCGACGTCGCCGTCGACCTGGTTGAGCGCGGATTCGACCGCCCGGTTCAGCTCCGCGACCCGGTTGCCCATGGTGAGGATGACGCACGAGATCTTCAACGAATCATCGTCCTGACGCGTTGAGAGCACGGGCGGAGCATTCTTTCATGATCACCGAGTCTGCTGGTCTGTCATTTCCTGGATTTGGTGGAGCTAAGCGTATCGGAACCGCTGTTGAACCCCCACCGAACAGCGGACGTCCGATCAATACGACGGACGACACGCGCTGACGGTTCCGGAAGAAGATCACGCAAGCCGCCTCGATGCCAGAATGCTCACCAGATGCAGCACCGTCTGCAGCGCCGCAGCCGCGAAACAGGCCACCAGCAACACCCTCGTGGCCAGCAGGTCGCCGGTGAAGACGTCGACCACGGCGGCCACCACCACGAGGATCGACAGCTCGACCGCCTGCACGAGACGGTGGAACTTGGTCGCCCCCACGATCCGGCGGCCGAGCGCCAGCAGCCCCGACCTCATCTGGCCCGCGGCCGACTCCGTGGCGGCCGGCATGCCCGCGCGGGCCCGGGCCACGTCGACGAGATCGGTCTCGGCCTTGATCAGGATCGCGCCCAGCGCGGTGGCCAGGCCCAGCACGGTGTACCAGTCGGGCAGCACCTCCGAGGCGCGGAAGCCGAGCCCCACCAGCAGGGCCGCCTCGCACAGGTAGTGGCCCACCCGGTCGAGGTAGACGCCGGTGATCGAGGTGCGTCCGGTCCAGCGGGCCAGCTCGCCGTCGGAGCAGTCGAGCAGCAGGTAGAGCTGGATGAGCAGGGCCGCGAGCACGGCCGCCCAGAGCCCCGGCAGCGCCACCACCACCGCGGCGGCCAGGCCGCTCACGATCATCAGCCAGGTCGCCTGGTTGGGCGAGATCGGCGTCTTGGCGAGCAGCCAGGTCAGGTAGGGCGACACCTTGCGCATGTAGAGGGAGCCCGCCCAGTGCTCACCGCTCTCACGGTCCATGGTGCCGGCGGGCTGCGCGACCCGCCGGAGCTCAGCGACCGACGGCCCGGACATAGTCCTCCACCCGATCGCGAATCTCGGTGTCGCCCATGTCTAGGTGCTCCAGGATCGTGTAACGGCCGGGACGGGTCGACGGGGCCAGCGCCACGGCCTCGGCGAACTGCGCGCTGGTCAGCCCGATGTCGGCGGGGACGACCGGCAGCCCGTGACGGCGCAGGCAGTCGGTCACCTGCGCCAGCCTGGCCGTGTCCTGCCGGAGGGAGAAGCAGAAAGCGGCACCGATGCCGGCGAGCTCGCCGTGGTTGGAGGTGCCGGGAAAGAGCTGATCCACGGCATGCAGGATCTCATGATCTCCACCACTCGCGGGCCGGGACGAGCCCGCGATCACCATCGACATGCCCGACAGGATCAGGGCTTCGGCCAGGACGATGAGGAAGGCGTCGGACTCGATGGAGTCGGCGCGGCCGATCAGCGCCTCGGCGGCGGTGCGCGCCATCGAGCAGGCCAGCCCGTCGATGGGCTCGCCGTGCTCGACGTTGCCGAGCTGCCAGTCCTCGATGGCCGACAGGTTGCTGACCACGTCGCCGATGCCCGCCCTGACCAGCACCCGGGGCGCGGATTGCACGAAGTCGAGGTCGACCAGGATCGCCAGCGGCATCGGCACGCCGAACGTGCCCTTGCCGCCTTCGTACACCAGCGAGGCGGTGGGCGAGCAGATGCCGTCGTGGGACAGGTTGGTGGCCACGGCGACCATCGGGATGCCCGCCAGCGACGCGGCGTACTTGGTCGCGTCGATGGTGCGCCCGCCGCCGACGCCCACGACCACCTCGTAGGCGCCCTTGCGCAGGTCGGCGCCGAGCGAGACGGCCGCGTCGACCGACCCGTCGGCCACCCTGAAGACCTCGGCCTCCCCCAGCGTGGGCGCGATCAGGCCCTCGATGTGGTCACCCTGGCCGGGGCCGACGGCGACCGCGACCCTGCCGGACGTCGCGACCCTGCTGTCGGCCAGCAGGGCGCCGAGCTGTGCCACCGCGCCGCGCCTGACCGACATGGTCAGGGGCGCGGGCAACATTCGCGCTAGAAGCGGCATCCCGCCTCCTCAGTAGCGGACGGCTATGGTGCGAGCCTTCGCCAGGTCGTCGTGGTTGTCCACTTCGACCCAGTCGACCTCGCCGATCGGCGCCACGTTGATGCGCGCGCCACGGTCGACCATCTCCTGGTAGCCGTCCTCGTAGTAGAGCTGAGGGTCGCGCTCGAACGTCGCCCGCAGCGCGTCGGCCAGGCCCTCGGCGGCGCCCGGCCGGATCAGGGTGGCCCCGATGTACTCGCCGTGGGCCTCGGCCGGGTCCATCAGCTTGGTGATGCGCCTGAGCGCGCCGGCGTCGTCGAGGGTCACCTTCATCTCCTCGTCGGCCAGCTTCTTGACGTCGTCGACCGCGAGCAGGATCTCGCTGGTCTCGGGGGCCGACAGGAGCGTCTTCTCGACCGAGACGGGGTGCACGGTGTCGCCGTTGACGAGCAGCGCGCCCTGCGCGAAGTAGTCGCGGGCGCACCAGAGGGAGTAGGCGTTGTTCCACTCCTCGGCCTTGTCGTTGTGCACGAGCGTGAGCTTGACGCCGTGCCGCCGCTCCAGCTCCTCCTTGCGGTCGTGTACGGCCTGCGCCGCGTAGCCGATCACGACCACGACCTCGCGCAGGTCGACCGCGGCGAGGTTGCGCAGCGAGATGTCCATGATCGTCGTCTCACCGTCGACCGGCACGAGCGCCTTGGGCAGCGTGTCGGTGTAGGGCCGCAGACGTCTTCCGGCTCCAGCGGCCAGCACCATTCCCAGCAACGTGCACTCCTCAGTCGAACATGACTACGTAGGGCCAAAGGTTAGTTGGCTTTGACCCCTCCGCGGGTAATCAAACCGTTCCTAATCAATGATCAGGAGTGGGTCTTGGACCCACGTCCCGGCATTGCGCGCATCCCGAACGGTCTTGGACGCGCTGGTCTCCCGCGTTCCTCGTGTGGTCCCCGTTCGGGTACGTGCATCATGTGCACGCTCCGTGACGGGTGGGCGGGTTTCCTCACGTCCTCGGATACCTGGCCCGGCCTGGACGGTCCGATGCCCCACACGATCGCTCTGGCCGGGTGGGGGCGGTGCCGTCCGTCGCCGGATCGGGTGCCCGAGGGCGCGTCGCCCGATCGCGATACCGGCGGCATCGTGACGGGACATTGTGCGGCGCGGGGAGACCAGCGGCTTTTGCCAGTGCCGGCCTCCCCACTGAGAGGTGTAGGCGGGATCGACCGCGACGATGGACAGACCCGCCTCGGCGGCCATCGAGATCAACCGGGCCTTGAGCTTGCCGGTGGGCATGCCGGAGATCAACTGGCGGAACCGCTTCTTACGGCCGTGCTTCTCGCGGGTCTTGGCGGCGGTGAAGTCGAGGTCTTCAATCGCGATGGCGGCCACGCCACAGCTCTTGGCCCAGTGCAGGAGTCGGGTGATGGCGTGCCGGATCTGCGCGTCACGGTGATCGGCCGGCCCGGACAGGTCGTAGGAGAACCGGTGTGGTTCACCGACCGGGTTGCCGTGCCGGTCGAGCCGGTAGGCGGCAAAGTGATCGGCGTTGGTATCGACACCGATCATGCCGTTCGCGCGGGCGGTCTCCAGCGGGACGGTCGTGACGACCGGGCGTTGCCAGGATGCGGTCAGGTACCAGCGTCCACGTTCCACGTCGAGGTGGATGCGGTAGGCCACGGCCCGGTTGCTGTCGATCCTGTCGCGCCACTCGTGTCCTCGATGCGCGAAGGCGACCTTGGAGGCGAGGATGTACCGGCCGTGCTCGCTGTTGGCCAGGTGCGCCAGCGGGGCTGGGAGCTTGATGGAGACTTCGCCGTCCGGGGTGAGGCGGATCGTCTCGTTGCCGAAGCGTTTGCCTGACTCTCCATCGGCGGCGAGGAACCAGCGCTCGGCTTCCCACCGCTGCCGCCACTCATGCTCGGTGAGCTGGGCTTTGCCGAGGTTGTGGCGGGCGCCCAGGAGTCGCCTGCCGCCGCGCACCACATGCACGCGCCCATCTTCGCGATCGGTGCGGGCCCTGTCGAGGCGGTGCCGAAGGATGTGCAGGCGACGGGACTTGTGGAACCACTCGCCCTTCGAGCGGTAGCCGCCCGCAGCCCGTTTGGTGCCCTTGTCCCCGAGCGGCTGCGACAGCCGGTGCATCAGCATGCGCACACCGGCTTCGAGGGTTTCGATGTGGGCGAGCTGGCAACGGCGCGACAGAGCCCACTGATCGTGCGTGGCCTTCGTGATCGACCCGGCCCATCGGGACGAAGACTCGCAGGTCAGCCGCTGCTTACGGGCCGCCCATTTCTCCGGGCTGTGATCGCTTCCGTCCGCGCAGCGTACCTTGAGGTCCAGCGACGCCAGAGTGCCCAGGTGATCACCGATCAGCCGCAACACCTTGTCGTCCTCGATCGTGAGGTTCTTGAGACGGTCGCGTATCGCCACACCGGACGGGCCGAGGGCGACGAACGGCGCATCGATGGCGCGCGGTTGCTCCTTCTTCCTCTTCTTCGGCGTCTCACTCATCGGCAGCCGCCGCTTTCAGGGCCTTCCTCGCCCGGTTCTTCGCCGAGCGGCGACCGTACAGGCGGGCGCAGAACGAGGTCAGCACCTCGACCATGTCCCGCACGAGGTCGTCTTCGACTTCACCGTCATCCAGGACGACAAGACGACGACCAGCGGCCTCCAGCGCGGCTTCAACGAGTTCGGTGTTCATCCGGCCCAGCCGGTCACGATGCTCGACCACCACGGTCGTCACCTTCGCATCGGCCAGCAGACGACGGGCCTTCATGCGCCCGCCGTTCATACCGGACGCGATCTCGGACTCGACACGGACGACCGTGTGCCCCGCCTTCGCCGCCCACTGCGACAGCCGGGCGACCTGGCGTTCCAGGTCCGCCTTCTGATCGTGGGAGGAGACGCGGGCGTACAGACCCACGCCGCCGGTCACCGGCGGTGAGGTGTTCGCGTCGATGTTGACCAGGATCGTGCGTGGCCCCACTCGCTCCGCGGGAACCGGCAACGTGCCCTCACGGAACCAGCGGTACGCGGTGCGAGGAGCGATTCCCTGCGCTCGCGCCCATTCCGTCAGGTTCACAAGACAAGACGCTACACCACCCTTGAACAGTAATGGTCACTAACAAACACTCAATCAGCAGCAGTTGCCAGCCCCTAGTCTGGCGCGACCGGTGGGGTGGCTTCCACCCTGGAGCGGGGCGCGGCGAGCCAGCAGGTGAGGCTCTCCCAGCCGAACAACGCCCACAGGTAGACCGCGAGCAGCACGAACCCGCCGGTCATGAAGCCGACGACGGCGGTCAGTGAGATCACCAGCATCCGGCCGTCCCAGCCGAGCGCCGCCGTCGACAGCCACGGCGGCGGATAGACGTGTTGGCGCAGCCGGTAGACCAGATCGTAGTGATGGAAGGCCAGCGCGCCGAGCAGCAGGAAGATCAACGCGGGATGCACGTCGTGGGCGAAGCCGCAGGCCGCGATGAACGAGTATTCGATCATCCGCAGGATCGGTGGCACCAGCCAGTCGAACCGGCCGTCGTGCGGATGGGAGCTGCCCGGTCCGGCCAGCAGGAGCGTCACGAGCGGCGCGAAGAACGCGATGCCGTCGGACCCGGCCACGCCGAGCAGCAGCAGCACGCCGGTGACGAACGTCCCGGCGATCACCGGCGGAAGCGGCGGCAACTGGCCCGCCACGAGCAGGCCCATGCCGCGCGAGAGCGGTCCGTCGTCGCGGTAGGCGACGACCTTGCTGTCGGGAACCGGCGTCATGTGCACCGTGATCATCGGGCCGACCTCGCAATCCGGCCGGCGAGCTGGTAGGCCGCCGCCACCCCGCCCCACCCCAGCAGGGCCAGGAACGTCACGCGGGCGTTGAACACCGCCGCGGTGATCGCGATCAGCGCCATCCGCTCCCCGATCGGCAACACGATCATTCGTTTGGCCCAGCGGGTGATCGACTCGCGTTCCATCCGCTGGGCCAGCCGCAGCACGCCCTGCCTCGGCACGTTGTGGCGGGCCGCGTCGGCCGGCTCCAGCAGCGAGCGCGCCGGCTTGGCCCACAGCGCGCCGACCCGTCTCGCGTCGGCCAGCGCCCCGCCGTACGAGAAGTCGACGGAGTGGCGTACGACCTGGAGGATCATCGCGGCGGCTGCGAGGTACCAGATGCCGTCGGGCCCGCCAGGGCCGGACGGCACACCGGCGGCGTAGCCGAAGGCCAGGCCGACATAGACGATGTACTCCTTCAGCCGGTCGGCCATGCCGTCGGCCCACGCGCCGAGCGGCGAGAAGGTGCGGGTGTAGCGGGCCAGCTGGCCGTCGAGGCAGTCGAGCACGAACGACAGGTAGAGCAGCACCGCCCCGCAGATCTGCGCGGTGCGGTCGCCCGCCGAGAACCACACCGCCGACAGCACGGCCAGCGCGACCGAGATGCCGGTGACGGAGTTGGGCGTGAGCTTGAGCCGGGCGGCGGGCCGCACCAGGTGGCGCGACCAGGACGAGACGAAGTAGGTGGCGAAGAAGCCGTCGCGGGACTTGATCGCGCCGTCGAGCCGGACCTCGGCCTCGTCCACCTCGGCCAGCCGTTCGATCGCCGCCTCGGCGGAGGACTGGCCGGTGACGCGGTCGGCGTGCAGGGGCCCGAGCCGGACGGCGCGCACCCGCACGCCGGACCGCACCAGGCCGACCAGCAGCAGGTCGATCGCCTCGACCGTGGTGACGGGCCCGAGTTTGCCCGCCTCGGCCAGGTCGGCCAGCTCCTCGGCCAGGTCGGCCAGCGTGGCGAGATCGGTCTCGCTCACCTGGAGCACGCCCCGGAACGTGGCGTTGGCCTCGGGAACCGTGTGGAAGGAGCTTCCCGAGGCGCCGACCACGCCGTTGTCGTCGCGGACGGGCGGCCGCAACGGGCCCTCGACGGTGTCATGGGAGATCAGCGCCATCGTGGCCCGAGACGGGTCCTCCACCAGCGACGCGAGAGCCTCGGTGTGCGCCACCAGGTCGGCCGGCAGCACGACGACAGCGCCCTCCGCGCTCCTCACGATCTTGGCGACGCCGCGCAGGTCGGCGCCGAGCCCGTCGCCGGGCGAGAGCACGTGGACGTCACGGACTGGAAGCGTGGCGAGCTGGTCGTTGATCCGGTCGAGCAGGGTGCCGTCGCCGCAGGGAAGCCGGCCGGCCGGGGTCGTGGCGAGCAGCACCACCGAGGTGGTCGCGCTGGCACGCGTCATGGAATCAGTCAAAAGCGCAGGTCCTCCCGGTCGCGAGGGAGTGCGTGGACACAGCGTAGCGACAGGGCGACGCGATAACACGGAACCGGGCCGTTACGCTCGCCGTATGAATTCCCGGTTGTCCACTGTGGGCGTGATTCTGGCGGGCGGTGTCGGCCGGCGTGTCGGGCGCGGCACGCCCAAGCAGCTCATCCCGATCGCCGGACGATCCATCCTGGAGCACACCCTGGCCGTGTTCGACGGCTCGCCCGAGATCGACGAGATCGTGGTGCTGATGACGCCCGGCTACGCCGACCAGGTGCGGGAGATCGTGGAGCGCCGCGGTTTCGGCAAGGTCGGCCAGATCGTCGACGGTGGCGAGAGCCGCACGGAGAGCACCTGGCGGGCGTTGCGAGCGATCGGCCACCGGGAGTGCGACGTGCTCCTGCACGACGCTGTACGCCCTCTCCTGGAGCCCCGGATCATCACGGCGTGTGTCCGGGCCCTCCAGACCCACACGGCCGTGGAGGTGGCCATCCCGAGCTCCGACACGATCCTGGTGGCCGCTCCGGGGCCCGGCGGCGAGATCATCGGCGACGTCCTTGACAGGTCGCTGTTGAGGCGTGCCCAGACCCCGCAGTGCTTCCGGCTGTCGGTCATTCGCGAGGCCTACGAGCGGGCCCTCGCCGACCCCGAGTTCGAGCGGCGGCCCGCCACCGACGACTGCGGCGTGGTGCTGCGCTACCTGCCGGACGTGCCGATCCACCTCGTGCCGGGCAGCGAGCGCAACATGAAGGTCACCCACCCCGACGACCTGCACCTCGCCGAGCGGCTCTTCCACCTGGCCGACGCGGGCGTGCCCGCGCCGGGGCCGGCGGGCCGGCGGGCCGGCCTGGACGGCGCGACCGTGGTCGTCTTCGGCCCCGGGCGCGACCTGGCGCTCCTGGCCGAGCAGGAGGGGGCTCGGACGCGCGTGTTCGCCGGGGAGGTGCGCGTCGAGGACCACGACGCGGTCGTCAAGGCGCTGGCCTCGGTGGGGCGGGTCGACCACGTGGTCTACGCGCCGGAGGTCCCGCACCTGGGCGGGCTCGCCGACGCCGCCGACGAGACCCTGCGGACCGGCTACCTGGGCCCGGTCAACGTGGCCCGGGCCGCCCATCCCCACCTGCGCGAGACGCGGGGCGGGCTGCTGATCGGCACCCACGGCCACACCGAAGGCGGGGCCGCCCACAGCCTCCGCTCCTCGGCCCGGGCCGCGGTCGCCGACCTGACCCGGGCCCTGGCCGCCGAGTGGGCCGGCGAGGGGGTGCGGGTCAACTGCGTCGACCCCGGGGCGCCGGCTCAGACCTGGCTCGACATCCTGGTGTCCGGGCTCACCGGGCGGGTGCCGGGCGGCGCCTGACGGACGCCGCCCGGCCTCACGAACCCGGTGGGCGGGCGAGCTTGCGCGGGCTGGTCAGGAAGCCCCAGCCCCAGGAGATGTGCATGGTGGCGTACACGAGGGGGAGCCTGAGCTTGACCGCCGCCGGATGCCCGCTGCTGGTCAGGGCCGAGCCCGCGAGGATGGCCAGCGCGTAGCCGCCCGGGACGATCAGCGACAGCGGGAAGAACGGCGCGACGACCAGGCCGAGCGCCATCGCCACCACCGCCGCCGGCGGCGCGAGGTAGCGCAGGTTGATCGTGCCCTCGTGGGTGCGTGAGACCACGTGCCGCCAGCGTCCGTAGTGGAAGTACTGCTTGGCCAGTGCCTTCACGGTGGGCCGGGGCCGGTAGGAGACCCGCATCCGCGGCTGGAACCACACGAGCCCGCCGGTCTTGCGGATGCGGTGGTTCATCTCCCAGTCCTGGGCCCGCTGGAAGTGCTCGTCGTAGCCGCCGACCCGGTCGAGGGCCGTGCGGCGGAACACCCCCAGGTAGACCGTGTCGGCCGGGCCGGCCGTGCCGCCCACGTGGAAGGCCGCCGCGCCGACGCCGATCTTGGACGTCATGGCGCACGCCACGGCCTTCTCGAAGGCGGTGACGCCCTCGGCGGCCATCACGCCGCCCACGTTGTCGGCGCCGGTCTCCTCCAACGTCTCGACCGCGACGCGCAGGTAGTCGGAGGGCAGCATGGCGTGCCCGTCGACCCTGGCGATGATGCCGTTGCGGGAGGCGGCGATCGCGGCGTTGAGCGCGTTGGGGGTGCGGCCCGTAGGGTTGGGCACCACGACGACCCGGCGGTCGGCCTGGGAGATGGCCTCGGCGACCTCCTGGGTGCGGTCTTGTGAGGGCCCCACGGCGAGGACGACCTCGATCTCGCCGGGATAGCTCTGGGCGAGGACCTGGGACACGGCCTCGCGTAGGTGCCGCTCCTCGTTGAGGACCGGCATGACGACGGAGATGGGTGGCCAGCTACGTGTCTCCGCTGGCGCGTGCGGCGAGTCGGGGAACTGCTTCATGGCGGGGCTCACGCTACTGTACGACCAGGGGAGGAGGGCAATCGAAGGCCCGATCCTCCGGCAGCACAGAGGGGGACGGGATGCGCGACCCGGGCGAGGAGGACGCTGGGGTGCACGTGGGCGGGGACGCCTACGGCGGCGTCAGGCTCGCGGGCGGTCGCCGGCGAAGGCGTGGCAGAGGCGCCAGGGCCCGTCGCCGAAATGTGATCATCGCCGGCCTGTTGTCCACCGGAGTGCTGGTCGGCACCGGCGTGGTGTGGGCGACTCCCCGGCAGATCGGCTCGGTCGACGCCGGCGTGGCCGAGTCGGCGCCGCGCGGCGCGATGAACATCCTGCTCGTCGGCATCGACAAGCGCGACGACCTCACCCGCAAGCAGCAGAACCAACTCAAGCTCGGCCGCGAGTCGGGCCAGCGCACCGACACGATGATGGTCATCCGCCTGTCCGAGGACCACACCCGCATCACCGTGGTGAGCCTGCCCCGCGACACCTGGACGACCATCCCCGGCCAGGGCGAACACAAGATCAATTCGGCCTACCAGTTCGGCGGCCCGAAGCTCGCGGTCCAGGCCGTGCAGCACGCCACCGGGCTGCGGATCAACCGCTACATCGAGGTCAACGTCCTCGGCTTCATCGACGTCGTCGACTCGCTCGGCGGGGTGACGGTGTGCACCCCGGTGCCGATCAACGACCCCAAGACCGGGCTCACCCTCGCCGCCGGCACCCACGAGCTGCGCGGGGCGCAGGCCCTCGGCTACGCCCGCACCCGCGCCACGGCCCGCTCCGACCTCGACCGCATCGACCGGCAGCAGCAGGTCATCTCGGCGATGCTCGACCGCGCGCTGAGCGCCGGCACGCTGGCCAACCCGGCCCGGCTGGCCTCGTTCGTCAACTCCACGCTGCGCACCGTCAAGGTCGACCCCGACGACGGGCTGATGGGGCTCGCCACCCAGCTCAGGGACGTCTCCCTGAACGACGTGAAGTTCGCCGACGTGCCGCTGTCCAACGTCGACTTCAAGACCCCGACCGGCGAGTCCGCGGTGCTGTGGGACAAGGACGCGGCGCGCGACATGTTCGCCCGGATCGCCGCCGACGAGGACCTGGCCGAGCCCACCCCCTCGCCCAGCGCCTCGGCCTCCGCCAAGCCGACCGCCCTCACGATCCCGCCGGAGCGCATCTCGCTCGTGGTCAAGAACGGCACGCTCATCACCGGGCTCGGCGCGCGCAGCAAGGCGGCGCTGGTCGCGGCCGGGTTCGCGGTGCCCGGCGAGCCGGGCAACACCACGCGTAAGGACCACAAGAAGACGCTCATCCGCTACGGACCCGATCGCGAGGACTCCGCCCGCACGGTCGCCGCCGCCATCCCGGGCGCCGAGTTGCGCGAGGTCGACACGAAGGGGATCGAGGTGATCCTCGGCAGCGACCAGCCGAAGATCAAGAAAGTCTCGGTGACGTCCACGCCGACCGCAAAGCCGTCCACCGGCGCTACACCGGAAACCAAGACGGCAACCCAGAACATCTGTAAAAAGTAGGCATAATGATCCCGCCTACGGGCACGTCACACCCATGGTGGTCAGCTGCTGGCGAGAGGATCCCTGCACTGTGCTCCGCGTGGTCGGAGACCTCGACGCGGCGGGCGCGCCCCGCCTGCGGGCGGAGCTCGATCAGGCCCTCGCCCTCCCCCATCCGCTCCATCTCGTCCTCGATCTGACCGAGGTTCCGTTCTGCGACTCCGTGGGGCTCGGCGTGCTGGTCGCCGGCCTCAACCACGTCCAGCGCCGGCACGGCCGGATGATCCTGGTGCTGGCCCCTGGCATGATCAGTCACCTGCTGACGATCACCAACCTCGACCGGCACTTCGAGACGAGCGCGTCGATGGACGACGCGCGCACGGCCCTCGGCGCGGCGGCCTAGGCAGCCCTCATACCAGGAGGCGTCGCGCGCGGAGACGGAGGTGTGCGAGACGATGGTCACGTCAGTCGGTGCGCACCTCCCTCCGGCCGCGTAGAGCCCGGGAGAGCCCTTCAGGTGGAGGCTTTCACGTTGTTCGATCAGTTCCCCGAGCCTGCCCGATCCCAGCTGGTCGCCGCGTACGAAGAGGGCAGGACCCGGCCCGAGTGGTGCTTCACGGAAGGCCAGGCGCGGCTCGCGTTCTGGGCGCCCTTCCGCGACGCGCCACCGGTGATCACCTGGCAGTTCGACCCCGGCCCCGATCCGGAGACGGCCGCCCGGCTGCTGCGGGACAGCCTCGCGGCGATGCGGCTCAACAAGATCATCCATGACATCGCCCTTCCTCCTGGGCTGATCCCCACCGTCGACCGGGCCGTCGAGCACGAGGCCCTGACGGCGGCCGGGTTCGTGATGGAGGTCGAGCGGCTGATGCTCGAATGGCAGGCCGGCAGTGACCTGCCAGAGGAGCCGGGCAGGCTGCGATACGTCGCCGCCCGGCGGCTGGACCCGGCCGAGGTGCTCGACCTGCTGGTACGCATCTCGCACGGCTCACTCGACTACGACACGCGGGTCGAGGTGGCGACCGAGGGGGCCGAGCACGAGGCCCGGTGGATGTACGACGACCTGGTCAACCGCAAGGCCAAGCCCGGCTGGTTCGTCATCGGCTACCTCGGCGACTCGCCCGTGGGCCTGGTGGCGCCCGACGACCACTCCATCGCCTACATCGGCGTCGTGCCCGAACACCGCGGCCACGGCTACGTCGACGACCTGCTGGCCAAGGGCACCCGCACCCTCGCCGAGGCGGGCCTGCAACGCATCGTCGCCGCCACCGACACCGCCAACACCCCGACCGCGGCGGCCTTCCTGCGGGCCGGCTACTCCGAGGTCGGCCGCGTGTTCCGCTACTACTGGAGGATGCCGTGAGAGGCGAGCGCGTATGGATGCCGTGAGAGGCGAGCACGTGTCGTTGACCTGTGCCGAGCAGCGCGACGTGGGCAGTCGGAGGCCGGCGTGACATCAGGCGGGGAGTCAGGCATGCGGTTAGGTGTGATGTTCGACCGCGGGCTGCCGCCGGAGCGGCTCGTGCCGTTCGCCCGCGAGCTCGACGCCGCCGACGGGGTGTCCGACCTGTGGGTCGTGGAGGACCTCGGCTGGACGGGCGCCATCTCCTCGGCGGCGACGGCGCTGGCCATGACCTCGCGGCTGCGCGTGGGCATCGGCATCACGCCCGCTCCCCTGCGCAACCCCGCGCTGCTGGCCATGGAGCTGGGCAATCTCGCCCGCCTGCATCCCGGGCGGCTCGCGGCGGGCATCGGGCACGGGGTGCCCGCGTGGATGCGGCAGGCGGGGGCCGCCGTGTCGTCCCCGCTGAGCCTGCTGGAGGAGACGATCACCTCGGTCCAGGGGCTGCTCAGGGGCGAGACGGTGACCATGCGCGGCCGTCACGTGCGGCTCGACGGCGTCTCACTCGTCCACCCGCCCGCCGAGCCGCCTCCGCTGCTGGCCGGGGTGGTCGGCCCTCGCTCGCTGGCGCTGTCGGGCCGGCTGGCGCAGGGCACGATCATCCCCGAAGGGCTGGGGCCCCGGCAGCTCCCGTCGATCCTCGGGCACATCGACACGCCTGACGGGCACGAGCTGGTGGCCTTCGTCCACCTGTGCCTGGGCGACGACGCCCGCGAGGTCATGCGGTCCGCCGTCGAGGACCAGGCCGGGTTCCTCGGGCTGCCGCCCGACGAGCTGGTCACGGCCTCGGGCTCGCCCGCCGAGGCCGCCGCCCAGGTGAGGGAGCTGTGGAAGGCGGGCGTGTCTACCGTGGTGGTGCGCCCCCTGGGCGCTGACCCCTTATCGCACGTACGAGGGCTGCTGGCCGCCCTCTGAGATCCCGCGCGTTCTCGTACGGCACGGTGCGGAGACTCGCCGTCCGGGTAAGAGGACGCGCCCGTACGGCGGGCAGGAGCGGCCGAACGGCGGAGGCGGGTCGGCCGGATGACCGATGGCGGCTCGCCCGCGCCGGACCAGGATTTACGGCATGAGGCGAATCATGGCAAGCGCGGTTCTGGTCGCGCTGGGGATGGCGGGCGGATGTGGGCTGGACGCCGAGGAGGTGCACGACGGCCGGACCTTCCAGCATTCCGGTGACCGGCTCACCATCGCGTCGTCACTGGGCGGGCTGCGCGTCCTGCCGGGCACCGGTACGGAGATCCGGGTGGACCGGTGGGCCAAGGGCAAGGCGGCACAGGAGGGCAACACGTCCTGGTCGCTGAAGGACGGCACGCTGCGGCTGAGCGCCGACTGCGCCATGATCGTCGGCGACTGCGGCGCCCGTTACCACGTCAGGGTGCCCTCCGGGACCCGACTCGTGATCGAGGCCAGCGAGGGGGTGGTCCTCGACGGGCTGCCTCAGGACATTGACGTGTCGGCCTCCGGGCCGATCAGGGCGTACGGCACGTCGGGCAGGTTGCGACTGCTGGCCGAGGACAGTGTGATCGCGGGCGACCGGCTCAGGTCGCCCAGCGTCCGGGCCCGGACCGCCAGTGGGTCGATCAACCTCTCGTTCGCCGCGCCACCGGCCAAGGTGGACGCGGTGTCCCGCGAAGGGCGGGTCACCACGACGGTCCCGGACGGCGCCTACCGGGTCACGGCCAGGAGCACGCACGGCAGGGTGTGGTCGCAGCTCAAGAACGCCAAGAGCGACAACGCCGTCATCGCGAAAAGCACCTCCGGCGATGTCCGGATAATCGCGAAATGACCTGATATCGCGACACGAATGCCGCGCTCCCGTTTCCATCGGCAATAGCCACCGTCCGGGGCGGCAAAGCGCGCTTCACCCCGAATGCGCTAACAAAGAGGAGTGGTTCGCTCCACCGGCATCGCCTTGGCAAGGAGTAAAGCGATGTCGTCCCGCTTGTCGGCGGGACGCTGGGCTTTGACGATCAGGTCACAGATCCGCTCGATCTCCCGCGGCGGGCCGGTCAGCAGCGAGCACAGGTCGGCGATGCCGTCACTGATGCTCCGGTCGCGGGTCTCCACCAGCCCGTCGGTGTAGAGGGCGAGCATGCCACCGGCGGGCATGGTGGCCTCGCAGATCTCCAGCCGCTCGCCGCCGACTCCGAGGGGCGGCCCCGGCACGACCGGGACGATCTCGGCCAGGCCGTTCGGCCTGACCAGCACGGGCGGCACGTGCCCGGCGCTGGCGATCGCGAGGGCCCCGGTCGCCCGGTCGTACGTCGCGTAGACGCAGGTCGCGAGCTGGTCGGCGTCAAGCTGCTGAGCCACCCGGTTCAGCCGGAACAGCAGCTCACCCGGATCCAGATCGAGGCTGGCCAGGGTCTGGGTGGCGGTCCGCAGCTGGCCCATCGTCGCCGCGGCCCGGATGCCGTGGCCCATGACATCGCCGACGACGAGCGCCGTACGCTCGTCCGAAAGCCGGATCACGTCGAACCAGTCGCCGCCCACGTGGGCCAGGTCGCCGGCGGGCAGGTAACGGTAGCCGATCTCCAGGCCAGGAGACTCCTGAAGGAGGGTGGGGAGCAGGGCGCTCTGCAAGGTGAGCGCCGTGCGCCGCTCACGGCCGTAGAGCCGGGCGTTGTCGATGCAGATCGCGGTGCGCGCCGCGAGCTCCTCCGCGAGCGCGATGTCGCCGTCCTGGAACGGCTCGCTGGACTCCCGGCGTACCAGCACGAAGAATCCGAGCACATTGCCGCGGGCGACCAGCGGCGTGACGAGGAACGAGCAGCCGGGCAGCAACCGGGCGATGATCGGGCGGCCGAACGCCTCGGCGTTCTCGTCGCCGACGGCCTGTTCCAGCCTGGGCACCAACACGGTCTTGGCGGTGGCCATGGCCTGCCCCTGCGGCAGCAGCGGCGGGTAGACCGCGACCTCGCCGACCGGGAAGGCGGTGTTCCAGTCCCAGGGGTTGTCGACCGCCACGGCGGTGGCCACCCGCCGGACCAGCGCGGAGCCGTCCTTGGGGCGGACGGGGAACTCTCCTTCGGTGATGAGTCGTTCCTGGACCATGATCCCGCCGGTGTCGGCGAACCTCGGCACGGCGACGTCCAGGACCTCGCGGCAGGTGTGAGCCAGGTCAAGAGTGCTGCCGATGCGCGTGCTCGCGTCATTGAGGAACGCGAGCCGCTCCTGTGAGGAGGCGGCGGCACTCAACCGTAACTCGATACGACTGCGAGGGTCCTTGATCAGAAAACCAGGATTCACCGGGACGTCGCCCTCCAGTTGGCTACAAAACACTGCTAATCGAGCCATAAGAAGACTCGCGATGAGGCGAAATTACCGCTTTATTCGTTAGATCCATAGCGCGAAAACGGAAGCGCTCATTCGATGCGACCATGCGACTCCCCGTGCGCTCAAGGAATGGGCATCAGTGCGGCGGAGCGAGGTGCAGGCGGACCGGCTCGGACAGGGCAGCGCGCGCGCCCTCGAAATCGGCCAGCCGGGCGGCCACCGTCGCGACCGCGAGCCGTTCCGGCAGAACGGCGCCGAACTTCAGCCCGTGGACGGCGCGGCGATCGACGTCGGGCAACACCAGCAGCTCGCCGTCGTCCGTCCTGGCGCGGGCCTCGTGCCAGGCTGCGGGAGTCAGGTCCTCCCGCAGCCGGACGGAGAAGTCCGTCGGCCGCTGGACCGGGTCGGCGATCGAGGGCAGCGACGCGGCGAGCGTGGCATTGGCCCGGTGACCGGCCCAGGTCCACCACCGCACGTCGTCACCGGCCCGAGTCACCAGTGTTCCGCCGGGGTGCACGACGCCGGGGGCCTCCTCGTCACGCCATTCGGCCAGGCAGTCCTGAGCCCGGCGGGTCAACGACACCGGCGGATCGGCGCCCAGCAGCACCTCCCGCATGGCGCGCGTCAGAGCGTACGACAGGCCGGTGATGCCGCCGCTGGTCCACTTGGCCACGCCTCCGCGTTCGGCCGGTTCCACGAAGACCCTCTTACGCGCCCAGTCGATGAAGGTCACCCGCCAGCTCCGGCCGCCGAGGAGCAACAGGCGGGGGCCGGGCCTCTCCTCGGTCAGCACCGAAGCATCGGCCTGCCCGATCTCCTGACGCCCGGCCAGCACTGTGAACTGCGGAGGCGCGGTGAAGGACGCCGTCAGCTCGATGAAGTGACGCCGTCCGAATCGCCGCTCGGCCTCGGGGCCGACGAACAACATGCCGCCGTCCAGGTCGAGGAATCCCGCGCCGACCAGGTGGCGGAGGATGGGCTCCGCCGAGCGATCGAAGGGGGCCAGGCCGTTCCACTCCTCCGGCCACAGCCGATCACCGATCGCGCGCCGCTGGAGGGTGACGGCGAGGAGTTGCTGGGCGACCAGGTGGCGGGGCTCCGGCGGTGGGATCACCGGCTCGACCCAGCCCTGTCCCCACAGGTGGAGCAGGCCCGCGGCCTGGAGCAGGCTCTCCCTTCGTGTCGCGAGGACCAGGCAGTTGCGTACGGTGCCGGCGCGTCGCCCTGTCCGCCCGATGCGCTGCAGGAACGACGCGACGGTGCGGGGCGAGTCGATCTGGATGACGCGGTCCAGGTCGCCCACGTCGATGCCGAGTTCGAGAGTGGAGGTCGACACGATCACGCAGTCACGCGCCTCCGCGAAAGCCCTTTCTGCCCGCGCCCGCTCCTCGGCGGCCAGCGAGGCGTGCGACAGGAACACCGTGACCTCGCGGTCGCGCAGGGCAGCGCCCAGTTGTTCCACCTGTCGCCGTGAGTCGCAGAACACCAGGCGCTTCTCGCCACGATGAAGTGCGGTGATCAGCTTGGCGGCGTTGGCGGGCGAGCCGACGTAGTCGAGTTCGACCTCGCCGAGCGAGCCGGAACCGAGCGAGCCGGAACCGGGCGAGCCGGAACCGGGCGAGCCGGAACCAGACGGGCGGGAACCAGACGGGCCGGAACCGGGCGGGACCGGGCCCGGCATCGCGGAGGCGATCACCTGCCCGGTTCGCTTTGCGGCGTCTGCCCCCTGCAACCACCTGAGCAGCTCCGGCGGGTTGCCCACGGTGGCCGACAGGCCGACGCGCTGGATAGGGTGCCCGGTCACGCGTTCCAGTCGTTCGAGCACGGCAAGCAGGTGCCAGCCCCGGTCGTCGCCGGCGAAGGCGTGCAGCTCGTCCACGACCACCGCTCGCACCTTTCCCAGCAGGTGCGCATGGTCGGTTTTCGCGCCGATCAGCAGCGCTTCGAGCGACTCGGGGGTGGTGAGCAGGATGTCCGGCGGATCGGTACGGAGCCGCTGCCGCTGCGACTCCCGAATGTCGCCGTGCCAGAGCGCGGCCCGGCGCCCCAGCCACTGGGCGTAGGAGTCGATCCGGCTGACGAGGTTGTTGAGCAGCGCCTTGAGCGGACACACGTACAGGACGGACAGTCCGGTCCAGCGCCGGACGCTCATCGCGGACAGCAGCGGAAAGCAGGCCGCCTCCGTCTTGCCTCCGGCGGTCTGGGCGAGCAGCACCGCGTCGTCGCCGTCCATCAGCGGTTGGATCGCCGCCCGCTGCAACGGGCGGAGGTCGGGCCAGCCGAGGGTGTTGACGATGTGGTGCAGGACGACCGGGTCCAGCCGCTCCACCGGATCGGCCATCACAGGTCCAGGTCGACGTCGTCCACCGACGCGGCGAGGTTTCGCTCCGTCTCGGTGAGCTCGTCGCTCGCCAGCGTCAGCCGGTAGTGACGTCGGGGGTCGAAGTCCTCGAACTGGTCGATCCGGTCGAGCACGTCACCCACGAGCTTCTTCAGGAACAGCCGGGGCGCCACACCTGCCCGGCCGCCGAGCGCCCCGCCGACCGCCCGCGCGAGATCGGCGACGTACGCGTCGTCGGCGACGGTCTTGACCCGTTCGGAAGCGCCGGCCGTGTACAGGTCACGGATGGTCAGCCCCAGGTCCACCAGGGACTCCTGGGTGAAGCCGGGCAGCCGGAGCTGCACCGCCCGGGGGTTGTCGAAGCGCGGGTCGGTGGTGAAGTCGGTCGCCAGGCGTTGCGCCAGCGGCGCGAGCCGCTGCACGCCCTGCTGCCCGTCGTAGAAGGCCGGCGTGCCGGTGATCACCAGGTAGAGGCCGGGGAAGCGCCCGGAGTGCACCTCGTCGATGAGCTGCCGCAGCGCGTTGAGCGCCTTGTCGCGGGCGTCGGAGCGCACCCGCTGCAGGGTCTCGACCTCGTCCAGCACGAGGAGAAGCCCGGGATGCCCGCTGTCGCGCAACACGGTCAGCAACCCCTGCAGGAAGCCGAACGCCCCGAAGTGGTCGAGGTCGCCACGCACCCCGGCGAACCGGCGGGCGGTCGCCGCGACGTGGGGCTGCCCGCCGAGCCACGCCAGCACGGCCGCCGCCGTCGTGTCGTCCCCGCCGAGCAGCGCGGCCCGGTAGCCGCGCAGGGCGGTCGCGAAGGCGGGGGCCTGCCGTGACACCTCGGCCAGCCGTGCCGCCAGCAGCTTCTCTACCTCGCCGGGCAGCTCGTCCTCGCCGGCCCCGCCGGCGAGCGCGTCCTCCTCCAGCGCGTAGAACCAGGCGTCCACCACCGGCCGCAACGCGCTGGGCGGGAAGCTGGCGGTGGTGAGCCGCTCGGTCAGCCGCCGGTAGACGGTCTCCAGCTTGTGCAGCGGCGTCTCGGTCTCGGATATCTGGATCTCGGCGACCGCGAAGTTGCGTCTCCTGGCCCGCTCACCGAGCCACCGGGAGAAGAACGTCTTGCCGGACCCGTATTCACCCCTGACCGCCTTGAACACCGCTCCGCCGGCCGCGACGGCGTCCAGCTCGGCGTCGAGCGCCGCCTCGAACCGGCCCAGGCCCGTGGCGAGCAGGTCGAGCCCGCTCTCCGGCACGGCGCCGCGCCGCAGCGCGTCGATCACCGCGCGCCGTCGCGTGGCGCTGACCTGGGCGGATCTGGTGGAGCTCACGTCGATCAGTGTCCCAGCTCGAACTGGTCCCGCAGCAGTGCCGTGTTCAGCCGCAGGGTCCGTCCGTCCGGGAGCGTCTCCAGGACCTGCACCCCGTCGTAGTTGAGGAGTTGGCGCAGCACGGCGGCGAAACCGTCGGCCCGACTGGCCGGGTAGCCGATGCGCTGCGCCAGGGCGGTGGCCGGGAGGGTGCCCGCGTCGAGCAGGACACGGATCGCTTGGTCGACCTTGTCCATGGGAGGTTTGCGCGCCAGGAGGTCCACCTGCTCGCCGAAGGTCTGGGAAGCCAGGAGCGCGTCGGCCAACCGGTCGGCGGGCGAGCGGAGCCGGGGCGCGAGCAGCGTGTCCTCCGCCGGAGCGAGGACCACGTCGAACAGCGCGTCTCCTGGTTCGGGGCGCGGCTTCGGCCGCTTCGCGGCCTTCTTGGGCGCAGGCGCGGGAGCGGCAGGTCGTGTCTCTTCCATGGGATCCAGGGACCACCAGGCCGGGCGTTGGTCGCCCAGCTCCCGCCAGCCCTTGGGCGGCTCCGCGCCGAAGGGCAGGAACGCCAGCACCGGGACGGTGAACTCGGCGACCGAGGCGCCGCCGTGGTAGCCGGCCTTCTGCGAGGTGTAGCGGGAGTCGGCGTCCCACAAGGCCACGATCTCGGCGCCCGGATCGGGCCACACCACCCGTGGGCCGGAGAGGGTGATCTCGGTCTCCCGCACCGGTCCGCCCGGCGCGCGGTGGCGGGCGGAGGCGATCCCGTCGCCGTCGAGCTTGATCCCGTGCCGGTCCACCACGTGCCCGTGGTCACTGACGAGGAGGACCGCCATGCCCTGGTCCGCCGCCACCCGCAGCAGCTCGCGGAGCTTGCCGATGTCGTCAAGCCGCCAGGCGCCGTCGCCGAGCTTCTGCTCCTTGCCGAGCCGGTCGTCGATCGTGTTCAGCACCACCGCGACGTGGGTGCGGTCGTCGGCCAGCGCCTGGGTCAGCTCCGGCCCGAACGCGTCGCCGACGCCGGCTGCGCGCAGATCGTCCTTGTGGAACACGGCCGCTTGGCCGCCGCCCCAGAAGCGGTGCGCGGGAAACAGCCGCTTCTCGTCGGCCTGCGTGCCCTTCAGCAGTTTCCCGGCGAACAGGGAGGTGCGGGAGATCGTGGTCAGGGTGGGCAGGGCGGCCGCCATCGCGCGCCGCCGGGGAGCCTGTTCGCCCGGCAGCGGATCGTATTCGGCCCAGTGCCGCCGTAGCTGCTCCCCCAGCTCGCCGGCGATGGCCGCGCTCATCCCATCCAGTACGAGCAGCAGCACCCGCCGCTCCGCCTTGCCGCCCACCACGGGCTTGACCACCCGCGTCAGGAAGGACTCGACGGTGAGCATGCCGCCGGGGTCGGTGCCCACCGCGAGCCTCCGGGCGAAGGAGTGGTCGATCGCCCGCCGCCGCTCGCGGACCCGGGCTCCCAGCCTGTCGTAGGCGGTTCTCAGCGCGGGTTCGGGGTCACCACCTGCCTCAAGGTGTTCAAGTGCCTGGTCCGCCCACCCGGTTTCGGACATGTGGCGGTCCATCGCCGCCGCCACCGTCACGGCTTCGGTGGTGGGATCGTTCGCGAGCCATTGGACGAGCCGCTGCGCCATCCGCGCCCGCGTGATCCGCACCCGCGCGTCCGGGTCGGCCGCGAGGTGGTGCGCGCCCAGCTCCCGCACGGCGCGCGCGATCAACCGCGGGTCCCCGCCGGCCAGCGCCCGGCCGGCCGCCGCAAACCGGGCGTCGAGCCCGGCGGCCAGGACCGGGCTCGCCGACGCCGCGTCCTCGGCGCCGAACTGCCTGGCCAGCCCTCCGGCGCGGTCCAGCAGCTTGGCGGTGATCCGCCGCGCCTGGCGGGCGTGCTCCTCGTCGCCGTCGGCACGGCCCGCCGTCAGCAGCGCGGTCACGAACTCCTCACAGGCCCTGCCGAACGGGACGACCAGTGCGTCCAGCGCCTCCGCCGCCACGGCGGGTTCCTCGCCGAACCACCGCTCCGCCCGGCCTCGCGAACGGTAGGTCCGCTCGTCGGCCTCGGAGTGCAGCCACAGCGCCGCGCACACCAGCCCGAACGCCACCGAGTCCGGCCCATGCCCGGCCACCACCAGAGCGAGCAGTGCCCGGCCCGCCTGGTCGTCCTCACCCAGGAACGCCGCCAGGCCGGCGCGCTCCGGACCGCGCAGAGCCAGCAACCGCTCCGGGCCTCCCGGGGTCAGCGACCACCGCATCAGGGCATGGGTGTCGAGCCCTTCGTCGTCAGGCCGTGGATCGTCGCTGTGTGGATCGTCGCTGTAGCGGCCGAGCCCGAGCCGGCGCAGGGCCAGCGTGGAAAGCGCGGCGCGTCGCGACAGCACCCCTCCGGCCAGCGGCGGCCAGCCGCCCGGCGGGGTGGCGTCCAGCAGCGCCTCGGCCGCCCAGTCGTCCTCACGCAGTCGCGGGTCGACCTGCTCGGCCACGAACGCCTCCCGTACGACGTTCCAGCCGTCGACGGTCTGGACGCGCTGCTTGTGCGCCCGAGCGAGGATCGCCGGGTCCAGCTCGGTCTGCTCCCTGTCGGTCAGCACGACCAGCACGCCGGGGTCGCCCGCGCCGGCCAGGTGACCGAGGACCAGCTCGTGTACGGCGAGCGGCGACGGCGCCGTGGCCACCCGGGCTCGTTGTCCTTGGCCGAACTCGAGCTCGTCCGGCCCGTCCCACTGCGGAGCGGAACGCAGGAGCACGACCCGTCGCCGTTCGCCCGGGGAGCCGGTCAGCGACGACTGGGAGGACAGGTACTGGGCGACGGTCACGGCGTTGAGCCGCACCGCGACGGTGACGGCGGTGCTCATCGCTCCACGACCTGCCAGGAGATCTCGATGTCGGCGTCTGGCTCCCTGGCCACCAGCTCGGCCAGCTCCGCTCGCAGCTCCTCCACCGCTTGAGCAGCTTTCGTACGCTTCCATCCCGAACGGCCGGGCACAGCGGGGACGAATTCGCCCGAAGCATCGCCGGATCCTGCCAAACCACGGGTCGCGCCCGTACCGCCTACCGGTCCGATCCCGCCGATCGAGCCAGTTCCGCCGGTCGGACCGCTTCCGCCAGTCCCGCCGATCCCGCCGGTCGGACCGGTCCCGCCAGTCCCGCCGGTCGGACCGCTTCCGCCGGTCAAGCCGGTGCCGCCCGTGACTCCCGGGCGCGGAGGCGGCGGGTCCGGAATCTGGCGGCGCCTGATCAGCGCGGTGACCTTGCCCCGCGTGCTGCCGAGCGCCTCGACGAGGTCGGCCGTCCGCTGGTCGGAGCCCGCCACGCGGCGCAGGGACTCCAGCAGCGCCAGCCCTTCGGCGCCCTGCCCCTGGGCCAGCTCCAGGGTGTCCCAGGCGGCTCCGGCCAGCGCCTGCTCCACGTCGTGCGCCCGCTTGATGGAGGTGCCGTAGCGGTCGGCGCTCACCTGTCCCAGGTCGAAGCGGGCCAGCGTCTCGATGATCCTCTTCGCGCCGCCCGCGCCGTGCCCCGCCTCCCGCAGCGCCGTGAGCAGCTCGAGCGAGCGCCTGGCCAGCGCGAGTCGCCCGCTCTCATCGGTATCGTCCAGCGCGAGGAAACCGGCGTGCGTCTCCAGCTGGCGGACCAGCCCGGCCGCAGGCTCGCGGAGCTCCCGCGCGGCGTCCGCGATCTGCCGGGCGAACTGGTTGACCATGCGGCCACGCCGCAGCGTCGGCGCCTTGCCGCCGAAGACCACCTCGAACCTCTGCCGCGCCTCAGCCCAGTCGGCCTCGCCCGGCAGGGGCTGGCTGCGCAGCGCGTCGCGCGGCCTGATCTGCGACAGCTCCGGCGCCGGCTCCAGCGGGGTCCCCTCACGCACCCACACCCGGTCGTCCATCTCAGCGAAGGCGGCGACGACGAGATTGACCAGGAACGATTCCAGGCCACGCCGCTCGGGCCGATCCGTCCAGTCGGTGAGCGTGATCACGCTGAGGTCGCCGGTGACGCCCTCTCGCTGCGCCTCCCGCCGGAAGTGGTCGGCCCACCGGGTGGACAGCTCGAAGTACGCCTCCTTCTGCAGGCCGAGGCCGAGCGGCTCGGCGAGGTGTCCCATCAGTTTGCGGTCCTTGGCCGGCACCTCGACCCGCCGGTCACGCGCCTCGGCGGCGGCCCGTACATGACCGAAGACCGTCCTGGCGTCGGCCGGTTTCACCGCGACGCCGGTGGCGTCGCGGTCCAGCTCGGGGTGGGCGGGGAACTGGTGGGCCAGCAGTTGTCCGGCGAGATGCCGGATGGCGTCGCGCAGCGACTGCCCGAACGAGACGGTCAGCCCCGCCAGGTCCGGCAGCGCCGCGAAGTGCTCGTCGAAGCCCAGCTCGACATCGGCTGCCTTCTTCGCGTCCAGGCCGTACGCCCCTCTGAAGGCCGTCCGCAGCTGCTTGAGCAGCGCGTCGCGCTGGGTCTCCAGCAACCCTTTGGCCCGTGCCCGGTTGTCGGCGTTGAGGTGGCCGGCGTACTGGGTGGCGAAGCGGTGCTCGTCGGAGAGCGCCTTGTCGATGACCACGAGCCGCTGGAAGTCGGCCATCCGCTGAGCCGACAGATGGGCGGGCACCCAGCCGACCGTCTGCGGCGGCTTGCCCTCGCGGGGGCGTTCGCGCAGGTCGCGCATCCGGTTGACGTCGTCGACCGGCCCGTAGTCGCCCTCGTCGAAGGGCAGATCCACGACGATCCGCCACTGGCCGTCGAGCTGTGGCTGCAGGTCGTGGTCCTGGAGCTCGTCCTCGTCGGCGATGTTGCCGAAGATCACCTCGATGACGCGTTCGGAGCCGCGCCAGACCAGCCGCAGCTCGTCGGCGCCCAGCCGCCCGTTGGGACGGTCCACGCCCAGCTCGGCCGCGAGCAGCTTCTTGGCCAGGGCGATGCGGTTGCCCGGGTTGTTGTTGACCGCCGCGTTGGCCAGGACCGAGTCGACGTCGACGCCGGTGAGCTCCAGCCGCACCGCCGGGTTGGCGTCGGTGCCGGTCTCCTTGATCTCGGGGAAGCGGGCGGCCCAGTCGGCCACCTTGGCCTTGATGATGCCGACCTCGCTGCCGGGGATGGGCGCGGTCACCGAGCCGTGGTTGAGCGCGCCGAGCCGCCGGATCGTCAGGTCGCTCAGCGCGGGCACGCTCGGTGCGAGCGCCGACAGCAGCAGCGTGCAGATCAGCCGGTTGTCGCCGACGAACACCCTGCACCGTTGGGCCAGCCCGGGATCGGTGATCGCCTCGGGCCGGTGCAGGTAGCGTTCGACGTCGTCCTCGGTGATCTCGTTGACGGCGAGCAGGTAGGGCCGGAGCTTGGTCCTGTAGAGCCGGTCGGCGGCCTCGAAGACGACCTTCAGGCTGTCCACGAACGGCTTGTCGCCACCCGCCGCGATCACCTCGTAGAGGTCTCCCAGCGGGACGAGGTCGCCCAGTCGCAGGTGATCGCGGTGGTCGGCGAGAAGCTGCCCCATCAGCTTGAGACCAGTACGGGAACGTTGCAGAGCGGAGGAGATGTGGACCAGCGTGTCCATGAACGCGGGCGAGAAGGGGTAGGTCAGGCGGAACGACTCCTCGTCCGCGCCGGTGGTGCCCTTGTCGGAGCCGAGCAGGGTGTCCCAGACCTGCGGGCCGACCTTCTTCGTCCGCTCGAACGCGGCGTTGACCAGCGCCGCGGCCTCGTCGTCCTTCGGCCTGACCACGCGGGCGTGGGCGACCTGCGGCAGGTTGCGGTCCTCCAGAGTGATCTTGTCGAACCGTCCGGAGGCGAGGCTGAGCGTGTCCTGGATGGACGCCTCGGCCGCGCCCGACACCTCCTCGCCGACCAGCTCGCGCAGGTCACGCTGGCGGGCGATGAACGAGATGATCGGGATGGCCCGCCGGGCGTCGCTACCCTCCACGAAGTTCGTGATCTTGCTGGCCTCACGGGCGACGAACCTCTGGTCGTGGATGAGCGTCGCGAGCCAGAGGATCAGCTCGTCCATGAAGAGGATGAGCCCGTCATAACCGAGCGACCTGGCGTGCTCGGCGATCACCGACAGGCCGGCGTCCAGCGAGATGAACCCGTGCTCGCCCTCGGCCGCGTTCTGCGCGAAGCCGGGCAGCAGGCTCGTGCTCGCGTCCTGTACGAGCTTGGCGCGCAGCTCGGGCGGCGTGGTCGGATGCACCAGGTCCAGCGGAGCGCCGTCGTGCGACTCCTCCGCGCCCAGGGCGGTGTCGAGCAGGGCGGGCGTCCAGGAGAACGACTCGCCCCACTCGTCGTCCTCGCCGCCGCCCCCGTCACCGTCACCGTCACCGAAGCTCAGCCCCTTGACGACCGCGTCGTCGCCCATCCGCGCACGCATCGTCCGGATGTCGGTGAAGAGGGCGTCCGTCCGGTAGACCTGCGGCGTGGGCGCGTCGGGGTGCAGCTTCTTGACGTGGCTGACGTAGCCGCCGAGCACCCGCTGCTCCAGGGCCTTGGCCCCCAGCATGTGGTAGGGCACCAGGAGAAACTTCTTGGCCTCGCGCTCCAGCCACTCGTGCTTGGTGAGCACGGGGTCGAACTCCGTGCGCCGCCAGGCGGTGCGGTTGCGGCTGAGCAGGGCGTACAGCACCGCCATGAAGTGCGACTTACCGGAGCCGAACGAGCCGTGCAGGTAGGCCGCCTTGGACGTGTGCCCGTCGAGAGCCAACTTGATGAGGCCGATCGCCTCGTCGAAGTTCTCCAGCAATCGCTCGGTGACCACGTAGTCCCGGAGCGCGCGCTCGGCCCCCTCGGGGGTCACGGCCTCTGCCAGGCTCAGCACGAAATCGGAGGTGGAGATCGACTCCTTGATGTCGATGACTTCGCGGAGCAGGGGGTGCTGGAGCATGGGGGAGACCTCTCCTTCGACGCCGCGCCCGACGATACCGAACGCAGCCTCCCCGCAGGTGGCGATGAGCCGGTCGGCGTGTTCCGGCCGTTGCCCCCGAGAAGTTTCAGCATTTCGCGGGAATCTTCTGCCATCGCGCGATGCTTCGTTTGTACTGCTCCGGCATGTGGAGGTCGGGGACTTCGCCGTACTCGAACAGGCCCAACTTTTTGTGCTCGTCAGAGCTTCGGATCTCCTCGTTACCTTGATATGTCGAGCCGTAGCTCACGATAAAGGTATGACGCAGTGGCGTGATCTCGTAAACCCACGTATCGATGATCGATTCGACTGTGACGGTGAGATTGAGCTCTTCGTATACTTCTCTGCACACGCACACTTCGGGGGTTTCGCCGACTTCCAGCTTTCCCCCCGGGAGCTCCCACTCGTCTCGCTCATTCATGAGCAGCGGTATTTTGCCGTCGATATCGATGACAAGCTTGACTGATACGGGAAGCTGGTACTCAAAATATCCAGCGTTACGCTCCACCAGATACTGAGGCTTCCCACCGGGACCGAGACGGTCGGGACCATCCATGCATAGCTCCTCTGATCAACGAGCGAGAATGATCGCCGCAAGATCATCTGACTGTTTGAACTTCGTCGGCGATGGGTTCGACTGGCCTTGTGCTTCAAACTTCCTGATTCTTGAAGCTATTTCCTTGAGTCCATGGCGATGTACATCCACTTTAAGATCCGCCCAGCTTTTGATGATCTTATAATCGTCTATGCAACGAGCAAATCCATCCGTACAGATCAGCACCGTGTCGACACTGTCCAGCGGAAAAGTTTCAGTGTGGATTCTGAAGACCGCCTCTGGATGCCCGGAGAAGACCGACTCCCGGTGCAGACCCCGGATGTACTCGAGGCGGCGAGCGAACATGGCTTCGATGATCTCTGCCTCAGTTTGCTGTCCCTCTTGTGATTGACGGACGGCTTGAGTCTCACGGTGCTCGAAAAAATCAGTACTGACATCGCCAATGACCTGTTCACCCTGATATGCGATGAGTGTCGCATCACCTATCCGGCCCAGCCGAACCACCCGATCGCTGAAAACAGCGAGCCCGATTGAACAACAGGGATGATTTCTCAAGCCCTGCGACCCGATGGCAGCCAATGCTGCGCGTGTGTCTTCGCCAAGTCTCTCGAAAATCAGGTTGAGATCCGTAGACTTGTTGGAGGCGCCGATCTCAAGCAGGGTCTTATCGAGTAGATTGACCAGCCATTGGACGTTTGAAATGTCAGGAAGCGTTCTCTCGTCAGTGAAATCCGTTGCCCCATCAATGACCCAGGCGATATTCCCCGAGAAGCCAACGCGATCCGCTGTCGGCTCGGAGGTAGAACCAGGACTTTGAGTAATGTCAACAACTCTCAGCATATTTACCGTCCGAATACGTGAGGAACGACCACCAAGGCGATTCCCGCTGCGAAGGAGACCAGTATGCGCCCCCAAGATCGGCTTGTCATCAGCGAAAAAGCAGAGAACACTATGACCACTGCTCCAGCCATCACTTCAATGAGCACGATTGCATCTGATGGCTTGCTCTGGCTGGCAATGTTGCCTCCAGTGGCGATCAAAGCCACAACTGCCGCGAGAAGGCCCAGCAGTTGTAGCTGTTGAGCTCTGAACTCCACCAGCTCGCGCCTGCTACTCTCTTGCATGTCATTCCACCGAGACTGCTGCTCCATCAGATCGATTCGCGTCCGCGTGGTCTGATATTGCGTTAGTCGTCTGTAGTAATCGCGCCCACTCCTGGGCTCCAATTCAATGGCTCTGGTTATGGATACGCGTGCGGAGTCGAAGTCGCGGCGGATGGCCAGAATCCTGGCCTTGGTCTCATGGTAGTGCGCTATGTGCCCATCGGTCAGGGTGATGGCTTTGTCCACATGACGCTCCGCCTCGGCGATCTCCGTCTTGGAAGCAGAATCCAGTTTCCGCTCGAAGTATTCTGCCATGAATGCTGCCAACTGATGTACGACCCCTGCGACGTCCGGCATATCGTTCGCCGCTTGACGGGAAAAGTGAACGGCCTTACGGAGACTTTCAATATCTCCACGATTACGCTCGACTATCGCACGGAAAGTCGCAAAGTACGGCTCCCTGTCGAACTGCTTTCCATAGCGCGCAACAACATGCTCGTACTCGGTGTGACGTTCTTCTCTACGTAAGCGAAGAAGCAAACCGTACAACGCACAGAATCGCACCCACTTGTCGAGTCGATCACGACTCAATATTTGATTCAGTATATTTTCTGGATTGGACAGGTCTTCGATCAGAGCGCGTATGGCCCCAGGGAATTCGGGAGTCGTCTGGCCCGGCAAGGAGCGCAGTCGCTTGATGACATCAGCATGGTGGCGGGACATCCACACCCCTAACCTTCCCTTTTCATCGTAGATGAGTACCCTCGTAGTGAGAACCCATGGTTAAGAGAGCGCGATCTAGAGGATCTTGCAACTTTGGCGAGAAGGCGTATAGCGGCTCTGTCGCCTGTGAACGCATATCTTCCATGAAGGACCCGGTGGTTATGAATGAGATACCCCTCACCTGCATGCAGAGCATATACGAGTGGGGACGCGACCTTCGCTTCGAAGGCATCAAGTAAAGGCCTGGCGTCGCATGTGGTGACATGCGGACGAGCTATGCTGTCATTTCGATATCTGATGCGGAAGCCAGCGTAAGAATCATAGGGCTTTATCACCGTGCGCCATCGATTCCCCTTGGACAGGAGGACCACATTATCGGCCATCGCGAGGAGGTTGCGGCACAGGAGGCTGTGCGCGATTTCCGCCCCGTCCAAAAGAAGCGACTCACCTCCAACGGCAGCCTCCTGTGTGTACAGGCAACAAATAATCGTCGGTTGACTGTCAACCTGCGCCCTGTCCGTGTGGAGCGGCAGTGCCTCATACGTGAATCCCTGAGCATTGGTCTCGCCGATGAGGTTCGGTCTTATAACGGTAACCCCAGGACTGACGTCGTGAGGGTGCCGATAAGGGACCGTCCAATCGTTCAGGGCAGACTTAAGCTCATTTAGGGTCGCTCCGGAAAAGAGGATGATTCCGTGCTGAGCCAACCCATCTTGAGCCTGATCGATGCGAAATTCCTGCCCGTTTGGCGCTTTTAGCCTCATTTCCCCCCAATCCTCTGAGGTCTTCGCGTTTCATCATTCTCGCTGCGACCAGTAGCTTTGCCAAACGCCCAATCCTCAAATGGGCACTCTCCAATCCGTACTACTCCCTGCGCAGGTGGTCAAGGTGCCGCTTCGATACGCTATGCCTTTTTATCCAAGCTTTTTCTCGGTTCAGACGAGTTCCGTTCTTTCCGCGCGAGAAGACCCCTGCCCTACACATGGACAGGACTCGCCGACACAACTGGACAGTCGACGGCATCAGCGTGCTCGGCCTCAGGCGCATCCCTGGCGGCCTCCGAGCACACTAGGGTGAAAATCCAGATACGTGCTCGTCAATTGATGAGTCTGCAGCACGGATCATCTGCGCCTTTCTCGACCCTTGATCGGCCAGCAGGACATGAGGATGAACTTCATCCTCACTGCCTTACGGCTGCGGTACGACCCGTCGCGCTACCGGGCGAGGGCCGACGGGCCATGGCGGATCGTCCTCGTCGCGGGCACAATGCCGCTGTCGATCATGCGCTCAGAAAGGCAGACCCATGCCCCGAAGCCGCTATCTGCGATGGTGGTTGGCCGCACTGGTGATGTGCGTGCTGAGTTTCCTGTCCCTGTGGCTGCCGCATCTCTTCGAGGGTGACGGTGCTGCCGGCTGCGCCGGCTACGACTCGCTTCCGTTCGGCTTGGCGGAGCTGTGGTCCGATCTCCATTGGACATGGCTCCGTCTGCGTGAACCCGTACTCGAACACATGCTGGTCCTGAACGGCCTGCCCTCCGTGAGCGTCTCACTGTCAACCCTGGTCGCCGCCTGGGCGAGGCGACCGCTCAGCACGGTGGTGGGGCTGTTCACCATTCTGGTCGTGGTGGTGATCGCGCTCGACTGGGTGTTCATCGCGTTCTCGTACTTCACGCTGCTCGGCTGCGCGGGCTGGGAAGGAGGGATCCCGTGGCTGCTGTGGCGTCTGCTGCCGGTGGTCGGTTACGGCAGTGCGATCGTCCTGCTGGTCGTGGGAATCCTGACCCACCGGCGTACTCGGTGAGGGTCGCCCTTTCCGCGGCCGCGGGCCGAGCGGGCTTCAGGTGAGGGTGGCCTGCTCGCCGGCGACGGCGGTGACGTATGCAAGCCGGTTACCGATCTACAGACTTACTCGCATCCCTCGCCTCACAGAGGCGACTGTATGCGGCGTACATGCGCGCTAGTTTTACTCGATGATCTCGAATTCCCAAGAATTCAAAAAGCAACGAGAACAGGAGGTCGCTTGCACATCTATTCTGCTCTTCGCTAAGGCTTTCCGCTCGCCTGATACCAGCATCCGGGAATGCCTCTTCAAGAACAATCCCGGTCCATCGCAAACTGCTGTCGCGGCCTCGACGCACGACAAGCCACTCGTCAAACCCTCGCAGCAGTCCTCCATCGCGCCCCACGTCCAGGCCGAGAAGAAACGCCACGCTCTGATCATATGAGCCATTCAATCCAAACCGCCCAGGTTGAAGGCGAATCTGCTGGATCAAATCACTGTCATGCACGTAGATCAGAACCCGAAGTCGATAGCGTCGCTATAGTCCCATTGTGCCTTGTATTCCGCGGTTGTCTCGCCGCCCCTGGGAGTGAACGCGTCGTAAACTCTGCCATCACGCACGGCCACCCAGTCAGCCGTTTCCGTCAAGGCGGAGCGGAAGTTGAACGTATCAGACGCACCGAAGGCTCCGAGTCTGCAGATGCAAAATATCGGGGCCTTCGGTGCGTCTGTGAGGATCCCCCATCCGAAGCGCATCAACACAGACCGCGATCAGCCGAAAAGGATGTGAGTCGAAGAAACTCAGTCTGCCATCCGCTCCAGAATCAGATCAATCTCGGATTCGATCTCTTGGTCAGCAGTAAGGTGGACATGCATCCCATCACTTACGCCCTCCTGCGCAAGCGTAAGAAGGTGTCGCGCCAATGAAGTCAGCCCCGCACGGTTGGCCTTAATGAGCACTTCCGATCGGGTCACAGAGGCCATGATCTCAAATCCCTCATCCCACGAGAAGCGCAGCCCTTCATCAGGCCGATAATCTGGGGTGACAATTACTTGCTCCATCGAGTGCTCCTAACTTACTGACTAGTGGGATGACCACGAACGTTCACCGGGTCGAGTGAGACGGCGACCTGGGATGCACGGTAGTGGGCTGATCGGTCACTCTCGATGGGAGCAGGTTGTCGTCGAGAGTGAGGTGCGTGGATGGCAGAGCCGGTCAGAGCACGACGGCTGAGCGAGGACGAGGGACGCCGGCTGCAGCAGATCGTGCGCCGGGGTAAGCACGAGTCGATCCGGGTGCGCCGGGCGGTGATCATCGTGGCATCGGCGTCGGGGACTCCCACTCCGGCGATCGCGCGGCTGGTCGCGGCGCATGAAGACACCGTGCGGGATGTGATCCATTCCTTCAACGAGATCGGGCTGGCCTGCTTGGACCCTCGGTGGGCGGGAGGCCGTCCCCGCCTGATCACGGATGAGGACATCGCGTTCATCATCCAGACGGCCAAAACGCGTCCAAGCCGGTTGGGGCATCCGTTCACGAACTGGAGCGTGCGCAAACTCGCCGATCACCTGGCCCGCCACAGCGGCGAGCGGCGGATTGTCATCGGGCGCGAGCACCTGCGCCGGTTGCTGAACCGGCACGGCGTCACCTTCCAGCGCACCCGCACCTGGAAGACCTCCACCGATCCGGACTTCGACGCCAAGCTGGACCGGATCGAGGAGGTCACCAGCCGCTTTGCCAACCGGCGCTTCGCCTTCGACCAGTTCGGGCCGTTATCGATCCGGCCCCACCAAGGCGCCGGTGGGGCCGAGCGTGGCAAGCCGGGCCGGCTGCCGGCGACCTATACGCGCACGGCGTGCGCTACTTTCACGGCTGCTACTCACTCGGCGATGACACCTTGTGGGGCGTCACCCGGCGCGGCAAGAGCGGCGCCAACCATCCCAATCACACCGTCCTGGCCCGTGAGCTGCAGGCCTACCTGCGCTGGCGTAACGCCAACGCCCGCCACCCCGACGTGCTGGCTGCCCAACGTCGTGAACGTGCCCGCATCCGCAGCGAACGCCAGCAGCGTCCGCGACCGGATGATCACGACCTTGATCAGACCGTCCATCCGACACCTCGCTCAGGAGTCTCAGCAGGTCAGTGCAGGCATCCACGACAGGGACGCAGACGACCGGTCCGGCGGTCACCACGTGAGTGGCTACCGGCTCGGCGGCCGGGATGGCACACTTGGCCACGGCGAAGCTCCACGAGCGAAGATCTGTAGGAAGACCTTGCTTAGCTGGAGCTTCGTCTCATTTGAGGAGCGACGCGCCGTACGTGATCACATCGCGATCCGCCGATCCCGCGCCCTCGACCCTCACCAAGCTAGCGATCTTGGAACAGCCGTGACTTCCTGGATGAGGCGAGTGTGCGCACCAACCATCACGCGGGCACCACCTGGGGGAAGGTCGGCGATACCCCGACCGTCCGCGGCACCGGCCGGCGGCATTCGGCCAACATGATTTCCGTGGTGAACACGCAAGGCAGACTGCACTTCTCCTTCGTCGGCACCATCGATTCGGCGGCCTTCATCGACTATCTGAAGACGCTGCTCCACGACGTGCCTGGAAAGATTTTCCTGATCCTCGATGGGCATCCGGTACATCGGTCGGCGGAGACGAAAGCGTTCGTGAAGTCCACCAAGGGGCGGCTGAGCATCTTCTTCCTGCCCCCGTACTCGCCGGAGCTCAATCCCGACGAGTGGGTCTGGAAGAAGTCGTCCGGTCTGTGGAGGAACTGACCGACAGGATCGAGCGATCCGTCGACCGACTTCAGGCAACACCCGGGATTGTTCGCAGCTTCTTCCGGGATCAGGACATGCGCTACATCACCTCACCGGTAACCGAGCTACGGTCCAGTAGCCCAGTTTCTGCTTAGTAACGTCTAATCGCGCAAGTTATGCCACGAATGCGTGCACCCATTAGCGCAATCAATCTCACGCCTACGGGCATCCGAGATCGATAGAAGTGCCAGCAATATCCGAAATGATTTTTCCATCTCGGCTTCTGGTAGATTCCCTATCTTAGCCAGCTGCTCACGGATTGGCCCACGCGAAATCAGGACAGCCGGAGTCGCCGTGGGCTTCACCCCTGCGCGGGCGATACTCTCTGCAGCATCCTCAGTTGCAGCCCTCGCCTGAAGAGCGTAAGAAGACAGCTCTCGAATCACGTCACGTCGCTCATCTAGCGGCAGCGCCTTGAACCAGCCAATCCCTTCCTGGAGTGGGCGGCGCCCTTGGCTTAGTTCATTCAGGATATTAGATCGTTTGCTCATCACGGCTCCGGATCGAAGATGACGTGCGGGCGCTCAGGGTCCAAGGTGGCGTACCCCGGAGCATCCGGATTGTAATCCTGGAAGATGTCCTGCCCTCGTCTCCGGCCCTGCCAATCTCCGCCGATCCCCTCGGGCAGCGAGCTTGCAGCCCTGCTCCTTACTCGGCCTGTCTTGCCGGACAATATGTAGTCCCAGTCCGAATCTGCCTTAGCGGTACCGCCTGCACGACTGCCTACCACTACAATCCGGGCCCCCATCCTATTCGCTGCGTTCTGGATGCGCCGGACCTCGCTAGGAAGAATCCCCGCTTCCTCAGGAGTTCTAAGCCCGCACGGGCCGCTGTTATGCACCAGGACGGGCGTCGTGTCTGCTTCTACATAGTACGTGTGCGTGTCGGCCACGGCGAGGTTGTGGACACGCTGGTCCGCGGATGTCCACGCGGTGATTGCCGAGACTTGGGCGTAGGCTCCCCCGCTCGTCCGCAGATACTGCCCCGGCCGCAGCGTGTTTGCCTGCTTCCACTGTCGGATGGTCGGCGCCCAGAAGGGGTGCTCGCCGGTAGCGGTAAGAGCGCCCTCCCCATCACCACTGCCCACGGTCACTCGAACCAGGTTCTTGACGCCCTTGGAGGTGATCGGGGCGAGGACCTTCCTGGCCGCTGTCTCTCCAGTCACGGGATCTGTGGCTAAAACCTTGTCACCCTCTCGGACATCCTCGATGGGCTTGGCGGTGCCGTCTGCCATGAGAACTTTGGTGCCGGGGACGAAACTGCTGCACGATCCATCCTGGATCGATTCACGGATTTTGCCGGCGATGCGCTTTTTTGAAGTCTGCCGCAAAGACGGGTACCTGGAGCTGACCATCCCGTGCTCGTCGGAAAGCCCTGGATTCTGCATCATCCAGCGATACGCTTCGATGTCTTCTTTTGCGATGGCCGCTTTACGACTGTGATATCGGGACCGCTCGGCCTCACGCTTCTTCCAAGCAGCGATGTCCTTCCTCTGCTTCTCGTTCGCGTTGATACGCTTTTTGTGGATCTTTCTTTCGCGGACGGTCTTTTTCTTGCCGCTGGCGTGGCGGGTTTCGGCGAAGTTCTGGTTGGCGTTGGGGCGTTTCTTGTTGCGGGAGTAGCCGTAGCTCTTGTCGCTGCTGCCGCCGCCGGTGTCGACGCGGCGTCCATCGGGGTCGGATTGGTCGATGGGGTTGTTGGCGGCGTAGCTGTAGGGGTTGGCCCATTCGGGGGTGCGCAGGTCGAGTTCGGGGTCGGTGGAGATGAACTTGGCGATGGCGGGGTCGTAGTAGCGGGCGCCGAGGTAGGTGAGGTCGGTGGAGGGGTCTTCGGTCTTGCCGAGGAAGCCGCGGTCGGTGAAGGGCAGGTCGTCGGTGCCTCGGCGCTTGCCGAAGGGCAGGTAGCGCTCCCGGCTGACGGTTCCGGTGGTGTCGTTGACCGCGAGTTGGGTGCTGCCGTGCTGGCCGGCGAGCATCCAGGTGAGGCCGCTGGTCTGGCGCATGGCGATCAAAGATGCGTCGGAGGCGCTGTAGTAGCGCTTGGCGGTGACTTGTCCGCCGGCGAGGCGCAGCTCGATCTGGCCGAGGTAGAGGGTGGTGCTGCCGTCGGGGTCGCGCCGGATGAGGCGTTCGCCATCGGCGTCGTAGACCATCGAGGTGTTCTGACCGTCGATGGTGGCCTGGTCGAGCTGGCCGAGCGGGTTCCAGGTGAGGGTGGCCTGTTCGCCGCCGACAGTGCGGGCGGCCAGTTGGCCGGCGTTGTCGTAGGCGTAGGTGTCGGTGCCGCCGGGGCGGGTGATCGCGGTGACCGCGTTCGGGCGGACCGCGGTGGGGCCGGGTGCGGGGTAGGTGTAGGTGGCGGCCTGGCCGTTGTCGGTCAGGGTGGTGAGGTTGCCGACCTTGTCGTAGGCGTAGGCCTGGTTGTAGGGGTCGATGCCCAGGCCGTCGCCGGTGCCGGTGCAGGAACTCGCGGTGGTGGTGTAGGCGGTCTTGAGCCGGAGCAGTCCGTCGTGGGTGAAGCATTCGGACTGGCCGACGGTGCCGCTCGTGGCCGAGGTGGCGTCCAGGACGCGGGTGATGTTGCCGGCGAGGTTGTAGCTGTAGCGGTCGTCCTGGACGGTGTCCGGGGTGGGGGTGTTCGCTTTGGTCTGGGTGGTGACGCGCGACAGCCAGTCGGTGGTGGGGTCGCGTTCGAGGAGGCGTTTGATCTGGCCGTTCGTGCCGAGGGATCGGCTTTCCAGCTTGCCGGTCAACGTGAAGGTGGTGTCCTTGACGTAGGTGAACCCACCGGCCAGGTCGGAGGTCATGCCCTTGGCGAAGCCGAGGTCGGTGTAGGAGAAGGTCAGCTTCTCCGCCGATAAGCCCCCGGCCTCGGGCAGCGTCTGCTCGCGCAGATTCCCGGCGGCGTCGTAGACGGAGCTGAAGGCGTAATCACGGCCGAGCGCGCCTTCCCCTGCCGGGATGGTGACCTTGGTCGCGGTCGGCCGATAGTCGCTGTCGTAGCCGGTGACCGTCTGGGTGTAGGCCCGGCCACCGGCGTGGCGGGTGGCGGCCGTGGGCCGGCCCTTGGCCACGGTGTCGTAGGTCCACTCGGCGAGCTTCGTACCGGTGTCCGGCTCGCCGGCCCACTGGCTGATACGGCGGCCGAGCTGGTCGTACTTGCTGGAGATCTTCTGGTTGTTGCCGTCGATGCTCCAGAGCTGCCGTCCTGCCAGGTCGTAGCCGTGGCTGGAGGTGCCGGCGTCGGGGTCGGCAGCGGCGGTGCGCCGGTCGAGCCAGTCGTGGGTGTAGGTGCGGACGTTGCCGTTGGCGTCCGTCATCGTGGTGAGGTTGCCGTTCAGGTCGTAGCCGTAACCGGTGTCGGCGTGGTTGGTGGCGTCGGACCATTCCTCGACCTTGACGGTGCGGCCGAACACGTCGGTGACGGTGGCGGTCTTGCCGCCGACCGGCGGGGTGACCTCGGTACGCTCGCTGCCCGGATAGGCGGTGCTGGTGCGGCGTAGTTCGGTGCCCAGGTGGTAGGCGATCGCCGCGACCGGGCGTTCCTGGTCGTCGTAGACGGTCTTGGTCCACTGCGGCAGAGCGGTGGTCGCCGGGTTGAGCAGGCCGCTGCCGGGCGGGTCGGTGTTGTGCACCGGCTCGGACTCCGTCGCGGTCAGCCCGCGCGGGTCGTAGGTGGTGGCGGTGACGATCCGCCCGCCCGACGGTGAGGCGGTCTGCGCCTCCCGGGTGCGGCCGAGGCCATCGTCGTAGCTGTGGGTGGTGGTCCATTTGGCGTTGCCGCCGGTGCCGGACAGCAACTGGTCGACCGTGGTCTTGATCGGCGCGGTGGGCTGGCCTGACCAGCCGTCGAACGGAATGGTGTAAGCGACGGTGGCTGTGGGGGTGCCGCCGCTGCGCGGCTGGCCGGGTCTCCACAACGCGGTGGTACGGCCGAGCGCGTCGTAGTCGATCTCGGTGACCTTGCCGTTGGCGTCGGTGACCAGGACCGGCTCACCCTGCACATGCGACAGCTTGGCGGTGACGGTGTGACCGAGCGGGTTGGTGGTGGTCACGCCGGTGCCGGGCCAGCCGGTCGCCGGACTGTAGGCGGTGGTGGTGGTCCTGCCCAGCGGATCGGTCGAGGTCAGCGGGCGGCCGTAGTCGTCGAAGGTCGCCTTGGCGGTGGAGATGGTGCTCGCGTTGGCGTAGGAGCGGACCTCGGTGGGGTTGCCGTCGCTGGGCTTGTTGGTGGCCGGGTCGGTGCCCAGGTCGTACAAGGTGATCGTCTTGCCGATCAGCGTCCCCGTCGTGCAGTTGTCGCCAGCGCGTTCCTCGACGACGGAGGGGAAGGCGGTCAGCCATTGCCCGGCGTCGGTGTTGCGGGCGTAGGTGGAGCTGGTGCAGGTGTTGTCGCCGGCCACGCCTTCCTGGCCGTAGTCGTTGACCTTGATCGGCAGGCCGTCGGCGTTGTAAGCGGTCCGCTCGTCGGTGTAGCGCCAGGCGCCGGTGCTGAGCTTCTCGCGCGATCGTTCCCGCGTGGTCAGCACGTACGCCGGGTCCATGGTGCCGGGCCCGTTGCCGGTGTTCTGGATCGTGTACTCATACCGGGTGGAGTCGACCTCGGTGTAGGCGCGCGGGCTGAGCGCGGTCATCTTCCACGACTGTTCCTGCAGCACGTTGCCCTGCAGGATCGGCACGTCGGTGACGGTGCCGCCGTCGAAGTCGGTGACCGTCTCGCCGGTGCCGCGCAGGAACGTACGGGTGGTGACGGTGTAGCCGGACGGATCGGTGCCGGTGCCTTCGACCGTGCGGACCTGGCTATATCCGCGCCAGTCCGACGCGGGAGGTGCCTGACCGGGCTCGGCCGGCTGCCTCGGGTCGTTCCAGCGGGGGCTGCCGACGAACTCGTAGGCGTGGACCATGTCCGGCGAGCCGGCCACCATGTCGCGTTCGACGACCTTGACCGCGAGCTGCTTGAAGAACCGGCTCCAGGTCTCGTACCCCTGGTCGGGGTCGCTGCCCATGTCGACCTGATAGCAGTCACCGACCTGGTCGGCCAGATAGTTGCCGCCGACGCGGCCCTTGCCGCCGCCACACGGATCGGCCTGGCCGTAGGTGACCTCGACGCGGCCGCCCATCCCGTTGCGGATGGCTGCGATGCGCGGCACCATCCGCCACGACAGCAGGTCGGTCCAGTCCGACATGGTGTCGTAGTCCATCTTTCCGGCCAGCATCACCGCGTCGAAGTCCAGCGGCGGCAACACCGCCTGCGACCCGCCCGCCAGACCGGTCTGCTGCACGGTGTCCAGCCACATCACCGGGTCGTAGGCCCAGGCATAGTCGGTGCGCTGGTAGATCCACTCGTGCGTGAAGTCCAGCCGGTCCACCGGATCCCACACGCCCGAGGTCGGGTTCTTGGACTCGGTCCGCACCGCGGTGAGCTTGCGGGTGGAGTAGAACGCGATCGCGTCGTTGGCGCACCCTGCTTGCGTCGTGCACAGCAGGTCGGTGGGGATGTCATCGCCATCGCGGGCCGCAGTGGTGAACACCGTGCGCGCCGTCGGCACGCTACCGGCCACCTGCGTGTTGTGCCCCCACCGCACCTCGGCCAGGAATCCGCCCCGGTCGTAGGGCAGCACCCGGTAGGTCTCGTGCAGGCACGAGGGCAGGCAGAAGTAGTTGGTCTCCCGGGTGTAGGAGTAGTCGATCACGTTCTCGTTGCTGTCGACCTCCTGGTCCAGGTTCCACCGCCACACCCCGGTGCACGTCGGCGGAATCTCGTCGTAGTAGTAGCGGTCGTAACACGGCTCATCGGCCACCACCAGCGGGTCGTGCTCGTTACCCACGTACGGCGTCTGCCACTGGGCGTCCCGGTTGTAGCCGAACCGCCACACCTGACCGTCCTGGCTGGTGATCCTCCAGTACGGCTGACCATCCGCACCCCCGGCGACCTGCTCGATCTTCCACCCGAAGTCCGGCACCGTCTTCCAAGCGCCGGACGTACGGTCCTGCACGATCGACGCCGAGCGGCCACCCGCCGACAGCACCAGATCCGACTGCGTCTGGTCGTTGGTGGACGCATCGCCGTCGTTCTGGTCCGGCGACTCCCAGCACAACGCCTTCCCGCCGATGCCCAGCTCCTCGGCCTTCCAGATCAACTCACCGGTGTTGTCGTCATACCAGTTGGTCACGTAACAGCGCCGATAGCGCCGCTCGATGAACCCCGCGTTCAGATCCCAGCCAACCCCGACCACGCCGGACTGGTTGTTGGTCCACCGCCCCTGCCCGTCCACCGACGACGCGTCGTACTGCAGCGACAGATCCGGGCCGTTGCCCGCGGGCGACGGCGGCTCGGGCAGCGGCACGTCATAGTCGAAGCCGCCACCGGACGTGCCCGCCTGCCAGGTGCCCGCCGGCTTCAGATCCGTCGCACCCCAGTTCCCGTCCGGTCCGGTCAGGCCGGCCGCCAGGAGATACACCGACCCCGCCGCGAACTGCGCCTCAAGCGCCGCCTGCGCCGCCTTCGCGGCCGTCGTCTTCTTGTCCTTGCCCGGCGTCACCGGCTTGACCTGCGGCGCGACAGCGCCGAGCGGCGTCGCCTCCACCTCCGCGGTCAGCGTCCCCGCCTTGACGTCATTGACCGACGCCACCACCATCGGCCGCACCACGCACGAGCGCGGACGCGGCGTCTCCAGCACACATGCGGGCAGTCGCACCAGTTGCAGCCGACCGGCGAAGTTTCCGCCATAGGCATCGCGGAACCCGGCATAGGAGAACTCCGCCCGCACCTTGCCGGGAGCGCCACCGCCGTCCGCCCGCGCCACCTTCGCGGCGATCCCGAACCCGCCCAGCGAGCGCACCGCCTCCGGCGCCAAGGTCTCCACCCTGACCTGGTCCACCCCCGCACCCTCGACCGGGCCAACCCGCACCGGCAGCGCCCCGACCTCGGAGACCTTGCCAACCTCAGGCATGCGCACCTCAGCGGCGCCCGCCTTCGGCCACACCGGCTTCTTCCGCTCGACCTTCGGCACGGACTCCTCCGCACCCTTGACCGCCTTCTTGCCGGGCACCGCCCGGCCGTCCACCGACTGCTCCGGATCAGGCGCGGCGGCGGCGGCCCGCGACACCAGCCCGTCCGGCACCCCGACGCTCGAGATCAGCACCAGCGAGCAAAGCCCGATGATCAGCGCCGCGAACAACATCGGCAGACGTCGACTCCGCATCCCGCATCCCTTCAAGGGCACGCTGCCGCAGACCTCGGCAAAGAGGCCTTTCACGCGCCTAAGGCAGACATAAGAACGATCAAACGGAATGTGATCGACGAACGAAGATCGGTCAACGGCGGGAGCGTCACTTACCCGACGCTCACAGTCAGAAGCGGTCAATCACACATGCCATGCCGGGCTGGTCAACACATGTGTCACGGAAGCCGCTTTCCCGGACCAAATCACTCACTGTGATTTACGTCACTTTCGCGGCCCAGCAGGTCCCAGCGGAGGTCGGTTCCACGTCAGCACGGCCTCTCGTCGCTACCGCGCGCCACCTGCGAGAAGGCTCTCCCACAGCCGGTTTCCCTCGGCGGCACGAAGCCAGGGGCTCTCGCTGACCCGGTTGCCGCCGGCCGCCCGCACCGTCCGGCGAATATGGACCAGCCCGCCGGCCGCGCACAACTCGTACACCGTCACCAGGCACTCACACGTGTGGCTCCGCACCCTGACGGACTCACACCTGGGCACCGGGTCCGACCAGTCGATCACCTCGTGTCCCTCCCGTACGCGGGCCACATGCGGGCCGTGGAGCTCCTTCACCACCATGGCGACCTCCAAGGCCGATCGCGTCGTCAGGCTCCCGACACGTGACCCCCGCCGAACCCGCGTGAACTCGGTGGGCGAGCCGCCGCAGGCTGCTCAGCGGGACGACGCGGTCGGGCAGGGATGCGGGACGTGCCGGTTCGGGCAGCAGATCACGCCGATCGTGACGAACCGGACACCGTGCAGCCATTCGCCCCACTGCACGTCCACGCCACGCGGCAGCAGATCACGCGCACCGATCAGCCGCTCCTCAAGCGGGATCCTCTCGGGCAGGAGCAGCGCCCCACGCACCTTGCCGTACTCGCCCGCCATCCAACTCACGGCCTGCTCGACTTCGTGGAACGTCGCCGCGATCCGCGACGCCGGTTTGGCCAGCCAGTCACCGGTCCGCATCGGCGGCACCAACGAGGTGAGAAAGTCGGGCGAGGCCGGACGGCGCTCGGCCTCGTTGCCACGGTCGGCGCCCGCGCCGAGCCACTGATAGGCGTGCCAATGCATGGTGGGGCGCTCCCGTAGAGTGCTGGGGGCGGCGGCCCCTGTCTGCTTCGACCAGGCAGGGACCGCCGTGCTCGGGGTGATGCCTAAATCGTGGTCAGTCCGGCGGCCCGAAGCTCGTCACCGGTGAACCGGAGTGTCCCGGCGTCCGGGTTCTTCGAGTCACACACGGCATAGGCATCCTCGACGCCAGGAATCGGAGCGATCAGGACACAGCTCTCCATGTCCTCCTCCTGCTGGTTACCGCCACACATCCGACTGAACGACACCCCTTCAAGGTGACTGCCGTACAGATCCATTACGCGATCTCCTCTCGGATTGCCCTACTCCCGATACGGCTTCAGTGACATCTCGTAACCGAGCGTCACAAGGCAACCTTAGCTCAACCTAGGCCGACCTGTACATGCCTAGTCTGGACGTGGTCTGTACTGATAGGTCTATCTATGGAAGTCAGTGACGGTTTAGGGTCCGCCTGTGATGTTGCCTGAG
>NZ_BMNH01000018.1:144434-154891 GCF_014646355.1 Nonomuraea cavernae
CGCACCGTGCTGTCTGAGGTGCGACTTCAGACCTACTTCGGCGTCGGCCGAGCGACGATCCGCAAGGCATTCGCAATCCTCCGCGAACGCGAGCTGATCATCACCAAGCCTGGCAGGGGCTCCGTCGTCATCCGCCGTGACGACGCATCCTGATACGTAGACGCAGATCTACCTGGTACGGCCAGCACGGCGGGATGCGGCTGGACGCCACTGACGCAGGTTGTCGTCAGTGAGGCCATGTTCGCCCTGGATCTGCTGGCGGTAACCCGCGAAGAAGTCCGCCGGTGAGCCGCTGTACATGGGGTCGAAGTCGTCGTGCCACTGGTGAAGCCACGGCTGGAGTTCGAGCAGGCCCGCGAGGAACGGGGTGATCTCCTCGCTGGTCAGGGCGTAGTTCGTGAAGTACGTCGCCAGGGCCTGCGCCTGTTCCCGGTGATCCCAGCCGGCCCAGCCGTACAGGTCGGGGGTCTGGGTGTTGACCTGGCCGTAGGAGATGAAGCGCTCCTTGGGCACGTCGAGCTTGCCGCGCGCTCGCCAGTAGGAAGCCCGTTGGAAGTCGGCCTGGGCATACTTCGGCGGGACGGGGATCGAGTCCCGAATCTTCCGCTTGGCGGGCTCATCCGGGGCAGCATCCTCCTTGCGCTGAAGGTCCCAGACCTCCTCCCAGTCGGCGCGCTTCTTCAGGCCGGTCGGCTTGTAGCGCAGTGCAGCGAGAAACGGGACGTGCTCTTCGGCCACGAGGTCGGAGACGACGGCCGCCAGTTCCCTGCGAGGCGCGTAGATGGCGGCGACGGAGACGAAGTCCTCGTCGCGGGAGAGCACGTCGACGAGCCTGGCGAGCGTGAGGATCGTGGGCTGACCGTTCTCGTCGTACCAGTGGTCGCGCGTCTCGATCCGGTCCAGCAGCCACGAACGCAGCGCCTTCTCCTGGAGTACGTCCCATCCTTCGGTCGCCCACCGCCGCTTGTATTCGGGCCGCTCCACCATGCCGATGGCCCGCGAGGACTCGATAGCGTCGATGCGCTTCTGAACGATCTGTCTGTACGACTCCGGCCAGTCAGAGGGGATCTCCTGGATCGGGGTTGATCTGTGCCGCCTGAACCACTCGTCGGACGCCTCACCGTTGGCGATCCGGCGGGCGAGCACAATCTCGAACGCCCGCTCCCCAAGTGCCAGTTCGGGCACGTCAGTCTCGGGGGCGCGCAGGTCTTCGGGGTGGAGGGTGTAGAGGGAGTAGACCTGCCAGTCCAACTCTTCCTGGAGAGCAATCATCCGGGCACGGATGGCCTCCCACCTGGCCCTGGCCTTGCGAAGGCTGGTGAGGGAAATAAAACCTTCGACCACGATAGCCACTTGGCTGGCGGCAAGTTGAAGAGCGAGGGCGTCGAGGGGCACGGCAAGAGCGGTTGGGTAAGTAGCGGGAAGCGGAAAGCGTTCGATGTTGGATCCGTTGAACTGGTAATAGCTTTCCCATGCATAGCGACCAGTGCCGCGCTCGCCACCTCTATTCCCCTTGTCGTGGCAGTTCAACTTCAGCCACAGAGCGGCTGTGGAACTGTTGAGGAGTCCAAGCAAGTACAAGTGATCCTTCTCGCTCGCCTCTTCCCGCAGCTTGATCACCGGCGCGGTCCGATTAAAAACCTTCCCGCCTCGATCCAGTACGAAATGGTTATGTGTTGCTACCTCCGCAAAGGGAATGGACCACGGATGAGCTTCCTGGTCCTTAGGTAGTTGGTGCCATGCCCACCATTCTCTGCCAGCTTGAGAATACGTCTTCCCTGTTCCAAGTGTGCGCTGCCAAAGCTGTGTGCGAATTTTCCAAAAGTAGCGCTTGAAGGCTGACGAGAGCGAACTTTCGGGTATGACAGCGTGCCGACTATCGTACGGAAAGGCCACAAGGTCAAATTCCGAGAAGCCCCAGTCACGAGTCTGATCTCCACGATGACTTTGGACAGCTTTCAGATCATCTGCTCTTCTGGCCGCGAAAGTAGCACCAGAAAGAGTGAATGCCTCATCTGCGTGCGTGTCTCCAAAGAAGCCGACCCTAAGCGCATGACTTCGTACCACAGAGTGCTGGTGATTACTAATCTGCTCGACCATTTCTAGACCGCCATCGGCCAGGATCCAGGGCTGCTTGCCGAAATAACGCTTCCGCTCAAGGTCTCCCACCGAGACCCACGGACTGACCGAACCTGGATCGTCGATCTGGTCAACGATCGCGCCCCAGACCAGCCCGTCCTCACCCTTCTCAGGTGCGGACGGCTCACCCTGGACGCTACGGACCGTTCGTACGGTCTCTGAACGAAGACGACCCGCACGCGGCGTCCCGACGAGGATGACCGTCGGCGTGCCATGCCCGGGGATGTAGGCACCCGAGGTGTCGATGACCTCGGTCAGCTCGACCTTGTGGGCGAAGAACTCTTCGATCAGCTTGGCCCCGAACTCCCGCTTCATGAACGAGTTGGCCGTGATCTGCCCGACCATGCCGTACCCACGCCCATCAGCGTCGCCCCGTACGGCCAGCTCGAAGAACCGCTGCGCGAACGGCACCGACAGCGCGTACGTCCCGGCGCAGGCGTCGTACAGCCCCCGATACAGCTCGTTCAGCTTCTTGTCCTTGACCGTCACGTACGGCGGATTGCCCACCACCACGTGATACCGGCCCGGCTCCAGAATGCCCGGATGCTCGTGCACGTCCTCCGTCGCGTACGCGAAGTCAGCCAGCGGATCTCCGGGCACCTCGTCACCCAAGGTCAACGGCATCTGCCGGGCCTTGATGAGCGAGTCGCCCACGGCCAGATGGATCGGCCACTCGTACTTCGCCGCCTCCTTCATGGTCGAGACCCCGGCCGCAGCCATGGCCGCCACCAGCAGGCGGAACCGCGCGATGGCCACCGCGAACGGGTTCAGGTCCACCCCGTGGACGGAGTCCAGCGCCGCCCGTACCCGCTCGTGCCGCCCGAGCCCCATCGGCCGGTCGGCCCACAGCCGGACGAGCCGCTGGAACGCCCCCAGCACGAAGTGCCCGGACCCGCACGTCGGGTCGATCATCTTCAGCTCGCGGTGGCCGAACTCCCGCACCGCCGGGTCCATCGTCCGGTCGAGGATGAACCTCTCCACGAAGTCGGGCGTCTGCAGCAGCGCGTACGTCTTCCGCGCCGCCTCCGACAGATCCTGATACAGGTCGCCCAGGAACCGGGTGTCCCACCCGTCGGTGCCGTCGTCGTTCAGCGGGTGCGCGAAGTCGTGGACCAGCTCGCCCGCCTCGTCCCGCCGCCGCCAGAACTCGACCAGTTCCCCGGCCCCGTCATGGCTGAGTGGGATCTGGAACAAAGGGTTGTGCGCCGGGTCGAACAGCAGCCTGCCCGCCTGCCCCTCCCCCAGCTCCGCGAACGCCCGCCGCAACCATCCCCGGTACGTCGGGTCGTCGTCGGTCTCGACGTACGCCTCGTACCGCGCCTGCGCCAGATCGCGCCGGTCAGCCTCGGGCGCCGTCAGGTACGGCTCCTCGATCAGCCGGTTGTCCTCGCAGAACCGGACGAACACCGTGCCCAGCACCCACGCCGCAGCGACCTGGGTGACCCGCTCGTCGAGCCAGCTCCCCCAGGTGGCGGCGGTCCGCTCCAGTTTGCGCGCCTGGTCGTACTCGGCCCGCAGCCGCGCCCCGACCTCGGGCAACGCCCGGACCTGCTTGGCCAGGTCGGCCTCGACCTCTTTGACCTGCTGCTTGAGGTCGTCCAGCACTGCCTTGCGGTCGATCACTTCGCCTCCAAGGTCACGCCGGCCCGGTGGGTGTTGGTCACCCACGAGTCCGGAAGCTCGATCCACTCCCCCAGGCCCGCCTGGTGGGGCACGGCGACCGTGCCCAGTCGCGGCTCGCGCGCCGGGTCGCCCTGCGGGCAGAGCAGCCACAGGCCGCGCCCGCCCTGCCGGGCCGCCGCCGCGAGCCGGTCGAGGACGCCCATCGCGTCGTACCGGGCGAACACCGCGGCGTCGGTCAGCAGCACCGGGCCCGGGCCCGGCTCCAGCAGGGCGCGGACCTGCGGCTCGATCCGCCCCCAGGCGGTGCGGGCGTATTCGGCGAACTTCAGCGCCGCCCGGCTGCCGGGCTCGGCGACGTCGGCCCGCAGGATCGTGTCCCACGTCGGTTTGCTGCCCGGCGGCACCAGCTCGTGCATGGCCTCCAGGAACAGCCTGGTCGCGGAGAGCGCCTCCGCGCCGAACCGCTCCCCGGTGAGCTCGACCACCGCCTCCCTGGTCAGCCCCGCCCGCACGGTCAACGCCCGGAACCCGTCGCGCCGGGCCGAGGCGATCAGGCGTTCCTCGGCCCGGACGGCGCTCGCGAGCTGCGGATCGTCGGCGTATCGGGTGACGGCGCCGTCTCGGGTGGCGTGCCGTCCGACGTAGGCGGTCAGGTAGCTGGAGGCCAGGTCGAGGCGGGCGGGCAGGTAGCGCTGCGTGCCCGTGCCCTCCCGGGTGGACAGGGTGAGGTCGAATCCGGCGTCGCGCAGTGCCTTCGTCAGCGGCGGCCCGCTGGGCAGGCCGCCCTCGATCCCGCCGTCCGTCAGCTCCGGGAAGCGGGCGCGTACCCGCTCGTGCACCTCGTCGACCGTCAGGCCCGGCTGCCTGGCGTCGGCGACGCCGGGGATCAGCCGCACCAGCCCGGCCTGGGTGAGCCGGAGCGCGCGGACCAGGAGCAGGTCGCGCGGGTAGACCTCCAGCCGTGGGGTGGCGGCGGCGTTCCGCGACGCGGCCACGGCGAGCTGGACCATGCGGCGTTCGTCCCACTCGATCACGCCCTGCGGCGGGCTGATCGCGCGCAGCTCGGTCAGCACGGTGCTCGCGGTGGGCAGCGCGTCGAGTTTGGCGAGGCGGTCGGCGACCCGGCCCAGCCGGTGGGCGTAGTCGAGCAGGCCGGGCGCCGACGGCGTGCTGGGCGCGTCGTCCTCGCACACCTCCAGGGCGAGCAGGCCCGCGCCGAGCGCCGAGTCGGTGGCCTCGCGGTTGGCGGTGTGGCGGAAGCGCCCCTCCTCGGGAACGAGCTGCTCCACCTCGACCACGGCCCGCACGGCGGCGAGCGCGAGCGCCCGCCGCTGGTCGCGCTTCTGCAGGCGGGTGCCGCGCCGTACGGTCAGCGCGTCGGCGATCTCCGCGACGGAGGCCACCCGGCCGAGCCCGGCGAGCAACTCCAGGATCTCCTCCCGGAGCGCCTGCACGGCTGGGGACTTCTTCCACCGGATGCGCTGAGTTTTCAGGATCTGGGGGATGCGCTGGCGGCTGAGCCCCAGCGTCTCGGCGACGGCCTTCTGGTTGGGCCACACGGTCTGGCCGGGCAGCTCGCCGTGCGCGTCGGGCAGCCGCAGCAGCAGCCGGACCGCCTCGACCTCGTTGCGGTTGGCGCCGTCCTTCTTGAGCGCGGGGACGAACAGCGTGGCCAGGGTGTCGAGGCTGACCGAGCGCAGGGCACGCTGCGGAAGCAGCTCGGCGCCTTCGCCGGTGGCGAGGTCGTCGACGAGAGCAGACTCGGCGGCGCTGACCTGTGCCAGCTCCTCCTTGGCGTCGCGCCGCCCTTCGGAGGTGAGCGGGGAGACCGGCTCCTGGCGGAGCCGCCTGCCCCACTCGCTGAGGCGGCGCTGGATCTCGCTGCGGGTCTTGGCGCCCAGGCCGGGGGCGTTGACGAGGTTGCGCTGGCTGTAGTCGAGCAGGGCGCCGACGGTCGTGAGGCCCAGGCCGTAGAGGAACGACTCGGCGGCCGGGGTGAGCCCGGCGGCGGACAGGTGCGTCTCGGGCGTGGCCTCGGCGGCGAGCCGGTCGCGCTGCTGCTCGACGGACTCCGGCTCGGCGTCGGCGATCGCCGGAGCCTGCTCGGGAGCGACGCCGGGCGCGGGATGGCGGCCGGCGCGGCCCGAGGACGGCGAGGTCTCGGCCAGGTCCAGGAAGATCTTCTTCCAGGCGTCCTGCATCTTCTTGCGCTCACCGAAGCGCTGTCCGGCGTCGCGGTGCATGGCCTTGCGGAAGAAGGCGACGAGCCCGTCGCGGATCGCCGGGTCGAACGCGTCGGCCGCGACCGCCGGATACGGCCACTGCTCCGGGTCGGTCTGCCGGGGGGAGACCTTGCCGTCGCCCCATCGGGGCAGCTCGCCCGAGGCCATCTCGTGCAGGGTGGCGGCCACCGCGTAGCGCTCGGCGTGCGCGTCGTAGACCGAACGGGTCAGGGTGCCGATGAACGGGTCGAGATAGCCGTCGGTGCCCGCGTCGGTCTCCTGCACCGGGTGGCCGGCCAGCGAGAAGTCGATCAGCACGAGCTGGCGGGTGCGGTTGGGGCGCACCCGGATGGCGATGTTGTCGGGCTTGATGTCGCGGTGCCAGACACCCTCGCCCTCCAGGAAGTCGACCGCCCCGAACAGGTAGTCGCCGTAAGCCTCCAACTGGTCGATCTGGAGCCGCCCGCTCTCGCGCAACTGCCGCGCCACGGTCTCCTCGCGGCGGCGTGACCTGCCGCCGGGCTCCGCCGGATCCTCGTCGTCCCGCTCGTCGCCGACGTACTCCAGGGCCAGGACGGTGCGCCCGCCGATGACCAGCGGCTCCGGCTCCACCAGCCGGATGACGCGCGAGTCGGCGTGCAGCCGGCCCATCACCTCGGCCTCGCGGACCAGGATCTCGCCGCGGCCGTCGGACAGGGCGATCTTCAGCACGACCAGCGGGCGGGCGCCGCGCCCTCTGTCTCCGGCGCGCAGATCGCGGACGAGGAACGCGCGGCTGGTCGAGCCGGTGCCCAGGCGGCGGCGTACCTCCCAGCGTCCGGCGAGCACGTCGCCCGCCACCGCCTCCAGGGGGTCCTTCTCCGGGACCGGGGCCGCCTCGGGCGCGGGCGCCGGGGAGGTCAGGAAGTCCTCGACGCAGGCCAGCATCTCCAGGAACTCGTCGACCGTGGCGAGCCGTCGCTCTGGCTCGTACGCGGTGGCCGCCTGCACCAGCTCGTCGAGGTCGCTCGACAGGCCGTCCACGAGCGCGCTGGGCCGCAGCCCCTCGCCCGCCTCCAGCCTGGCCAGCAGCTCCGCCTGGCTGGAGGCCGGAGCCTCGCCCGTCACCAGCAGGTAGGTCAGCACCCCGAGCCCGTAGACGTCCAGGGCGATGGGGTCAGGGCTCGGCGCGGTCAGCTCGGGCGCGAGGTAGGCGTCGGCGTCGTCGGCCAGGTGGATCGCCGACAGGGCGGTGGGCGCGTAGCGGGTCGTGCCCTGCGACTGCGCCCCGCGGTGGGTGGCGATCTGCCAGTCGGAGATCTGGAGGTACGGCGTCAGCCAGGCGGCTTCCTCGCCGATGCTCCGACCCTCTCGGCCCCGGTCGCGCGGGATCACGTGCACCGATCGGGCGGCGAGCGCGCGGTGGTGGATGCGGCTGGAGTGGGCGGACCTCAGGGTCTCGGCGAGCTGCCGGACCAGCGCCATCCGGCCGAGGATGTCGAGCTTGGCGCCGTACTGGACGAGGTAGTCGTCCAGGCGCAGCGTGTGCGGGTGATAGTCGAAGATCAACGCGGGCCCGGCCGAGTGCCCGGACGGATCGTACTGCTTGAGCTGGACCACGCCGGGATGACGGAACCGGCGCAGGATCGCCGCCTCGCGCCGGGCGGCGTTCTCCACCGACCTGCGGATCGACGCGTCGGCGCCGCGCTCGCGCAGGTAGACGCGGACCCGGGCGGGCTCGGGCAGCTCGCTGTGGTTGGCCAGGTAGTCGGCCCAGGTGGGGCCGGTGTCGAAGGACTTGCGCTCCAGCAGGTAGGGGCCGACCTTGTACTCGGCGTCGCTGCGGCGGATGCCGACCTGTTCCAGCGCGGTCTTGGCCGCCCGGGAGTCGGCCGGAGTGATGCGCCACCGCTCGTCTCGCGGCGGCTGCCGCAGCATCTCCAGCAGCTCGTCCACCGTGTAGACGCCGTTCTGGTCGTGGGCGGGCAGGCGCAGCCGGAGCGAGTCGTCGGTGAAGCAGACGGCCTCGGTGATCCACACCCTCTTGCCGTTGCGCGCCAGCAGGCCGGCCAGCTCCTTGGCCTTCTTGTTGGCCAGGTGCAGCGGGTTGCCGTGCGAGATGCGGCGGCCGTTGGGGGCTGTCTGCACCCAGGTGCCGTTCTCGGTGGTGAGGCTGCCGCGCCAGTGCTTCAGCTCGATCATGTACGCGCCGCTCGGGCCGACGACCAGCAGATCGACCTCGCGGACATGACCGGTCTGCGCGGTGAAGGTGAAGTTGGACCAGGCCCGCCAGGGCTCGGCGTCGGGTAGCCGCTCCCGGATGGCTTCCAGGCCGCGGCGCTCGTGGTCGAACTCGGACTCGGTGACGGTGGTCCACCGGCCTTCGAGCATGCGCCTACTCCGCTGTCGATGTCTGGTGCCTGATCGGCTACTGAACCGAATTTTGGATCGTATCCGCGGAGCGAGACGAGCGAGGAGGTTGTGACCAGAATGCTGCGGACGCAGAATTACGGCTGATCCAATACCTACATAAGCGCGTACTGCTCTGGTTCCCAAGCTGGTTCCAAGCCGAGCACAAGAGCCATCGCCCACCATTTCCTACTGTGAGCGGAAATTTCAGGAAACGGTTTACGAAGATCGCGGCAGCCGCGGCGGTGGTGATGGCGGTGACGCTGCCCGCCCTCCCCGCGGCGGCTGACGAGGCGCCCGACGCGCGGCCCGATGTGCCCGTCGGCACCTGGCTGGCGGCGCGGACCCAGCCAGCGGTGCAGCTGACCAGCTTCACCTACACCGGCACGGTCGCCGTGCCGACCAGCACCATCAACGAGAACGCGTTCAACCGGCTCGTCGAGCAGGCCACCGCCACCGTGCTGTCCGGCAAGATCTCCTCGGACGAGCGCAGCATCGCCAAGTGGATCTTCCAGCGGATCGCGGCCAACGTCGACACCTACCTCACCGCGACCACCCCCGAGCGTACGGTCGACGCCGAGGTCGGCGGCCTGTGCACCGGCTGGTGGGTCACCCCCGACGGCTACATGGTCACCGGAGCGCACTGCGTGCAAGTCGGCGAGACCGAGCTCAGCCAGCTGTTCGCGCAGCAGGCGCTGGCCAAGTTCAACAAGCAGGACGCCAAGGAGATCATCAGCGGCCTGCGGGGCATCGAGGCCGACGAGGAGATCGTCAAGCTCGCGCAGCAGATCTACGTCACGTTCAACACCGGCCACATGAAGCTCCGCAACCTGAAGCAGAGCCTGTCGGTGATCCAGAGCCTGCCCGGCGGCGGCGTGGACAAGACCGCCAAGCCGGTCCCGGCCGAGCTGGTGTCGGTCGGCGAGAGCTACCCGGGCAAGGACTTCGCGCTGCTCAAGGTCAACGGCCAGCAGAACCTGCCGACCGTGCCGCTCGGCGACGACGCCGACGTGCGTACCGGCGACACCCTGTACATCAGCGGCTTCCCCGGGCTGGTCACCAACACGGCGTTCTTCAGCCTGGAGTCCAGGCTGGAGCCGGCCTTGACCGAGGGCCCGTACAACGCCAAGCGCGCCACGCAGACCGGTGTGCCGTACATCCAGACCCAGGCGCCCTCCTACCACGGCAACTCCGGCGGCCCGGTGTTCAGCAGGGACGGCAAGGTCATCGGCATGCTGATCGCCGGCACGGTGAGCGAGGGCGGCGAGGCCTCGGAGAGCGAGAGCTTCGTCCTGCCGGTGAGCATCATCAAGGAGAAGCTCGGCGAGAAGAACATCAAGCCCGCCCAGGCCGTCACGACGACCCGCTACAACGAGGCGCTGAACGACTACTTCCGGCACTACTACGAGGACGCGCTGCCGAAGTTCCGTGAGGTCCAGGCGTTGTTCCCGAACCACCCGTACGTCGCCAAGCACATCAGCGACTCGCAGCAGGCGATCTCGGCGGGCAAGGACGAGTCACCCAAGCCGATCCTGATGTGGGTGCTGATCGGGGCCGGCGTGCTGCTCGTCGTCGTGCTCATCCTGGTCGTGGTCATGCTGCTGCGCCGTCGCCGCCGTCGTCCCGAGCCGCCTTTCGGCCCGCCCGGTGGCGGGGGGTACGGCGCGGTGCCGCCCCCTCACTGGCAGCAGCTGCCGGCAGGTCAGGCCCAGCTCCCGCCTCCGGCCCAGCCGGCGCAGGGACCGTACGGGCAGGGAGGACCGGGCGGGTACGGCCCCGGCGGGTACGACCCCAACGGGTACGCCCCCGGCGGATACGGCGCCCCGCCGTACGGGTCGGCCCCGCACAACGGCCACGTCCAGCACGGACCCGGCCAGCAGGCGCACCCATGGCCCCCTCAAGGCCAGGGCCAGCCGCCCGGATGGGACCAGAACCGGTCCGTCCGCTACGGCGAGTTCGCTCCCCCGCCGGACGACAACTCCCGCTAGATCGCTGATGTGAAATTCGGCTTAGTGATCGTAGGCGATCAGGGATCGTTTCACGGGTGCGCCGATGTTCCAGTTGTGCCAGATAACGGCATTGAGG
>NZ_BMNH01000019.1:0-1957 GCF_014646355.1 Nonomuraea cavernae
ACGAGAGTGGGTAAGGCTCCCGGTAGACGACCGGGTTGATAGGCCGGAGGTGGAAGCATGGTAACGTGTGGAGCTGACCGGTACTAATAGGCCGAGGACTTGACTTCAAAGCTTTCTTGCTCGCGTCCACTAGGCAATTCTGAGACTGCAAACAGCGTGTGTTGTTTGTTTGTTTCATAGGGTTACGGCGGTTATGGCGGGAAGGAAACACCCGGTTACATTCCGAACCCGGAAGTTAAGCTTCCCAGCGCCGATGGTACTGCACTCGGGAGGGTGTGGGAGAGTAGGTCACCGCCGGACAATTGTTTGAGAAGGGCTCCACCGTTGGGTGGGGCCCTTCTCGCGTTTCCGGGGCTTTCAGGGATGGTCTTTCAGGAGGTGGCGGTCGTCGACCGGGAAATCGTCCGGTTCTAGGAGCGGAGGACGAAGACACCCCATCCCAGGTACTGCCGGCCGTACTCAAGGTGAGAGCGCCGCGACTGGTTGAGGAAGTCACGAATGGCCGGAGCGTCGGGATCCTCTGAGTTGTGCTGGAGCCATTCGCTGAGCGTCCACCATTGGCTGGCTACGTACCTGTCCCAGCTGTCCACGTTGGACATGACCATTTCCACCAGTTCGAAGCCGGCGCTTTCGAACCGTTCGCCCGTGCCCGCGAGCGAAGTGAACGTGTCCCGGGTGATTCCGAGTGATTCGTAAGCCTCGTCTGGGGGAGGGGTCGGCCAGTAGCACTCACCGACCAGGGCCAGCCCGCCGGCACGCAATGGTGGGCGCATCAGGTCGAGAGTGCCGAGCAGACCATCGCCGATCCAGGTCGCACCGAGACAGGAGACGATGTCGTACGCTCCTGGTTTGTCCTTGTATTCTGCGGCGTCGGCCTCGACGAAGGTCACCTGCTCGGAGACTCCGAGCTCGTGGGCGCGGTCTCGGGCAGCAGCGAGAAAGACCTTGCTGATGTCCACGCCGACCCCTGTCAGGCCGTAGCGGGATGCCCAGCGAGCCAGCAACTCTCCCTTGCCGCAAGCCAGGTCCAGCTGGCGAGTTTCCGGGGTGATGCCGCAGATCTCCCCCAGCAGGTTGAGCTTGTCGTCCGTGAGGGGGTTCAGTATCCGGTGCCTGGACTCGGCGATCTCGTGGAAGCGCAGTGACATGCATAGCAGTGTTCCGGACGTACGTCTTGGAGGCGACTCAATAAGGCTCTCGTCAGGCGCGTGGACGTTCTGGAGCTTGCTACGCTGAGAAGGAGCGGGCCGCCCCCACGGGTGGCCTTCGTCGCGTAAGGCCCGAGGGCGGGCGGCGACCAGCCACGGCAGACCGTGATTTGCGTACGGATCTCGCTGAGTGAGCCAACGAAATGGACCAGAAGTGAACAGAGATAACGGATCGGACGGCGGACAGTCCGGGCGCGGCGACAGCGAGGAAAGGCGGTCGCCCAGAAATACAGAGGGTGAGGCCGGTTCCCGCGGGCGCGAGGAGCGCGAAACCAGGGGCGACCGTCCGTTCCGTTCCGGCGAGCGCTCCAACGACCGTGGACAGCGGCGTGATGGTGACGACCGCCACTCGTCGCGGGACCGGGGACACCAGACGGAGCGGCCTGGATTCCGCGGCCGGGACGACCGCGGTGGCAACCGTGACAGCGCCCCGAGAGGTAGTTACGGCGGTGATCGTGGTCCGCGTCGTGACGATGACCGGCGTTCGTTCCGTGACCGCGATGATCGTGCTCCTCGTCGTGAGGGCGGGTACGGCGGTGATCGTGGTCCGCGTCGTGATGACGACCGGGGATCCTTCCGTAACCGTGACGACCGCAGCCCGCGCAGTGAGGGTGGGTACGGTGGTCCGCGTCGTGAGGGTGGATTCGGCGGTGATCGTGGTCCGCGTCGTGACGATGACCGGCGTTCGTTCGGTGAGCGTGATGATCGCGGTCCTCGTCGTGAGGGTGGTTACGGCGCGGATCGTGGCT
>NZ_BMNH01000019.1:2125-145320 GCF_014646355.1 Nonomuraea cavernae
GCGTCCCGAGGGCGGTTACGGCGGTGATCGCGGTCCGCGTCGTGATGACGATCGGCGTTCGTCCCGTGACCGCGATGATCGCGCTCCTCGTCGTGAGGGCGGGTACGGTGCGGATCGTGGTCCCCGTCGCGAGGGCGGGTACGGCGGTCCGCGTCGTGAGGGTGGATTCGGCGGTGACCGGGGTCCGCGTCGTGACAATGACCGGCGTTCGTTCCGTGACCGCGATGATCGTGCTCCTCGTCGTGAGGGCGGGTACGGCGGTGATCGTGGTCCGCGTCGTGATGACGACCGGGGATCCTTCCGTAACCGTGACGACCGCAGCCCGCGCAGTGAGGGTGGGTACGGCGGTGATCGTGGTCCGCGTCGTGACGATGACCGGCGTTCGTTCGGTGAGCGTGATGATCGCGGTCCTCGTCGTGAGGGTGGTTACGGCGCGGATCGTGGCTCGCGCGGTGAAGGCGGTTACCGCGGTCCGCGACGCGAGGGCGGTTACAGCGGAGACCGTGGTTCGCGCGGGGACAGTGGCCCGCGTCGCGAGGGTGGGTACAGCGGCGATCGCGGCCCGCGCCGTGACGGCGGTTACGGTAGTGATCGCGGTCCCCGTCGCGAGGGCGGTTACGGCGGAGACCGTGGTCCGCGTCGCGAAGGCGGGGACCGGGGCTCGCGCGGCGAGGGTGGGTACGGTGCCGCTCCGCGTCGCGATGACGAGCGCCGTCCCTTCCGCGACCGCGATGATCGCGGACCTCGTCGTGATGATGATCGGCGTTCGTTCCGTGACCGTGACGACCGCGGCCCCCGTCGCGAGGGCGCTGACCGGGGTCCGCGGCGTGAGGGCGGCTACGGGGATGACCGGGGTCCGCGGCGCGAAGGCGGCTACCGGGATGACCGGGCGCGACCTTTCTCGCGTGATCGCCAGGAGCACCCCGAGGACGGCACCCGTGCCCGGTATGGCCGGAATGACCGCGAGGACAACATGGGGCGTGAGAGCATGCCGGAGCTCGCGCCTGACATCACCGCCGACGAACTCGACAAGGAAGTACGTGACGAACTCCGTTCGCTGCCGACGGACCTTGCCGAGCTGGTGGGCAGGCACCTCGTCGCCGCGGAGCGCGCACTCGAAGAGGATGACACCGACAAGGCGCACGAGCACACCAAGGTGGCGCGAAGGTTCGCGGCCCGCATCGGTGTCGTCCGTGAGGCGGCGGGCATCGTCGCCTATCGCGCCGGCAACTTCGCCGAGGCGCTCAGTGACCTGCGCGCCGCCAGGCGGATGACCGGATCGGACGCGTACCTCCCGATCATGGCCGACTGCGAGAGGGGCCTTGGCCGCCCCGAACGGGCCCTCGACCTGGTCCGGTCGCCTGAGGCTGAGCGTCTCGAACGGGCTGAGCGCATCGAGCTGTCCATCGTCGAGTCCGGTGCGCGCCGCGACCTCGGTCAGCACGACGCCTCCGTGATCATCTTGCAGCGCCTGCCCGAGCTACGTGATCCGCAGCCGAAGCCGTGGTCGGCGCGGCTGGCGTTCGCGTACGCCGACGCGCTGGCCGAAGCGGGCCACCCGGAGGCGGCGACTGACTGGTTCGCCAGGGCGATGGCCTTCGACGAAGACGGCGAGACCGACGCGGCGGAGCGCTACGCCGAGCTCACCGGCACTGTCATCGAGGACATCGAAGAGGACTTCGATGACGAGTTCGAGGCGGACGAACAGGACGCGGAAGCCGTCCTGACCCTTGCCGAAGATCTGCCCGACAAGACGAAGAAGCCGGCGCCCGCTGACGGTGAAGCCGGAACGCGGGACAGCGCCGAGCCGGAGGGTGCCGCGGACGTGGCGCCATCGGACCTCGGCGGCAAGCAGGACGGCCCGGAGACGACCGAGCCCAAGGACGTCGCCGCGAAGTCGCCTGAAACGGAGGAGGTTCCGGAGTCACCGGTGATTGGTGACACGATGGACGCCACCGGGGCAGGCGACGTGAACGAAGCGGCGGAGGCGAAGGATCTCACCTCGGCGGAATCCGGTGAAACAGAGGCCGTCTCCGAGTCCACATCGTCGGCTGGTGCGAAGGTTGTCCCCGAATCGGCTGACGGCGTCGACACCGGAGTGTCCGGTGACAGGGTGGACTCCGACGATGACGGGGAGGCCGCTGGTGAGACGGTTGTGGTGAAGGGCGATACGCCCGACATCAACCTGGCGTTCATCGAGCCGGACTTCGGCGACATCCTGGATGTGCCTGACGAACCAGCCAAGGAACATCCCAAGCACGACAACTGACGTCTTACGAGACGTTACTGCGGCGGGTGGCCCCTGGGGTCACCCGCCGCAGCAATCTGAGGTTCTACGGTGAGACGCGGTCGAGCCAGTGGATGATGCCGGCCACGTTGGACGCGGCGCCGCTGAGCAGTTCGAACTGTTCGGCCGTCTCGTCATCGGACTTCAGTGCGGTGTAGCGCTCCTTGGTGCGTTCTCTTACCATGGCGACGGCGTGGTCCAGATCCACGCCCTCCGCATGCGCCTGGCGGGTCAGATCGACCCAGATGCGGAGTTCCTCCGCAGAGCGTTCCAGTGTCTCCTGTACCGCGTCCACGGGCCCATAGTGGCTGAACAGCAGCCGTTGCGGCCCAAGCGCCCCGAACAACGCGATCGAGTCGAGTGCCGTCCGCAGGTCGAAGTCCGGCGGCGGGGTGGCCGGACGCAGGTCGCCGGTCTGTGGCAGGTAGACCCCGGCCGCGTCGCCCACGTAGAGATCACCGGTGCCCGAATCGATCAGGCCGACGTGGTGCTTGGCGTGACCGGGAGAGTAGTGGCTGTTCAGTGTCCTGCCGTTGCCCAGGTCGATGGCGCCAGTGTCGCCCAGCGCCACGATCCGCTCGGCCTCGGTGGGGGACAATTCACCGAAAAGCGTGTCGAGCCGGTCGCCCCACACCATCCGGGCGCTGGCCATCAGTCGCGATGGGTCGGCCAGATGCCTGGCGCCCTTCTCATGCACGACGATCTGCGCGTTCGGGAAGAAACTCGCGATGTCCCCGACCCCTCCGGCGTGGTCGAGGTGGATGTGCGTGACGACGACCGTGGCCAGGTCCTGAGGTCCGACGCCAAGCGAGGCCAGCGCGTCGCGCACGATCGGGGCCGACGTCGAGGTGCCGGTCTCGACGAGACACGGCCGATCCCCCAGGATCAGATATCCAGCGGTGATGCCCGAATACCCCGCCATTCTCGTGTCGATTTCATACACGTCTCCGCCTAGGGCGGTGATGTTGTCCACAGGCAGCTCCCGAGCGTCGGCCACTGTCCCCAGAACGGCGTTCGGCCGATCCGGCTCTCTGCTCATCGTAGAGAGTGAGCCTCACCAGACCACAGACGGGAGGACGACAGTGGACCGCAACGAGGTCGTGCTGGTGGGGAGGCTGTCCATGGCAGCCGAGGACAAGACGCTGCCGAGCGGCGACACCCTGACGAAATGGCGCCTGGTCGTACGACGGCGCCGCCGTCACAAGCGAGGTGAGGCTCTGACGGACAGCATCCCGTGCGTGACCTTCGACCCCGAGACGGCCGCCTTCGTTCGCAGTCTCGATCTTCAGGACACCCTGGAGGTCATGGGCGCCTTTCGTTGCCGCATCTACGGCCCGGCCACCGCCAAGGTCTGGCGTTACGAGGTGGAGGTGTTCACTGCCAAGGCAGTAGAGGAGGCGACGTGCCCGGCTCCCGAGGTGACGTCCGTGGACCTCGTCACCCGGCCACCCCGTGCGGTGGCATCCCTCGCCCGAGCGGGCTGAATTCCCCACTCCGCAGCGCCGTGGCCACGGTCCCGGGCGCCTGATTCACATGCGGCCCTCCTCAGGACGCCGCGTCCGGAGGCTCGTGATCAGGTCCCTGTGAGGCCGGTGGCGCGGTTCCTGCGGATGAGCGGGGAGGTCAGTCGATGGCGAAGGTGCGCAGGACGAGGCCGGTGCGGGGCTTGGGGCCGAAGGAAGTGGACTTGCGGGGCACCCGTTCGCCGCTGGCGGCCACGGCCAGCACGTCCTCGACGGCGAGAGGCTTGAGGATCACGGCCGTGCCGCCCATGCTGACGGCCAGCCGGGCAGCGGCCTCCGCGTCGTGGTGCACCACGCGTACGGCCTGTTCGTCATCCCGCATGCCCCACACCCGCGGCATGACGAACTCCGTCAGGATCGAGGTGTTCAGGGAGTTCCATCGGTCGGAGCGGTCGGCGGGCATCGCGAGGGCGAGCTGCACCGGGTCAGGATTGGTCAGTAGGTGGCAGCCGCCCTCGCCGGCGATCAGAAAGGCTGGTTCCGGGGCGGCGTCGAGCGCGGCCAGGCCCTCGGTGAGGGTCGGGTGGTCCTGTACGCGCCACGAACCCTTGGCCCTGGCGGCCGCCTCGTCCAGCGGCAGGCCAGGAACGACCCGGTGGATGGCCTTCAGGTCGGGCGGGTACGCGGAGGAGTCGACGAGCAGCGCCAGCCCGAAGTCCCACGGGCCCAGCGCCCGCTCGTCGGCCGAGCCTGAGGCGCCGGGCGGCGACGAGGCGGCGACGTCCAGGGGGCTGGGTTGAGACGTCGCGCGCGCGGCGTGCTCCTGACGTTGGAGCATGCGATACGTCGCGTACCTGTGGTGACCATCGGCGATGAGGGCCTGGCGGCTGCGGAGGTCGGCGTTGACGGCGTCGATCTCCGCCTGGTCTGTGATCGCCCAGAGGCGGTGGTCGAGGCCGTCCTCTGTCCGGGCGCTCACCAGCGGCGCACGGTTCACGGCCACCTCGTCCACCAGGGTGGTGGCCGTGCTCTGGGCGCCGTCGTACAGGAGGAAGATCGGTTCCAGGTTGGCCTGGGTGGTGCTCATGAGCGCGAGACGGTCGGCGACCGGGCCGGGCAGCACGTCCTCATGAGGCAGGATGATGCGGCGCGCGGGGTCAGTGAGGGCCACGTCGCCGATGATCCCGCGTTGCAGCACGCCGGGGCCGCTCTGCTCGTACACGTAGAGCGCCGGGCGTTCGTCCGATGCCAGCACGCCGGAGTCGAGCCAGGCGCGCAACGTGTCCCGGGCCTCGACATACCTCTCTTCGAGGGGCTTGTCGGACCGGCTGGCGGGGGAAGGGTCAGAAGACGCGCCACCGGACGTGGGCGGAAACGATGGCGACGCGCCGGGAAGGATGAGGCGGACGACATTGTTGGGATGTGCGTTGAGGAGTACGCGGACGTCGCCGTCGGAGATCAGATCGTAGGGCGGGGAGGTCACCCTGGCGGGCTCGTCGACAGTGAAACGGACGCCACGGAAGGGCCGCAGCACCAGTCCATCGGGTACCGGCAGTTCATGAATCCCCATACCGGGCATGCTCCCATAAAGATCCGAGTCTTCCGGAAATCCCCACACCTCAGCCGTTCCGAGATCGCGGTGTCCAGCGGATCCGTCGTCTGCAGAAGGAGGCCTCACGCATGGTCCAAGGACGAAACGTCCACGATGATTCCCCTGGAGCCCCGGAGGGGGACGTATACGAGTGGTATCAGCGGGGGGTGAAGCTGCTCCGCGAAGGTAGTCCCGCGGCTGCCGCGGCCCTGCTCGAGCGTGCCGCGACGGCCGAGCCCGACTCCCGTAGCATCCGTGAGGCTCTGGCCCGGGCGCAGTTCAACTCGCGGCAGTATTCCGACGCCGCCGCTAGCTTCCGCCAGATCGTGGACGCCAATCCGGCGGAGGACTACGCCTATTTCGGGCTTGGCCTGGCGTTGTGGCGGACGGGCGATGTGGAGGGAGCCCAGGAGCCCCTCGCGATCGCCGTGGCCATGCGCCCGGACGAGCGCCACTACGTGTCCGCTTTGAAGAGCGTCCGCGCCACCTTGCGTGCCCGCCGCGAGATGTGACCTGCGCTACCCAAGCTGAAGTCCGCTTCATGTGAGATGGCGGGCAGGAGCGCTGTACGGCTCGCCAAGGCCGTGGTGGATCTCGTACGCGCGTCTTCGGCGGCGAAATCGCCGAACGGTTCCGTCCATGCCGGGGTGAGATCGGGCTGTGCTGGGGTGAGATCGGGTGGTTCGGACATGGTCGGCCTTCCTAGGGTGGGTAGGAGGTCCCCGACGCTAAGGTCTCACGCGACGTGAGAGCCGAACCGGAATGAGGCGCTGTGCTGATCGACGGTTATGACACCCTGCTGCTCGACCTCGACGGGGTCGTCTACCTGGGCGACCACGCGGTTCCCGGCGCGCCTGAGGCGCTGGAGGTGGCACGGGGCAGGGGTGTCCGCCTGGCGTACGTCACCAACAACGCCTCGCGCACCCCCGCGGCCATCGCCGGCCATCTGCGTAGGTTGGGCGTGCCGGCGACGGCCGACGACGTCGTAAGCTCCGCTCAGGCGGCCGCGCGGCTGGTCTCCGAACGGGTGCCGCCGGGGTCGAACGTGCTGGTCGTCGGTGGGTCCGGCCTGCGGCTGGCGGTGCGAGACAGGGGTCTTCGGCCGGTGACCACGGCGCTGGACGCGCCCGCCGCGGTGGTGCAGGGTTTCGCGCCGGGACTCTCCTACGGGCTGTTGGCGGAGGGCGCGCTGGCGGTGCGGCAGGGAGCGCTGTTCGTCGCGTCCAACGGCGACCACACCATGCCCACCGGCCGCGGTGAGCTACCGGGCAACGGCTCGATGGTGCGGGTGATCGCCACGGCGACGGGCGTGGAGCCGTCGTACGCGGGCAAGCCCGATCCGCCGCTGCACCGGGAGTCGGTGATCCGCACCGGGGCCCGCCGGCCGCTGGTCGTGGGCGACCGGCTGGACACCGACATCGAGGGGGCGGTCAACGCGGGCGTGGACGGCTTGGTGGTGCTCACCGGAGTGGCGACACCGCTCGACCTGCTCACTGCCGGTCCCCGGCAGCGGCCGACGTACTTGTCGGAGGATCTGTCGGCGCTGCTCGAGCCCTACCCGGAAGTGCGGCACGGCGGTTGCGGCGGTTGGCGGGCCCGCTGGGTGGACGGCGTGCTGCGACTGGAGGGCGACGGGAGCCGGATCGACGGCCTGCGTGCCGCCTGTGACGCCGCGTGGGCGGCGGCGGGAGAGGGACGGGTGGAGGAGGACGCGGTCAAGCACGTGCTCGACCGCGTCGCGTGACGGCGGCTCGGCTCGGGCGACGCGTTCAGCGGTCTGGCGGGCGAACTGCAAGGAGCCCGCGGCGCCGGCAGCCCACGGTGCCCGCATCCACGGCCGGCAGTGGCGCCGATGAGGAGACCCAGGTGTTCGCCCGTCGCCAAACAGTTGATGAAGTCACTGAATATCCGCGAGGCGACTCAGGTCAACGGGCCGTCAGATCAGACGACGCAGGCGCAGCAGGTCGCCGAAGCTCGCGTCGATCTTCACTTTGCCCCCGAGCAGCGCGCGGGCCAGGTCGAGCTCCCCGTTGACCATCGACACGAGATCGTCGCTGCCGATCGTCAGCCTGACGTCAGCGGATCTGCCGTCCGTGGGAGGTTCCTCAAGAAACGGGTCAAGTCCGTTGTGGTGCAGGCGGCCGTAGAACGTCACGGCAAGGTCGGGAATTCGGCAACTGACCGTGCGCTCGACCACGTGCCTGGCCCGGTCCTGCTCGTCGATCTCGTCGAACTGGGCGACGAGCTTGGCCAGTGCCGCCCGGCACTCCTCGACGCTTGCCATGGTGCCCATCCTTTCTGACCTCTAGGACGTAGCGTTCCACATCAATCGCGGCCGCCATGACCCTTCAACGTCTGACACGCCTGCCAAGGTGCCGGGCGCTCCCGAGAGGCGTTACCGTCGTGTCATGAGTGCGCTGCCGGAGGAGACCGGCGACGAGCGGGTCGACGCCGTGCTCGACGGCCTCGGTCGTCTGGCCGGGCTGCCGGTGAGCGACCATGTGGCGGTGTTCGAGGAGGCGTTCTCCGGGCTTGAGGCCGCCCTCGCCGACGTGGACGACCAGTGAGCCGCCGGATCCGTCTGGACAGCGAGCTGGTACGACGGGGCCTCGCCCGGTCGCGTGAGCAGGCGGCCCAGCTCATCGAGGCTGGCCGGGTCTCCGTCGGCGGCCGGCGGGCGGGCAAACCGGCCACGCAGGTCGACACCGCCTCACCCATCGTCGTGGCCGAGTCTCCCGACGGGCCCGACTACGTATCACGCGGGGCCCACAAGCTGCTCGGCGCGCTCAAGGCGTTCGAGAGCCTGACCGTCGAGGGCCGCCGCTGCCTCGACGCGGGCGCGTCCACCGGCGGCTTCACCGACGTGTTGCTGCGCGCGGGCGCCGCCCACGTGCTCGCCGTCGACGTCGGCTACGGTCAGCTGGCCTGGTCGCTGCGCACCGACGAGCGGGTCACCGTGATGGAACGGGTCAACGTCCGCGACCTCACCCCCGACATGGTCGGCGAGCCGCCCACGCTGATCGTGGGTGACCTGTCGTTCATCTCGCTGCGGCTCGTGCTGCCCGCCCTGGCCGGCGTGGCCGCTCCGCGAGCCGACTTCGTGATGCTGGTCAAGCCGCAGTTCGAGGTGGGCAAGGAGCTCGTGGGAGCCGGCGGGGTGGTGCGCGACCCCGAGCTCAGGGCGGGAGCCGTGCGCGAGGCGGCGGGCAGTGCGGTCCGGCTCGGCCTGGAGGTGCGCGGCGTCACCGCCAGCCCTCTGCCGGGGCCCTCCGGCAACGTCGAATACCTCCTCTGGCTGGGCAAGGGCGAGGGCGCGCCGCCGGTCGCCGACCTCGAGGCCGAGATCCGGCGTGCCGTCGCGGAGGGGCCGCAATGAACCGGACCGTCCTGGTCACCGTGCACACCGGGAGAGAGGCGGCCGTCGACAGCGCCCGCCTGGTCATCAGCCGTCTGGTCGACGCCGGACTGACCGTCAGGGTGCTCGACTTGGAGGCGCCCGAGCTCGCCTGTCCGGGCGCCAAGGTGGTGCCCGGCGACGCCGACGCGGCCAAGGGCGCCGAAGTCATGATCGTGCTGGGCGGCGACGGCTCGCTGCTGCGCTCGGCCGAGCTCGCCCGCCCCACCCGCACGCCGCTGCTCGGTGTCAACCTCGGGCACGTCGGGTTCCTGGCCGAGGCCGAGGTGGCCGACCTCGCCGCGGCGGTCGACAGCGTCGTCGCCGGCCGCTACGACGTCGAGGAGCGCATGACGATCGACGTCCTGGCCCGGCAGAACGGGCAGGTCATCGCCGACACGTGGGCGCTCAACGAGGCGACCGTGGAGAAGCGCGACCGCATGCTGGAGGTCGTGGCCGAGATCGACGGGCGGCCCCTGTCGCGCTGGGGCTGCGACGGGGTGATCTGCGCGACCCCCACCGGATCGACCGCCTACGCCTTCTCCGCCGGCGGCCCGGTGGTCTGGCCGGAGGTGGAGGCGCTGCTCATGGTGCCGATCAGCGCCCACGCGCTGTTCGCCAGGCCGCTGGTGGTCTCGCCGCGCTCCACGCTGGCCGTCGAGATCCTGCCCGACACGCCCGGCGGGGTGCTGTGGTGCGACGGGCGACGCCGTTTCGACCTGCCGTCCGGCACCCGGGTGGAGGTCCGCAGGGGCTCCGATCCCGTACGGCTGGCGCGATTGCACGGGGTGGAGAGCACCGGCGCGCCCTTCACCGACAGGTTGGTCGCCAAGTTCGAACTGCCCGTTCAGGGGTGGCGCGGAAGGGTGCGTCCCTGAGTGAATGAGCGGTGAGGCGCGTAGGATCATGCGCACAGGTGTTCGGAGCGACGGGAGTGGGCAGTGCGACCAAGGGTCGAGGAGGTCCGCATCCAGGGGCTCGGCGTCATCGATGAGGCCGTGCTCGAGCTTTCGCCGGGCTTCAACGTGGTCACCGGCGAGACCGGCGCGGGCAAGACGATGGTCGTCACCGGGCTCGGGCTGCTGTTCGGCGGCCGGGCCGACCCGTCGCGCATCAGGCCGGGCGCCGACAAGGCCACCGTCGAGGGCAGGCTCGTCATCGAGACCGGCGGCCGGGTGGCCCAGCAGGTCGAGGACCTCGGCGGCGACGTCGACGACGGTGAGCTCCTCATCTCCCGCACCGTCTCCGCCGAGGGCCGGTCGAGGGCCTGGCTCGGCGGTCGCAGCGTCCCTGTCGGCACCCTGACCTACCTGGCCGACGACCTGGTGGCGGTGCACGGCCAGATGGACCAGCAGCGCCTGCTCCAGCCCGCCAGACAGCGCGCCGCGCTCGACCGCTACGCGGGAAACGGCCTGGTCAAGCCGTTGCGTGCCTATACGCAGGCGTACAAACGGCACAAGCAGGTGAGCGCGCTCCTCGACGAGCTCACCACCCGGGCACGCGAGCGTGCCCACGAGGCCGACCGGCTCAGGTTCGGCCTGGAGGAGATCGAGAAGGTCGACCCCAAGCCGGGCGAGGACGTCGAGCTGCGCGGCGAGGAGGAGCGGCTCTCGCACGCCGACGCCCTGCGCGGCGCGGCCACGGGCGCCCACACGGCGCTGCTCGGCGACCCGATGGAGGCGGCGAGCGACGCCCGGGACGTGATCTCGCTGCTCGGTGAGGCGCGCGCGGCCGTCGAGGCGGCGGGCGACTTCGACGCGCAGCTGGCCGGGATGGCCGAGCGGCTGGCCGAGGCCGGCTACCTGATCTCCGACGTGGCCACCGATCTGGCCGCCTACGCCGAGTCGATCGAGGCCGACCCCGCCCGGCTGGCCGCCGTGCAGGAACGCCGGTCGCTGCTGTCCGGGCTGATCCGCAAGTACGGCGAGGACAGCGCCGGGGTGCTGGCCTGGGCGCGCGAGGCGGCGGCCCGGCTGGCCGACCTCGAGGGAGACGACGACCGCATCGAGGAGCTGACCCGCGAGCAGGAGGAGCTGACCGCGCAGCTCACCGAGCTGGCGGCCAAGCTGACCGTCGTGCGTGAGGCGGCCGCCGAGCGGTTCGGGCGGGCCGTCACCGAGGAGCTGACCGCGCTCGCCATGCCCCATGCCAGGGTCGTCGTCCAGCTCACCCAGGCCGCCGACTTCGGCCCCGAGGGCGTCGACGAGGTCGAGCTGCGCATGGCCGCCCACCCCGCCGCTCCGCCGCTGCCGCTCAACAAGGGTGCCTCGGGCGGCGAGCTGAGCCGGGTCATGCTCGCCATCGAGGTGGTGTTCGCCGGTGCCGATCCGGTGCCGACCTTCGTGTTCGACGAGGTCGACGCCGGAGTGGGCGGCAAGGCCGCGGTCGAGATCGGCCGCAGGCTGGCCCGGCTGGCCCGCACCGCGCAGGTCGTGGTCGTCACCCACCTGCCGCAGGTCGCCGCCTTCGCCGACCAGCACCTGGTGGTCGAGAAGGCCGGTGACGGCAGCGTCGTGCGCAGCGGCGTGCTGGCGCTCGACCATGAGGGCAGGGTCCGCGAGCTGTCCCGCATGCTGGCCGGACTGGAGGATTCCGAGCTGGGCAGGGCACATGCCGAAGAACTCCTCGGGCTGGCCGCGGCAGACCGGTGATCCGATGTGACATAGCGGACACACCGCGTACTGAATGGCCTCCCGGCCGTTTCACTCTGGCAGGATGGTCATGATGAAGGTTCCGGGGAGCAGAATGCCGGGCCTCCGTGCGAAGAAGGTCGCGGACCTTCCCGGTGTCACGGCTGTGGCGAGAGTCGATCGGCGGACGAAGAGGCTGACCAAGCGCCTCCAGCCCGGTGAGATCGCGATCATCGATCACGTCGACGTGGACCGGGTCAGCGCGGAGGCTCTCGTCGCGTGTGGTGTCGCGGCCGTGGTCAACGTGGCGGCGGGCATCAGCGGCCGCTATCCCAACCTGGGGCCACAGATTCTTGTCGAGGCGGGCGTGACGTTCGTCGACAATGCCACGCCGGAGCTGTTCGAACGTGTCCAGGACGGCGACGTCGTCCGCCTGCACGAGGGCGTCGTCTACCTCGACGACGAGCTCGCCGGCAAGGGCGACGAGCAGACGGCCGAGGCCGTCGACGCGGCCATGGCCGAGGCCCGAGCCGGCCTCGCCGTGCAGATCGAGGCCTTCGCCGTCAACACCATGGAGTACGTCCGCGGCGAGGGCAAGCTGCTCATCGACGGCGTCGGGGTGCCCGACATCCGCACCCCGATGGAGGGCCGGCACGCCCTCATCGTGGTGCGCGGCTACCACTACAAGGAAGACATCGCGACGCTGCGCCCCTACCTCCGCGAATACCGGCCGGTGCTCATCGGCGTCGACGGCGGCGCCGACGCGCTGCTCGAGGCCGGCTATCTGCCCGACGTGATCGTGGGCGACTTCGACTCGGTTTCCACCAAGGCGCTCACCTGCGGCGCCGAGCTGGTCGTGCACGCCTACCGTGACGGCAGAGCTCCGGGCCTCGAACGGGTCCACCAGCTCGGCCGCGAGGCGGTGCTCTTCCCCGCCACCGGCACCAGCGAGGACATCGCCATGCTGCTGGCCGACGACAAGGGCGCCGAGCTGATCGTCGCCGTCGGCACCCACGGCACCCTGGAGGAGTTCCTCGACAAGGGCCGGTCCGGGATGGCCAGCACCTTCCTCACCCGGCTGCGCGTCGGCAGCAAGCTCATCGACGCCAAGGGCGTCAGCAGGCTCTACCGCAGCCGCATCTCCACGCCGCAACTGCTGTTGCTGGTGATCACGGCGTTGATCACCATGGGCGTGGCGCTCTTCCTGTCGCCGCTCGGCCAGACCTGGCTCAACGGCCTGCAGGACGTCTGGAACGCATTCATCTTCTGGTTGGTCGGACTCTTCTCGTGATCGATTTTCGCTATCACCTCGTCTCCATCGTCGCGATCTTCCTCGCGCTCGCCGTGGGCATCGTCCTGGGCACCACGCTGCTGCAGGAGCCCGCGCTCAAGTCGGCCGAGGAGCTGACCGCCCAGCTGGCCAAGACCAAGGAGGAGCTGCGCACCCAGGTCAACCTGCTGCAGGGCCGGGAAGCCGGCAACGACGCGTTCGTCAGCGAGCTCACGCCCAAGCTCGTCGCGGGCGAGCTCAACGGCGAGCACGTGCTGCTGATCGAGGCGCCGGGCTCCAGCTCCGCCAACCGCGAGGCGCAGCACCAGGTCCTCCTGCAGGCGGGCGCGGCGATCACCGGACGGGTGACGCTGACCGACAAATACCTCGACCCCGCCAACGCCGGCCTGATCGACGGGCTGGTCAACCAGCTCAAGCCGGCCGACATGGTGTTCCCCGAGGGGGCCGCCACCTACGACAAGGCGTCCACCCTGCTCGCCGCCACGCTCATGACCACCGATCAGGGCCAGGCGGGCACCGCCAATCAGGCCACCGCGGCCGTGCTCGACGGCTTCGAGACCGGTGGCCTGCTCAGCGTCGACGACGAGCCCAAGAAGCGGGCCACCCTCGCCGTGATGTTCGCGCCGGAGGAGCCCTTCGAGGGCAAGTACGCCGCGGTCCAGGCCGGCGCCCTGGCCTCGCTCGCCGGCGGGCTCGACGCGGGCGGCAAGGGCACGGTGATGACCGGCAGCGGGAGCTCCGCGGTCGGCCCCGGAGGCGCGCTCACCACGGTCCGTGACGACGGCGACATGGCCAAGCGCGTCTCCACCGTCGATACCCCCGACATGCCGGCGGGCCAGATCGTGATCGTCTACGCTCTGCGGGAGCAGGCGCGCGGCGGCGTCGGCCAGTACGGCATCGGCGCCGGAGCCTCGGGGCCCATGCCCGCGCTGCCCACCTCGTCCCCGTCCCCCTCCAACGAGTCAGGGAGCTGACATGGCCCGTGGCCTGCTCTACGCACTCGCCGGCGCCGCTCTCGGCGCCGCCGCCGCCCGTGCCGCCTACACCGCGCTCACCCGCGGGCGCGGGCAGGGCGACCCCGGTGACCGCTGGACCCGCAAGAACCATCGGGGCGAGCCCATCACTCTCCTCGAAGGGCCCGCGTTCGTGGCCGGCTCGGGCGCCGCGCTCGCGTGCGCGCCCGGCCTCCCCACCCGGGTACGGCTGGCGGCGCTGCTCGCCGGGGGCGGCAGCGGAGCGCTCGGCGCCTACGACGACCTGTACGGCACGACGTCCTCCAAGGGATTCAAGGGACACCTGAGCGCGCTCACGCGCGGCGAGGTCACCAGCGGCGCGGTCAAGATCCTCGGCATCGGCGCCACCGGTCTCGGCGCCGCCGCGCTCGTCTCGACCGGCCCGGTCGACACCCTGGTCAACGGCGCCACCGTCGCGGGCGCCGCCAACCTGGCCAATCTCTTCGACCTGCGCCCCGGACGGGCGATCAAGGTCGGACTGCTCGCGGGCGGGCCGCTGCTGGCCGCCTCCCTCCTTCGTGACCGGCCGGTGAGCGCAGCCCTCACGGCGGTGCCCCTGGGGGCGGCCGCGGCGCTGCTGCCCGAAGACCTCGGCGAGCGGGCCATGCTCGGCGACGCCGGAGCCAACGCGCTGGGTGCCCTGCTCGGGCTCGCGGCCGTGACCGGGCTGGGCCGGCCGGGCAGGCTCGCGGTGCTCGGCACCGTCGTCGCGCTCACGGCCGCGGCCGAGAAGGTCAGCTTCACCAAGGTGATCGCGGGCAACCAGGTCCTCAACCGTCTCGACATGCTCGGCCGCCGCCCGGCCGCCGCCGTGTGACCGGACCTGACTCGGCGGACCGGTCATCCGCGTGGCCTGCCAGGATGTCAGCGTGACCGGCTACAGGCGGGCGTCGTGACCTCGAGGCTGGCCCGTGGCGTGGCGGGTGGAGCCCTGCTCATCGGCGCGATCACCATCCTGGCGCGGGTCATGGGCTTCGCCAAGCAGTACGCCTTCGCCCAGACCGTGGGCACCAACTGCCTGGCCACCGCCTACGCCACCGCCAACCAGGTGCCCAACATCATCTTCGAGGTGGTGGTCGGCGGGGCCCTGGCCGGCGTGGTGGTCCCGGTCCTCTCGGGCGCCGCCGGCGCCGAGGCGCCGGCGGGGCGGGAGCGGGTGGAGTGGATCAGCTCCGCGCTGATGACCTGGGTGGTCGTCGTGCTGGTGCCGCTCGGCCTGCTCACCGCGCTGTTCGCCGAGCCCGTCGCCGGGTTGTTCTTCGGCGACGCCCTGAAGGGGTGCGACGCCGGCGCGGTCACCGCCGTCGCCACCCGCATGCTGGTGGTGTTCGCCCCCCAGATCCCTCTGTACGGCGTGGCGGTCGTGCTGTACGGCGTGCTCCAGTCACACCACCGCTTCACCTCGCCCGCCCTGGCGCCCCTGGTGTCCAGCGTGGTCGTCATCGTCGCCTACCTGGTGTTCGTCCCGCTCAGCGGTGGCGACACCGACCCGGGCGCCGTGCCCTCGGCCGAGCTGGCCCTGTCCGTCGGCACCAGCCTCGGCGTACTGGCGCTCGTGCTCACCGTGATCGGCCCAACGGCCGGGCTCGGTCTGCGCTGGCGGCCCACGCTGCGTTTCCCCGAGGGCGTCGCGAGGCAGGTGCGCAGGCTGGCGCTGGCCGGGGTCGCCGCGCTGCTCGCTCAGCAGGCAGCGATGATCGTGGTGCTGCTGCTGTCCAACAACGTCATCGGCAACGGCGCGATCGTGGTCTACAACTACGCGTGGGCGATCTACCTGGTGCCCTACGCCGTGCTCGCCGTGCCCATCGCGACCAGCGCCTTCCCGCGCCTGTCCGCGCGGGCGGAGGCGGCGGACAGCGATGGCTTCGTCACGCTGGCGGCGGGCACCACGCGGGCGGTCGTGCTGGTGTCCGGGCTCGCCGCCGGGGTGCTGGCCGCCGTCGCCGGGCCGGGCGCCGTGGTGTTCCTCGGTTTCAAGAGCGACGTGCCGGCCGCCGACTTCGCCCGGGCCGTCGCGTTGTTCGCGCCCGGCCTCATCGGCTACGGGCTCATCGCGCACCTGACCCGGGTCCTCTACGCCGCCGGAAAGAGCCGGGCCGCGGCGACCGGCACCGTGGCGGGCTGGCTCGTCGTCATGGCCGCGCAGGTCGTCTTCGTGCCGGCCTTCCCCGACGGCTGGAAGATCGCCGGGCTGGCGCTCGGCATGACGGTGGGCATGACCGTGGGAGGCGGGCTGCTGCTGGCATCCGTCGTGTCCGCCCGGGGACGCGGGACGGCGAAGGGACTGGGCCGGGCCGCCGTGGCCGCCGTGGCGGGCGGCGGCGCCGCCTACCTGGCCGGCGCCGCCGTGGTGGCCTGGATCGGCGCGCGCGGCATCTGGCCCAACGTGGGCGCGGTCGTCCTGGCCGCGATCGTGGCGACGGCCGCCGGAGGGCTGGTCGTCGCGCTGGTGGACCGGGCCGACGCCCGGGCGGTGGCCGGTCGGCTCACGCGCGGCGGTCCGTCGCGCGGGCCGGGCGGGATCTGAGAGGAAGGAACTCCTGTGCGGGTGGCATTCGTGCTGGGCACCACGTCCGGCGGCACGGGCAGGCACGTCCACATGCTGGTGGAGGGGCTGGTCCGGCGCGGCCACCAGGTGCTGGTCGTCGGGCCGCGCAGCGTCGAGGAGCGTTTCTCCTACACCGGCGCGGGCGCCCGCTTCGCCGAGGTGACCGTCTCGGACCGGCCGCATCCGTTCAACGACGCGCGGGCGGTGCTCGCCATCAGGCGGCTGACCCGTGGCGCCGACGTCGTGCACGCCCACGGCCTGCGGGCCGGTGCGCTCGCGGCGCTGGGCCGCCGCTCTCCCCGGCGCGGCTCGTCCCGGGCGGTCGCGGCGCGGGCGCCGCTGGTCGTCACGCTGCACAACGCGCTCACCGCCGGCGGGCTCATCGGGCTCGTCTACGGGCTGCTGGAACGCGTCGTGGCCGGGCGAGCCGACCGGGTGCTCGTCGTCTCGCCCGATCTCGGCGAGCGGATGGCCGCTCTCGGGGCCCGCGACGTGCGAGCCGCCGTGGTGCCCGCGCCCCCGCCGCCGCCCGCGCGACGCGGCCCCGAGGAGGTGCGGGCCGAACTGGGCGCCGGGCGGCGTCCCGTCCTGCTGACCATCGCCAGGCTCGCGCAGCAGAAGGGCCTCGACACCCTGCTCGACGTCGCGCGCGGCCCGTGGCCGGACGACGACCCGGAGCGGTCGCCCCTGTTCGTGGTGGCGGGGGAGGGGCCGCTGCGGGAGCCGCTGCAGGCCAGGATCGACGCCGAGCGGCTGCCCGTGACGCTCCTCGGCAACCGTGACGACGTGCCTGACCTGCTCGCCGCCGCCACCGCGGTGGTGGCGACCGCCCGGTGGGAGGGGCAGCCGCTCAGCCTCAGCGAGACGCTCATGGTGGGCAGGCCGGTGATCGCGACCGAGGTGGGCGGGATTCCGGGCCTGCTCGGCGGTGCCGGCGTGCTGGTCCCGTACGGGGACGTCGAGGCGCTGCGCCGTGCCGTACAGGAGCTGGTGGGGGATCCGGGGGCGGTGGAGAGGATGGCGGAGGCGTCGGCGAGGCGCGGCGCTGAACTGCCGGACGCGGATGACGCGGTGGAGAGAATTATGTCCGATTATGGACAGGAAGATCGCACGAAGGATTAGGCGAGGGTTAAGCGTTCTCGTATACTGCGTGCGTTAAGGGAGGGGAGTATCCCTTCGCGGCAGCCTCGTCATCACGGTGTAGCCCCGCTCCACGGGGCCCCCGGGGCTGCCGGTCCGCGTGTTCGGCGGGCGGGAGAGACCTCCGGCAGTTTTTCTCGCATGCCGGAGGTTTAGTCACGTGAGCGTACCCTTGTGGGCTTGGATCGCCGTGATCGGCGGTCTGCTGGTCATCCTCGCCGTCGATCTGTGGATAGTCGACCGGGGCGAGGCCCGCGAATTCTCGATGCGGCAGGCCGGTTACTGGGTCACGTTCTACATCACGCTGGCCGCCGCCTTCGGCGTGGTGCTCTGGATGACGGCGGGTGCCGCCAAGGCGGGTGAGTTCTTCGCCGGTTACATCACTGAATACAGCCTGAGTGTCGACAACCTGTTCATCTTCTTCATCATCATGAGCCGGTTCGCGGTGCCGAAGGCCTACCAGCACAAGGTGCTGCTCATCGGCATCCTGCTCGCACTGGTCATGCGCGGCATCTTCATCGCCCTCGGCGCCGCCGCCCTCGAGCGGTTCAGCTGGCTGTTCTACGTGTTCGGTGTGTTCCTCATCTACACCGCGGTCAACATCGTGCGCGGGCACATGAAGGGTGACGACGAGGGGGACTTCAACGAGAACGTGCTGCTCAGGTGGGTGCGCAAGGCGTTCCCGACGACCGAGGGATACGTCGGCTCCAAGATCACCGTGAAGATCGACGGCAAGCGCATGGTCACGCCCATGCTGATCGTGATGATCGCCATCGGCTCCACCGACCTGTTGTTCGCGCTCGACTCGATTCCGGCGATCTTCGGCCTCACCACCGACCCGTTCGTGGTGTTCACCGCCAACGCGTTCGCCCTGATGGGCCTGCGTCAGCTGTACTTCCTGCTCGGCGGGCTGCTGCAGCGCCTGGTTTACATCAGCTACGGTCTCGCGTTCATCCTCGGGTTCATCGGGGTTAAGCTGATATCGGAGGCCTTGCACGCCAGTGGGGTTTCCTGGGCGCCCGAAATCCCCATCTGGTTGTCGCTCACTGTCATCGGCAGCACCATGGTCATCACCACTGTGGCCAGCTTGGTCAAGGCCCGCGCAGACGCGCGCAGGAGCGAGGAAAGCAGCCCTACCAGGGGCTAGCTAAATGGCTTTCGAGGCGCTTTGCTTGTGTAGTTCCGCCGTGTAATAGTTGCTGACCCCGTAACATCACGGCAAAGCGCCCAGTCCAGCCACCACCAAAGGTTGTCCGTGTCAGACGATTCTGCCCAGTCGAACCGCCTCAGACTCGCGCGCGGGGTGTCCCCGTGGCTCATCCCCACGGTGGCCGCGGCGGCCGCCACCGCGTTGCTGACGCGCCGGGACCGGCGATGGGCGCTCGCGGCGCTGCCGCTGGGCGCGCTCACCGGCGGCATGCTCTGGTTCTTCCGTGACCCCGACCGCACGCCAGGCGAGGGGCGCGTCCTGTCGCCGGCCGACGGGGTCGTGCAGAGCATCGACCCCTGGCCCGACGGCCGCACCCGTGTCGCGATTTTCATGAGCCCGCTGAACGTGCACGTCAACCGAGCCCCTCTTGCGGGAAATGTCGTGTCCGTGCAGCATGTGGCGGGTGGCTTCCTGCCGGCTTTCAACAAGGACAGCGACCAGAACGAACGCGTGGTGTGGCATTTCGACACCGCGCTCGGTGACATCGAGATGGTGCAGATCGCGGGCGCGGTGGCGCGCAGGATCGTGCCGTATCTGAGCGCGGGTGCCAAAGTCGCGCAGACCGACCGCATCGGCCTCATCAGGTTCGGTTCCAGGGTCGACATCTACCTTCCCGAAGGGATCTCTCCCGCGGTGTCCGTGGGCGAGAAGACGATTGCGGGGGTGACCAGAATTGACCACGGCTGATGCCGGCAGTTGGCAGGAGGAAGAGGAAGAACTCCGGGGCCCGGTCGGAAAAGCGTTCCGGCTCTCGGCCGCCGACTCTCTCTCCCTGGGCAACGCCCTCTGCGGTTTTCTCGCGGTCTGTGTTCTGGCCTCCTCCGCCATCCAGTCGCTCAAGGACGGCGGTGACTTCACCCCCGCGCCGAGCTACTTCGCGACCGCGGTGGTGCTGCTGTTGATCGGTGCCACCTGTGACCTGTTCGACGGTCTGGTCGCGCGCCGGTTCCGTGCCTCCGCGATGGGCGCCGAGCTCGACAACCTCGCCGACGTGATCAGTTTCGGGTTCGCTCCCGCGTTCATGGTCGTGATCTGGGGCGGCTTCACGCACCAGGTGCCGTTCGTCGCGGTGCTGGCCGCCGCGGGTGCCGTGCTCGTCGCGGGAGTCGTACGCCTGGCCAGGTTCGCCTGTGTCAAGACCAAGAGCGGCGACTTCATGGGGCTGCCCATCCCGATGGGCGCCATGACCGTGATCTCCATCGTGCTGCTGTTCGAGCCCAGCATCTACGCGCTGCTGGCGGTGCTCGGCGTCGCCTGGCTGATGGTCAGCCGCATCGAGTATCCCAAGCCCAAGGGGCAGCTCGCCGCGGTCGTCCTCGGATGGATCATGGTGAACGTCGCATTCCTCGCCTTCTGGGTGGCGCGGCCGGAGGGTGGTGACCTGCCCATCATGATCGGCGCCTCCATGCAGATCGCGTTGGTGGCGGCGATCCCGCTCCGGATGCTGTTCTACAAGCGGTCGCAGCGCAGGGAAGCCGAGCGGGTCATCAGCAACTAAGGCGATTTTTCGGCCTTCTTCGGCTTTGATGGAGCCATGTCGGCCATGCCGCGCGAGCACACGCGCACGTACTTCCTCGGCAAACTGGCCCAGGAGCTCGAAGCCCGCGGGCTGACCGCCATCCTGCGCGCTCATCCGCCCGCGCTGCGGATCAGCGACCCGGACACCGCGATCCTCGCCGAGACCGTCGACTGCGTGCCGCTGGCCGACGGATGGTTCTACCGCTGGTCGTGGGGCGAGGTCGTCGGGCTCGCCGACGACCCCGCGCTCGCGGCCCAGCGGATCGCCAAGGTTCTCGCCGGGCGCTGAGCTACCAGCCCCGCTCCTTCCACTCCTGGAGCGAGGGGCGCTCGGCGCCGAGCGTGGTGTCCTTGCCGTGGCCCGGGTAGACCCAGGTCTCGTCGGGCAGCCGGTCGAAGACGCGCTCCACCACGTCGGTGTAGAGCTGGGTGAAACGCTCGGGGTCGTTCCACGTGTTGCCCACCCCGCCGGGGAAGAGCGAGTCGCCGGTGAACAGGTGCAGGTCGGAGCCACCCCCGTCGTAGAGCAGCGCGATCGCGCCCGGCGTGTGACCGCGCAGGTGGATCACCTCAAGGGTGACCACGCCGACCGTGATGCGGTCGCCGTGCTCCACGGTGCGGTCGGCGGGCAGCGGCAGCGCGGCCGCGTCGAGCGGATGCACGAGCACCTTGGCGCCCGTCACCTTGACCACCTGCTCCAGCGCCTGCCAGTGGTCGCCGTGCTGGTGGGTCGTGACCACCGAACTGATCGGCTGGTCGGAGATCAGGGCCAGCAGCCGGTCGGCCTCCGCGGCCGCGTCGATGAGCAGCCCGTCGCCGGTCTCGACACAGCGCAGCAGGTAGGCGTTGTTGTCATAAGGCCCGACTGCCAGCTTGTAGATCGTCAGCTTGGCCAGCTCGCGGACGTCGGCGGGACCGCCGACCTGGACGTCGCCTGTGTAGGTCATGGATAGTCCTTCGGGGGCGTCTCGGGCAGATCAGCGGGAGCGAGCGTCGTCAGCCACGGCGGCGGCGCCGGGACGGTCGCCGGGCCGGGCCCGGACCGTTGCCCCGCCAACACCACCCTAACCCCCCGCCCGTCGGACCTGCCCGTGAGCCAGGCCAGTAGGTCGGCCTGCAGGCCTTCCACCGCCGGTCCGTCGCCGAGTCCCCGCCAGGTGCCGGTCGGCGTCCCGTCCGCGCCGAGCATCCTGATCTCGCTGACCGGGCTTCGCTCGTACGGCCATGTCCGCAGGCAGTCGTGCAGCTCACGCGTGACGAACGGCCCGGACCAGTCGGCCGGCCCGAAGCCGGCGTCGAGGTCGACGTGGTGCATGCCGATCTCGCGCAGCCGCCTGACCAGGATGTACCAGGCGGGATGCGACGTCGGGCGCAGGCCGGCGACCGGTGCGGACCAGGCCTCCCCGGGCAGCCCGTCGATGGCCGCGGTCAGGCGGGCGGCGCTGTCCTCCAGATCCGCCAGCTGCTCGGCGGCCCCCCGGCCGGCTCCGGCCTCGATCCCGGCCTGCCTGGCGTCGGGGGTCGCGTACTGTGGTGTCTTGACGCCGGTCCTGGCCCAGGTGAGCAGGTTGACGTGGCTGTCGGCGTTCCGGGCCACGTGGGTCAGGACGTGCCCTCTCGTCCAGCCGGGGAGACGGGAGGGGGCGGAGACGTCGCCGTCGGACAGGGTCGCCGCCGTGGCCAGCAGGTGACGGGTGGCGTCGGCCAGCTCGGCCTTCAGCGCAGGAATAACTGTCATGCCAGATATTTCATCACCTGAGGTGGAGCGTTGGCCCTGGCATAAAAGGCCAGGTCATGCGGTTGACTGGAGAAGGCATCCTGCCGGGGTGGCGGGAGGCCGTAACCTGAGAGGGACGGATTTTCGGAGGGTGGACAGCGACCCGCCGAAATTGTCGGAGCCCCCGTCTACCATCCCCGTGGACCTATCCGCCTCTTCGACATCGGGATCACCGTGGCAGACCGCCTGATCGTGCGTGGTGCACGAGAACACAATCTCAAGGACGTCTCACTCGACCTCCCGCGAGACGCTCTGATCGTTTTCACCGGCCTGTCCGGCTCGGGCAAGTCGAGCCTGGCCTTCGACACGATCTTCGCCGAGGGGCAGCGGCGTTATGTCGAGTCGCTCTCCGCCTACGCCCGTCAGTTCCTCGGCCAGATGGACAAGCCCGATGTCGACTTCATCGAGGGCCTGTCGCCCGCGGTCTCGATCGACCAGAAGGCCACCAGCAAGAACCCACGGTCGACGGTCGGCACGATCACCGAGGTCTACGACTACCTGCGGCTGCTCTGGGCGCGCATCGGCAAGCCGCACTGCCCGGTCTGCGCCCGCCCGATCGCCAGGCAGACGCCCGAGCAGATCGTCGACAGGGTGATGGACCTCGACGAGGGCACGCGCTTCCAGGTGCTGGCCCCCGTCATCAGGGGCCGCAAGGGCGAGTACGGCGAGCTGTTCCGTGAGCTGCAGACCAAGGGCTTCGCCCGGGCCAGGGTCGACGGCACGGTCGTGCGGCTGGAGGAGCCGCCGGTCCTGAAAAAGTACGAGAAGCATGACATAGAGGTCATCGTCGACCGCCTGTCGGTCAAGGAGTCGGCCCGGCGCAGGCTCACCGACTCGGTCGAGACCGCCCTGCAGCTGTCCGGCGGCACGATCACGCTGGAGTTCGTCGACCTGCCCGAAGACGATCCTGGCCGGGAGCGCTTCTACTCCGAGCACCTCTACTGCCCCTACGACGACCTGTCGTTCGAAGAGCTCGAGCCGCGCTCGTTCTCGTTCAACTCGCCGTTCGGCGCCTGTCCCGAGTGCACCGGCCTCGGCACCAAGATGGAGGTCGACCCCGACCTGGTCGTGCCCGACCCTGAGCGCGCGCTCGGCGAGGGCGCGCTCCATCCCTGGTCCGGCGGTCACACCAGCGAATACTTCGCCAGGCTGATCGAGGCGCTCGGCCACGCCATGGGCTTCACCCTCGACACGCCCTGGGAGAAACTGCCGAAGAAAGCGCAGAAGTCGCTGCTGTTCGGCCACGACGAGCAGGTCCACGTCCGCTACAGCAACCGCTACGGCCGGCAGCGTTCCTACTACACCACCTACGAGGGCGTCATCCCGTGGGTGCAGCGCAGGCATGCCGAGGCCGAGAGCGACTCCTCGCGCGACCGGTTCGAGGGCTACATGCGGGAGATCCCGTGCCCGGTCTGCCGGGGCGCCAGGCTCAAGCCGGTCTCGCTCTCGGTCACCGTCGCCGACCGGTCGATCGCCGAGGTGTCGGCCATGTCGATCGGCGAGTGCGCCGAGTTCCTGGCCGCGCTCAAGCTGTCCGACCGCGACATGCAGATCGCCGAGCGGGTGGTCAAGGAGATCAACGCCCGGATGGGCTTCCTGCTCGACGTCGGTCTCGACTACCTCACCATGGACCGGGCGGCCGCCACGCTGGCCGGCGGCGAGGCGCAGCGCATCCGGCTGGCCACGCAGATCGGCTCCGGTCTGGTCGGCGTCCTCTACGTGCTCGACGAGCCGTCGATCGGCCTGCACCAGCGCGACAACATGCGGCTGCTCGACACACTGGTCAGGCTCCGCGACATGGGCAACACGCTGATCGTCGTCGAGCACGACGAGGACACCATCGCCGCCGCCGACTGGGTGGTGGACATCGGTCCCGGCGCGGGCGAGCACGGTGGCCAGGTCGTCGTCTCCGGCACGGTCCAGGACCTCCTGCGCAGCGAGGAGTCGATGACCGGCCAGTACCTGTCGGGCCGCCGGAGCATTCCGATCCCCGCCAAGCGCCGCAAGCGCGACAAGAAGCGGCAGATCACGGTCAAGGGGGCGCGCGAACACAACCTCAAGGGCGTTGACATCGAATTCCCCCTCGGGGTCTTCACCGCGGTCACCGGCGTGTCCGGATCGGGCAAGTCGACGCTGGTCAACGACATCCTCTACACCGCGCTGGCCAAGGAGCTCAACGGCGCCCGCGCGGTGCCCGGGCGCCACTCGCGGATCAACGGCATGGATCTGGTCGACAAGGTCGTCCACGTCGATCAGTCGCCGATCGGGCGCACCCCGCGCTCCAACCCGGCGACCTACACCGGCGTCTTCGACCACGTCCGCAAGCTGTTCGCGGCCACCGCAGAGGCCAAGGTCCGCGGCTACCAGCCCGGCCGGTTCAGCTTCAATGTCAAGGGCGGCCGCTGCGAGGCGTGCGCCGGCGACGGCACGATCAAGATCGAGATGAACTTCCTGCCCGACGTCTACGTCCCGTGCGAGGTCTGCCACGGCGCCCGCTACAACCGAGAGACGCTGGAGGTCCACTACAAGGGCAAGACGATCTCCGAGGTCCTCGACATGCCCATCGAGGAGGCGCTCGCGTTCTTCGAGGCGATCCCGGCGATCAGGCGGCACCTGCAGACCCTCAACGACGTCGGCCTCGGCTACGTCCGTCTCGGGCAGCCCGCCACGACGCTGTCCGGTGGCGAGGCGCAGCGCGTCAAGCTCGCCTCCGAGCTGCAGCGCCGCCAGACCGGGCGGACGATCTACGTGCTCGACGAGCCGACCACGGGGCTTCACTTCGAGGACATCCGCAGGCTGCTCGGCGTGCTCGGCCGGCTGGTCGAGGGCGGCAACACGGTGATCGTCATCGAGCACAACCTCGACGTCATCAAGACGGCTGACTGGGTCCTCGACATGGGCCCGGAGGGCGGTTCCAGGGGAGGCACGCTGGTCGCCGCCGGCACCCCCGAGGAGATCGCCCTGGTCGAGGAGAGCCACACCGGCCGCTTCCTGCGCAAGATCCTGGAGATCTAGCGGCCCCGTACGAGATCGTGACGCCGCCCGAGCCGGCCGACGAGGCGGGCGGCGTCCCGGCCCCTCGGGCACCACTCGGCCGTGCGCCACCCGATTCCGGGACCGAGGGGTGCCGCCCATAAAGTGAGGCGTGAAACTTCCTGACCTGCAGGGGATCAGGGCTGATGGGGGAGGGCCGGCAGCACATGAGGAGTTCGGAGCGGGGCTTCGCCATGCCCGAGATCGGGCGGCGTCAGGCGCTGGGAGTGGCCGGAGTGGCGGCGTGTGGCCTGGCGCTGGCCGGCTGCGGCGCGGACGCCGCCGAGCCGGAGCGAGCCCAGGGCATCAAGGGCCAGGTCATCGCCAAGACGGCCGACGTGCCCGTCGGCGGCGGCACGGTCGTCGACCGGTGGAGGATCGTGGTCACCCAGCCCACCGAGGGCGTCTACAAGGCGTTCAGCGCGGTGTGCCCGCACCGCGGCTGCGCGGTCGGCCTGCCCAAGGAGAACGTCATGACCTGCCCGTGCCACGGCAGTGAGTTCGCGGCCGACACCGGCAAGGCCCTCACGGGCCCGGCGACCGGCCAGTTGACGGCCTACCAGGTCAAGGTCGAGGGCGACGGCATCGTGGTGGTGTGAACCGGTAATTGTGCGTGGTTCCTGGGATCGGCTCACGGCAGGCTGAACCAGCCTGAGGGCGCTGGCCGTACCTGTAGTGAGACCCGAACCTGGGAGGACCGACCATGACCGAAACGACGCGCCGGACAGTGGTGCTCGGAGCCGGAAGCGCGGGGCTCGCCGCGGTGCTGACCGCGTGTGCGAGCTACGGCGATCCCGCGACACAGGCGAGTGCCGAGCCACTGCCCGAGGAGCCGTCGTCCGCGGCGCCGAAGAAGAAGGCGAAGGCGAAGCCGCTGGCCGCCACCTCCGACATTCCCTCGGGTGGCGGGAAGATCTTCGAGAGCCAGAAGGTGGTCGTCACCCAGCCACAGGAGGGTGAGTTCAGGGCGTTCAGCGCGGTGTGCACCCACCAGGGCTGCACGGTGGCCAGTGTCTCCAACGGGACGATCAACTGCCCGTGCCACGGCAGCAAGTTCGACATCGCCGACGGATCGGTGGCCGGTGGACCCGCCGGCGATCCGCTGCCCGAAAAGAAAATCAAGGTGGACGGCGACACGATCATGCTCGCTTGAGGCGTCTTTCATGAATTTCTCACCTGCGTGCGGTTTCGTGGTCGCATGGCAGATGACCTTCAGAGCCGCCGGGCGGTGATCGCGGGTGTGGGCGCCGGTGGCCTGGCGCTCGCGCTCACCGCCTGCGGGGCGGACACCGACACTCCGGACGACGCGGTTGCGGCCGGTCCGGCGAAGTCCGGCGCGCCGGGTGGTGCGCTGGGCAGGACCGCCGACATCCCGGTGGGCGGGGGAACGGTCTTCAAGGAGCAGAAGATCGTAGTGACGCAGCCCACCGCTGGTGACTTCAAGGCGTTCACCGCCGTCTGCACCCACCAGGGCTGCACGGTCGCGAGCGTCGCCAACGGCCTGATCCAGTGCCCGTGCCACGGCGGCAAGTACAAGATCGAGGACGGATCGGTGGCGGGCGGACCGCCCAAGGGGCCGCTCGCCGAGACGGCGATCAAAGTGGAGGGCGACCAGATCACCCTGGCCTGACCTCGGGCCCGCCGTACCAAGGCAGAGCGTACGGCGGGCCTTCCTGTCGGTGTGGCCCGTTAGGCTTTGGTCGTGGTGAGATCAGCGGGCAGCTCCCTGAGTTTCCGGCCCAGGCCAGGATCGATCCCCGATTCGCCGGGGGTCTACCGGTTCCGGGACGGGCACGGTCGCGTGATCTACGTCGGCAAGGCCAAGAGCCTCCGGCAGCGGCTCAACTCCTACTTCACCGACATCAGCGCGCTCCACCCGCGCACCCAGTCGATGCTCAACACCGCGACCGGGGTCGACTGGACCGTCGTGGGCACCGAGGTCGAGGCGCTGCAGCTCGAATACTCCTGGATCAAGGAGTTCGACCCCCGCTTCAACGTCAAATACCGCGACGACAAGTCCTACCCCTACCTCGCGGTCACGATGGGCGAGGACTTCCCGCGCGTGCAGGTGATGCGCGGTGCCAAGCGCAAGGGCACCCGCTACTTCGGCCCCTACTCCCACGCCTGGGCCATCCGCGAGACCGTCGACCTGCTGCTGCGTGTCTTCCCGGTCCGCACGTGCAGCGCCGGGGTGTTCAAGCGGGCGGGCCAGATCGGCCGGCCGTGCCTGCTGGGCTACATCGACAAGTGCTCCGCGCCCTGCGTCGGCAGGGTCACCCCCGAGGAGCACCGCGCTCTCGCCGAGGACTTCTGCGACTTCATGGCCGGCAACACGAGCCGCTTCATCCGGCGGCTCGAGAAGGAGATGCGCGAGGCCGCGAGCGAGCAGGAGTACGAACGGGCCGCCCGGCTGCGCGACGACATCCAGGCACTGCAGCGGGCCCTTGAGAAGCAGGCCGTCGTGCTCGGCGAGGCCACCGACGCCGACGTGATCGCGCTCGCCGAGGATCCTCTGGAAGCCGCGGTCCAGGTCTTCTACGTGCGCGGCGGCCGCATCCGCGGCCAGCGCGGCTGGGTCGTCGACAAGGTCGAGGAGGCTTCGCCCGGCGAGCTGGTCGAGCAGTTCCTGCTGCAGATGTACGCCGAGGCCAGCCCCGAGTCGATGCCCCGCGAGGTGCTCGTGGCCGCGCTGCCGCCCGACGCCGAGGCGGTCACCGAGCTGCTGTCCGAGCAGCGCCGGGCCCGGGTCGAGGTGCGGGTGCCGCAGCGCGGCGACAAGAAGGCGCTGATGGAGACCGTCGAGCGCAACGCCAAGGAGTCGCTCGCCCAGCACAAGATCCGCCGGGCCGGCGACCTGACGACGCGCAGCAAGGCGTTGCAGGAGATCGCCGACGCGCTCGACCTCGACCAGGCGCCGCTGCGCGTCGAGTGCTACGACGTCTCCCATCTCCAGGGCGAGAACGTCGTGGCGTCGATGGTGGTCTTCGAGGACGGCCTGGCCCGCAAGAGCGAATACCGGCGCTTCGCCGTCAAGACCAAGGAAGGCGACGTCGCCTCGATCCACGAGGTGATCATGCGGCGGTTCCGGCGTTACCTGGAGGAGCGCTCCGCCACGGGCGAGCTGGCCCCCGACGACGACGCCCACAGCCCCATCGACCCCGAGACGGGCAAGCCTCGCAAGTTCGCCTACCCGCCCAACCTCGTCGTGGTCGACGGCGCGGGCCCGCAGGCGGCCGCCGCCCAGCGCGCGCTCGACGAGCTGGGCATCGACGACGTCGCGGTCTGCGGCCTGGCCAAACGGCTGGAGGAGGTGTGGCTGCCCGGCGACGACCAGCCGGTCATCATGCCCCGGTCAAGCGAGGGCCTCTACCTGTTGCAGCGGGTCAGGGACGAGGCGCACCGGTTCGCCATCACCTACCATCGTTCCAAGAGGTCAAAGACCGTCAAGGAGAGCGCGCTCGACAGCGTGCCGGGTCTCGGCCCGGCGCGGCGACAGGCGCTGCTCAGGCACTTCGGCTCTGTGAAGAAGCTGCGCGAGGCCACCGTCGCCGAGATCTGCCAGGTCCCCGGCATCGGCCCGTCGACCGCCGAGGTGATCGCGTCAACGCTGAAGGGGGAGTCATCGTGAGCACCCCGCCACCGCGACGGAGCGCTGCCACCGAGCGGCCGAGCGGAGTTCGGCAATGAGCAGGAGTGAGCAATGAGCATGGAGCCGGCGTTCGTCATCGTCACCGGCATGTCGGGTGCGGGCCGCAGCACCGCGGCCAAGGCCCTGGAGGACCTCGGCTGGTTCGTCATCGACAACCTGCCGCCGGGGCTGCTGTTCGCCATGGCCGAGGAGGCGGGCAGGGTCAAGCTGGCCGCCGACAAGGTGGCCGCGGTGGTCGACGTGCGCAGCCTGGCCTTCACCACCGACCTCAACGCCGCCATCGAAGAGCTCGAGGCCCGGGGCGTGCGGGTGCGCGTGGTGTTCCTCGAGGCCAGCGACGAGGAGCTGGTGCGCCGCTTCGAGAACGTCCGCCGCCCGCACCCGCTGCAGGGCGAGGGCAGGCTGGTCGACGGCATCACCCGCGAGCGCGGCATCCTGCGCGAGGTGCGGGCCAACGCCGACCTGGTCATCGACACCTCCTCGCACAACGTGCACGAGCTGCGCAACAAGATCGTCAACTTCTTCGGCGGTGACGACCGCCCGGGACTGCGGGTCAACGTGGTCTCGTTCGGGTTCAAGTACGGCCTGCCGGTCGACGCCGACCTCGTCGTCGACTGCCGCTTCCTGCCCAACCCGCACTGGGTGCCGGAGCTGCGGCCGATGAGCGGTCTCGACGCGCCCGTCCGCGACTACGTGCTCGGCCAGCCCGGGGCCAAGGAGTTCCTCGACGCCTACGAGGAGGTCCTGCGGGTGGTCGCGACCGGCTACGCCCGCGAGGGCAAGAGCTACGCGACGCTGGCCGTGGGATGCACGGGCGGCAAGCACCGCAGCGTGGCCATGGCCGAGCAGGTCGCCGGCCGGCTGCGTGACCGCGGCATGGAGGTCCAGGTGAGTCACCGGGATGTGGGCCGGGAGTGACCGATGACAGCGAAGGCTCAGGCGCCGCGAATGCCTCCGAGGCGTCCGAGGGCCCGGTCCCGGCTTATCCCCTCCGGCCCTCCACGGCGCACGTCCCCGTAAGCGGCGCGCAGGCGGACGGCGGCACCGGGAGCGCGGCAGGGGCACCGCGCTCTGCAGATCGGGCGCCGCGGGTCGTGGCGCTCGGCGGCGGGCACGGGCTGCACGCCTCGCTGTCCGCGCTCCGGTCGGTGACCGACGCGCTCACCGCTGTGGTGACCGTGGCCGACGACGGAGGGTCCAGCGGCAGGCTCAGGCGGGAGCTCGGCGTGCTGCCGCCCGGCGACCTGAGAATGGCCCTGGCCGCGCTCTGCGGCGACGACGAGTGGGGCGTCACCTGGAGCGAGGTGGTCCAGCACCGCTTCCGCAGCGAGGGCGACCTGCACGGGCACGCCGTCGGCAATCTGCTGATCGTGGCGCTGTGGGAGCTGCTCGGCGACCCCGTGCAGGGGCTCGACTGGGTGGGGCGGCTGCTCGGCGCGCGGGGCAGGGTGCTGCCGATGGCCTCGGTGCCGCTCGACATCGTGGCCGAGGTGGAGCTCGACGGCGTCATCTCCACCGTGTGCGGGCAGGTGGCCTGCGCGCTCACCCCTGGCCGGGTGCAGGCGATCTCGCTCGTCCCGGAGGACCCGCCCGCCTGTCCCGAGGCCGTGGAGGCGATCCTGCGGGCCGACTGGGTGGTGTTCGGCCCCGGATCGTGGTTCACCAGCGTGCTGCCGCACCTCAAGGTGCCCGAGCTGGCCAGGGCGCTGCACGAGACCCGGGCCAGGCGGCTCGTCACGCTGAACCTCGCTCCGCAGGCCGGCGAGACCGACGATTTCTCGCCCCAGCAGCATCTGGAGGTGCTCAGACAGCACGCTCCCGACCTCGCGGTGGACATCGTGCTCGCCGACACCGGCGTGGTCGACGACCCCGGCGCGCTGGACAAAGCAGCCGCCGCGCTCGGCGGGCGGCTCGTCATGGCCGACGTGGCCGCCTCCGATGGTTCGCCCCGGCACGACCCACGACGTCTTGCCTCCGTCCTTGACGAGATTTTCCTCCAGAAGCGTTGATCCTGGTCGGCGGGGCTTGAAGGTACGAGAGACTGGGAGCCGGTCTGAATGGGGGAGGACTAAACGCTTATGGCGATGACGGGTGTGGTCAAGGACGAGCTGAGCCGACTGCCGGTGCTGAAGCCCTGCTGCCGAAAGGCCGAGGTCTCCACGCTGCTGCGGTTCGCCAGCGGCCTGCACCTGGTGGGCGGGCGCATCGTGATCGAGGCGGAGCTCGACACCAATGCCACCGCGCGGCGGCTGATCAAGGACATCAGCGAGGTGTTCGGTCACAAGGCGGAGGTGCTGGTGCTGGCGCCCGCCGGGTTGCGCAAGGGCTCTCGCTACGTCGTACGCGTCTACCGCGACGGTGAGGCGCTGGCCCGGCAGACGGGCCTGATCGACAACCACGGGCGGCCCGTGCGCGGGCTGCCCCGCCAGGTCGTGGCGGGCGCCTCCTGCGACGCCGAGGCCGCCTGGCGGGGGGCGTTCCTGGCGCACGGGTCGCTCACCGAGCCGGGCCGCTCGATGTCGCTCGAGGTCACCTGCCCGGGGCCGGAGGCGGCGCTGGCGCTCGTGGGGTCGGCGCGGCGGCTGAAGATCCATGCCAAGGCCCGTGAGGTGCGCGGTGTCGACCGGGTCGTGGTGCGCGACGGCGACGCGATCAGCGCGCTGCTGACCAGGCTGGGGGCGCACGACAGCGTGCTCGCCTGGGAGGAGCGCCGGATGCGCCGGGAGGTCCGGGCGACGGCCAACCGGCTGGCCAACTTCGACGACGCCAACCTGCGGCGCTCGGCGCGGGCCGCGGTGGCGGCGGGCGCCCGGGTGCAGCGGGCGCTGGAGATCCTCGGCAACGAGGCGCCGGAGCACCTGGTGGTGGCCGGGCGGCTGCGGGTCGAGCACAAGCAGGCGTCCCTGGAGGAGCTGGGGCAGATCGCCGATCCGCCGCTGACCAAGGACGCCATCGCGGGCCGCATCCGCAGGTTGCTGGCCATGGCCGACAAGCGCGCCTCCGACCTGGGCGTCCCCAACACCGAGGCCAACCTCACCGTGGACATGCTGGCCCCCTGACGGCCTCCGCCGCGAGGCACGCCGCGGCTCCGCCGCCGGGTGTGGCCGAGGGGCCGTCTCCGGGTGCGGCGGTCGCGTGACCTGGGACGGAGGTGGCGCTCCTGTGATCCCGGGACCGGCGGGCCGTGGCGCTGAGCGGCGGATCAGTCGTGGGACGGCTTCCTGGGAGTGAACAGGTCACCCGCCGGCGGGGCCGGCGTGCCGGCGGACTGGGCCGGCTCGAAGGGAGCCCGATACTCCGGCTCGGGCTGAGCCTCCGTGGGCTCGTCCTTGGTGGCGTTGCCGGCCGCTGCCCGGGCGCCGCGGCGCATGCGCAGCGCGCGGGCGAGCACGAGGGCGAACGCGGGGATCGCCGCGACCGGCAGGGGCACCCATGGCTCCCACGAGGTCGCGAACGCCCTCCAGATGGTCTGCGCCACATAGGGCAGGCCGTCCAGGAAGTCGTCGACGGTCAGCGTGAGCGGATCGGCCCGGCCCCCACCGAGCGTCAGGTGGCCGTACGGCGCGGATCCGCCGATCCAGCCCAGCGGCACGGCCGCCGTCGCGTACAGCGCCGCGGCCCAGGGCAGCGCCAGGCTGCGCGCCCTGACCAGGCGGATCGCCCAGCCGACCAGCAGGCCGGCGACGAGCGCGAGCGCGGACATCAGCGGGACGCCGCCGCCGTAGGTGCGCGCGAACACCGGCAGGTAGTCCCAGAACACGAGGACCGCCCCGAGCCCGACCGCGCAGACGAGCATCGCGATAAAACCCATGACCAGGCCAGACAGCAGGCCGGACCGGCGTTGTGACATCTCAGCCCCCCAGAGAATGCCGGAATTTACTCTGATGAGTCGGGCACTTTACTCGAAGCTCACAAATTGCGCTTGCGGAACCGCCGTTCACACACCGGGGGTGCACGTGGTCTAAACCAATTACGGTCCGATAGGGTTCATGGTTGAGGATTAGCCCGCCATCATGCACGAGGAGATCGGTTTCCGTGAGCATCCGCGTAGGCGTCAACGGCTTCGGCCGTATCGGTCGCAACTTCTGGCGTGCTGTCGCAGCCAGCGGTAAGGACATCGAGATCGTCGCGGTCAACGACCTGACCGACAACGCGACGCTCGCCCACCTGCTGAAGTACGACAGCATCCTCGGCCGCCTCCCTTACGAGGTGAAGGCGTCCAGTGACGAGATCACCGTCGACGGCAAGGCGATCAAGGTCTTCGCGGAGCGTGACCCGGCCAAGCTGCCCTGGGGCGACCTGGGCGTGGACGTGGTGGTCGAGTCGACCGGCCTGTTCACCGACGCCAACAAGGCCAGGGTGCACGCCGACAACGGCGCCAAGAAGGTCATCATCTCGGCTCCGGCCAAGAACGAGGACATCACGATCGTGATGGGCGTCAACCAGGGTCTCTACAACCCGGCCACCGACACGATCATCTCCAACGCCTCCTGCACCACCAACTGCCTGGCCCCGATGGCGAAGGTGCTCCACGACACCTTCACCATCGAGAAGGGCCTGATGACCACGATCCACGCCTACACGCAGGACCAGAACCTCCAGGACGGCCCGCACAAGGACCTGCGCCGCGCCCGCGCCGCCGCGCTCAACGTGGTGCCCACCTCCACCGGCGCCGCCAAGGCCATCGGCCTGGTGCTGCCCGAGCTCAAGGGCAAGCTCGACGGCTTCGCGATGCGCGTGCCGATCCCCACCGGCTCGGCCACCGACCTCACCGTCGACCTCGCCCGCGAGGTCACGGCCGAGGAGGTCAACGCCGCGGTCAAGGCCGCCGCCGAGGGCCCGCTCAAGGGCATCCTGTCCTACACCGAGGACGACATCGTCTCCTCCGACATCGTCACCGACCCGGCCTCCTGCATCTTCGACGCCGGCCTCACCAAGGCGCTCGGCAACCAGGTCAAGGTCGTCGGCTGGTACGACAACGAGTGGGGCTACTCCAACCGCCTCGTCGACCTCATCGAGCTGGTGGGCACCGACCTGTGACACGGCAGCCGCAGCCGCGGGCAGCGGCGCACCACGACGGGGACGCACGAAGGAGCACAGTTGCGCACGCTTGACGATCTCGACGTGAAAGGGCGGCGCGTGCTCGTGCGCGCCGACCTCAACGTCCCCCTCGACGGTGAGACGATCACCGACGACGGGCGCATCCGCGCGTCGGTGCCGACGATCCGGACCCTGGTGGACCGGGGCGCGAAGGTCATCGTCTGCGCTCATCTGGGCCGTCCCAAGGGCCAGGTGAAGCCCGAGTTCTCGCTGCGGCCGGTGGCCGGGCGCCTGGGCGAGCTGCTCGGCCAGGCGGTGGCCTTCGCCACTGACGTGGTCGGCCCGAGCGCCCAGGGCGTCGCGGAGGAGCTCCAGGAGGGCCAGGTCGCCCTGCTGGAGAACCTCAGGTACGAGCCCGGCGAGGAGTCCAAGGACGACGCGACGCGCCAGGCCTTCGCCGAGCGGCTGGCGGGGCTCGCCGAGCTCTACGTCGGCGACGGGTTCGGGGCGGTGCACCGCAAGCACGCCAGCGTCTACGACGTGCCCCGGCTGCTGCCGCACGCGGCGGGCGGGCTGGTCGTGGCCGAGGTCGAGGTGCTGCGCAGGCTCACCGAGGCCACCGAACGGCCCTACGTGGTCGTGCTCGGCGGCGCGAAGGTGTCCGACAAGCTCGGCGTCATCGCCAACCTGCTGACCAAGGTCGACCGGCTGCTCGTCGGCGGTGGCATGGCCTACACCTTCCTCAAGGCCCAGGGCCACGAGGTCGGCGGCTCGCTGCTCCAGGAGGACCAGCTCGACCAGGTGCGCGGCTTCCTCAACGAGGCGGCCAAGCGGGGCGTCGACCTGGTGCTGCCGCTCGACGTGCTGGCCGCCACGCACTTCGACCCGAGCGCGCCCTACGACGTGGTGGAGGCGACCGCGATCCCGGCCGACCGGCAGGGGCTCGACATCGGGCCGAGGACACGCGAGCTGTTCGCGGGCAAGCTGGCCGACGCCCGCACCGTCTTCTGGAACGGCCCGATGGGTGTGTTCGAGTTCGACGAGTTCGCCGGCGGCACCCAGGCGGTGGCCGAGGCCCTGATCGGCTCGGAGGCGTTCACCGTCGTCGGCGGCGGCGACTCCGCGGCTGCCGTACGCAGGCTGGGCCTGCCCGAAGACGGTTTCTCCCACATCTCCACCGGTGGCGGGGCGAGCCTCGAATACCTTGAGGGCAAGACCCTCCCCGGACTCGCCGCCCTGGAGGACTGACGTGCGAAAGCCGCTCATCGCCGGCAACTGGAAGATGAACCTCAACCACCTTGAGGCGATCGCGCTGGTCCAGAAGCTGGCCTTCGCGTTCTCCGACAAGGACTTCGACAAGGTGGAGGTCGCGGTCCTGCCGCCCTACACCGACCTGCGCAGCGTGCAGACGCTCGTCGACGGCGACAAGCTGCGCGTCGTCTACGGCGCGCAGGACCTGTCCCAGCACGACGCGGGGGCCTACACGGGCGAGATCTCCGGCGCCATGCTGGCCAAGCTCGGCTGCACGTTCGTCGTGGTCGGCCACTCGGAGCGGCGGCAGTACCACCGCGAGGACGACGACATCGTCAACCTCAAGGTGCAGGCCGCCTACCGGCACTCGCTCACCCCCATCCTGTGCGTGGGCGAGGGGCTGGCGGTGCGCCAGGCGGGCGAGCAGGTGGCGCACACCCTCGCCCAGCTTGAGGGCGCGCTGCGCAAGGTCTCGGCCAAGCAGGCACAGTCGATAGTGGTGGCCTACGAGCCCGTGTGGGCGATCGGCACCGGCGAGGTGGCCACCCCCGAGGACGCCCAGGAGGTCTGCGCGGCTCTGCGCGTGCGACTCGCTGAGCTGTACGACTCCGAAGTGGCCTCGGCGGTACGTATCCTTTACGGAGGATCGGTCAAGTCAGGCAACATCGCCGGCATCATGGCTCAGCCCGATGTCGACGGCGCGCTCGTGGGCGGTGCCAGCATCGATGCCGGTGAGTTCGTGAAGATCTGCCGGTTTTCCGAAATGCCCGGCTAACTGAGCCGTTCGGAGGGTGCGACTTGACAGCAGGCCGTACCCTCTAGAAGCAAGTTTGAATCGTCGCGCGTAACAGAGCATTGAAGGAACAGGCATACCGTGGAACTCGGAATCTCCATCGCCCTCATCCTGGCGAGCCTTCTCATGATCCTGCTCGTCCTGCTCCACAAGGGCAAGGGGGGCGGCCTGTCTGACATGTTCGGCGGTGGCTTCTCGTCGAACTTCGGAGGTTCCTCCGTGGTGGAGCGCAACCTCGACCGGCTGACGGTCATCACGGGCGTGATCTGGTTCATCTGCATCGTGGCTCTCGGTCTGCTCGTGAGGCCCTGAGCCGTCTGACGCGTGACAGTGATTCTCTCCCCGCCCCATGCGGGGCGATCAAGCGAGGAGTTCATCCGTGGGTAGTGGCAACGCGATCCGTGGCAGCCGTGTCGGCGCCGGCCCGATGGGGGAGGCCGAGCGCGGCGAGGCAGCTCCGAGAGTGCGGGTCTCGTTCTGGTGCGCCAACATGCATGAGACGCGCCCCAGTTTCGCGAGTGACGCGGCGGTTCCCGAGATGTGGGACTGCCCGCGTTGCGGCCTCCCGGCCGGACAGGACGAGCAGGCCCCGCCTGCCCCGCCCAAGAACGAGCCGTACAAGACGCACCTGGCGTATGTGAAGGAGCGCAGGAGCGACAAGGACGGCAAGGCGATCCTCGAGGAGGCCCTCGAGCGCCTGCGCAACACCAAGTCCCCCTGGTAGGCGAGTCCTCCCGGCAGGACGGTCGAAAGGCCCCGGCAGCTGCCGGGGCCTTTCGCGTGGAGCGGTCCGGTCGCGGGCGGGTACGTTACGAGCCGGGCCGCCGGTGGACGATCTCGCCGTCCACGAACGTCATGGCCACCCCGGTAGTCCAGATGTCCGCCGCGGGCAGCGTGAACGGGTCGCGGTCGAGCACGACCAGGTCGGCCGGGCGGCCCGGCTCGATGGCCCCGGCCGGCGAGCGGTTGATCCACGCCGAGCCCGTCGTGTAGGCGCTCAGCGCGGTCGCGAGGCCGATGCGCTGGCCGGGCAGGAACGGCTTGCCCGCGGTGGGGTAGCCGGCGTGCACCGAACCACCCGGCTCGGTCCGGTTCACCGCCACGTGCAGGCCCTGCAGCGGGTCGGCGCTCGACACCGGCCAGTCGCTGCCCGCGCAGAGCCTGGTGCCGTGGGCCAGCAGACCGGCGAACGGATACTGCCAGGACGAGCGCGGCTCGCCGAGGAACGGCAGCGTCAGCTCGTCCATCTGGGCGTGGTGCGTGGCCCACAGCGGTTGCAGGTTGGCCGTGACGCCGAGGGCGGCGAAGCGCGGCACGTCGGACGGCTCGATGATCTGCAGGTGCGCGATGTGGTGCCGGTTGGCCGGGTCGGTGCCCTCGAAGCTGTCGAGCGCCTCGCGCACCGCCCGCTCGCCGATCGCGTGGAAGTGCACCTGGAAGCCGAGCCGGTCGAGCTCGGCGACGTACTCCCTGAGCTTGGCCGGATCCACGTAGGACAGGCCGGTGCCGCCGCATCGGCAGTAGGGCTCCAGTGTGGCGGCCGTGAAGTTCTCGGTGATGCCGTCCTGCATGATCTTCACCGAGGTGGCCGCGAACCGGTCGAGCCCCTCGGCCGAGGCGCGCCGGGCGACCAGCTCCTCGATCTGGTCGAGGCCGCGGGTCCTGTCCCACCACAGCGCCCCCACCACGCGCGCCCTGAGCCTGCCGGAGCCGGCCGCGGACAGGTAGGTGGGCAACTGGTCGTCGGAGCCCGCGTAGGAGCCCACGATGGCGTCCTGCCACCCGGTGACACCCAGTGAGAACAGGTGGCGCTCGGCCTCCGTCAGCGCCGTGTCCAGGTCGGCGGCCGTGGGGCGGGGGGTGAGCAGGCCGACCAGGTCCATCGCGCCCTCGTGCAGCACGCCGCTGGGGGTGCCGTCGGGGTCGCGCTCGATGCGGCCGTCGGCGGGGTCGGGGGTGTCGCGGGTGATCCCGGCCCGTTCGAGCGCGCGGGTGCTGACCCAGGCGGCGTGGTGGTCGCGCTGGATCAGGTAGACGGGACGGTCGGCGAAGTCGAGCAGGCTCCGGTGGGGCAGCCCGCCCGGGAAGGCCGACATGTCCCACCCGCCGCCATCGATCCACTCCTTTTCAGGATTTTTCGTCGCATAGTCTGCGATCTTCTCGATGTACGCGTCCAGTCCGTAGATTTCCGACAGGTCGCACTTGGCGCGTTCCAGGCCCGCCTGTACCGGATGCACGTGCGCGTCGGTGAACCCCGGCACCAGCAGCCCGCCCGCCAGGTCGACGGTCTCGTGCGCCGGCGCCAGCCGCGCCAGCTCCCGCTCGCCGCCCACGGCGGCGATCACGCCGTGGCGGACCAGTACGGCCTCCGCGAAGCCGCCCGTCGGGGTGAAGGCGCGCCCGCCCCGGAAGAGGATGTCCATCGATCTCCTGTCTGGCTGCGCCGGCCGGGACACGACCGGGGTGTTCGGCCCGGGCCGGGGGAGCGGGGCGTCCGGCGGACCGTGTGGCCGGGATGAAGCCCCTCACCGCCGGTCAGTCCGGGCGAAGAGACATTTACACATATATGGCCACATATCTTGCTACATGAAACGCGGTGGTAGCGGTCGCGTAACGGCCCTCCGGCATGCTCATGGCCATGGGATTCTTGCGCATCCGCACCACGGTTGACGAGCGGCCCGGACGGCTCGCCTCCCTTGCCGCCGCCCTGGCCGCACGGGGCGGCAACATTCTCGGCCTGAGCGTCCAGTCCAACGCCGACGGCACCGTCGACGAGTTCGTCGCCGACATCCCGGCGACCCCTGAGACCGTCCGTGAGGCGCTGGAGGCGGCCGGGGGGCGCAGAGTGCAGGTCGTCCCCGCGACCGCCCACGAGCTGACCGACGAGCCGACCCGAGCCCTGCTGCTGGCCTCCAGGCTGAGGTCCACGCCATGGCGGCTGCCCGAGCTGCTGGCCGAGCTGCTGCGCGCGGACGACGCCCGGTGGATCTATGGTGAAGCGGTGAGTGACCTGCCCGATCCGACCCAGCTCATCGTGCCCGTGGCCGCAAGGCGAGCGGTGCGCCTGCGCCGGGGTGAGCTGCCCTTCACGTTGACCGAGGCCGCCAGGGCGGCCTCCTTCGCCCGGCTCGCCCAGCCGCCCGCGGAACGGGCGGGCGCCGAGCGCGCGGCCAAGCTGGCCGACGGCGCGGAGGTCACCGTCCGCCCGCTCACCACGATCTACCGCGAGGCCGTGCGAGACCTGCACGACCGCTGCTCGCCGGAGGCGCGCCGGTTCCGCTACTTCACCTCGATGCCGACGCTGCCCCCGCGCATGTTCGACCGGCTCTGCGACCGCAACCGCGGCCAGTCCCTGGTCGCCGGGCACGACGGGCAGGTGGTCGCGATGGCCAACCTGATGTTCACCCCCGATCCGGGCATCGCCGAGATGGCCTTCCTGGTCGAGGACCGCTGGCAGGGGCGCGGTCTGGGCCGGGCACTGGCCACGATGCTGGTGCGGGATGCGCGCGACCTCGGATACGCCGAGGTCAGGGCCTCGATGCTGTCCGACAACGTACGCATGCGCAGGCTGCTGCTGTCGCTGGGCGCCACGATCGGCTACACCGAGGACCCCGGCGTGGTGGAGGCCAGGCTGCCGGTCGGCGCGCTGGTGTCAGCCTGACTCCTCCCGCGCCGCGTCGTCCGGCCCGGGCGGCCGCCGGATTCCGAGGTGGCGCTCGATGCGATCGAGGCTCTCCTGGATCCGGGTGAGCCGCTCGCCCAGCATCGAGACGCCGGCGAAGGGGAGGTCGCCCGGCTTGTCCCTGTGGCGGCCCACGCGGTGGATCAGCCGCTGGCGCGCCTCGGCCAGGTCGACTCCCAGGTCGCTGAGCGCCCGGGCGCCCAGGCCCTCGCCCTCGCGCAGCAGGCCGAGCAGGATGTGCTCGGTGCCGATGTAGGTGTGCCGCAGCTGCAGGGCCTCGCGCAGCGAGAGCTCCAGCACCTTCTTGGCGCGCGGGGTGAACGGGATGTGGCCGTCCGGCTCCCGTTCGCCCGGCGCCACTTCTCGCGCGATGTACGCGCGGACGCCCTCCAGGTCCACGCCGAAGCTCTCCAGGATCGTCCTGGCCGCCCCTTCGTCCTGGTGGAGGAGACCGAGCAGGATGTGCTCGGTGCCGATGCAGGCGTGGCGCATCGTCCGGGCCTCCTGCTGGGCGAGGACGACGACCTTGCGGGCACGGTCGGTGAAGCGCTCGAACACGTGCGGCCTCCGTTCGAATGCCTGCCTCCACTATGCGCTACGAAAGGGCGGATGTGGGGTATCTCACCATTGTGGATCTTGACGAGGTGGCCGACCGGCTCTACGCGCTCGTGCCGTCCGAGTTCACCGCCGCGCGCGCGGCCGAGGCGGGCGCGGCCAAGGCCGCGGGTGAGGCCGGGCTGGCCCGTGAGATAACCGGGCTGCGCAAGCCCACGGTCTCGGCCTGGGCGCTGAACCGGGCCGCCCGCCTGCACCCCGGCGAGCTCCAGGAACTGTTCGACCTGGGGGAGCGGTTGAGGAGCGCGTGGGAGGAGCACGACGCCGACGCGCTGGCCGAGCTCACCCGGCGGCGCGGCGACCTCACCGGCAGGGTTGGCCGCCTGGTGAAGGAGGGTGCCCGGCTGTCGGCCGCGGCGGCGGCCGAGGTCGACCAGACGCTCGACGCGGCCGTGGTGGACGCCGACGCGGCCGCCCAGGTACGGCGAGGTCGCCTGGTCAGACCGCTCAGCTACAGCGGCTTCGCCCCCGCTCCCGCGCCCCGTCGCGGGCCCGCCGGCCGGAAGAGGACTCCGGACGCCGAGGACGAGGTGGCCAGGGCCAGGCAGGAGGCCGAGGAACGGCGGGCGCGGGAGCGGCAGGAGGCCGAGGCCGCCTACGAGGAGTGGCGGGACGCGGTGGCCGCCGCCGCCGAGGAGCATCGCGCCCGCGCCGAGAAGGTCGCCAGGATCGAGAAGAAGCTGGCGAAGGCGCGCAGGAAGCTCGCCGAGACCGAGCAGCGGCTGGAGGTGGCCCGGCGCGAGGAGCGCCTCGCTCGCCGGCGACTCGAACGCTGAACGCCCTCAGAATCGGAATCTGACGTTTTCATGTGAGATTCGGCCGGGAAATCTGTCCGGATGGCGAAACGCAGGCTTATGGTCGTGGCCATGATCCCCGACGCGTCACTCGACGCCTTCATCGTCGCGCTGCCCAAGGTCGAGCTGCACGTCCACCTGATCGGCTCCGCCTCCGTCGCCACGGTCCTGGAGCTGGCCCGTCGTCACCCGGACGGCGGCGTGCCCACCAACGAGGAGGAGCTGCGCGCGTTCTACGCCTTCACCGACTTCCGGCACTTCGCCCGGGTCTACGCGGCGGTCAACGCCCTGGTCAGGGAGCCGGAGGACGTGGCCGCCCTGGTGCTCGGCCTGGCTCGCGACCTGTCGGAGCAGGGGGCCCGCTACGCCGAGCTCCAGGTCACCCCGTACGCGCACCACCAGGTCGGCATGCCGATGCGCGAGGTGACGGAGGCGCTGGACGGCGCGGCCCGCCGCGCGCCGGTCGAGTACGGCGTCGAGATGGCCTACATCTTCGACATCCCCGGCGAGTACGGCGTCGAGGCCGCCGAGGTGACCCTGGCCCACGCGCTGGAGGAACCTCCCGCCGCGCTGGTAGGTTTCGGCCTCGGCGGGATCGAGCAGGAGCGCCCGCCCTACCGTGACGCGTTCCGTGACGCCTTCGCCGCCGCCCGAGCCGCCGGGCTGCACAGCGTCCCGCACGGCGGCGAGATGACCGGTCCCGAGACGATCTGGGAGGTCGTCGACGGCCTCGGCGCCGAGCGTGTCGGACACGGCATCTCCTGCCTCCAGGACGACCGCCTGGTGGCCCGCCTGCGCGAGCGGCAGCTCCCGCTCGACGTCTGCCCGACCTCCAACGTCCGCACCGGCCAGGTGGCCCGCATCGAGGACCACCCGCTGCCGCGGCTGCTGGAGGAGGGCCTGTTCGTGACGCTGGGCAGCGACGACCCGCCCATGTTCGCCACCACGCTGGCCGACGAGTATCGGACCGTGGCCCGTGCCTTCGGCTTCGGCAGGGAGGAGCTGGCCTCGTTCGCCCGCAACGGCGTGACCGCGTCCTACCTGGCCGCGGACCGCAAGCGGGCGCTGCTGGCCGAGATCGACGCGCTCGCCGCGACAGGCTAGGGACCGGTCAGGGAGAGGCGATGCGGCCCATGCCCGGCGGGATCTTGCCGGCGGCCGCACGGTCCAGCAGGAACAACGTCCGGCTCCGGCCGTGGGCGCCGGCCGCCGGCACCTGGACCGGGCCGGATTCTGACAGGGCGAGCCGTACGGCGCCCGACTTCTCCTCGCCGGCCGCGATCACCCACACCTCGCGCGAGCCCTGGATGACCGGGAGCGTCAGCGAGATGCGCGTGGGCGGTGGCTTGGGGGAGCCGTGCACCGCCACCACCGGGCGGGTGTCGTAGAGCGCGGGCATGCCGGGGAACAACGAGGCGACGTGCGCGTCGGGGCCCATGCCGAGCAGCATCACGTCGAACGACGGCGCCGGGCCGTGGTCCTCCGGCCTGGCCGCCTTGCGCAGCTCGGTGGCGTAGGCGTCGGCCGCCTCCTCCGCCGTCAGGCCGGAGTCGGGGCCGAGCATCACGTGCACCCGCTCCGGATCGACGTCGACCTGGTCGAGCAGCGCCCGGCGGGCGCCGGTCTCGTTGCGCTCGGGATCGCCCGACGGCAGAAAGCGCTCGTCGCCCCACCAGATGTCGAGCCGCGACCAGTCGACCGCGTCACGGGCGGGCGTGGCGGCGATCGCGGCCAGGGTCGCCGTGCCGACCGTGCCCCCGGTCAGCACCAGCGACGCTGAGCCCGTCGCGGACTGCGCGTCGACCAGCCGGGTGATGATCCGCGCGGCCACGGCCTTGGCCAGGACGTCGGCGTCACGGTGGACGACAATGGTGGGGACGCTCACGCAACCACTCTTTCACAGGTGAAAAGATCAGGGCTTGACCAGGACAGGGCCCGATCAGGTCAGGGCTTACTCGGGTCGGGCTTGCTCGGGTCGGGCTTACTCGAATCGGGCTTACTCGAATCGGGCTTGTACGAGCGGGCCAGCCGCTTGACCGCCGCCGCGTAGGTCTCGTCGGAGTCGAGCCGCCGCAGCTCCTCGGCCAGGAGCTCCGAGGTGTGCCGCCGGGCCAGCGCGACGTTGCGATCGGGCTGCCCCGGCCGCGACAGCGTGGCCAGCCGGGCGTCGCTCCTGGCCACCGAGAGATCGCCGTCGGCCACGGTCAGCCGCACGCAGGTGAGCCCTGGCCCGGCGGAGTCGGCGACCTTGACCGGCGCGCCGAGGCGCTCCGACAGCCAGGCCGCCATGAGCGGGGCGCTCGGATTGCCGGGCGACGCCTCGACCAGACCCTTGCGCACCTTGCCCACGGGCTGGTCGAACGCGGCCGCCAGCAGGCTGCGCCACTGCGTCAGCCGCGCCCAGGCCAGGTCGGTGTCGCCGGGGGCGTACCCCTTGGCCCTGGTGGCCAGCGCCTTGGTGCCGTCGCCGGCCGCGCGCCGCGCGTCGGTGATGCGCCGCTGGCCCAGCATCCCGACCGGGTCCTTGGACGGCACCGTGGGCGCCTCACCCGGCCACCACACCACGACCGGCGTGTCGGGCAGCAGCAGCGGGCTGACCACCGAGTCGGCGTGCCGGGTCAGCTCGCCGTACAGGCGCAGCACCACGACCTCGCCCGGCGTGGACTCGCCGATGCGCAGCTCCGCGTCGAGACGGGTCTGCTCGTCGGTCTCGCGGCTGATCACCACGAGGATGCGCGACGGGTGCTCGCGCGCCGCCTCGGTGGCCGCGCGCAGCGAGTCGTACTGGTCGCGCTCCTCGCAGACCACGACCAGCGTCAGCACCATGCCGACGGCGGGCGCGCCCATCTGGTGCCGCAGCATCATGAGCTGGGACGAGATCTTCCCGGCCGTCGTGTCGGCCAGCATGAAGGTCGTCATGCGCGCTCCTTCGCCGGTGTCGTCGCCCCGCTCCGCTCGCCCACTAGAGCCTCCTCCACACGCGGCCGTCGCGTGCCATCATCGCGTCCGCCGTCGGCGGCCCCCACGAGCCCGCCGGATAGGGCTCGGGCTGGCCCAGCGTGGCCCACAGGTCCTCGATCGGGTCGAGGATCTTCCACGACAGCTCTACCTCGCGCTGGTGCGGGAAGAGCGGCGGGTCGCCGATCATCACGTCCAGCAGCAGCCGCTCGTACGCCTCGGGTGAGGACTCCATGAACGACTCGCCGTAGGCGAAGTCCATCGACACGTCGCGCACCTCCATCTGGGTGCCCGGCACCTTGGAGCCGAACCGCACCGTGATGCCCTCGTCCGGCTGCACCCTGATGACCAGGGCGTTCTGGCCCAGGATCTCGGTGTCGTCCTTGGAGAAAGGCAGGTGCGGCGCCCGCTGGAACACCACGGCCACCTCGGTCACGCGGCGGCCCAGCCGCTTGCCGGTGCGCAGGTAGAACGGCACGCCCGCCCAGCGCCGGTTGGCGATCTCCAGCTTGACGGCCGCGTAGGTCTCGGTGATGGAGTCGGCCGGGATGCCCTCCTCCTGCAGGTAGCCGACGACCTTCTCGCCGCCCTGCCAGCCCGCGGCGTACTGTCCGCGCGCGGTGTTGGCGGCCAGGTCGGACGGCAGCCGCACCGCCTTGAACACCTTCTCCTTCTCGCGGCGCAGCGCCGAGGCGTCGAAGGACGTCGGGTCCTCCATGGCCACCAGGGCGAGCAGCTGGAGCAGGTGGTTCTGGATCACGTCGCGGGCGGCGCCGATGCCGTCGTAGTAGCCGGCCCGGCCGCCGATGCCGATGTCCTCGGCCATGGTGATCTGCACGTGGTCGACGAAGCCGCGGTTCCAGATCGGCTCGTAGAGGTTGTTGGCGAACCGCAGCGCCAGGATGTTCTGGACCGTCTCCTTGCCCAGGTAGTGGTCGATCCGGAAGATCGAGCTCTCGGGAAAGGCCGAGGTGGTGATCTCGTTGAGCTGGTGGGCCGACTGCAGGTCGTGGCCGAAGGGCTTCTCGATGACCACCCGGCGCCACGACCCGGGCGGCGCCTCGGCCACGCCGGTGCGCTTGAGCTGCTCGACCACCACGGGGAAGAACTTCGGCGGCACGGACAGGTAGAACGCGTAGTTTCCGCCGGTGCCGCGGGTCTCGTCGATCTCCTTCAGGGCCATCGCCAGCGCGTCGAACGCGCCGTCGTCGGAGAACTCTCCGGGCACGAAGTGGATGCCCTCGCAGATCTGTTTCCAGACCTCCTCGCGGAACGGTGTCCGCGCGTGCGCCTTGACGGCGTCGTGCGTGAGCCGGGCGAAGTCCTGGTCCTTCCAGTCACGGCGGGCGAACCCGACGAGCGAGAACCCCGGCGGCAGCAGCCCCCGGTTGCCCAGGTCGTAGATCGCCGGCAGCAGCTTGCGCTTGGCCAGGTCTCCCGTCACGCCGAACAGCACCATGACGCACGGCCCCGCCACCCGTGGCAACCGCTTGTCCCGCGGGTCGCGCAACGGGTTGGCCTCCTCCACCTCCAGTGTCGTGGACGTGGCCGCCACGGCCGACGCGATGGTCGCGGCCTCGGGGGCGGGCGCTCCCGGGTCTGTCATCTCAAGCCTCCTGTGCGGCTGCGAGCAGGTGCGCGACTCCCGCCGCGCGGTCGGTCAGATGCACGCGTACGGCGGGCCGCCCGCGGTGCTCCAGCGCGTCGAGGTCGCCGAGCGCCTGGGCCAGCTGGAGCGTGCCCAGGGTGTAGGGCCTGCCGGGCACCGCCACGTCGTCGGCCACGGCGCCGGTGACCTGCAGGAAGACCCCGTTCTGGGGACCTCCCCTGTGGTATTGCCCGGTGGAGCGCGCGAAACGCGGGCCCCAGCCGAACGTCACGGGCCGGTCGGTGCGCAGGGCGAGCAGCGGCCGCAGCGTGGCCGCGTCGGCCGCCATCCACGCGTCGGTCATCTGCTCGAAGTCGGCGCCCTCGGCCACCGGCGCGTCGAAGGCGGCCAGCCGGTCGAGGTAGGCCGTCACGGCCACGTAGCCGCCGTCGGGCACCGACCGCAGCAGCTCGGTCAGCACGCCGGGCAGATCCTTGGCCCGGGTGTGGCCGTAGACCTCGACGGGGCCGTCGACCAGCACCGGCTCGCCCACCGGCAGCGCGGGCAGGGTCAGCAGCCGGCCGGTGGCGGCCGTGGACTCGGCGATGTTGGGCTCGTCGAACGGGTCGACGCCGAGCACCAGCCCGGCGACGGCCGTGGCGTACTGCCAGACCAGGAACTGCGCGCCGAGCGGCCCGTCCACCCGGACGTCGCCGTCGTCCGCGTCGAAGGCGACGAGCAGCTCGTCGCCGGTGCCCCGCGGCTCGCCGCCGACGACGGGCAGGATGCCCCGGCCGCGTTTGCCGGTCGACCCGGCGACCAGCTGCTCGATCCAGTCGGGCAGCCCGGTGGCGGCCGACAGCCGGTCGTCCATGAGCAGCTTGTCGCGGCCGGCGAGGGCCGCGCCGCCGAGCGCCGCGCCGAGGTCGAGCCCCGGGTTGCCGGTGTCCTTCGACAGCAGGGGCAGCACCTCGGCGGCCTCGTCCAGCAGCCTGCCCGCGTCGGCGCCCGCCAGCGCACTCGGCACCAGGCCGAACGCCGACAGCGCGGAGTAGCGTCCGCCCACGCCGGGCGCGGCCGGGATCAGGTGGTAGCCCGACTCGGCCGCCGGTCGCTCCAGCGGGGAGCCGGGGTCGGCGACGACCGTCACGCGTGTGGCGGGGTCGATGCCGGCGTCGAGGAAGGCCCGCTCGTAGACCCGCAGCAGGGCCTCGGTCTCGACCGACGCGCCGCTCGTGCCGGCCACGACCAGGATCGTGGAGTCGAGACCCTCGGCCAGCGCCCGGCGCACCTGGCCGGGGTCGGTCGTGTCGAGAACGGTCAGCGGCGCGTCGGCGGAGGCGCAGATCACCTCGGCCGCCGGCGACGAGCCGCCCAGCCCGGCCAGCACCACGTTGGTGAGCCCGTCGGCGCGGGCGCGCCGCGCCAGCGCCGCGAGCTCGGGCAGCAGCCCACGGGACGCGCGCGGCAGCGCGAGCCAGCCCAGCCGGGCGGCCGCGACCGGCGCGGCGTCCTCCCCCCACAGCGTGGGATCGCCGCCGGCGAGCCGGGCGGGCACGCCTTCGGCGACGAGCCGCTCCGCGACGGAGGCGGCCGAGTCGGCCACCTCCTGGTCGCGGTAGGTGACCTCCATCAAGGGACCAGGTTCTTGGTGACGCTCTCCAGCAGCTCGTTCCAGGACGCCTCGAACTTGTCCACACCCTCGTCCTCGAGCACCCGGACGACGTCGTCGTAGTCGACCCCGGCCTCCTTGAGCTCGGCCATGATGTTCCAGGCCTGCTCGTAGAAGGGCCGGATGGTGTCGCCCGAGATCTGGCCGTGGTCGGCGACCGCGTCGAGCGTCTTCTCCGGCATGGTGTTGACCGTGCCGGGGGCGACGAGCTCGTCGACGTACATCGTGTCGGCGTAGTCGGGGTTCTTGACGCCGGTCGAGGCCCAGAGCGGACGCTGCGGGCGGGCGCCCGCGGCGCGCAGCTCCTGCCAGCGCTCGGAGTTCATCACGTCCTCGAACGCCGCGTAGGCCAGGCGCGCGTTGGCGACGCCCGCCTTGCCCTTGAGCTCGGGCCGGCCGAGCCCGTCGAGCCGCTTGTCGATCTCGGTGTCGACGCGGCTGACGAAGAACGAGGCCACCGACTCGATCGTGGCCAGGTCGAGCCCCTTGGCCCGCGCGGCCTCCAGGCCGGCCAGCCAGGCGTCCATGACCTGGCGGTAGCGCTCCAGCGAGAAGATCAGCGTGACGTTGACGCTGATGCCCTCGCTGATCGCCTGGGTGATCGCCGGCAGGCCCTCCAGGGTCGCCGGGATCTTGATGAACAGGTTGGGCCGGTCGACCAGCCACCACAGCGCGCGCGCCTCGGCGATGGTCTTGTCGCTGTCGCGCGCCAGGCGCGGGTCGACCTCCAGCGAGACGCGCCCGTCGTGGCCGCCGGTGGCGTCGTAGACCGGACGCAGCACGTCGGCCGCCCACCGGATGTCGTAGGTGGTGATGGAGCGCACCGCCTCGCCGACGTCGACGCCGCGCACGGCCAGGTCGTGCATCTGCGTGTCGTAGGCGTCGCCCTTGCTGAGGGCACTGGCGAAGATCGTCGGATTGGAGGTGACCCCGACCACGTTCTTCTCGCGGATCAGCTGCTCCAGGTCGCCCGTGCGCAGCCGCTCGCGGCTGATGTCGTCGAGCCAGATGGACACACCCTGGCCGGACAGCTTGTTGAGGATCTCACTCATTGTTCAGTTTCCCGTCGTCTCGCCCTTGTCGTGACCAAGCTTGGCCAGGCTCGACCTGGCCGCCGCCGCCACGCGCTCGGCCGTCAGGCCGAACTGTTCGTACAGCGTCCTGTACGGCGCGGAGGCGCCGAAGTGTTCGAGGCCCACCACTTCGCCGCACTCGCCGACGAACTCCCGCCAGCCAAGGGCCACCCCGGCCTCGACCGCGACCCGCGCCTTGACCTCCGACGGCAGGACGGTCTGCCTGTACGCGATGTCCTGCCCGTGGAACCACTCGACACACGGCATCGACACGACCCGTGTCGGGACGCCCTGCGCCTCCAGCAGCTCGCGGGCGTTGACGGCCACCTCCACCTCGCTGCCGGTGGCGATCAGGATCACCTGCGGCCGGGCGTCGGACGCCTCGTGCAGGATGTAGCCGCCGCGGGCCACGCCGTCGGCGCTGGTGCCCTCGAAGACCGGAAGGTTCTGCCTGGTCAGGGCCAGCGCCGCGGGCCTGTCGCTGTGCTCCAGCACCGCCTTCCAGGCGTGGGCCGTCTCGTTGGCGTCACCGGGGCGCACCACGTCGAGGCCGGGGATCGCGCGCAGCGCCCACAGGTGCTCGATCGGCTGGTGGGTCGGGCCGTCCTCGCCGAGGCCGATCGAGTCGTGCGTCCACACGTAGATGACCGGCAGCTTCATCAGCGCCGCCAGGCGCACGGACGGGCGCATGTAGTCGGAGAAGACCAGGAACGTGCCGCCGTAGGGGCGGGTGCCCCCGTGCAGGGCGATGCCGTTGAGGATGGCCCCCATGCCGTGCTCACGGATGCCGAAGTGCAGGGTGCGGCCGAAGCGGTTGCCGGGGAACTCCTTGGTTTGGTACTCCTCCGGGATGAAGGACGGCTCGCCCTTCATCGTGGTGTTGTTGGACTCGGCCAGGTCGGCCGAGCCGCCCCACAGCTCGGGCAGCACCGGGGCCAGCGCGCTGAGCACCTCGCCGGAGGCCTTGCGGGTGGCCATGGAGGCGCCCGGCTCGAACGACGGCAGCGCCGAGGCCCAGCCGCCGGGCAGCTCGTGACGCGAGATGCGGTCGAGCTCGGCCGCGCGCTCCGGGTTGGCCTGGCGCCAGGCGGTGTAGGACTTCTCCCACTCGACGTGGGCCTCGTGACCGCGCCGCGCCACGTCCCGGCTGTGGTCGAGCACGTCGCCGGGGACCTCGAAGCTCTGCGCCGGGTCCATGCCGAGGATGGTCTTGGTGGCGGCGACCTCGTCGGCGCCGAGGGCGCTGCCGTGGATCTTGCCGGTGTTCTGCTTGTTGGGCGCGGGCCAGCCGATGATCGTGCGCAGCCGGATGAAGGTCGGCCGGTCGGTCTCGGCGCGCGACTCCTCGAGGGCGGCGTACAGGGCCGCCACGTCCTCGACGTACTCGCCGGTCCGGGTCCAGTCGACCTCGAGCGTCTGCCAGCCGTAGGCCTCGTACCGCTTGACCACGTCCTCGGACTTGGCGATCAGCGTGTCGTCCTCGATGGAGATGTGGTTGTCGTCGTAGAGGACGGTCAGGTTGCCCAGCTTCTGGTGGCCGGCGAGGGCGCTGACCTCGTGGCTGACGCCCTCCTCGATGTCGCCGTCGCTGACGAAGCACCAGATGTGGTGGTCGAACGGCGAGGCGCCGGGAGCGGTGTCGGGATCGAACAGCCCGCGCTCGCGCCGGGCCGCCATCGCCATGCCGACCGCGTTGCCGAGGCCCTGGCCGAGCGGCCCCGTGGTGGTCTCCACGCCCGCCGTGTGCCCGTGCTCGGGGTGACCGGGCGTCACGCTGTCCCACTGGCGCAGCCGCTTGAGGTCGTCCAGGTCGAGGCCGTAGCCCGACAGGAACAACTGGATGTACAGCGTCAGGCTGGTGTGCCCGCACGACAGCACGAAGCGGTCACGCCCGATCCACGTGGGATCCGTCGGGTCGTGGCGCATCGTACGCTGGAACAACAGATATGCGGCGGGGGCCAGGCTCATGGCGGTGCCGGGGTGACCCGAGCCCGCCTTCTCCACTGCGTCCATCGCCAGGGCTCGAACGACGTCGACCGCCTTCTTGTCGAGGTCGGTCCATTCGAGGGCTGGCACGAGTTCGGTGCTCAAGTGCTCGATCTCCGGAATCTAGTTGTCATTGGTGGTGCCGGTTGGCATATCCCGCCCACACCGGACCCTAACCGAGTGGAGCTCGCGATCGATTCCCCTCCACTCATGCGGGTCCGCGAACGGCGAAAGCCCCCCATTGGCCGGACCGGCCGTCCCTGCGACTACAGTTTGGTTGTCGCAGGGGCGTCACGACGCCCATCCACGGATCCGCTCTAATCAGAGGTTACGCGTTGACTCCGCACGTGCTGGAAGCGCCTTGACGGTGCTGACCAACAGGCAGACGACGGCCCCCGCCACCGCGGCCGAGGAGCCGCGGACGATCGGCACGATCGTCACGGCCTACATCGCCCTCATGAAGCCGCGGGTCATCGAGCTGCTCCTCATCACGACCCTGCCGGTGATGTTCCTCGCGGCGGGCGGCCTGCCCCCGCTCTGGACGTCGATCGGGGTCATGGTGTTCGGCACCCTGTCCGCGGGCAGCGCCAACGCGCTCAACTGCTACATCGACCGCGACATCGACCAGAAGATGCGCCGCACCCGCCGCAGGCCGCTGGCCCGGCACCAGGTCTCGCCCCGCGCCGCGCTCGTCTTCGGGCTCGTGCTGGGCGTGGTCTCCACGGTGGGCCTGTGGGTGAGCACCAACTGGCTGGCCGCGACGCTGTCGCTCGGCGCGATCCTGTTCTACGTGCTGGTCTACTCGCTGGTCCTCAAGCGGCGCACCGTCCAGAACGTCGTGTGGGGCGGCATCGCGGGCTGCATGCCGGTGCTGATCGGCTGGGCGGGCATCACCGAGCGGCTCGACTGGGCGCCGCTGGTGCTGTTCGGCGTGGTGTTCTTCTGGACCCCGCCGCACACCTGGACCCTGGCGATGCGCTACAAGGACGACTACGCGGCGGCCGAGGTGCCGATGCTGCCGGTGGTCGCCACCGAGCGCCGGGTCATCCTGGAGTCGATCGCCTACACCTGGGCCACCGTGATCTGCTCGCTCGCGCTCTGGCCGGTGGCGGGCACCACGCTGCTCTACCCGAGCGTGGCCGCGGTGCTGGGCGCGCTGTGCCTGTGGGAGGTGCACCGCCTGCTGGGCCGCCTCAACTCCGGCCTGACCGGGGTCGCGCTGCGTCCGATGCGCTTCTTCCACTGGTCCAACGCCTATCTGGCCCTGCTCTTCCTGGCCGTGGCGATCGACCCGCTGCTGGCCTGACTCCGCTCCCGCGCGGGCCCGCGGGCCTCGCCGGCTCGATGGGACAGCGCCTTTTTGATCCGTTACAGTCACCGTATGGCGTCCCGTGATCCACGCTGGGTGTTGAAGGACCGCCCGTCGTTCACGTTGATCATCGGGCTGGTCGCGACCGGCATCTGCGCTCTCGTCTCGTTCTCCTTCGACGTGCTCAACGGCGCGCCGGTGCAGTTCTTCATCGCGCTGGGTCTCGCCCTGGCGCCGGTGCCGCTGCTGCTGGCCGCCGTGCTGGCGCTCGACCGCATGGAGCCGGAGCCGCGCGGCGACCTGGTCTTCGCCTTCGCCTGGGGGGCGGGCATCGCGGTGCTCGTCGCGGGCGTCATCAACTCGCTCAACCTGCACTACATCATCGACACGGCCAAGCTGTCGGAGCCGAGCGCGCGCAACATCGCGGCCACCTTCGGCGCGCCCGTGGTCGAGGAGACGATGAAGGGCCTGGTGCTGCTCGGGCTGCTCAAGTACCGCCGGGCCGAGCTCGACGGGCCCACCGACGGCGTCATCTACGCCAGCATGGTCGGCCTCGGCTTCGCCATGAGCGAGAACGTCAGCTACTACGTCGCCGCCCTCAACTCCGAGACGGGCGCGATGGGGCTGGCCGTCACCGTGGTGCTGCGCGGCCTGCTGTCGCCGTTCGCGCACCCGTTGTTCACCTCGATGATCGGCGTGGCCGTCGCCTACGCCGCCCAGCGTCACGGGCCCGAGCGGGTGTTCTACGTCATGGCCGGCTGGGTGGGGGCGATGGTGCTGCACGGCCTGTGGAACGGCCTGGTCTCCTACGGCGGCTTCCCCGGTCTCGTGATCGCCTATCTGGCGCTGATGGTCGTGCTCATCGTGCTGATCATGGTGGTCTTCCGCGACCGGCGGCGGATCGTCGCGCTCATCCAGCGCTACCTGCCGCCGTACGAGCCGACCAAGCTGGTCAACAGGGCCGACATCCACATGCTGTCGGGTCTGGAGCGGCGCCGCCAGGCCAGGCAGTGGGCCAAGGCCCACGGCGGCAAGCGGGGGCTGCGGGCGATGAAGGACTACCAGCTGGCCGCGACCGAGCTGGGCCTGCTGCACGAGCGGGCCGCCCGCCGGATGGTCGACGAGCACACCTTCCACGAGGAGCAGCGCGCCCTGCTCGAATGCATGAGCGTCGCGCGGGCCGACTTCCCGGTCCCGCCGGCCCACCTGCGGGCCGCGGCCCGTGGCATGCCGCCGCCGGGCTACGCCCCGGGCGCGCCGAGCTGAGGGCACGACCCTCGGCGCGGCCCGGACCGCCCGGCACTACGGCCCGGGTGTCCCCGGGTGCGGGCTGCGGGCCAGGATCGTGGTGAGCGACGTCTCACGCGGGCCCGGGAAGACCGGGTCGGAGCGCAGCAGGAGCGCGTCGGCGAAGCCCTTGGCCGTCGCGGCGAGCTCGCGGGCGGCGTACTGGTAGGTGGTGGCGGCCCACCGCCTGCTCGAGTCGTCGCCCACGCCGAAGGCGTCGAGCCCCGCCGTACGGCACAGCGTCACCGCCCTGGGCAGGTGGAACCGCTGGGTCACCACGGTCACCCGCTCGGCTCCGAAGACCTCACGGGCCCGCACGCACGAGTCCCAGGTGTCGAACCCGGCGTAGTCGAGTACCATCACCGCGTCGGGCACTCCCTTGGCCCGCAGGTGGTCGCGCATGGCCGTCGGCTCGTCGTAGTCGGCGCGGCTGTTGTCGCCCGACAGCAGCAGTGCCCTGACCTTGCCCGTGTGGTAGAGCTCGGCGGCGACGTCGAGCCTGTCGGCCAGCATGGGCGAGGGCCGCCCGCCGTACAGGCCGGCGCCGAGCACCAGGGCGGCCTGCGAGCCGGGCACCCGGGCCAGCCAGCCGTCGGTGCCGGCGACCACGCGGTGGCCCGAGCTGGCGAGCCAGGCCCAGGTCATCGGTGCCAGGGCGAGCACGCTGAGCAGCACCAGGCCCTGGTAGGAGCGTCGGAGAGCGGTGCGAGAGGGGCGGACGAACAACCGCAAACGGGACCTCGCCTCGGTGGGGGAGTGGCCGACGTATCTCCCCATAGCGTGGCATAGCGGCTCAGGCTGTGGCGGCCATTTCGGCGGGGGAGGGGCGGGCCTCGGCCGGCGGAGCGCCCCGGGCGCGCAGCGAGGTGACGGTGCGCAACGTGGCGATCCAGACCAGGGTCGAGCCGAGCACGTGCAGCCCCACCAGGAACGCGGGCACGGCCAGGAAGTACTGGGTGTAGCCGATCACGCCCTGGGCCAGCTCGATCACGAGCAGGGCCAGCGCCGCACGGCGGGCGGGCCGTGGCGCGTCGGACACGCGCAGCGCGAGCAGCAGCGCGAAGGTCAGCCCGACCACCAGGTAGACGAGGTCGGCGTGCAGCCGCGCCATGTCCTCGATGTCGAGGTCGAACCGCGAGGCCAGCACGTCACCCGAGTGCGGGCCGGTGCCGGTCACCACCACCCCGGCGACGATCAGCGCGAACACCGCCGCGACCAGGACGTGGCCGAGGCGGCGGAGGTCGCGGTGGACCAGGTCGCGCGCCGGTCCGTCGCCCTCGGACGCGCGCCGGTAGAGCATCCAGGACGCCGCGATCAGCCCGGTCGAGAGCAGGAAGTGCATGCCGACCGTGAACGGGTTGAGCATGGTGCGCACCACCAGGCCGCCCCAGAGCGCCTGGGCGACGATGCCCACCGGCTGCAGCAGGGCGAGCAGGAGCACGGAACGGCGGCGCGGGACCAGCCGCCAGGCGGCGACCACGCAGGCGAAGCCCACCGCGAGCACGAGGAAGGTGAGCAGCCGGTTGCCGAACTCGACCGCCATGTTGATCGGCGAGACCTCCGGGTGCGGGACGGGCACGAAGCTGTCGGGTGTGCACTTCGGCCAGGTCGGGCAGCCGAGCCCGGAGCCGGTGACCCGGACGGCGGCGCCCGTCACCGTGATGCCCGCGTTGACCACCACGGCCGCGATCGCCCAGCCTGCCATCGACCGGGCGGTGGGCGCCCAGAACGAGAGCAGGAACCGGGCGAGCGGGTGGGGACGGTCGGTGGGTAGCTTCACGACATCGATGGTATGGGCCTGCCCGGCCGGTCCCGCCACCGGGAACGGGCTCGCCCGGCGGGCTGCTCCGGCATCTTCTCAAACGTAAAAGTATGTGACATGTTACTGGCGGAGGTGTGATGCCGGACCTGATCGTCATCGGTGCCGGAGTGGTGGGCGCGGCGTGCGCCCACTACGCGGCGCGCGCCGGACTCGACGTGACCGTGATCGACCGCGGTCCCGTCGCCGGCGGCACGACCGGCGCGGGCGAGGGCAACGTCCTGGTCTCCGACAAGGAACCCGGTCCCGAACTGGACCTCGCCGTGCTGTCCCGCCGCCTGTGGCGCGCGCTCGCCGAGGACGCCGGGCCCGGCGGCTTCGAGTACGAGCCCAAGGGCGGCCTGGTCGTCGCCGAGACCCCGGAGATCCAGCGGCGGCTGGCCGCGCTGGCCGCGCTGACCGCGGCCAGCGGTGTCGAGCACACCGTGGTGGCGGGCGAGGACCTGCGCGGCTACGAGCCGCATCTGGCCGGTGGGCTGGCCGGCGGTGTCCACTACCCGCAGGACGCCCAGGTGCAGCCCATGCTGGCGGCCGCCCGGCTGCTCGGCCACGGCTCCATCCGGCTGCGCACCGACGTCACCGTGACCGGATTCACCCGCTCCGGCGAGCGGGTGACCGGCGTGCGCACCGACCGGGGCGACCTGACCGGCGACGCGGTGATCAACGCGGCCGGCACCTGGGGCGGCGAGATCGCCGCGCTGGCCGGCGTCGAGCTGCCCATCCTGCCCCGGCGCGGGTTCATCCTGGTCACCGAGCCGCTGCACCGGCCGCTGGTCCGGCACAAGGTCTACACCGCCGCCTACGTGACGAACGTGGCCAGCGACGCGGCCGGCCTGGAGACCTCGGCCGTCGTCGAGGGCACCCCTGCCGGGACCGTGCTCATCGGGGCCAGCAGGGAACGGGTCGGCTTCGACCGCACGACGTCGGTGCCGGTGCTGTCCCGGCTGGCCGCGCAGGCCGTCGCCCTGTTCCCGGCGCTGCGCGACGTGCGGGTCATCAGGTCCTACTGCGGGTTCCGGCCGTACTGCCCCGACCATCTGCCGGTGATCGGCCCGGATCCACGCGCTCCCGGGCTCTATCACGCGTGCGGCCACGAGGGCGCGGGCATCGGGCTCGCGCCGGCGAGCGGTCACCTGCTCGCCCAGGTTCTCACCGGCCGGCGCCCCGAGCTGGACCTGCGCCCCTTCCGCCCCGACCGATTCGAACCCGCCCTTCGCCCCGACCGCTTCGAGGAGCCGGCGTGAGCGACGCCTTCCAGATCACCGTCGACGGCCGGCCCGTGCCCGTGACGCGCGGCCAGACGATCGGCGCGGCCCTGCACGCGGCGGGCGTCCGCTCGTGGCGCACCACCCGCCTCGGCGGCCGGCCGCGCGGGCTCTTCTGCGGGATCGGGATCTGCTTCGACTGCCTGGTCAGCGTGAACGGCCGCCCGCCGGAACGCGCCTGCCTGCTGGACGCCCGGCCCGGAGACGAGGTGACCACGTCTTGACCTCCTCCCCAGGCCCGAACTCGGGGTCTCCGGCGCGGTCCATGTCCGGTCAGCCCGGCTCGGATCCGGTGACCTGCGACGTCGTGGTGGTCGGCGGCGGGCCGGCCGGGGTGGCGGGCGCCCTCACGGCGGCCCGGCGGGGGCTGCGCGTCGTGCTCCTCGACTCCGGCGCGCGGCTCGGCGGCCAGTACTTCCGCCATCCCGCCGTCGCCGTACGGCCCGGCACAGCGGGGTTCGACCGTTTCGTACGCCAGGCGCGCGCCCTCGACCGGCAGGCCCGGGTGCTGCTCAGGCACCAGGTGTGGGCCGTGAGCCGTGACGATGACCTGGTCGTGCACTGCCTGGCCCCCGGCGGCGGTGCCGTCACCGTCCGGTGCCGCGGCCTGCTCATCGCCACCGGCGCCCACGACCGGGCGCTGCCGTTCCCCGGCTGGGACCTGCCCGGGGTGCTCACGGCGGGTGGCGCCCAGGCGCTGCTCAAGGGCGACGGCGTGGTGGCCGGCCGGCGGATCGTCGTGGCCGGGACCGGCCCGTTCCTGCTGCCCGTCGGCGCCGGCCTGGCCGGGGCCGGAGCGCGGGTGCTCGGCGTGTTCGAGGCCGGCGGCGGCCTCGGCCTGGCCCGCCACCCGCTGCCCGCGCTGGCCAGGGCCGGGGAGGCCGCGGGGTACGCGCTGGCCCTGGCCCGGCACCGCGTGCCGTACCGGACCCGCCGGGCCGTGGTCGCCGCGCACGGCGAGCGCGAGCTGGAGGCCGTCACGGTGGCCCGGCTCGACCGCGACTGGAACGTGCTGGCCACCCGCCGGATCGCCTGCGACACGCTGGCCGTGGGGTACGGCTTCGTGCCCCAGATCGACCTCGGCGTCCAGCTCGGCTGCGACACGCGCGCCGACGTGGACGGCAGCCCTGTCCTGGCCGTGGACGGCGCGCAGCGCACCTCGGTGGAGGGCGTCTGGGCGGCCGGTGAGCCCACCGGCGTCGGCGGGTGGCGGCTCGCCGAGCTCGAAGGACGCATCGCGGGCCTGGCCATCGCCGCTCATGCCGCCCCGGACGCCCCGGCCGCCGGACGGGTGACGGAGGCGCTGATCCGCCGGCGCGGGCGGCTGCGGGCGTTCGGCCGGGCGCTGCAGGAGGCGTACCCGGTCCGGCCGGGCTGGCGGGGATGGCTGCGCGACGACACCCTGGTGTGCCGGTGCGAGGAGGTGCCACTCGGCCGGATCCGCGAGGCGCTGCGGCTCGGCGCCACCGACGCCCGCTCGGTCAAGCTGCTGGCCAGGCCCGGGATGGGCTGGTGCCAGGGCCGCGTCTGCGGCTACGCCGTCGCCCGCCTGGCCGGTGAGCCGCCCGGCCCGCCGCGCCGCCCCGTCGTCCAGCCCGTCAGCCTCGGCACCCTGGCCGAGCCACCCCACCCCCTCTCCTGGAAGGATCTGCCGTGATCGAACGCGTCAAGCCGTGGCAGGGCGTCATGGTCGCCACCGCCCTCCCGCTCCGCGACGACCTGTCCGTCGACTTCGACGGCTACGCCGAGCACTGCCGCTGGCTGACCGCGGGCGGCTGCGACGGCGTGGTGCCCAACGGCTCGCTGGGCGAGTACCAGACGCTCACCGCCGAGGAACGGGCCAGGGTGGTGCTGACCGCCGTCGAGGCCGTCGGCGGGGCCCAGGTGATGCCGGGCGTCGGCGCGTACGGCGCGGCCGAGTCGCGGCGCTGGGCCGAGCAGGCGGGCGAGGCGGGCTGCGGATCGGTGCTGCTGCTGCCGCCCAACGCCTACCGGGCGGACGAACGGGCCGTGATGGAGCACTACCGCGAGGTGGCCAGGGCAGGGGTGCCCATCGTGGCGTACAACAACCCCTACGACACCAAGGTGGACCTGACGCCCGCCCTGCTCGCCCGGCTGTCCGAGGAGGGCCTGATCGTGGCGGTGAAGGAGTTCACCGGCGACCCGCGCCGGGCCTACGAGCTGGCCGAGCTGGCTCCCCGGCTCGACCTGCTGATCGGGTCCGACGACGTGCTGCTCGAACTGGCGCTGGCCGGAGCCGTCGGCTGGATCGCCGGCTACCCCAACGCGCTGCCCGCCTCCAGCGTGGCGCTCTACCGGGCCGCGCTGGCCGGCGACCTGGACACCGCGCTGCCCCTCTACCGCACGCTGCACCCGCTGCTGCGCTGGGACTCCAAGACCGAGTTCGTCCAGGCCATCAAGCTGTCCATGGACCTGGCGGGACGGCACGGCGGCCCCTGCAGGCAGCCCCGCGCCCCGCTGACGGACGAGCAGGCCGCGGCCGTCCGCGCCGCCACGGAGAAGGTCCTGGGGGAGGGGCTGCGATGAGGACCGGGCGGGTCTTCCACGCCGTCGACTCGCACACCGAGGGCATGCCCACCCGGGTCGTCGTCGGCGGCGTCGGCGTGATCCCCGGCGCCAGCATGGCCGAACGGCGCGTCCACTTCCGTGACCACCTCGACCACCTCCGCAGGCTGCTGATGAACGAGCCGCGCGGCCACGCCGCCATGAGCGGCGCCATCCTGCAGCCGCCCACCCGGCCCGACGCCGACTGGGGCGTGCTGTTCATCGAGGTGTCCGGGCTGCTGCCGATGTGCGGCCACGGCACCATCGGCGTCGCCACCGTCCTGGTCGAGACCGGCATGGTGGAGGTCGTCGAGCCCGTCACCACCGTGCGACTGGAGGTGCCCGCCGGGCTCGTCGTGGTCGACGTGGCCGTTCAGGACGGCATGGCCACCGCCGTGACGCTGCGCAACGTGCCCTCCTACAGCGACCGGCTCGACGCCTCGGTGACCGTGCCGGGGTACGGCGAGATCCGCTACGACCTGGCCTACGGCGGCAACTTCTACGCGATCGTCGGCCTCGATTCCTACGACCTGCCGTTCGACCGCGCGGCCAAGAACGAGATCCTGGCCGCCGGGCTGGCCACGATGAAGGCGATCAACGCGGCCGACGAGCCGGTCCACCGCGAGGACGACCGCATCCGGGGCTGCCACCACGTCTACTTCGCGGCTCCCGGCTCCGACGCCCACCGCTCGCGCCACGCGATGGCGATCCACCCCGGCTGGTTCGACCGCTCACCCTGCGGCACCGGCACCAGCGCCCGGATGGCCCAGCTGCACGCCCGCGGCGAGCTCCCGCTGGGCCGCGACTTCGTCAACGAGTCGTTCATCGGCACCCACTTCGTCGGCCGGCTGCTGGAGGAGACCACGGTCGGCGGCGCGCCCGCCGTGGTGCCGTCGATCACCGGCCGCGCCTGGCTGACCGGCACCGCCCAGTACTTCCTCGACCCGCGCGACCCGTTCCCCGAAGGGTTCGAGCTGTGACCGTCACCACCGTCGACTACCACACCGGCGGCGAGCCGTTCCGGATCGTCACCGCGGGCGTGCCCGCCATCCCCGGCGCCACGGTGCTCGATCGCCGCGCCGCCGCGAGCGCCCCGGAGATCGACCGGGTGCGGCGGCTGCTCTGCCACGAGCCGCGGGGCCACGCCGACATGTACGGCTGCTTCGTGGTCCCGCCCGACGACGACGGCGCCCACCTGGGCGCGCTGTTCTGGCACAAGGACGGCTACTCCACCGCCTGCGGCCACGGCACGATCGCGCTCGGCGTGCACGCCGTCCAGGAGGGCCTGGTCGAGGCCGATCCCGACGGCGACACCGACGTGGTCGTGGACGTGCCGTCGGGCCGCGTCACCGCCCGGGTGCGCTGCTCCGGCGGCCGCGTCCGGTCCGTCACGTTCGTCAGCGTCCCGTCGTACGTGATCGCCCGCGCCGTCCCCGCCGCCGGAGTCGAGGCCGACCTGTCGTACGGCGGGGCGATCTACGCCTCCGTGCCGGCCGGGGCGCTCGGCCTGGCGGTCGAGCCGGAGTACCTGACCGAGCTGATCGCCCACGGCCGCCGGATCAAGACGGATCTCGCCGGGCATCCGGCCACCCGGCACCCGGGCGACGACCGGCTGTCCGGCGTCTACGGCGTGATCTTCTACGACGAGCTGCCCGGCGGCGACGGCCACGTCCGCCAGCGCAACGTCACCGTCTTCGCCGACGGCGAGGTGGACCGCTCGCCGTGCGGCTCCGGCACCGCCGCCCGGCTCGCGCTGCTGCACGACCAGGGCGTGCGCGAGCCGCTCGTGCACGAGAGCATCGTCGGCAGCGTCTTTCGCGCCCGGGTCACCCGGGTGACCGGCGACGGCGTCGTCCCCGAGATCGAGGGCATGGCCTACCGCACCGGCAGGCACGTCTTCGAGCTCGATCCCGCCGACCCCGTCGGCACCGGATTCACCCTGCGATGATGCCGGCCATGGACCATCTCGACGCCGCCGCCATCGAGCGCCTGGTGCCCGTGGCGCGTGCCGTACAGATCCTGGAGGACGCCCTGCGGGCCGGCCTCGACCCCGAGGCGACGCCGCGGCGGCCGGTGGTCGAGCTGCCCGCCGGGCAGCTCCTGCTGATGCCCGCCGCGGCGGGCCGGTACGCCGGGATCAAGGCCGTCACCGTCGCGCCCGGCAACCCGGGGCGCGGCCTGCCCCGGATCCAGGGCACCTACCTGCTGTTCGACGGCGACACCCTGGCCCCGCTGGCCACCCTGGACGGCGGCGCGCTCACCTCGTCGCGCACCCCGGCCGTCTCCGCGCTCGCCGTCCGGCATCTGGCCGGCCCGGACGCCCGCGAGCTGGTGGTGTTCGGCACCGGCCCGCAGGCGTGGGGGCACGTCGTCGCGCTCGGCGCGGTGCGGCCGGTCGAGCGCGTGACCGTCGTCGGCCGCGACCCCGGCCGCCTGGAGGACTTCGCGGCCCGCTGCCGCGCCCGCGGGCTGACCACGCGGGCCCTGCGCGGCGGGGCGTGGGACGGCGACCGCGCCGCGCGGGAGGAGCTCGCGGAGGCGCTGTCGCGGGCCGACCTCATCGCCTGCTGCACGACCGCCAGGGAACCGTTGTTCCCCGGTAAGCTGCCCCGCGACGGCGCCACCGTCGTCGCGATCGGCTCGCACGAGCCTGACGCCCGAGAGCTCGACGGTGACCTGATCGCCCGGGCCACCGTGGTCGTCGAGGCCAGGTCGGCCGCGTTGGCCGAAGCAGGCGATGTGGTCGTCCCGATCCGCCACGGTACGATCACCACTGGTCATCTTGCCGGAAACCTCGCCGATCTGATCGCCGGCCGGGTTCGCACCGGTCCCGGGCCTCGTGTGTTCAAGGGCACGGGCATGGCCTGGGAGGACCTGGTGGTCGCGGCCGCCGCCTACGAAGCGTGGAACGCAGGGAAGGGATGAGCGGATGGCTGACCGGCTCGACCTGCCGATGGTGGGGGAGCGGCAGAGCCTGCGCGAGCAGGTGGCGCACGCGCTCCGCGCCGCGCTGATCACCGGCGAGATGCGGCCCGGCGTGGTCTACTCCGCGCCGATGCTGGCCCAGCAGTTCGGCGTCTCCGCCACGCCGGTCCGCGAGGCGATGCTCGACCTGGCCAAGGAGGGCCTGGTCGAGGCCGTCCGCAACAAGGGCTTCCGGGTGACCGAGCTGTCCGACCGGGATCTCGACGAGCTGACCGAGATCCGGCGGCTGATCGAGGTGCCGACCGTGACCCGCCTGGCCGACGCCTCGCGGGCGGCCGACTTCGAACGGCTCCGGCCGCTCGCCGAGGAGATCGTGGCCGCCGCCGAGCGAGCCGACCTGCTCGGCTACGTCGACGCCGACCTGCGCTTCCACGTGGAGCTGCTGGCCCTGTCGGGCAACGACCACCTGGTGGCCGTGGTCAGGGACCTGCGCAACCGGGCCCGGCTCTACGGCCTGTCACAGCTGGTCGCGCGCGGCGGGCTGCCCGACTCGGCGCGCGAGCACCTGGCCCTGCTCGACGCCCTGGCCCGCGGCGACCAGGGGGCCGTGGGCCGGCTCATGGCCGAGCACATCCATCACGTACGCGGCATCTGGGCGGGCTCGCCGTCAACCTGACGGAGCCGACCGGCTCGGCCGGGGCATGCGCGGCGTCCGCGTGGAGCCGAGGCTGGCGGCCACGATGCAGACGATGGCCGCCCACTGCTGGACGTGCAGCATCTCGCTCAGCACCAGCACGCCGATCAGCGCGGCCGCCGCGGGTTCCATGCTCATCAGGATGCCGAAGACGTGCTTGGGCATCCGCCGCAGCGCCTGCAGCTCCAGCGAGTACGGGATCACCGACGACAGCAGTCCCACGCCCACGCCGATCAGCAGCAGCTCCGGCTGGAGCAGGCTCGCGCCGCCCGTCGTGACGCCCACGGGCGCGATCAGCAGCGCCGAGATGATCATCGCGATCGACAGCCCCGAAGTGCCGGGGAAGCGCTGGCCCGCCGCGGCCGACAGCAGGATGTAGGCCGCCCAGCAGGCGCCGGCCACCAGGGCGAAGCCGATGCCCACCCAGCTCGTCGTCTCCGACTCGCCCCACGGCGCGAGCAGCGCCACGCCCAGGCCCGCGAGCCCGATCCAGACCAGGTCCAGCCGTCGCCGCGACGCCGCCACGGCGACGCCGAGCGGCCCGAGGAACTCGATGGCCACCGCGACGCCCAGCGGCAACCTGGCCAGCGCCTCGTAGAACGACAGGTTCATCAGCGCGAGCGTCGCGCCGAAGGTCAGCCCCACCGCCCAGTCGCGCCAGGACATGCCCTTCAGTTTCGGGCGGGCCACCACGGCCATGATCAGCGCGCCCGCCGCGATGCGCACGAACACCACCGCGCTCGGCGGCAGCGCCGCGAACAGCTCCTTGGCGAACCCCGCGCCCAGCTGCACGGAGAAGATCGCCAGCAGCACCAGCCCGGACGGCGGGATCGAGTCGGCCGCCGTACGCAGCAGGCTTCCGGGCCGGGGCAGGCCGCGATCCAGGGGATCGTCGAGGGCGAAGGCGGTGGTCACGGGACTCCTCATGGGCGGGTATCCGTTAGAGGGTAGTCAGCGCGACCGACATATCTGTATTCAGGGTGGTGCTACTGGATCAGCTGCCGAGGTCCCCCGGCCATGGAGGCATGACGGCACTCGCCCCGCCCATCACGCTCTCCCGGCCCCCGCTCGCCCTGTCCGTGGCGTCCTTCGTCAGCAGCTTCGACCGGTTCGCCGTGAGCCCGATGCTGGTCCTGATCGCGCTCGACCTGCACGTGCCGCTGGCCGCGGCCGTGGTGGCGGCCAGCGGCTACTTCCTCGCCTACGGCCTGTCGCAACCGCTGTGGGGCGTGCTGTCCGACCGTTTCGGGCGGGTGCCGGTGATGCGCGCCGCCCTGCTCGGGGCCGCGGCCGCCGGAGCCGTCTCGGCCCTGATGCCGGCGCTCGGGGCGCTCGTCGCCGCCCGGATCGTCGCCGGCGCCTGCTTCGGCGCGGTGATCCCCACCTCGCTCACCTACGTCGGCGACGCCGTCCAGCCCTCGATCCGCCAGCGCGCCCTGACCGACCTCATGGGCGCCACCGCCCTCGGCACCGCCGCGGCCACCGGGTTCGGCGGCGTGCTGGCCGACCTGGTCGACTGGCGCGTGGTCTTCACCGTGCCGGCGGCCCTGGCGCTGGGCTGCGCGATCTGGCTGCGCCGCGTGCCCGAGCCGCCCGGCGGCGCGAACGGCCGGCTCGGCACGCCCGTCGGCGCGGTGCTCAGGCATCGCTGGGCCCTGCTGGTCTTCGTGCTGGCCTTCGTGGAGGGCGCCGTGCTGCTCGGCGTCATGCCGTTCCTCGCCCCCGCCCTCCAGCACGGCGGCACCACCGCCGCTGTTTGAGAAATGGCAGCGCACTCCCGTGCGAGCCAATTATGGTGTGCCTGTCTGGTGGTGAGAAGCAAGCCGCCGGGTCTACCGCCGGGCTGGCGGGATGTGATGCCTGTGGAGACCACGTAAGACCGTCGGGCAGTTCTCTGCCCCTCGCCTTGACCGGGACGGCTGTCGCCTGTGAAGCAGGAAGGTCCAACCTGCGAGGGTTGGAGTCCCCGCCTTCAGGGGTGGGGAGGAAGTCAAGCACTCGTCGTTGCAGACCTGGGTGACGTCCGTGGCGCCGTGGGCCAGGGGCACCTCCGTGGCCTTCTTCGCGGCGGCGCTGTTCGTCGGCAGTGCGGTCTCCTCCTGGGCCGGCGGCCCGGTGGCCGGCGACGGAAGGTACGCGCTGCTGTTCGGCGTGGCGGCGGCCGTGGCGCTGCCGCTGACGGTGGTGGCCGTCATCGGCAGGCACCGTTACGGCGCGCTCCCGGCCGAGGAGGGCTCACTCCCAGCGGAAGAAGTGGGAGGCCAGACCCAGTGACACGACCGCCCACGCGGCCAGCACCGCGACCGCCCCGAGCGGCAGGGCGCCCGCGCCGAGCACCGTGCGCAGCCCGCTGGTCAGCGCCGAGATCGGCAGCAGCTCCAGCACCGACCGCATGCCCGCCGGGAACTTCGACAGCGGGAACACCACCCCGCCCACGCCCAGCAGCACCAGGTAGACGAGGTTGGCCGCGGCCAGCGTCGCCTCGGCCCGCAGCGTGCCCGCCATGAGCAGCCCGAGCCCGCTGAACGCCGCGGTGCCCAGCACGACCAGCAGCGCCGCGGCCGCGAACGAGCCCTGTGGCCGCCAGCCGAGGGCGAGCGCCACGGTCACGATCACCACGACCTGGACCAGCTCCACGGCGAGCACGGCCAGCGTCTTGGCCAGCATGAGCCCCTGCCGGGACAACGGGGTGGCGCCCAGCCGCTTGAGCACGCCGTAGCGCCGCTCGAAGCCCGTCGCGATCGCCTGACCGGTGAACGCCGTCGACATGATCGCCAGCGCGAGCACCCCGGGCGTCAGGAAGCCGACCCGGCTGCCTCCGCCGATGTCGATCAGGGGCGCCAGCGAGAAGCCGACGAGCAGCAGCACCGGGATGATCATCGTCAGCAGGAGCTGCTCGCCGTTGCGCAGCGTCGCGCGCACCTCGGCGCCCGCCTGGGCCAGCACCATGCGCGGCAGCGGCGCCGCGCCCGGCGCGGGTGTGAGGTCGAGCGTGGTCAACGCAGCTCCCTGCCGGTCAGTTCGAGGAAGACGTCTTCGAGGGTACGGCGCTCGATCCGCAGGTCGTCGGCCGTGACGCCCTCGGCCGCGCACCATGCGGTCACCGTGGCCAGCAGCCCGGGATCGACCTGGCCCTCGATGATGTAGTGGCCGGCGGGCGACTCCTTGGCGACGCTGCCCACCGGCAGCGCGTTGAGCAGCTCCTCCAGCGCCAGGCCGGGCCGGGCGCGGAAGCGCAGCTGGCGCTCGGCCCCGGTGAGCGAGGCGGGGCTGCCCTCGGCCACCACCCGCCCCCTGTCGATGATCACCACCTGGTCGGCCAGGCGCTCGGCCTCGTCCATGTGGTGCGTGGTGAGGACGACCGAGACGCCGGCGGCGCGCAGCTCGCCCACCAGGTCCCAGCAGGCGTGCCTGGCCTGCGGGTCGAGCCCGGCCGTCGGCTCGTCGAGGAAGACCAGCTCGGGCCTGCCGATGACCGCGGCGGCCAGGGAGAGCCGCTGCTGCTGGCCGCCGGACAGCCGGCGGAAGGGCGTGCGGGCGTGCTCGGCCAGGCCGAGCCGGGCCAGCAGGGCCGGCGGATCGAGCGGATGGGCGTGGAAGCGGGAGACCAGGCGCAGCCACTCGGCGCAGCGCATGGCCGGCGGCACGCCGCCCGCCTGGAGCATGACCCCCACCCGCGGTCGCAGCGCCGGCGTCGCGGGCGGCTCGCCCAGCACGCGGACGGTGCCCGAGTCGGCCCTGCGGAAGCCCTCGCAGATCTCGATCGTGGACGTCTTGCCCGCCCCGTTGGGGCCGAGCACGGCGGTGACCGCGCCAGCCGCGGCGCGCATGGACAGGCCGTCGACCGCCGTAGCGCCGCCGTAGCGCTTGACCAGGTCGATGAGCTCGACGGCTGGGGAATCCATGGGTCGAGTTTAGGGACTGTCCGGCGCGGTCCGGCTCGCGCCCTGCCGTGGCCGGTTATGGACAGGTATTGACGGAGCTTTTCCCGGCATGTCGTGGAATGGGGTGAAAGTCTGATGACGAGGTCCGCGTCACAGGAGGTTCCCATGTCACAGCGCAGCGGATACGAACCAGGCGTTCCGTGCTGGGTGGGTCTGTCGAGCACCGACGTCGAGGCGTCCGTCCGCTTCTACGGGGAGGTCTTCGGCTGGCGAGCGGAGATGACCGACGACCCCCGCTACGGCCGGTTCGCCTACCGGGGCAGGAAGGTCGCCGGCGTGGGGCCCGTCGTCGTCGAGGGCGGCACCCCGGCCTGGGACACCTACGTCGCGACCGAGGACGCCGCCGCCACGGCCGACCGGGTCAAGAACTCGGGCGGCACCGTCCTGATGGACCCGGCGCGGATCTCCGACGCGGGCTCGACGGCCGTCTTCCAGGGCCCCGACGGAGCGTTCGTGTCGGTCTGGCAGGCGGACGGCCACCACGGCGCCGAGCTGGTCGACGAGCCCGTCTCGTTCTGCTGGAACCAGCTCGTCACCCGCGACGTCGCCGCCGCCGAGCGGTTCTACCGGGCGGTCTTCGACTGGACACCGCAGCTCCAGGAGCTCGACGGCGTCGACTACGTCGAGTGGCAGGTGGGCGGCAAGGGCATCGCCGGGATGATGGAGATGGCGCCGGGCTACCCGCCCGAGACGCCGTCCCACTGGATGGTCTACTTCGCGGTCGCCGAGCTGGACACGACCGTCGCCACCGCGCGCCGCCTCGGCGCGCACGTGCTCATCGACTCCATGGACGCCCCTCCGGGCCGCTTCGGCGTGCTCGTCGATCCGCAGGGCGCGGCGCTGTCCGTCATCCAACTTCATGAAATCGAATGAAAAGTCAGATAACCGGGAATCAGGAGGACCGAAATTCGGTTTGACCCCTCGGCCCTCGTGGGCCACAACCCACGAGGGAGAGGGGTTCACGCATGTCCGTGGCAGGAGCCGCGACGGTCGCCGTCCAGGAAAGAAGAGGCCGCCGCGGTCTGCTGCTGTTCATCCTGGGCGCCCTTTCGGCCATCGGGCCGCTCTCGATCGACATGTACCTGCCGGCGTTGCCCGCCATCACCGCCGAGATGCTCACCGTGCCCGCGCAGGTGCAGCTCACCCTGACCGCCTGCCTCATCGGCGTCTCGGTCGGCCAGGTGATCGCCGGACCGGTGAGCGACGTGCGCGGGCGCAGGATGCCGCTGATCGTCGGCGTGGCCGGCTTCGCGATCGCCTCCCTGCTGTGCGCGTTCGCGCCGTCGGTGCCGATGCTGATCGCCTTCCGGCTGCTCCAGGGCATTCTCGGCGGCGCCGCCCTGGTGATCGTCCGGGCCGTGGTCCGCGACCTGTACGAGGGCGCCGCCATCGCCCGCATCTTCGCCACGCTCATGCTCATCAGCGGGCTGGCCCCCATCCTCGCCCCGATCGCGGGCGCCCAGCTGCTGGCCTTCACCTCGTGGCGCGGGGTGTTCGTCGCGCTCAGCCTGATGGGGCTGGCCCTGCTGCTGGCCGTGATCCCCGGTGTGCGCGAGACCCTGCCCGCCGACAGCCGGGAGGGCGGCGGCCTGCGGCACACCGCGCGCACCTTCTGGGCTCTGCTGCACCACCGGTCGTTCATGGGCAACGCGCTCACCGCGGGTCTGGCGTTCGCCGCGATGTTCGCCTACATCTCCGGCTCGCCGTTCGTCCTGCAGGAGGTGTACGGCACCACACCGCAGCAGTTCTCCCTCATCTTCGGGCTGAACGCGCTCGGCCTGACCCTCATGGCCCAGGTCGGCGGGCGGCTCGCCGGCCGGTTCGCGCCGGAGCGCCTGGTTCTGGCCGGCCTGCTCGTCTCCGTGGTGGGCGGCGCCCTGCTGCTGATCGCCGCCGTCACCGGCATCGGGCTGCCGGGCGTCGTGGCCGGCCTTTTCGTGATCATGTGCGGTCAGGGGCTGGTGTTGCCGGGCACCGGCGCGCTGGCTCTGGCCGGCCAGCCGCCCCAGGTCGCGGGTAGTGCCTCGGCGTTGCTCGGCGTCCTGCAGTTCGCGCTGGGCGCGTTCGCCGCCCCGCTGGTCGGCCTCGCCGGATCGGGCTCGGCGGTGCCGATGGCCACGGTCATGCTCGGCCTGTTCGCGCTGTCCGTCCTGTTGTTCGCCGTGCTCGGCCGCCATTCTGTTAGGTAAGCCTTACCTGAGTGAGAAATTGCATTGACTGAGTTACGTGGATCTGTTTGTGAACGGGGAAGGAATTACGGCACACTGATGTTGTGAAAAACGGGAGCGAGTCCGACCGCGGTACGCGAAGTGCGGGGCCGCAGAGCCTCCCACCGAGCGGACGAGGAGTGGTGAGCGACCGATGAGCTACGTGCCCATGGAGCCTGGCAGCGAGCGCGGCACCCGCGCGCGCGTCGCCCGGCTCATTCTGGAGCACGGACCCGTCGCGGCCGCCGCGTTGGGCGAGCGGCTCGGGCTCACGCCCGCCGCCGTGCGCCGCCACCTCGACGCGCTGCTGGCCGACGGGATGATCGAGCCTCGCGCCGTACGACCGCGTGGCCAGCGCGGGCGAGGGCGGCCGGCCAAGCTGTTCGCCATCACCGACGCGGGCCGCAGTGCCTTCGAGCACGCCTACGACGACCTGGCCGGGAGCGCGCTGCGGTTCCTGGCCGACCGCATGGGACACGAAGCCGTGACCGACTTCGCCCGCTCGCAGGTCTCCGGCCTGCTGAGGCGGCTGGAGCCGGTCATGCGGACGGTGCCGGCCGACCAGCGCGTTCAGGTGCTGGCGCAGGCGCTGTCGGCGGAGGGCTACGCCGCCTCGGCCAGCAAGGCCAAGTCCGGCGGCGACCAGCTCTGCCAGCATCACTGCCCGGTGGCGCACGCGGCGGCGGAGTTCCCGCAGCTGTGTGAGGCCGAGACCGAGGCGTTCGCGCAGTTGCTCGGCACGCCGGTGCAGCGCCTGGCCACCATCGCCCATGGCGACGGGGTCTGCACGACACATGTGAGCCCACAATCGCTGGGTCATTCCGCACATAGAGACAAGAGCAAGGAGACCGGAAGGTGACTGTCACCGACCGCCCGGAGCTGGAAGGCCTCGGGAATTACAAGTTCGGCTGGTCCGACTCGGATGTCGCCGGGGCGGCGGCCAAGCGTGGCCTGTCCGAGGAAGTCGTCCGCAACATCTCCGAACTCAAGAACGAGCCGGAGTGGATGCTCGACCTTCGCCTGAAGGGCCTCCGCTTGTTCCATAGGAAGCCGCTGCCGACCTGGGGCTCCGACCTCACGGCCATCGACTTCGACAACATCAAGTACTTCGTGCGCTCGACCGAGAAGCAGGCCGCTTCCTGGGAGGAGCTGCCCGCCGACATCAAGAACACCTACGACAAGCTCGGCATCCCCGAGGCCGAGAAGCAGCGCCTCGTCGCCGGTGTCGCCGCCCAGTACGAGTCCGAGGTCGTCTACCACAAGATCCGTGAGGACCTCGAGGAGAAGGGCGTCATCTTCGTCGACACCGACACGGGCCTGAAGGAGCACGAGGAGCTCTTCAAGGAGTACTTCGGCTCGGTCATCCCGGTCGGCGACAACAAGTTCGCCGCGCTCAACACCTCCGTGTGGTCGGGTGGCTCGTTCATCTACGTGCCGCCGAACGTCGAGGTCGAGATCCCGCTGCAGGCCTACTTCCGGATCAACACCGAGAACATGGGCCAGTTCGAGCGGACCCTGATCATCGTCGACGAGAACAGCTACGTCCACTACGTCGAAGGCTGCACGGCGCCGATCTACTCGTCCGACTCGCTGCACTCCGCGGTCGTCGAGATCATCGTGAAGAAGAACGCCCGCTGCCGCTACACGACCATCCAGAACTGGTCCAACAACGTCTACAACCTGGTCACCAAGCGCGCCGTCGCCTACGAGGGCGCGACCATGGAGTGGATCGACGGCAACATCGGCTCCAAGGTCACGATGAAGTACCCCGCCGTCTACCTGATGGGCGAGCACGCCAAGGGCGAGACGCTGAGCGTCGCCTTCGCCGGCGAGGGCCAGCACCAGGACGCCGGCTCCAAGATGGTGCACCTGGCTCCGCACACGAGCTCCAGCGTCATCTCCAAGTCGGTGGCCCGTGGCGGCGGCCGCACCTCCTACCGCGGTCTCGTGCAGATCGAGGAGGGCGCCCACGGCAGCGCCAGCACGGTCAAGTGCGACGCGCTCCTGGTCGACCAGATCAGCCGCTCCGACACCTACCCCTACGTCGACGTCCGCGAGGACGACGTGCGCATGGGCCACGAGGCCACGGTCTCCAAGGTCAGCGAGGACCAGCTGTTCTACCTCATGAGCCGCGGGCTCGACGAGGACGAGGCGATGGCGATGATCGTGCGCGGCTTCGTGGAGCCGATCGCGCGTGAGCTGCCCATGGAGTACGCCCTCGAGCTCAACCGCCTGATCGAGCTGCAGATGGAAGGAGCCGTCGGCTGATGGGCCTGAACGAGAAGCCCTTGTCGACCCTGCACGAGAAGGCGTCCTACGACCTGGACGACTTCGAGGTCCCGACCGGGCGTGAGGAGGCGTGGCGCTTCACGCCGCTCTCCCGCCTGAGGGGCCTGCACGACGGCAAGGCGGAGGTGACCGGCCAGGTGCTGGTCCAGGTCCACACGCCGGCCGGCGTCACCGCCGAGTGGGTGGGCCGCGAGGACCCGCGGATCGGCCAGGCCTACGTGCCGGCCGACCGGGTCAGCGCGCAGGCGTACAACGCCTTCGAGAAGGCGCTGGTCGTCACCGTGCCCAAGGAGTCGGTGCCCGCCGAGCCGATCCGCGTCGAGGTGCGGGGCGGCGGCGTCGACGGCGCCTCCTACGGCCACATCGTGGTCAAGGTCGAGGCGCTCGCCGAGGCGCTGGTCGTCATCGAGCACCAGGGCAGCGCGATCTACGCCGACAACATCGAGTTCGTGGTCGGTGACGGCGCCTCGCTCAAGGTCGTCACCCTGCAGGACTGGGCCGACGACGCCGTGCACGTCTCCCACCACCACGCCCAGCTGGCCAGGGACGCGACGTTCCGCGGCTTCACGGTGACGCTCGGCGGAGACCTCGTACGACTGTCGCCCAGCGTCTCCTACACCGGCCCCGGCGGCGACGCCGACCTGTCGGGCGTCTACTTCGCCGACGCGGGCCAGCACCTGGAGCACCGCCTGCTCGTCGACCACTCGCACCCCAACTGCAAGAGCAACGTCGACTACCGCGGCGCGCTGCAGGGCGAGGACGCCCACACCGTCTGGATCGGCGACGTGATCATCAGGGTCGCCGCCGAGGGCACCGACACCTACGAGCTCAACCGCAACCTGATCCTCACCGACGGGGCCCGCGCCGACTCGGTGCCCAACCTGGAGATCCTCACCGGCGAGGTGGCCGGCGCGGGGCACGCCTCGACGTCGGGCCGTCTCGACGACGAGCACATCTTCTACCTCCAGGCCCGCGGCATCCCCTTCGACGAGGCCCGGCGCCTGGTCATCAGGGGCTTCCTCGGCCAGCTCATCGAGAAGATCCAGATCGACGAGCTCCGCGAGCGCGTGTTGAGCGCGGTGGAGGCGGAGCTGGCGCGATGAGTCTCGAGAAGGTATGCAAGATCGATGACATCCCCGACGGCGGGGTGATCGGCGTCGAGGTGGGGGAGACCCCCGTCGCGCTGGTCCGCAAGGGCGCCGAGGTCTACGCGCTGCACGACGTCTGCTCTCACGCCGAGGTGAAGCTCAGTGAGGGCGAGGTCTACGACGGCACTCTGGAGTGCTGGCTGCACGGCTCGTGCTTCGATGTCCGCTCGGGCAAGCCCACCGGACCGCCCGCCACCAAATCCGTGAACGTCTACACAGTCAAGATCGACGGCGATGACGTGCTCGTCTCGCTCTCGAAGGAGTCATAAGCACATGTCCACCCTAGAGATCCGTGACCTGAAGGTCGCCGTCGAGGACAAGGAAATCCTGCGCGGCGTCAACCTCACCGTGAAGTCGGGCGAGACCCACGCCATCATGGGCCCCAACGGCTCCGGCAAGTCCACGCTCGCCTACGCCATCGCCGGTCACCCCAAGTACACGATCACCGGCGGCGAGGTGCTGCTCGACGGCGTCGACCTGCTCGAGCTGTCGGTCGACGAGCGCGCCCGGGCCGGGCTGTTCCTCGCCATGCAGTATCCGGTCGAGGTGCCCGGCGTCTCGGTGTCCAACTTCCTGCGCTCGGCCGTCACCGCCGTCCGCGGCGAGGCGCCCAAGCTGCGGCAGTTCGCCAAGGACCTCAAGGCCGGCATGGACTCCCTGTCCATCGACGGGGCCTTCGCCCAGCGCAACCTCAACGAGGGCTTCTCCGGCGGCGAGAAGAAGCGCCACGAGATCCTCCAGCTGGAGCTGCTCAAGCCGAAGATCGCGGTGCTCGACGAGACCGACTCCGGTCTCGACGTCGACGCGCTGCGCGTGGTGTCCGAGGGCATCAACCGGTTCCGCGCCTCGGGTGAGACGGGCGTGCTGCTCATCACCCACTACACGCGCATCCTGCGATACGTGACGCCGGAGTTCGTGCACGTCTTCGCCGGCGGCAGGATCGTCGAGGAGGGCGGGCCCGAGCTGGCCGAGAAGCTCGAAGCCGAGGGCTACGAGCAGTACACGAAGGCGAGTGCATGACTCCCACCAGCTTGGACGTGGAGAGGATCAGGAAGGACTTCCCGATTCTCTCCCGCGAGCTGCCCGGCGGGCGTCCGCTCGTCTACCTCGACTCGGGCAACTCCTCCCAGAAGCCCGCGGCGGTCGTCGAGACCATCCGTGAGCATCTGGCGATGCACTACAGCAACGTCGGGCGCGCGATGCACGTGCTCGGCGCGGAGTCGACCGAGGCCTACGAGGGAGCGCGCGACAAGGTGGCCGCGTTCGTCGGCGCCCCGTCGCGCGACGAGGTGATCTTCACCAAGAACGCCTCCGAGGCTCTCAACCTCGTCGCCTACTCCTTCGGGCAGCATCTCTGGCGCGGCACGGCTGACGCCGACCCCCGCTTCACGCTCGGCCCCGGAGACGAGATCGTCATCTCCGAGATGGAGCACCACTCCAACATCGTGCCGTGGCAGCTGCTCGCGCAGCGCACCGGGGCGACGCTGCGGTGGTTCGGCGTGACCGACGAGGGCCGGCTCGACCTCTCCGGCCTGCCGGAGCTGATCACCGAGCGAACGAAGATCGTGTCGATCGCCCACCAGTCCAACGTGCTCGGCACCGTCAACCCGGTCGCCGACGTGCTGGCGCGGGTCCGCGAGGTGGGCGCGCTGATGATGCTCGACGCGTCCCAGTCGGTGCCCCACCACCCGGTGAACGTCGCCGAGCTGGGTGTCGACTTCGTGGCCTTCACGGGGCACAAGATGCTCGGCCCCTCGGGCATCGGCGTGCTCTGGGGGCGGGCCGAGCTGCTCGACGCGATGCCCCCGTTCCTGGGCGGCGGCGAGATGATCGAGGCGGTCTGGATGGACCACTCGACCTACGCGCCGATCCCGCACAAGTTCGAGGCCGGCACCCCGCCGATCGTCGAGGCCATCGGTCTCGGCGCGGCCGTCGACTACCTCCAGGCGATCGGCATGGAGGCGGTGGAGGCCCACGAGCGCTCGCTGACGGCGTACGCGCTGGAGGCCCTGCGTGAGGTGCCCGGGCTCCGGCTGATCGGGCCCGACTCCCTTGAGCTGCGCGGCGGCACCCTGGCGTTCACGCTGGAGGGGATCCACCCCCACGACGTCGGCCAGATCCTCGACGACGAGTTCGGCATCGCGGTGCGCGTCGGCCACCACTGTGCCCGCCCGCTGCACCTCAGGTTCGGAATACCGGCGACCACCCGGGCGTCGTTCTATCTGTACAACACCACGGGCGAGATCGACGCCCTGGTCCGCGGCCTCCTCCATGTTCAGAAGGTGTTCGGATAGCCATGATCGGCGAGTCGATGTACCAGGAGCTGATCCTGGAGCACTACAAGCACCCGCAGGGCCGGGGGCTGCGTGAGCCGTACGACACCGAGGTTCACCACGTCAACCCGACCTGCGGCGACGAGATCACGCTCCGGGTCAGGGTGGGCACGGCCGGGCGCATCGAGGACGTCTCCTACGATGGGCAGGGCTGCTCGATCAGCCAGGCGGCCGCCTCGGTGCTGCACGAGCTGACCGCCGGCTCGACGGTCGAGGAGACGCTGTCGGTCGTCGACGAGTTCACCCGCCTCATGCAGGGCAGGGGGCAGGTCGAGGCCGACGAGGACGTGCTGGGCGACGCGGTGGCCTTCGCGGGCGTGGCGAAGTTCCCGGCGCGGGTGAAGTGCGCCCTGCTGTCGTGGATGGCGTACAAAGACGCTGTTGTGAGGAGTGCTGCGCTGTGAGGAGGGTGTCATGAGCAAGCCGGTGGAGACGCCTACCGGGGTCGACGGAGACGTCAGCCTCGACGAGGTCATGGAGGCGCTCAGGGATGTCGTCGACCCCGAGCTGGGCATCAACGTGGTCGATCTGGGGCTGATCTACGGCCTCAACCTTGACCCGTCCGACGGCGGCCGGCCGGTGGCGACCATTGACATGACGCTGACCAGCGCCGCCTGCCCGCTGACCGACGTGATCGAGGACCAGGCCCACTCGGCGCTCGACGGCATGGTCTCCGATGTCAAGATCAACTGGGTCTGGCTGCCCCCGTGGGGACCGGACAAGATCACTGATGAGGGTCGTGAGCAGCTGCGTATGCTAGGATTCAACGTCTGATCTTTTGCTGCACGGCTGACGCCTCGGCGTCGGCCGTGCGAGCGTGCTAAAGTCCGATAATCGGACTAGCCGGGGAATACATGGTGTTTTCCCCGCGTTGGCACCACGTGCACCTGGCGCACCAATGTGCGTTATCGCCGCCTGCGGCCGGCAATGGGGTGCGCGTAGACGGCCCGTCGATTTCGGGCCAGTCCCCACCCAGCGGGTCCGAATTCCCGCGAACGTAACGCAGTACGGCACTGCCGTACGTCCTGGCACGTCCTTTCGCAGAAGTGACGCGCCACTTCGACTGAAAGGCACGACTTTCGTGACCATGCTTGATGCTGTCCTGCCCGAGCTCACCCCCGAGCAGGGCCCGTCCGAGTTCGAGCTGCTGGGTCTGCCCAGGCCGCTCATCACCGGGCTGGCCAAGCAGGGCATCGCCAGCCCGTTCCCCATCCAGAGCGCGACCATCCCCGACGTGCTGGCCGGCGCCGACGTGCTCGGCCGCGGCCAGACCGGCTCCGGCAAGACGCTCGCCTTCGGCCTGCCGACCATGGCCCGCATCGCCGGCACCCGGCCGGCCCCCGGCCACCCCCGCGCCATGATCCTCGTCCCCACCCGCGAGCTCGCCCTGCAGGTGCACGACGCCCTTGAGCCGCTCGGCCGCGGCCTGGGCCTGCGCATGAAGGTCATCGTGGGCGGCATGTCCATGGGCAAGCAGATCGAGGCCCTGCGCCGCGGCGTCGACATCGTCATCGCCACGCCGGGCCGGCTCGGCGACCTCATCCGCCAGGGTGAGTGCTCGCTGTCCGACATCGAGGTCAGCGTCATCGACGAGGCCGACCACATGTGCGACCTCGGCTTCTTCCCCGTGGTGACCGAGCTGCTCGCGCAGACGCCGGCCGACGGGCAGCGGCTGCTGTTCTCGGCCACGCTCGACGGCGACGTCGACAAGCTCGTGCGCCGCTTCCTCAAGGACCCGATCACGCACTCCGTCGCCCCCGCGACCTCCCCGGTCGACACCATGGAGCACCACGTGCTCCAGGTGACGCGCGACGACAAGTTCGACATCACCGCCGAGATCGCCAACCGCGAGGGCCGGACGATCATCTTCGTCCGCACCCAGCACGGCGTCGACCGCCTGTGCAAGCAGCTCGCCAGGGTCGGCGTCAAGTCGGGCGGCCTGCACGGCGGCAAGCGCCAGAACCAGCGCACCCGCATCCTGGCCGAGTTCCGCGAGGGCTCCGTCAACGTGCTCGTCTGCACCGACGTCGCCGCCCGCGGCATCCACGTCGACAACATCAGCCTGGTGCTGCACGTCGACCCGCCGCAGGACCACAAGAGCTACCTGCACCGCGGCGGCCGCACGGCCCGCGCCGGCGAGAAGGGCACCGTCGTCACGCTGGTGCTGCCCAACGAGCGCCGCTCGACCGACCAGCTCACCCGGCGCGCCGGCATCCAGCCGTTCCGCCTCAAGGCCTCCCCGGGTCACCCCAGGCTCGCCGAGCTGGCGGGTGCCCGCCAGCCGAGCGGCGAGGCCATCCCCGTCTGGGAGCCCGACGTCCGCAAGCCGCTGCGCCCGCGTCGCGAGGGCGGCCACAACGGCGCCGAGCGTCGCGGCCGGCGTCCGCGCCGTGACTTCGACGGCGACCGCCGCCCGCGCCGCCACGAGGACGGCGACCGCCCGGCCGCCGGCTCGGGCGACGACCGGCGTCCCCGCCGCCACGACGGCGAGGACCGCTACCACCGTCGCCACACCGACGCCGCCGAGCCGCGTACCTTCGGCGAGCGCCGCTCCGGTGGCGACGACCGCCCCCGTGGCGGCTACCGGTCCGACGACCGCGGCCCCCGTGCCGGCGGCTTCCGCTCCGACGACGGCCCGCGCGGTGGCGGCTTCCGCTCCGACGACCGCGGCCCGCGTGGCACCCGGCCCGACGACGGCGGCTCCCGCGGCGGTTTCCGGTCGGACGACCGCGCCCCCCGCGCCGCCGGTGACCGTGGCCGCCCGTTCTCGGCCGACCGCGAGCGGGGCGGCCGGTCCGACGACCGTTCCCGTGACGGCTACCGGTCCGGCGGCCCCCGCGCCGACGGCCGTGGCAACGGTGGCTACCGTTCCGGTCAGGGTGAGCGCCGCTACGGCCGCTGACCGCCCGGCACGACCGGCGACGCCCGCCGTACCTCTCCGCTACGGAGCGGTACGGCGGGCGTCGTCATTCGCGAGGTCATCCCGGCGCGGACGCAGGAACGGCACCAGGGCGAGGCCCAGCGCGGCGGTCACCGTGATGACGAGCGAGGGCGCGGCGAACTGGGCGGCGGCGCCGGCCACGGCGAATCCGACACCCTGCCAGAACATCAGACCGGCCGTCTGGACACTCAGCGCCCTGCCGAGCAGCTTCTCGGGGGCGACGTCCACGAGCAACTGGTCCAGGCCGAGGTGGTGGGCGAGCCCGATGCCCGACAGGACGAGCAGCGCGATCGCCGACGGCAGGCCCGGCCGCAGTCCGAACAGCAGCTGCGGCAGGAACACGAGCAGTGCCAGCGGCGCGATGAGCCGCAGCCGGCGGGCGGGGGAGGGAAGCCACAGGCACAGCAGCTCGCCCAGGACCGTGCCGATCGGCAGCGCCGACATGAGCAGCCCCAGCCCGGCCGTGCCGAATCCGGCCAGGTCGGCGTACGGCGCGGCCAGCGCCTCGGGCGCCACCCCGAGAGCGGGCACGGCCCAGCCGAACACGAGGACGCGGCGCAGCCGTACCTGCCGGAAGATCCTGCCCAGGCCGGTCAGCGAGTCGCCCACCAGAGACTGAGTCCCGGGAGCGGAGACTGCCGGGCGGGCCGTGAGCCCGGCGGCGAGCAGCGCCGCCGACAGCAGGAAGGTGCCAGTGTTGATCACGAGGGCGGCGCGCGGCGTCAGCACGATGAGCAGCAGCCCGCCGAGGGCGAAGCCGCTCACCTGCGCGCCCTGCGCGACCAGCCGGAACAGGCTGCGGGCGGCGATGTAGACGTCACCGTCGAGGACGCGCGGCAGCATCGCGGCCCGCGCCCCCGCGAAGACCGGGGCCACCAGGCCCATGCCGAGGGCCAGGACCAGCACGACGGTGACCGGCAGCCCGGGCAGGGTCATGGCGGCGGCGAGGGCGGCGGTCAGCAGGTTGCAGCCCACCAGCAGCCGGCGGATCGCCACCCGGTCGACCAGCGCGGACAGCAGCACCCCGCCGAACAGGTAGGGGACGAACGCGACGGTGAACACCAGGGCGGCCAGCAGGGGAGAGCCGCTCTGGCGGTAGACCAGCACGGTCAGGGCGAACTGGGTCACGATTGTGCCCAGCATGCAGAGCACGTGTGAGAGGAAGAGGGTCCGGAACTCGGGCACGGCGAGGGCGTCGCGATAGCGGCCCCGCGCGCCCGTCGGATGGGTCATCGAGCTCCTCGGGGGAGGGGGAGGCGCCGGTTCGCCGTGGCCTGGCCGGCCACGGCGACTAACGGTCAGTAGACGTAGCGCATGGGACCACCTCCTGGGCGAACGTGACCGGCAGGCTTCGCACGCCGCGCAGGGTTCCGCTGTCCCACATCACCGGGGCGGCGTGCGGACGGACGGTGTGTCCCGCGCGGGCGAGTTCGGTGAAGAGCGCCCGGGTCTGCGCCGAGGCGACACCGGCGCCGAGGCAGGCGTGCAGGCCGCGGCCGAAGCCGAGGTGCGGGTTGTGGGCGCGGTCCAGCCGCAGGGCGTCGGGGTCGGCGAAGACGGCCGGGTCGCGGTTGGCGGCGCCGATGATCAGTGTCACGCCCTCTCCCGCGCGCACCTTGCGGCCGCCGATCTCGGTGTCGGTCAGGCAGGCGCGGGCGAGCACCTGGACCTGGCTGGTGTAGCGGATCAGCTCTTCTACCCCGGAATCCGGATTTTCCGGGAAATTCTGGAGAGTGTCAGGATTATCGATGAACGCGAGTAGTGAGAGGGCGAGTAACCGGGCCGACGATTCGAAGCCCGCGTGGAAAGTCGAGCGCAGCGAATTCAGCAGGAGTCTTCGGTCGACGTCCACGGTGCGCAGTTTTTCGGCGACAAATGCGAACATGCCATCCGGACGGTGGTCGGTCATCCAGTGGGCGATGACCGCGTCGATCTCCGCCCGCGCGGCGATCCCCGCGGGCATCACCTCGGGGCGCAGCCCGCCGTCCATGGTGTCGACGACCGACGGGGAGACGGAGGTGAGCCAGTCGAGATCGGGCGGGTCCACGCCCAGCAGGTCGCAGATCGTCTCCACGGTGAGCGGGATGGCCACCTCGTGCACGAACTCCACCTCGGCCCCGCCCAGCCCGGCCAGGCGGCGTCGTACCCGCTCGGCCGTGCGCCCGGCCAGCGCGGCGTGGTCCTGGGCCCGGTAGGCGGCCGCGAGCAGCCGCCGAACGGGCGGGTGGTCGGGCGGGTCGACGGACTGCAACATGATCAGCTCGTCGGGCAGCCGCTCGCCGACCCGCCGCCAGTCGGAGGAGAACAGGTCCAGCCGCCTGAGAACCTCGGCGCAGTCGGCGTGGCGGGTCAGCACCCAGGTGCCGAGTTCGTCGAACCAGAAGAAGGGGTCGGTCTCGCGCCAGGCGGAATAGACGGGGGCGGGATTCCGGAGAGTTTCCGGCCAGAGGAGCGTACGGAGCGAATGCGGAAAGGGGCTTTCCGTCGACACTAAGTCTCCATATTCGGCTCAAATGACTCTAATAGAATGATTTAACCGTGTGAACGATAAAGGAGTGCAGGGGAATGGTCAACATCGCCGTTCCGGCCCCCGGCGTCTCGCGTGGCGGACACCGGGCCATCCGACCCGCGCGCGCAGACTAGGCTTGTCATGCACGTCAGCCGACCGACGAGAGAGATCATGAAGACCTTCGAAGAGCTGTTCGCCGAGCTGTCAGAGAAGGCGCAGACCCGGCCCGCGGGCTCGGGCACCGTCGCCGCCCTCGACGCCGGCGTCCATGCCATCGGCAAGAAGGTCGTCGAGGAGGCCGCCGAGAGCTGGATGGCCGCCGAGCACGAGTCGAGTGACCGGGCCGCCGAGGAGATCTCGCAGCTCCTCTACCACGTGCAGGTGCTCATGCTCGCGAAGGGCATCGGGCTGGACGAGGTGTACAAGCATCTCTAGGGCGCCCGCGCCCGCCCTCGTCCCACCCGTTCGGACCCGCGAGACTTAGGACACGATCCACATGATCCGCCTGGCAGTACCCAACAAGGGCGCGCTCAGCGAAGCCGCCCAGGTCATCCTCAAGGAGGCCGGCTACCGGTCCCGAAAGGACAGCAAGGAGCTCGTCGTCGTCGACGCCGACAACGGCTGTGAGCTGTTCTTCCTGCGCCCCCGTGACATCGCCGTCTACGTCGGCGAGGGCACCCTCGACGCCGGCATCACCGGCCGCGACATGCTGATCGACTCCGGCGCGCCCGTCGAGGAGATCATGCCGCTCGGCTTCGGCGGCTCCACCTTCCGGCTGGCCTGCGGGGCCGGCGAGATGACCTCGGTCAAGGACCTCGACGGCAGGCGCATCGCCACCTCCTACGCCGGGCTGCTCGACAAATACCTGTCCGACGCGGGCGTCGACGCGCGCGTCATCAAGCTCGACGGCGCCGTCGAGACCGCCATCAGGCTCGGCGTGGCCGACGCGATCGCCGACGTCGTCGAGACCGGCACCACGCTGCGCAACGTCGGCCTGGAGGTCTTCGGCGAGCCGATCATGCGCTCGGAGGCGGTGCTGATCAAGCAGCAGAGCGCGCCCGAGGCGCCCGGCGTCGCCCAGCTGGTGCGCCGCCTCCAGGGAGTCGTGCACGCCCGCGACTTCGTCATGATGGACTACGACATCCGCGCCGAGCGCATCGAGGAGGCCATCGCCCTCACGCCCGGCATGGAGGGCCCCACGGTCTCCCCGCTGCACCGCGAGGGCTGGGTCGCCGTCCGCGCCATGGTCCGCCGCAAGGGGCACCAGCAGGTGATGGACCAGCTGTGGGACATCGGCGCGCGCGCCATCCTGGTCACCGACATCTACGCCTGCCGCCTTTGACCCGGGTCCGTCGCCGGGTCGGCTAGCCTTCGGGGATGAACGCGCGACCGGCGAAGGGCGGCGGCCGGTGGGTTTCGGTGCCGCCCGAGCGCGTGCACCCGTGGATCGACGGCTTCGCCGCCCGGCACGGCTCCTTCGAGGCCGCCGGTGACGGGCTGGTGGTGCGCCTGGTGGCCGCCGACGGGGCGCTGGCCGAGTTGCACGTCCCCTTCCCGCCGATGCGGCCGGGGCCGCCGCACGTCACCCGGCTGGTCACGCACGCGCGGGCCGAGCGGCGCGTGGGCGTGGTGCTGGTGCGGCTGGGCGGCTACGCGGCCGGAGTGTTCCACGGGTCGCGGCTGGTGGCCTCCAAGGTCGGCTCCCGGCTGGTCCAGGGGCGCACCGCCGCGGGCGGCTGGTCGCAGCAGCGTTTCGCCCGGCGCAGGCAGAACCAGGCGGGCCAGGCCGTCGAGTCGGCCGTGGAGACGGCGCTGCGGGTGCTGTCGCCGCACCTGGCCGAGCTGGACGCGGTCGTGTTCGGCGGTGACCGCCGCGCGGTCGACACCCTTCGGGCCGACCGGCGGCTGGCGCCGCTCCTGGCCCTCGAATCCGAGCCGTTCCTCGTGGTGCCGGACCCGAAGCTGGCGGTGCTGCGCGAGACGCCCAAGCTGTTTCGCGAGGTACGGATCCGGGTGGTCGACCCCGCCTGAGACGCCGCCTGCGGCCCGCGCAGGGACGCGTCCGGGACCTGCCGGGCCCCCCTGGGGCCTGCCGGAACCGTCTGGGACCTGCTGGGATCTGCTGGGATCTGCTGGAACCCGTCTGGGACCTGCCGGGGTCTGCCGGGACCCGTCTGGGACCTGCCGGGGACCATCCTCAGGAAGCAAACCGGAAGATCCCGCCGAGCGCCTCGTGGTGGCCGTCCGGGGTGGGTTTCGCCTGGTCAGCGCTCGAAGGCGGGTGCGTGGTCGGCGAGGAAGGCGGCCAGGGAGCGGGGCGGGTGCCCGGTGATGTCCTGGACGGCCGTGGTGACCGTGGACCAGCGGCCGTCCCCGATCTCGGCCATGAGCGCGGCGAGATCGTGGCTGACCGGCTCCGGGAGGCCCTGCCGGGCGAGATGGGCGGCCATCTCCGGCACCGGCAGGTCGGTGTACTCGACCGGCCGGCCCAGGGCGGCGCCGATCGCGGCGGCGATCTCGTCGTGGGAGTGCGCCTCGGGACCGGTGAGGACATGGACGCCGCTCTCACCGACCGGGCGGGTCAGCAGCGCCGCGGCCACGTCCGCGATGTCCCGGGCGTCGATGTAGCCCACCGGGGCGGAGCCGTACGAGCCGTACATGCGGCCGCCGCGCACCTCGGCCGGGAGGTTCTGCATGAACCCCACGGGCTCAAGGATCGACCACGGCACCCCCGACTTCCTGAGGTGGGCGTCGACCTCGCCGTGCGCGCCGCCGCCGAGGAGAGCGCCGGGCGTGGCGCCGCGCACCGACACGGTCACGATCTGCCCGGCGCCCGCCTCGCGGGCCAGGTCGATCATCCGCTGGTGGGCCTGGACGAACCCCGGCCAGAGCGAGCTGTTGAGAAAGAGCCGGTCGCCGGGCGAGAGGGCGGCGGCGATGGTCTCCGGCCGTTCGAGGTCGCCGAGCACGTGGGCGCAGTCGAGGTCGGCCGGGCGGCGGAGCACGGCGACGACGTCCTCGCCGCGAAGTCTCTCGATGAGCGCCCTGCCGATCGTGCCCGTGGCGCCGGTCACCAGGATCATGTCGGGTCCTCCTAAGTGGAATATCGAATTCCGGTTAGCGGACGATACAATAAGCGGAATCTCTTCGTCCAGTTCGGAGTCGTACGTGCGCGCGGACGCCAGACGCAACCTCGACAAGATCCTCGACGCGGCCGCCGACGTGATCGCCGAGCGCGGTGTCAACGCGCCCATGGAGCTCATCGCCCGTCGGGCGGGCGTCGGAGTCGGCACGCTCTACCGGCGTTTTCCCGACCGCGGCGCGCTGATCGCGGCCATCGGCGACCACTACGTCCACTCCCTCGCCGCCGCCCTGGACAGCGCCGTCCAGGGCGCGCCCGACGCCTGGACCGGGCTGTACGACTTCGTCGTGTGGGCGGGAGATCCCGGCCGCGGCGCGCTCGCCACCGCGCTGGCCGACGTGCCCGAGGAGACCTTCACCGACCGCGCCGAGTTCGCCGGGGCGCGCCGGGAGTGGCTGGAGCGGCTCGACGAACTGGTCCGCCAGGCCCAGGCCGAGGGGGCGCTGCGACTCGACGTCGGCACCGACGACATCGTGGCGCTGCTCGGTCTGTTCGCCTGCCATCCCGCCGGCCTGCCGGCCCACATCGCCGCCCGGCCGGAGCGGTTCCTGCGCCTCATGCTCGACGGCATGCGGGCGAGCGCGGCCACGCCCGCCGATTGAGCCGGTGCGTAACCGGCCCGGTGGTCAGCCGGAACCCGACGGTGATCGCGGGGCGCCCGCCGGAGGTTTATCCGGAGGTGGAACCCCAGATCGGGGTCATACACTGATCTGTATGCACACTCCCGATTGACCGGCGTCGCACGCCCAAACCCTCGTTTCCTAGCTCGGGAGTGTCCCGTCAACCATGATCATCGCCAGTGACATCGAGCTGCGCGCCGGCGCGCGCCTGCTCATCGAGAAGTCGTCGTTCCGCGTCAACCCGGGCGACAAGATCGGCCTCGTCGGCCGCAACGGCGCCGGCAAGACCACGCTGACCAAGGTGCTCGCCGGGGAGGGGCTGCCCGCCGCGGGTGTGGTCAACACCACCGGCAACGTCGGCTACCTGCCCCAGGACCCCCGCACCGGCGACCTGGAGGTGCTCGCCCGCGACCGCATCCTGTCGGCCAGGGGCCTCGACGAGGTGCTGCGCAAGCTGCGCCAGGCCGAGCTAGGCATGTCCTCCGCCGACGAGCGCACCCGGGAGAAGGCCGTGCGGCGTTACGGCGCGCTCGAGGACCAGATGCACGTGCTCGGCGGCTACGCGGCCGAGTCCGAGGCGGCCTCGATCGCCTCCAGCCTCGGCTTGCCGGACCGCGTGCTGGGCCAGCCACTGAAAACGCTTTCCGGTGGTCAGCGCAGACGTGTGGAATTGGCGCGCATTCTTTTCAGCGGGGCGGAAACTCTCCTTCTAGACGAGCCGACAAACCACCTAGATGCCGACTCAATCGGGTGGCTTCGTGATTTTTTGCGATCGCATCAGGGCGGCTTGGTGATCATCAGTCACGATGTCGACCTTCTTGAAGCGACGGTCAACAAGGTCCTTCACCTCGACGCCAACCGGTGTGTGATCGACCACTACAACGTCGGCTGGAAGGCCTATCTGGCGCAGCGTGAGACCGACGAGAAGCGCCGCAAGCGCGAGCGCGCCAACGCCGAGAAGCAGGCCGGCGCGCTGCTGGCGCAGGCCGACAAGATGCGCGCCAAGGCGACCAAGGCCAAGGCCGCCCAGGACATGATGCGCCGCGCCCACCGGCTGCTCGCGGGCACCGAGGAGGAACGGCAGAGCGACAAGGTGGCCAAGCTGCGCTTTCCCGCGCCGCTGCCCTGTGGGCGCACCCCGCTGACGGCCGAGGGGCTGTCCAAGTCCTACGGCTCGCTGGAGGTGTTCACCGACGTCAACGTGGCCATCGACCGTGGCCACCGGGTCGTCATCCTGGGGCTCAACGGCGCCGGCAAGACCACGCTGCTGAGGCTGCTCGGCGGCGTCGAGCAGCCCGACACGGGCGAGATCAGGCCAGGCCACGGCCTCAAGGTCGGCTACTACGCCCAGGAGCACGAGACCCTCGACAGCGACCGGACCCTGCTGGAGAACATGCGTTCGGCGGGCGGTGAGTTCACCGACACCGAGTTGCGCAAGGTGCTCGGCTCGTTCCTGTTCAGCGGAGACGACGTCGACAAGCCCGCCGGAGTGCTGTCGGGCGGCGAGAAGACCCGGCTCGCGCTCGCCATGCTGGTGCTCTCCAGTGCCAATGTCCTGCTGCTCGACGAGCCGACGAACAACCTGGATCCGGTCAGCCGCGAGCAGGTTCTCAGTGCTCTGAGGTCATATTCAGGAGCGATCGTACTGGTCACCCATGACGAGGGTGCCGTTGACGCCCTTTCACCGGATAGGGTGATCTTGCTACCCGACGGAACTGAAGACGCATGGAGCGCCGAATTTTCCGATCTTGTGGCACTTGCCTGATCTTAATTTGGGTGGGTACGGATCTTTTCCCGTGGAGTAGGTAGCCGATCCCGCTGAAATGACTGATCATGGCGGAGTAACGCTGCGGAAGTCCGGCACTACAGGAGGTACTCGTGGCCGAGACACTGAAGAAGGGCACCCGGGTCACCGGGGCCGACCGTGAGAAGCTGGCAGGCGATCTCAAGAAGCGCTATGCAGCGGGTGAGAGCATCCGTGCGCTGGCCGCTTCGACCGGCCGGTCCTACGGGTTCATCCACCGCATCCTGAGCGAGTCCGGTGTGACTCTGCGCGGGCGCGGAGGGGCGACCCGAGGCAAGTCCAAGCGCTGACGGCCGCCTCGGAACGTGCGACCGCAGCCGCTCGTCCCCAGTCAGCCAGCCGTCGCGCCCGAGCCAGAACGATATTCTGTAGGCTCGGGCGCGACGGTCTAGCACAGAGGGAGCGGGCGATGGCGGAAGCGAAGGCGCCACAACAGCGCGGGGGGCAGACGGAGGACGTCTCTGCCGAGACACTGGCGGAGATCGGACTGCGTTTCGAGGTGGACGGTGAGATCGCGACGATCACGCTGGACCGGCCGGACAAGCGAAACGCGCAGACGTTCGCGACCTGGTCGGCGCTGGCCCGCATCGGCGACAGCCTGCCGGAGCAGGTGCGCGTCGTCGTGGTGCAAGGTGAGGGACCGTCCTTCTCGGCAGGGATCGACCTGCGCATGTTCACACCCGAAGGAGTGCCCGGACAGGGCTCGTTCGGCTCGGCGGCGCGACTCGACAGCGCATCGTTCGAGCAGCGGATCCAGGAAGCCCAACAGGGATTCCGTTGGCTCCGCAGACCAGAGATCGTTTCCATCGCGGCCGTGCACGGTCACGCCATCGGCGCGGGATTTCAGCTCGCGCTCTCCTGTGACCTGCGGATCGTGGCCGACGACGTAAAATTCTGCATGAAAGAGCCCGCACTGGGGCTGGTGCCCGATCTGACCGGCACCAAGCCGCTGGTCGAGCTGGTCGGCCTGGCCAAGGCGATCGACATCTGCCTGACCGCCAGGTTCGTGGAGGCCGACGAGGCCATGCGCATCGGCCTCGCCGAGCGAGTAGTCGCGGGGGGCGACCTCGCCAAAGCCGTACAGGACAAGGCCGCTGAGCTGCTGTCGACCAACCGGGACGCGGCGGCGGCGACCAAGCGACTCCTCCAGGGCGCGCAGAGCCGCACCCTGGAGGAGCAGTGCGCGGCCGAAGGAGCCGAGCAGATCAAACGGCTCAGGGCGATGTTCGGCGGAGCCGCCTGAGTTTCGCGCTGAGCTGACCCGGGAATCGTCATGAGTCCCCACGGCGCTCATACCGGGGGAGGAGGCCCCGGATGTCGATGATGGGAGGGGGTTTCGGCCCCCATGTGATGGCGTCGCTGCGACGCGACGATTCGGTGACCAAGCAGCGGCTCACACCGGGCACGGTGCGGCGCATCGCGCGTTACGCGAGGCCGCACACCCGGCAGATCTGCGCGTTTCTCCTGCTCGTGGTCGCGGGCGCGGTCATCGTGGTCGCCAACCCGCTGCTGATGAAGGCGATCATCGACGACGGCATCCTGCCGAAGCGCGGCGACGTGGTGATCGGCCTGGCGGCGGCGATCGCGGCGCTGGCGGTCGTCGACGCCGGCCTCACGCTGGCGCAGCGCTGGTTCTCCGCCCGCATCGGCGAAGGGCTCATCTACGACCTGCGCACCGAGGTGTTCGACCACGTGCAGCGGATGCCCGTGGCCTTCTTCATGCGCGCGCAGACCGGCGCCCTGGTCTCCCGGCTCAACACCGACGTCATCGGCGCGCAGCGGGCCCTGACCAGCACTCTGTCGTCGGTGGTGGCCAACGTCATCAGCCTGGTGCTCGTGCTCGGCGCGATGCTGGTGCTGTCGTGGCAGGTGACGCTGGCCGCGCTGGTGCTGCTGCCGATCTTCGTCATCCCGGCCAAGCTGGTGGGGCGGCGCATGTCGGTGCTCACCCGCGAGCAGATGCAGCTCGACGCCGAGATGAGCTCGGTCACCACCGAGCGGTTCAACGTGGCCGGCGCGATGGTCGCCAAGCTCTACGGCAGGCCCGACGACGACGCGGCCGTGTTCGGCGCCCGGGCCGCCCGGGTGCGCGACGTGGGCGTCACGGTCGGAATGTACGGAACGGTGTTCAGGGTCGCGCTCGGCCTGGTCGCGGCGCTGGCCACCGCGCTGGTCTACGGGATCGGCGGCGTGCTGTCGGTCAACGGCGTGTTCGAGCTGGGCACGCTGGTCGCCCTGGCGGCGCTGCTCATGCGTCTGTACGGCCCGCTCACCTCACTGTCCAACGTGCACGTCGACGTGATGACCGCGCTGGTCAGCTTCGACCGGGTCTTCGAGATCCTCGACCTGAAGCCGATGGTCGCCGAGCGGCCCGGCGCCGAGCCGGTGCCCGAGGGCCCGGTGACGATCGAGTTCGACGACGTCCACTTCCGCTACCCGTCGGCCGAGGAGGTCTCGCTGGCCTCCCTGGAGTCGGTCGCCAGGCAGGACACCGGCCCCTCGCAGCCGGTGCTCAGGGGCGTCTCCTTCACCGCCAAGCCGGGGCAGCTGATCGCCCTGGTCGGCCCCTCGGGGGCGGGCAAGACCACGATCACCTCGCTGGTGTCGCGGCTCTACGACGTCAATGAGGGGGCGGTCCGCGTCAACGGGCTCGACGTGCGCGACGCGACGCTCGCGTCGCTGCGCGACACCGTCGGCGTGGTCATGCAGGATCCCCATCTCTACCACGACACGATCGAGGCCAACCTGCGCTACGCGCGTCCCGGGGCGAGCGAGGAGGAGCTGTGGGAGGCGCTGAGGGCCGCGCAGATCGGCGACCTGATCGAGTCGCTGCCCGACGGGCTGGAGACCGTGGTGGGCGACCGCGGTTACCGGCTGTCCGGCGGTGAGAAGCAGCGGCTGGCTCTGGCCCGGCTGCTGCTCAAGGCGCCGCGCGTGGTCGTGCTCGACGAGGCCACCGCGCACCTCGACTCCGAGTCGGAGGCGGCCGTGCAGCGGGCGCTGAAGACCGCCCTGCAGGGCCGCACCTCGCTGGTCATCGCGCACCGGCTGTCGACGATCCGGGAGGCCGACGAGATCCTCGTGGTCCAGGACGGCCGCATCGCCGAGCGGGGCCGGCACGACGAGCTGCTCCGGCGCGGCGGGCTCTACGCCGAGCTCTACCGCACGCAGTTCAGCCGGTGAGGCAGCCCCGTCGGGTCAGGTGAGGTAGCCCAGCCGGGTGAGCTCCTGCCTGGCCACCTTCTCCACGAGCTCCAGGTCGTCCGGCCGCAGCCGGGTGCGCCAGGAGCCGACCTCGGGGGCGCGCGTGCCGTACAGGGCCACCTTGGAGACGCGCGTCTCCAGGAAGTCGGTGAGGGCCGCCACCGACTCGGCGGGCCGCCGCAGCAGGTCCTCGTAGCGCAGCGTCAGCAGCCGGCCGGCGGGCAGCTCCTGGCGCAGCGTGGCGCTGAGCCGGACGGCGCTGCGCCAGCGCAGCGCGCTCTTGCCCGCGACGGGCATGGTCTTCCACCGCTCGACGTGTTCGTCGCGGTTGACGCCGAGGAAGTCGTTGGGGAACTCGGTGTGCTCGGCCAGCATCACCGGCTTGAACCAGGCCAGGCAGGCCGGGTCGGCGAGCATGTCGGCGACCACGTCGCGGCCGTCGCGGATCAGCTGGACGAACTGCGCGTCGGGGAAGGCCTGCTGGAGCACCGAGGCGCTGTAGAGCAAGTCGGGGCTGCCGTCGCCGAAGCGGGTGATCGAGCCCGCTGACACGCACGGGCCGCTGCCGGTGACGCCGCCCGCCTCACGGCACGGCTCGGCGCACTGCTCGCAGGCGCCGGGGAGCACCTGCCACGACTCGGCCAGCGCGTCGCGCAACACGCGCACGGCGCCCGAACCGCGGCCGATCGACGGCTTGCGGGCGAAGGCGTAGACCACGTGCGCCACGCACGCGCGGCCCATCGTCAGGTGGAAGCCCGGCGATCGCTTCAGGGCGCGCCCCAGCAGATCCGCGCCGGAGTGCGGGGCTCCCAGCAGGAAGACCGGCTTGCGGACCTTGATGCCGTTGACCACGAGGATGTGGGGCGGAAGTCGCATACGACAGGTAAGTGTGACACCGTTTGCCAGGTGTACGAGCCAATGTCGGTGTCGCTGCTCACAGCGGCCGGCGTCATCACCGGCCAGGGCGTTCCCACCCTCCTCAAGGAGTTGATCGATGCGGCAAGGTGACACGGTCGCGATCGTCTCGCCGTCGGGCCCGCCGGACGCCGTCCTGCTGAGACGCGGGATCGCGCGGCTGGAGGAGTTCGGCCTGAAGGTGGTGACCGGCGAGCACGTGCTCGACCGGCAGGAGCTCGACTTCCTGGCCGGGCCCGACGCGGGGCGCGCCGCCGACCTGCAGGCCGCCTGGTGCGACCCGGCGGTCTCCGCCGTCTTCTGCTCCCGGGGCGGCTACGGCGCGGCCAAGCTGCTCGACCTGCTCGACTGGGACGCCATGCGGGCGGCGGGGCCCAAGGTCCTGCTCGGATCCAGCGACATCACGGCGCTCCATCACGCGTTCGCCGCCGAGCTGGGCGTGCCGACGCTGCACGGCCCGATGCCGGCCTGTTCGACGATCGCCGGCGAGCAGGGCCCGGAGCCCGAGTCCTGGGAGCACCTGCGGGCGGCGCTCTTCGGCACGGCGCCGCCGGTCCGCGCGGCGGCCGTGCTCGCGCCCGGCCGGGCCGAGGGCGTGCTGACCGGCGGCAACCTGTCGCTGCTCGCGTCCTTGTGCGGCACGCGCTACCAGCCGTCGTTCGCCGGGAGGATCGTGCTGCTGGAGGACATCGGCGAGGAGCCGTACCGGATCGACCGCATGCTGACCCAGCTGCTGCAGGCGGGCGCGTTCGCCGGGGTGCGGGGCGTCGTGCTCGGCTCGTGGGTCGAGTGCCGTGACCCGTTCCCCGTGCTGCGTGAGCGTCTGCTGCCGCTCGGGGTGCCGATCCTGGCCGGACTGCCGGTCGGCCATGGATCACCACAGCTGAGTGTGTGGCTTGGGGCGCTTGGTGTTATCGATACCGAATCGTGCTCGCTGACTGGCATGTTCCGCGACGGCGAGCAGGCAAGGTAGGAGAGACAGATAGGGGCAAACCGGACAGAAGGGGGCGCGGCGTGTTCGGACGCGGCCGGAAGCCCTCGCGTAGAGCGGTCGAGGACGTCGACCTCGACTCGCTCCTCGCGCTCGTCGCCGAGTCCCGCGGCTACACCTGCGTGTTCTCCGCCGACGGCGGCTCGCTGACGCTGGGCGGCGGCACGGAGATCCGGGTCAGGCTCACCGGGTTGCGCCGCGAGGCCGGCCGCAGGGCCCGCGAGGACTGGCCGTCCCTGGTCTCCGAGCATCTGGCCAACGCGGTGGCGGCGGCCGGCGACCTGCTCGACGTGTGCGACCTCGAACAGGCCGGGCCGCTGCTGCGCACCCGCGTCGAGGCGGTCGACGAGGTGCCCGACCTGACCCGGGTGGTGGGCCGCCACCTCAACGGCGAACTGGTCGAACTCCTCACCGTCGGCTCCCGTCCGGTGCGCCCCGAGGAGGCCGGTTGCTGGCCCATCCCGTCGGGCGAGGCGCTGGGGCTGGCCGTCGCCAACGTCCGGCGCGCCGAGAGGCTCTCGGCGGAGACCGTCGAGCTGTCCGGCACGCGCGTGACCCGGCTGTCCGGCCGCGACGCCTCGACCGCCACCCACCTGCGCTGGCTGCGCGACTACCTGCCGGTGCCGCCCGACGGCGTGCTCGTCGTGCTGCCCGACCCCTACACGCTGCTCGTGCACCCCGTCGACGGGATCGCCGTGGTGCGGGCCATCGAGCGGCTCCGTGTGCACGCGGCCCGCAACGGAAGGCTCAGCCCGCAGGTCCACTGGTGGCACGACGAGCAGCTGACGCTCATCAAGGCCGACGTGGTGCTCCAGCGGGGCCAGACCCGGCTGGTCGTCGCCCCGCCGCCGGAGTTCGCCCGGGTGCTGGCCCGCCTGGCCGTGTAGGACCCTCGCGGGGGCGTCCGGGAGCCGGCCCGCCGCGTCTAGGACAGCGCGCGCGCCGCGTGGATGAGCGGGACGTGGCTGAACGCCTGCGGGAAGTTGCCCACCAGCCTGCCGTATCTCGGGTCGTACTCCTCGGCCAGCAGCCCCACGTCGTTGCGCAGGGCCAGCAACCGCTCGAACAGCTCCCGGGCCTCGTCCTTGCGGCCCTGCATGGCCATCACCTCGACCAGCCAGAAGCTGCACGCCAGGAACGCGCCCTCGCCGCCCGGCAGGCCGTCGACCTCGTTGTCGTCGGCCACCGGATAGCGCAGCACGAAGCCGTCGGCCATCAGCTCCTTCTCGATGGCCGCCACGGTGCCGGTCACGCGCGGATCCTCCAGCGGCAGGAACCCCAGGATCGGCATCATCAGCAGCGACGCGTCGAGCTCGGCGGAGCCGTAGGACTGGGTGAAGGTGTTGCGCCGGGCGTCGTAGCCCTTGTCGCAGATCTCCGCGTGGACGGTGTCGCGCAGCGCCCGCCACCGCTCGACGGGGCCGGACCGGCCGAACCGCTCGACGTACTTCACGGCCCGGTCGAGCGCCGTCCAGCACATCATCTTGGAGTGGGTGAAGTGCCTGCGCGGGCCGCGCACCTCCCACAGCCCCTCGTCCGGCTCGTCCCAGTGCTCCTCGACGTAGTCGAGCAGCTCACGCTGGATGGACCAGGCGCGCTCGTCGGCGGGCAGACCGGAGGTCCGCGAGGCGTACAGGCAGCTCATGACCTCGCCGTAGACGTCGAGCTGGAGCTGGGTGACGGCGTCGTTGCCGATGCGGACCGGGCGGGAGGACTCGTAGCCGTCGAGCCAGCCGAGCGTCATCTCGGGCAGCCGGCGCTCGCCGGCGACGCCGTACATGATCTGGAGGTCCTGTGGCCGGCCGGCGATGGCGCGCAGCAGCCACGACCGCCAGGCGGCGGCCTCGTCGAGGTAGCCGTTGCCGATCAACGCCTCCAGCGTCATCGTGGCGTCGCGCAGCCAGCAGAAGCGGTAGTCCCAGTTGCGCACGCCGCCGAGGTCCTCGGGCAGCGAGGTGGTCGGGGCGGCGACGATGCCGCCGGTGGGGGAGTAGGTGAGCGCCTTGAGGGTGATCAGCGAGCGCACCACGGCCTCGCGCCAGGGGCCCTGGTAGGTGCAGGTGGCCACCCAGTCGGACCACATGGCCTCGGTCTCGGTGAGCTGGGTCTCGGCGTGGATCTGCCGGGGCATCGGCTGGTGGGAGGGATGCCAGGTGAACACGAACGGCAGCCGCTCGCCCGCCTTGACGGTGAAGGTGGCGATGTGGGCGTAGTCGCCGCCCCTGAGCGGCACGGGGGAGTGCAGCCAGACGGAGTCGGGGCCGCCGACGGCCTGCAGGTGGCCGTCGGTGCGGCGCACCCACGGCACGATCCGGCCGTAGTCGAAGCGGACCCTCAGCTGCGTGGACATCTCGACGGTGCCGGACACGCCCTCCACGATGCGGACCACGTCGGGATTGACGTCGCGCGGCGGCATGAAGTCGATCACCCGGACCGTGCCCGTGGGGGTGTCCCACTCGCTCTCCAGGATGAGCGTGTCGGGACGGTAGCGGCGCCGGGTGGCGGGCCGCCGGCCGACCGGCCCGAGCCACCAGTGGCCGTTGTGGTCGCCGCCGAGCAACGCCGAGAAGCATGCGGGGGAGTCGAACCGGGGCAGGCACAGCCAGTCGATCGAACCGTCTCTGGCGACCAGGGCCGCCGACTGCATGTCCCCGATCAGGGCGTAATCCTCGATCAGCATGCCTCAGACGCTACTCGGCGTGGGATGACGGCGCGTCGGGTCCGATCAGTCCGCGTCAGGATCGGGGCGGCGCGCGGTGCCGCCGGCGGGCGACAGCGGGAACCAGCGGGTGAGGAGCTGGGTCAGCGGGCCGATGGCCAGGGCGAAGACCAGGGTGCCGAGGCCGACGGTGCCGCCGAGCAGCCAGCCGGCCGCCAGCACGGTGATCTCGATCAGGAAACGGCTCAGGCGCACGGACAGGCCCAGCCGGATCAGCCCGGTCATGATGCCGTCGCGCGGCCCGGCGCCCATGCCGGCGCCGATGTAGAACAGGGTGGCCAGCGCGATCGACAGCACGCCGAGCGCCAGGTAGAGCCAGCTCAGCGTCCAGTGCGCGGGCGCCGGCAGCAGGAGGATGGCGGCGTCGGCGAACAGGCCGACGAAGACGACGTTGCTGATCGTGCCGAGGCCGGGCCGCTGCCGCAGGGGGATCCACAGCAGCATCACCAGCGCGCCGGCCACGATGATGACCGTGCCGATCGACAGGCCGGTCCTGATCGCCACGCCCTGGTGGAAGACGTCCCAGGGGGAATTGCCGAGGCCGGAGGTGACCTGCAGGCCGATGCCCGCGCCGTAGAGCGCCAGGCCGCCGTAGAGGCGCAGGAGGCGGACGGGCAGCGAGCCGGGGTACGGGAGGGTCGTGTCGCTCATGGTGCCCTCAGGATGGCAGTCCGCCGGTCCGCGCTTGACGCGAGGCCCGGCGGGCCTCACTCCGGCGGTGTGACGCCCCGGGCCAGCGGGGCCCGCCACTTGTAGCGCATGGCCGCGATGCGGGTGCCGAAGGCGAGCAGGGCCGCGGCCAGGGTGGCCGGCCAGCCGTACAGGCCGACGGTGTAGAGGCCGGCCATCGCGCCGGAGCCGAGCAGCGCGGGCACCGCGTAGAGCTCGCGGTCGTACAGCAGGGTCGGGATCTCACCGGCCAGCACGTCGCGCAGCATGCCGCCGCCCACGCCCGTGGTGACGCCGAGCAGGCTCGCGTGCAGCGGGCTGAGCCCGTACTCGAGCGCCTTGAGCGTGCCGAGCGCGCAGAACAGGCCGAGCCCGGCGCCGTCGAGCACCAGGATGGCGGGCATCACCCGGGCCACGTGCGGATGCCAGAAGAACACGATGGCCGTGGCCGCCAGCGGCACGAGCACGTAGCCGAGGCTCTGGAAGGCGGCGGGCCGGACGTTGAGGATCAGGTCGCGCATGACGCCGCCGCCCAGCGCGGTGATCTCGGCGAGCACCCCCATCCCGACCACGTCGAGCCGTTTGCGGACGCCCATGAGAGCGCCGGACAGGGCGAAGACGAAGATTCCGGCGAGATCGAGAAGTTCGGGCACGGTGGCCATCTTTACCGGATCGGCGGCTCGGCCGGCACATGGTGCTCGGACATCATCGCCCGCAGCCTGCGGGTGAACAGGAACAGGGCCAGCCCGGCGACGATCGCCATGGCGGCCAGCAGCAGGTAGTAGGCGGGCTCGGACATGACCTGGCTGAGCCGCCCGGTCTGCCCGCCGACGGCGTCGCCCACGGACACCGCGATGAACCAGATGCCGAGCATCTGCCCCTTGAACGCCCGCGGCGCCAGTTTGGTGGTGACCGAGAGGCCGACCGGGCTGAGCGACAGCTCGCCGAAGACCTGGACGAGGTAGACCAGCACCAGCCACCACACCGACACCTTGCCGGTCTCGGCCAGCGAGGCGGCGGCCGCCATGACCACGAAGCTCAGCCCGACCATGACGAGCGCGAAGGCGAACTTCTGCGGGGTGCTCACCCGGGTGCCCAGCCGGACCCAGAGCGCCGCGAAGACCGGCACGAAGATCATGATGAACAGCGGGTTGAACGACTGGGTCGTGGCCGGCTGGATGCGCACGCCGAACAGCGTCAGGTCGGTGTCGTTCTGGGCGAAGAACAGCAGCTTGCTCGGCGCCAGGTCGTAGACCATCCAGAAGATCGCGGCGGCCACGAACAGCCAGATGTACGCCTTCATCCGCGAACGCTCGTCCTCGGTCAGGTCGTGGCTGCCGAAGAGGATGTAGGCGAAGTAGCCGACCGGCACCGCCAGGATGACCACGGTCACCACCACCGTGAACCGGTCGAGGGTGAGGGCGCCCGTGGCGGCCCAGGCCCCCAGCGCCGAGGCGACGGCCGCCGTGACCACGCTGACCAGCCGGATGACGCGCCCGCGCTCGCGGGGGGTGAGCGGCATGCCGGGCCGGTCGCCGACGCCGCGCAGGTGCCGGCGGCCCAGGACGTACTGCAGCAGGCCGAGCGCCATGCCGACCGCCGCGGCGCCGAACCCCAGGTGCCAGCGGTCGTCGCGGGCCAGCCAGCCCACCACCAGCGGCGCGAAGAACGCGCCGAGGTTGATGCCCAGGTAGAACAGCGAGAACCCGGCGTCCCTGCGGCCGTCGTCGTCCTCGGGGTAGAGCTTGCCGACCATGACCGAGATGTTCGGCTTGAGCAGGCCGGTGCCGGCGATGATGAGCAGCAGGCCGAGCCAGACGAAGGCCCCCGAGGAGACCGGGACGGCCATGCTGATGTGGCCGCACATGATGACGAAGCCGCCCCAGAAGACCGAGCGGCGGGCGCCCAGGATCCGGTCGGCGATCCAGCCGCCGGGCAGCGCCACCAGGTAGATGAGCGCGCCGTAGACGCCGACGACCGCCTGCGCGGTCTGCTCCGACATGCCGAGGCCCTGGTGGGCGGGCGAGGCGGCGAGGAACGTGGCCAGGATGGCGCGCAGGCCGTACCAGCTGAAGCGCTCCCACATCTCGGTGCCGAACAGGGTGGCCAGGCCGCGCGGGTGCCCGAAGAACGTCCTGCCTTCGGTAGTCATGCCCGCCCCCCGGCCGCACGGATGCGCGTGTGAGTTCATCACTCTACGTGACGGATCAGTTTCTTTCCCTGGAGGGTCTTGCCGCTGTCCCGGCGGTGTGGTGCGATGCATGCCACCTGTGCAAGTGATTACTGACTGGAGGCGGGTGTCCATGGCCGATGTCCTCGAGGTGCGGGCCGAGATCGAGCGCGAGATCGCTGGCCGTACCGTGTGCGAGCAGTTGAGACAGGTCGCCGAGCGTCATCCTGACGCGCCCGCCTACTCCGACCCGGTCGAGGGAGGCTGGAGCACGCTCACCTACTCCGAGGCCCGCCGGCGGGTGCTGGAGATCGCCGCCGGTTTCATCGCGCTCGGGCTGGAGCCGGGCGACTCGGTCGCGCTGATGATGGTCAACCGGAGCGAGCACGTGCTCGCCGACCTTGGAACGGTGCACGCCGGAGGGGTGGGCTGCACGGTCTACTCGACGTTCGCGTCCGACCAGATCGCCTTCGTGGCGGGCGACGTGGGGGCGAAGTTCGCGGTGCTCGGCGGCCCCGCCGACCTGGCCCGCTGGGAGCCGGTCCTCGATCGGCTGCCGGGGCTGAGCAAGATCATCATGCTGGAGGGCGCGCCGGCCGACGAGCGCTTCCTGGCGTGGGACGACTTCCTCGAACTCGGCCGCGCCTCGCTGGCCGAGGACCCGTCGGCCGTCGAGGACCGGGCGCGGGCCGTGACGCAGGACGACGTGGTGACCGTCCTCTACACCTCGGGCACCACCGGCATGCCGAAGGGGGTGCCGCTCACCCACCACAACGTGTTCTACGAGGTGGCCTCGACCGACCGGCTGACCTCGCTGCCGTCGCAGGGCACCCAGATCTCCTACCTGACGTACGCGCACATCGCCGAGCGGGTGCTCAGCCTCTACCTGCCGCTGGTCAAGGTCTCCCACGTGCACTTCTGCACCGACCTGGCCAACCTCGGCGCCACCCTCGGGCAGGTCAAGCCGATGATGTTCTTCGGCGTGCCACGCGTGTGGGAGAAGATGATGGCCCGCCTGCAGGCGGTCCTCGCCTCCCAGCCGGCCGAGCAGCAGGACGCCGTGCGCCAGGCCATGGCGGCCGGCGTCGCCTACGTCGAGGGCGGCCAGTTCGGCCACACCCTGACCCCCGAGGTCCAGGCGGCCTACGAGCAGGCCGACCAGTCGCTGCTGTCGATCATCCGGGGCATGATCGGTTTCGACCGCGCCGAGTGGACCGCCACCGGCGCCGCGCCGCTCCCGGACGAGGTGCAGCGGTTCTACGCCGGCCTCGGGCTGAAGGTCATCGACGTGTACGGGATGACCGAGACGACCGGCGCGTTCACCGGCAACAGCCCGTCCTGCTACCGCCTCGGCACCGTGGGCCGGGCCGAGCCGGGCGCCGAGGTGCGCATCGCCGACGACGGCGAGATCCTCACCCGCAGCCCGCTCAACACCCGGGGCTACCTCAACCGGCCCGAGGCCACCGCCGAGCTGATCGACGCCGACGGCTGGCTGCACACCGGCGACATCGGCACGGTCGACGAGGACGGCTTCTACCGGGTCGTCGACCGCAAGAAGGAGCTCATCATCACGGCGGGCGGCGAGAACATCTCCCCGGCCGCGATCGAGAACCACCTGAAGGAGCACCCCCTGATCGGCCAGGCGCTCGCCTACGGCGACGGCAGGCCCTACCCGGTCGCGGTGCTCACCCTGGACGGCGAGGTGGCGCCGGGCTGGGCCGGCTCGCGCGGCATCGCCTTCGACTCCCTGGCCGAGCTGGCCGAGCACCCCGACGTGCTGAAGGAGATCGAGGCGGCGGTGGAGGCGGCCAACGTCAAGCTGGCCCGGGTGCAGCAGGTCAAGCGGTGGGCGCTGCTCGGCACCGAGTGGACGGCCGAGACCGAGGAGCTGACCCCCAGCCTGAAGCTGAAGAGGCGGATCATCCACGCGAAGTACGGCGACATCATCGAGGGCCTCTACGCCGGCTGACCGGGTTTTTGCCTTCCGGGGCGTGTGTCGTGAACCTGGTCATGACCGTGCGGTTCCTACCGTCTGGCTCATGACCAGACGACTCCTTCTCGTCTCGCTCGCGGCGGGGACGCTCATGGCGCCCGCGCCGGCGTACTCCGCCGCGACCGAGCTCACCATCCGCGAGATCAACGTACGTCCCGCCGAACCGGTGGTCGGGGTGGGTGATTCCGTCCGCCTGCTGGTCGACGTGATCGTCAAGGGGGCGCGGGGCAAGGACGGGGTGACCATCAAGGTCGAACCCGGCCCGCCGCCCAAGCCGGCCCCCACCACCACGCCCGCCGCCGGCACCCCGGGGGCCACCGGCCAGCAGGCCGGCTGGGACCGGACCAGGCCGGAGGGACGGCCCGCCACCGTCGTACCCCAGACGGAGCGCAGGCCCGAGCCGCGGCCGATCCACGTGAACCCCGCCGCGGCGCGGCTGGCGGCCCCGGCCTCCGACCGCGGCGCGGAGGCCTGGGAGACCTGGCGGTTCCTGCCCGACAAGGGGCTCAACCGCTTCTACCCCGCGGGCACCTGGACGGTGACGGCGACGGCCAAGGGCGCCGACGGGGCGACGGTGACGGAGTACGCCTCGTTCCAGTTGCGCAGGGACACGAGGCTGACGGGGGTCCGGGTCGCCAGGGCCCGCGGCTCGGAGTCGGTGCGTGTGAACGGCTCCCTCACCCGGGTCGGCCCGAAGGGGCTCGCCGACTACGCCCCGTTCACCGGCCAGGAGGTGGAGATCCTCCGGCGGCAGGGGACCACGGGCTCGTGGGAGCGGGCCGGTACGGCGACCACCGGCGAAAGGGGCGACTTCACCGGGACCGTGCAGGGGCGTACCGGCGACTACTGGCAGGTCCGCTACCCGGGAACCGGACACTACGCCGCCGCGCTCTCCTCAGTGCACCAAATCCCCCAGTAAACGGCATAGCGCCCCGCCCGAGCGAAGCGTGACTGACCGGTCGTTGCGGAAACGTGATCGGCTTTACCAAAACTTTTCCTTACCCTTACGCGTCAATGGCGTTGACGCGCATCGTCGCGGTGCGTGTCCGATACGGGGAAGGAAGTTGATCTCATGATGCGACGACTCGCCGCCGGGCTGGCGGCCGCCGCCCTCGGCGTCACGGTGGCAGGGGTGGCCGCCTCGCCGGCGCTGGCCGATCCCGGCGCCGACGACGGTCACACCCAGCTCACCTTCGACGCGAGCCCTGAGCCCGCCTGGCGGGGCAAGCCGCTGACGCTCACCGGCAAGCTGTCGGTGCGCTGCGACGACGACTACATCGACGGCTTCGTGTCGGTGCACCACGCCGACTACTGCAGGGACTCCGAGGCGTGGCACCGCCTCGGCCGCAAGCGGATCGTGATCCTCTTCCAGCCGGCCCGCAGCGGCAGGTGGGAGTACGTCGAGACGGTCAGGACCAGCCACAAGGGCTACTTCCACACCAAGGTCCCGGCCTACACCTCGGGCACGTGGCGCGCCGTCTTCGAGGGCGACCGCCGCCTCGAACCCGCCGGGGCCACCGACTGGGTCAAGGTCATCGGCCACCGCCGCTGACCGCCTCGCCCGCCCGCGCCCGGCTCCCCTCGGGGCCGGGCGTTCCGCGTCTCCGGCGCACCATCCGCTCCGGCGGGCTGGGTCACCGTCCCGGAGCGAAGACGCGCGGCCTGGGGCGAAATCAGTGTTCGAACATGTGGAACCGCCCATTGCTTGCGGCACGACCCGGACCTACAGTCGTTCCCCTGTCCGCGAGCGGAAGGTGACAGCGGTGTTTCTCGATGCAGCGACGTGGGAGAACCGGATCTTCATCGGCGGGGCGTGGGCGCCCGGCTCCGGTGGTTCCATGGACGTCACCGAGCCGGCCACCGGCTCGGTCCTCGGCCACGTCGGCGTGGCCTCCGCCGACGACCTCGGCAGAGCGGCGGAGAGCGCGAGCGAGGCGCAGCGCGCATGGGCCGCCACTCCTCACCCGGAGCGCGCCGAGGTGCTGCGCCGGGCGGCCCGGCTGTGGCAGGAGCACGCCGAGGAGATCTCCTGGTGGAACATCCGCGAGGTCGGCGCGGTCCCCGCGATGGCCGGGTTCGCCGTGCACGTCGCCGAGCAGGAGTGCCACGAGGCCGCAGCCCTGCCCAGCCGCCCCTACGGCGAGCTGCTGCCGAGCGAGGAGCCGAGGCTGTCGATGGCCAGGCGGATGCCGGTCGGCGTCGTCGGCGTGATCTCGCCGTTCAACGTGCCCATCATCCTCGGCATCCGCTCGGTCGCCCCCGCGCTCGCCCTGGGCAACGCCGTCATCCTGAAGCCCGACCCGCGCACCGCGGTGACCGGCGGGGTCACCATCGCCCGGATCTTCGAGGAGGCCGGGCTGCCGCCGGGCGTGCTGCAGGTGCTGCCCGGCGGGGCCGACGTGGGCGAGGCCATGATCACGCACCCGCTCGTCCGGGTCATCTCCTTCACCGGCTCCACCGCGGCGGGCCGCAGGGTGGGCGAGCTGGCCGGCAAGCACCTCAAGCGGGCGCACCTGGAGCTGGGCGGCAACTCGGCGCTGCTCATCCTCGACGACGCCGACGTCGACGCGGCGGCGAGCCTGTCCGCGTTCGGCGCCTTCTTCCACCAGGGCCAGATCTGCATGACGACCGGGCGGCACCTGGTGCACGAGAGCGTCCACGACGACTTCGTCGAACGGCTCGCCGCCAAGGCCGCCGCCCTGCCGGTGGGTGACCCGGCCCGCGCCGAGGTCGCGCTCGGCCCGCTGATCGACGCCGGCCAGCGCGACAAGGTGCACCGGCTGGTCACCGCCAGCGTCGACGCCGGCGCCAAGCTCGCCGCGGGCGGCGACTTCGACGGGCTCTGCTACGCCGCGACCGTGCTGACCGAGGTGACCCCGTCGACGCCGGCCTTCTCCCAGGAGATCTTCGGGCCGGTCGCCCCGGTCGCGCGCTTCTCCACCGTGGAGGAGGCCGTGCGGCTGGCCACCGCCGGCGAGTACGGACTCTCGCTCGGCATCGTCACCCGCGACGTGATGAAGGGCCTGGCCGTGGCCGACCGCGTCCCGACCGGCATCGTGCACATCAACGACCAGACCGTCAGCGACGAGGCCAACAGCCCGTTCGGCGGCATCGGAGCGTCCGGCACCGGCTCGCGGTTCGGCGGCCCGGCGGCCAACGTCGAGGCGTTCACCGAGACCCGGTGGGTCACCATGCGCGCCGAGCCCCCGGCCTACCCCTTCTAGCACCCCCTACCCGAGAGCCAGAGGACGGCATGGCCCCGCCGGGTCATGACGTCCGAGGCGCGCGCGTCCTAGCCTTCGGCCCAGATCGATCTCGGCGGCGGCGTTTCTCGGGCACAGTGGAAGCCGGAGCGATCTATGGCGCACCACATGTCGGTGATCGCGATCCAGGCCGAGGCCGCCCCTACCGCGTGCGGCACCCGCCCGAGGAGCTGGCGCGGAGTTTCGCCACCATCCGGGCCGGCGCGTTGGAGGCGCTCACCGAGCTGCACCGGATCCTCGGCCTGCTCAGGAACGACGCGGGCGGGGCCGACCCCGCGCCGCAGCCCACACTGGACGACCTGGAAGGGCTGGTGGCCGGGGTGCGGGAGGCCGGTCTGGAGGTGACCCTGGTGACGGAGCCGGACCAGGGCGGGCCGGTCCCGCCGGGCGTGCAGCTGTCGGCGTACCGGATCGTGCAGGAGGCGCTGAGCAACGTGCTGCGGCACGCCCCCGGCGCGGCCGCCCGGGTGGAGATCCGTCACATGGCGCGCTGCCTCGACCTGCGGGTGGCGAACGGCCCCGCCGCGGCGTCCGCGCCGGAGCGCGCGGGCTCGGGACACGGCGTGGTCGGCATGCGCGAGCGGGCCGCGATGCTCGGCGGCGAGCTCGGGGCGGGTCCCGGGCCGGACGGCGGCTACACCGTGACGGCCCGGTTGCCCTTCGGGAAAGGCGCCGCCACGTGATCCGGGTGGTGATCGCCGACGACCAGGCGATGGTCCGCGAGGGTCTGTCCGTCCTGCTCAACGCCCAGCCGGACATCGAGGTGGTGGGTGAGGCCGCGAACGGGCGCGAGGCCGTCGACCGGGTCTCCGAGCTGAGCCCCGATGTCGTGCTCATGGAGGTGCGCATGCCGGTGCTGGGCGGGCTGGACGCCATCCCGCTGGTGGTCCCCGCCACGAGGGTGCTGGTGCTCACCACGTTCGACCAGGACGAGTACGTCTACGCGGCGCTGCGGGCCGGAGCCAGCGGATTCCTGCTGAAGAGCGCCTCCGCGCGCGAGCTGGGCGACGCCGTCCGCGTCGTGGCCGGGGGAGATGCCCTGCTCGCGCCCTCCGTCATGCGCCGCCTCATCACGGCCTTCGCCCGTCAGGCCCCGCCGCGGGCCCGTGGGATCCGGCTCGACGAGCTCACCGAACGGGAGAACGAGATCCTCGCGCTACTCACGCCTGCCGGTCCCTGAGCCGGTCGAGGCGGGCCATCACCGGGGTCGCGGTGACGCCGTGCAGCACGATGGAGGCGATCACGGTGAAGGCCACGACCGCCCACAGCTCCTCCGCCGGGACCCCGAAGTCGGCGTGGCCGAGCGCGTACGCCAGGTAGTAGAGCGAGCCGATGCCCCGGATGCCGAAGAACGAGGTCGCGACCCGTTCCATCGGCGAGGCACGGCCCCGCCACTGCGACAGCCAGGCCGCCAGGGGACGGATCACCAGCAGGAGCGATATCCCGGCCACGGCCCCCTGCCAGGTGAGCGCGGCGAGCCCGCCCAAGGCCACGAAGCCGCCGAGCAGGAGCAGCAGCCAGGCGGTCAGCAACCGTTCGATCTGCTCGACGAAGCCGTGCAGGACGTTGTTGTAGCCGTGGCCCCGCTCCAGGCCCCGGATGGCGCACGCGGTGACGAAGACGGCGACGAAGCCGTATCCGTGCACCATCTCGGTCAGGCCGTAGGCCAGGAAGGTGGCGGCCAGCGCGACGAAGCCGTCGCGGTGCTCGGCCAGGCGCAGGTCGCGCGTCGGGGCGTGGAAGAACAACCGGCCCAGGAGCCGGCCGATGAGCAGCCCGGCCAGCACCCCGGCCCCGGTCCGGTAGAGCACGTCGACCAGCGCCCACTCACCGAGCCAGCCCGCTCCGCCCACGCTCGCCAGGGCGATGGCGGCGTACACGAAGGGGAAGGCCGCGCCGTCGTTGAGACCCGCCTCGGAGGTCAGCGCGAAGCGGACCTCGTCGTCGGCGTTCTCGGCGTCGACGGGCTCGCCCACCTGCACGTCGGAGGCGAGCACCGGATCGGTCGGCGCCAGCACCGCGCCGAGCAGGAGCGCCGCCGCGAGCGGCCAGCCCAGTAGCCCGGTGGCGACGCCCGCGACGCCGGCCACGGTCAGCGGCATCGTCCAGCCGAGCAACCGCCAGGTCGACGACCAGCCGCGCAGGCTCACCCTGCGGTTGAGCGCCAGGCCCGCGCCCATCAGGGAGACGACGACGCAGATCTCCGTGATGTGTTCCAGCGCGGCTCGGTGGGTCACCGGGTCGGGGTCGGGCAGCCCGGTCGGCAGCAGGAACACCAGTACGCCGCCGAGCAGGCAGGCGAGCGGCAGCGAGAACGGACGGCGGACGAGGACGCCGGGCAGCGCGGCGGCGAGCAGCGCACCGGCGCCCGCGACGACGTAGACGAGTTCAGCGGAAGGCATCGCGGCATTCCTGCCCCGCTGATCATCATGCATCCCCGTCTAGCACGACAGATCACGACAGATCACGACGAATCGCGACTGACAACGACAGATCACGTCAGATAACGCAGCCACAGATAGGGGGCCACCAGGGCGACCGTGACCGCGGTGACGACCAGCCCGTACCTGGTGAACTGCCAGAAGCTGATCGGGACGCGGTTGCGGGCGGCGATGCCGACCACGACCACGTTGGCGGCGGCGCCCACCGCCGTGGCGTTGCCGCCCAGGTCGGCGCCGAAGGCCAGGGCCCACCACAGCACCCGCGCCTGCTCGCCACCGCCCGCCTCGACCAGCCTTTCCACGATCGGGCTCATCGTGGCCACGTAGGGGATGTTGTCCACGATGGCCGACAGCACGGCCGAGACGCCGAGCAGGCCCATCGCGGTCAGTTCGGGCCGCCCCTCGGTGGCGGACACCGCGGCCCGCGCGACCTGCTCGATGACGCCGGTCTCCACCAGCGAGCCGACCATGACGAACAGCCCGGCGAAGAACACCAGGGTCGGCCACTCGACCTCGCGGATGGCGTCCTCGGTGGTCACCTTGGTGGCCGCGACCAGGATGCCCGCGCCGAGCAGCGCCACCACCGACGGCTCGTAGTGCAGCACCGGGTGCAGCACGAACGCCGCCATCACCACCGTCAGCACGGCCAGGCTCTGCCACAGCAGCCGGTGATCGGCGATCGCCTCCCGCTCGTCCAGCGTCATGATCGCCGCCGCCCGTCCGGGGTCGTAGCGGAACGCCTTACGGAACAGCACCCGGCACAGACCGGCGAACACCACCATGAGCACGACGACCATCGGCGCCATGTGCGCGAGGAAGTCGTTGAAGGTCAGCCCGCCGCGGCTGGCGATGATGATGTTGGGCGGGTCGCCGATCAGGGTGGCGGCACCGCCGATGTTGGAGGCCATCGCCTCGGCGATGAGGAAGGGCGCGACCGGCAGCGCGAGCCGGTCGCAGACCAGGAACGTCACCGGCGCGATCAGCAGCACCGTGGTGACGTTGTCGAGCAGCGCCGAGGCCGACCCCGTGATCACCACGAGCAGCACCATCAGCCGGTACGGCCGGCCGCGGGCGCGCTTGGCGGCCCAGATGGCGAGGTACTCGAAGACGCCGGTCTGCTTCAGCACGCCGACGATGACCATCATGCCGAGCAGCAGGAAGATGACGTTCCAGTCGATGCCGGTGTGCTCGGAGAAGAACGCCGCCCCCGCGTCGCTGGCGTGGACCAGCAGCATGATCCCGGCCCCGCCGAGCGCCGCCGCCACCCGGTGCACCTTCTCGGTGGCGATCAGCGCGTACGAGGCCAGGAAGACCGCCACGCTGAGCCAGGCGAGTCCGCTCATCGCGGGGGCCCGGCGGGCGGGCCGTCGAAACGGATGTCCTCCAGGAGGTCGGCACCCGCGCGGTCGAGCACGATCGCGCCCGCGGCCGGCTCCGCCGTCCCGGCGCGGGCCCGCGCGAGCAGCGCGCTCCAGTGCCGGCGGTGCCAGGCGAAGGTGCGCTCGCTGACGACCCGGTTCCTGGCCCGCTGACCGGCCCGCGCGGCCTCCGGTGAGGCGTCCAGGAGCAGCAGGTGGAAGGCCGCCCCGGAGCGGCGGGCCAGCCAGGCGAAGATCCGCAGCACCCCGGGAGCGCAGCCGCGGTTGTGCGCGATCACTGCGCGGCCGGTGGCGAGGGCCCGATGGACGCGCCACAGGTGGGTGGCGAACACGACGCCGGTGCGCGCCGGCTTGGGCGCCCACCCGAGCCGCCCGGCCCACCACAGCCGCGACTGGTAGGAGTCGATCACCGTGACCGGACCGGCCGCCACCGGCCGCCTCTCGCCGCCGTCGAGCGCGTACAGGCGGCGGAGCAGGGTGGTCTTGCCGGCGCCGGGCAGGCCGGTGAGGATCACCAGCGAACCCGCCGGGAAGCGTAACGTCGGGGCCGCCTCTCGGGCGGCCGGCACCGAGCCCGTCAAAGATCCTCATCCTCGGGGCACCTGGACGACGGGCAGTATAGGGCAAATCCGCATACCCTCGCCGGAGGTCTGCCAAGGTGACCACGCCCGGCCCGCCAGCCGCGGGCTACGCCAGCCGGTCGCCTCGCCCCGGCCGCTCAGCCGGCGCGGCGGGCGACCACCGCCCGGCCCATCGCCGGGTCGTCGCAGAACGCGCCGTCGACGCCCAGGTCGAGGAGCCTGCCGAGCCAGCCCGCCACGTCGCCCGTGGCGCGCGCGTAGACCGGGCTGGCCGGATCGCCCAGCCGGTGGTCGGCCGGCAGCTGGGAGTTCTCGTTGCGCACGGTCCAGACGTGCACGTCCAGCCGCCGCCGGTGCGCGTCGGCCACCAGCGAGGTCGGCGTCCCGAGCCGCCCGTCGGCGCGCACCGGCACCACCCGCCGCGTGTCCACCCCGATCCCGTCGGCGTAGCGGGCCACCTCGCGCAGGCCCGCCGGCGTGACCATGTCGTCGTAGGTGCGCGGGTCGCCCGCGGCCGTCCAGTCGTACGGCGCCCCACCCCAGGTGATCAGCTGGATCAGCGGCAGCTTCGTCCTGCCGCGCAGCTCACGCAGGTTGCCCGTCTCGAACGACTGGATGAACACCTCGCGCATCCGGGTGACGCCGAGCACGTCGAGCAGCGGCTCCTCCAGCGACAGGCCGATCGAGTCGAAGTAGGACGGGTGCTTGGTCTCGGGGTAGACGCCCACGCCGTGGCGCTGCGCGAGCCGCACGACCTCCTCGAACGTGGGGATCTCGGCCAGCCCGTCGAAGGCCGTGTTGTCCGGGCGCAGCTCCGGCACCCGCTCGCGGGCGCGCAGCGTCTTGAGCTCGGCCAGGGTGAAGTCCTCGGTGAACCACCCGGTGACGGGCCGGCCGTCGATCGTCTTGGTGGTGCGCCGACCGGCGAACTCCGCCCGCGCGGCGACGTCGGTGGTGCCGGAGATCTCGTTCTCGTGCCGGGCCACCAGCACGTGATCCTTGGTCGAGACCAGGTCGGGCTCGATGTAGTCGGCGCCCATCGCGATGGCGGCCTCGTACGACAGCAGCGTGTGCTCGGGGCGGTGCGCGCTCGCGCCGCGGTGCCCGATCACGAGGGGGGCCTCGCCGCGGCGCTCGGCGGCGGCGGGAGTGGTGGACTGGATCAGCACAACGGCGACCGTACCGCCGGTGAGCACGGCCAGCGCGCCCGCGAGTAATCTCCGCATTCTCATGGGCGTACGGTAGATGGCCGCGGTGGCCCGGAGGTGAAGACTGAGCCACCGCGCAGGAGCCGCCTCAGCCCTTGTAGTTGAACACCTGGCTCAGCGTGTGCCGCACCTCGACCAGATCCCGCTGGTCGGCCATCACCTGGTCGATCGGCTTGTATGCTTCGGGGTGCTCGTCCACCAGCGCCGCCGCCCGGCTGGAGTTCCAGGTGCGGCCCCGCATGGCCTCGGTGAGCGAGGCCGCCGACAGCTGCCGCTTGGCCTTGCTGCGCGACATCCGCCGCCCCGCCCCGTGGGAGCAGGAGTTGTAGGAGTCGGGGTTGCCGCGCCCGCGCACGATGTAGGAACGGGTGCCCATCGAGCCCGGGATGACCCCCTCGTCGCCCACGTCGGCCTTGATGGCCCCCTTGCGGGTGATCCACAGCTCCTTGCCGCCGTGGACCTCCTGCTGCGTGAAGTTGTGGTGGCAGTTTATTGTGCGGACCCGGGCGCCCCGCCCGACGACGCGGAACAGCGCGTTGCTGAGCACCCTGTCCATCCGGGCGCGCGAGGCCATGGCGTAGCGCTGCGCCCACAGCATGTCCTCGATGTACGCGGTGAACTCCGGCGTGCTCTGCACCAGGTAGGCCAGGTCGGGGTCCTCCAGCCCGAGAGCCTGGCGGCGCATCAGCCGCTTGGCGTCGGCGATGTGCTTGACGGCCAGCTGGTTGCCGATGCCGCGCGAGCCCGAGTGCAGCACCGTCCACACCCGGTCGCGCTCGTCCAGGCAGACCTCGACGAAGTGGTTGCCCGAGCCGAGGGTGCCGAACTGCACCGACACCTTCTTCTCCTGCTGGGGCGTCAGGCCGGTGTGCGGGCGGCCGAGGTCGCTCAGCGCCCGGTCGAGCGCCGGGTCGTCGTGGCCCCTGCCGACGCCCGCCGGGATGCGCCGCTCGACCAGCGGCATCAGCGCGCCGAGGTCGTCGGGCAGGTCGGCGGCCGTCAGGGTGGTCTCGGTGGCGACCATGCCGCAGCCGATGTCGACCCCCACGGCGGCGGGGATGATCGCGCCCTCGGTGGGGATCACCGAGCCGACGGTGGCCCCGATGCCGACGTGCGCGTCGGGCATGAGGGCGACGTGACCGGACACGAACGGCAGCCGGGCGGTGCGCGCGGCCTGCATGATCGCGCCGTCGTCGATCTCGCTGGCCCACGACAGCAGATTGGGCGCGGGCTGGTTGGGCAACATCTGGATCTCCTCAGGTGGACCTGATCCAGTTTGTGGGATCTTGGAATGGATCCCCACTCATTTATTGTCCCTCCGCTCCGCGCGCCCGGCGGTGGGGGTGGGGACCGCGTGCCGCGCCGGAGGGTGATCTAGGGTGGATTCGCGGGTGTTCGGCGGATATCCATCTGCGGACTGACCGTTACCTTTGGGGTCTTGCCGACACGCCACGTAGTCTGGCCGTCTGGCCAACGGGAACAGGAGGTGACGCCCATGTTGCGAGACTCGTTCGGACGGGTGGCGACTGATCTGCGGGTGTCCCTCACGGACAAGTGCAACCTGCGTTGCACCTACTGCATGCCCCCTGAGGGGCTGGAGTGGCTGCCCAACGCCCAGTTGCTCACCGCCGCCGAGATCGTCCGGCTGGTCACGATCGGCGTCGAACGACTCGGCATCACCGAGGTCCGCTACACCGGCGGCGAGCCGTTGCTCCGCCGCGAGCTGGTCGACATCGTCGCCCGGACCGCCGCGCTCGCTCCCCGGCCGCAGGTCTCGCTGACCACCAACGGCATCGGGCTGGCCAAGCTGGCCGGCGCGCTCGCCGGGGCCGGGCTCGACCGGGTCAACGTCTCCCTCGACACGCTCGACCGCGACGTGTTCAAGCGGCTCGCGCACCGCGACAGGTTCGCCGACGTGATCGACGGCCTGGCCGCCGCCCACGACGCCGGCCTGCGTCCCGTCAAGGTCAACACCGTGCTGATGCGCGGGATCAACGACCACGAGGCCGTGAGCCTGCTCGGCTGGTGCCTGGAGCGGGGCTACGAGCTGCGCTTCATCGAGCAGATGCCGCTCGACGCCCAGCACGGCTGGACCCGCGAGGACATGGTGACCGCCGACGAGATCCTGGCCATGCTCACCACCGCCTACCGGCTCACGCCCGACGATCCGGAGGAGCGCGGCAGCGCCCCCGCCGAGCGGTTCCTGGTCGACGGGGGCCCCGCCCGGGTGGGCGTGATCGGGTCGGTGACCCGCCCGTTCTGCGGCGCCTGCGACCGTGTCCGTCTCACCGCCGACGGGCAGATCCGCAACTGCCTGTTCGCCACCGAGGAGTCCGACCTGAAGGCCGCCCTGCGCGCGGGCGCCTCGGACGAGGAGCTGGCCGAGCGCTGGGTCGCCGCCGTCTCCCGCAAACGCGCCGGTCACGGCATCGACGACCCCTCGTTCCTGCAGCCCTCCCGGCCGATGTCGGCCATCGGCGGCTGACCGTTTCGCGGCAGGCGGCGACCTGTGCCGGGCGGTGAGCGCGTGAACGGCGGCTACGACGCGGTGATCCTGGCGGGCGGCCTGGCCCGCCGGCTGGGCGGGGTCGACAAGCCCGGCCTGGCCGTGGGCGGCCGGGCGATGGTCGAGCGGGTCGTGGCGGCCGTCCCGGACGCCCGGCGGGTCGTCGTGGTCGGGCCCGAGCGCGGGCTGACGGGGGTGGTGTTCGCCCGGGAGGACCCTCCGGGAGCGGGACCGGTGCCCGCGCTGCGGGCCGGGCTGAGCGAGGTCACCGCGCCCTGGGTGCTGTTGCTGGCCGCCGACCTGCCGTTCCTGCTGCCCGCCCACCTGACGCCCCTGCTGGCGGCTCGCTCCTGCGGGACGGGCGGCGTCGTGGCCGTCGACGGCGACGGGCGCGAGCAGTGGCTGCTGGGCGTGTGGGAGGTCGCGCCGCTGCGCGCGGCGCTGGACGGCTACACCGGGCGGTCGCTGCGCGGCCTGCTCGGGCCCCTGGTCGCGGGCCGGGTGCCGTTGCCCGGCCGGGCCTCGTTCGACTGCGACACTATGGACGATCTCAAGGAGGCTCACATGAACGTGCTGCACGAGTGGACCGCGCTGGCCTGCCGGGAGCTGGGCATCGACCCCGCCCGCGTCGACCGCGACGCGATCCTCGACCTCACCAAGGAGGTGGCGCACGGGGTGGCCCGGCCGGCCGCGCCGCTCACCGCCTATCTGCTGGGGCTCGCCGAGGGCGCCGGCACCGCTCCGGAGGACGCCGTGGCCCGGCTGACGGCTCTGGCCGGCAACTGGGGGCAGGCCACCGCCGAGACACTGACGGACGACTGACACTCGGGCGAACTCCCGAAGTCAAGCCCTGCGCGAAGCTGAAGATTTCCTGGGAATTCCGAGCGCGTTGGAGCGTAAACGATTTCGGGAAAGAGGCCCTATCAAACTGAGATCGCCGCTGTCGGACTGATCATCCAAAGACAAAGGTTTCCCCAGGAAAGGGGCGACGCCGGGTGGTTACGGGGGCAAACCACCCGGCGTCGCTTCATCGGCGTTCCGACGGGGGCCCGGAACGCCGGCACCAGCACTCCGACGGGGGACCGGAGCGCTTGGCTAAAGCGTACACCTACAACCCATGGGATGCGTCAAGACTTAGTCACGACCCGATCTCGCGTCGGTGCCTTGGTATCTCGCTTTGGTTAGCTTCGGGTGTCTGAAAGGTGGGAGGTGGCACGTCCGCGCCCCTCTCATTGGCCCCGATTACGGCTATGTATGGCAAAAAGACGGCGCCCGCGATGAACAGCAGCCGATAGGGCCACGGCACCGGCACCACCACCGCCAGGATCAGGCAGAGCGTGCGGATCCCCATCTTGATGAGGTAGCTGATCTCTCGACGGTGGATGTCCGCAGTCAGCGAGGGTCTGGCGTCGGTGACCTGGTGGACGTCCTTCTTGCTGTGCCACCACTTCATACCCTTCACGCTAGACCTCCGACGGGCGTGCTGTGACCGCCTGCCGGACGGGCGGCGCGAGTCATGCGATCATGGCCTTCTAGTAAGGAGATGGGGAGATGACGGATCGAACGTACCGGGTCACCGAGATAGTCGGGACGTCGGGGGAGAGCGTTGACCAGGCCATCCGCAACGGCATCAGGCGCGCCTCCGAGACGCTGCGTCACCTCGACTGGTTCGAGGTGACCGAGGTTCGCGGGCACATCGACGCGGGCGAGGTCGCCCACTTCCAGGTGGGCATGAAGGTGGGCTTCCGCCTCGAGGACTCCTGAGCTTCCCGTTCCGTCACGATTGCGTGCGCCCCATGACAGGCCCGGAGCGGCACGCCACACTGCGCCTATGCGCAGCCGTACCGCGGGGATCCTGTCGGCGCTCGCCCTGACCCTGCTCGCCGCCTGCACGGCCGCCCCGCCGCCCCGGCCGGCGTCAGGGCCGTCGGGATCGGCGTCGGCACCGGCGGCAGAGCCGGAGCCGCGCCCCATCCTGCGTCAGAGCGCCGCGGAGGCGGCCGGCACGGTGGCGAGCCTGCGCCGGCTCGACGGCCTGCCGCTGTACGAGATGACCTTCCACGGCGGCTACGACGCCGAGGCGCCGCTCACCGAGCAGGAGCTGGCCCGCCGCGACGACGCCTTCGCCTGCTCGCTGTTCCTGCGCGGCACCGAGTTCGGCCGCAACTTCGACTGGGACCCCAACCCGGCCATGGTGGTGCACGCCCGCCCGCCGGGCGGCCACGCCTCCCTGTCGATCTCCGACGTCTCCTACGTCCTCGGCGGTCAGCGGACTCCGGACCTCGACGATCCCGGCGACCGGCGACGGCTGGCGCACGCCGTGCTGGTCCCGTTCGACGGCATGAACGACAAGGGCCTGGCGGTCGGCCTGGCCCAGACGCCCGACGCTCAGCTGCCCGCCCAGGCACCCGGCCGCACCGTCGTCGGCAGCGCGCGGATCATGCGGCTCCTCCTGGACCGGGCCGCCAGCGTGGAGGAGGCCGTCGCCCTCATGCGCCGCTACGACCTCGACTTCTCCGGCGGGCCGCAGGTCCACTACCTGATCGGCGACCGCTCGGGACGGTCGGTCGTCGTCGAGTACGGCGACGGCCGGCTGAACGTCATCGACGACCGCGTGCTCACCAACATCACGATGACCGGCGCGAGCCGCGACACCCGCCTGGCCGACCCCCGCTACCGCACGCTGACCGAGGGCATCGGCACCGAAGCCGACGCCCTCGGCCTGCTGCGCCAGGTCGCGCAGCCGCACACCCGCTGGTCGGTCGTCTACGACCTGAGGGCCGGCACCGCGAAGCTCGTCCCCGGCCAGCGCTGGGACCGGGTGATCAAGCTGGCGATCAGCTCGCCTGGCTGACCGTCGACATGTTGAAGTCGGGCACCCGCACGGGCGGCATGACCGCACGGGTCCAGTAGTCGTTCCACTCGCGAGGCAGCGTCTGCCCGGCGGCGCCGACCTCGGTCAGCCGGCCGAGCAGGTCGACCGGGCTCTCGTTGAACCTGAAGTTGTTGACCTCGCCCACCACCTCGCCGTGCTCGACCAGGTAGACGCCGTCGCGGGTGAGACCGGTCAGCAGCAGGGTCTGCGGGTCGACCTCGCGGATGTACCACAGGCAGGTCAGCAGCAGGCCGCGTTCGGTGGAGGCGATCATCTCCTCCAGCGTCCGGCCGTCGCCGGGCCCCCGCATGATCAGGTTGTCGATCGACGGCGTCACCGGCAGCCCGCTGAGCCCCGCCGAGTAGCGGGTCTGCAGCAGCGCCTCCAGCCTGCCGTCCCTGACCCAGTCGGTCGGGGTCAGCGGCAACCCGTTGTCGAACACGGAGGTCTCGCGGCCGGAGGCGTGCGCGATCACGAACGGCGCGCACTCGATGCCCGGCGCGGACGGGTCGCCGGACAGCGTCACCGGCAGATCGCCCAGCTGCTCGCCCACCCGGGTGCCACCGCCCGGCCTGGAGAACACCGAGCGGCCGTCGAGCGCGTCACGGGCCCCCGACGACCAGAACAGGTAGATCATCAGGTCGGCCATCGCGCTCGGCGGCAGCAGCGTCTCGTAACGGCCGGCCGGCAGATCGACGCGGTTCTTGGCCCAGTCGAGCCGCTGCGCCAGCGACGAGTCGAGCGCCGCCACGTCGACGTCGGCGAAGTCGCGCGTCGCCACGCCCGTCCAGGCCGAGCGCTTCAGGTCGGCCGACTTGGCGTTGAGCTCCAGCCGCCCGGTCGGCTGGTCGTGACGCAGCCGCAGCCCGGCGGACGTGCCGAGGAAGGTCGTCGTGCGCGAGTGCTCGGCGAAGCCGTAGAGCTTGCGCCCGCCCGCCTCGGCGGCGGCGAACGCGTCGCCCAGCGCGGGCGCGAAGCCCTCGAACACGCCGATGTCGGTGGGCGTCACCCGCTCGCCCCACGAAGGGCTCGCCGGCACCCCCTCGACCAGGGGCCGGGCGTCCTCGGCGGGCTGAGCCTCACGCGCGGCCCGATCGGCCGCGGCGACCACGCCGGCGAGCCCGCCGGGTCGTACGGAGGCGCGGGAGACCACGCCGACCCCCTCGCCCACGATCGAGATCACGGTCAGTTGCGAGGACCGGGCGACACCGTTGGTGGTGAGCGTGTTGCCCGCGAACCGCAGGTTGGCCGTGGACCCCTCGTCGGCGAGCACCACGCACCCGTCGGCCGTGGAGAGCTCCAGGGCCCGCTCCACCATCTCCTGGGGGGAGGCCTCGGCGCCCCCCGTCAATCCGCGCTCGCTCACTTGCCGCCCTCCTGCACCGTGTTGAGGATCCGGACGTCGCGGAACAGCCCCGAGGGGCAGCCGTGGCTGACCGGCGCGACCTGGCCGGGCTGGCCCTTGCCGCAGTTGAAGGCCCCGCCGAGGACGTAGGTCTGCGGCCCGCCGACCGCCTCCATGGACTGCCAGAAGTCCGTCGTGGTCGCCTGGTAGGCGAAGTCGCGCACCTGCCCGGCCAGCCGGCCGTGCGCGATCCGGTAGGCCCGCTGGCCGGTGAACTGGAAGTTGTGGCGCTGCATGTCGATCGACCAGCTCTTGTCGCCGACGATGTAGAGGCCCCGCTCGACGCGCGAGATCAGCTCCTCGGTGGACGGGCCGCCGGGCGCCGCGGCCAGCGAGACGTTGGCCATGCGCTGGATCGGCATGTGACCGGGGGAGTCGGCGAACGCGCAGCCGTTGGACCGGCCGAACCCCTTCATCAGCGCCATCCGCCGGTCGAGCTGGTAGCCGGTCAGGACGCCGTCGCGGACGATGTCGAAGCTCTGCCCCCGCACGCCCTCGTCGTCGAACCCGATCGTCGCCAGGCCGTGCTCGACCGTGCGGTCACCGGTCACGTTCATTACCGGCGAGCCGTAGACGAGCTCGCCCAGCTGGTCGAAGGTGGCGAAGCTGGTGCCGGCGTATGCGGCCTCGTAGCCGAGGGCCCGGTCGAGCTCGGTGGCGTGGCCGATCGACTCGTGGATGGTCAGCCACAGGTTGGACGGGTGGATCACCAGGTCGTGGTCGCCCGCCTCCACCGACGGCGCCGCCAGCTTCTCCGCCAGCAGCTCGGGCAGCTGGGCCAGCTCGGCCTGCCAGTCCCAGCCCGTGCCGGTCAGGTACTCGTACCCCCGGCCCACCGGCGGCGCGATCGTCGACATGTCGTCGAAGCCGCCGTCGGCCGCCTTCATCGCGTTGAGCGTCGGGTGCACCCGCACCCGCTGCTGGGTGGTGACCGTGCCGGCCGTGTCGGCGTAGAACTTCTGCTCCTTGACCTGGAGCAGCCGCGCCGAGACGTGGTCGGCGCCCTTGAGCAGCCCGGCCGACCAGTCGGCCAGCAGCGTCACCTTGTCGGCCGACGGCACCGAGAACGGGTCGACGTCGTAGGAGGAGACCCATGTGACGTCGGCGTGCACCGGCTCGGGCGCCAGCTCGATCGGCTCCCGGTTGATGGGAGCGCTCACCTCCGCCACCCGCACCGCCTGAGCGGCCACCTCCGCGGCGGCCTCCGGGGTCAGGTGGATGCCCGCGGCGAACCCCCAGGTGCCGTTCTTGACGACACGCACCGCGTAGCCCAGGTCGTCGGCGTCCATGGCGCCTTCGAGCCGGGTGTCGTAGAGGCTGAGCGTCTCGGCTCTGACGCGTTCCAGCCGGAAGTCGGCATGCCCGGCGCCCAGGTCACGAGCTCTTTGCAGGGCGGCGTCCGCCAGCTGCCGCAGCGGCAGCTCCAGGAATTCGGGATCGATCTGGCGCATGTCCACGATCCTAACCCTGTGATCTTGTGTCACCCGGATAAGCGGATACTCACCGGTAGGGGATAGCGTCATGTGTCATGGCACGCTCAGTACTCGTCACCGGGGGCAATCGCGGCATAGGCCTCGCGATCGCCCGTGAACTCGCCGCGAACGGCGACGCCGTCGCGGTCACCTACCGATCCGGAGAGCCTCCCGAGGGGTTGTTCGGCGTCCGGTGCGACGTGACCAGCATGGCCGACGTCGAGGCCGCGTTCGACAAGGTCGAGGCGGAGCAGGGCCCGGTCGAGGTCCTCGTCTCCAACGCCGGCATCACCAAGGACACCCTGCTGGCGATGATGAAGGAAGAGACCTTCACCGACGTCGTCGACGCCAACCTGACCGGCGCCTACCGGGTCGCCAAGCGGGCCATCAGGCCCATGATGAAGCTCAAGCGCGGGCGGGTCATCCTGGTGTCCTCCGTCATCGCGATGCTCGGCCAGGCGGGCCAGACCAACTACGCCGCCTCCAAGGCCGGGCTGATCGGCTTCGCCCGCTCCATGGCCCGCGAGTACGGCTCGCGCGGCATCACCGTCAACGTCGTCTCACCCGGGTTCGTGGCCACCGACATGACGGCCGACCTCGACACCGAGGCGATCACGAAGAACATCCCGCTGGGGCGGCAGGCGTCGCCGAGCGAGGTCGCGCGCGTCGTACGCTTCCTGGCGAGCGACGACGCCTCCTACATCACCGGGGCCGTGATCCCCGTCGACGGCGGACTTGGAATGGGGCACTGACGTGGGCATTCTCGAAGGCAAGCGGATCCTGGTGACCGGCGTGCTGACCGACGCCTCGATCGCGTTCTCGGTCGCCAGGCTGGCCCAGGAGGAGGGCGCCACCGTGGTGCTCACCGGGTTCGGCCGGCTGAGCCTGGTCGAGCGCATCGCCAAGCGGCTGCCCGAGCCGGCGCCGGTGCTGGAGCTCGACGTCCAGGACACCGACCAGCTCGACACCCTGGCCTCCCGGGTCGGCGAGCACGTCGGGGGCCTCGACGGCGTCGTCCACTCGATCGGGTTCGCCCCGCAGACCGCCCTCGGCGGCAACTTCCTCAACACCTCGTGGGACGACGTCGCGACCGCCCTGCACGTGTCCACCTTCTCCTTCAAGTCGCTGGCCGTCGCCTGCCTGCCGCTGATGAAGGAGGGGGGCGCGGTCGTCGGCCTCGACTTCGACGCCAGCAAGGCGTGGCCGGTCTACGACTGGATGGGCGTGGCCAAGGCCGGCCTGGAGTCGGCGTCCCGCTACCTCGCGCGCGATCTCGGCAAGCAGGGCATCAGGGTCAACCTGGTGGCCGCGGGGCCGCTGCGCACGATGGCGGCCAAGTCGATCCCGGGCTTCAAGGAGTTCGAGGAGAGCTGGCCGTCCAGGGCCCCGCTCGGCTGGGACCTGGCCGACACGGTCCCGGCCGCGAAGGCGTGCGTGGCGTTGATGTCCGACTGGTTCCCGGCCACCACGGGCGAGATCGTCCACGTCGACGGCGGCGTGCACGCGATCGGCGGCTGATCTCCGCGGCCCGGCCGTGCCGTCCGCCTGCGCGCGGGGCGCCTCGGGTCAGCGCCTGAGGCCGGTCCGTCAGGCCAGGCGGTGCCGGCCGCCGGCCGTGTGGGCCGGTTCGAACGGGATCGAGGCGGGCCGGGCGCCGCGCTGGCGGCGCTGCTGCACGATGCGGGTGGCGGCGATGGCCGAGAGCAGGAGCGCGATCGTCAGCCCGGTGCCGGCCACGTCGGAGGCCGGGCTGCTCGGCCGCACCACCCGCTGGCGCAGCGGCTCCGACAGCTCCCGCGCGAACGGATGCGGCCACAGCAGGTCGATGCGCGCGTCGTCGGTGTCGACGGTCGGCTCGTCGGCGACCGGATCCTCACGCTCCGGCAAGCTGGTGTCCATCAGGTAGGGCTCGCTCTGCGGCGGCGTGGGCCCCGTGGTGGGCGCCGGAGTCGGCGCCGCGGCGTCGTCCCGATCCTGCTCGCGCGCCCGCTCGTCGGCGCTCTCGGTGGGCTCCGGAGCCGGCTCGGACTCTTTCGGCGTCGCCTTCGGGGCCTCGGCTTCGTCGGCCTGCCCGTCGCAGGCCAGCACCGGCAGGCAGACCTCGCCCAGCGTCTCGGGCAGCAGCGTGCCGCGCTGTGACGGCTCGGGCGTGTGCTCGCGCGACGGGGCGGTGGTGGGCGCCACCTCGCCCACGGTGCCGAGCACCTTGCCGGTGGTGTCGTTGAGGCCCTTGGTGACCGGTTTGAGCGTGTCGCCGGTGAGTGTGTCGACGGTGCCGGTCACGACGCCGACGACGTCGCACAGGCCGTCGGTCACGCCGCCGAGCAGGCCGCCTCCGCTCGGGCAGTCGGCGGCCGTGGCCGCCGGGGCCGTCAGCGGGATCGCCGCCAGCGTCATCACCAGAACGCCGGCCGAGATCGCGGTCCTGCTCCCCATCAGTCCCCTTCCGCTTCATGCCTCGAGGGAAATCTTTACGGACATCGGCGACGAGAGGCAGGTGTTTCCCGCGAAAGTTGCGATTTGGTATCGACTAGTGATACGCGAGCGCCCTTCTCGTTCCACCCCTCAGTCGATCGAGGAGACGTCGTCCAGCGCCTCGCGGATCTCCCTGGGCAGCACGACGTCCTCGGCGGGCAGCGCTCCGGCGAGCTGGGCGTGGGTGCGGGCACCGACGATCGCCGAGGTCACGCCCGGCTGGTCGCGCACCCACGACAGGGCGACCGCCATCGGCGACACCCCGAGCCCGTCGGCGGCCGTCACGACGGACTCGACCACCCGGCGGCTGCGCTCGTCGAGGTAGGGCCGGACGAACTCGGCGAAGTGCGGCGTCGCGGCCCGCGAGTCGGCCGGGATGCCCGTACGGTACTTGCCGGTCAGCACGCCCCGGCCCAACGGCGACCAGGCCAGCACGCCCGCGCCCACGTGCTGGGCGGCCGGCAGCAGCTCGCGCTCGGGCTCGCGGGCCAGCAGCGAGTATTCGACCTGGGCGGAAGTGATCGGGATCCGGCCGGGGATCGCCCGCTGGGTGACGCCGGCGGCGGCCAGCTGCCAGCCGGTGTAGTCGCAGACGCCCGCGTAGACGGCGCGGCCGGAGGAGACGATCGCGTCGAGCGCGGCCAGCGTCTCCTCCAGGGGCACCTCGTCGTCGTAGGTGTGCAGCTGCCACAGGTCGACGTAGTCGAGGCCGAGCCGGTTGAGGGAGTCGTCGACCGCGGCGATCAGGTGACGCCGGGAGGCGTCGCGGGGCCTGCGGGCGGCCGGCGTCACCACCGCCTTGGTGGAGATCACCAGCTCCGAGCGGGGGAACGAGTCGCGCAGCATCCGGCCGAGCACCCGCTCGGCGTCGCCGCCGGTGTAGACGTCGGCCGTGTCGACGAGGGTGCCGCCGGCGTCCATGAACGCCCGGAGTTGCGCCGACGCCTCGTCGGCGTCGGTATCACGCCCCCAGGTCATCGTGCCGAGCCCGAGACGGGACACCGACAGGCCGCTACGGCCGACATAGCGTTGCTGCATGATCCGGCCAGGTTACCGCCCGGGCCGCTGGAACGCCGTGATCCACGCCTGCGACACTTGGTGCGTGACCACCCTCCTGCTCGCCCGCCACGGGCTCACCGCGCTCACCGGACCCGTCCTGGCCGGCCGTACCCCGGGGGTGCACCTCAACGACGCCGGCCGGGCGCAGGCCGAGGCGCTGGCCCGGCGCATCGCGGGAGTCCGGCTCGACGCCGTCGTCTCCAGCCCGCTCGAACGCTGCCAGGAGACCGCGCGGCCCGTCGCCGCCGGGCGCGGGATGGAGGTGCTGACCGACGAGCGGTTCGTCGAGTGCGGCTACGGCGACTGGACCGGACGGCCGCTGGCCGAGCTGGCCAAGGAGCCGCTGTGGCAGGTGGTGCAGGCGCACCCGAGCGCGGCGACCTTCCCGGCGGGGGAGTCGCTGGCCGCCATGCAGCAGCGGGCCGTCGCCGCGGTGCGTGACTGGAACGAGCGCGTGGGGGAGAAGGGTGTCTACCTGGCCTGCAGTCACGGTGATGTGATCAAGGCGATCGTCGCCGATGCCCTGGGTCTCCATCTCGATCAGTTTCAGCGGATAACCGCCGATCCTGCGGCTCTCACTGTGATTCGCTATAGCCCCTTGCGTCCCTTTGTTCACCGACTTAACGATATGGGGGAATTGCGGCTCCCCGAGGATTCGGAGGAGAAAGACGGGGGAGAAAACATCACCGGGAGCGATGCCGCCGTCGGCGGCGGGCCCGGAACCACGTAAGGTCAGGCTATGCCGGTCTTCGACTACGACCCACCAGAGAGGTTCGTGGCCGGTGCCCTGGGGCAACCGGGCGCACGGGCGTTCTTTCTGCAGGCCAGAGCCGAGGGCAGACTGACCACGGTCGCGCTGGAGAAGCTTCAGGTCGCCGCGCTGGCGGGCAGGCTCGACGAGCTGCTCGACGAGGTTTTGCGGCGCAGCGGCGGCACCGCGCACGTGCCCGCCCTCGCGCCCGCCGACCTGTCCGACGACGCCCCCCTCGACGTGCCGCTCGCCGAGGACTTCCGGGTCGGCACCATGGCGCTGGCCTGGGACCCCGAGACGTCCCAGGTGGTCATCGAGGCGCAGGAGATCATCGACGAGGACGACGTGGAGCCGGAGGAGCCGGCGGTGCTCCGGGTGCGCATCAGCGCCGGGGCCGCGCGGGCGTTCACCCGGAGGGCCCTCGACCTCGTCGCCGCCGGCCGGCCGCCCTGCCCCCTGTGCGCGCAGCCGCTCGACGCCGAGGGCCACGTGTGCGTCCGGCTCAACGGCTACCGCGGGGGTGAGGTGGCATCATGAGCGCCTCGGAGAGCGAGCCCGCCGTCCGGCCGTCATCCCCGTCGGCCATGGAGGCCGACGGGGCCCTCACGCTGCTCCGCGACGGCCGCCTGGAGGTGGCCGGCCGGCTGGTCGAGGCCACCAACATGACCCTCTACTGCTCGGTCACGCTGGCCGGGCGCACGGCCGCCTGCGTCTACAAGCCCGTACGCGGCGAGCGCCCCCTGTGGGACTTCCCCGACGGCACCCTGGCCGCCCGTGAGGTGGCGGCGTTCGAGGTGTCCCAGGCGACCGGCTGGCAGATCGTGCCGCCGACGGTCTACCGTGACGGCCCGTTCGGGCCCGGCATGTGCCAGCTGTGGATCGACACCCAGCGCGAGATCGACCTGACCCGGCTGATCCGCAGCCGCAACCCGGTGGTGCGCCGGATGGCGGTCTTCGACGCCGTGGTCAACAACGCCGACCGCAAGGGCGGTCACCTGCTGCCGCTGCCCACCGGCCATGTCTACGGGGTCGACCACGGCGTCTGCTTCGCCGTCGAGGACAAACTCCGCACCGTGCTCTGGCAGTGGCGGGGCAAGCCGCTGGCGCGTGAGGCCGTGGCCGTGCTCGCCAAGCTGGAGCGCGACATCGAGTCGGGCGCGCTGGGGCGCAGGCTGCGCGAGCTGCTGTCGCTCGCCGAGGTCGAGGCCACCTGGCACCGGGTCAGGCGGTTGATCAACACCGGGGTGCATCCGTCCCCGTCCGAGGACTGGCCTGCCATCCCCTGGCCGCCCATCTGAGTCGGTTTACTACTCTTTGGCATATGTGCACGCTGATCGTGAAGACGGGGCGACCGCTGACCCTGATGGGCGTACGTGATGAGTTCACCGACCGGCCATGGGAGGGCCCGGGCGAGCACTGGCCCGAGTATCCCGCCGCGCCGCCGCACTGCTCAACGGGCGGGGCCAGGCCGCTCCCGAGACCACCAAGATCTCCCGAGGCGACCTGGCGCTCCGAGCCGTCACGACCGGCGACATGCCGCGCGTGGAGTTCGCCCGCTACGACCCCTTCCACCTGGTGCTCGCCGAGCCGTCCGGGGCCCGGGTGTTCAGCTGGGACGGCGTCCGGCTCGGCGTGGCCGGCCTGGCGGAGGGCACCAGCATGGTGGTCAACACCGGGGTCGACCCCTCCAGCGAGCGGGTGGCCGGGTTCCTGCCCAGGTTCGAGAGCAGCTCCGACTGGCGCGAGCTGCTCGCCGGCGACCCCTCCGACGACCCCGGCGCGCTCCTCGTCCGGCACGAACTACCCGACGGCCGGGTCTTCGCGTCCCTGTCGGTCATGACGGTCGAGCTGGACCCGGGCGGCGTGACGTACGACTTCACGGACTTGACCGCTGATCCGGACAGATAGGCTCAAAGCTATGAGATCGTGGTCTGCCCCGAAGGTTCCCAGGCTTCCCGGCGAGAGCGTCCCGCTGCGACTCCACGACACCGCCGCGCGACAGGTACGGCAGACCGATCCCGGGCCCACCGCCAGGATGTACGTCTGCGGCATCACCCCCTACGACGCCACCCACCTCGGCCACGCCAACACCTACCTCGCCTTCGACCTGGTCGGCAGGGTCTGGCGCGACGCCGGGCACGACGTTCACTACACGCAGAACACCACCGACGTCGACGACCCGCTGCTGGAGCGGGCCCAGCGGACCGGGGTCGACTGGCGCGAGCTGGCCGAGCGGGAGACCGAGCTGTTCCGCGCCGACATGGAGGCGCTGCGCGTCCTGCCCCCGCGCGAGTACATCGGCGTCACCGAGGTCGTCGGCCAGATCGCCGGCCTGATCGAGAAGCTGGCGGCCAAAGGCGTCACCTACACGCTCGACGGCGACGTCTACTTCAGCTCGGCCGACGCGCCCAAGTTCGGCCAGGTGTCCGGCTACGACGAGGAGCTGATGCTCACCCTGTTCGCCGAGCGAGGGGGCGACCCCGACCGGCCGGGCAAGCGCAACCCGCTCGACTGGCTGCTGTGGCGGGCCGAACGACCGGGGGAGCCGGCCTGGGAGTCGCCGTTCGGCAGAGGGCGGCCCGGCTGGCACATCGAGTGCACCGGGATCGCGCTCGAGCAGCTGGGCCCCGGGTTCGACGTCGCGGGCGGCGGCTCCGACCTGATCTTCCCCCACCACGAGTGCGGCGCGTCCGAAGGGCACGCCGCCACCGGCGAATGGCCGTTCGCCAAGTTCTACACGCACGCCGGCATGGTCGCGCTCGACGGCGAGAAGATGTCGAAGTCCAAGGGCAACCTAGTGTTCGTGTCCAGGCTGCGGGTCGAGCACGACCCGATGGCGGTCCGGCTCGTGCTGCTGGCCCACCACTACCGCGCCGACTGGGAGTACTTTCCCGGGCAGCTGACCGAGGCCGAGCAGCGGCTGGGCCGCTGGCGCGCGGCCGTGGCGCTGCCCGCCGCCCCGCCCGCCGGCGACCTGCTGGCGGCGGTGCGCGGGAGGCTGGCCGACGACCTCGACGCGCCCGGCGCGCTGGCCGCGATCGACGCCTGGGCCGAACGGGCGCTCGGCCAGGGCGGCGGTGACGAGAGCGCGCCCGGCCTGGTCCGCGACCTGGCCGACGCCCTGCTCGGCGTCGCGCTCTGACCCGGCCCTGTCGCTAGATCAGGCAGCGGCGGGCGGGGACGATCTCGGCCGACATGTTGCGCTCCATCATGCGCAGCGCGGCCCGGCCGAGATCGCCGTGGATGGGCGCGACACAGTCCGGCGGCACCATGATGCCGAACTGCCGGACGTAGGCGTCGAGCGCGCTGTAGAGCACGCACTGCTCGGTCACCTGCCCGGTCAGGAGCACGGTGCCGACGTCCATCTGGCGCAGCAGATACTCCAGGGCCGTGCCGTAGAACGCGCTGTGGCGCACCTTCGGCAGGAACGCGCAGTCGTCCGGCGGCGCGACCGGCTCGACCAGGTCGGGGCGGCGCCCCTTCATGGCCCTGGACACCAGGTCCTCGCGGGTGGCCGCGAAGTCGCCGTGGTTGTCGTTGACGTAGATCAGCTCCACGTCGTCGCGCCGGTGGGCCCGGCCGATCAGCTCGGCGAGCCGCGGGACGATCGGCTCGACCCCCTGTTCGAGCTGCTCGGCGTCCTCGTGCTGGTACGGATTGAGCATGTCGATCACGATCATGGCGATCTTCGGCATGACGGTGCCCCCTGGCTCCGGGCTCAGGCGCCCATCCGTTCCAGCCGGTCGTACCCGGACAACTCCGTCGAGAACCAGTCGATGGTACGGCGCAGCCCCTCGGCGACCGGGACCTCGGCCCGCCAGCCCAGCCGCTCGGCGGCCAGCGTGGTGTCGGGCCTGCGCACCATGGGATCGTCGGCGGGGCGGCCGACGAACTCGATCCGCGAGGACGACCCGGTCAGCTCCTTGATCAGCCTGGCCAGCTCCAGCATGGTCAGCTCGTCCGGGTTGCCGATGTTGACCGGGCCGGCGAAGTCGCTGCGGGCCATGGCGAGGATCCCCGACACCGTGTCGTCCACGTAGCAGACGGACCGGGTCTGCGAGCCGTCGCCGGTGACCGTGATCGGCTCGCCCGTCAGCGCCTGCCTGATGAAGGTGGGGATCGCGCGGCCGTCGTAGGGCCGCATGCGCGGGCCGTAGGTGTTGAAGATCCGCACGATGCCCGTGTCGGTGGCGCGCGAGTGGCGGTAGGCCGTGGTCAGCGACTCGGCGAAGCGCTTGGCCTCGTCGTACACGCTGCGCGGGCCGACCGGGTTGACGTTGCCCCAGTACGACTCCCGCTGCGGGTGTTCCAGCGGGTCGCCGTACACCTCGCTGGTGGAGGCCAGGACGAACCGGGCGCCCTTCTCCCTGGCCAGGCCCAGCGCGTGCAGCGTGCCGACGCTGCCCACCCGGAGCGTCTCGATCGGATAGCGCAGGTAGTCGGTGGGCGAGGCGGCCGAGGCGAAGTGCAACACCAGGTCGAGCCGGTCGGGCACGTGCACGTAGCCGGTCAGGTCGCACTCGATGATCCGGAACGCCGGCCGGTCGATCAGATGCTCCACGTTGCGCGGCCCGCCGGTGAGGAAGCTGTCCATGCAGACCACTTCCATCCCGGCGTCCAGCAGGCGTTCACACAGGTGGGAGCCGAGGAATCCGGCTCCTCCGGTAACCAGCGCCTTCATGTGATGACCTCCAGTGCGGCGTCGACGACTTCGGAAACTTCGATCTTCAGCAGGCCCGGGTCGGGCCGGTCGCCGTGCGGGTCGCCGCTGGACCCGGCCCACAGCGCGACGTGCCGCCGATCCGGCGGCGGCCCCCAGAGCGCGGGGGAGACCGGGCCGAACAGCACCACCGACGGGACGCGGAAGGCGGTGGCCAGGTGCGCGACGCCGGTGTCGCCGCATACCACCAGTCTCGCCCCGCTGACCAGGTCGATCAGCCCGGCCAGGTCGGTGCGCCCGGCCAGCGCCCGGCCGGCGGGCAGCCCCGCCAGCTCGGCGACCTCCCGGGCCAGCGGCACCTCGCCGGGGCCACCGGTGACGACCACGTCATCCAGCGCGGCCGCGACCCGTGCGAACCGGCCGGGAGGCCAGCGGCGCGCGGCGCGGGAGGCGCCGGGGTGCACGATCACCGGGCCCTTCCGGTCGGACTCGCCCAGCGTCAGGTCGGCCGGGTCGGCCTCGATGCCGTACCACCCGAGCAGGTCGCACCAGCGCCGCACCTCGTGCACGTCGTCCCGCCACGGCGGGCCGGGGCCGTGGCTGAGCAGCCGCGCGGGACGGGTGCGGCGCAGCGCCTCGACGCTCTGCGGGCCGCGGCCGTGCAGGTTGACCGCGATGTCCGGCCGCTCGGACGGGACGGGCCCCGGCCCCGAGACGTCGAGCTGGTCGTCCACCGCCCCGATCAGCGGCAGCAGCGCGCCGAGCGTCGCGGGGGCGGCGAGCGTGATCCGGTGACGCGGGAAGGCCCGCCGCAGCGCCCGCAGCGCGGGCACGGCCGTGAGCAGGTCGCCGAGGCCCAGCCCGCGCAGCGCCACCAGCTCTAGGGCCATGACGTCTCCGTCGACGGGCAGACGACGAGCTCCCTGACCTCGCAGCCGGCGGGCTGGCCGAGCGCGAAGAGCACGGTCCGGGCCACGTCGGCGGGATCGTTCAGCCCCGCCTCGGGGCCCGGCCGGTACTGCTCGGCCCGGCCCTCGAAGAACGCCGTCCGCATACCGCCGGGGATCAGCAGGGTCACGCCGACCTGCCCGCGCAGCTCGATCGCCAGCGCCCGGGTGAAGCCGACGACGCCGGACTTGGACGCGCTGTAGGCGGTGGCGTCGCTGAGCGGGCGCAGCCCGAGAGTCGAGGCGCAGGTGACCACCTTGCCGCGCGAGGTCCTCAGGTACGGCAGCGCCGCCCGTACGACCGAGGCGGTGCCGAGCAGGTTGACCAGGACGACGCGGTCCCAGTCGGCGGCGGGCACGTCCTCCAGCCGTCCGCAGGCGTCGATGCCGGCGGCGGTCACCACGGCGTCCAGCCCTCCGGCCCGCTCGGCCAGGTCACGGACGGCCCGTTCGGCCTGCGCCCGGTCGGCCAGGTCCGCGATGGCGTGCTCGAAGCCCTGGCCGGGCTCGCGCACGTCGACGACGAGCGGCCGCCAGCCTTCCTTCTGCACCGCCTCGGCCGTGGCCAGGCCGAGTCCGGAGGCCCCGCCGGTGATCAGTACGTTCATCGGATGTCCTTTACTGGAGTCCCCCGCCTTCGGGCGTGGGGAGGAAGTCAACGGATCTCCCTGATCAGGTTGGTCGTCGATCGCCCCGGCAGGCTGCTCAGCACGACGGTCTCCGCGCCCAGCCTGCCGAGGACCTCGGATTCGGGCAGCGAGCCGGCCGCGTAGTCGCCGCCCTTGACCCACACGTCGGGGCGGAGTCGTTCGATGGCCGCGGCGGGGGTGTCCTCGTCGAACACCAGCACCGCGTCCACGCAGCTGAGCGCCGAGAGCAGCTCGACCCGGTCGCGCACGTCCACGACCGGTCTGCTGGGGCCCTTGAGCCTGCGCACGGACTCGTCGGAGTTGACGCACACGACGAGCGCGTCGCCCAGCGCCCGGGCCCGCCGGAGCAGGCTCACGTGCCCCGCGTGCAGCAGGTCGAAGCAGCCGCCGGTGGCGATCAGCCGCCCGCCGTACGCCCGGGTGAGCTCGGCCACCTCGAACGCGGTGCGCGGCCGGTCGCCCAGCTTCTGCTCGATGATCTTGACACCGGCGGCTCCGCCGCGTTCGACGAACCGCGACGCCTCGCCCACGCCGACGGTGACCGCCTGCTCGACGTCGGCGCCGTCGCGCAGCGCCAGCGCCGCGGCACTGGCCAGCCGGTCGCCGGCGCCGCACACGTCCTGGCCGCAGGACAGCACCGGCGCGGGCACCCTGGTGAGCGGGCCGCCCTGCCGGGCCAGGGCGGCGCCGCGCACCCCGAGGGTGACGGCCACCGCCTCGGCGCGCAGGGACCGCAGCAGCCGGCGGGCCGCCTGGTCGGGGCTCTCGTGCGGGTCGTCGCACAGCCGCCGCGCCTCCGCCTCGCTCGGCGTCACCAGGGCGCACCCGGGGACCGGCTGCTCACCCCTGGGATGCGGGTCCCACACGATCGGGACCCGCACGTCGCGCAGCAGGTCGCGCAGCACCTGGACGGTGCCCCTGCCGTAGTCGGAGACGAGTATCGCGCCCGCCCGGCGGATCGCCTCGGCCGCGTCGGCTCCCGGGGCGTGCCCGGCCCGGCCGTCGCCGCTGTCGATCCTGACCAGCGTCTGGCCCCGTGCCCTGACCCGGGTCTTGCGCACCGTGTCGCCGCACAGCGGCAGCCGGACCAGGGCGGCCTCGCCCGACAGCAGGCCGCGCAGGCGGTGCCCCGGCCCGTCGTCGCCGATGGCGGTGATCAGCACCACGTCGGCGCCGTCGCGGGCGGCCAGCAGCGCCGCCAGGCCGGCGCCTCCGGGGCGGGCCTGCTCGGCGCAGACGTCCACCACCGGGACCGGCGCGTCCGGGCACAGGCGTTCGGTCTCGCCCTCGACGTCCACGTCCAGCAACGTGTCGCCGACGATTACGAGCGGTCCCATCAGAGCGCCTCCTCGACGGCGTCGCACAGCAGGTGGACCAGCGCGAGGTGCACCTCCTGGACGGTGGCGGCGTCGGCGGCCGGCACGGCCACCGCCTCGTCGCACAGGCCGGCCAGCCGGTTGGGCGCGGGTCCGGTCAGCCCCCAGGCGAGCAGCCCGCCCTGCCGCGCGGCCCACGCCGCGGCGAGCACGTTGGCGCTGCGGCCGCTGGTCGACAGGCAGACCAGCACGTCACCGGCGTGGCCGTGCGCGCGCACCTGCCGGGCGTAGACCTCCTCGGCGCCGTAGTCGTTGGCGATCGCCGTCATGGACGAGGTGTCGGCGTGCAGCGCGATCGCGGCGTACGGCCGCCGGTCGGCCCGGAACCTGCCGACGAGCTCGGCCGTCAGATGCTGGGCCTCCGCCGCGGAGCCGCCGTTGCCGCAGGCCAGCAGCCTGCCCCCGGCCTTCAGGATCCCCGCGAGCTTGGCGCCCCACGCGCGTACGACGGCCGAGTGGTCGTCCACCTGCGACAGGGCGGTCCACAGCTTCTCCAGATGGGCGTCCATGTCAACCTCCCAGTGCGGCGAGCCGGCAGAGCCTGCCGTCGATCACTCGCGTGTACACGGACTCGGTCCGCTCGGCCACGCGGGGCCAGCCGTACCTCTCGCGGGCCCGGCGCAGGCCCGCGGCGCCGAGCGCCCGGCGCCGGTCCGGGTGGCCGAGGACGTCCTCCAGCGCCCTGGCCAGCGCCCGCGGCCGGCGAGGCGGCACCAGCAGCCCGCAGCCGGCGACCGTGTCCAGGTGGCCGCCGACGGCGGAGGCCACGACCGGCACCCCGCACGCCATCGCCTCGATCGCGACCATGCCGAACGGCTCGTACCAGGGCACCGTGACGACGACGTCGGCCGACCGCATCAGGGCCGGCACCTGCTCGCGCGGCACGCTGCCCATCAGGCGCACCCGGTCGCCCAGCCCGTGGCGGGCGGCCAGCCCGCGCAGCCGTGCCGCCTCCTCGCCGTCGCGCCGGCCGCCTGCGATCAGCAGCTCGGCCCCGGGCAGCCGGCGCATGGCCTGCACGATCGTGTCGACGCCCTTGCGCGGCACCTGGCGGCCGATGCTGAGCACCCGGGGGCGGGAGGAGCGCGCCGCCACCGGGCCGTCCGGGCGGAAGGTGTCCAGGTCGACGCCGCACGGCACCACCATGATCCGCTGCTCGGGCACGCCGATCGCGCGCAGTTCCCCGACCTCGTCACCACACGTGGCCAGCACCGCGTCGGCCCGCCGGCCGATCTCCCGCTCGGTGTCCAGGCGGTGCGGCGGGCTCGTGTCGGCGCCGCCCTGCCAGCGCCGCTTGACGGTGCCGAGCGCGTGGTACGTCAGCACCACGGGCACGTCCCCGGCGGCGAGCAGCGCCGCCTGCCCGCTCATCCAGAAGTGCGCGTGCACGATGTCCGGCCGGTCGGCCGCCCACCGCTCGGCCAGGCGCTCGGCGAACTCCGGCATGTACGGCGACAGCTCGTCCTTGGGAACGGGCGCGGCCGGCCCTGCCTTGACGTACTCGACGGTCACGCCCGGGGCCATGGCGACCTCGCCGGGCCGGTCCGGATCGGAGCGGCGGGTGTGCACGACGACCCGATGCCCGCGCCCGGCCAGCGCCACGGCCAGCGCCGCGACGTGGACGTTCTGGCCGCCCGCGTCGACGCCGCCGATCGCGGCGAGGGGGTCCGCGTGTTCCGATACCAGAGCGATCTTCACTGGCTCAGCTCCCTTACCGCCTTGACGACCTCTTCACTGATCACTCGGGTCAGACATGGGTGCCCCGGCACCGGGCACACGCGTGCCCTGGATCCCCGGCAGGGCGCGTCCTGGTCGCCCAGCAGCACGCTCGGCACGCCGTACGGCGCCCACCGGGCGGCGGGGACGACCGGCGCGAACAGGCTCACCACCGGCGTCCCCACGGCGGCGGCCAGGTGCGCGGGACCGGTGTTCCCGGCCACCAGCACGGCGGCGCCGTCGATCACGGCGGCGAGCTCGGCCAGCGTGGTCCGCCCGCCCAGGTCCAGGGCCGCGCCGCCGGCGACGTGGGCGGTGAGGGCCCGCTCGGTGCCGGTCACGACGACGCGGTGGCCGTCGGCGGCCAGCTCCCGGACCGCCTGCCGGGCCCGGCCGGCGGGCCACGTCCTGGCGGGCGCGGACGCCCCGGGATGTACGACGACGTAGTCTCCGCCGCCGATCCCGAACCGGCCCGCGTCCGGCAGCGGGCGCCGGACGGCGAGCCTCCCGTCGTCCCCGGCGGGCAGGACGAACCCCGCGGCCCGGGCCAGGTCCAGCATCCGCTCGGCCTCCGGCACGTCGCGGCTCTCGTCGACCAGGTGCCGGACGTCCAGCAGCGAGCCCGGGTAGTCTTCGCTGATCGCGGCGATCCGCCGCACCCCGGCCAGGCGCAGCAGCATCGCCAGGGGCAGCGCCGACTGGTGGAACGAGGTCAGGATCACCGCCTCGTCCGTCCCCCTGACCAGCCGGACCAGCTCGGTGACACTCTCCGCCGAGACGGGCGGCGGCCGGTGGTCGATCCACGGCGCCCGCCACTCGATCACCCGGTCGACGCCGGGCAGCAACTCGGCGGCGGGCCTGCCGTTGGGCCCGGCCAGCATCGTCACCTCGCGCGCGTGCGCCCGCACGGCCCGTACGGCCGGACCGGCGAGCAGCACGTCGCCCACGTCGTCCAGCCGGGCCACCAGCACCCGCCCCCGCCCGTCGCCCGGGAGCCGTCCGGCCGGACCCGGCGCCGGCGCGCCGCGCCCGGCCGCCGGTAGGGAGCCGGGTATCACCGCCCGCGTGTCCTCGGTCATCGGCGAGCCCTCCATTCGCCCCGCAACCGGTGCGCGCACGCGACCGGTGGGATCAGCGCGCTGGTGACCGCCATGCGCAGCACCTCTCGCGGCGTGCGCGGCCCCGGCGCGATCCGGGCCCAGGCGAACTCGGCGGTCAGCGCCGCCCACCCGGCCAGCGCTCCCGCCGCCGCCCGCCTCAGGGTCCCCGTCCGTCCCCGCGGTCCCGGGCGTCCGGGCCGTGACGGCCGGGGCGCGACGACGCCCGCGCGGGACCGTATGACGGGATCCGGCCGGTGAACGGCGGCCAGGGCGAGTCCGAGGGCGGCGAGCCCGAGAGCGGTGGTGAGCGCGTGACGGCGCAGGCGGCCCCGCGCGCCGCCGATCGCCTCGCGCCAGGCCGGGCCGTGCAGCCGCCGCATCAGCGCGTCGTCGGCGTTGCCGCGCTGGAACCGCACGCTCGCCCAGAACCCGTCGTCCCGCACCGGGTGCACCGTCACCCGGCGGCCCCGGACCAGCCGATGCCCCGCCCGGGTCAGCCGCAGGGCCAGGTCGGAGTCCTCCCGGTAGGCCCGGGGGAACCGCTCGTCGAACCCGCCGGCCCGGTCCAGCGCGTCCCGGCGGTAGGCCATGTCGGCGGTGATCCACGCGGCGCCCGCGAGCCCGGCGGTGTTGCGCTCGGCGTCCGTCGGCCGCCGGTCGCCGGGCAGCGGCACCTCGATCCGGCCCTGGCTGCCCGCCACGTCGGCGGGCAGGTCGCCGAGATCCTCCAGCGCGGCCTCGTACCAGCCGGGCCGGGGGACCACGTCGTCGTCGAGGAAGACCACCCACGGCGTGCGGGCCGCCCGCCAGCCGGCGTTGCGCGCGGCGGCGGGGCCGCGGCCGCCCGACCGGACGACCCGCACGCGCGCGGGCAGCGGGAGCGCCGCCCCGCCGGCCGGACGGTCGTCCACCACGATGACCGCGACGTCCGGCGGCAGCGCGGCGAGCGTGGCGCCCAGGCTGCGGCGGCCTGTCGTGGGGACCACCACGGTGATCAAGAGGCGAACACCTCGCCGCGCCGCACCAGGTAGGGACCCAGCGCCAGCACCTCCACGGGGGAGGAGCCGAAGCACTCCAGCGCGTCGCGGGGATCGTCCACCATGGGACGCCCGGCGGTGTTGAGGCTGGTGTTGACCAGCACGGGCAGCCCGGTCCTCGCCTCGAACGCCGCCAGCACGCGCGCCAGCAGGGGATCCGTCCCGGCCGACACCGTCTGGACACGCGCGGTCCCGTCCACGTGCACCACCGCCGGGATGCGGTCGCGCCACTCGGGACGCACATCGTGCACGAACAGCATGTACGGCGAGGGCAGCGGCCCCCGGCCGAAGATCGCGGCGGCGCGCGAGTCGAGCACCATCGGCGCGATCGGCCTGAACTGCTCGCGCCCCTTCACGTCGTTGAGCCGTTCGGTGTTGCGCGCGTGCCCCGGATGCGCCAGCAGCGACCGGCGCCCGAGAGCCCGGGGGCCGTACTCGGAACGCCCCTGGAACCAGGCCACGATGCGGTCGGCGGCCAGCTCGGCGGCCACGGCGGCGGCCAGGTCGGGCGGCCGTGTGTACGGCACCCGCGCCACGTCCAGCCAGACGCCGAGCTCCTCGTCGGTGAACCCGCGGCCCAGGTCGGCGCCCGGCATGGGCGCGGCCCGCTCACCGTAGGCGTGCGCGAGGTGCAGCGCCCCGCCCAGCGCGGTGCCCGAGTCGCCCGCGGCCGGTTGCACCCAGACCTCGTCGAACGGCCCCTCGTCGATCAGGCGGGTGTTGGCCACGCAGTTGAGCGCGACCCCGCCGGCCAGCGCCAGCCGGCGCTCGCTGGTGCGCTCGTGCAGCCAGCGGACCAGGTCCAGCAGCACCTCCTCCAGCCGCGCCTGCACGCTCGCGGCGAGGTCGGCGTGGTCGGCCGTCCACGGCGCGCTCCGGGGCAGCGCCTTGGCGAAGCCGTTCCAGTCGATCGGCTCGACCCGGAAGCCGCCGTCACCGGTCGCGCGGACGAGCTCGCGGAGGGCTTCGAGATGCCGCGGCCGGCCATAGGAGGCCATCGCCATCACCTTGTACTCGTCGCTCGACCGGAGAAAACCCAGGTGTTCGGTCACCTCCTCGTACATCAGGCCCAGCGAGTGCGGCAGCTCCTGCGCGGCGAGCACCTCCAGCTCGCCGTCGCGGTAGCGCCCGGCCAGGTGCGACACGTTCTCGCCGCGCCCGTCGCAGACGAGCACCGCGCAGTCCCGGTACGGCGAGGCGAGCCCGGCCGAGGCGGCGTGCGCCACGTGGTGCGGCACGAACCGCACCCGGGCCGGATCCAGTCCGGGCAGTGCCGTGGCCAGGAAGTTCGGCGCCCGCAGCGCGTACGTGGTGCGCAGGTCCTCCCAGACGCCCTCGTGCCGGCCGGTCACCAGGGCCGGGTCGTAGGAGTAGGCGACCGCGTCGAGGTCCTCCGGAGCCAGGCCGGCCTCGCGCAGGCACCAGGCCGCGGCCTGCTCGGGCAGCTCCCACGCGGAGAAGGCGAGCGGCCGCTTGCCGTGCTTGCGGCGGCTGAACCGCTCCTCCTCCGCGGCGGCGACCACCCGGCCGTCGGCCACCAGCGCCGCGGCAGGGTCGTGGAAGATCGCGTTGATACCGAGAAATCTCATCGCCGGCCCCCCAAGGATCCGGGAGAACGGCTACCTAGAGAAGCGGCCTCCAAACATCAAGGGGTATCTGAGCTGCGCAAACAGGCGGCCGTGGCGGGGTTGGTCACGGTGCGTGGCTGTTTGCCGGTCCGGCCCCCGGGTAGCTGGCGGGCAGCTCGACGGAGGTGAGAGGTGTTCGAACAACGACGTCCCGGGGCCGTGCTCTTCGATCGTGACGGGACCCTGATCAGGGACGTCCCGTACAACGGCGATCCGGACCGGGTGGAGCCCATGCCAGGGGCGATCGACGCGCTGGTGCGGCTACGCCGGGCCGAGGTGCCGGTCGCCGTGGTCACCAACCAGTCCGGCGTGGCCAGGGGGCTGCTCTCGCCGGACGAGATGGACCAGGTCAACGCCAAGGTGGAGGAACTGCTCGGCCCGTTCGACGCGTGGGCGATCTGCGTGCACGACGACGGCGACGGCTGCACCTGCCGCAAACCCGCGCCCGGCCTGCTGATCAGGGCGGCCGCCGTGCTGGACGTCAGCCCGCGCGACTGCGTGGTCGTGGGCGACATCGGCAGGGACATGGAGGCCGCCAGGGCCGCCGGCGCCCGCGGGATCCTGGTGCCCACCCGGCAGACGCGGCCGGAGGAGATCCAGGACGCGCCGGAGGTGGCCGAGGATCTGACGGAGGCCGTGGACCGGGTGCTGAAGGACGCCCGCCACGAGGGCGGCGCCTTCCAGGGGGCCGTGGCCGGCTCGGCGCTCCGCGTCGGGGGGGCCGACTGGAGCCGTTGGTGAGGATCCTGCTCTGGCACGTGCACGGCTCGTGGACCGACGCGTTCGTGCGCGGCGGCCACGACTACGTCCTGCCGCTCCTGCCCGGCCGGGGGCCCGACGGCCGCGGCCGGGCCCGGACCTACGACTGGCCCGCGAACGCCCGCGAGGTGCCCTGGGACCGGCTGCGCGGCGAGCCGCTCGACGTCGTCGTCTACCAGCGGCCCGAGGAGCTGGAGCTGGCCCGCGACTGGCTCGGCCGCGACCTGCCGGGCGTCTACGTGGAGCACAACACCCCGGCCGGCGACGTGCCCCGGACCCGGCATCCGCTCGCCGGCCGCGACGACATCACGCTGGTGCACGTCACCCACTTCAACGAGCTGTTCTACGACAACGGCCGGGCGCCCACCCGGGTGATCGAGCACGGCGTCCCCGACCCCGGCCCCCTCTACACCGGCGAGCTGCCCCGGGCGGGGGTCGTGGTCAACGAGCCGGTCCGGCGGGCCCGGGTCGCCGGGACCGACCTGCTGCCCCGGTTCGCCGCCGAGGTGCCGCTCGACGTGTTCGGCATGCGGGTGACCGGACTGCCGTACGGCACGTACGAGGATCCGCCGCGGCACGTCATGCACGCGGAGCTGGCCCGGCGGCGCGTCTACCTGCACCCCTACCGATGGACCTCGCTCGGGCTGGCGCTCGTCGAGGCGATGACGCTCGGCATGCCGGTGGTCGCGCTGGCGGCCACGGAGGCTGTCGAGGCGGTCCCGCCGGAGGCGGGCGTGCTCTCGACCAGGGTGGACACGCTGGTCCGCGCGCTCGGCGAGTTCGCCGGAGATCCGGAGCACGCCGCCCGCGCGGGCAAGGCGGCCCGGGCCGCCGCGCTGGCCCGTTACGGGCTGGACAGGTTTCTGGCCGACTGGGATCGGCTGTTCGACCAGGTATGACCACGTATCGCGTGGGTAGGCGTGGTGAGCATGATGATGTTCGACTGGTCACGCGCGGCCGCCTGCCTGACCCTGGACCCGGAGCTGTTCTTCCCGATCTCGACGGAAGGCCTGGGTCACGAGCAGGTGGAACGCGCCAAGACGATATGCCAGGGCTGCCCGGTGCGACAGCCCTGCCTCGACTACGCCATCAGCACCGGCCAGGCGTACGGCGTCTGGGGCGGCACCGATCCGTCACAGCGCCGCGCGCTCGCCGCGAATCCGGCCGCGCGGGGTCACGGTCAGCCCGGAGGCAGGGCGGCGGCCAGGAAACGCTCGCGTTCGCCCGCCTCGAGGTGATCGCTGAACAGCACGCCGTCGAGGTGGTCGTTCTCGTGCTGCAGCACCCTGGCGAGCACGCCCATCGCGCGCACGACCACGGGTTTGCCGAACATGTCGCGGCCACGCGCCGTGACCAGGTAGGAGCGTTCCAGTGGCCACCACACGCCCGGAGCCGACAGACAGGCCTCGTCGGCGGTGACGCGCCGCTCCGACAGCTCCAGTCTCGGGTTGACCAGGTGACCCGACCTGCCCTCGTAGGAGTAGGCGAGCACGCGCAGCGGCACCCCGATCTGCGGGGCGGCCAGGCCGGCGCGGCCGGCCCCCGCGCGGATGGTCGCGGTCAGGGCCTTCACCAGCCCCCGCAACTCACGGTCGAAGTCACGCACCGGCTCGGACACCGAGCGGAGCACAGGGTCGTCGAACATACGGATGGGCCGGACTGTCACCGCAACTCCCCGATTCGTCACGCCGTCCTCCGCAGGATTCCCGCCCCTCCGATGATCAATCCCATGGGCTGGGCGATGTAGCACAGCGGTAACAGGAGAGACCCGTCGGCGAAACGGCGTGAAAGCACTATCTCAGGGTGATCTCACTTCGGATTCACGTGCGTGTGATGCCTGGCCGGGTGCTCGGGGCCCGGCCGGACGCACCGGCCCAGCCGATCCACCTGGAGGTGTCCGCGTGAGCGCGCTCCCCCCTGAGGACTTCACCCCGCCGTACGATCCCGCCGGCACGGGGCCGCGAGATCCCGCCGCCGAACGCCGGCACGAGACCGCGCCCGACGCGCTGTCCGGGTTCACCATCGGCGTCACCGCGACCCGCAGGCGCGAGGAGTTCGGCGCGCTCCTCGAACGGCGCGGCGCCCGCGTCGTGAGCGCTCCGGCGATCCGGCTGGTGCCGCTCGCCGAGGACTCCGGCCTGCTGGCCGCCACCCAGGCCACCCTGTCGGGGCCCGTCGACGACGTGGTGGTCACCACGGGCGTGGGCTTTCGCGGCTGGATGGCCGCCGCCGAGGGCTGGGGCCTGTCCGCCGACCTCGGCGTCCATCTGTCGCGAGCCCGCATCCTGACCCGGGGTCCCAAGGCCAGGGGCGCGGTGCGCGCCGCCGGACTGGACGACCACTGGACCCCGGCCACCGACTCGTGCCTGGAGGTCAAGCAGCACCTGCTGGCCCAGGACCTGCGCGGCCGCCGCATCGCGGTGCAACTGCACGGTGAGCCGCTGACCGAGTTCGTCGGCGACCTGCGGGAGGCCGGCGCCGAGGTGATCGAGATCCCGGTCTACCGGTGGCTGCCCTACCGTGACATCGCGCCGCTGCGCCGCCTCATCACCCAGACGATCTCCGGCGCCGTCGACGCCGTCGCCTTCACCAGCGCGCCCGCCGTGCACGCCATGCTCGGCGCCGCCCGCGCCGAGAACCTGGAGGAGCCGCTCCTGGCCGCGTTCGGCGGCCGGGTGGTGGCCGCCTGCGTCGGCCCGGTCACGGCCGACCCGCTGACCTCGCGTGGCGTACGGACCCTGCAGCCCGAACGGGCCAGGCTCGGCGCGCTGGCCCGCGCGCTGGCCAGACACCTGCCCGAGCACGGCGTGACCCGGGTGGTCGCGGGCGGGCACCGGCTGGAGATCCGCGGCCACGCGGTGGTGGTCGACGGCGAGCTCCGGCCGCTGCCGCCCGCGCCGATGTCGGTGCTCAAGCGGCTGGCCGACAAGCCCGGTCACGTGGTGTCCAGAGCCGAGCTGCGTACCGTCCTGCCGGGCAGCCTGGCCAGGGACTCCGCCGAGCACGCGGTCGAGATGGCCATCACCCGGCTGCGCCGCGCCCTCGGCGCCGGGGGAGTCGTCGAGACGGTCGTCAAGCGCGGCTACCGGCTCGCCTGCTCGCACGAGGCGGGCCTGTGACGCCGGCGCTCGTCCTGGCCGCCCACGGCACGCGCAGCGAGGCGGGGGAGCGGACCCTGTCAGACCTGGCCGGCGCGGTGCGCGCGGTCCGCCCCCGGCAGCGCGTCGAGCTGGCCTACCTGGAGATCAGCAGGCCGCTGCTCGCCGACGTCCTGTCCGCCACGCCCGGCCGCGCCGTCCTCGGCTCGACCGTGTGCGCCGTGCCCGGTCCGGTCGTCGTGGTGCCCCTGCTCCTCACGGGCGGCTACCACGTGCACGCCGACCTGCCCGGCGTGATCGCCGAGCACCGCCCCGACGCGCTCGTCGCCCCGCCACTGGGGCCGCACCGGCTGCTCACCACGGCGCTGGCCCGGGGGCTGGCCCGCGCCGGGCTGCGGTCCACGGACGCGGTCGTCCTCGGCGCGGCGGGCTCGTCCAACCCCTCGGCGCTGGCCGACGTGCGGGCGGCGGCCCACCGGCTGGCCGTACGGCTGGCGCGGCCGGTCACGGCGGCGTTCGCCTCGGCGGGCGCCCCCTCGCTGGAGGAGGCGCTGGAGCGGGTCAGGCAGGGCCCGGCCGGCCGGGTGGCCGTCGCCTCCTACCTGCTGGCCCCCGGCTTCTTCCACGACCGGCTCGTCGCGGCCGGCGCAGACCTGGTGAGCGAACCCCTGGGCGCGGACCCGGACGTGGCGGCCCTGGTCTGGAGGCGCTTCGACGAGACGGCGGCGGCCCTGGCCGGACGGGCGGTGAGCGCCTGACGGGCCGGTCGGCGGACCTGGCGGCGCCGCCGTGACCGGCCGCCCGGCGGCGTCGCCCGGGACCGGTGCGCGGACGGGCCGCGCGGAGCCGGACGGGAGCGTACGGGAGGGTCAGGCCGGTTGCCCGCCGGGCTCCAGGCGCAGCTCGCGGACGATCTGCTCCGCCGCCGCGTCGGGCGGCGGGACCGCCTCGTCGCCCACGAACATCGCGATGTAGGCGTGGTGGAAGCAGCCCGCGAGCAGCAGCCGGGCGGTCGCCACCGGGTCCACCCCGGCCACCACGCGGCCGGCGCGCTGCTCCGCCTCCAGGTAGGAGGCCAGCGGGACGATCTCCGCCATCGGCCCGAGCCCGTGGTCGCGCAGTGCCTCACGGAACCGCACGGTCACGTGGGGCGAGGTGAAGGCGGGCAGCGCGGCCGACTGCACCTCCCCGTAGTAGTCGATGCCCGCCCGCACGATGGGGATCAGGTTGTCGGCCACCCTGCCCTGGCCCACCCGGTGGGCCAGGTCGTGCAGGACGCTGAGCCAGAAGGGGAGGCGATACTGCAGGAGCGCGAGGAAGTGGTCCACCGACCCGCCCGGGCGCTCGTTCCTGACGGACAGAGCCATCTCCAGGACGCGCCGCCTGGCGTCCTGGCTTCGCTGGTGCGGATCTACGTGGGAGGTCGCCATGAGTTGGCCTAACGGTGCGCAGTCACACGGGCAGGGGCGTCACGGGGTCGGCGAAGGTCCGCCTTCAGGAGGCGGATAGGGGTCCCAACTTGGTGCAAGTTTGTACGGTCCCCGATTATTACCCTTAACTCGTGAAAAATCCGTCAATTGGCGGCAAGTCAGCTGTCAGTGTCGGTGTCCCGGTGTCTCAGGTAGCGCTCGAACTCGGCCGCGATCGCGTCGCCACTGGCCTCGGGCAGCTCGGCGGCGTCCTTGCGTTCCTCGAGCTCCTTGACGTACTCGGCCACCTCGCTGTCCTGCGAGGCGAGCTCGTCGACGCCGCGCTCCCACGCGCGGGCCTCCTCGTCGAGATCGCCGAGCGGCATCGGGATCTCCAGCACGTCCTCCAGGCGGCGCAGCAGCGCCACCGTGGCCTTGGGGTTGGGCGGCTGCGCCACGTAGTGGGGGACCGAGGCCCACAGCGAGATCGCGCTGAGGCCGGCCTCGCCGAACGCGTGCTGCAGCACGCCCACGATGCCCGTCGGGCCCTCGTAGCGGCTGAGCTCCAGGTTGGTCGAGCGGGCCAGGCCCTCGTCGGTGGCGCCGCCGATGACCGGCACCGGACGGGTGTGCGGGGAGTCGTTGAGCAGGGCGCCCAGCATGACGGCGAACTCGACGCCCAGCTCGCGGCAGACCTCGATGATGTCGGCGCAGAACGAGCGCCAGCGCATGTTGGGCTCGATGCCGCGCAGCAGCACCACGTCGTGATCGAGGCCGGGCGGGCGGGCGCGCAGCAGCCGCGTGGTCGGCCAGATGATCGACCTGGTCAGCCCGTCGCCCATCTCCACGACCGGGCGGGTGACCTGGAAGTCGTAGTAGTCGTCCGGATCGAGTGCCACCAGGGGCTCGGCCTTCCAGGCGGACTCGAGATGGGCGATCACACCGCTCGAGGCCTCGCCCGCGTCGTTCCACCCCTCGAACGCGGCAATCAGCACCGGATCGACGAGCTCGGGGAGCCCTTCGAGCTCGATCACGTGTCGCCTCCTGTCTCCTCCGTCGCGCTAAGCCTATGCGGTGAGGAGGCGCTCATGTCACGTGGTGACGACGATCAGTGGCGCCCGCCGGACGTGGTGTGGACGATCAGCACGTCACAAGCCGCGCGGTGGGTCACCGCGGACGGCACCGAGCCGATCAGCCGGCCCGCCAGGCTGTTGAGCCCGCGGTTGCCGACCACGAGCAGATCCGCGTGCCGGCGGCCGGCCAGCGAGATCAGCACGTCGACCGGATCGCCCTCCTCGGCCGCGAGGACGATGTCGGTCGCTCCGGCCGCCACGGCGTGCTCGCGGGCCGCGCGCAGCGCGTCGTCGGCCGGTGTGGAGCCGTTGATCTTGTAGGCGAGCTCGCCGAGCCGTTCGGCCGCGGCCGAACGCTCGCTCTCCCTCATCGGAAGGTACGCGCAGGCCAGGACGAGGGTGGCGCCGGTCGCCCCGGCCAGGGACGCGGCGGCGCGGACGGCGCGGAAGGAGGAGGCGGAACCGTCGGTGCCGACCAGGACGGTGCGATAGGCCATCAGAACCCCAATTGGACGTGATGTTCAATTGACTGTCGGCAGAATAGCGTTCCCGGGCAGCCGTTAGGCTTGGCGCATGAGCAGCCGTCCCTCGTTCCGTGAAGTCCTGTCCCAGCGCGTGGTCGTCGCCGACGGGGCCATGGGGACGATGTTGCAGGCCCAGGACCCCACCATGGACGACTTCCAGGGGCACGAGGGCTGCAACGAGGTGCTCAACGTCACCCGGCCCGACATCGTGGGCGGCGTCCACGACGCCTACTTCGCGGTGGGCGTCGACTGCGTGGAGACCAACACCTTCGGCGCCAACCTCGCCGCGCTCGCCGAATACGACATCGGCGAGCGGGTCTTCGAATACTCCGAGGCCGGCGCCCGCATCGCCCGGGAGCGCGCCGACCACTGGTCGACCCCCGACCGGCCGCGCTTCGTGCTCGGCTCGATGGGCCCCGGCACCAAGCTGCCCACCCTGGGCCACCTGCCCTACGTCAGCCTGCGCGACGCCTACCGCGACAACGCGGCCGGCCTGATCGCGGGCGGCGCCGACGCACTGATCATCGAGACCTGCCAGGACCTGCTCCAGGTCAAGGCCGCCGTCATCGGCGCCAAGCGGGCCATCGAGGCGGCCGGCCGCGACGTGCCGATCATCGCCCAGGTGACCATCGAGACCAACGGCGCGATGCTGCTCGGCTCCGAGATCGGCGCCGCGCTCACCGCGATCGAGCCGCTCGGCGTCGACCTGATCGGCCTCAACTGCGCCACCGGCCCCGCCGAGATGAGCGAGCACCTGCGCTACCTGGCGCGCCACTCCAGGCTGGGGCTGTCCTGCATGCCCAACGCCGGTCTGCCGGTGCTGACCTCCGACGGCGCCTACTACCCGCTCAGCCCCGGTGAGCTGGCCGGCGCCCACGAGACCTTCACCCGCGACTACGGCCTGTCCCTGGTCGGCGGCTGCTGCGGCACCACGCCCGAGCACCTGCGCCAGGTCGTCGAGCGGGTGCACGGCAAGGAGCCCGTGGCCCGCCGCCCGCACCCCGAGCCGGGCGCCTCCTCGCTCTACCAGACCGTCCCGTTCCGCCAGGACACCTCCTACCTGGCGATCGGCGAGCGCTGCAACACCAACGGCTCCAAGGCCTTCCGCGAGGCCATGCTCGAAGGCCGCTGGGACGACTGCGTCGAGATGGCCCGCGAGCAGGCGCGCGGCGGCGCGCACCTGCTCGACCTGTGCGTCGACTACGTCGGCCGTGACGGCGTGGCCGACATGAAGGAGCTGGCGTTCCGCCTGGCCACCGCCTCCACCCTGCCGATCATGCTCGACTCGACCGAGTCCGAGGTGCTGCGGGCCGGCCTGGAGATGCTCGGCGGGCGCGCGGTGGTCAACTCGGTCAACTTCGAGGACGGCCGAGGTCCGGGGTCCCGCTTCCACAAGACGATGACCGCCGTCCGCGAGCACGGCGCCGCGGTCGTCGTCATGTGCATCGACGAGGACGGCCAGGCCCGCACGGCCGAGGAGAAGGTCCGCATCGCCGGCGAGACCATCGACGCCCTGGTGGCCGACTGGGGCATGAAGGTGCCCGACATCATCGTCGACTGCCTCACCTTCACCATCGCCACCGGCATGGAGGAGAGCCGCCGCGACGGCCTGGAGACCATCGAGGGCATCCGCCGGCTCAAGCGGCGCTACCCCGAGGTGCAGACCACGCTCGGCCTGTCCAACATCTCCTTCGGCATCAGCCCGGCCGCGCGCATCGTGCTCAACTCGGTGTTCCTCAACGAGTGCGTCAACGCCGGGCTCGACTCGGCCATCGTGCACGCCTCCAAGATCCTGCCGATGTCGCGCATCCCCGACGAGCAGCGCCAGGTCGCGCTCGACATGATCTACGACCGGCGGCGCGAGGGCTACGACCCGCTGCAGCGCTTCATCGACCTGTTCGAGGGCGTCGACGTCGCCGCCCTGCGCGGCGGCAAGGCCGCGGAGCTGGCGGCGCTGCCGCTGTGGGAGCGGCTCAAGCGGCGCGTCATCGACGGCGAGAAGAAGGGCCTGGAGGCCGACCTCGACGCCGCGCTGGAGCAGCGGCCCGCCCTTGAGATCATCAACGACGTGCTGCTCGACGGCATGAAGACCGTGGGCGAGCTGTTCGGCTCCGGGCAGATGCAGTTGCCGTTCGTGCTGCAGTCGGCCGAGGTGATGAAGACCGCGGTCGCCTACCTCGAGCCCCACATGGACCGGGTCGAGGGCGAGACCAAGGGCCGCATCGTGCTGGCCACGGTCAAGGGCGACGTGCACGACATCGGCAAGAACCTCGTCGACATCATCCTGTCCAACAACGGCTACGACGTCGTCAACCTCGGCATCAAGCAGCCGGTCTCGGCCATCCTGGAGGCGGCCGACGACCAGAAGGCCGACGTCATCGGCATGTCCGGGCTGCTGGTCAAGTCGACGGTCGTCATGAAGGAGAACCTCGAGGAGATGAACTCCCGGGGCATCGCCGAGCACTACCCCGTGCTGCTCGGCGGCGCCGCGCTCACCCGCGCCTACGTCGAGCAGGACCTGGCCGAGCTGTTCCGGGGCGAGGTCCGCTACGCCCGGGACGCGTTCGAGGGCCTGCGGCTGATGGACTCGTTCATGGCGGTCAAGCGCGGCGTCGAGGGGGCGACGCTGCCGCCGCTGCGCGAGCGCCGCGTCAAGCCGGGCGCGGTGCTGCGGCGCACCCCCGTCGAGGAGTTGCCGGCCCGTTCCGACGTGGCCGCCGACAATCCGGTGCCGGTGGCGCCGTTCCACGGTGACCGCATCGTCAAGGGCATCTCGCTCAACGAGTACGCCGCCTTCCTCGACGAGCGCGCCCTGTTCCTCGGCCAGTGGGGGCTCAAGCCGACCAGGGGCGGCAGCGGGCCCGACTACGACGAGCTGGTCGAGACCGAGGGCCGGCCGCGGCTGCGGATGTGGCTCGACCGCATCCAGACCGAGGGCCTGCTGGAGGCGGCCGTCGTCTACGGCTACTTCCCGTGTGTCAGCGACGGCGACTCGCTCGTCATCCTCGACGAGGCGGGCGGCGAGCGCACCCGCTTCACCTTCCCGCGTCAGCGGCGCGACCGCCACCTGTGCTTGTCCGACTTCTTCCGGGCCAAGGACTCCGGCGAGGTCGACGTGGTCGGCTTCCAGGTGGCCACGATGGGCGGCAAGGTCGCCGAGGCCACGGCCGAGTTGTTCGCCAAGGACGCCTACCGCGACTATCTCGAGCTCCACGGCCTGTCGGTGCAGCTGACCGAGGCGCTGGCCGAATACTGGCACGCCCGGGTCCGCTCCGAGTGGGGGATCGGCGGCGACGAGTCGCTCGACGACATGCTCAAGGTCAACGTCCGAGGCTGCCGCTACTCCTTCGGCTACCCTGCCTGCCCCAACCTCGAGGACCAGGTCCAGCTGTTCCAGCTGCTGGAGCCCGAGCGCATCGGGGTCACCCTGTCGGAGGAGTTCCAGCTGCACCCCGAGCAGGCGACCTCCGCCCTGGTCGCGCACCATCCTGAGGCCAAGTACTTCAACGTCTGACCGCCTCGACGGCCCCCGGTCCCCGGCCGGGGGCTTTCGCGACGGCGCTCATGGGACAACCGATCGGGGGATGCATGGAAGCGGTCTTCTTCGACATGGACGGGCTGCTGGTCGACACCGAGAAGGTGTGGCTGGAGATCGAGACCGCCGTGATGGGGCGGCTCGGGAGCGCGTGGACCCCCGAGCACCAGGTCCAGCTCGTCGGCGGCTCGATGGAGCGCACGGTCGCGTACATGCTGGCCGTGTCCGGCTCGTCGGTCGCACCCGAGACGCTGCGCGAATGGATGATCGAGGGCATGGTGGAGCGGTTGTCCGGCGGTGTGCGGATCATGCCGGGCGCCGCCGAGCTGCTCGACGCCCTGCGCGACGACGGCGTCCCGGTCGCGCTGGTCACCTCGTCGCTCCGGGAGATCGCCGACGCCGTGCTCAAGGACGTCGGCCGTGACCGCTTCGACCTCGTCGTCACGGCCGACGACGTCACCCGCACCAAGCCGCACCCCGAGCCCTACCTGACCGCCGCGGGGCTGCTGGACGTGCGGCCGGCCCGCTGTGTGGTGCTGGAGGACTCACCCAACGGCGTCGCAGCGGCCGCGGCGGCGGGCTGCGCGGTGGTCGCGGTGCCCAGCCTGCTGCCGATCGACCCGGCGCCGGGGCGGCTGGTCGTCTCCTCGCTCGCGTCCGTCGGGATCCCTCACCTGCGCACCCTGATCGGCGCCTGAACGCGTCCCCTAGGCCGTGTTTCATAAGGCGCGGAGCCACTGGTTGATGGCGGCGATGGTGAGTGTGGCCTCGTAGCGGACGGCGAGCTTGTCATAGCGGGTGGCCATGCCA
>NZ_BMNH01000020.1:0-105614 GCF_014646355.1 Nonomuraea cavernae
ACCCAGGCCACCGGAGCCCAATGGACCATCGGCTTCAACGGCACCTACACCACCACCAACACCAACCCCGCCACCTTCGCCATCAACGGCGTCACCTGCGGCGGCACCGGCGCCAACACCCCGCCCACGGTGACCCTGACCAGCCCGAGCGCCGGCGCCTCCTACCCGTCGGGCAGCACCGTGCCGCTGGCCGCCACCGCGAGCGACCCCGGCGGGGCGGTGGCCCGCGTCGAGTTCCTCGTCGACGGCGTCCTCGTGGGCACCGACACCACCTCGCCCTACACCTTCGGCGCCACCGGCCTGGCCGCGGGCGGCCACACCGCGCAGGCCCGGGCCGTGGACGACGGCAACCCGGCGCTCACCACGACCACGCCCACGACGTCGTTCACCGTCACCGGCTCCACACAGCAGGCCCTGGTCGTCGCCCCGACCGCGCTGACCGTGCCCGAAGGCTCCAGCGCGCCGTTCTCCGTCCGTCTCGCCGCGCAGCCCACGGCGAACGTCACCGTCACCTCCACGGCCGGCAGCGGCGACACCAACCTGACCATCACCTCCGGCGCGTCGCTGACCTTCACCACCGCCAACTGGAACACCCCGCAGAACGTGACCGTCGCCGCGGCGCAGGACAGTGACACCACCAACGGCACCCGGCCCATCACCGTCGCCTCCACCGGCCTGACCAGCGTCACCGTCACCGCCACCGAAGCCGACGACGACGCGCCCCAGAACAGCTACCTGACCGAGTTCACCACCCAGTACAACAAGCTCAAGAACCCGGCCAACGGCTACTTCTCACCGGAGGGCGTGCCGTACCACTCGGTCGAGACGCTCATGGTCGAGGCGCCCGACCACGGCCACGAGACCACCTCGGAGGCGTTCAGCTTCTGGCTCTGGCTGGAGGCGCAGTACGGCCGCGTGACCGGCAACTGGACGCCGTTCAACAACGCCTGGAACGTGATGGAGCAGTACATCATCCCGAGCGCCGCAGGGCAGCCGGGCGGCTCCGCCACCTACAACCCGAACGACCCGGCCGACTACGCGCCCGAGCGGCCCAAGCCCAGCGGCTACCCGGTCGCGCTCAACACCGGCGTCGTGGCCGGCCAGGACCCGCTCGCCAGCGAACTGCAGAGCACCTACGGCAACCGGCTCGTGTACGGCATGCACTGGCTGCTCGACGTGGACGACGTGTACGGCTACGGCACCGGCAGGGGCAGCGGCCTGAGCGAGTGCGGCGACGACACCAAGCGCGTCACGTACATCAACACCTACCAGCGCGGACCGCAGGAGTCGGTGTGGGAGACCGTGCCGCATCCGTCGTGTGAGACCGGGCGCTTCGGGCAGCCGGGCGCCGGCTACCCGCCGCTGTTCATCCAGGGCGGCGGCGCGAACCAGTGGCGCTACACCAACGCCCCCGACGCCGACGCCCGCGCCGTGCAGGCCGCCTACTGGGCGCTGACCTGGGCGACGGCCCAGGGCAACCAGTCGCAGGTCAGCGCGACCATGGCCAAGGCCGCCAAGATGGGCGACCACCTGAGGTACGCCTTCTACGACAAGTACTTCAAGAACCCGGGCTGCACCTCGACCTCCTGCACCCCGGGCACCGGCAAGAGCAGCTCGTCGTACATGCTGACCTGGTACTACTCCTGGGGCGGCGACATCGGCGGCTCGTGGGCGTGGCGGATCGGCTCCAGCTCCTGGCACCAGGGCTACCAGAACCCGCTGGCCGCCTGGGTGCTGTCGCCGGCCGGCCCCTCGTCGCTGCGTCCGCGGTCGGCGACGGCGGCCTCCGACTGGCAGACCAGCCTGGGCAGGCAACTCGACTCCTACCTGTGGCTGCAGTCGGCCGAGGGCGGCATCGCGGGCGGCGCCACCAACAGCTGGAACGGCGACTACCAGACGCCCCCGGCCGGCACGCCGACCTTCCACGGCTGGGCCTACGACCACCAGCCGGTCTTCCACGACCCGCCGAGCAACCGGTGGTTCGGGTTCCAGGCGTGGTCGCTGGAGCGGGTCGCGGAGTACTACTACGTGACCGGTGACGCCAAGGCCAAGGCCATCCTCGACAAGTGGGTGCCGTGGGCGCTGGCCAACACCACGTTCGGCGCGAACAACAGCTACCGGATCCCCAACGACATGACCTGGTCCGGCGCCCCGTCGGCCAGTTACTCGGGCGGCGGCAGCGGCCCGGCCGCCAACCCGGGCCTGCACGTCACCGTCGTCAACCACACCGACGACGTCGGCGTGGCCGCGGCCTACGCCAGGACGCTCACCTGGTACGCCGCCAAGTCCGGCAGCGCCACCGCCAAGAGCGCGGCCAAGAACCTGATCGACGGCATCCTGTCGCACAAGGACGCCAAGGGCGCCACGGTCAGCGAGACCCGCGCGGACTACAACCGCTTCGACGACCCGCACGACGACGCCGCCGACACCGGCCTGTACGTCCCTCCGGGCTACTCCGGCACCATGCCGAACGGCGACGTCATCAGCTCCGGCAAGACGTTCCTCGACATCAGGTCCTTCTACAAGAACGACCCCGCCTGGGGATCCGTCCAGGCGTACCTGAACGGCACCGGCCCGGCGCCGTCCTTCAGCTACCACCGGTTCTGGGCGCAGGCCGACATCGCCATGGCCGCCGCCGACTACGGCAGCCTCTTCCCGAACGGATGACCGTCAGTTGACCACGAGACTCTTCGCGCTCCTCGCTCTCGTGGGCGCCGTGTTGCTGGTCCCGCAGTCCGCCGCCGCCGCGGTGGGCCTGCGGGTCAGCGGCACCCGCGTCCTGGAGGCCAACGGCAGCGCCTTCGTCATGCGCGGCACCAGCCACGCGCACACCTGGTATCCCAGCGAGACGAGTTCCTTCGCCGGGGTCAAGTCGCTCGGCGCCAACACCGTCCGCGTGGTGCTCAGCGGCGGCAGGTGGACGGCCAACTCGGCCTCCGACGTGGCCAATGTCGTCTCCCTGTGCAAGCAGAACCGGCTCATCTGCGTGCTGGAGAACCACGACACCACCGGCTACGGCGAGCAGAGCGGCGCCTACACCCTGGACCAGGCGGTCACGTACTGGATCGGGCTGCAGAGCGTGCTGACCGGCCAGGAGAACCACATGGTGATCAATATCGGCAACGAGCCGGTCGGCAACAACGCGGTCACCCCCGGCTGGACGCAGGCCACCTCCGCCGCCATCACCCGGATGCGGGGCGCCGGGTTCCAGCACCTGCTCATGGTCGACGCCCCCAACTGGGGCCAGGACTGGCAGGGCGTGATGCGCGACAACGCGAGCACGGTGTTCAACGCCGATCCGCAGAAGAACACCGTCTTCTCCATCCACATGTACGGCGTCTACGACACGGCCGCCGAGATCAGCGCCTACCTGGACGCCTTCCAGACGGCCGGGTTGCCGCTGGTCATCGGTGAGTTCGGCCACCTGCACTCCGACGGCGACCCCGACGAGGACACGATCATGGCCCAGGCGCAGAGCCGGGGCATCGGCTACCTCGGCTGGTCGTGGAGCGGCAACGGCGGCGGCGTCGAGTACCTCGACCAGGTCACCTCGTTCAACGCCGCCAACCTCACCTCGTGGGGGCAGCGGCTGTTCAACGGCGCGAACGGCATCCGGGCGACGGCCCGTGAGGCCACGATCTACGGCGGCTCCTCCGACACCACCCCGCCGAGCGCGCCGGGCGGTCTGGCCGCCTCGGGGGTGACGGCGAGTGGGGTGGGTCTGTCGTGGTCGGCGTCGTCGGACGATGTGGGCGTGGTGGGTTATGACGTGCTGCGTGCCGGCGCGTCGGGGGCGTTCGCAGTGGTGGGGTCGTCGGGTTCGACGTCGTTCGGTGATGCGGGGTTGTCGGCGAACACGACGTACCGGTATCAGGTGCGGGCGCGGGACGCGGCGGGCAACGTCTCGGCGGTGTCCAACACGGTCACGGTGACCACGACCGGAGGCGGCGGCGGAGGCGGCTGCACGGCCGTGGCGACCGTACAGAGCCGGTGGGGCAACGGCTACGTGGTGCAGCCGGTGACCGTGACCAACACGGGCGGCTCGGCGATCAACGGCTGGACCGTGACCTTCACGCTCCCCGCCGGCCACACCATCACCGGCTCGTGGAACGCCGCCGTGTCGGTGAGCGGGCAGACCGTCACCGCCCGCAACCTCTCCTACAACGGGACTATCGCGCCGAACGCCACCGCCGGCTTCGGCTTCCAGGCCGCCCGCCCGGGCGGCGACACCTCCGTGCCATCCGGCTACACCTGTCAAGGGGGGACGTCATGATCGCGCGCATCCTGGCCGCGCTCGCCACTCTCGCCGCCGCCACGGCGATGCTCACCGGCCCGGCCCACGCCGACGTCGTGATCTGCGAGAAGTGGGGCTCGACCACCATCCAGGGCGGCAGGTACGTCGTCCAGAACAACAACTGGGGCGACGACACCACCCAGTGCATCGACGTCACCGACACCGGCTTCACGGTGACGCAGGCCGTGCACGACAAGCCGCAGAACGGCGCCCCCGGCTCCTACCCGAGCGTCTTCGCGGGCTGCCACTACGCGGTCTGCTCCACCGGCAGCGGCCTGCCGATGCAGGCGAGCGACGCCCGGTTCGCCGGCGTGCGGACCAACGTGACCTTCAGGTATCCGAGCTCCGGCGTGTACGACGCCGCCTACGACCTGTGGTTCGACCCCACGCCCCGCACCGACGGGCAGAACACCGGCGCGGAGCTGATGATCTGGTTGCACCGCACCGGCTCGGTCCAGCCCGTCGGCTCGCGGGTGGCCACGGTCAACCTGGCGGGCGGCACGTGGGACGTGTGGTTCGGCAACATCGGCTGGAACGTCGTCTCCTACGTCCGGACCGCGCCCGCCACCACGATCGACTTCGCCGTGGACACCTTCTACGGCGACGCCGTCAGCCGCGGCTACGCCCAGCGGTCCTGGTACCTGACCAGTGTCCAGGCCGGGTTCGAGCCATGGGTCGGCGGCGTCGGTCTCGCCGTCGACACCTTCGGCTACAGCACCGGCGGAGTCCCGGGCGACACCACCCCGCCGAGCGCGCCGGGCGGTCTGGCCGCCTCGGGGGTGACGGCGAGTGGGGTGGGTCTGTCGTGGTCGGCGTCGTCGGACAATGTGGGCGTGGTGGGTTATGACGTGCTGCGTGCCGGCGCGTCGGGGGCGTTCGCAGTGGTGGGGTCGTCGGGTTCGACGTCGTTCGGTGATGCGGGGTTGTCGGCGAACACGACGTACCGGTATCAGGTGCGGGCGCGGGACGCGGCGGGCAACGTCTCGGCAGTGTCCAACACGGTCACGGTGACCACGACCGGAGGCGGCGGCGGAGGCGGCTGCACGGCCGTCTACACCCAGACGGGCAGCTGGGGCGGCGGCTTCCAGGGCCAGGTCATCGTGACCAACGCCGGCGCCACGGCCACGACCGGCTGGCGGGTGACGCTGACGTTCGGCGGCGGCCAGACCGTCACCCAGGTCTGGAACGGCCGGACCAGCCAGACGGCCAGCCCCTACACGGTCACCAGCGAGACCTACAACGGCGCTCTGGCACCCGGCGCGAGCACCACGTTCGGCTTCCTCGGCACCTGGACCGGCACGAACCCGGCACCCGCCGTATCGTGCGCCCGCACACCGTAGCCGTACGTCCGCTCAGTTCGGGACGACCCGGTTCGGGATGCCCGGGTTCCGGGCGTCCCGGTTCGGGATGCCCGGGTTCCGGACGTCTCGGTTCGGGATGACTCAGGTCCGGACGTACTCAGCTCCGGACGACCACGGCGAGCTCGGCCAGCAACGCGTCGAGCTCGCCGTGCAGGCGAAGCTCGACGGCCCCTTCCCGCAACCGGTCGTCGAGCTTTCGCCGCAGGTCGGCGACCCCTTGGGGGGTGGTGCCGTTCGCCAGCGTCTGGCGCAGGTCCAGCGCCACGTCCGACCTGATCCGCTGAGCCCGCGCCGCCTCCGCCAGCTGGACGCGGAACCGGTCGAGCACCTCGGGGACGGCGCTCGCCGCGAGGGTGTTCCGCGGCGTGGACGATGCCAGCGGCGCCGGCGAGGCGAAGGGCGTGGACGAGGCGAGCGGCGCCGGCGAGGCCAGAGGCGTGGACGAGAGCAGCGGCGCGGGCGAGGCCAGGGGCGCCGAGGAGGGGAGCTCGGCGGCCGTGCGTCGCGGCTCGGGCAGCGACGCCGGGCCCGCCGGGCGCCCCTGGTCGCCGACCGGCCCGGCCCACAGCATCGTCGCCGCCACCGTGCCCAGCGCCATCAGCGCCAGGCCGTGCCGCACCCGGTGCCGGAACCTGGTCCGGCCCAGCGTCTGCCCGAGCTGGTCGGCCACCTCGCGGGCGCTGGGCCGCCGCGAGGGCGCCGGGTCGAGGCAGCGCTGACAGAGCTCCGCCAGGTCACCCGGCACGCCCGGCGGCCGAGGGCAGGGCCCGGCTCTGCTCGCCGTCTCCAACTGCTCCCAGGTGGTCTCCGGGTACGGGGTCGCGCCGGTGAGCATCTGGAAGAACAGCACGCCCAGGGCGTACACGTCGACCGCCGGATGGGCCGGGGCGCCTGTGAGCCGCTCCGGCGCGACGTACGGCGGCGTGCCGCGCTCGTCGTCGGGATCCCCGGCCAGCGCTGCGATCCCGAAGTCCAGGAGCTTCGGCCCGCCCTCGGTCAGCAGCACGTTCTCCGCCGAGACGTCCCGGTGCACGATGCCCTGCGCGTGCGCCGCCTCCAGCACGCGGGCGATCCGGGCGGTCGTGCCGGCGGCCTCGGTCCAGGGCAGCGGCCCGCGCGTCAGCCGTTCCGCCAGCGGCTCCCCGTCGAGCAGCCGCAGCACCACGAAGGCCGCCACGCGGCCCCGCGCCGTCACCGTCTCGCCGTAGTCGTAGACCTCGATCGCGTCGGGATGGGACAGCCGGGCCGTCGTCCTGGCCTCCTTGCGGGCCAGCTCGCGCTGGTCCTGCAGCACCTTCACCGCGACGAGCCGGTCCAGGGACCGGTCGCGGGCCCGCCACAGCACCGACGTGCCGCCCGCGGCGATGAGGTCGAGCAGCACGTACCGGCGGGCCAGGACATCGCCCGGCTCATGCTGATTCACGGACGATCAGCTCCGCGGGCAGGACGGGGTTGACCGAGGAGGTGCCCGCCAGCAGCAGCCGGGTGGCCAGCGCGGCGAGCTCCTCCACGGGCTGGCGGACGGTCGTCAGCGCCGGCACGGTCCGCCGCGCCACCGGCGCGTCGTCGAACCCGATCACCGCCACGTCGTCCGGCACCCTGCGCCCGGCCCGTCTCAGCGCGTGGATCGCCCCGGCCGCCATCAGGTCGGACGCCGCGAACACCGCGTCGAGCGCGGGCGCGCGCCGCAGCAGCCACTGCATCGCGTGCGTGCCCGACGGCATGCTGAAGTCGCCGTACGCCACGGGCACGTCGCCGATCCCGGCCCGCCGGAGCATGTGGACGAACCCTTCGAGCCGGTCCTGCGCGGCGGGCAGCGGCGGCGGCCCGGCGATCATGGCCACCGCCCGGCGCCCGCCGAGCAGCAGATGCTCAGCCGCCTGCCGGGCGCCGTCGTGGTTGTCGACGTCGGCGTACGGCAGCTTCACGTCGTCGGGCGGGCGGCCGATGCCGCGTACGGCGATGCCCGAGGTGGACAGCGTGATGGCCAGCGGATGCCGCTCCCGCGCGCCGATCAGCAGCACCCCGTCGGCGGCCCCGGCCAGCGCGGGCATGGCGCCGGGGCCGGCCGGAGGCACCGTCGTCACCATGAGCGGCACGCCGTGCTCCGCCAGCACCTCTCCAGCGGCCGACAGGAACCGCGCGTAGTAGGGGTCGGAGAACAGCCGGTGGAGGTGGTCACAGATCACCACGGCCACGCCGCCGGTCGTCCGCCTGGCGGGGGCGCCCCGGGGCGCCCGGTGGCGCACGTAGCCCAGACGTGACATCGCCTCGTAGACCTGGCGGCGGGTCGAGGTGCTGACCCTGACGGTGCCAGTCAATACGCGAGAGGCGGTCGCCGGGGATACACCGGCTGCCGCTGCCACCTGTGCGAGCGTGGGCAAATCGGTCACGATGCACCTCGCCCAAGATCTATTGGGAGCGCTCCCTAAACTACCAGCGTTTCGGCTTTGTTAACAGATGCAGTCATTATGCGACAAGTCGCATAATCAGCCGAGTAGCTTGCGAGCGGCCTGTTCGATCTCCTCCTCCGACAGCAGCACGTGATCGGCGGCGGCCCCCAGCGGAATGAAACTGTCGGCCGACGTCACCCGCGCGATCTGCCCGGTGAAGCCGGCGTCGACGAGCTCGGCCACGATGCCCTCCGAGACGCCACCGGTGTGGCGGGTCTCGTCGGCGATCAGCACCTTGCCGGTCAGCTCGGCCGCCCGCAGCAGATCGTCGACCGGGAGCGGCGCCAGCCAGCGCAGGTCGAGGACCCGGCAACTGTGGCCCTCCTGCGTCAACCGGACCGCGGCCCGCAGGCTCATCCGCAGCCCGTTGCCGAACGTCACGATCGTCAGGTCGCGGCCGTCGCCATAGGAGCGGGCGCGGCCGATCGGCACATGGGTCTCCCGCCACCGCGCCGGCGGGGCGTACGGCGCCAGCCAGCCGCCGTCGCCCTCGTCGAACAGGTCACGCGTGTGGTAGAGCGCGATCGGCTCCAGGAACACGCACACCGACCCCTCGGTGCGGGCGGCGGCCAGGCAGGTGCGCAGCATGGCCGACGCGTCGTCGGGGCGCGACGGCGAGGCGATGACCAGGCCGGGGATGTCGCGCAGCGCGCCGACCGCGTTGTCGTTGTGGAAGTGGCCGCCGAACCCCTTCTGGTAGCCGTAGCCGGCGACCCGGACCACCAGCGGGTTGACGTACGAGCCCTGGGAGAAGAACGACAGCGTCGCGGCCTCGCCACGGATCTGGTCGAGCGCGTTGTGCAGGTAGGCGAGGTACTGGATCTCGGGCACCGGCAGCAGCCCGGACACCCCGCCGCCCAGCGCCAGCCCGAGGACGGTCTGCTCGTCGAGGAGCGTGTCGAAGACCCGGCCGCCGCCGAAGCGTTTCTGCAGGCCCCGGGTCACGCCGTAGACGCCGCCCTTACGGCCGACGTCCTCGCCGAAGACCATCATCTCGGGGTAGACGGCGAGCGCGTCGGCCAGCGTACGGTTGATCGACTGGGACAGCGTCAACGGCCGCTCCGCCTCGGGCAGCGCCCCGGCGAACGCCCGCTCCCTGACCGTGCTCTCGGCGGCCACCGGGCTGATCTTGGCGATCATGTCGGCGCGGCGCGGCGCCAGCGGCTCCATGACCTCCTTGGCCGACCCCAGCCGTGGGGTGCGGGTGGTCTCCAGGGCGATGCGCAGCACGTGCTCGCGCGACAGCTCGTATCTCCTGAGCAACTCGTCAGGCGTGATCAGGCCGGCCTCGACGAGCAGGCGGGCGGAGGCGATGAGCGGGTCGCGTTCGAGGTCGGCGCGGATCTCCCGCTGGCCGCGGTAGGCGGCCTCGACGTCGGAGCCGGCGTGGCCCATCAGCCGGACCATGCTCAGGTGCAGGAACGCGGGGGAGCGGTGGGTGCGCACGTGATGGACCGCCCGCGTCGCCGCGTCGTACGCGTCGGCCAGGTCGCAGCCGTCGCCGGAGAAGTAGGCGATGCCGGGACGCCGTGCCGCCGCCTCCACCCAGCCCTTGGGCGTGCGCACGCTGATGCCGAGGCCGTTGTCCTCGCACACGAACAGGATCGGCATCGCCTGGCCCTGGTGGGTGGCGTAGGCGGCGGTGTTGAAGCCGGCCAGCGCGGTCGCGTGGTTGACCGAGGCGTCACCGAAGCTGCACACGGCGATCGCGTCGCCCGGCCAGGCCGCGGGGACGCCGAGCGCGCGGGCCCGCTCGATGGCGAAGGCCACGCCGACGGCGCGGGGCAGGTGGCTGGCGATCGTCGAGGTCTGCGGAATGATCGCCAGGTCGGGATGGCCGAACACCTTGTGCCGGCCGCCCGCGATCGGCTCCTCGGACGAGGCGGTCAGCCCCAGCAGGACGTCGCGGATGCCCTGCTCGGGCAGGCGCCCGGCCTGCTCGGACCGGGTCAGGTAGAAGGCGCCCGAACGGTAGTGCAGCAGCGCCGGGTCGTCCGGCCGGAGGGCGGCGGCCACGGCCGCGTTGCCCTCGTGCCCGGCCGAGCCGATCGTGTAGTGCCCCTGCTGCTGCTCGCGGAGCCAGCGGGCCGCGATGTCGAGGATGCGGCTGTCGAGCTGGCGCTGGAACAGCCTGCGGCACTGCTCGCCGGTCAGCGGACCGCCCTCGCGAAGGGGCTGCCCGGGATCTCGGGCCGCGCCCGCCTTGAGCGTCGCAACGGCCTGGGTGAAGTGAGTCTCAACAGTGTCGCGCGCCACAAAACCGATTATGTCTCCCTGGAGCGGTCCATGTCTGCCGGTCCGAGGTCACCGGTAAATTGGACCGATCCTATTGACAGCGATCAATAACAGCTTGTCAGATTTCTAAACCATTAGCGCGATTTATACGTCTACTGAGATAGATACGCGTGGCACCCTCAATGCCGCGTTGAAACCACTGGGTCTCCAGAAAGGAACCCGCATGTTACGACGCATGCGCGCGGCCGCCCTCGTGCTGGCGATGGGCGCCGGGACACTCGTCCTGGCGACACCCGCGTCGGCCACGGCCAAAGCGCCGACCATCTCCCCCGTAGCCGTCAGTCCCGCATCGCCGATCGTCGTCTTCGACAAGCCGGTGACGGCGACGTTCTCGTTCACCACGAAGGACGCAGGCAAGGCCGAGCTCCAGCTCAAGCCGCCCGGCGCGAGCGTCGGCGGCCAGGTCGCGCTGACGCCGAAGCCGTTCGGCCAGTGGACCAAGTGGACCGGCACGAAGACCTTCGAGGCCGCGAACGCCGGCCAGTGGAGCTTCCTCGCCATCGCCCACGGCGACGGCGAGAAGTCCGTCAACGGCACGCTCGAGGTCCGCAAGGCACTCGACACCAAGATCGTCGACTTCGACGCCAACCCCGACCTGGTCGACAGAGGCGACCGGATCAGGGTCTCCGCCCGGCTCCTCGCCGACGGCAAGGGCTACGGCGGCAAGTCGGTGACGATCACCTTCCGCGCCAAGGGCACCGACGCCTACCGGCACGTCGCCAAGTCGACGACCGCGGCCAACGGCTGGTTCTCCGCCCACGTGAAGGCCGAGGCCACCGGCTGGTGGCGGGCCGAGTACGGCGGTGACGCGTTCGCCAGGTCCTCCGTCAGCGACACCGACAGGGTCGACGTCAAGCGCCGCGACCGCGACAGCAGGATCGTCGGGTTCGACGCCCATCCCGAGCCGGTAGACAAGGGCGACAAGCTCACCTTCACCGGTGCCCTCCAGGCCGAGGGCTGGCGCTCGCTGCCCGGCCAGCGCGTGAACATCGTGTTCAAGGCGCCCGGAACCGACCGCTGGCAGTGGGTCGCCAGTGACGTGACCGGCCGCGACGGCCGCTTCTGGGCCTCCACCACGGCCGAGACCTCGGGCTGGTGGCGCGCGGAGTACGCCGGCACCAAGGGGATCAACGGCTCGGCCGGCGGCCCCGACTGGGTCCGCGTCGTCCAGCCCACCCCGCCGCCGGTGCAGGTCGACAAGGCCGACACCCGCCTGATCAAGTTCAACGCCTACCCGGAGCCGGTCAAGCGCGGCAAGTACGTGAAGTTCCGCGGCAAGCTGCAGGTCGACGACGAGGGCTCCTGGGAGGGCTACTCCGGCAAGGTGCGGCTCTACTTCAAGCCGGCCGGCTCGCACAAGTGGCAGTACGTGAAGTCGACCTGGTCCAACGACAGCGGCAAGGTCTACACCAAGGTCAAGGGCTGGAAGTCGGGCTGGTGGAAGCTCGTCTTCCGCGGTGACGACGACACCTGGGGCGACACCAGTCGCAGGGACTACGTCCGCGTCAAGCGGTAACCACCACCCAGCCGCGACATCGAGGCCCGGAGCGCGTCCGCTCCGGGCCTCACCCGCTCAGTTGACCCGGCTCCCGGGCGCCTGCGCGCCCAAGCCGACGAGCATCGCCTTGATCTCGGTCAAGCTCCCTTCGACCCGCTCGAACCGCTGATCCATCGCCTCGAACCGCTGGTCGACCCGCTCGAATCGCTGGTCTATCGCCTCGAACCGCTGGTCCATGGCTTCGAACCGCTGGTCGACTTGCGCGAAGCCTGCCCGCATCTCCATCCGGACCTCTTCGATCCGTATGTCGATCTTCTTGTCGAGGGTGTCGATCTTGGCGAGGATGTTCTGCCCGACGTCGCTGACGCGGTCGTGCAGGGCGGTGAAGCGTTCGGCGATGCTCATGTCTGACACGCCACTCACTGTACGAGACTCGAGAGCCGCGACCCTGGTCTGGAGGTCACGAACCTGCACTTGGAGGTCAAGCATGTTCAATCCTTTCGGGGGGTGTTGCACTTCGTGAACACTACCCTCCGCTGTCGAGTCGTCGCACTCCGTTTCCGAAAAACTCTCACTCGGCCCGGCGGAACTGCGCGACCGCGAACATCAGCAGCACCCCGCCGAGCGCCGCCACCAGGCCGAGCTCCAGCGGCACCGGCACCTGGTAGCCGAACCACTGGACCCCGGGATTGAGCGCCGCGTTCACCTGGGCGGGGACGTCGAGGTGGGAGAAGACGGCCTGCCGCATCGGATCCACCGCGTACGTCATCGGGTTGATCACGGTCAGGAAGTGCAGCCACGACGGCAGGTTGGCCAGCGGGAACATCGCTCCCGACAGGAACACCATCGGCATGATCGCCATCTGCATCAGCCCGAAGAACGTCTGCATGTTCTTCATCCGGGCGGCCAGCAGCACCCCGAAGGCGGTGATCGTGAAGGCGGCCAGGAACATCTCGGCCAGCAGGGTGAGCATCAGCGCCGGCGAGTAGGGGATGCCCACGAGCCCGGCCATGGCCAGGATGATGACGCCCTGCCCGGTGGCCACCAGCGCGCCGCCGAGGCACTTGCCCACGACGATCGCCCCTCGTGAGACGGGGGCGACGAGCATCTCGCGCAGGAAGCCGAACTCGCGATCCCACACGATCGAGCCGGCGGAGAACATGCCGGTCATGATCACGGTCATCGAGATCATTCCGGGATACATGAACGTACGGAAGTCGACGCCCGGGATCGAGCCCTGCACCAGCGAGCCCAGCCCGGTGCCCATGACGAAGAGCCAGAGCACCGGCTGCAGCAGCATCGACAGCATGCGTGTCCGGTCGTTGACGAAGCGCAGCATCTCGCGATGGAGCACTACCTTGATCGCCCGGAGGTCATGGCCCGCGCCGCGCGCGGGCGTCCGGACGGAGATCGCCTCTGTCGCCATCGTCATCGCCTCGCCATCGTGCGCATCCACGCCATCGTGTCGGCGCCGGACTCGGCGTCGCGGATGGTGGAGCCGGTGTAGGACATGAACACGTCGTCGAGCGAGGGCCGCGAGACGCTGACCGAGGTGATCGGCATGCCGAGCTCGGCGAACAGCCGGGGCACGAACTCCTCGCCCGAGGCCACGGCGAACGTCACCGCGCCCTCGTGCACGGCCGCGTCGAGGTCGAACCTCTCCCGGAGCGCCTCGATCGCGCGCGCGTCGTCACCGGTATGGATCTGCACCCGGTCCTTGCCGACGCTGGCCTTCAGTGCCTCCGGCGAGTCGATGACGACGATCTCGCCGTGGTCGATGATCGCGATCCGGTCGCAGTACTCGGCCTCGTCCATGTAGTGCGTGGTCATGAAGATCGTGATGTCCTCCATGCGCCGCAACTGGTTGATGTAGCCCCAGATGGCCGAGCGGGTCTGCGGGTCGAGCCCGACGGTCGGCTCGTCCAGGAACAGCACCCGGGGTGAGTGGAGCAGGCCGCGGGCGATCTCCAGGCGCCGCTTCATGCCGCCGGAGAACGTCATGACCTTGGCGTCCTTGCGGTCCCAGAGCGCGACCATCTCCATGACCTGTCGGATCCGGTCGCCTACGACGCTCTTCGGCACGCCGTACAGCTCCGCGTGGAAGCGCAGGTTCTGCTCGGCGCTCAGGTAGCCGTCGAGGGTCGGGTCCTGGAAGACCAGGCCGATGTTGCGGCGCACGTCGTCGCGCTGGCGGACGACGTCGTAGCCGGCGACGGTGGCGCTGCCGCCCGTGGGGTTGACCAGCGTGCACAGCATGCTGATCGTGGTGGTCTTGCCGGCGCCGTTGGGGCCGAGGAAGCCGAACACCTCGCCGGGCGGCACCTCGAAGTCGACGCCCTTGACGGCCTCCACCTTTCCGTAGGTCTTGGACAACTTGCGTACGGCCACCGCCGTCTGGTCGGCCATCAGTCCTCCGCCAGGATCTGGAAAACGGATCTGCGTGTCTGCCTGAGCAACTGCTTGGCCGCGACGACCTGGCGGTCGTTGGCCGTGCGTGTCAGATGGATGAACGCCTCGTTGAGCTGGGCCCACAGCAGGCGCAGTTCGTGGCGGTCCTCGGGGATCGTGCGGGCCACCTCGTCCCAGGGGGCCTCGGCGTCGAGCTGCCGCTCGGCCTGCGCGCGGCCCTGCTCGGTCAGCCGGTAGGTGCGGGTGCCGCCGGACTCGTCGCCGGTCACCAGCCCCTCGTCCTCCAACTGCTGGAGCGCGGGATAGACCGAGCCGGGGCTCGGCCGCCACACGCCGCGGCTGCGGGCCTCGATGTCCTGGATCATCTGGTAGCCGTTCTTCGGCTCCTCGGCGAGCAGGATCAGCAGCGCCGCCCGCACGTCGCCTCGCCGGACCCGGGGCGCGTCGCCCTCCCAGGCCGCAGGGGGGAGAGGCGGCACGAGGGGCATGGGCGGCACGGGAGGGAAGGGCGCCGGCGGAACGGTCGCGCCGTGGGGGGTCGGCGGGAAGCCCGGATGATCGTCCCAAGCGTGCATGAACAACACCTCCAACTATCGAGATACCTTGACGATATATCTAGATAGTTGAGCCAGCAAGGCGTTTTCGGTGGATGGGGAGAGTGTTAGCGGGCGTTAACCGCGGCGTCGACGGCGGCCCGCGCCATCGCGCGCAGCAGGGGCCGCATGGCCTCGGGCGGCAGCTCGCCGGCGCTGTGCGGGGTGGAGTTGAGCAGGCCGAAGACGGCGTGCGTGGCCGCGCGCAGCCGCGCCGCCGGGCACGACGGGTGCAGCTCGGCCAGCACGGTCACCCACTCCTCGACGTAGAGCCGCTGCAGCCTCCTGATCTGCCGCCGCGCGGGCTCGGGCACGTTGCCCAGCTCGCGGTCGTGCACGGTGATCAGCGCGGGCTGCTCCAGAGCGAACGTGATCTGCGTGTCGAGCAGCGCGTCGAGCGTCTCGCCCGGCCCGCCGGACGCGGTCACGACGGCGACCGCCGACTCGCGCAGCCGCGAGCTGATGCCGAGCAGCATCTCGGCGAGCAGTGCCTCCTTGCCGCTGAAGTGCCGGTAGAGCGCGGGGCCGGAGACGCCGACCGCCCCTCCGATGTCCTCGATCGAGACGCCGTGGAAGCCGCGGGCGGCGAACAGTCTCGCGGCGGCGTCGAGGATTTCGGTGCGCCGGTTGCCGCGATTGCGGGTAGGTGTCCGGGCAGTCGTCACGTCTCACATGCTAGACGGTTTCGTTAATGATGACTAACATCTCGCACATGACGAAAGGGGAGTCATGAGCGATTGGCCGGTGCTGAAGTCGTCCGCCGACTCCGGCGGCGAGCTCTTCAAGCGCAACGCCGAGCTCAACGAGCGGCTGGCCGCCGAGTTGCTGGAGCGGCTCACCGTGGCGGCCCTGGGCGGTCCCGAGCGGTCGCGGCGGCGGCACGTCGAGCGGGGCAAGCTGCTGCCGCGTGACCGCGTCGACGGCCTGCTCGACCCCGGCTCCCGCTTCCTGGAGCTGTCCCCGCTCGCGGCCGGCGGTCTCTACGACGACCAGGCGCCCGCCGCCGGCATCATCACCGGCGTCGGCCGGGTCGCCGGGCGTGAGTGCGTGATCGTGGCCAACGACGCCACCGTCAAGGGCGGCACCTACTACCCGATCACCGTCAAGAAGCACCTGCGCGCGCAGGAGGTGGCGCTGCACAACCGGCTGCCGTGCGTCTACCTCGTCGACTCCGGCGGCGCGTTCCTGCCCCGGCAGGACGAGGTCTTCCCCGACCGCGAGCACTTCGGCCGGATCTTCTACAACCAGGCCACGATGTCCGCGCGGGGCATCCCGCAGATCGCCGCCGTCCTCGGATCCTGTACGGCCGGCGGCGCGTACGTGCCGGCCATGAGCGACGAGGCGGTCATCGTGCGCGGCCAGGGCACGATCTTCCTCGGCGGCCCGCCGCTGGTGAAGGCCGCCACCGGCGAGGAGGTCACGGCCGAGGAGCTGGGCGGCGGCGACCTGCACTCCCGGGTCAGCGGCGTCACCGACCACCTGGCCGAGGACGACGCCCACGCGCTGGCCATCGTCCGCGACATCGTCTCCACGCTGGCGCCCCGGGCCGAGCGGCCGTGGCACACCCTCCCGCCGGAGGAGCCCGCGTACGACCCGCGCGACCTCTACGGCATCGTGCCCGCCGACACCCGCCAGCCCTACGACGTGCGCGAGGTCATCGCCCGGCTCGTCGACGGGTCGCGGTTCCTGGAGTTCAAGGCCGAGTACGGCGCCACGCTGGTCACCGGCTTCGCCCACCTGCACGGCCACCCGGTCGGGATCGTCGCCAACAACGGCATCCTGTTCAGCGAGTCGGCGATGAAGGGGGCCCACTTCATCGAGCTGTGCGACCAGCGGAAGATCCCGCTGGTGTTCCTGCAGAACATCAGCGGGTTCATGGTCGGCAAGGCGTACGAGGCGGGTGGCATCGCCAAGCACGGCGCCAAGATGGTCACGGCGGTCTCGTGCGCGCGGGTGCCGAAGTTCACCGTGGTGATCGGCGGGTCGTTCGGCGCGGGCAACTACGCCATGGCCGGGCGCGCCTACTCGCCCCGGTTCCTGTGGATGTGGCCCAACGCCCGCATCTCGGTCATGGGCGGCGAACAGGCCGCCAACGTGCTCACCACCGTGGGCGACGCCGACGCCGACGCGATCCGGGCCCAGTACGAGCACCAGGGCAACCCCTACTACTCCACCGCCAGGCTCTGGGACGACGGCGTGATCGATCCCCTCGACACCCGCACCGTCCTCGGCCTGGCCCTCTCCGCGGCGGCCAACGCCCCGCTCGACCCCGTCGCCTACGGCGTCTTCAGGATCTGATCGCATGACTCCTTCGCCGCACATGTTCGACCGGGTGCTCATCGCCAACCGGGGTGAGATCGCGGTCCGGATCATTCGCACGCTGCGCCGGCTCGGCGTCACCTCGGTGGCCGTCCACACCGCGTCGGACGCGGGCGCGCGCCACGTTCTCGACGCCGACATAGCCCTCCAGGTCCCGAAATATCTGGACATGGGGGCGATCGTGGCGGCGGCCGTCGAGTCCGGCGCCCAGGCCGTACATCCCGGATACGGCTTCCTCGCCGAGAACGCCGAGTTCGCCCGCCGCTGCGCCGAGGCCGGGCTGGTCTTCGTCGGCCCGCCGCCCGAGGCGATCGACGCCATGGGCGACAAGATCCGCGCCAAGGCCACCGTGTCGGCCGCCGGGGTCCCCGTGGTGCCGGGCGGCGCCGAGCCGGACGACGAGCTGACCGCCTGGGCCGACTTCCCCGCGCTGATCAAGCCGTCGGCGGGAGGTGGCGGCAAGGGCATGGTGCTGGTCAGGTCCGCCGCCGAGCTGCCCGAGGCGCTGGAGTCCGCCCGCCGTACGGCCCGCGCGGCGTTCGGCGACGGCACCCTGCTGATCGAACGCTACGTCGAGAACCCACGCCACATCGAGATCCAGGTGCTGGCCGACACCCACGGCAACGTCCTGCACCTGGGCGAACGCGAGTGCAGCCTGCAACGACGGCACCAGAAGATCGTCGAGGAGGCGCCGTCCCCGTTCGTGGACCCGGCGATGCGCGACCGGATGGGCACGGCCGCGGTGGAGGCCGCCCGCGCGGTGGGCTACGTCGGGGCCGGCACGGTCGAGTTCATCGTCGACGGCACGACCGGCGAGCACCACTTCATGGAGATGAACACCCGTCTCCAGGTGGAGCACCCGGTCACCGAGCTGGTCACAGGCCTCGACCTGGTCGAGCTCCAGCTCCGGGCGGCCGCCGGCGAGCCGCTGCCGCTCACCCAGGATCAGGTACGCCTCGACGGCCACGCCGTGGAGGCCCGCGTCTACGCCGAGGACCCCGCCCGGGGCTTCCTGCCCACCGGCGGCCCGGTCCTCGCGCTGCGCGAGCCCGAGGAGGTCCGGGTCGACTCCGGGCTGGCGGAGGGCGGGGTCGTGGGCAGTGAGTTCGACCCGATGCTGGCCAAGGTCGTGGCCTGGGCACCCGACCGGGAGGCCGCGCTGCGGCGGCTCGACCGGGCGCTCGGCGAGACCGTGATCCTCGGCGTCACCACCAACATCCCGTTCCTGCGCGCCCTGGTCACGCACCCGGCGGTCCGGGCGGGCCGGCTCGACACCGGGCTGGTCGAGCGGATCCTGCCCGACCTGCTGCCGTCGGCCGGAGTGCCCGCCGAGGTGCTGGCCGCCGCCGCGCTCGTCTTCCACGCCAGGCCGCAGGGCGGTGATCCGTGGGACGCCACCGACGGCTGGCGGGTCGGCCGGCCCGCCTGGACGACCTGGCGGCTGGAGGCCCGCGGCGGGCTGCACGCCGTCCAGGTCCGCGGCCTGCCGGAGCGGGCGGCCGAAGTACGTCCCCACGACCTGCCCGGCGTCCCCGGCTCGTCCGGCGCGGACGCCGAGGGGGTCGTTCCGGAGGGCGCCGGCGGCGGGCGGGGCGTCCCGGCCCGGATCAGGCGCGACGGCGACACGCTGACCGTCACTCTCGGCGGCCGTGCCGAGCACTACGCCCACGTCCGCCACGGCGACACGCTCTGGCTCGGCAGGGGCGGCGCGGCCTGGGCCGTCACCCGCCACCGCATCGGCGACCCGGGCGACCGGCCCGGCGCGGCCGGGGCCGGCGACGGCGTGGTCAGGAGCCCGATGCCGGGCACCGTCCTGGTGGTGAAGGCCCAGCAGGGCGAGCGGGTCGGCGCGGGCCAGCCGCTGCTGATCGTGGAGGCCATGAAGATGGAGCACACAGTGACGGCCCCCCTTGACGGCCTGGTCGCCGAGCTGCGCGCGCAGGCGGGCCAGCCGGTCGACATGGACGCCGTCCTGGCCGTGATCACACCCGAGGAGGCGTGATGAGCGTGCCGTACCCGATGGCGGGTCTTCCCCGGCACGTCACCGTCTACGAGGTCGGGCCCCGTGACGGGCTGCAGAACGAGTCCGCGATCATCCCCGTCGAGGTGAAGGCGGAGTTCATCGGCCGCCTCGCCGACGCCGGGCACAAGGTGATCGAGACGACCAGTTTCGTCCACCCGCGATGGGTCCCGCAGCTGGCCGACGCCGAGGACCTGCTGACCGGGCTCGACCGGCGGCCGGGGATCCGCTACCCGGTGCTCGTGCCCAACGAGCGCGGTCTCGACCGGGCCCTGGCCCACGGTGTCGAGGAGATCGCCGTGTTCGCCAGCGCCACCGAGACGTTCGCCGCCAAGAACCTCAACCGCGGCCTGGAGAGCCAGTTCGACATGTTCGAGCCGGTCATCGCCAGGGCGCTGGAGCACGGCGTCAAGGTGCGCGCGTACGTCTCCATGTGCTTCGGCGACCCCTGGGAGGGGCACACGCCCATCGCGCAGGTCGTCGCGGTCGGCGAGCGGCTGCTCGGGCTCGGCTGCCACGAGCTGTCGCTCGGCGACACCATCGGCGTCGGCACGCCCGGTCACGTGACCGCCCTGATCGAGGCGTTCCGCGACCCCGACCGGCTGGCCGTGCACTTCCACGACACGTACGGCCAGGCGCTCGGCAACACGCTGGCCGCGCTCAGGGCCGGCGTCACCACCGTCGACGCCTCCACGGGCGGCATCGGCGGCTGCCCCTACGCCGAGTCGGCCACCGGCAACCTCGCCACCGAAGACCTCGTCTGGATGCTGCGCGGCCTGGGCATCGAGACCGGCCTCGACCTCGGCAAGCTCGTGGCCACCAGCACCTGGCTGGCCGAGCGGCTCGGCCGCCCCAGCCCCTCCCGCGTCGTCCAGGCCCTGTCGAAAGGCTGACACCCATGTTCACCAGCGAGCTCAGCAGCGAGTACGAAGAGCTGCGCAAGACCGTCGAGGCGTTCGCCCGTGACGTCGTCGCCCCGGTGATCGGCGACTACTACGAGCGCGAGGAGTTCCCGTACGACATCGTGCGGCAGATGGGCGCGATGGGCCTGTTCGGGCTGCCCATCCCCGAGGAGTACGGCGGGATGGGCGGCGACTCCTTCGCCCTCTGCCTGGCCCTGGAGGAGCTGGCCCGCGTCGACTCCAGCGTGTCGATCACCGTGGAGGCCGCGGTGTCGCTGGGCGCGATGCCCATCTACCGCTACGGCACGCCGGCCCAGCGCGCGGAGTGGCTGCCCCGGCTGACCTCGGGCGAGATGCTCGGCGCGTTCGGACTGACCGAGCCCGGCGGCGGCTCCGACGTGCCGGGCGGCATGCGCACCACGGCCGTGCTGGACGGCGGCGAATGGGTGATCAACGGTACGAAGGCGTTCATCACCAACTCCGGCACCGACATCACCGGCCTCGTGGCCGTCGCCGCCCTCACCGGCGAGCGGGAGATCTCCACGATCCTCGTGCCGAGCGGCACTCCGGGGTTCACCGTGTCGAAGAAGTACTCCAAGGTCGGCTGGAACGCCTCCGACACCCGTGAGCTGTCGTTCTCCGACTGCCGCGTGCCCGCCGCCAACCTGCTCGGCGAGCGCGGCCGGGGCTACGCGCAGTTCCTGCGCACCCTCGACGAGGGCCGCGTCGCCATCGCGGCCGTCGGCGTCGGGCTCGCGCAGGGCTGCGTCGACGAGTGCCTGCGCTACGTCAGGGACAGGAAGGCGTTCGGCCACCCGATCGGCCACTACCAGGCCATCCAGTTCAAGATCGCCGACATGGAGGCCCGCGCCCACACCGCCCGCCTGGCCTACTACCACGCGGCGGCGAAGATGCTGGCCGGGGTGCCGTTCAAGAAGGAGGCGGCGATCGCCAAGCTGGTCTCGTCCAACGCGGCCATGGACAACTCCCGCGACGCCACGCAGATCTTCGGCGGCTACGGCTTCATGAACGAGTTCCCGGTCGGCCGCTTCTACCGCGACGCCAAGATCCTTGAGATCGGCGAGGGCACCAGCGAGGTCCAGCGCATGCTCATCGCCCGTCAGCTCGGCCTCGGCGACCTCTGACCCGCGCCGCGAGGAGGTGCGGTCAGTCCGCGGCTCCGCCCGGCTGAGGCGACTCGAGACGGGCCAGTTCGTCCTCCGTGAGCCGCAGCGCACCGGCGGCCACGTTGGCGACCAGGTGATCCGGGTTGCCAGTGCCCGGGATGGCCAGCACGTGCGGCCCGCGCCGCAGCGTCCACGCCAGCCGGACCTGCGCCGGCGTGACGCCGTGGGCGCGGGCGACGGCGAGAACCTCCGGACTGTCGCCGCCGCCGGCGCCCGCCGGGCCTCCCGCGCCGGCGATCGCGAAGAAGGGCACGAACGCGATGCCCTGCTCGCCGCAGGCTCGCAGGAACGCGTCATCGTCGGCGCTGCGGGAGTCGAGGCCGTACCGGTTCTGCACGCAGACCACCGGCGCGATGGCCCGCGCCTCCGCGAGCTGCTCCTGGCCGGCGTTGGAGATGCCCAGATGCCGGATCAGCCCGGCCTCGCGCAGGTCGGCCAGCGCGCCGAAATGCTCGGCGATCGGGCCGGGACCGCTGAGGCGCAGGTTCACCACGTCGAGGTGGTCACGACCGAGTTGACGCAGGTTCTCCTCGACCTGGCCGCGCAGCTGCTCCGGCGCGGCCCAGGGCAGCCAGGCCCCCGAAGGATCCCGGCTCGGGCCGACCTTGGTGGCGATGACCAGATCGTCCGGGTACGGAGCCAGCGCGCGATTGATCAGCTCGTTCGCGGAACGCAGCCGGGAGAAGTAGAACGCGGCGGTGTCGATGTGGTTGACGCCGAGCTCGATCGCGCGCCGCAGCACCCTGATCGACCGATCGCGATCGCTCGGCGTGCCGAGGTCGAAGGCGGCGCTGCCGGTCAGGCGCATCGCGCCGAAGCCGATCCGGTTGACGGTCAGGTCGCCGAGCTCCCAGGTGCCCGCAGCCGCCGCGTTGATCGTCTCTGAGGTCATGATCGGATCCTTCCATCATCTTCGGGGTCCGACGCGACCGGCGAGGCGCGTACGCCGCGCGGGACTTCTTCGGCCCGTCCTCCCGGCACTGAGGCTGACGATCTGACGGCGACCGTCAGTCACCGGTGCCGAGCTTGGCGGCGATCGCCGTGGCCATCTCCAGCGCGCCCTTGGTGAGCCTGTCGGACGGGTCCTCGGGGACACGCCGCTGGTAGACCACCTGGATCACGGCGTTGCTGACCCGTACGCCGACGGTCGCGGTGGTCGGGCCGTTGCCGGTGCCGCCGGGCATGGTGAAACGGGTGGTCCAGGAGGAGTCGCCGACGGGCGGGTCGGCGGGGGTGGAGTCGCGGGCCAGCAGCATGGCCTCCCGCCGCTGCGCCACGTGCTGTTCATGCGCCGCCGCCACATCGCCCGGGAAGACCTTCACGTACACCCTGAGCTGGAACGACATGTTGTCCGGCAGGGAGGCTCCCCGGGGCAGCGTGGACCATTCGCACTCGTCCGCCCGGATCTGCGACTTGTCGTCGGGATAAAGCGTGAGTTTCTTGACCAGGTCCTCGTCGGCCAGCGCGCACGGGTCGGCCTCCTTCGTGATCGTGGCCGGGCCGGTCGGGGCGGGTTCGCTCGTCGGGGACTGCTCGCGCGGCGACGGCTCGGGCGCGGCCGTCGCCGCCTGTGACGGCGGCGTCGCGGCCGGAGTGGCCGAGCGAGCCGGCTCGGGCTCGCGGGTGAGCAGGAACACGACGGTGAACAGCATGAGCACGACGACGGTCATGGCCGTGCCCAGGATGACGGGCGTCACCCGCAGCCCCGGCCGGGACTGCTGGGTGGGGGCGGTGCGCTGCACGGCCACGGTCGGGAACTGGTCTGGCTGATTGGGGTTCATCGCGCCTTCTGAAGGGTGTCGGCCACCGCGCGGGCGGTCGTGACTGCGGTGTCGCGGAGTTCCTCGGTCACCTTCGTACGCTTGGGATGGCTGACCTCGATCTGGACGATCACGTTGCTGACGCGCATCCAGACGGTGGTGGTCGAGGTCGTGGTGATGCCCGCCTCCTTGTCCTGGGCGGCGGCCTCGTCGCCCGCGGACACGCGCCTGGTGCGGCCGACCGTCACGGTCTGCGCGCTGCCGGCGGCCGCGTCGCGGGACTTCACCGTCTGGGCGAACGTCCGCCTGGCCGCCGCGACCTCGTCGGCGCGTTTGACCTTGAGGGTGATCGAGGTGCTCTCGAGCAGGCCGAGCGAGCCGACGGACCAGTAGCACTCGCTCTCGTCGTACATGCGGGGCTGGCGGGAGCGGGAGCCGGGGAGGATGTCCTCGGCCTGGTCCTCGGTGAGCAGCTTGCAGGCCCTGGGCGGCTCGGCGAACCTGCCGTCGCCCCTGGCGGACGGCGACGGGGAGGCCGTGGCGGTGGCCGGCGGCGGGGTGGCCGGCCAGGCCGACACGCTGGCGGGGGAGGGGGGCGTGGTGGTTGTGGTGGTGGCCGTCCTGGCGGAGGGCGATCCGGTGCCGCTGAGCAGGACGAGCGCCGTGACCGTGGCCGCCGTCCCGGCTGCCAGGCCGCCGAACAGCAGGCCGGTACGTCGCGGGCGGGCCCGCACCGGAACCGTGACAGCGGCTGCCTCGCGGGGGCGGCCGGGCAGCGGCGTGGCCAGCGTCCGCAGGTGCGCCGCGACCGCGTGCGGGTGCGGCCGGGCGGCCGGGTTCTTGTCGAGCATGGCCAGCAGCAGCCCGCTGAGCGGGCCCGCGTTGACCGGTGGCGGCGGTGGCTGGGTGAGCACGGCCGCGATGACCGCCATCGTCGAGTCGCGGTCGAACGGCTGCCTGCCCTCGGCGGCCAGGTAGAGGGCCGCGGCCAGCGACCACAGGTCGGCGGCCGGGCCGGCCGGCTCGGCCCGCAGATGCTCGGGCGCGACGTAGCCGGGAGACCCGGGGACATGCCCGGAGGCCGCGTGGGCGGCGGGTATGTCGGCGGTGTGCGCGGCGATGCCGAAGTCGGTCAGCACCACCTCACCGGCGTCGGTGATCATGATGTTGCCCGGTTTGACGTCCCGGTGCAGGATGCCCCGGCGGTGCGCGGCCTCCAGCGCGTCGAGCACCCGCAGGCCCACCGTGGCCACCTGGCCGACCGGCAGCGGGCCCTGTGCCTTGACCAGGTCGCCCAGCGAGCGGCCGGCGAGCAGGTCCATGATGATCCACGGCTGCCCGTCCTCGGAGATCACGTCGTGCACGGTGATGATCGAGGGATGGCTGAGCGACGCCGCCGCGCGGGCCTCGCGCAGCGTGTCGACCAGCGCCTGACCCCGGTCCTCGCCCGGCGGCAGGCGTACCTCCTTGACCGCGACCTCACGGTGCAGCAGCTCGTCGCGAGCCCGCCACACCGTGCCCGCGCCGCCCGCGCCGAGCGGCGCGAGCAGCCGGTAGCGTCCGGCGATCATCCTCATGGCGTCAGGAGGCCTTGGCGTCGAGGCCGGCCACGAGCCACTTGGCGGCCTGGGCGGCCTTGTCCCGCAGGGCGGGGTCCTTGGCCACGTCGCGGGTGAAGCGGAACTCGCCCACCATGTTGCCGGTGCGGAACATCACCTGGACCTCGAACTCCTTGCCCCTGCCGAACCGGGTCTTGGTCACCTCGTAGGCGATCGCCTCGTCCCCGGCGCCGGAGATCTCGAAGACCTCGCCCTGCGTCTCGCCGGAGCCGCCCCTGCCCGCCTTTTCCTCCGCGGCCTTCCTGGCCCCGGCCACGTGCTCGTGGGCCAGGGTGCTCTCGTAGCCGTCGCCCTGCTGCGGATAGAGCCAGAGCGTGAGGTAGAGACCCAGCTCCTTGCCCTTCGCGGGCAGCCCGGTGGTGCCCCAGGTGCACTTGAAGGACGGATCGAGCGACGAGGTGATGTACGGGCCGACCAGCTGGGTGGCCTGCTGCCTGCTGAGCAGCACGCAGGGCCGCGGCATCTTGGAGAACTTGCCGGGCGGCAGCGTGGCGGCCGGGGAGGCACTGGGAGCGGGTGACTCGGTGGTGACGGCACCGGTCGGGTCGCCGGTGGGGGCGCCGGTGGGGGCGCCGGTCGGGTCGCCGGTTCGCGGGCTCGCCGTCGGTGCCGCCACCGTCGGCTTCGGCTCCGCCCGGGTGGCGGACGACGACGTGGTCAGGATGAGCGTGACGGCGGCCACGAACGCCACCACCACGGCGGCGGCCGAGCCGAACGCGGCCGCGCGCGGCACCACCCACGCGGCCGCGGGCGAACTCACGGTGGCCACCGGCTGCCCGGTCGCCTTCTCCAGCAGCCGGCGGACCGTGCGCGCGTCGGGCCGGTGCACCGGGTCCTTCGCGAGCAGGGCCATCAGCAACGGGGCGAGCGCGCCCGCCCGTCGCGGCGGCGCGGGCGGCTCGGTCATCACCGCGCCCAGCGTGGCCATCGCGGTGTTGCGCTGGAACGGCTGCGCCCCCTCGACCGCCGCGTAGATCGTCGCCCCGAGCGAGAACAGGTCGGACGGAGGGCCGGGCACGACGCCGTCCGTCAGGCACTCCGGCGCGGCGAACCCGGCCGTGCCCACCGGCGCGGCGCCCTGCTGGGCCGTGCCGGCGGGGGCGGCGATGCCGAAGTCGGACAGCAGGACGCGCCCGTCGTCGGCGAGCAGCACGTTGCCCGGTTTGACGTCGCGATGCAGCAACCCCCGCGCGTGGGCGGAGGCCAGCGCCGACAGCACGAAGAGCCCCACCGAGGCCGCCCACGCCGGCGACATCGGCCCGCCCGTCTTGACGACCTGGTCGAGCGACCGGCCACGGACGAGCTCCATCACGATCCACGGCTCACCGCCGTCCTCGACCACGTCGTGCACGGCGACCACGGCGGGATGGCGGATCCCGGCCGCCGTGCGAGCCTCGTGGAGCAGGCGATGGCGCAGCGCGGCCTGGTCGTCGGGGGAGAGGCCGGTCGGGAGCAGCACCTGCTTGACGGCCACCTCCCGGCCGATGGTGACGTCACGCGCACGCCAGACGATGCCCATGCCGCCCCGGCCCAGTTGGTCGAGCAGCTCGTAGCGGCCGCCCACGAGTCGTGGTTGGTTCATTGCCTCACTCCTGGCCGTCTAGTGCTTTGGCGAGTCGCCGCGCGGCGTCGCGCGTCGCCGCGCGCAGTGCGGCGACCTTGCCGATCTTGTCGGCGTTGACGTGGCTGACCTCGACGTTGATGTTGCTCAGCCGGAAGACCAGCGTGATGTGCTCGGGATGCCCGTCGGGGTTGACGAGTTCGTAACTGAACGCCTCGTCGCCGATCCCCTTCAGATCTTGTACGTTGCGGCGGGGCTGCGTGATGGGTTTGGCCAGACCGATCTCCGGCCAGCTCCAGGTGATCCTGGAGCCCTCCCTGCCGCGGCTGTTGCGGGAGTTGGCGTACTGCTCCTCGGCGTCCTCGACGGCCCCGCTCCACTGGTCGGGGAGCTGGCTGTTGGACAGCACCCTGACCTGGAGTCCCTTGCCGCGGGTCGTCCACTCGCAGGAGTCAGCGCCTCTCTTGCCCTCGCCCGTGCCCGGGACGAACCGCCCGGCCTGGCGGGTCGTGAGCAGGGTGCAGAGGTTGACCGCCGCGGTGAACCTGGCGGTCTTCTCGGGTTCCGGCGTGGGTGCCGCGGTCGTCTCCGCCGGGGTCGGCGCGCTCGTCGGGGCGCTCGTCGGGGCGGTCGTCGGGGCCGCGGCCGGTGTGGACGCCTGCCGGGGCGCCGGTGGCTGCTCGTCCGGCCGCAGGGCGACGAACGCGACGGCCGCCGCAGCGGCCACGACCACCAACGCGCCGGCCAGGATCGGTGCCCGGCCGGTCCGCCTGGCGGGCGCGAGCGGGGCCAGCGCCTGCCCGCCCTCCGCGACGCGCCGCAGCATCTGCTCCGCGGCCTGCGGGTCCGGCCTCTGGTACGGCTCGCGGGCCATCATCGCCATCAGCACGGGGCCGAGATGCCCGGCCCGCTGCGGTGGCCTCGGCGGCAGGGTGAGCGCGTCACGCAGCACCGACAGGGGAGAGGTGCCGGTGTAGGGCGCCTGGCCCTCGACGGCGGCGTAGAGCGTGGCCGCCAGGGACCACAGATCGGACTCGGGCCCGCCGCGTTCGCCGCGCAGCCGTTCGGGCGCGATGAACCCGGGCGAGCCGATCAGCAGGCCCGACTCCGTGATCGTCGCCTGGTCCTCCAGGCGGGCGATGCCGAAGTCGGTGAGGATGACGCGGCCGTCGTCGCTCAGGTACACGTTGGCCGGTTTGACGTCACGGTGCTGGATGCCGCGCGCGTGCGCGACCGAGAGCGCCTCCAGGACCCGCACACCGAGCTCCGCGACGCGCTCGGGCGCCCAGGGCCCCTCGGCGGCCACGGCCTCCTTGAGGTCGCGGCCCCTGAGCAGCTCCATGACGATCCACGGCCTGCCGTCCTGCTGCAGCACGTCGTGGATCGTGATGATCCCGGGATGGCGCAGCTGGGCGGCGGCCATCGCCTCGCGCATGGCACGCTGGAGCGCCTCGGCCCGCCCGGCCTCGTCCAGAGACTGGGGTAGCAGCACTTCCTTGATGGCCACCTGGCGATCCAGCAGCTCGTCGTGAGCCAGCCAGATCGTCCCCATGCCTCCCTGGCCGAGCGCGCGTAACACTCGGTAGCGGCCTGCGATTTTCGAATCCCCCTGTCCAGGCACGCAGGAGACCATAGTGTTTGTTGCTCCAAGTTCGCTATATTTCGGTGCTTGACACCTGAAACAGGCATCTCATTTGCCATAACCGAACATAGGGGGGTGGCCATGATAGGAGCTCCGCAGGCACCGCCGGTCCCTCCCGCCTCCTACTGGCCGGACGCCGGGGGTGAGCGTCCCGCGACGTCGAAGGCGCCGGGGTGGGCCAAGGGGATCCTGGCGGGCGCCGCTGCGGTGGCGGTGCTCGGCGGCGGGCTCATCGCGGTGCGCGACGCCGGTCAGGGCACCCCGCCGGTCGCGCTGTCCACGCCACCGCCCACGGTGGACCTGCCGTCCATGCTGCCCAGCGAACTGCCGTCAGACGGCCCGCCCACCGCCTCCGAGCAGCCCACGTCGGCCGGCTCCGAGACCCCGGCGGCCACCTCGACCTTCCCGGCGCTGAAAGCCGTGCCCGAAGTGTGCGATCTGCTCCCGGCGAGCCTGACCACCCGGCTCGCGCCCAAGTCCGAGTCGGCTCCGGGCGTCCAGAAGGACGGCTACGGCGCCCTCCGCAAGGGCTGCGAATGGACCCCGCAAGGCAAGAACATCAAGAACGGCTACCTCGAATGGCGCAGCATCTCCCTGGCCGTCAACGTCTGGCCCACGGTCGACGACGCCAGGGAGGACGCCGAGTCCAACTTCCGCTCGATGCGCGACATGGCCGGCACCAAGGAGGAGAACCCCGGCCTGCAGTATCTGAGCACGTACGGTGAGATGAGGACGTTCGAGGGCGTCGGCGACGAGGCGCACGCCATGTACACGGGCAACCTCAAGGGCACCACGAACGTCTGGACGTACGTCGTCCTGGGCAACACCACGATCAACGTCCGCTACCACGGCACCGACAACGAGGGCGGCGAGATCCTGGCCCGTGGTGGCGACACCAGGCCGGTGCCCGAGGACGTGCTCATGAAGGGCGCGGAGGAGATCGTGAAAGAGGCGGTCAAGGCGCTGACGAGCTGAGCCGGATTGGACAGGGCATGAAGCACGATTCAGGGTCACAGGTCATGACGTGTGACGACCTTCTCATCAGAAGGGCCGAGCAGGCCGACGCGGACGAGGTGTTCGCTCTGGCCAGGGAGTTCGGGCTGACCTTCAGCCCCGAGCGCGAGGCGTTCGACCGGGCGCTGCCCCAGCTGCTCCGCAACGACGACGCCCTGCTGCTCACGGCCGTGGTCGGCGGCCAGGTCACCGGCTACCTGCTCGGATTCGTGCATCTGACGCTGTTCGCCAACGGCCCGGTCGCCTGGGTGGAGGAGGCCATGGTGCGGACCGGGTCGCGCAGGCAGGGGATCGGCCGGTCGCTGCTGGAGGAGTTCGAGAAGTGGGCCCGCTCGCGCGAGGCCGGCTACGTCGCGATGGCCACCCGGCGGGCGCCGGAGTTCTACCACGCGCTCGGCTACGAGGCGTCGGCCACGTTCTTCCGCAAGGTCCTGCGCTAAGGGGCGCGCCGCGTCCCTTGGCGCCGGGGTGGCATCCTTGGGGCGTGACCATCCACCCGGTGAGCCCCCTGTTCGTCGGCCGGTCCGACGAGCTCGCCGCGCTCGTCGACGCCCTGGCCGCCGCCCGCGCGGGAGCATCCTCCACCGTGCTCATCGGAGGCGAGGCGGGCGTCGGCAAGACCCGCCTGATCAGGGAGTTCGGCTCGCTCGCCGGTGACGCCCTGGTCCTGTCCGGCGGCTGTCTCGAGCTCGGCACCGAGGGGCTGCCGTTCGCGCCCTTCTCCGCCGTGTTGCGCGGCCTCGTGCGCGAGCTGGGCGCAGACGGCGTCGCCGCGCTGGTGCCCGGCGGCGACACCCGCGGCCTGGCCCGGCTGCTGCCGGAGTTCGGCGAGCCCGACCGCGACGGCTCCGATGCCCGTGCCCGGCTGTTCGAGCAGGTGCTGGGCCTGCTGGAGCGGCTGGCCGAGGACCGGCCGGTGGTCCTGGTCGTCGAGGACGCCCACTGGGCCGACCGGTCCACCCGCGACCTGCTCACGTTCCTGGTGCGCTACCAGCGCTCCGACGCCGCCCTGCTGATCGCCGTCACCTACCGGTCCGACGAGCTGCACCGCACCCACCCGCTCCGCCCGCTGCTGGCCGAGCTGAGCCGCGTCGCCTGGGTGACCAGGCTGGAGCTGCGCAGGCTCACCCGCCGGGAGGTCGTCGCCCAGGCGGCGAGCATCCTGGAGCGAGAGCCGTCGACGTCCGCCATCGACCTCATCTACGCGCGCAGCGAGGGCAACCCGCTGTTCGTCGAGGCCCTGCTCAGCGAGGCCGGCGGCGACGAGTCACTGCCCGAGTCGCTACGCGACCTGCTGCTCGCCGGCGTCGAGCGACTGCCCGAGGAGACCCAGGAGCTGATGCGGGTGGCCAGCGCCGGTGGCCAGCACATCGAGCACGACCTGTTGTCCGGCGTGGCCGGCCTCGACGAGGCCGCGCTCTCTCGCGCGCTGCGGCCCGCGGTGGCGGGCAACGTGCTGGTGGTCGACGGCGAGGGCTACTCCTTCCGCCACGCCCTGATCCGTGAGGCGCTGCACGACGACCTGCTGCCGGGCGAGCACATCCGCCTGCACACCCGCTTCGCCCAGGCGCTGGAGCGCGACCTGTCCGTGCTGCCCGCGCCGCGCGGCGCGATCGAGCTGGCCCACCACTGGCACGCTGCCCGCGACGCCGACTGGGCCCTGGTCAGCGCCTGGCACGCCGCCGCCGCCGCGCGCAGGTCCACAGCCTACGGCGAGCAGCTCCGGATGCTGTCCCGGGTGCTGGAGCTGTGGCGGCAGGTGCCCGACGCCGAGCAGCGCATCGGGATCGACCACGTCGGCGTGCTTCGCCAGGCGATCACCGTCGCCCACCTCGCCGGCGAGTTCGAGCGTGGCCTGACCCTCGCCGGCGCCGCCCTGGCCGAGGTCGACCGCGCCGCCGACCCCATCAGGACCGCCCGGCTGCTGCGCCAGCGCGGGCTCGTCCGCTACGACCTGAGCCGGCCCGGCTATATCGACGACCTGCGCGAGGCCGCCGCCCTGCTGCCCGACGGAGCCCCCGTCAGGCTCCGCGCCCAGGTGCTGGAGAGCCTCGCCCGGATGTTGCACGCGCCCGGCGACCGGCCGGAGAAGCTCCAGGCGGCGGGCCACGCCGCCGAGCTCGCCCACACGGCCGGTGACGCCCCGGTCGAGGCCAACGCGCTGATCACGCTGGCCTGGGGACGCTACCGTTACGCCGAGATCGACCGGCAGGTCGAGGCGTTCGCCGAGGCGCGGCGCATCGCGACCACGTCCGGCTCCTACAACGCGCTGATGCGGTGCGCGATCTCCGAGTCCGACGCGCTGGAGGGCGCCGGCCGCCACGAACAGGCGGCCCGGGTGGCCCGCGAGGGCATCGCCGAGGCCGAGCGACACGGTTTGGCCCGCACCTCGGGCGCGTTCCTGGCGATCAACCTGGCCGAGCCCCTGGTGTCGCTCGGACGCTGGGACGAGGCGCTGGAGGTCGTCGACCACGCACTCGACCTCGTGCCGCCGCCGCCGATCCAGGCGAGCCTGCAGGGGCTGGCCGGCGACCTCGCGCTGGCCCGCGGCCAGATCGAGTCGGCCGAGCGCTTGTGGGCCAAGTCGCGCGCCGTCCTGTCGCGTGGCGCGTTCCGCGACCAGAGCGTGCTGCCGCACGTGCGCAGGGAGTTCGAGCTGCTGCTGGCGGGCGGCCGGGCCGACGACGCGGGCGAGCTGGCCGTGCGCACCCTGCGCGAGCAGGACCTGGTGGCCAGCCCGCGTTACTCGTGGCCGCTGCTGGTGACGTTCGCCCAGTTCGGCGGGCCGCTGCTCGCCCAGCTGCGGTCGCTGGCCGGGCGGCTCGGCGTGGACGGTGATCTCCAGCAGGCCCAGCGCCTGACCTTCGCCGCCGTGGCCGGCCCGGAGTCCGGCGGCGACGAGGCCGCCGACCGGCTCAAGACCCTGGACGAGGCCGTGGCCGCCTGGGCGGCGCTGCGCCAGCCGTACGCGGAGGCTCGCGCGCTGGCCGGTGCCGCCCAGGCGGCGCTGGCGTGCGGAGATCGGCAGCAGGCCGCCAGCCGGCTGACCCGGGCCCGCGAGTTCGCCGAACGACTCGGCGCCGCGCCCCTGCTGGCCGAGCTCGACGGCATCGCCCGGCGCGCCCGCATCGCCCTCGCCGAGGGGGCCCCGACCGACGGCCCGCCGCTGGGGCTGACCGCGCGTGAGCTGGAGGTGCTGCGCCACGTGGCGGCCGGGCACAGCAACCGGGAGATCGCCGGTCAGCTGTTCATCGCGGTCAAGACCGTCAGCGTGCACGTGTCCAACATCCTGGCCAAGCTCGGCGTCGCCTCACGCGGCGAGGCCGCCGCCACGGCGCACCGCCTGCGCCTGTTCGAGGACCTCGACGGGCTCGCCTGAGGTCAGCCCGTGAGCTGCGCCTCCAGCCGATAGCCGTCGACCGTCACGTACACCTGGTCGCCGGGGCGGGCGTTGAGGCGCATCAGCACCGGTTGCAGCGAGTCGAAGACCGGCTGGTGCCCCTGCCAGACCAGGACGATCGCGTTGTCTCCGGGGCCCGTCACCGACAACAGGGTGCCCGGGCGCATGCCGAGCTGGGTGGCGTAGCCCTCCGGCACCGGCACCGGGCCGCCCCGCAGATGCTCGGGCGTGACCTCTATGCGCTGCCAGCGGCGCGGGTCGGACGACGGGCTCGGCAGCGGAGGCGGCGGGGTGGACGGGGCGCCGGCGAGGCTGGGAAGGATCGGCGAGCGCCCGCCCGACAGGGCCGACAGCGTGGCCAGCGCCGCCGACGGGTCGATCGACCCCGCCGGGGCCGCGGGGATGGGCTGTCCGCCGCGGTGGTGGTGGCCGTTGGCGCCGGGAGTGCGGCGCGGCAGCGGCTGGGCCGGAGCCTGGGAGGAGGCCGTGGGGTGCGCCGCGGACTCCGGCGGCAGGGCGTCGAGCCACGCCTTGGCCGAGTGGGCGCGGATGCCGAGCTCGCTCAGCACCTCCACCACGTCGACGTCGGAGGTGCGGGTCGCGAGAAGCTGCCGGGTGCGGGCCTGCAGCCGCTGCAGGTCGCCGATGACCAGCCAGCCGTCCTGCAGGCGGCGGTCGGGCATGAGCGTGACGAGCACCCGCCACAGTGGGGTGCGCAGCGACGGCACCATCACCGGGTGCGCCGGGTCGGCGCCGATCAGTTGCTCCTCCGTGGCGGCGGCGCCCAGCCACTCCGTCAGCCGGAACATGTGCCCGGTCACCGGAGCCGACTCCGACGAACGCAGCCAGTGCAGCACGCGCTCCTCCGCCGTGCGCTGGGCCTGGGAGAGCACGTCGCGATCGACGAGCATCTTGTGCGCCAGCGTGCGCAGGCTGATCGGGTCCTCGGCGAACAGCCGGTGCACGGCGACGGCGAGCTCGAGTTTGTCCAGGCTGCGGAAGAGGCTGTCGACGACCCGGACCATCGCGTGGTCCGTGTCGGACAGCGGGGGCGTGGCGGCCTGCTCGGTGGTGCCGCCGTAGGCGCCGGCACCGCTCACGCTCGGCAGCGGGCCCGTGTGGGGCGCGCCGGACAGCCCGTTGGGCATGCCGGCCAGCGGGTCGGCCTTCTGGCGGTCGCCGGTCGGACGCTGCGGGAGGCCGTTGGACTGGGCGGGGAAGGATCCGGTCTGGCGTGCGGCCCCTCCTTCCCCCTGTGCCCGGAAGCCGCCGGTCTGGGGGGCGGGGCCGGGTTGGGCCGGGAAGCCGCCGGTTTGGGATGTGGAGCCGGGTTGGGCCGGGAAGCCGCCGGTCTGGGGTGCCGAGCCGGGCTGGGCGGGGAGGCCGCCGGTCTGGGAGGCGGAGTCGCTCCGCGCGCCGGATCCGGTTGACGGCGCCGATCCGCTCTGTGAGTCGGAGCCGGGCTGGGCCGCATAGCCGCCGGTTCGCGGGCCCGAGGCCGGCTGGGAGGGGAAGCCGCCGGTCTGGGGGGTCGCGCCTGGTCGCGCCGGATAGCCCCCGGTCTGTGGCGTGGATCCGGGCTGGGCGGTGGCGCCGGTCTGGGACGCGGAGCCGGGCACAGCGGGGAAGCCGCCGGTCTGGGATGGGGAGCCGGGCTGGGCGGGGAAGCCGCCGGTCTGGGACGCGGAGCCCGGCAGGGCGGGGAAGCCGCCGGTCTGCGGGCCGCCGTCGGGCTGGGCAGCCTGGGCGGCGTGTCCGCCGGCTCGGGACGGGGCGTCGGGTCGGCCGGGATAACCGCCGGTGCGGGGTGCGCCCTCGGGCTGCGCGGGATAGCCGCCGCTTGACGGCTGGGCGGTGAACGAACCGGACTGAGGGACGCCCCGGGCCGGGAGCCCGGCCGCTGGAGAGGCGGCGCCGGGCTGGCCGGAGAAGGAGCCGGTCTGGGGAGTGGCTTCGGGTTGGGCCGGGCCCGTCGTGCCCTGGACGGCGGCTCCCTCACGCTGCCCGGGAACGGTGCCGCGCGGGAGCAGGGGGCGGGTGGCCTCCGGGTGTCCCGTGGATACGGGCGAGACGGCGGCGGGGCGGGACGCGTCGAGCTGGAGCTGGCCGAGCACCTCGCGGAACACCGAGCCGATCACCACCTCGGCCGTGGCCGAAGGCATGACCAGGTCGCCGGGGGTCAGGCGGCGCAGCCGATGCCAGCCGCCCAGGCCGGTGACCGCCGTGCGGGTGGCCTCGGGCCAGCCGGGCATCGCCGGGTCGACCTGGTGAACGGTGAGCGCGGGCAGGAGGTCGGCGAGGGGCAGGTGGTCCCAGCGGGAGGCGGCCAGGCGGGCCAGCCGCTCGCAGATCCAGTCGAGCCCGGCCGTGCCGAGGGCCCGCGACAGCGCGAGCGACGACCACCAGCCGGTCGGCAGCCGCGGATCGCCCAGGGCCTCCGCGACCTGCTGGGGACGGCTCCAGCGCAGGGCAGGGACCAGGTCGCTCAGGCAGATCGATGACTCGACGTCCATCGGCGGACCTTATCCTCCCCAGAGTGAGCCGCGTTGCTAGGAAACACGCATGTGGCTAATGGTGCAGCCTACGCGGCAAGCTATCAATCGGTGTGAATAGGGTAAAGACGGTTCACTTCCAAACCGTATCGCGGCCGACCGCCCACCAGGGCCACACAAGTGGCACCCGCCTGACAACCCGCCTGCAGAGCTGCCGCTTCGTCGGCGCCCTTGAGAAAAGCTGTGAGATATCCGGCTGCGAACGCGTCTCCGGCTCCGGTCGAGTCTACGACCTTGGCGGGCGACGCTTCGGCAGTAGCGAGGATTCGCCCTCCTGTCGCCACCGCGGCGCCTTTGGATCCCAGCTTCACGACGGCGGTGCCGTACCTGTCGCTGAGGAGCTCGGCGGCGCGCTCCGGTGACGGGGCGCCGGTGAGCAGGAGGGCCTCGTCGAGGTTGGGGATGATCAGGTCGGCGGCGGCGGTCTCGCGCAGGAACCGGTCCACGCCGAACTCGCGCAGCGGGCCGGTGGAGGCCGGGTCGACGCTGATGCGGGCACCCGCGGCCGCCGCCTCGGAGCTGGCCAGCCTGGCCAGCTCCAGCCCCGGCTCGGCGAAGAGGAGGTAGCCCGACAGGTGCAGCCGGCCCACCCCGTCGAGCAGGGACGGATCCCAGTCGTCGACGGAGATGCGGCCGCCCGCGCCGCGGTTGGTGAGCATGGAGCGTTCGCCCGACCCGTCGACCATCGCGATGACCACGGCCGTGGGATGGGCGGGGTCCACCCTGACGTGCGGCCGGACTCCCGTTCGGACCAGCTCCGTCGTGTGCCACTCGCTGCTGTCGTAGCCGAGTCTGGCCAGCAGTCGCACGTCGGCGCCCAGGTGGGCGGCCCAGGCGGCGGTGTTGGCGCCCGAGCCGCCCGGCCGGAGCGCGATGTCCGCGGCGGTGTCGGTGCCCGCCAGCACCGGCGCGCCGTGGATCGCCACCACATCGGTGATGACGTCGCCGATGACGAGCAGACCCCCGCCGGTCACCGCTCTGCCCAGCGGAGCGCGATCAGCGCCGCCAGGGCCGTGTTGCCGCGGACCGCCGCCAGGTTGGCCTCCAGCGAGGCTCCGCCCGTGCCGCGCACCAGGTAGCCGAGCAGGAACGGGGTGATCGCCTGCCCGGTGACGCCCTCGCGCTCGGCCGCGGCGAGTGCCTCGGCCAGCACGCGGTCGTGCAGGACGGGGTCGAGCTGCCGGTCCACCGGGACGGGGTTGGCCACGATCAGCGCGCTCTCCTGGCCGCCGAACGAGTCCTGGCCGCGCATGATCGCCGCGGCCTGCTCGGGCGACTCGATCCGCCAGTCGATCGGCTCGCCGGAGGAGTGCAGGTAGAAGCCCGGGAACGTGTCCGTACGGTAGCCCGCCACGGTCACGCCACGGGTCTCCAGGCGCTGCAGCGTCGCGGGCACGTCGAGGATCGACTTGACACCGGCGCACACCACGGTGATCCGGGTGCGGGCCAGGGTGTCGAGGTCGGCCGACTCGTCCTGATCCTGGGTCCAGCCGCGGTGGACGCCGCCGAGCCCGCCCGTGGCGAAGATCCGGATGCCGGCGCGGGCGGCCAGGAACGAGGTCGCCGAGACGGTCGTCGCGCCGCTCGCCTTCAGGGCCGCCGCCACCGGCAGGTCGCGCTGGCCCAGCTTGCGCAGCCCAGGCTCGGTCGCGACGCGCTCCAGCTCGGCCTCGTCCAGCCCGACGCGGGCGACGCCGTCGAGCACCGCGATCGTGGCGGGCACGGCGCCCGCCTCCCGGACGATCCCCTCCAGCTCCCTGGCGACCTCCAGATTGCGAGGCTGCGGCAGGCCGTGGGAGATGATCGTGGACTCCAGCGCCACCACCGGCGCGCCCGCGGCCAGGGCCTCGGCGACCTCGTCGGACTGCTGGAGTATGGGGTCTGCGGTGTCGCGCATGTGGGTCCGGTGCTCCTCATGTGATCCGGTGTGAATCCAGATAAATAGCGTGCCTAAGTGTATTTCACGGATTTTGTGCGAAATCGGGCACGCTGTGTGCCTGATAAGGCTGTCTGTCCGATCATCCCCTCCTGCGGGTGAGGATGTCAGGCCAGGATCAAGACACCCGCCAGCGAGACGGCCGCGACGCATCCGGTGGCGAGCGCGCCGAGCGCCAGCACCCGGCCGGCCCTGACCAGCGTACGGACGTCGATCCCGGTGCCCAGGGCGAACATGGCGGCGGCCATCAGGATGCCGGTCACCTCCGGCGCCACCGCCGTGACCTGTGACGGCACCAGGCCGGTGCCGCGAAGCGCGACCATCGCCAGGAACCCTGCCACGAACAACGGGACCACCGGCGCGCCGGCGGATTTCGTGGGGTGAGCCCCGCGCGCGGTGCCGGCGTCGGCGCGGGCACCGCGGCCGACGGCGATGGTCTCGGCGTATCGCCGCCGCGCGGTCGTCAGGGCGATGATCGGGGCCAGCAGCACGACGCGGCCGAGCTTGACGGTGACCGCCGTGGCGAGGACGCCGGTGGCCGAGCCGATCGCCGCCACCTGGGCGACCTCGTGGACCGCCGCGCCCGTCCAGACTCCCAGCTGCGGACCGGACAGTCCGAGCCACGTCGCCGCCAGGGGGACCACGAGGATGGCGGCGCTGCCGTAGAGGACGACGACGCTGAGCGCGGCGGCCGCGTCGTCGTCCGTGGCGTCGGTGCTCTGGCGCATGGCGGCGACGGCCGCGGCGCCGCAGATGGACACCCCGGCGGCGACCAGCAGCGACGTGCCGGGCGGCAGGCCGAGGCGGCGACCGGCGAGCGGGGTGAGGGTGAACGTGACGCCGGTCGCGACCACGATGATCGCGGGTGCCTGCCAGCCCAGCGCGAGCAGCTGCGGCACCGCGATCTGCAGCCCGAGCAGCACGATCGCGACCCGCAGCACCCGCCTGGCCACGAACCGCAGGCCGGGCAGCAGCCGCTCGCCGATCCCCCACACGTTGGCCACGACCGCGCCGGTGACGACGGCGACCATCGCCGGGCTGAACGCGGGCACGAAGTGGTGGGCGGCCAGGGCGAAGACCACCGCCGCCAGGGCCGCGGCGACACCGGGCAGACGATCGGCGAAGGGCATGCCCCGAGTCTTCTGAGGCCCCGCCGGTCCCGGTAGCCGTGGGTTGCCTGGCAGGTCATAGCCTGAGGCTATGAGTGCACTGCCCGACCTGGACTCGCTCCAGCTCCTGGTCGACGTGGGCGAGCTGGGCAGCCTGGGGCGGGCGGCCAGGGCGTCGGGCATCACGCAGCCGTCGGCCAGCAAACGGCTCGCCCTGCTGGAGCGCCGGCTCGGCCTTCCGCTGCTGGAACGGACACCTCGCGGCTCCACGCTCACCGCCGAGGGCCGGATGGTGGCCGGCTGGGCCACCCGGGTGCTGGCCGCGGCCCGGGAGCTCACGCGCGCCGCGCAGGCCGTACGGCACAGCGGGGCCGCCCACCTGCGGGTGGCGTCGAGCATGACGGTGGCCGAATACCTGATGCCGCGCTGGCTGGGGGAGTTGCAGGACCGCGACCCCGACGTGCAGGTGGGGCTGGACGTGGTCAACTCCGCCGACGTGGCCGGCCGGGTGCTGGCCGAGGAGGTCGAGCTGGGCTTCGTCGAGGGGCCGACCGTGCCCGACGGGCTCGCCGGACGGGTGGTGGGCACCGACCGGCTGGTGGTCGTGGTGGCGCCCGGTCATCCCTGGACGCGTCGCCGTACCGTGCTCAGGGGGCCCGAGCTGGCCGCCACCCCGCTCGTCGTCCGCGAGCCGGGGTCGGGCACGCGGGAGACGCTCGACGTGGCGTTCAGGGAGTTGCGCCAGGCCAGCCCGCGCCTGGAGCTGGGGTCCAACGCGGCGGTCAAGGGGGCGGCGCAGGCGGGGTCGGCGCCCGCCGTGCTCAGCGGTTACGCGGTCGAGGCCGAGCTGGCCACCGGGCGGCTGGTGGAGGTGCCGCTGGCGGGGCTCAACCTCGTGCGCAACCTGCGCGCGGTGTGGCGACGGGGCCGCCTCCTCGCCGGCCCGGCCGCGACCCTGCTCACGATCGCCAGCCGCCCCTGACCCGGACACCTTCCGTGACCGTAGAGGACTGTGGTCATGGCGCTCTGGACCGTATTGTGCCGATATGGGGATCTATGACATCGTCGTTGCCGGTGGCGGGCACAACGGGCTGGTCGCCGCCGCCTACCTGGCCAGGGCAGGGCGGCGGGTGCTGGTGCTGGAGCGACTGGACCACACCGGGGGGCTGGCGATCTCCGCCCGAGCCTTTCCCGGCGTGGACGTACGGCTGTCGCGCTACTCCTACCTGGTCAGCCTGCTGCCGACGAAGATCGTTCGGGACCTGGGCCTCGACCTGGAGCTGCGCCGCCGCCGCTACGCCTCCTACACGCCCACGGGCGGCACGGGCCTGCTCGTCGACAACGGCGACGCGGACCGTACGGCGGCCTCGTTCCGGGAGGTCACCGGGGGAGACGCCGACCACAAGGCGTGGCAGGAGTTCTACGCCATGGCCGGCGAGGTCGCGCGGACCCTGGCGCCCACCCTGCTCGAACCCCTGAGGACCGCCGGCGAGATCGAGCGGCTGGTGGGCGCCGAGGCGTGGCGGGACCTGTTCGCGCGGCCCATCGGCCAGACGGTGGACGAACGGTTCGGCGACGACACGGTGCGCGGCGTGGTGCTGACCGACGCGCTGATCGGCACGTTCGCCGACCCCGCCGCGGACCTGCTGGCCAACCGGTGCTTCCTCTACCACGTGATCGGCGACGGCACCGGAGAGTGGAACGTGCCGGTGGGCGGCATGGGCGCCGTCTCCGGGGCGCTGGAGGCCACGGCCAGGCGGGCCGGGGCGGAGATCAGGACCGGAGCCGAGATCGTCGGCATCTCCCCCTCGGGCGAGGTGACGTTCCGGACGGAGGACGGCGAGCACACGGTCACGGGCGGTCACGTGCTGGTCAACCTGCCGCCCGCCGTGCTCGACCGGGTGCTCGACCGGGTGCGGGGCAGGCCGGAGAGCACGCCGGAGGGGGCGCAGCTCAAGGTCAACATGGTGCTGACCCGGCTGCCCCGGCTCAAGGACGCGGCGGTGGACCCGAGGGCCGCGTTCAGCGGGACCTTCCACATCAACGAGAGCCGCGACCAGCTGGCCCGGGCCTACGCGCAGGCCGCCGCCGGCCGGATCCCCGAGCTGCCGCCCGCCGAGGTCTACTGCCACTCGTTGACCGACCCGTCCATCCTCGGGCCCGAGTTGCGGGGGCGGGCGGAGACGATGACGCTGTTCGGCCTGCACATGCCCGCCCGCCTTTTTCGGGAAAATCCGGAAAAGGCGCGGGCTGAGGCGCTGCGCGCCACCCTGGACTCCATCAACCGCGTGCTGGCCGAGCCCATCGAGGACTGCCTGCTGCGGGCCCCCGGCGGCGGCCTGTGCGTCGAGGCCAAGACCCCCGTCGATCTCGAAGAGGAGGCCGGGCTGCCCGGCGGCCACATCTTCCACCGTGACCTGAGCTGGCCGTACGCGGACGAGGGCGGCTGGGGTGTGGAGACCGAGCACGAGCGGATCCTGCTGTGCGGCGCCGGCGCCCGCAGGGGCGGCGGCGTCAGCGGCATCCCCGGCCACAACGCGGCCATGGCGCTCCTGACGTGACGGGGGAGGACCTCAAGAGGACTTCATAGCGTTCTCATGATGGTCCCTTAGGTTTGTGAGCATGAGCGAGTCGGCGCGGTTGCTGGTGGTGGACGACGAGCCCGCGCTGCGCGAGGCTCTGCAGTCGAGCCTGGAGTTCGAGGGGTACCGGGTCGTCACGGCCAACGACGGGCAGGCGGCGCTGGAGCGGCTGTCCGGTGAGAGCTACGACGCGGTGCTGCTCGACGTCATGATGCCCCGGCTCGACGGGCTGACCGCCTGTCGCCGGCTCCGCGCGACCGGCAACCACGTGCCGGTGCTCATGCTGACGGCCCGCGACGCCGTCGGCGACCGGGTCTCCGGCCTCGACGCGGGGGCCGACGACTACCTGGTCAAGCCGTTCGAGCTGGACGAGTTGCTGGCGCGGGTGCGCGCGCTGCTGCGGCGGGGCGCGCTCGGCGCCGGCGCCCAGCAGAGCGTGCTGTCCTACGACGACCTGCGCATGGACCCGGGCACCCGGGAGGTCACCCGGGGCGACCGGCCGCTCGACCTGACCAGGACCGAATACCTCCTGCTGGAGCTGTTCCTGGCGCATCCGCGCCAGGTGCTGACGCGCGACCAGATCCTCGGCGAGGTCTGGGGGTTCGACTTCGAGCCGACGTCCAACTCGCTCGACGTGTACGTGATGTACCTGCGGCGCAAGACCGAGGCGGGCGGGGAGGCGCGGCTGATCCACACCGTCCGCGGGGTCGGGTACGTGTTGCGAGCGGTGCCATGAGATGGGGCAGCCTGCGCTCCAGGCTGACGCTCCTGGTCACGGTCGCGGTGGCCCTGGCCATCGCGATCAGCGCCGGCGCGTGCTTCATGATCGTCCGCAAGCAGCTGTACGACCAGGTGGACCGCGCCCTCGTGCCGTCTCCCGCCAAGGCGCAGAACTCGTACCAGAAGCAGAACGACCTCGACTGGCTGATGAAGCACTGCACCACCTCGCCGGAGCAGCCGACGGGCCGCTACCGGCCGCCCGAGTCCACCCAGGTGATCTACAGCGACGGGCGGCCCACCTGCCACATGGGCCCGGCTCTGACGATCACTCCTTACGACCTGCGCATCGCCGCCCAGGGAGGCAGGTCCCACCTGCACAACGGCACCACCGCGGACGGCACGCCGATGCGGATCCTCACCGAGAACGTCGGCCCCGGCATGGCCGTCATGGACGCCAAGCGGATCGACCAGCTGAAGGACACCCTGCGCAACGTCGCGCTGCTGCTCGGCGCCGTGGCCGCGCTCGGTGTCCTGGGAGCGGCGTGGGCCGGGATGGCCGTCGCGCGGGCCGGGCTGGCGCCCGTGGGCCGCCTGACCAAGGCCGTCGAGCACATCGCGCAGACCGAGGATCTCGACACCCGCATCCCGGTCGAGGGCACCGACGAGATCGCCCGGCTGAGCGCCTCGTTCAACGCCATGACCGCCTCCCTGGCGGGGTCGCGCGACCGGCAGCACCAGCTCGTCGCCGACGCCGGCCACGAGCTGCGCACCCCGCTCACCACCCTGCGCACCAACATCGACCTGCTGCTGCGCAGCGAGCAGACCGGCCGGCAGCTCGATCCCGGCGCCAAGGAGCGGCTGCTGGTCAACGTGAAGGCGCAGTTCGCCGAGCTGTCCACGCTCGTCGGCGATCTGCTGCAGCTGGCCCGCGGCGACACCGACCACGAGCCGCACGTCGAGGTGGCCCTGCACGACGTGGTGCGGGCCGCCGTCGACCGGGCCAGGCTGCGCGGCGCGGAGGTCACCACCGACCTCGAACCCTGGTACGTCGTCGGCAACGCCGCCTCTCTCGAACGGGCGGTGCTCAACCTCATCGACAACGCCGGGAAGTTCGGTCCAGGCCAGGTCGAGGTGGGCCTCCACGGCGGCACGCTGACCGTCCGCGACCACGGGCCGGGCATCCCCGAGGAGGACCTGCCGCACGTCTTCGAGCGCTTCTGGCGGTCGCCGTCGGCGCGCGGCCTGCCCGGGTCGGGGCTCGGCCTGGCGATCGTGGCGCAGGCCGTGGCCGAGGCCGGGGGAGACGTACGGCTCGCCAACGCGCCGGACGGCGGGGTGATCGCGACGATCACTCTTCCCGGTGATCGCACTTCACCCTCATAATCGGATAAGTCTGCTTATAAGCCGGGGGCGTGAGCTGGGGGCATGGAATCATCAGTCAAGACGCGCCTGGTCGAGGTGGTCGTCCCCGTTCACAACGAGCAGCGGGCCCTGCGCGCGAGCGTCCTGCGGCTGCACACCTATCTCACCAGCACGTTCCCGTACGGCTTCCAGATCACGATCGCCGACAACGCCAGCACCGACGACACCTGGCGGTTAGCCGGGGAGCTGGCGGCCGAGCTGGCGAACGTGCGGGCCGTCCACCTCGACGCCAAGGGGCGGGGCAGGGCGCTGCGCCAGGTCTGGTCGGTCAGCGACGCCGACGTCGTCAGCTACATGGACGTCGACCTGTCCACGGACCTGGACGCGTTCCTGCCGCTGGTCGCGCCGCTCCTGTCGGGCCACAGCGACCTGGCGATCGGCACCCGGCTGTCCAGGGCGTCGCGGGTGGTGCGCGGGCCCAAGCGTGAGTTCATCTCCCGTTCGTACAACCTGCTGCTCCGGTCCGTGATGGGCGCGCGGTTCTCCGACGCGCAGTGCGGCTTCAAGGCGGCGCGCACCGAGATCGCGCAGGCGCTGCTGCCCGCCGTCGAGGACGAGCAGTGGTTCTTCGACACCGAGTTACTGCTGCTCGCCGAACGGCACGGGCTGCGCATCCACGAGGTGCCCGTCGACTGGGTGGACGATCCGGACAGCCGCGTCGACATCCTGCGCACCGCTCTGGACGACCTGCGCGGCCTCACCAGGGTGGCCCGCAGGACCCTGTCCGGAGCCGCCAACCTCCCCATGCCCGCCCGGGTGCGCGAGGCCCGGCTGCCGCGAGGCATGGCGCACCAGTTGCCCAGGTTCGCGATCGTGGGGGTGGTCAGCACCGTCGCCTATCTGCTGCTGTTCTCGCTGCTGGGGCTGATGATGCCGGTGCTCGCCGCGAACGCCGTCGCGCTGCTCGTGACTGCCGTGGCCAACACCGCCGCGAACCGCCGCTTCACCTTCGGCGTGAGCGGCCCGGCCGGGGCGCTGCGGCACCAGGTCGAGGGGCTCATCGCGTTTCTCGTCGGGCTCGCGCTCACCACCGGAGGGCTGGCGCTGCTGCCCGACGACGTCTCCCATGAGGTGCGACTGGTCGCGGTCGTCATCGCGAACGCGTGCGCCACCCTGGTCCGCTTCCTCCTGCTGCGCGTGTGGATCTTCCACCCGAGCCGCAGAACGTCCCGACGACCTTCCTGACGACCTTCCTGATGACCACGGCTGGCGGCGCTCCGCGAAGCACGCCGCCGAAGGCGGATAGGCTTGCCCGGTGCGGAGTACGAGCCGGGCCGAGCAGGCCGACCAGCGCAGGGCCGAGCTGCTGGAGGCCACCCGCAGGGTGGTCCTGGAGCGAGGTCTGGCCCACACGCGCATCGCCGACATCGCCAAGTCCGTCAACGTCAGCGGCGGCCTCGTCCACTACCACTTCGCCACCAAGGACGAGCTGATCACCGCCATGCTCCGGGCCTCCCTCGACGTCGAGAGCGCCAGGCTCGACGAGCTGGTCGGGGGGCCGGGCACGGCGGTCGAGCGCCTCGACCGGGTGCTGCGCTACTACATCCCCGAGTCGAGGTCCGACCAGAGCTGGCTGCTCTGGATCGACGCCTGGAACACCGCGCTGCGCGAGCCCGCGATCAACCAGATCATGCTGGAGCTGGAGACCACCTGGCTGACGGCGCTGAGCCGGGTGCTGGCCGACGGCACGAGCTCCGGCGAGTTCGCCTGCGACGACCCCGAGGGCGCGGCCGAGCGGATCGACGCCATGCTCGACGGCCTGGTCATCCGCTACACCCTGCATCCTGACGTGCTGTCGGGCACCCGCCTGCTCGCCCACGCCCGCACGGCCGCGGCCCGGGAGGCCGGCATCCCGGTGAGCGTCTTCGCGCAGGGCCGCTGAGGGGGGCCCGCGCGACGTCCGTGGCGATGCTGAAGATCACCTCTGAGCGGGTGCCGGCCCGTCAGGCGGGCAGGGCGGCGAGGAGGAAGGCGAGCCGCGCGGCCGCGCCCTCGACGTCGTCGACGGTGCCGAGGCGGTAGCCCCACGAGGTGACGAAGCTGCCGTCCTCGGAGCAGGTGACGCTCTCGGCGAGGGTGGCGGAGAACCGGTTGCGCACCGACACGTAGGCGGGCTCGCTGGCCAGGGCGACGTTCTGGACCGACAGGTCAGCGTGACGGCCGGCACACCACGCGAACCGCTCGAGGCTGTGCGCGGTATCAAGCATCATGCGTCACCTCCGCAACGTCTTCGGCGACAGAATTGCACGATCTTGCGGTGGCAGGCAAGCAATTGCGAGGATTAATGTGACGATTGTTTCCGATATTCGTCAAGAATGCGGATGATGACATCTCGTCCGGCTTCGTCGAACTGTGCCGCCTTTGCGTAGTCGTCGAAGGCCCGCGCGTAGAACGCGATGTCATCGGGGTCGCGCAGGATCAGATCCTTCGTCATGGTGCCGACGATGACCAGAGCCTCGTTGAAGATCCAGAAGCCGTTGATCGGCGAGGCCGGCAGCTCGGCGCCGAACGGGATGACGCCGAACTCCACGTTGGGCAGCGTGCTGACCGCGAGCAGCCGGTCGAACTGGCCGCGCATGACGTCGATCGGGGTGAGCCGGGTGCGCAGGGCCGATTCGTACACCACGAACCTGAACGAGCGGTTGCGGTCGTAGAGGATCTCCTGCCGCTGCATCCGGATGCGGACCGCCGCGTCGATCTGGTCGGGTGCGCTGTAGAGGCGCTTCACCTTGTGGAACACGTGCCTTGCGTACTCCGCCGTCTGCAGCAGCCCGACCACGATGTTGGGCTCGAACACCCTGAAGAGCTTGGTCTTCGACTCGAGGTCGCGGACGTCCTCCTGGATGGCGGCCAGGCCGCTGCGGTGGCGTTGCTTCCAGCCGTCGTGCCGCTCCAGCAGCGCGATCGCCTGCCTGATCAGGGTGTCGGTCGTCTCGGGAGCCGCGTGGACGGCCTGCGCCCACACGACGACGTCGTCTTCGGTCGGAGTCTGCCGGGCGTTCTCCAGCCGGGAGACCTTGGAGGGCTGCCAGCGCAGCCTCTCGGCAAGCTCCTTCCCCGACAGATGTGCGGTCTCGCGCAGCTGCCGGAGCTGGCTGCCGAGGTCGATGCGCGCCTGCTGAAAGGACGTCACGCGCCAAGAGGCTAGACCCGCTTGGGTGGATCATGCCAGGGGCAGTCGCGCAATTGTGACTAACCCATCGCTGTAGGTGGGGAGGGGTGGGCGGGCCACATGGTCGCCGAGCCGTCGGGCAGCACCCGGCGGGCGATCTCGGTGATGAGCTCGCGGGGCACTTCGACCGCGGTCTCGCCGTCGAGCACGTCGCGCAGGTCGGCGAGTGCCTGAGGGTCGGTGAGCTGAAGTCCCTGCACGACGATGGTGCCGCGATCGGTTTCGTACAGGGTGGGGCAGGCGCCCGCCTCCGAGGTGGAGCCGAGGAACCGCATACGCATGGACATTCCTTCCCCGATGACAACTGCAATTGCGCGCAATTGTACGGCTTCTCAGGGCATACGTGATCGTTTCATGAAAAATCGGTATATATGGTGAGTTTTCTGGAATCTGACTGTTCTGGTCGATCCCGTGCCCGGCGCGGGTCAGCCCTCGTCGAGCAGCCCGTCCATGATCTGCCGGGCCCGGCCGAACAGGGTGAGCGTGGTGGTGTGCAGCAGGTCCCCGATCTCCTTGGGCGCCTGGCCGGCGAAGGCGCGCGCGTGGGTGCCCTCCAGGACGATGCCGAGCTTGAAGCAGGCGAGGACGGCGTACCAGTCGAGGGCGGACAGGTCGCGCTCGGACAGGGCGCCGTAGCAGTCGACGATCTCCCGTGGCGACGGCAGCCCCGGCACGTGACCGTCGTTGGCGGGCCACATGGCCACCAGCCAGCCGAGGTCGAGCAGGGGATCGCCGATCGTGGACATCTCCCAGTCGACGATCGCGGCCACCCGGGGGCTGTCGTGGGCGAACATCAGGTTGGCGAAGTGGTAGTCGCCGTGCATGACGCCCGGGGTGAACGTCGCCGGGCGGTGGCGTTCCAGCCAGCCGGCCGTCTCGGCCAGGTGGGGGATGTCAGGGCCGGGATAGCCGTCGAGCCGGCCGTAGGAGTCGAGCTCGCCCAGCCAGCGCGGCACCTGCCGTTCGAGGAAGCCGTCCGGCCGGCCGAAGCCGGGCAGCACGCCGGGGTCGACCCGGCCCAGCTCGGCCAGCGCCGCCGCGGCCTCCAGCCCCATCCGGTGCCTGATGGCCGGGTCGGAGGCGTGCGGGTCGGGCAGCCCGAGCGACGGGTTGAACCCGTCGACCGGCTCCATCAGATAGAAGACCGGCTCGTGCTCGGTCTGCGCGGCCACCAGTCGCGGCGCGGGCACCCGCGTGTCGCGCAGCGCCGCGAGCAGCCGCGCCTCGCGGCGCAGCACCTCGTTGCTCTTGCGCCGGGCGTGCTGAGGGGGCCTGCGCAGGATGTAGGTGCTGCCGCCGCGCTCGAAGCGGACCATGACGTTCTGGGTGCCGCCCGCGACCGGAGCGGTGCCGGTGATCGGGCCGCCGGGCAGGCCCTTGGCGTCCATCCACGCGCCGAGCCCGCCGAGGTCGATGGCGTTGACGTCGATGTGGGTGGAGGTCATGGCCGTCCTTCAGGACCGAATGATATTCTAGTCGCGACCCTACGAGAGCCGCGCCGACACGGTCAACCCAGAGCTTGCATGAACGGCAGGAACTGACGGCTCCGGTCGCCAGGCGGGTCACCGTCGCGCACCATGAGCGAGACCTCCCAAGGCTCGCCCATGCCGTGCCGCCCGGCCCACCCGGCCAGCTCCTCCTGAGCCAGATCGAGGTCCATCCGCACCGTGCCGCCGGCGTGCAGCGCCAGATCGCCGATCAGCGCCTGGGCGGTCGCCAGGTCGCGGGCCACGACGGGGCCGAGGACCACGTTGTGGTCGTTGCGCCAGCAGTGACCGAAGCCGCCGTCGGCGATCCGCACCTGCTCACCGAAGCCGAACATCCGGCGCAGCAGCCGCGACCGGTCGGTGCCGAACACCTCGGCGTCGAGCGCCAGGATCTCGCCGAGGTCGTCCTCGGTGGCGGGACGGGTCGCGCCCGACGGCTCGCCCCGGAAGACGCCGGTGCGCATGGCGACCCGGCTCACCGTGCGGAAACCGAGGCGTTCGTACAGGGGGCGGCCGTTCTCGGTCGCGTGCAGCGAGACGGTCCGGTCGTCCGCCCGCTCCAGCACGTGCTCCATCAGCGCGCGGCCCAGCCCCCGCCGGGCGTAGCGGGACGCGGTCAGCACCATGCTGATCACGGCGTGGTCGTCGCCGTAACGGGTCATGACGTTGGTCGCCGCCAGCCCGTCACCGTCGTCGGCGTCGATGCCGTAACCCTCGCCGACCTCCAGCAGCAGCGCCCACTTGTGCCGCTCGGGCGGCCAGTCACGGTCCTTGGCCAGGCGGGCGCAGTCGTCGAGGTCGTCGGCGGTGAGGCGGCGGATGTTCATGCGCGCCATCCTGCAGCATTCGTTCCGACCCGTTCAAACAGATTTGTGCAGGTATAGCGGCCTTTACGGCAGCAGCTCCTCCGGCAGGGCGACGGGCCGGGCACGGAGCTCCTCGCCCAGGGCCTTGGCCTGAGGGTCCATCCGGGGGCTGGCCGCCACACCCCGGCCGAGCAGGCCGTGGACGACGAAGTTCAGGGCGTTGAGGTTGGGGAACTCGTAGCGGTCGATCCGGTGCCCGGCCAGGCCGGGCAGCAGCTCCCGCAGCCGGTCGGCGGTGAGGTGCCCGGCGAGCCAGGTGTACTGCTCGGTCGTGCGCACCCAGACGCCCAGGTTGGCGTTGCCGCCCTTGTCGCCCGAGCGGGCCCCCGCGACGCGCCCCAGCGGCACCTCGACCGTACGGCCGCACGGGACGAAGACGGTCTGGCCGGGCGGCACGTCGAGGGTCCGGCCGGCCGGAGGGTTCGGAAGCGGCGCGTCCGGAGGCGGGGCAGGGCCGTCGGACGTCCCGGCAGCGGGAGCGGCGTCGGGTACCGGGACGTCGGACGCACTGGCGGCGGGAGCGGCGTCGGGTACCGGGACGGCGGAGGTGAGCGGCTCACCGTCCAGGAAGACCTCGGGCTGCACCTCGCCCGCCGGGACGAGCACCGGCCAGTAGACCCCGTACGGCGACGCGTCGCCCGGCGGGTTGAGACCGTAGAACCCCGGATAGCTGGCCAGCCCCGTCTCCACCACGGCGGCGGAGAAGGCGCGACCGGCCCGGCGGCGGTCGGCGTCCATGACGGTGATCCGCAGCAGCCCCGAGTCGGTGAGGGTGACGTCGACCTGGTCGAACGAGTCGCGCGGCACCCTGGCCCAGATGGCCTCCTCGGCCAGCCGGGCCTTGGCCGGGAGATCGAGCCCGGTGAGCACCAGGGTCATCGTGTTGCGGTAGCCGCCCAGGTGGTTGACCGCGACCTTGAGCGTGCCGGGCGGCGGCTCACCGCGCACGCCGGAGATCCGGACGCGGTCGGGGCCGTCGTCGGACAGGACGATCGTGTCGAACCTGGCCGTCACGTCCGGGCCCAGGTAGCGGGGGCCGGCGATCTCGTACATCAGCTGGGCCGTGACCGTGCCGGTCGAGACCAGGCCGCCGGTGCCGGGGTGCTTGGTGATGACGGAGGAGCCGTCGGCGTGCAGCTCGGCGATGGGGAAGCCACAGTGCGCGAGGTCGGGCACGTCCTGGAAGAAGGCGTAGTTGCCGCCCGTGGCCTGGCAGCCGCACTCGATGACGTGGCCCGCCACGACCGAGCCGGCCAGGGCGTCGAGGTCGCCGGGCCGCCAGCCGTGCCACCAGATGCCGGGCCCCGTCACCAGGGCGGCGTCGGTCACGCGGCCGGTCACCACGACGTCGGCGCCCGCCGACAGGGCGGTCGCGATCGGGCGGCCGCCCAGGTAGGCGTTGGCGGTGAGCGGGGTGGCGCTCAGCCGCTCACCCGTGTCGGCGTTGACCAGGTCGAGGTCGCGGCCGGTGAGGTCGTCGCCGGTCACGTGGGCGATCCTGGGCGACAGGCCCAGCCCGGCGGCCAGCTCGCGCACGGCCTGCGCGCATCCGGCCGGGTCGAGCCCGCCGGCGTTGGCCACGATCTTGATGCCCCGGTCGAGACACGTCCCCAGGACGTCTTCGAGCTGCCTCAGGAACGTCGTCGCGTAGCCGGGACGCCCCTTGAGGCGGTTGCCGGCCAGGATGAGCATGGTCAGCTCGGCCAGCCAGTCGCCGGTGAGCACGTCGATCGGGCCGCCCTCCACCTGCTCGCGCGCCGCCGACAGCCGGTCGCCGTAGAAGCCGCTGCAGTTGGCGACGCGCAACGGCGCCCGCGCCGATCCCCGGTCACCTGCCGCGCTGGTGGACATGGCTGCTCCTCACAGGGCCGGAGGGACCCACGACGGGGGACGCTTCTGCATGAAGGCCGCGATGCCCTCCTGGCCCTCCTCGGAGGTGAAGCGCTCGGCTGACAGCTCCGCCATCTGCCGCAGCCCCTCCTCGAACGGCACCTCCGGAAGGTCCCTGATCAGCCTCTTCGTGATGGCGAGCGCCTCGGGGCCGCCCCTGGCCAGCAGCTCGGCGTAGCGGGCGGTCGTCGCGTCGAGCTCCTCCTCGGGCACGGCCCGCGTCAGCAGCCCGATCTGCACGGCCCTGGCGGCGTCGAACACCTCACCGGTCAGGAAGTATTCGGCCGCCGCCCTGGAGTCCAGCCGGCGCAGCACGGGCACCGCGATCATCGCGGGCACCACGCCCAGGCGCACCTCGGTGAAGGCGAACGAGGCGGTCAGCGGCGCGATCGACAGGTCGCACGCGGCGACCAGGCCGAGCCCGCCCGCCCGGGCCGTGCCGTTGAGCCGGCAGATGACCGGCTTCGGGCTCTCCCAGATGAGCGTGAGGATCTCGGGGAACGACGCGGTCACCGGCGCCCCCGCCGCGCCCGAGGCCGGGTCGGCCCGCTGCTCCTTCAGGTCGGCGCCGGAGCAGAAGACCTTGCCGGTGCCGGTCAGCACGATGACCCGCGCCTCGGGCTCGGCCAGCGCCCAGTCCAGCCGGTCCTTCAGGTCGCTCAGCAGCCGTACGGACAGCGCGTTGCGGTTGGGCGGCGAGTCGAGCGTGATCGTCGCCACGCCGTTCACGAGCTCCTGGTGCACCAGCCGTGTCATGCTTCCCTCTCCTGGGTGATCTCCTCGATGATCGCCAGCACCTCTCCCGCCTCGACCTGCCGGCCCTTCTCCACGCGTACGTCGGAGACGACCCCGTCCGCCGGCGCGGTTATCCGGTGCTCCATCTTCATCGCCTCCAGGACGAGCACCGGCCGGCCCTTGACGACGCGGTCACCCGGCTCGACCTCGACGCGCAGCACGCTACCGGGCATGGGGGCGAGCAGGGATCCCGGGGCCACGTGCGCGACCGGCTCGGGCAGCCTCGGCACCGGGGTCAGCGCGACGGACCCGGCGGGGGAGTCGACGTACACCTTCTCGTCGTGCGAGTCGTCAGGTGGCCCGCCGTGTGGCCCACACGGTGGCCCGTCGTGTGGCCCGTCGTGTGGCCCGTCGTGTGGCCCGTCGTGTGGGGCGCCGTGTGGGCCGCCGTGCGGGCGCCCGTACTGGGCGACGTCGAAGGTGTGCCGGACGCCGTCGTGTTCCAGGACGACCCGGTGGGGCTCGGCGGCGACGAGCGTGACGCCGTCGGGAAGCGGCTGGTAGACGACCTCGGCCTCCTCGAACCTGGCGACGTGCGGCTGCGACCGGACGTTGCGCCAGCCGCCGGGCAGACTGCCCAGCACCCTGGCCCGGCCGCGGTTGGCGGCGGCCATGGCGAGCGCGGCGGCCAGAACGGACAGCTCGACCGGCTCGACCGGCCTGACCGGCTCGGCCGGGGCGAGCAGGCCCGGTGGCGTGGGCCGCGCGGAACGCGGGGCCTCGGGCCGTCCCCCGACCAGCGCCTCCCGGTGTTCGTCGAGGAAACCGGTGTGCGTGTTGCCCGCCCGGAACTCGGGATTTTTCAGGATGCTGACCAGCAGCTCGCGGTTCGTGGTCACCCCGTGCAGCTTCGCGCGCCGCAGGGCCGCCGCGAGCTTCCGCACGGCCTCGTCGCGCCCGGCCCCGTACGCGATCACCTTGGCCAGCATCGCGTCGTAGTACGGCGAGACCACCGAGCCTGACTCCACCCCCGAGTCGACGCGGACGTCACCCGGGATCTCGAAGCGCCGCAGCACCCCCGTCTGGGGCAGGTGGTCGTGGTCCTCGGCGTACAGCCGGACCTCGATCGCGTGCCCGCGCGGCTCCGGCGGCCCGTCCGGCAGCGCGGCCCCCTCGGCGACCTCCAACTGCAGCCGGACGAGATCGACCCCGTAGACCAGCTCGGTTACGGGGTGCTCCACCTGGAGCCGGGTGTTCATCTCCAGGAACGCCACCTGGTCGTCCCGCACCAGGAACTCCACCGTCCCGGCACCCACGTACCCGATCGTCCGGGCGGCCCTGACCGCGGCCTCCAGCAGCAGGGCCCGCGTCTCGTCGCCGATCCCGGGCGACGGGCACTCCTCCACGATCTTCTGGTGCCGGCGCTGGATGCTGCACTCGCGCTCGCCGAGCGCCCAGACGTGCCCGTGCCGGTCGGCGAGGATCTGCACCTCCACGTGCCGGGCCCGTTCCAGCAGCGGCTCCACGAACACCGACCCGTCGCCGAACGCGGCCTCGGCCTCGCGCCGCGCGGACGCGACCTCGCGTTCGAGATCGGCCGCCGCCCGCACCACGCGCATGCCGCGCCCGCCGCCTCCGGCGGACGCCTTCACCAGCACGGGATACTCCCAGTCCGGCGCGCCGGCCGGCCCCTCGGGCGGCAGCGACGGCAGCACGGGCACCCCCGCCTCCCTCATCAGCCGCTTCGCCTCGATCTTCGAACCCATCGCGGCGATCGCCGAGGGCGGCGGCCCCACCCACACCAGCCCCGCGTCCAGCACCTCCTGCGCGAAGGCGGCGTTCTCCGACAGGAACCCGTAGCCCGGGTGCACCGCGTCGGCGCCGGCGGCCCGGCAGGCCGCCATGATTTTCGGGATGGCGAGGTACGTCTCGGCGGGCAGCACGCCGTCGAGACGCACCGCGTAGTCGGCCTCGGCCACGTGCGGCGCGGAGGCGTCGGCGTCGGAGTGCACGGCCACGGTCTCGATGCCGAGCGCGCGGCAGGTGCGGAAGATCCGCCGGGCGATCTCTCCCCGGTTGGCCACCAGCAGGCGCGTGATGGCGACAGGAGCGATGGCGACAGGAGCGGTCTCGGGAGGAGTGTTCACGGGGGTGTTCGTGGGAGGAGTGGTCATGGCCGGAACACCCCGAATCCCGCCGCCTCCGGCACCGGGGCGCTGTTGATCGCCGACAGGCACATCCCCAGCACCGTCCGGGTGTCGCGGGGATCGATCACCCCGTCGTCGTAGAGCCGCCCGGACAGGAAGAACGGCAGCGACTCCGCCTCGATCTGCGCCTCCACCATCGCCCGCATCGCCGCGTCGGCCTCCTCGTCGTAGACCTGCCCTCGGGCCTGGGCCGAGGCCCGCCCGACGATCGACAGCACTCCGGCCAGCTGCGCGGGCCCCATCACGGCCGACTTCGCGCTGGGCCAGCTGAACAGGAAGCGCGGATCGTAGGCCCGCCCGCACATCCCGTAGTTGCCCGCTCCGTACGAGGCGCCCATCACCACGGTCAGGTGCGGCACCGTCGAGTTGGACACGGCGTTGATCATCATCGCGCCGTGCTTGATGATGCCGCCCTGCTCGTACTCCTTGCCGACCATGTAGCCGGTCGTGTTCTGCAGGAACAGCAGCGGCGTGCGCGACTGGTCGGCCAGCTGGATGAACTGGGTCGCCTTCTGCGACTCCTCGCTGAACAGCACGCCCCGCGCGTTGGCCAGGATGCCCACCGGATAGCCGTGCAGGGTGGCCCACCCGGTGACCAGGGACGTCCCGTAGACCGGCTTGAACTCCTCGAACTCGCTCCCGTCCACGATCCGCGCGATCACCTCGCGGGGGTCGAACGGGATCCTCAGATCCTCGGGCACGATGCCCAGCAGTTCCTCCGCCGGGTAGGCGGGCTCGCGCACGGGCAGCGGCTGCACGCCGCGCTTGCGCCAGTTGAGCGAGCGCACGATCCGCCGGCCGATCCGCAGCGCGTCGTGCTCGTCCAGGGCGAGGCAGTCGGCCAGGCCGCTGGTGCGCGCGTGCATCTCGGCGCCGCCCAGCGACTCGTCGTCGGACTCCTCGCCGGTCGCCATCTTGACCAGCGGCGGGCCGCCCAGGAACACCTTGGCTCGCTCGCGCACCATCACCACGTGGTCGCTCAGGCCGGGCACGTACGCGCCGCCGGCGGTGGAGTTGCCGAACACGAGCGCGATCGTGGGGATCCCGGCCGCCGACATCCGCGTCAGATCGCGAAATATCCGGCCGCCCGGGATGAAGATCTCCTTCTGCGTCGGCAGGTCCGCGCCGCCGCTCTCCACCAGGTTGATGAACGGCAGCCGGTTGCGCAGCGCGATGTCGGACGCCCGCAGCGACTTGCGCAGCGTCCACGGGTTGGACGCGCCGCCCCTGACCGTGGGGTCGCTCGCCGAGATCAGGCACTCGACGCCCTCCACCACGCCGATGCCGGTGACCACGCTGGCGCCCACCGGGAAGTCGCTGCCCCACGCCGCGAGCGGCGACAGCTCCAGGAACGGCGAGTCGGGATCGACGAGCAGCTCGACGCGCTCCCTGGCCAGCAGCTTGCCCCGCGCGCGGTGCCGCTCGACGTACTTCGCCCCGCCGCCCGCGACCGCCTTGGCGTGCTCGGCGTCGAGGTCGGCCAGCTTGGCCAGCATCGCCGCCCGCCGCCCGAGATGGTCGGCCGCCGTCGGGTCGAGCTCGCTCCTGATCACTGGCTCGCCTCCGTAGTTGACACCGACGTCAGGCCGATGGCCCGCGCCCAGAGCTTGGTCAGCAACTCGACCGCCGTCCGCTCGTCGGCCCGCTCACCCAGGTCGAGCCAGACGTGCGCGAAGTGCTCGACCATGCCGCCGAGCATGATCGCGGTGAGCCTGGGGTCGAGGGTGGGATCGGCCAGCCCCTGCTCCTGCAGCCGGCGCAGCCCCTCGGCGCCCCGGCGCACGAACACCTCGCGCAGCTCCAGCAGCAGGTCGCGGAAGCCGTCCTCGGTCAGCGCGGCCTGCTCCAGCATCCTGACCAGCCGCGAGTTGGCGGCCCAGGCGCGCAGGTAGAGCCGGTTGGCGGCCTCGATCCGGGTGTAGGGGTCGCCGGGCGCGGCCGGGCCGACGATGCTCGCGGTGAACATCTCGCCCACCACGGCCCCGGCGACCTCACCGAACAGCGACTCCTTGGAGTCGAAGTAGGTGTAGAACGTGCCGTGCGACACCCCGGCCCGGGCGCAGACGTCGTCGATGCGCGCGGCCTCGTACCCGTGCTCGTCGAACGCCTCCCGCCCGGCCCGCACCAGCGCGGCCCTGGTCCGCCGCCCGCGAGCTGTCAGCCCCTCAGACTTGACGATCACGTCAGCCATCGTACGCGTCCGCTCCAAGCAGGGAAAGCCATCTCTGTCAGCCCTCCTCACCGCCGGAACCGTCCCTTGACCTTGTCGATCACTTGGGGGGAACTATGTCGTCCGGGAGGAAGATGCGTAACTGGCCGCTGCTGCCCAGTTTCCCCGGCTCGGCCGTCGACAGGTAGCCGTCCAGCGACAGCCAGGTCTTGGAGTCGTTGGCGATCACCACGTGCCCGGTCCACTGGGCGATCTCTAACGCGTGCCGGTTCGCGCCAACATGGCAGTTAGTGAGCAGGATGACGTCGTGCTCCGACAGCCAGGGCATGTGCAACAGCAGCGAGGCGGTCTGGTCGGCGTCCAGGCGTTGTGCGCCGATCCAGTTGCCGTCCTCTGAGCCGTGCCCCACGACGTTGAAGAGGCCGTTGACGGGCACTCTGTCGCGGGCGTGAGGGGCCAGTTGCATGTCGTGCGCGTTGTTGAGGTCGCGCAGCCATACGCCTGCGGGGATCCGCTCGACGTCCTGGAAGAGGTGGTGGCGCAGCTGCCGGGAGAGTCGGGGTTTGTTTCGCGGTTCCGAGATCGCGATCGAGTCAATGTCGCGGCCCTCGGGCACCTGCATGACCAGCAGATGCCGCTCGCCGAACGACTCCAGCTGGGCCACCACCTTCAGCCGGACCCCGGCTCGGAAGACGGCGTGGGCGGGTTTGCCCGAAAGATCCGTCACTCCGATGTACTCGCCCCTGATGGTCAGGCGCACGCTGTTGGGCATGTCGCCCAGGAAGTTAGGTGCGTTGACGCCTTCCAAGATTCCGTGGAAGGCGATCTCGCTGCCGGGCCGGACGTAGCGCGGCAGCCAGTGGGCGGGCACGCGCGCCGAGACGTGGCCCTCCGTGGTGAGCCGGGCGGCGAGCTCGGCGTCCGCCCTGCCGAGGATGGACTCGGCGGCGGTGACGAGCGCCGGGTCGTCGATGCGTTCGGCGAGGAGTTCGTTGACCTGGCGCAGATGGGAGCTCTCCAGCAGGTGTGGCAGTGCGCGGGCGTGGTGGTCTGGTGGTCGCCAGGGCATGTCCCGGAAGTCGGGTGTCAGAGGGGAGGAATCGTGTAGCGGGCCGAGGTCGAGCGGCGCGTTCGGGTCGGTGCGGCTGATCAGTTTCAGGTGTTCGTCGTAGTGGGCGGTCAGGCCATGTCTTTCGAACTCTGGCCGCAACGCCTCGTATCGAGCGCGCAGCGCGGTGCTGTCGGCTTCGGTGAGCAGTGCCTTGCCGACGTAGGCGACATGCTTCAGGAGTGGGTTCCGCCGGATCGCCGACGACACGGGCGGTCCGTCCCGAAAGCCGTCGTTGCGGGTGAGTGCGACGTACAGCGCTCGCCTGTCCAGCTCCGGCCGGAGCGCGGCGGGCGCGGCGCCCTTGTTCTCCACGTACGGTGGGTCGATGCGGTGCTCGTAGACAATGGTGGGGCCGGCCCGGTAGGTGCCCGGAACGCCATCCCTGATGCTGTGCGCGGCGTTGGCACGCATCTCGAACTTGTCGGCCTCTTTGACGGTGGTGAACTCGTGGCGAATGGCGCGCGTGCCGTCGTTGAACGTCACCACTTCTTTCCCCGCCAGGAGGAGCGGCATCAGGTCGGTCTGGCGGATGCCGCTGGTCAGGGCGGCGCGCAGTTGGTCGCTGCCGTGGGCCTGGTAGACGACGCCGTCGGCGGTCTGGTGGACGGCGGGGCCGTCCAGGCCGAGGGCGCGCCGGGTCAGCGCGGCCTCTATCGCTTGGGTGGCTGCCTCGCCGGTCAGCTCAAGTGCCTGCGACCCGTCTCGGAAGATGACAACGGTGGTGTCGCCGTACCTGCCCAGGGTCGCGACATCGCTGAGGTTCTCGGTCAGCCGCTGGGCGGGGTCCATCAGGGGGCGATCGGCGCCGGGCGAAGTGGTGTCCCTGAGGTCCGCGATGATCCCGGCTTCCCGGCTCTGGGGGGCGAGGTGCTGGGATGGGCTCTCCGGCGGAGATGAGGCCGCTACCGTTCGGGACGTGTGCGGCGGCGCGGGTTGATCGCTGGCGGGCCGTTCCGGGCCCCAGTTGAGGAGGCTGTCGATGGAGCGGGGCCCAGGTACGAGGTCCTGACGCGGGGTGGAGGGCTGCTGCGCCTGTCGCGCGCCGTCGGGGCTCGCGTGCTGTTGTGGTTCGTGCTGGGCGAGCATGGTGCGAGGGTCTGTGGCTGCTGTCGGACGTGGGGGCGGATCGGTGCCTGGCGACGGTTCGACGTCTTGTGCGGTCCGTGACGGCGCGTCGCCGTATGGTGCTGGCCGTGGTGGCGGTCCCGTGTGTGTTGCGGGGTCGGCTCGCTGGGAGGGGTCCTGGGAGGCGGTGGTCTGACGGTTTTCCGCCGGAGTGGTGGATGGTGAGTCGGTGGATGGTTCGTGGGTGCCGACTGTGGATGTGTCGGTGTTGGGCCTGCCGAAGTGTGGGTTCCAGCTTGCCCAGTGGGCGTCGGCGGCGCCGATGGCTCCTGAGGTGAAGCCTTTGAGGAGTCGTGTCAGGTCGAAGGGTTGGTCGTCGAAGGCTTGTGTGGTGGCGTCGGTGAGGCCGCCTGCTATGCCGGAGGCGAGCATGAGGTCGAGTAGTCGGCGTGGGGGTGACAGCCAGGTGGCGCCGGTCAGGAATATGCCGTTGAGCGCGCCGGTGCCGATTGAGGTGCGTACCTGCTGCCAGTCGATCTGCTCGCGCCGGTCTTGGGTGGATTGTACGTATAGTCCATTCCGCCCATGAGTCCGCCGAACAGGGCGATGTTGAACAGTAGTCGCTTGGCCAGTTGGGCGATGGCTTCGCGGGTGAAGCGGGCGCGCAGGCCCGCGGTGGCGGTGGCGGTGCTCGCCGTGGCGGGGTTGAGGAGGAAGGGCAGCAGCGTGGCCAGCTGGAAGATCAGCAGCCCGATCGACATGGTGATCATCCGCTTGGTGTACTGGACCTGCACGCCGAGGTTGTTCAGCTCCGTCGCCATGGCCGCCAGGCGGGTCAGGACCTTCGCCTGGCGTTGGCCGACCCTGGCCGAGGCCTTGGTGACGAAGGCTCTGAACGCCTCACCGTCCCAGGAGTCCTGGTCAGGAGGCTTGACGCCGGAGCCGTCGGCGACCCGGTAGGCGGCCTGGGCCAGCGCGTCGGCCAGCGCGAACAGCTTGGACTCCTCGCCCTGGGGCCAGTCCATGCCGACCACCCAGCCGACCCACGGCCGCGCCCAGTCAGGTATGTCCCAGTCGAGCCACACCCGTCGTCAGGGCCCCGGCCGCTCAGCCGCCCGGTAGTTCGCGGCCGTCACGCGCAGCCCGCCGCCGACCCCTTCGAGCTCGTCGATGTAGGCGGCGAAGGCATCGATCACACCGTCGCGCATGACCGGGAATCTCTTCTCCATCTCGGCGCCGTATTGGTCGTCGCCCATCGGCCGCCCGGCCGCCACGAACGCCTCGCGCACGTCGCGCAGCACACCGCGGACGCGCTCGGCCTCCTGCGCCGAGGCCAGCCCGGACCGCCTGATCTCACGGTCAGCGGCGATGTAGCCGTCACCCATGCCGCCCCCTTCGCGCTAGTAAATCGAAGCAGCATGGTACAGACGGATCGCCAGATATCGGCCTTCCGTTGCCAAACCTCAGCCTTGCCTTCGGGCAGCTCGCCTGAGCTCGTTGAGGATCTCGAACTCTTCGGCCGTCAGATCGCCCGCCACCTCCAGCGTGCCCTCGGCAGCGTGCATGATGATCGGCTCGGGCCGCTCGTCCTGCTCCGGGAGGACCTCGAAGAGTGGAGGCCGCCGGTCGTCAGTGCTCATGCTCCGAACCTACTCCGGTCACGACCGCCCGAGAGCCGCCGTCCTGTCAGATGCGGCGGCTCCAGCCGGACGTCCAGGAGCGGGAGCACCACGGGCAGCCGGGGCGGTGGCTATCTGCGGGACTTCGTCAGCTGCACGGTCGGGCCGACAGTCGGAGCGTCCGTGGGCTCGGCGTCCGGGTCGACCATGTCCGAGGGCTTCTTCGTCTTCGTGACCTTCGGGGTGGGGCTCGGCTTCCTGGTGGTGGGCTTGGCCGTCGGGTACACGATGACCGGCTCGGGCGCGGCGGTGGCCGGCGCCTTGGTCTTCCTCGTCTTCGTGGGCTCGTCGAGGCTCGGGGTGGGGAGGGTGTCGGACGGCACCTCGGGGGTCGGCTCGCCGCCCAGCGGGTCGGCCGGCGTGCCGTCGCCGGCGTCGGCCGTGGCCTGCGTGGTGTTGCCCACGGGCACGATGCTGGACCGGCTGTTGGCCTGCACCACGACCGCTCCCACCACGACCAGCACGGCGGCCGCCGCTGCTCCCGTCAGGGCGAACGTCAGCGTTCGCCGCTGCTTGGCCGATCCGTCCCTCTGCTTAGGAGGGGTCGGCTGTCCTGTGGCGCCCGCCTGCCCGGCCCCAGGACCGTACCCGGCTGTTCGCTGACCCACGGTGGCATGGCCCGGACCCTGCGCCGCATGGGTGTGGCCGGCCGCCTGCTGCGCCGCCGGCGCCTGTCTGGGCGTTTGGCGCGATGCGGGGGCATGGCCGGGTGGCTGTGCCGTCGGCGCCTGCTCGCCGCCCGAGGCGGGGCCGAAGGGGGGCTGCTGGCCGCCCATGCCCGGCCAGCCTCCGGCGGAGTGTGGGCCGTTGGGCGTGGAAGGGCCCGCGGTCATGGGGCCGACCGGGCCGAGCGGGCCGTTCGGGCCGACCGGGCCGTTCGGGGCGACGGGGTGGCCGAAGGGGCCTGCCTGGCCAGGCTGAGGTCTGTCCCCGGATTGCATCCACGCGGCCAGGGAGCCGTCAGGTGCGGACGGCTGGCCAGGGTGGACCGGCTGACCCGGGTGGGCGTGCGGCCCCGGCCGGCCACCTGCGCCGTGCGCGCCTCCTGGCTGCCCCGGAACGGGCTGCGGACCCGGGCCGACCGGCTGAGGGCCGGGCTGCGCGGGAGGGGCCTGGGGGCCGGAGAGGACGGCGGAGGGGAAGGGCTGGCCGGTGAGGCGGATGATCAGCTCGTCCGCCGACGGCCGGTGCGCGGGGTCCTTGGACAGGGCCGCCCCGACGACCTGGGCGAGCGCCCCCTCCATCCCGCCGAGCTGCGGCGGCTCGTGCAGGATCCGGTGCATCACCACCGGGATCGAGTCGGCGCCGAAGGCCGGCCTGCCGGTGGCGGCGTACACCATGGTGACGCCCCAGGCGAAGACGTCGGCCGCCCCCGACACGCTGGCGCCGCTGAGCTGCTCGGGCGCCAGGTAGGACGGCGTCCCCATGGCCATGCCGGTGGCGGTCGCGCCGGGCGAGTCCAGGGCGCGGGCGATGCCGAAGTCGATCACGACGGGGCCTTCGGGGCCCATGAGCACGTTCGCTGGCTTGAAGTCGCGGTGCAGGATGCCGGCCCGGTGGATCGCGGCCAGCGCGGTCGCGGTGCTGATCGCCAGCCGTTCGAGGGCGGCCCCACGGCGAGGGCCCTCGTTGATGACCAGCTCGCGCAGCGACGGGCCGGGGACGTACTCGCTGACGATGTACGGCCGGCTGCCCTCCAGGTCGGCGTTGAGCACGGGGGCCGTGCAGAACCGGGCGACCCGTTGCGCGACGGCGACCTCGCGCAGGAAGCGGCTGCGGGCCTCGGGGTCGGCCACGGAGGCGTGGTGCAGCAGCTTGACCGCGACCTGCTCGCCGGAGTCGCTCCTGCCGAGGTAGACGACCCCCTGGCCGCCTTCGCCCAGCCGGGCGAGGAGATCGTACGTCCCCAGCCGTTGCGGGTCGTCCGACGCCAACGGCTGGTACTGATTCACGTCGGACCCCCAAGACCACACATGACAAATCGACAGCTGCGGCGAAACGCTACCAGCGTGACGATTGGTGCGTGGCCGGACCGTGCCAAATCTTTCACGTTTTGATGACGGATGTCAGTGTTTCGAAACGGAAACAGTCCCAGATAGGACCGGGTCAGATGGCCTTGCCCGGATTGAGCAGCCCCAGCGGGTCGAACACCGCCTTGATGCCCCGCTGCACCTCCTGGGTGAGCGGCCCGGACTCCAGCGCCAGCCACCGCTGCTTGAGCAGCCCGACGCCGTGCTCGCCGGTCAGCGTGCCGCCGAGCCTCAAAGCGTGCGTGAAGACCTCGTCGGCCGCCGCCCAGACCTCGGCAGGCGGCTCGGCCGTGCCGTGCTCGAAGATGAAGACCGGGTGCAGGTTGCCGTCGCCGGCGTGCGCGACGGTGCAGATCCGCACGCCGTGCCGTGCCGCGGCCGCCTCGATCGCGGTGATCATGTCCGGCAGCACCGAACGGGGCACGCACACGTCCTCCACCAGGCACGCGCCCAGCCGCTCCTTGGCCTGGTAGGCCATCCTGCGCAGGCCGATCAGCTCCTCGGTCTCCTGCGGGCTGGAGGAGACGGCGACGAACGACGCGCCGTTGTCCATGCAGAGCTCCTCCATCCGCCGCACCGCGACCTCGGAGTCGGACGCGTCGGACTGGCCGATCAGCATGGCGTTCGTGCCGGGCTCCAGGCCGATGTTGCGCCAGTCGTCGATCGCCTCCAGCGTGGCGCGGTCGAGCAACTCCATCAGCGACGGCTGGCAGCCGGCCGCCATGATCGCCGAAACCGCCGCGCCCGCGTCGCGGAGCGAGCCGAACTCCGCGGCGAACGTCGCGGGCGGCGCGGCCGGCGCCGGGCGCAGCCGTACCGTGGCCGCGGTGATCACGCCGAGCGTGCCCTCGGAGCCGACGAACAGCCCGGTCAGGTCGTAGCCCGTGACGCCCTTCATGGTGCGCCGGCCGGTGTCCAGGATCCGCCCGTCGGCCAGCACGACCTCCAGGCCGAGCGCCGAGTCCCGGGTCACGCCGTACTTCACGCAGCGCAGCCCGCCCGCGTTGGTCGCCAGGTTGCCGCCGATCGTGGAGATCTCGTACGACGACGGATCCGGCGCGTACATGAGCCCGTGCTCCCTGGCCGCCCGGTCGAGGTCGGCGGTGATCACGCCGGGCTCGACCACGGCGATCTCGTCGGCGGGGGAGAGCTCCCTGATCGCGGTCATCCTGGCCAGCGACAGGACGATCGCGCCGTCCGTCGCCGTGGCGGCCCCGGCCAGGCCGGTGCCCGCGCCGCGCGGCACCACGGGCACCCGGTGCTCCGTGGCCCACCGGAGCGTGGTGACCACGTCGTCACGGGAGGTGGCGAGCACCACGCCCAGGGGCTTGCCGGGCTCGACGAACGTGCGGTCACGAGCGTAGGAGCCGGTCACGTCGGGGTCGGTCAGGACGCGGCCGGCGGGCAGGGCGTTCGCCAGGATTTCCATCGGTCTCACAGATAGAAGCCTATGGTTTGCGTGGACCGGTGCTTAAGGCCAGACTGCCCGGGTGAAAGTGATGTGCCCGATGTGCGCCCATGCTGACCAGGTCGCTTCCGTGCCGGGGACCGTGGCCGAGGGCACCACGTACCGGATCGGGCGCGTCCGGCTGCCCGGCGAGCGCGACATCGCCGACCTGCCCACGGCGGCGTCACTGGGCGCCTCCAAGCGGCTGATGAGCCGCACGCAGCTCGCGGTGTGGCTGTCGTTCCCGAGCCGTCACTACACGCCGTGGGTCCGCAACCAGGGCTGGGTGCTGCTCATCATCGCCGCCCTGGTCCACCTGGTGGTCTCGCTGGTGATCGCGATGGGCAAGGACACCGGCTGGGGCGAGGTGCTGCTCGCGCCGTTCTGCCTGACCGGGGTGTTCTGGCTGTTCGGCGTGCTGCAGGTGGTCGGTTCGTACGGCGCGCGCAAGCGGGACCTGGCCGAGGCCCCGGCCAGGGAGCAGGCGTTCGGCGTGTGGCAGCGCCTCTACTACTGCCGCCGCGACAACGTCGCCTTCGAGCCGGGCGTGGACGTGTCGTTCCACCCGAGCGAGACCAGGGAGTACATCTTCGGTTTCCGGCGTACCCGCGTCTGACCGCCCTCCCGGTGTGGCGGGAGGGCGGCGCGAGCGGCGGCCGTCAGCCCCGCTCCTCCGCGACGAGACGCACGCACACCGCGAGCCCGGCGATGGCCTGCTCAAGCTCCTCCAGGTCGGGGTAGGTCGGCGCGATCCTGATCGTGCTGTCGGCGGGGTCGGTGCCGTAGGGGTGGGTGGCGCCGGCCGGGGTGAGCGCGATGCCCGCGGCCTTGGCCTTCGCCACGACCTCGCCGGCGTGCGGCACCTCCAGGCTGATGAAGTAGCCGCCCCGCGGGCTGGTCCAGGTGGCGAGCCCGCCCAGCTCCTTGGCCAGGACCCGGTCGACCAGCTCGAACTTGGGCCAGATCAGCTCGGCGTGCCGCCGCATGTGCGCGGCCACACCCTCGGCGTCGCGCAGGAACTCCACGTGGCGCAGTTGGTTGAGCTTGTCGGGCCCGATCGACTGCTTGCCGGTGTTGGCCAGGAACCACGCGACGTTGTCCGGTGAGGAGCCGAAGAAGGCCACGCCGGAGCCCGCCAGCGTCACCTTGGACGTGGAGCCGTAGACGAACGCCCGGTCGGCGTGGCCGTGCTCGGCGCAGAGCGCGAGCAGGTCGGCGAGCTCGGCGGGCGTGTCGGTGAGGTGGTGGACCGCGTAGGCGTTGTCCCAGAAGATCCGGAAGTCGGGCGCGGCGGTCTCCATGGCGGCCAGCCGGCGCACGGTCTCGTCGCTGTAGACGATGCCGGAGGGGTTGCTGTACTTGGGCACGCACCAGATGCCCTTGACGCTCGCGTCGGCGGCGACGAGCCGCTCGACCACGTCCATGTCGGGGCCGTCGGCGCCCATCGGCACCGGCACCATCCTGATGCCGAGCCGCTCGCAGATGGTGAAGTGCCGGTCGTAGCCGGGGACCGGGCAGAGGAACGTGATCTCCGGCTCCTCCACCCAGCGGCGGACGGCGCCGGGGACGGTGGAGAGCAGGGCGTGCACGACCGTGTCGTGCATCATGGCCAGGCTCGCGTTGCCGCCCACGACCAGCTGCGCGGCCGGCACCTGGAGCAGCGGCGCGAACAGCTCGCGCAGCTCGGCCAGGCCCTGCAGGTTGCCGTAGTTGCGGCCGTCGGTCCCGTCGGCCGCCCGGTAGGAGGCCGGCAGCCGGAGCATGTCGTTGGAGAGATCGAGCTGGCGCGGGGACGGCTTGCCGCGGGTCAGGTCGAGCGAGAGGCCACGCTGGACGAGGTCGGCGTAGTCGCGCTGGGCGTTCACGAGATCTTTCTCCTCCGATCGGTACGGATACGAAGGATAGAAGACGCGGACACCGGACCTGGAACCGGTTTCGCGATGTGGATGGCCCAGATCGGCGCGTCGGGCGCGTCGCGGCACGGGCAATGTCGCCGAACCGCTTCCCGAGCGGCGATCGTTGGCGTGAAATGGATGGGAATCGGGGCAGGCCACCACTCCAGTCGGAGGGAGCAAGCCGTGACCACTGTTCGCGAGACCTCGATCGAGCAGGTCAGACGGCGTCGCACCGGGACCGTGATCGCCTCCTGGCTGTCGACGACCGACCACAAGGTCATCGGTTACCTGTACTTGATCACGTCGTTCGTGTTCTTCCTGGTGGCCGGCGTCATGGCGATGGTGATCAGGGGCGAGCTGGCCCAGCCGGGCATGCAGCTGGTCGACCAGCAGCAGTACAACCAGCTGTTCACCATGCACGGCACGATCATGCTGCTGCTGTTCGCGACCCCGTTGTTCGCCGGGTTCGCCAACGTGGTGATGCCGCTGCAGATCGGCGCTCCCGACGTCGCCTTCCCCCGGCTGAACGCGGTCGCGTACTGGCTGTTCCTGTTCGGCGGGCTGATCGCGCTGGGCGGGTTCGCCGCGCCGGGCGGGGCGGCCGACTTCGGCTGGTTCGCCTACACGCCGCTCGCCTCGGCCACCTACTCGCCCGGCATCGGGGGCGATCTGTGGATCATGGGGCTGGCGCTGTCGGGTCTCGGCACGATCCTCGGGTCGGTCAACTTCGTCACCACGATCATCGGGATGCGCGCGCCCGGCATGACGATGTTCCGGTTACCGCTGTTCACCTGGAACACGCTGCTGACCAGCATGCTCGTGCTGATGGCCTTCCCGGTGCTGGCCGCCGCGCTGCTGGTGCTCGAGTCGGACCGCAAGCTCGGCACCCAGGTCTTCCTGGCGGAGAACGGCGGGCCGCTGCTCTGGCAGCACCTGTTCTGGTTCTTCGGCCATCCCGAGGTCTACATCATCGCGCTGCCGTTCTTCGGCATCATCACCGAGGTCATCCCGGTCTTCAGCCGCAAGCCGATCTTCGGGTACATGGGACTGGTGGGGGCGACCATCGCCATCGCCGGGCTGTCGATGACGGTGTGGGCGCACCACATGTTCCCCACCGGGCAGGTGCTGCTGCCGTTCTTCTCCTTCATGACCTTCCTCATCGCGGTGCCCACGGGCGTGAAGTTCTTCAACTGGATCGGCACCATGTGGCGGGGCCATCTCAGCTTCGAGACCCCCATGCTCTTCTCCATCGGCTTCCTGGTGACGTTCCTGCTCGGCGGGCTCACCGGGGTGATCCTGGCCTCGCCGCCGCTCGACTTCCACATCAGCGACACCTACTTCGTCGTCGCCCACTTCCACTACGTCGTCTTCGGCACCGTGGTGTTCGCGATGTTCGCCGGGTTCTACTTCTGGTGGCCCAAGATGACCGGCAAGATGCTCGACGACCGGCTCGGCAAGGTGCACTTCTGGACGCTGTTCGTCGGCTTCCACACCACGTTCCTGGTGCAGCACTGGCTGGGCGCGATCGGCATGCCGCGCCGCTACGCCGACTACAGCCCGGGTGACGGGTTCACCGCGCTCAACGAGATCTCGTCGGTGGGCGCGTTCCTGCTCGGCGCCTCGACGCTGCCGTTCCTCTACAACGTCTGGAAGACGGCCCGCCACGCGCCCAAGGTCACGCTCGACGACCCGTGGGGCTACTGCAACTCCCTGGAGTGGGCCACGTCCTGCCCGCCGCCCCGGCACAACTTCACCTCGATGCCGCCCATCCGTTCCGAACGGCCCGCCTTCGACCTGCACTACCCGCACGCGCCGAAGGAGCCGAAGGAAACGCTCGGCTGACCCTTTCCCGGCGAAGGTCACGGTGCTTGTGTGGAGGTGACGTTTCGCCAAATTTTCGCCAAAGTCCGCCATCTAAGGAGATCGGCGATGACAGGCACGAAGACCCCCTTCGCCCCCGAGACGGCCCCCTGCGGGAAGAGGTCCGGCGGTGAACGCCTGTTCGACGACGACGGCTACGGCCTGGTGATCCGCGACCAGTTCTTCGACTGCGGCTGTCGCCGGATCCGGCACGAGTACCACGACGGCAGCATCCACCTGTCCGTCGTCCGCCACGACGGCAGGCGCGTACGAGACCAGAGCGAACCCGACCGCGGGAAGTGAACGCAGATGATCGATGTGCTCATCGTCGGAGGGGGTGGAGCGGGTCTGCGCGCGGCCCTCGCGGTCGCCGAGACGGACCCGGCGCTGAAGGTGGCGGTCGTGTCGAAGGTCTACCCGATGCGCAGCCACACGGTCTCTGCCGAGGGCGGCGCGGCGGCCGTGATCGGCGTGGGAGACACGCTCGACGAGCACTGCTACGACACGATCTCGGGCGGCGACTGGCTGTGCGACCAGGACGCGGTCGAGGCGTTCGTGGCCGAGGCGCCCCGGGAGCTGATCCAGCTGGAGCACTGGGGCTGCCCGTGGAGCCGGGAGGCCGACGGCCGGGTCGCGGTCCGCCCGTTCGGGGGCATGAAGCGGATGCGCACCTGGTACGCCGCCGACAAGACCGGGTTCCACCTGCTGCACACCCTGTTCCAAACAACCCTGAAATATCAGGACATCATCAGGTACGACGAGTGGTACGTCACCACCCTCGTCGTCGACGACGGCCGCGTCCACGGCGTCGTGGCCCTCGACATCAGGACCGGCCGCGTCGAGACCATCGCCGCCCGGACCGTCATCCTGGCCACCGGCGGCGGCGGCCGGGTCTTCCCGTTCACCACCAACGCCGCGATCAAGACCGGCGACGGCATGGCCCTCGCCTACCGGGCGGGAGCCCCGCTCAAGGACATGGAGTTCGTCCAGTACCACCCGACCGGCCTGCCGTTCACCGGCATCCTCATCACCGAGGCGGCCCGCGCCGAGGGCGGCTGGCTGATCAACAAGGACGGCTACCGCTATCTGCAGGACTACGACCTCGGCCGCCCGACCCCCACTCCCCGGCTGCGCGCCATGGAGCTCGGCCCGCGCGACCGCCTGTCCCAGGCGTTCGTCCACGAGCAGCGGAAGGGCCGCACGGTCGACACCCCGTACGGGCCGGTCGTCTACCTCGACCTGCGGCACCTGGGGGAGTCGAAGATCGACGCCCGCATCCCGTTCGTCCGCGAGCTGTGCCGCAGCTACCAGAACCTCGACCCGGCCACCGACCTCATCCCGGTCCGCCCGGTCGTGCACTACATGATGGGCGGGGTCCACACCGACCTCGACGGCGCGACCACGATCGCCGGGCTGTTCGCCGCCGGCGAGACGGCCTGCGTGAGCATCAACGGCGCCAACCGGCTCGGCTCCAACTCGCTCCCGGAGATCCTGGTCTTCGGCCGCCGGGCCGGCGTCGCCGCCGCGGAGTTCGCCCGTGCCCACCGGGAGAGCGAGCCGCCCGCCGTACGGAGCCAGGGAGACGACGAGGCGCGGCGGCTGGCGCGGACGCGTGAGGGGTCGCGCACGGGAGAGCGGATCGCCGACCTGCGCGAGCGGATGCAGCACGCGCTCGAAGGCGCGGCCGGGATCTACCGCACCGGCGACGAGCTCACCAAGGCCGTGGACACGCTGGCCGACCTGCGTGAGCGGGCGCAGGAGGCCCGTCTCGAGGACACCAGCGCGACGTTCAACACCGAGCTGATCAACCTGCAGGAGCTGTGCGCCATGCTCGACGTCGCGCGGACCGTCGTGGCCTGCGCGCTGGGCAGGCAGGAGTCGCGCGGCGCCCACCAGCGCACCGACTTCCCGGCCAGGGACGACGAGACCTACCTGGCGCACTCGCTGGTGCACCGCGCGCCCGACGGCACGCCGTCGGTCGGCCTGCTACCCGTGACGATCACCCGCTGGCCTCCAGGCGAAAGGGTCTACGGCCGTGACTGACGCCGAGCAACCGGCCACGATCAGGCTGGAGGTCGCCCGCTACCGTCCGGAACAGGACAGCGAGCCGGTCTTCCAGGGCTACGACGTGCCGCTGATGGACGACTGGGCGGTGCTCGACGGGCTCGCCTACGTCAAGGACCGGCTCGACGGCAGCCTGTCCTTCCGCTGGTCGTGCCGGATGGGCATCTGCGGCTCGTGCGGCATGAACGTCAACGGCGAGCCCCGGCTGACCTGCGGGTCGTTCCTCGCCGAGTACGGCGACGGCCCCATCAGGATCGAGCCGCTGAAGGGCTTCCCGGTGATCAGGGACCTGGTCGTGGACATCGACGACTTCCTGGACAAGCTCTCGTCGGTGCGCCCCTGGCTGATCAGGGAGGGCGAGGAGCCGCCGCTGACCGCGGAGTACGCGCAGACGCCCGAGCAGCTCGACGCCTACAAGCAGTACAGCATGTGCGTCAACTGCATGCTGTGCTACTCGGCCTGCCCCGTCTACGTGCTGGACCCCGACTTCCTCGGCCCGGCGGCCATCGCGCTGGCCCAGCGCTACAACCTCGACTCGCGCGACATGGGTGACCGGTTCGACGTGCTCAACCTGGACGAGGCGGTGTGGGGGTGCGTGTTCGTGGGGGACTGCACGCGGGTGTGCCCCAAGCACGTGGATCCGGCCGAGGCCATCCAGCGCTACAAGCTGACCGCCGCGCTGCGCTCGGTGCTGCCCTGGAGCAGGCGATGACGGTCCGGGCGCCGTACCGGCCGCCCCGGGACAGGCTGTGGTTCACCCGGACCCGCTCCGCCACGGTGTTCGTGCTGCGTGAGCTGACCAGCGTGTTCGTGGCCTGGTCGGTGGTCTTCCTGCTGCTGCTCGCCGACGCCGTGCTGAGCGGGACCACGCGGGAGTTCGCCGCGCTGGCCGCCCGGCCCTGGATGATCGCCCTGAACGTGGTGGCGCTGGCCGCGACCGCCTTCCACGCCGTCACGTTCCTCAACCTGGCGCCCAAGGCCACCGTGGTCAGGCTGGACGGCTGGCGGGTGCCCGACTGGGTGATCCAGGGCGGCAACCACTCGGCCTGGCTGGTGATCTCCGGGCTGATCGCCTACTTCGTGCTGAGGTCGTCGTGAAGCGGACCCTGGAGCCGTACCTGTGGCTGCTGTTCAGCGGCGGCGGGGTGGTGGCGGCGCTGGCGCTGCCCGTGCTGGTGCTGCTGTTCGGGGTGCTGATGCCGCTGGGGGTGGTCGACTGGCCGTCCGCCGGCCATCTGACCGCGCTCCTGGACCACCTGCTGGTACGGCTCGCGCTGGTGGTCGTCGTGGTGCTCTGCCTGTTTCACGCCGCGCACCGGATCAGGTTCACCAGTGAGGAGTTGCTGGGCATCGCCCGCTTCGACCTGGTGATCGCGGTGCTCTGCTACGGCGCGGCCGTCGCGGGCGGGGTGACCGCCGCCGTTGTGCTGTTGTGAAATGTCCTGAAATCATTACATTTCAGCTTTCCTCTTTACGGTGGCTTTACTCACCCTCTACCGTCCCGCATGGCAATACCTCATGGCCATGCGCCCGGCGATGCCGGGCAGAGAGGGTTCCCGGTGCATAGAAAAAAGCGCCTGTTAGCCACACTCCCGGCGGCCGCCCTCCTCGGAGCCGCACTCACCGCCCCTCCGGCGGCTCAGGCCTCCGTCGCGACGTACGAGCCGAGCGCGTCCGACTACTACATCAACTACGCGCCCCCGAGGGTCGAACCGGATCCCGGCGATCCGCGCCTTCCCGGCAAGAACGCCCGCTCTCTCACTCCGGCTCAGAAGATCGACCGCAAGTTCGCCAGCGGCAACCCGGTCACCGCCAGGGTCCTGGCGAATCGCGAGAACCAGGCCATCAAGACCGGCCGCAACCCCGCTGAGTTCATCTTCAAGAACGCCAAGCAGGCCAAGACCGCCAAGCTCCTGACCGTGCTGGTCGAGTTCAACGAGAACGCCAACGACGACTTCTCCGGCTTCAACCGGCTGCGCACCGTCGACAGCCCGCCGGACGACTGCCTCGTCGAGCCGCCCGGCACCCGGATGAACGGGCCGCTGCACAACACGATCCCCGACCCGGCCACGCTGCCGAACAAGGACAACAACTCCTTCTGGGTCAAGGACTTCAGCACCGCCCACTTCAACAAGATGCTTTACACCGACCAGGGCATCACCGAGCGCGTGCGTCCCGACCTGAAGGACCCGCGCGACGGCAGACCCGGCATCGACATCTCCGGCTTCACGCTGAAGAAGATGTACGAGGAGATGTCCAAGGGCGCCTACTCCGTCACCGGCTCGGCCGTCGGCTGGATCAAGGCCCCGCACTCCGAGGCGTGGTACGGCGCCGCCGCCTGCGGCGGCAATCCCCAGGACATGTCCGGCCACCCCGACAACCCGCTCGGCGCCGGGCAACTGGCCATCGACGCGGTCAACGTGCTCGCCCAGACCCAGCCCGACTTCCCCTGGGCCGACTACGACCTCGAGGACGTCTCCGACGCCGACGGCGACGGCAACTTCGCCGAGCCCGACGGCGTCATCGACCACCTCGTGCTCGTGCACGCCGGCAAGGACAAGTCCGCCGACGGCGGCGCGGAGGGCACCTACGCCATCTGGGCGCACTCCAGCGCGGTCGCCGGCGGCTACCAGGTGCCCGGCACCGACAAGAAGATCTCCAACTACATCGTGCAGCCCGAGGACTCCGGCGTCGGCGTCTTCGCCCACGAGTACGGCCACGACCTCGGCCTGCCCGACCTGTACGACACCTCCGGCTCCGGCAGCTCCGCCGTGGACTTCTGGGACCTGATGTCGAGCGGCTCGCACTCCGGGCCGATCTTCCAGTCGATGCCCACCCACATGGGCCTGTGGGACAAGTGGGTGCTCGGCTGGGCCAACCCCAAGGTCTTCGACCCGGGTGACCGCAAGGGCCTCGTCACCGTCGGCCAGTCCTCGCGCACGCCCAAGCTCACCCAGGACGGCGTCCGGGTCAACCTGGCGTCCGAGCCGCTGAAGATGATCGACCCGCACAGCGGCGCCAACGCCTGGTGGTCCGGCATGGACCAGGAGTGGGCCAACGTCTCCCTGGTCCGCGACGTGCAGGTGCCCGCCGGCACCGACGTCCGGTTCTGGATGTGGAACAACTACGAGATCGAGTCCGACTGGGACTTCGGCTTCGTCGAGGTGTCCACCGACAACGGTCAGACCTGGGCCCAGCAGAAGGTCTTCGACGAGGCCGGCACCGAGGTCACCACCCCGGACGACTACCCGGACCCGAACAAGAACCTCAAGACGTTCGGCGACAAGAAGTACGGCCTCACCGGTGACACCCCGGGCTGGAGGCACGACTACGTCAACCTGACCCCGTTCGCCGGGCAGACGGTCAAGCTGCGGCTCGTCTACAACACCGACGCCGCCTTCACCCCGCGCGGCTGGCACGCCGACGACTTCCAGCTCACCAACGGCGGCACCGCCGTGTGGAGCGACGACGTCGAGGGCGGCGCGAACGGCTGGCACGCCTCCGGCGGCACGTTCACCAACACCAGCGGCCAGGGCTGGACGATCAACAACGGCTCGCGTGAGATCTCCCGCTTCTACCTCGCCGAGTGGCGCAACTTCGACGGGTTCGACAAGGGCCTGCAGTACGCCTACGACACCACGTACTCGCGTGACGGCGCCTGGAAGGTGGAGAAGGTCAAGTACAACGCCCCCGGCCTGCTGGTCTGGTACCGCGACTCGACCTACACCAACAACGTGATCGTCCCCAACCTCAACCTGCCGCCGAGCATCGGCAGCAAGGGCACCCTGCTCCTGGTCGACTCCCACTTCGAGCCGCTACGCCGGGACGGCGCCGCGGCCACGAAGGACCCGTCCAGGAACAAGAACATGGAAGGGCGTACACAGACGTCCAACGCGGCGTTCTCCTTCGGCAAGACCTACCCGCTCAAGGAGTGCCTGGAGGCGCCCGACGAGCCGTTCAGCGAGTACTGCACCGAGATCAAGGCGCTCAAGGGCGTCTCGCAGTTCACCGACGCCAAGACCTGGTATCCGGGTCTCGAGGTGCAGAACGGGTCGCTCTTCTACCGTGACTTCGACGCCTCCGTCGTGGTCCCGTCCAAGGACGACCAGATGTACACCACCCGCGTCGTGAACCTCGACGGCACCCCCGCCACCGAGCTGTACGGCACGGACCTCGGCGACGGGCACATCCTCGGCACCGGCAACCCCGGCGACGAGGGCAAGGCCCTGGGCGTGCAGTTCCAGCTGGTCTCGCCGCTGCCGGGCAACCTGGCCGCGGTCATCCAGGTGACGCCGCCCAAGAAGTGACCCTCCGGGGCCGCCGGGACCCCCTCCCGGCGGCCCTGAGGCGACCTCAGGCACCGGCCGCTACGCCTACGATTGATGACCATGAGCGAACTGCGCACCAAGGCCGAGCACACCGAGGCGATCCGCACGGAACGCCGGGTGGCGGTGGTGGTCAACACTCGCTCCCGGCGGGGCCGGCGCCACTACTTTGAGGTGATCGACCAGATTCACGCGCTCGGCATCGAGCCGCTGGCCGAGATCGGCGTCTACAACCCCAAGCGGCTGCGCGACCTGCTCGACACCGCCCTCGCCACCGGCCCCGACCTGCTGGTCGTGGGCGGCGGCGACGGCACCCTCTCCTCGGCCGTCCGCCACGTCGCCCACCGCGACGTCGCCCTCGGCGTGCTGCCGCTCGGCACCACCAACAACTTCGCCCGTAGCCTCGGCCTGCCGCTCGACCTGGCCGGCGCGATCCGGGTGTTCACCACCGGCAAGGTCGCCGACATCGACCTCGGCATGGCCGACGACCGGCCGTTCGCCAACCTGGCCAGCTTCGGCGTCTCGGTCGAGGTGGCGGGCAAGGTCAAGCCCTGGCTCAAGCGCGTCATCGGCCGCCCCGCCTACCCGCTCACCGCGCTCACGATCCTGCCGGGCCACACGCCGTTCCGCGCCTACATCACGGTCGACGGCGAGCGCCACGAGCTCCTCACCCACCAGCTCAACATCGCCAACGGCCGCTTCCACGGCGGCTGGCAGGTGGCCAAGGACATCAGCATCGACAACGGCCTGCTCGTCGCCTACCAGCTCGGCTCGGGCAAGAAGCTGCGGCTGCTCGTCGAGACCCTGGCCCGCGCCACGACCGGCCGCTGGCGCAGCCTGGCCGGCGGCCCGTTCGTCACGGGCCGCGAGATGCTGCTGGAGACCGACCCGCCGATGGCCGCCGACGTCGACGGCGAGGTGCGCCTGCGCACCCCGATCCGCCTGCGCGTGGTGCCCAACGGCGTCCGCGTGATGGTGCCCGCCTCCTTCGAGGACAGCTGACCCGTACGACGGGGTGTGCCCGAGCCGCCAGGACGTCCCGCGGGACGCGGCCGTGAGCCCGCGTCAGGTCAGCGCTGCGCCGGCCTGCCAGGCATCACCCAGGCGCAGGTAGGCGGGGGTCAGCGCCGGGGCCAGGTCGCCGGGCGGCGGGAAGACGCGCAGCAGCAGATCGGGTGCCGCCGCCGACGGGCGGCGCTCCGGCCGGTGCGCCGTCGCGCCCGGCGCGTAGAAGTCGGCCAGCCGGTCGGCGAACGGCACGTCCTCCACCTGTGACAGGCCGGCCGCCGCGGGCTCGTCGGCCAGCGACCCCAGCAGCTCCTCCCGGCCCCGGCCGCGCCAGGCCAGCACCAGGAACGGATCGTCGTCGAACGACTCCGCCAGCAGATACAGCACCGCCGACAGGTGCTTGCACGGGAAACCCCAGTCGGGGCACGAGCAGTCCATGTCGAGGTCGCGCGGGAACAGGTCGACGCCCAGCGCGGCGAACACCTCCTCGATCTCCGTCGGCATCTCGCCGGCCAGCAGTTTGGCCCGATGCACCGCCTGCGCCGCGATCGCCTCCTCGATCGACGCCCACCGCTCCTCGTCGTACGCCTCGATCCTGATCGTGACCCGGTAGGGCTTGGGCCGCGAGCCCTGGACGGACGCGCGGACCAGGCCGGGGGACAGGTCGATGGACAGGACCTGCCCCTTGCGCGCGTAGGCGCGCCCGCGCGTCAGGCGGCCCTTGTCGCAGACCCGCTCCAGGATGTCGATGAACCGTCTCGACCACCAGGTGGAGCCGATCGAGCCGCGTTGCGTGCGGGCCCGGATCCCGCCCTCGACACTGATCGCCCTGGTCGCCTCGAACCAGCCGTCCCTGCCGATCGGCATGCTCAGGCCACCCCCTCGGCCGTCAGCCGGAACACGTCGCGCAGCTCCTCGGTGGACAGGTCGGTCAGCCAGTCCTCGCCGGTGCCGACCACGCGTTCGGCGAGCGCCTTCTTGCGTTCGATCATCTCGTCGACGCGCTCCTCCAGCGTGCCCGCGCAGATCAGCTTGCGGACCTGTACGTTCTTCCGCTGCCCGATGCGGAAGGCGCGGTCGGTCGCCTGGTCCTCGACGGCGGGGTTCCACCAGCGGTCGACGTGGATCACATGGTTGGCGGCCGTCAGGTTGAGGCCCACGCCCGCCGCCTTGAGCGACAGCAGGAACAGCGTCGGCTCCTCGTCCCGCTGGAACCGCTCGACCAGCCGGTCACGCGTCTTCTTCGGCAGCCCGCCGTGCAGCCAGAGCACCGGCCGGTCGAGCCGCTGCGCCAGGTAGGGCTGGAGCATCGTGCCGAACTCCGCGTACTGCGTGAACACCAGCGCCTTCTCGCCCTCGGCCAGGACCTCCTCGGCCAGCTGCTCCAGCCGGGCCAGCTTGCCCGACCGGCCGGCCAGCCGGGAGCCGTCCTTGAGCAGGTGGGCGGGGTGGTTGCAGACCTGCTTGAGTCTGGCCATGGCCGCCAGCACCTGGCCGCGCCGCTCGATGCCCTCGCTGCCGTCGATCCTGGCCAGCATGTCCTCGACGACCGCCTGGTAGAGCGTGGCCTGCTCGGGGGTGAGCGGGCACCACTCCTTGACCTCCAGCTTCTCTGGCAGGTCGGAGATGATGGACTTGTCGGTTTTGACCCGCCGGAGTACGAACGGGCCGGTCGCCCGCTTGAGCGCCCGCGCCGCCTGCTCGTCCTGGCGCGCCTCGATCGGCTCCTGGAAGCGGCTCCTGAACCTCTGCCGCGAGCCCAGCAGCCCCGGGTTGGCGAACTCCATGATCGACCAGAGCTCGGCAAGGTGGTTCTCGACCGGTGTGCCGGTCAGCGCCAGCCGGGTCGGGGCCGGAATGGCGCGCACCGCCCGCGCCTGCAGGGTGCCGCTGTTCTTGATCGCCTGGGCCTCGTCGCACACCACCCGGCGCCACTCGACCTGCCGCAGTGCCTCCAGGTCGCGCTGCGCCGTGCCGTAGGTGGTGATCACCAGGTCGGCGCCCGCGATCTCCGCCGTGTCGCGCCCGCCGCCGTGGTGGACGTAGACGCGCAACCCCGGCGCGAACCTGGCCGCCTCACGCTGCCAGTTGCCCACCAGCGACATCGGGCACACCAGCAGCGTCGGCGTCTCAGCCGCCTCGTGCACCAGCAGCGCCAGCGTGGTGACCGTCTTGCCCAGGCCCATGTCGTCGGCCAGCACCCCGCCCAGGCCCAGCTCCGACAGGAAGCTCAGCCAGGCCAGCCCCCGCTCCTGGTAGGGCCTGAGCACGGCGTCGAGGCCATGGGGCGTGGCCAGCGGACGCAACCGCTGCTCGGCCTGGCCGGACAGCAGGTCGCCGAGCACCCCGTCGGCGTCGACCGCCACCAGCGGCAGCTCGTCGTCGCCCTGCACGACCTGCCGCAGCAGGTCGGCGACGGGCAACTCGCCCGTCCGCTCGCGCTCCACGGCCTTCAGCGCCGCGTCGAGCCCGCGGTCGTCGAGCTCCACCCACTGCCCGCGGACCCGGACCAGCGGCACCTTGAGCCTGGCCAGCTCGGTCAGCTCCTCCTCGCTGATCGTCTCGTCGCCCACCGCGAGGTCGATCCGGAAGTCGACCAGCTCGCGCAGCCCGAACCCCTGGCTCGCCGCCGCCTGCGACCTGGCGCGGGTGGTCAGCTTCAGGCCCAGCCTGCTGCGGCCCGCCCAGCGCGGCAGCTGCACCCCGAACCCCGCCGCCTGCAGCAGCGGCGCCGCCTGCCTCAGGAACGCGAACGCGCCCGCCGTGTCGAGCCGCAGCTCGTCCGGCTCGGCCACGCGCAACGCCCGGTCGAGCTCGGGATACAGCCGCGCGGCGCGGCCCAGCCCGGCCAGCAGCTCCCGCTCGGGCCGGCCGGGCAGGCCCGTGACCCGTTCGCCCCTCCACACCGTGCGCGCCGGCACGTACAGGCTCGGGTCGTCGGCCGCCTGCAGAGCCAGCTCCACCCGCCACTCACCGCCCCCGGCAGGCTCGGCGACCCTGGCGGTCTCACCGGCTTCGGCAGGTTCGACGGCCGGGGTGTGCTCGCTCTCCCCGGCAGGTGTGTCGGGGACGGGGGGTTCCACGAGACGGAAGCAGACGCGGGTGGCGCCCTCGGCCCTGGTGACCGCTTCGCGCCACGCCTCCAGCTCCGCCCGCAGCCGAGGATCGTCAGGGCAGGAGGGGTCGGGGCCGGTCAGCGCCGCGAGCCAGCGCTCTTCGAGCGTCTTCGGCCCGCTCACCAGCGGCTCGTGCAGAGCCTGCCTCATCAACGCGTCGGTGAACACGTCGAGCGCCTCGGTGAGCACCGCGCCGGACGGGCGCTCGGTCGCGGCGGTGCGGCAGGCGGGCGGCATCGCCTCGGCCAGCTCCCTCGCGTAGGCGGCGTCGGCACCGGTCACCACCGGCCGCCACACCGCCCGCGCGCCCGCCTCCGGCCGGTCCCGCCGGGCGCGTGGGCCGCCGGCCCGGGCGGTGGGGGCAGACGCCGGGGCGGTGACCAACTGGGGGATGACGCGTCCGCGTCGCAGCAGATCGTGGGCGAAGGCGGCGACGGCCGCCCAGTGGCGGACGGTGGCGGTGGGCGGGGGCTGCGCGAGGACGCGCAGGGCGTCGCCGGTGGCCGGCACGACGGCGGGCACCCGCCACAACCGCAGACGCGGCCTGACCACCTCGGACAGCCGCCCCGTCTCGGGTGACGGCACCGGCTCCCTGACCGACCCGGGCAGCAACAGCTCCAGCACCCGTTCAGAGCCCTCGGCTTCGAGACCGGTGTGGGCGAGGGCGTCGGCGAGAGTGTGGGCCGGTGCGGCGAAGGGGTGAAGGCGCGCGGTCCCGGGTCTGGTCGCCGGGGAGGCAGGAGGGGCAAGGGATGGAGCGGAATCGGGAATCTCCGCCCAGAATGCGAGACCGTCTCCCGCCCAGACCGCGTGTAGCACTGACACCACGGCAGGCTACCGGCTCAGCGGAAGATCAGGTCTGTCTCCAGCTTGATCCCGAACGGCTCCGGCAGCTCCACCGGCACTCCTTCGCTCACTTTCGTCATGGAGCGGTATTCGCCGTCATGAGGATCCCAGAGCAACGTGATGGCCTTGGGCTCGGTGAACTCGTCGACGATCAGCACGATAGGAATGCCCGCCCTGGCATACTCGGCAGGTTTCACCTCCAGGTCGTCGACACGGTTGTCCGAGGAGGTGATCTCGACCGCGAGCAGGGTGCCATATCCGTAGGCCTGATGGTCGTCGAACTCGGGGCTGTCCGGTGGGGCCACGAGCAGATCGGGCAGCCGACGGTCACCACGCGCAGGGGGGATGTGAACGGACCACGTCTGGTAGAACTCCCAGCCGTTCTCCACCACGATGTTGAAAAGCTGCACCTGGATACGGTGCACGAGTTGCGCGTGGCGCCTCTCGGTCCAAGGGCTCACTATGATCCTTCCGCCCACGATCTCAGCTCTCCAGCCGTCCTGGATGAGGTCCTGCCAGAGCCGCTCGCGGCGGAGCTCGTCCTCGGTCGGGCCGGATGCCCCCCATCCCGGCCCCCACGTGCGGGCGGATGGCGGCTGCGGCTCGGGACCCCGCACGGTGTCGTGCTGGCGGGTTTTCCTGCCCGTGATGCCGGTGGCCATGGCCGTCACCCCTTCGTCCGTGTCATCGAGAACACTACACCGCGTGACCGTCCGTTGACCCAGCGAGAGAGTGGCCGCGGACCGCGGCGAGCGAAGGGAGGAGTCGTAGGCTTGAGGTATGAATCCTCCCGGATCGTGGTGTGAGCGGCCCAAGCCGCAGGCTCCTTCGTGCGAGCTCCCGTCCGCGTGGAGCAAGCCGAAGAAGCCCGACAACTGGTGTGAGACGCCCAAGTCGCCGATCTTGTCGGTGCTCGACTTCCTGGTTCGCGCCGCCAGGAGGTGACGGCCCGCGCCGTCGCGCCGTCCGCGTGATAGAAGGCGTTCTGGCTGGGTAGTCGCCTTCCTCAGCAGAGGGAGGCGACCACGTGAACGACACACACAAGCTCGTCAACGATCTGTCAGAGCAGGTCTCCAGGCTCGTCAGAGACGAGGTGCGGCTGGCCCGGTTCGAGCTGACCGAGAAGGGGAAACGCGCCGGATTCGGCGCCGGTCTCTTCGGCGGAGCCGGCATGGTCGCGTTCTTCGGCGCGGCCACGCTCGTGGCGGCCTTCGTCATGCTGCTCGCCCTGGTCATGCCCGCATGGGTGGCCGCGGTCGTCGTGGCGGTGGTCCTGTTCGCCATCGCCGGCGTGCTCGGGCTGGTCGGCAAGAAGAAGGTCAAGCAGGCCGGTTCGCCGATGCCCGCGGAGACCATCGCGAGCGTCAAGGCCGATATCGAGACGGTCAAGGAGAGTGTGCGGCGATGAGCGAGACGGACCCCGGCTACAGCGAGGAGCACGCCGGAGAGGTGGGCGCCCACAGGAGCAGGGTGGGCATGCCCACGGACGACAAGTCCATCAACGTGCCTCCGACGAGGGCGGGCGCGGCGGAGAACGCGCTGCACGCCGAGGAGGAACGCGAGGAGCACGGGAAGTTCATCCCCGAGGCCCCGCTCGAGGACGATCGGGCCGCCGCGCTCCGCGCCCGTGAGCTCGAGACGCGGTCCCTGCAGGGCGGGGATCAGGCCGGGCCGGCCGGCACCCATACCACCACCCGCCACACCGGCACCGGAGGACGCCGGTGGGCGGTGGGAGACGACGAGGAGGAACGCGTGCGTGAAGAGATCAGGACCACCCGGCAGGAGCTCGGTGAGACCGTGGCGGCACTCGCCGACAAGGCCAACGTGAAGGCTCGGGCGAACGACGCCGCGGCCGCCGCGAAGGTGAGGGCGGCCGACGCCACGGCGGCGGCCAGGCACAAGGCGGCGGACGCGACCGCGCTGGCCAAGGAAAGGGCGGCCGACGCGACCGCGCTGGCCAGGCACAAGGCGTCCGACGCGACGGCCGTGGCCAAGGTCAAGGCGTCCGACGCGGCGGCGGTGGCGAAGGAGAAGGCGGCCGAGGTGGCCGGCAAGGTCCGCGAGGTCACCCCCGACCAGGTGAAGGACGCGGCGGACAAGGTCACCGCGGAGGCGCGCAGGCGGCCGGCGCTGGCGATCGCCGCGGCCGGCGTCGTCGTCGCGCTCCTGCTCCGCCGGATGACCCGGCGCACGAGGAGGAAGTGACCCGTTGAGCGCCCCGCAGGGTCCCACGGATCTGCCGCGCCGAGCCTGGTGGAGTGTGCTGAAACGGACGTTCTCCGAGTTCAGACGGGACAGGGTGCAGGACCTGGCAGCGGCGCTCACCTACTACGCGGTGCTGTCGATCTTCCCGGCGCTGATCGTGCTGGTGTCGCTGCTCGGGCTGCTCGGCCGCGAGGACACCGCCGCGCTGGTCGGCGGCATCACCGTGCTGGCGCCCGCCGAGGTTCGCGACCTGCTGACGGAGGGCGTGTCGGGCGTCCAGCGGGTGGGCGGCTCGGCGGGTCTCATGGCGATCGTGGGCCTGGCGGTCGCGCTGTGGTCGGCCTCCGGCTACATCGCGGCCTTCATCCGGGCCGCGAACGTCATCTACGACATCGAGGAGGGGCGTCCCTTCTGGAAGGTCACCCCGCTCAGGATCGGCCTCACGATCCTGGTGACCGTGCTGCTGGCGGCAGGGGCGATCGCGGTCACGCTCACCGGCCGGCTGGCCGACGTGGCGGGGAAGGCTTTCGGGCTCGGCAGCGCCGCGGTGAACGCCTGGGACGTGCTCAAGTGGCCCGTCCTGGCCCTCATCGCGGCAGGGCTGGTCATGGTGCTCTACTGGGCGGCGCCCAACGTGATCCAGCCCGGGCTGCGCTGGATCACACCGGGCGGGCTCCTGGCGGTGCTCCTGTGGGTGATCGTCTCCGGCGGGTTCGCGCTCTACGTGGCGTACTTCGGCTCGTACAACAAGACGTACGGCACGCTGGCCGCGGTCGTGGTCTTCCTGATCTGGCTGTGGCTGTCGAACATGGCGCTGCTGTTCGGCGCCGAGCTGGACGCCGAGCTGATCAGGGAGCGGCACATCGCCGAGGGCGGGCGTGTGGAGCAGGAGCCCTACGCGGTCCCGCGTGACGAGCCGGAGCCCGATAGCCTGCCGGGATGAGGTCTCGAAAGGCGCTGCCGTCCGTCGCGCTGGTCGCGCTGCTGGCCGCGGGCTGCGGCGGAGGATCGGCGGTCAGCGACCTGGGCACCGTGGTCAAGGGGGCCAAGGGCGCGACCGTGCCGGTCGAGCTGGGCGTCGGCAAGCGCTTCTCCCTCGCGGTCGCCGACGACCCGTCGGCCGGCGACGAGTGGAGCCTGGTCGCGGTGCCCGACGCCACGGTGGCCTCGTACATCAGCGAGGAGCGCCGCCCCGCCGGCGACGCGCCCGGCGCGGGCGGCACCACCTACTTCGTCTTCAACACCAAGGGGCCCGGCAGCGCCCGGATCACGCTGCGCGACTGCGTCCGGTGCGGCACCGGCACGGCGCCGCCCGACGAGCAGAGCAGGCAGCTGTCCGGCGAGGCGATCTTCGAGCTCACCGTCAGGTGAGTCCTTGCCCCCGGCGGCCGCCTCCGGGAGGCTTCGCCGCATGGACTTCAGTCTGGTGGACTTCATGCGTGTGCGCGCGTCCGGCGACGGCGCGGAGACGATCTCGTGGTGGACCGGCGACGTGTACGGCTGGCGGCGCGACGACGGCCCGCACCACCTGTTCGGCTTCGAGGGCCTCAACGTGGCCCGCGCCGTACGAGCCGACGACGGCTGGCGGCTGCTCAGCCGCGAGGCGGCGGCCTACCTCGACCCCGAGACCAGGCAGGTCGTCGACGCCTGGGACAACCCGTTCACCGGCGAGCGGGTCGAGGTCCAGCACGTCTTCAACGACCCCGTCAACCAGCGGCTCGGCGATCGTCCGGTGCCGGCCACGCGCCTGGGCGAGCAGGTGGCGTTCAACGTCGACGTCCGGCTGGCCTACCCGTCGCCGCTCAGGGTGGCCGACCATCCGCGCCACTCGGCGGGCGACACCTACCGGGCGATGGAGCTGTTCCAGTTCTTCGCCCGGGCCGGCGACCTCGATTCGGAGATGCCCGACGTGCCGTGCGTGTTCTCCTGGTGCCGGGTCTCGCCGTGGCTGCCGTGGATGGCGATGGGGCAGCGCGAGGGCGCGCTGGTCTACCACTGCCGGGGCGCCAAGACGGCCGAGGTGCCCGGCCGGCTGCGTGAGCACGTGGGCGAGCACTTCCTGCACGCGCCCACGGCCTGGTCGGCGCCGAACATGACGAGCTGGACGGCCTTCGCCGCCAGGGCGGCGGCCTCGTGAGCGACGACCCGTTCTGCCGGATCATCGCGGGGGAGCGGCCCGCGTTCGTCGTCCATGAGGACGACCTGACCGTCTCCTTCCTCGACGGCCGCCCGGTCTTCAAGGGGCACGTGCTGGTGGTGCCCCGGGCCCATGTCGAGACGTTGTCCGACCTGACGGAGGTGGGCCCGTTCTTCGAGCGGGTCCAGGAGATGGCGCGTGCCGTGGAGGCGGGCCTGGAGGCGGGCGGGACGTTCGTCGCGCTGAACAACCGCGTCAGCCAGAGCGTCCCGCACCTGCACGTGCACGTGGTTCCGCGCAACCCCATGGACGGCCTGCGGGGCTTCTTCTGGCCGCGCACCAGGTACGCCTCCGACGAGGAGGCCCGGTCCTACGCGGCCACGATCGCCGGGGCGCTGTCCGGGGGCGCGACGTGACGTCCGCCGGGTAGGCTCCGGCGACGTGGAATACCTCGTCGGGGTCGCGGTCGTGGCCGTCCTCGTGGGCGTGCCCGCGATCGTGCTCTGGCGGGTCATGCGCGGCCGCCGCGAGCTCGGCACCAGCCCGGCCGAGCGGGCCACGTTCGAGACCCTGCACACCGCCTCCCTGGCCGGCCCGCCGCTGCGCGCGGGCCTGACCGCGGACGGGGCGGAGCGGGCGTCGCGGCATCTGCGCGCGCTGCTCGGCTCGTCGGCGCTGGCCGTCACCGACGGCGAACGCCTGCTGGTCTACGACGGCGCCGGTGACCACCACGCCGCGCAGGCGTTCGAGCACGCCCAGGCGACGCTGCAGGACGGCCGCACCCAGGTGCTGGCCATCGAGTGCCACCTGCTGGAGTGCCCGATCAGGCATGCCGTGGTGGTGCCGCTGACCACGGACGACCGGGTCGTCGGCGCGCTGGCCGCCTACGGGCCGAACGCCTCGGCGGGCCTGGTCCGGGCCGCGCAGGAGGTGGCCGGGTGGGTCGACTCGCAGCTGGAGCTGGCCGAGCTGGACCGCTCGCGGACGCTGCTGATGGAGGCCGAGGTGCGGGCGCTGCGCGCGCAGATCTCCCCGCACTTCATCTACAACTCGCTCACCACCATCGCCTCGTTCGTCCGCACCGACCCCGAACGCGCCCGCGAGCTGCTGCTGGAGTTCGCCGACTTCACCCGCTACTCCTTCCGCAGGCACGGTGAGTTCACCACGCTGGCCGAGGAGCTGCGCTCGATCGACCGCTACCTCATCCTGGAGCGGGCCCGGTTCGGCGACCAGCTGCAGGTGACGCTCCGCATCGCGCCCGAGGTGCTGCCGGTCGCGGTGCCGTTCCTGTGCCTGCAGCCGCTGGTGGAGAACGCCGTCCGGCACGGCCTGGAGAGCAAGAACGGCGTCGGCCGCATCGCGATCATCGCGGAGGACGCCGGGGCGGAGTGCCGGATCAGCGTCGAGGACGACGGCCTCGGCATGGAACCCGACCGGTTACGCCGCATCCTGGCCGGCGAGATCGCCCCCGAGGGCGGGGTGGGCCTGGCCAATGTGGACGAACGGCTCCGCCAGGTGTACGGGGACGACTTCGGGCTGGTCGTCGAGACGGGAGCGGGGGCGGGCACGAAGGTCAACGTCAGGGTGCCGAAGTATCACCCCGGCGTCTCCGCCCGTTGACCTCGATCTTTCTTGTCGGTTTTATCACTGTCTATGGCACAACTACGGGTCCTCGCGGTCGACGACGAGCTTCCGGCCCTGGAAGACCTGTCCTACCTGCTGCGCGCCGATCCCCGCATCGGCGAGGTCGCCACGGCCAGGGACGGGGCGGCGGCGTTACGCCTGCTCGACCGGGCCATCGCCGAGGGCCGGCCGATCGACGCGGTCTTCCTCGACATCAGGATGCGCGGGCTGGACGGCGTGGTGCTGGGGCGGCTGCTGTCGCAGTTCGCCAACCCGCCGCGGGTCGTGTTCGTCACCGCGTACGAGGAGCACGCCGTCGACGCGTTCGAGATCAAGGCCGAGGACTACCTCCTCAAGCCGGTGCGCCCGGAACGGCTGGCCGAGGCGATCAGGCGGGTCGCCGTCTCGGCGGACGTGCCGGTGGACGCCGGGGAGTCCGACACGATCCCGGTCGAGCTGGGCGGCGTGACCCGGTTCGTGTCCAGCGCCGACGTCGTCTACGTCGAGGCGCAGGGCGACTACGCCCGGCTGCACACGGCGGCGGGCAGCCATCTGGTGCGCATCCCGCTGGCCACGCTGGAGGAACGGTGGTCCACGGCCGGGTTCGTCCGCGTGCACCGCAGCCACCTGGTCGCGGTCAAGCACATCGAGGAGCTGCACATCGACTCCGGGCGGTGTACGGTCCGGGTGGGCGAGACCGAGATACCGGTCAGCCGCCGTCACACCCGTGAGCTGCGTGACCTGCTGGTCCGCCGGGCCAGGAAGGGGAGACCGGAGTGAGCCCCGAGCCCCGGCCGGCCCGCAGGGTCCCGTCCGGCCGCGGCGACGTCCCCCGCCGGGTGACCGTGACGAGCCCGCGCACGGCCGCCGCGCGCCGCCCCCGCTATCCCGCCACCCGCGAGATCGACGAGCAGACGCACCTGGGCGAGGTCTACATGCGCTCGCTGCTGCGCACCCAGTTCCGTCTCGCGCTGTTCGTCTGCACCGTGCTGGCGTGTGTCGTGGGCGGCCTGCCGCTGCTGTTCCTGGCCATCCCCGAGCTGCGCGAGGCCGACCTGCTCGGCATCCCGGTGCCGTGGGCGGTGCTCGCCGGCCTGATCTACCCCGCCTTCGTCGTCGGCGCCTGGCTCTACGTGCGCCAGGCCGAGCGCAACGAGCGCCACTTCGCCGACCTGGTCGAACGCCCGTGAGCGGGCGTTCGGCGGAGCCGGGCCGGTGAGTCTGGCGGCGGTGGTCACCGTGATGGTGGCGACCGTGCTCATCGGCGCCTTCGGCATCCGCTTCTCCCGCACCACCTCCGACTTCTACGTCGCCTCCCGCACGGTCAGCCCGCTGTGGAACGCCTCGGCCATCGGCGGCGAGTATCTGTCGGCCGCGTCGTTCCTCGGCGTGGCCGGGCTGATCCTGTCGTTCGGCGCCGACATGCTCTGGCTGCCCGTCGGCTGGACCGGCGGCTACCTCGTGCTGCTCGTGCTGGTGTCGGCGCCGCTGCGCCGCTCGGGCGCCTACACGCTGCCCGACTTCGCGGAGGCGCGGCTGGAGTCGATGTCGGTGCGTCGCACGGCCAGCGTGCTGGTGGTGCTCATCGGCTGGCTCTACCTGATGCCGCAGTTCCAGAGCGCCGGCCTGGTGCTGCGGACGATCACCGGGGCGCCGGTGTGGGCGGGCGGGCTGCTGGTGGCCGTCGTGGTCGCGGTCAACGTGCTGTCGGGCGGCATGCGGTCGATCACGTTCGTGCAGGCGTTCCAGTACTGGCTCAAGCTGACCGCGCTGGCGCTGCCGCTGGTGTTCCTGCTGCTGGCCTGGAAGAGCGACGGCGCTCCGGCGGTGAGCGCGGCGGACGCCGCGACCTGGCAGGTGCCGCTGGCCGGAGGCAAGGAGTACGGGCTCTACTCGACCTACTCGCTGATCCTGGCCACGTTCCTGGGCACGATGGGGCTGCCGCACGTGCTGGTGCGCTTCTACACCAACCCCGACGGCCAGGCGGCCCGCCGCACCACGCTGGTCGTGCTGTCGCTGCTCGGCGCCTTCTACCTGTTGCCCTCGGTGTACGGCTGGCTGGGCCGGATGTACGCGCCCGACCTGGTCCGCACCGACGCGGTCGTGCTCACGCTGCCCGGCCGGATGGTCGGCGGCACCCTGGGTGACCTGCTGACGGCGCTGGTCACCGCCGGGGCGTTCGCGGCGTTCCTGTCGACCTCGTCGGGGCTGACCGTGTCGGTGGCCGGGGTGATCGCCCAGGACCTGCTCAAGGGCGGAGTGCGCTCGTTCCGGATCGCGACGCTGATGGCGGTCAGCGTGCCGCTGGCGCTGGCGCTGTGGGCCCGCGCCCTGCCGGTGGCCGACGTGGTGGGGCTGGCGTTCGCGGTCGCCGCGTCGTCGTTCTGCCCGCTGCTCGTGCTCGGCATCTGGTGGCGGCGGCTCAGCAGCACGGGTGCCCTGGCCGGGCTGTTCGTGGGCGGCGGGCTGGCCTGCGCGGCGGTGCTGGTGACCATCGTGGGCGGGCCGTACGAGGGGCTGGCCGACGCGTTGCTCGCCCAGCCCGCGGCCTGGACCGTGCCGATCGCGTTCACGGTCATGGTGGCGGTGTCGTTCCTGACGCCGCACCGGGTGCCGGCGGGCGTGGCCAGGACGATGGTCCGGCTGCACACGCCGGAGAACCTCGCCCTCGACCGAGGTGACTGGCGGCCCCGCTCCTCCTGACCCCGTAGGGGCGACCGTTCGTCGTACGGATGGGACCTTTCATCGCAAGCCGTACACAACTAACCGCCGCTCGCCTGCGACTCGCCGAACAACCCCGTCCCCGCTCTCCACGCCGGATAGGTTGCGCTCTTACCTTGAGCGTGATCCGCATCACAGTGGAGGACTCGTGACAACCAGAGAACATGACGCATCCGTCTATGAGGAAGTTCAGGAGAGCAGCGAATTCCAGGATCTGAAGCGGCGCTTCCGCCGGTGGACGTTCCCGATGACCGTGGCCTTCCTGGTGTGGTACCTGCTGTACGTGGTGCTGTCGGGCTGGGCGCGTGACTTCATGGGCATCAAGCTCGTCGGCAACCTGAATGTGGCGCTGCTGTTCGGGCTGCTCCAGTTCGTGTCGACGTTCTGGATCGCCTGGGCCTACGCCCGCCACGCCGAGAAGAAGCTCGACCCCATCGCCGACAAGCTCCGCCACGAGGTCGAGGAGAAGACTCAGTGAACTCCGAACTCCTGGCCACGGTCCTGTTCCTCGCCTTCGTCGCGCTGACGTTGGTGATCACGTTCAGGGCCAGCAGGCAGAACAAGACCGCCGCCGACTTCTACGCGGGCGGCCGGTCCTTCAGCGGCGCGCAGAACGGCCTGGCGATCGGCGGCGACTACATGTCGGCCGCGTCCTTCCTGGGCATCGCCGGCATCATCGCCCTGTCCGGCTACGACGGCTTCCTCTACTCCATCGGCTTCCTGGTGGCGTGGCTGGTCGCGTTGCTGCTGGTCGCCGAGCTGATGCGCAACTCCGGCAAGTTCACCATGGCCGACGTGCTGGCCTTCCGGATGAGCCCCCGCCCGGTGCGCACCGCCGCGGGCGTCTCGACGATCACGGTCAGCATCTTCTACCTGCTCGCCCAGATGGTCGGCGCCGGCGCCCTGGTCGGCCTGCTCCTCGGCGTCACCTCGCCCGCCGGCAAGGCGTGGACGATCGTCGGCGTGGGCGCCCTCATGATCGTGTACGTGGTGTTCGGCGGCATGAAGGGCACCACCTGGGTGCAGATCGTCAAGGCCGTGCTGCTGATGGGCGGCGCGGCGCTGATCACCGTTCTCGTCCTGGCGCACTACGGCTTCAACCTCTCGTCCCTGCTGGGCGAGGCGGCGTCGCAGAGCGGCAAGGGCGACAACTTCCTCATCCCCGGCCTCAAGTACGGCACCGAGGCGCAGGGCCTGGCCGGCAAGATCGACCTGATCAGCCTCGGCCTCGCCCTGGTGCTCGGCACCGCGGGCCTGCCGCACATCCTGATCCGCTTCTACACCGTCCCGACCGCCAAGGACGCCCGCAAGTCGGTGCTCTGGGGCATCGGCATCATCGGCACGTTCTACCTGCTCACCCTGGTCCTCGGCTTCGGCGCCGCGGCCCTGGTCGGCAGCAAGGCGATCGCCGCCGCCGACGCCGCCGGCAACACGGCCGCGCCGCTGCTGGCCAAGGCCATCGGCGAGACGTTCCTCGGGGACGTGGGCGGCACGATCCTGCTGGCGCTGATCGGCGCGGTCGCGTTCGCCACGATCCTGGCCGTGGTGGCCGGCCTCACGCTCGCCTCCTCCTCCAGCTTCGCCCACGACCTGTACGCGCACGTGTTCAAGCGCGGCACCGCCACCGAGCGCGAGGAGGTGCTGGTGGCCCGCGTCTCGGCGTTCGTCATCGGCGCCGTCTCGATCGGCCTGGGCATCCTGGCGCAGGGGCAGAACGTCGCGTTCCTGGTGGCGCTGGCGTTCGCGGTGGCCGCCTCCGGCAACCTGCCTGCCATCCTCTACAGCCTGTTCTGGAAGAGGTTCAACACGGCCGGCGCGGTCAGCGCCATCTACGGCGGCCTGGTCTCGGCGCTCGTCCTGGTCATCTTCTCCCCGGTGGTGTCCGGCGGGCCGACGTCGCTGTTCAAGACGGCCGACTTCGCCTGGTTCCCGCTCAGCAACCCGGGCATCATCTCGATCCCGCTCGGCTTCCTGTGCGGCTGGCTCGGCACCGTGCTGAGCAAGGAGTACAACGCGGCCAAGTACGCCGAGATCGAGGTCCGCTCGCTCACCGGCGTCGGCGCCGAGCAGGCCACCAAGCACTGATCCCCGCTCGGTGAAGGGGGCCCGGTCGTCCCGTCGCGGCCGGGCCCCCGGGCCCCTACGAGCTCACCGGCTCGGCCCGCAGCCGGGCGGAGTGCTTCACCAGCGCGATGAGCACCTCCCTGCTCGAATCGCGCTTCCTCGCGTCGCACATGATGATCGGAATCGAGGGGTTGAGCTGGAGCGCCAGCCGTACCTCGTCCAGCTCGAACGTGGACGACCCCTCGAAGCAGTTGACCGCCACCACGAACGGCGTGCCGCGCCGCTCGAAGTAGTCGACCGAGGGGAAGCAGTCGGCCAGGCGGCGGGTGTCGGCCAGGATGACCGCGCCCAGCGAGCCCTCGGCCAGTTCGTCCCAGACGAACCAGAACCGCTCCTGCCCCGGAGTGCCGAACAGGTAGAGGACGTACTCGTCGCTGAGGGTGATGCGGCCGAAGTCCATCGCCACGGTGGTGGTGCGCTTGGCCTCCACCGCCGTCAGGTCGTCGATGCCGACTCCCCGATCGGTGAGCACCTCCTCGGTGCGCAGCGGCCGGGTCTCGGAGACCGCGCCGACCATCGTGGTCTTGCCCGCACCGAAACCGCCCGCGATCAGGATCTTGATCGCGGTCGGGATACGCGGGCGTTCAGAGCGATCGAAGACCATCGAGCACCGCCCTGTACATCTTCATGTCACGCATGTCCACCTCGGATTGCGGTTCCTGGGCCGATACGAGTTCTCTGTCGAACAGGTCGCCGAGCAGCACGCGGATCGTGCCCGCGGGCAGATTCAGATGGGCGGCGATCTCCGCGACCGACTTCGGCTCCCGGCACAGCCGCAGGATGCGGAGATGCTCGGGGTCGAGGCCGGCCTCCGGGCCCGGCGGGGGGCCGACGGCCAGCGCCATGGAGATGAGATCGAACCTCCCGTGGGCCGGGCGGGTGCGCCCGCGCGTCACGACGTACGGCCGGATGATCTCCGGGTCGATCCAGTGGTCCTCGCCCGGTTCGTCCGGGCCGTTCACCGGTCGCTCCCGGCGACGGCCCCGCCGGTCCGCGCCGCCGAGGTGAGGTACTGGCCGACGCGGGCCACCAGCATGGCCATCTCGTACGCGATCAGCCCGATGTCGGCGTTCTGCGCGCAGAGCACGGCCAGGCAGGCGCGCTCTCCCGCGACGGTCACGATGAGGAACTGCGAGCGCCATTCCACGACCGTCTGCTTGACCGCGCCGCCTCCGACGTGCTCGGAGACGCCCTTCGCCAGGCTCTGCAACCCGGAGGAGACCGCCGACAGGTGCTCGCCGTCGGTCCGTTCGAGCCCCGCCGACGAGGCCATCAGCAGCCCGTCGGACGACAGCACGATGGCGTGCTCGGCGTCCTTGACCCGGCCGATCAGGTCGTCGAGGAGCCAGTTGAGATCCGTGCCAGAAGTCGGTGTCACGTGGAGCCTCCCGGCTGCTGGTCCTCGATGAGCTTGGCGGCTTCGGTCCGGCCCAGCCGGGTGCCCGACTGGAGGGATCCCATCATGGCCCTGATCTCTTCCGGCGAGCGCTCGTCATCGTCTTCCTTGTCGCTGGTCAGTACGGCAGGGGCCTCTTCGCGCAGGGCGGGCGCCAGGTTGGCCTGAGGCACCCGGAGTGGCAGGCCCGAGGGCGTGAACTCGGCGGGCTTCACATCGCTTTCCCCTTCGGGCTCCGGTTCGCGGGGGACGGGCGCCGCCTGCTCCTGGGGCACGTCGGGCTGTAAGGTGAGCGCCCGGCGCGAGGAGGCGACGTTGAGCGTGCGGACGTTCTCGGCCGAGGCCGGACGGGTCGCCGTGGCGACGGCCGTCGGCCTGCGCGGCAGACCGGCTCGCGGCGTGTCGTCGGGAGGCTTGGGGGTCTCCTCCTGCTCCACGAGCTCCGGCGGCAGCAGCACGACGACCGTGGTCCCGCCGTACGGCGAGGACTTCAGCACCACCTGGATCCCGTGGCGCTCGGCCAGCCGGCTGACCACGTAGAGTCCGAGCCGCGCGGTGCCGGTGATGCGGAACTCCGGCGGGTCCGCGATGCGCTCGTTGGCGGCGTCCAGGTCCTCGGGCTTCATGCCGAGACCGCGGTCCTCGATCTCGATGACGTAGCCGTTGGCCACGAGCTGCCCGCTGACCTGCACGGAGGTGTAGGGCGGGGAGAACGAGACGGCGTTCTCGATCACCTCGGCGAGCAGGTGGATGACGTCACCGACGGCCCGGCCCACCAGCACGACGTCGCCCATCGGCATGAGCGTCACGCGGGTGTAGTCCTCGACCTCCGCGAGCGCGCCGCGGACCACGTCCACCATGGGCACCGAGCGGCGCCAGGTTCGGGCGGGGGAGGAGCCGGAGAGCACGATCAGGTTCTCGGCGTTGCGCCGCATCCGGATGGCCAGGTGGTCCAGGCGGAAGAGCTCCTTCAGCTCCTCCGGGTCGGTCTCCCGGCGCTCCATCACGTCCAGCACGCTCAGCTGCCGCTGCACCAGGCCCTGCGTCCGGCGGGCCAGGCTGAGCAGGATGTCGCGGATGCTGCGCCGCAGCTCGGCCTGCTCGGCCGCGACGCTGACGGCGGTGTGCTGCACGGTGTTGAACGCCTGGCCGACCTGCCCGATCTCGTCGTCGCCGAAGTCGAGGTCGGGCACTTCCTTCGTGACGTCCACCACTTCGCCGTGGCCGATCCGCTCGACCACGTTCGGCAGCCGCTCGTCCGACAGCTCGTGCGCGGCGTCGCGCAGCTTCCTGAGCTGGGCGAGCAGCTGCCGCGTCGTGGTGATCGACAGCACGATCGAGGCGATGACCGCCAGCAGGCCCAGGCCACCGGCCAGGAGGAGCCGGACGACGACGCCCACGGCGATCGGGACGATGCGCTCCGCCAGGCGGTCGCCCGCCGCGAGGGTCACCGCCTGCATGTCCGTCAGCGTCGACTCGGTCGCCTTGCGCCACTCCTCGGCGTCGACAGGCAGCGGGCCGGTGCCGGATTCGTGCTGGATGAGCTGCTGCTCCATCGCCCGTACCCGGGTGGCGTGCGCGCTCTTCGTCCATCGGTCGTAGGCCGTCCGGTCCTCCTCCGGGAGCTTGGACATGGCCTCGGCCAGCGTGTAGCGGAAGATGCCCACGGTGGAGACGAACTCGGCGTGGCTGTCCCCGGTGAAGACGCCCCTGGCGAAGACGCCGGCCATGAGTGCGTCCTCGCGCGCCAGCAACTCGCGCGAGCGGCTGATCTCCGACAGGGTCCGCCCGTCCTTGGCGATCTCCTTGTCGTCGAACGCCGCCACCGAGTCGTACATGCGGTAGAGAGAGTCGATCACATTGTTGTACGGGGCGGCCACGGCCTGCGAGGCGCCGACCCGGCCCGAGTCGATCGACTTCCTGGCCGTGTCCAGCTTGGTCAGCTCGTCCAGCACATCCCTGGCGCGCGCGATCAGCGCGTCGTCGGCGGCCAGCGCCAAGCTGGAGCTGTCAAGGGAGGTGGCGAACTCGGCGCGGGCCGCGTCGGTGCGCGCGCGCTGGTCACGCAGGGCCTTGTCGACGATCCTGGCCCCGCCCCCCACGCGGGCGATGGTCTGGCGGCGCTCGCGCTGCAGCTCGACGAGCAGCGGCTCACTCGGTTCGACCAACTGGGCGTCAACGGCGGCCGCCCCGATCAGGTTGACGCCCTCCCGCAGCGTCACCCACGCGGCGAACGCCCACAACAGGGTGAGCGACACGATCAGGGCCGTGATTTTGGACCGGACGCTGGCGTTACGGAAGCGCATTGGGCCCACCCAGCGGAAAAGCGCCGTAAGCATGCTTTGTCAAGACGGCAAAAGGGGCATACCAGGAATCTGACACCCGGGTCACCCTAGCAATGCGCTATTACTCCCTCAACACAAAACGCCACCATTAGGCCGCTATGTCCCGTTTTGCCGGTTAAATTCGTGTTGTAGGTGGCGTTCTGTCACGTGTAGGGCCGCCAGGATCGCGGCTTGCACAATTGCTGTCGGCGAGTATAGGTCCTTGTCATGCCACATTGGTGGTAAATGCGGCAGATCGACCACCTGTAGAAGATAGTCGTATCCGCGCCCCGCTGCCCGCTTACACCGCTCGTCCGGCTCCGGTCCTGACAGCAGCAGGGTCTGCACGGCGTACGCGGTCTCCTCCGCGATGCCCGTCCACCGCCCCCACGACCCGTCCTCCCGCTGGGTGGCCAACACCCACTCCCGGGCCCGCAGCACGGCGTCGGCGTGCTCCGGTCCGCCGAACTCGCCCAGCGCCAGCGCGCAGCCCAGCGTCGCGTAGTAGGGCGACGCGTGCCACCGGTCCTCCCAGCTCCCGTCAGGCCGCTGCCGCCCGGCCAGCCAGCCGGCCACCCGCGCCATCACCGCCCCGTACCGCCCGGCGGCGGCGGGCCTCGCCCGCACGTACTGGCCGAACGCGTCCAGCACGTGCGCGTTGACGCTGGGCGAGAAGCCGTCCTCGCCCTGCCAGGTGCAGAAGTGCGTGCCCGTGTCGAACAGCAGCAGCGACGCGGGGTCGCATGGCACGCCGAGCAGGGCCAGCGCATGGAGGGCGACGCTGGTGGTGTCCGCGTCGGCGGGCAGCCCGGCCCCCGCCGGCGCGCCTTCCGGAGCGATCGCCGCCCGCAGGTCGGCGATCATCTCCGGCGGCACCTCCACCGGCACGGCCGCCCTGGTCAGCCAGCTCAGCACCCAGCCGCGCTCGAAAACGGTGATCGGCAGCCCGACAGGGACCGGTCCGCCGAACCGCTCGGCCACCGCCTCCAGGTGGTGCCTGGCCAAGTCGGCCGAATCGGACGGCGCGGAGCCTCCGAGCCACGCGGCCGTGGCCGCCGGCGACGCGCCGACCGTGCCGATCGGCGTGGGCAGCATGCCGTCCATCCGCTGCGGCACCATCGCCTCCAGCACGTGCAACACCTTTCGCGGCGGCTCCGTGCCGGACTCCAGCATGCGCTTGACCAGCCCCAGCCGGGAACCGTCCAGCCCGGCCGGACGCGGCAGCGGATCGCCGAACCCGTGCGCGTCGACGAGCGCCACCAGCGACGGCACGATCAGGTCGATGGCCGGGGTGTCCGGCAGCTCGGCCGGTTGCGTCAGCATGCGACGCAGTGCCTCCAGCCCCGCCTTCGCGGCTGACAGGAGCACCTCGCGGTCGCCGTCGCGCGCCGCGCTCATCAGCGCCTCCGTCGCGCTCAGCGTCGGTACGAGACGGTATCCGCCCGGTTGGCCCCACGAGCCGTCCTCTCCCTGCTCGGCCAGCAGGAACGCGATCCTCTCCGGATGACCGACGAGCCATGGGGCCAGCGTGACCAGCCGCCCCGTCTCGTACACCGAGGGGGACACCTGGCCCCACGGGGTGGCCATGAGGCCGGCGATCAGATCGGCGGCACGCCGTGCGATGTCGGTGCTCAGTGCTCTCACGTTCAGTGCTCTTTCGCTCACGGCTCTTTCGCTCACGGCTCTTTCGCTCACGGCTCTTTCGCTCACGGCTCTCTCGCTCACAGCTCTCTCGAAGCCCAGAAGTCAGACAGCCCGTAGAAGCCGGCGCTGTAGTGGAGCTGCCACCAGAGGTACTCGGCGGCCCGGGGATGGTCGCCGCGCACCGGCTGGATCAGCGCGGCGGCCTCGCTCGACAGCTCCGCCATGCGCACGCTGACCTCGTCCGCCGTCATGCCGATCGTGAGAGCGTTGACATCACCGGAGGCCGACTCCCTGCGGTGCGTGGCCAGGTCGTTGAGCAGCCGCAGGTAGCGCTGCACCGTCTCGCCCGCCGCACGCAGCCGCGTCAGGTCCCCGGGAGTTCTGACCTCGCCGGTGTAGATCCAGTGAGAGACGGCGATGAACAGGGCGCCGCTGCTGTCGGCGTTGGCCAGATACTCCTCCCGGGCGGGCCTGTTCCCGCCCCGGCTCCACTCCCACTCGCGGGCCATCGCGGCGAGCATGCGCTCCAGCCGGTCACGCCAGTCCGCCTCCAGCGTGGCGAAGGCGCGTGCGGTGGTGAGCTCGGCACGCAGGTCGGCGAGGAAGCGGGCGACGGGGGAGACAGGTGCCGAGCCGGCCACGGCCGCCAGGCACGTCCCCGTCAGCGCCGCCACGTCGTCCCGCGAGGCCGCCTCCTCGTCGAACAGCCGGTCCACCGCGAACACCAGCAGCGACGCCCGGTTGACCACGCGCAGCCCCGCCACGCTCGCCCACGGCGAGCCGAACGCCCCGGCCATCGCCAGCGAGCCGTAGAGGCCGGAGTCGAAGGACTCACGGGGGAACAGGCCGTCGTACCGTGCCGCGCACCGCTCCAGCTCGCGCCCGCCCGCCACCGCGAGCGCGCACGTCCGCCCGGCGATGCGCAACGCGTCAGGATCGTTCACGAGCGCCCCCTCGGTACAAGGGTCATCGTCAGCCCGGACGGGGGGCGCAGCGAGGAGGCCAGCCGCGGAGTCACCGGCCGGTCGAGGCGCATCACCGGCCGGTACTTGCGCAGGATGCCGGCGATCACCAGCGGCGCCTCCATCAAGAACAGATGCTGCCCCAGGCACACGTGTGGGCCCGCGCCGAACGGCCAGTACGCGTACCGGTGCCGCCCCGCCTCCCGCCCCGGCGCGAACCGGTCCGGGTCGAACACCGACGGCGAGTCCCAGAACTCCGCCATCCGGTGCGTCAGATACGGGCTGAGCAGCACGGTGGAGCCAGCCTCGATCGCGACCCCGCCGATCACGTCCGCGGCCACCGCCATGCGTGGCAGGATCCAGCCCGGCGGGTAGAGGCGCAGCAGCTCGTTGACGAACATCCGCAGGTACGGCATGTGCGGCAGATGCGCGGTGCTGACCGGGTCGCCGCCGACCACCCGGTCGATCTCCTCGTACACCTTCGCGGCCATGTCCGCGTGGGCGTCGAGGACCGGCCATGCCCAGGTCAGCGCCGTGGCCGAGGTCTCGGTGGAGGCTCCGTGCATGGCCACCAGGTCGTCCCTGATCCGGCGATCGCCCTCCTCGCCCGCAACGTCCTGGCGGGCCTTGACCAGGCGCGAGACGACGTCGGTGCTTTCCTCACCCGGGCTCTCCAGGGCCCGTGCCCTGGCCTCCCGGATCCGGGGGTAGACGACCCCGTCGATGGTCTTGATCGCACGCCGGAACGCCCGGTCACCGGGCATCGGCACGCCCTGCGGCACGAACGGCATCAGCAGCCGGACGGCCTTGGCCGTGACGGCGACGTCGTAGGCCGGCACCAGCCGTTGGATGTCCGCGACGGAGATCTTCGAGCCGAAGAACAGCCGGACGATCGTCGGGTGCACGATGGCCGAGATCCCCTTGGCGATGTCGAACGGCCGGCCGGGGGTGATCGTCTCCTCGATCAGCTCGTTGATGATCACAGCCATCTGCTCGGCCAGTGAGTTGACGTACCTGGCCGTGAAGAGCGGCTGCAGGATCCGCCGGCTCTCCGCCCAGGTCTCGCCGTCCGACAGGATGCCCTCGCCGAGCAGCGGCGCCAGTGGTTTCCAGAACATGCCCTCCCGGACGAAGTTGGGCTGGTTCTGGATCAGCACATGCTGGACGTGGTCGGGGTGGGTCACCAGATACGGGCGGAACGGGCCCATGTTGAGCCGGACGAGCTCGCCGCCGGCTCGCTCGCTCGCCTCGGTGAAGGCGTCGATCGGCGTGCGCGCGTTCCTGGTCAAAGAGGCTAAGAAGGGGACATTGGTAGCTTTACGTGTCGAAATGCCCCCAATGGGCACGTATGCTCCTTCGACCTGCCCGTCACGCATGACGGGATATTTCCCGCAAAAGTGCGTTTCTGGGCTGGATTATCACATGGTCGTGTGTATAGATTCAAGATCGCACTTCGGCAGGAGCACCACGTGGACGTCAGCCATCAGGCGGCGGGCAGCCCCGGCGGCGACGCGACAGCGCGCTGCCGGCGACTGCTCGAACCAGCCCTTCGAGAAGCGGTCTCCGCACTGCACCCGTGGGGCGCCAAGATGGCCGCCCACACACTGGGGTGGTCCGACGCCGACGGCGGGCCCCTGGTGGCCGGCGGCGGCAAGCACCTGCGGCCGACCATCGCCATGCTCTGCGCCGAGGCCGTCGGCGCGCCCCCGGAGGCGGCGCTGCCCGGGGCGGTGGCGGTGGAGCTGGTGCACGCCTTCTCGCTGGTGCACGACGACATCATCGACCACGACGAGCGGCGCCGGCACCGCGAGGCGCTCTGGAAGGCCTACGGCGTGGGCCCCGCGCTGCTGGCCGGCGACTCGCTGCTGGCACTCGCGGTCGATCAGCTGACGGACGCTCCCGTCGCGATGCGCTACCTGTCGCGGGCCCTGATCGAGCTGGTGCGGGGCCAGACGGAGGACATGGCCTTCGAGAACCGCCCGTGGACCGGCCCCGGCGAGGTCACGGTCCAGGAGTACACCCAGATGGCGGCGGGCAAGACCGGCGGCCTGCTGGGCGCCGCCGCCGCGGCGGGTGTCGCGCTGGGGGGCGCGCCCGGCCTGGCGGAACCCCTCTGGACGATGGGCCGCGAGCTGGGCGTCGCCTTCCAGATCGTCGACGACCTGCTGGGCCTCTGGGGCGACCCGGCCGTCACCGGCAAGCCCATCCACAACGACCTGCGTCGCGGCAAGAAGACGCTGCCCGTCCTCGCCGCCCTCGCCCCGTCCTCGCCGCTCGCCGAGGCGCGCCCCGCCGGGCGGGCCGCCCGCGAGCTGTCCGGCCTGCTCGCCTCCGACGCCCTGGACGACGACGAGGTACGCCGTGCCGCCGGACTCGTGATCGAGGCGGGCGGCCGCACCGCGGCCCTGGACCAGGCACGGCTGCACCTCACGACGGCCATGGAGATCGTCGTCGAGTGCCTGCCCGAGGCCACCGAACTACGCGACCTCTGCCTGTCCCTCGTCGAGCGAAGCCACTGACCTCGCCGCGAGACACCCCGCCCGGCCCTGGACCGAGCAGAGCGGGGCGTGTCTCACGCACGCGGGGCGCCGTACGCGTACCCCGTGATCAGGGGCGTCTCCGCGCACGCGCGGTCAGGGGCGAGAGGCCTCGTCGAGCAGCCGGAGCTCCTCGGCGCCGAGCTTGAGCCCGGCGGCGGCCAGGAGCGGCTGGAGCTGCGCCACGTCACGGGCGCTGGCGATCGGCGCCGCGACCGTGGGCTGGGCCCCCAGCCAGGCGAGCGCCACCGAGGCGGGCTCGACCCCGCGCTCGGCCGCCACCTTGGTCAGCGCCTCGATGGTCCGCGGCCCCCGCTCGGTCTCAAGGTATCCGGCGGCCCCTCCAGCCCGGGGACTGTCGACCGTGACGCCCGGGGCGTACTTGCCGGTCAAAAAGCCGCGCGCGAGCGAGGACCACGGCGTGCTGGACAGCCCCTCCCGGGCCGTCACCTCCCGCAGGGCACCCTCGTAGCCGCGCTCCACCAGGTTGTACTGCTGCTGCAGCGCGACGTAGCGGGCCAGGCCCTCGTCGTCGGAGATCTTCAGCGCCGCCGCCAGCCGGTCGGCCTCGTAGTTGGAGGCGCCGATGTAGCGGATCTTGCCCTCGCGCACCAGCGCGTCGAACGCGGCCAGCGTCTCGGCCAGCGGCGTGTCACGGTCGTCGATGTGCGCCCAGTAGAGGTCGATGCGGTCGGTGCGGAGCCGGCGCAGGGAGCTCTCGACCGCGGCGCGGATGTTCGCGGGCGCCAGGCCCTTGAACCCCTCCAGCATGCCGACCTTGGTGCCGAGCACGATCGAGTCGCGGTTGCCGCGCTTGGCCATCCACTCGCCGATGATCGTCTCTGATGTGGACTCGCCGGTCGCCCAGTAGGGGTAGGAGTCGGCCGTGTCGATGAAGTTGCCGCCGCCCTCGACGTAGGCGTCGAGCACCTCGAAGGACGTCTTCTTGTCGGCGGTCCAGCCGAAGACGTTGGCGCCCAGGGCTATCGGGAACACGGTCAGGGCCGTGGTGCCTATCGATCTCATAGCGCTATTATCCGCGCATCCAACAAGGAGACTCCATGGCCCTCCGGTTGCGTGGATGCCTGGTCGGCGCGATCGTCGCCGGCGGACTCTGTGTGCTCGTCGTGGCGGCGCTCCTCGCGGTGCTCCCGTGGGGAGACGAGCCGCCCGTCCCGGCAGCCTCCCCCTCCTCGACGCCGGCCCAGACCTATGACACCGCCGAGGTGGTCGAGGAGAAGCGGCTCGACGAGCGCAGGATGGAGCTGACGATCAGGTCGCGGGCGCTCGACGCCACCACGAAGGTCCGCCTCCTGCTGCCCAGGGGATGGGAGTCCCGGCGCGACTGGCCCGCGCTCTGGCTCCTGCACGGCGGCCTCGACGACCACACCTCCTGGACGGCCAGAACCGACGTCGCCGCGCTCACCGCTGACTCCGGCCTGATGGTCGTGATGCCCGACGGCGGCAAGTGCGGCAGCTACTCCGACTGGTGGAACGGCGGCGACGGCGGCCCGCCCCGCTGGGAGACCTACCACCTCAAGGAGCTGCTGCCGCTGCTGCGGTCCCGCTACCGGGCGGGCGGCGAGCGCGCCGTCGCCGGCTACTCGATGGGCGGTCAGGGCGCCATGCTGTACGCCGCCAAGGGTGGGTTCAAGGCCGCCGCCTCGTTCAGCGGAGCCGTGCACATCCTGCACCCCGGCGTGCCGCAGGCCGTGATGGCGGGCACCACGGTCGGCTGCTTCGGCACCGACTGGAAACGCCTCTGGGGCGACCCTGAGCGGCAGCGCGCCGTCTGGCGCGCGCACAACCCCTACGACCAGGCCGGCAAGCTCAAGGGCGTCCGGCTGTATGTCGCCGCCGGTGAAGGCGACCTGGTCGAGGACCTGGCCAACCGGGCGGCCAGGGAGTTCGCCGGGCGGCTCGGCGAGCTGGGCATCCCCGTGCGCACCCACTTCCACCACGGCGGGCACGACCACGCCTCTTGGCAGCGGGAGCTGCACCGGGCCTACCCCATGCTGACGGAGGCCATCGGCGTCCGGTGACCGACCGTCACGAGGGTCTCCCGTTCGCGGCATGGTGGTGCCCGGCGTGTGCCGGTTAGGGTGCGGCTGTGGTGATCGGTGACGCGCGTACGCGCATCCTGGACGCGGCCGAGGAGCTGTTCGCCGGCGGCGGATACGACGCCACTCCGACCGCGCTCATCGCCCGGCTGGCCAGGGTGCCCAAGGGGCTGGTCTTCCACTACTTTCCCCGCAAGATCGACGTGCTGGTGGCACTCGTCGACGAGCGCACGCTGATCGAGGAGTCGCGCGAGGTCGACGCCGTCCCCGGCGATCCCGCCGGCACCCTGTCCGGGCTGGCGCGCCGGCTGCCGCTGCACGCCTCGCCGGCGATGCGGCGCATCCTGTTCCGGGAGGCCGACACGCACCGCTCGGTCAGGGAACGGCTCGGCCGCCTCAACGGAGAGCTGATCAGGCGGGCCAAGTTCGCGCTCGAACTGGCCCTGCCGGGCAGCCGGGGCGACGCGGCCAGGCTGGAGGTCGCGGCGGCCACGTTCGCCGCCGTGCTGCTCTACCAGGAGAACCTGTGCCAGCTAACCGGCCACCAGATCGATCCCGACGCCGTCGCGAAACTCATCGCCCACTCGCTCGTCTAGCAGCTCGTCGAGCGCGGTCCGCAGGTGGCCGAGCATGCCCCAGACGTCGTCCATCCGGTCGGGGCAGGCCACGATGCCGAAGTCGAGCATGCCGTCGTAGGAGAAGCAGGTGATGTTGACGCCGCCGGTCATGTCGGTCAGCACCGAGAGCGGATAGTAGGAGAGGATCCGCCCCCCGCACAGATACAGCGGGAACTGCGGGCCGGGCACGTTGCTGATGATCAGGTTGATCGGCGGCACCGCCGACGCCAGCCGGAACAACGCCGGGCTCGCCACGCTGGTCACCGGCGCGGGCAGCAACGAGCACAGCTCCAGCAGCCAGCCGGCCGGGGCGGTGACGAAGCGGCGCTTGGCCGCGTTCATGGTCGAGCCCACCTTCCGCAGCCGGGCCTGCGGGTCGGCGATGTCGGTGGGCATCGGGGCCACCATGGCGGAGATCTGGTTGCCGACCAGGTCCTGGGCGTTGGCCGTACGGACCGCGACGGGCACGGCCGCGATCAGCGGCTGCTCGGGCAGCGCGTCGCGCTCCATCAGCCACGACCGCAGGGCGGAGGTGCACAGCGCCATGACGATGTCGTTGACGCTCATGCCGTGAGCGCGAGCGATGCTCTTGACGTCTTTCAGCGACACGGACCCGAACGACAGGTGGCGGCGGGCGCTGATCGGGCCGTTGAACGGCGTGCGAGGGGCGGAGAGCCGGGGCAGCTCGGGCCGGTGGTGCCGGTCTCCCGTCACGAACCTGGCCGCCTGCGCGATGGCCTTCGCGCCGGGCAGCGTCGCGGCGAGCGGGATCGCGTCGAGGTCGCCGGCCGCCCGGACCGCCGCCCGCAGGGCCCGCACGGGATGGGTCGCCGTCCGCACGGCGGCGCCGGCCAGCATCTCGACCAGGCCCGGACCGGCCGCCTCCTGACCGTCCGGCACGCCCGCCGCCGCCTTGACCGCCTTGGCCGGGGTCTTGGCCGGGGTCTTGGCCGCCTTGGCTGCGGTCGCGCCGCGCCGGGAGCGCCCGGAGGTGGCGTGGCAGGTGTCGGGCGTGAGGTCGAGGAGGGTGGCGAGGGTCTCGGCGCCGGAGACGCCGTCGATGGCCGCGTGGTGCACCTTCGTGTAGACGCCGATCAGGCCGTCGGCCAGCCCGTGGATCAGGTGCATCTCCCACAGTGGATGGGCACGGTCCAGCCGGCGGGCATGGATGCGGGCCACCTCGTCGGCCAGCTGCCGGTCGTCGCCGGGCCGCGGCAGGGTGACCTCGAACAGGTGGTTGCCGATGTCGAAGTCGGGGTCGGCCGCCCAGTAGGGGCGGTCGAGGTCGAACGGCACCCGCACCAGCCGCAGGCTCAGCGCGGGTGACAGGTGGAGTCGCTCCAGCAGGAGCGCGGCGAGCGTCTCACGGTTGACCGAGCCGTCGGCCGGGTCGAGGATCGCCAGACCCGCCACGTGAGCGGCGGTGGTCGCGGACTCGACGTTGAGGAACTGCGCGTCGAGTGCGGTCAACTGGCGCATCTTCCCTCCTTTTCCTCAGCGTGTGGTAAGGCTCACATGAGACGGTTTCTGCGGCGTTTCTGCGAGAGTCTTTCAGATGAATTCGGGTAAGCCGGACACCCTATTCGCGAACGTGCAGCTCACCCCGGATCGGTGACAATTCCCTATCCATGGACAACCTGCACGGGATGCCGCACGACTGCGTCGAAGTTATAACCGAAAGCTTGCCGTGGCGTGATCAGAGGCTGCGTCGCGCCGGACTCGTCGGTGGCCCGCGCCATGAGCACGTGCGGCCCGGGCCGCTGCGGGGCCCACCCGATGTGCCACGGCAACCAGGCGCCGACCAGGTGGTGGCCGTGGTGCTCGGCCTGCTGCCAGGTGAGCCCGCCGTCGAAGCTGACCTCGACCCGGACGATCCGCCCGTTGCCGGACCATGATCTGCCGTGCAGGATGTGCGGGCCGCCGATGGTGATCGTCGCATTCCAGGCGATTTCGAAAGCGCTCCGTACCGGCTGGGTCGTGACGTCCGGGTAAAAGACGGTGTTCCATGGCGTGGAGGCTTCTTCGGTGGTCACTTCCAGGTCGCCCAGCCATTTGATGGACGCGATTCCCACCCATCCCGGCACCACCAGGCGCGCCGGAAATCCATGGTCGGGTGGAAGCGGCACACCGTTCATCTCGTAGGCGAGGAGCACGTCGTCCACGGCCTTGGCGACGGGCAGCGGCCGGCGTACGTGCCCGTGGTTCTCGAACGGTGCGTCGAGCCCGCGCGGCACCACGTCCACGGCGTCGGGCCGCAGCCCGGCGTGTTCGAGCAGGTGGCCGAGCGGCACCCCGCGCCATCGCGCCACCCCGATGCCGCCGAGGCCCCACTGGATGCCGGGGATGGGATCGTGCTGCTGGACGTCGTAGAACCGCCGCCCGTTGCCGGCGCACTCGATCGCCGTGTCGACGGTCCGGGAGGGCATGGCCAGCAACTGCCGGTAGTCGTACGTGCGGGAGTGCCGCACCCCTGGCCCGTGCACTCGCAGCCGCCAGGTGGCGGCGTCGATGAGAGGGGTGGAAGTGTGGTTGCGGACGAAGAACCGGTCGTTGGGGGTGTGGTAGCCCTCGCCGGCCATGGCCTCCCAGCGCATCTCCGCGTTGCCCTCGCGCAGGGTGAACAGGTGGTCCGGCAGGGGTTTGACGATCGTCGCCAGAGCTTGCTTCATTGACGTCACCTCCTTAATCCTTATTTCCTACTGGTAAACCATTTAATCGTTACCGTGTGTAGTCGAGCGCTCGCTCCCGAAGGGACATGCCCAGATTTGACCGGGTCGCACCTCCTCGGCTGTAGGCAGAACCGGGGTTGGGTCATCCCTTACGACGAGACCGTGGTTGCGCTCGGGACGCTCTGGACTTCCCAGGACCCAACGCCATACCCATCGGAGCCTCGTGCTTGTACGGGTGTCCCGCAAGCCGAGGTGCCCACACGGCCGGTCTTGCCTGGGGCCACGCGGCCGGTCTTGCCTGGGGCCACGCGGCCGGTCTTGCCTGGGGCCACGCGGCCGGGGTTGCCCCCCGGGCCCACACGGCCGGGTTGACCTGGGTGGCCGCGGAGGCGGGTGGGCGTTCCGGCCGACCGCGATTGCCCGGGGTCTGGTGATGTTCGCCTTCGGCGTTGTTTCGGGCGCGGGGGTACTTGGCACGGTCTTAAGTCGGCCGGAACGCCCACCCGCCTCCGCTCCACTGCCCCCGCCGTGCTGCCTGCCCGCCGCAGAACGGGCCGGGGACCGTCGCCTTCCTTCCCGCTGATGCTGAAGCGCCCGCTTCCGGTCCTTTGGGCCTGCTCGCCGTAGCTGAAGCCTTCACTTGCCGGCACAGTGCGGGCCGGGCGCCGCAGCCGCGGCCGAGCGCCTGACCTGAGGAGCCCGGCGTTTTCCGGACACGCCGGGCTCCTCAGGTGGGGTGCCCGCGCGTGATCCAGCAGCGTGGCGCTGCCATCGACGCCGACCACCTCGGCGCCGCGTGCCAGCAGCTCGGTCGCGTAGTGCCCGGCTCCGCAGCCGACGTCGAGGATCCTCGCGCCGGCGACGTCACCGGCGAGCTCCAGCATCGCGGGCCGATCGGTGTAGGCGTTGTACGGGCTGATGCCGGCGTGCTCAGCGAAGTAGTCACCGAGCGCATCGTGGTAAGCGGTCTTCGGAGGCATCGGCACATCATGACGGCGGCGACCGCCCACCCGCGAACGCATTACGGCTGCGGCGCCCGGCCCGCACTGTGGCCCCTCAGTCGGAAAGTCAGGGCTTCAGCGCGGGCCAGGCTCCGTAGTCGTGGCGGAGCGCCTGACAATGCCTCCTGGCGTTGCACGGAGAATGGCAGGCACCGGTGTGTCGCAGCTTTCTGAAGACTGGAGAAGCGTTGACACCGGTGGTCGTGTCCGCCCGAGTGCCGGATCGACGATCCCTCCGTGGTCGTGCGGAAGTGGGTCTGGCCTGTCAACGGCCTACATGCACTTTCGTAGATCTTGCCAGGCGGACACCCGATTCTGAGCGGGAGATCCGACTTGGCCGCTGAGATCACTTGCCTGTTCGAGGCGTGGCGATGTCACCGGGCGAAGGTTGCCCTGACGCCGGTGACAAGGTTTTAAGGTGCCTGCGACAGCGGGTGGGAAGGCCGCGGACGCATGGCGGGGGCACGATGCCTCCGTTGCATCTGCCGAGCAGACCAGCGACCGCCCATCCATCACATCGGCTGACTAACCGGAGGAATGACGATGAAGTTCGCAGTCAGCTACAGCACGCCCTACTACGGTGTCGACCCTGACAAGATCGTGGCCTACGCTCAGCATGCCGAGGATTGCGGCTTCGAGTCGCTGTATCTGCCCGAGCACATCGCGCTGTATCCCGGTGCGATGGCCGGTCGCTTTGAGCTCCCGCCGTCGTTACCGTACTTCGACCCGCTCGATTGCCTGAGCTTCGTCGCCGCGGCTACCCGACGGATCCTGCTCGGGACAGGCGTGCTGCTACTGCCGTATCACCATCCGGTTGTTCTCGCCAAGCGTCTGGCGACCATTGACGTGCTGTCCAAGGGGCGGATGCGGTTACTGACCGTGGGGCTCGGCACCCTGCCTGGTGAGGCCCGGGCAGTGGGGGTCGATTTCAGCACCCGGGGCCGTCGGGCCGACGAGGCGATCGACGTGATGCGGCTGCTCTGGGCCGGCGGCGAAGACGGCGTCAGCTTCGCCGGGGAGTTCTTCACCTTTGACGACCTGTGCCAATTCCCAAAGCCCCACGGGGTCACCCACCTGCCGATCCACATCGGCGGATCGAGCCGGGCGGCCGCGCGCCGCGCCGGACGACGCGGCGACGGTTACTTCCCGGGTGGCGCGCTCGATCCGAACGAGCGCGCCACCCAGATGGACCTCGCTCGATCGACCGCCGTCGAAGCCGGTCGGAGCCCGGAAACTCTGGAGTACACGCGTTGGGGTTCGATCGACATGACTGTCGACCAGGTCGAGGACCTCGCAGCCCAAGGTGTGACCCGCATCGTCATAGGTGCCACTGCCGCCGAACCAGACCAACAGCGCGAGGAGCTGTCCGCGTTCGCCCAGCGGTTCGCCCTACTCGAACACCTCACCAGCTAGTTCCTGTCTCCAGCCGGGCGAGGAATCCAATCGTGTTCAGTTGCTCGTGTTTCCTCAAGCCGTACGCGGCTGGCGGTAGCAGGTCACGGCACCCACCTCACCGATCCTTTGCACCCGAAGATGGATGCGCCTGTTGTCCTTTATGTGTACCGGGAGGCCGTGTCGGGCGCTCCGCCACGGCTACGGCGCCCGGCCCGCGCTGTGTCGGAAAGTGCAGGCTTCAGCCTACGGCGGCCGGCCGCGACGTACGGGATCGGGCGCTTCAGCGTCGGCGAGGAGGAAGGCGACGAGGCCCGGCCCGCTCTGCGGCGGGGCGACAGGACGGTGGGGCGCCGTAGAGCGGAGGTGGGTGGGCGTTCCGGCCGACTTAAGACCGTGCCAGATACCCCCGCGCCCGAAACAAGGCCGAAGGCGAACATCACCAGACCCCGGGCAATCGCGGTCGGCCGGAACGCCCACCCACCTCCGCGGCACCGTGGTAGCACCCACCTCCGCGGCACCGTGGTAGCACCCACCTCCGCGGCACCGTGGTAGCACCCACCTCCGCGGCACCGTGGTAG
>NZ_BMNH01000020.1:105697-137003 GCF_014646355.1 Nonomuraea cavernae
GCTTCTGCGGCACCGTGGTAGCACCCACTTCTGCGGCACCGTGCTAGCACCCACTTCCACGGCACCGTGGGAGCATGGCCTATGCGGCGTGTCGAACACCTCGGACGATGGTCCGAAGAGAGGCAGGTCAGGGCCGGAGGAAGGCCTGGAGACGCTCCAGCGGCCAGGTGTTGATCACGTCGTCGGTGGTCAGCCAGGCGCGCTGGGCCACGCCGACGCCGAACCGCTGGTGGGCCAGGTGCGGGATCGCGTGGGAGTCGCTGTCGATGGAGAATCTGACCCCGTGGTGCTTGGCCAGCCGGACCAGGTCGGACGGCAGGTCGGACCGGTCGGGATAGGAGTCGATCTCCATGGCCGTGCCCGTGCGGGCCGCGGCGCGGAAGACGGCGTCCCAGTCGGCGTCGACCGGCTCCCGCTTGCCGATCTTGCGGGTGGTGGGGTGGCCGATGATGTCGACGTAGGGATTTTCGCAGGCCGTGATGAAGCGGCGGGTCATCTCGTCGCGCGGCATGCCGAAGTGGGAGTGGACCGAGGCCACGCAGACGTCGAAGCCGCGCAGCACCTCGGCCGGCCAGTCGACCGAGCCGTCGGGCGCGATGTTGAGCTCGGTGCCGTGCAGCAGGCGCATGCCGGGATAGGAGCTCTGGAGCTTCGCGATGCGCTCACGCTGCGCCAGCGCCTTGTCGAGGGTCATGCGCTGCATGGTCAGGTCGGGGGCGTGGTCGGTCACCGCGTAGTAGGAGTAGCCGCGGGCGGAGGCGGCCGCCACCATGTCCTCCAGCGAGGCGATGCCGTCGGTCAGGTCGGTGTGCGTGTGCAGGTCGCCGCGCAGGTCGTCGAGCCGGACCGGCTCGGGCAATTCGCCGCGGAGCGCCGCGCGCACCTCGCCGCCGTCCTCGCGCATCGGCGGCGGTACGTACTGCATGCCGAGCGCCGCGTAGATCTCCTCCTCGGACTCCGAGGCGATCACGCGCTCGCCCTCGAACAGGCCGTATTCGGAGAGCTTCCAGCCCTTCTTGACCGCGATCTCGCGGATCGCGACGTTGTGCTCCTTGGAGCCGGTGAAGTATTGCATCGCGGCGCCCCACGACGCGGCGGGCACCACGCGCAGGTCGACCTGGACCCCCGAGGTGGTGCGCACCGACGTCTTCTTGTCGCCCGCCGCGATGACCTCCGCGACATAGGGCTGCGCGCGGAACTCCTCCATGATCGACTCGGGTGCCACTGCCAGGATGTCGACGTCGCCGATCGTGTCCTTCATCCGGCGCAGCGACCCGGCGTAGGCGACGCGCTCGGCCGACAGCGACGCCATCACCTGCTCGGCCAGCGACATCGCGACGCCGATGTGCACCCGCCGGCCCGACTGCTCCAGCTGCTCGACGCCCTTCAGCAGGTTGGCCAGGGTCTTGGGGCCGAGCCCCTTGACCCCGTCGAGCCGCCCGGCCGTGATGGCCTCGCCCAGCGCCGCCGGCGAGTCGATGCCGTAGTCGTCGAACAGCATGATCGCGGTCTTGGGCCCCAGTGTCGGCACGCGCGTCAGCCGCCGCACCCCCTCGGGCACCCGTCCGCGCAGGTCGTCGAGCTGGCGGAAGCTCCCGCGCTGGAGGAACTCCTCCATCTTCTTCGCGATCGCCTCGCCGACGCCCGGCACGGCGCGCACGTCGGTCGCCGAGATGTCCTCGGGGAAGCCGGCGATCGCCTTGGCGGCCTTCTGATAACTGCGCACGCGGAACGCGTCGCCTCCGGTCAGCGCGAACAGCTCCGCGTACTCCTGGAGCGCCGCCGCCGCCTCCTCGTTTGCACGTGCCATGCGCACAGCTTAGAAGGCGGCACCGACACTTCACCTCAGACCGTACGCGATCAGAAACGAACCTCGCGCGGCCGGTACGGCTCCGCGAGGAAGGCCAGCTCCTTCTCCGAGAGCGACACGCCCACGGCGGCCACCGCGTCGTCGACGTGGCCGTCACGGGTGGCGCCCACGATCGGCGCCGTGATCCCCGGTTGCGCCATCACCCAGGCCAGCGCGATCTGGGCGGCGGGCAGGTCGCGCTCCCGCGCCACCTGCGCGACCCGGTCCAGGACGAGCCGGTCGTTGTCCGCCTCGTACAGGTAGTCGATGCGGGGGTCGGAACCCGTCCGGGTGGTGGTTTCGGCCGTTCCGGCGCGGGCCAGGACGCCGCGCGCCAGCGGGCTCCACGGGATGACGCCCACGCCCTGGTCGGCGCAGAGCGGGAGCATCTCGCGCTCCTCCTCGCGGTAGAGCAGGTTGTAGTGCGGCTGCATGGACGTGAACCTCGTCCAGCCGTGCTCGCCGGCGACCCGCTGCGCCTTGGCGAACTGCCACGCCCACATCGAGGAGGCGCCCAGATAGCGGACCTTGCCCGCCTTGACCACGTCGTGCAGCGCCTCCATGGTCTCCTCGATCGGCGTCTCGTCGTCCCACCGGTGGATCTGGTAGAGGTCCACGTAGTCGGTGCCGAGGCGGCGCAGGGAGTCGTCGATGGCGGCGAGGATGTGCTTGCGTGACAGGCCGCGGTCGTTGCGGCCCCTGCCCATCGGGAAGTAGACCTTCGTGGCCAGCACGTAGTCCTCACGCCGGGGGAAGAGCTCGCGGAGCAGGTTGCCGGTCACGACCTCGCTCTGGCCGTCGCTGTAGATGTCGGCGGTGTCGAAGAAGGTCACGCCCGCCTCGACCGCCCGGCGGACGATCGGCTTGGCCCGCTCCTCGGGCAGCGCCCATTCCTGCTTGGCCGGATCGCCGTAGCTCATCATCCCGAGACAGACGCGAGAAACTTTCAGTCCGCTGGCGCCCAATCGCATGTAGTCCATAGGGACAACTATATGTCCTGAAATGTTCCAGATTGTGGTAACGAGGCCGTGTCGAAAGTCGGCAATGCGCTTTACATGGACAGGGCAATCGGGTCGATTGGAGGAGTGAGACGGGCGTTCCGCTTTCGCGATGCGACGGGTCCGGTGACGACTTCATTTCGGGGGACGAGTGAACGGAACAGATAGCTGGTTCGCGCGCGGATCACGTTCCGTGGCCATGCTCTCCTCCTCTCCGCTGACGCTGGGCGGGCTCGGCCTGATGGCCGGGGTGCCGGCGCTGACGGTGCCGGTGCACCGGGGGCTGGCGGACTCGGGGCACGCCGTCGCGGGCTCGGCGGTCCTGCTCGTTCTCCTGGCCGTGCACGCCCGGTTCGTGCTGCTCATACTGGCCCGCAAGGGCGTCGGGTGGTGGCTGGTCGCCGCCCAGGCGGGGCTGACGTACCTGCCGTTACCGGTCGTCGGGGCGGCCTGGATCCCCGTGTCGGGGCTGCTGTGCGGGGCCCTGCTGCTGGTCGCGCAGCAGGTCCGGTCCTTCGCCGTGGCGGCCCTGGCCATGGCCTGCGGGCCGGTGCTCCTCGCGGCTCCGCCCGAGGCGCTGACCTACGCCGGCTGGGCCGTCGCCGCCCCGCTGCTCGGCCTGGTGGAGTTCGCCCTGGTCGGCCTGGCCGTGCAGGCCGACCGGCTGTCGGCCACGCGCAGTGACGTGATCCACCGGGCGGTGGTCATCGAACGCCGCCGCTTCACCAGGGACCTGCACGACCTCGTGGGTCATCGGCTCACCGTCCTCGTGCTGAAGGCCCAGCTCATCCAGCGGCTCGTACACGAGCGCGACGAGAAGGCCGGGCAGGTGGTGGACGAGACGCTGACGCTGCTGCGCGCTCTGGCCTCCGACGTGCGTGCCGTCGCGCACGGCGAGCAGCGCTCCTCGCTGGAGCTCGAGCTGAGCTCGGCGCGGGCCCTGCTGGAATCGGTGGGGATCCGCTGCCAGATGCGGGTGTCGTGCCGCGACCTGCCGCGTGAGGTGGCCGAGGCGCTCACCCACACGCTGCGCGAGGGCGTGACCAACGTGCTGCGGCACGCCACCGCCCGCGAGTGCGTGATCCAGCTGCTCGAACAGGACCGCCTGGTGAGCCTGTCGATCAGCAACGACGGCGTCCTTCAGCGGCGCCGGCCGAAGGACGGCGGGCAGGGGCTGATCAACCTGACCGAACGGGTCACGGTGCTCGGTGGCCGGCTGGAGACCACGTCCTTACGCGGCGGGCGTTTCTTATTCACGGTGCACATTCCGAGAAATCAATAGTGACTGCCTAACAAAAGCATTTATGAGAAACGCACATAGGGCAGTGTGTTCGGCACGCCGCAATGCTGTTCTGTGTTACTAGACGAAATATCAGCGCGCCGTCATTCTTCTCGTGTGGACCTCATCGGGAAGGCGCGTGATGGATCAGTATGAGCTGTACTGCCTCGCGGATCGTCATTTCTACGACACGCTTGAGCACAGCACGGCCGACGACGCCGGCTTTCCCATTCTGCGCAGGCCGGCGCCCGGCGACTGGTCCTCCGAAGTCACCGACACCTGGTGCTACTACGCCCCCCAAGGGCAGCCGCCGATGCCCGCGCAAGGCTGGAAGATTCACGTGTCGGCCCGGCTCGACGACGCCGAGAAGGCGATAGCGGCCGTCTACGACTACTGCGTTCCCCGGAAGATCGCTTTCAAGTTCCTGCGTGGCCCGGCGGTCCTGGTCATGGTCAATTCCAAGGCCGCCTCGCGCGCCTCCAGCGGCAAGCTGATCACGATCTACCCGAGGGACGAGGCGCAGCTCGAACTCGTCCTGAAGGAACTGCACGAACTACTGCGCGACGTCCGGGGCCCCTACATCCTGAGCGACCTGCGCTACGGCGAGGGACCGCTTTTCGTGAGGTACGGCGGCTTCGCCGAACGACACTGCCTGTCCGGCGGCGGCGAGCGCGTGCTGGCCGTCGAGGACGGCGCCGGCCGGCTCGTCCCCGACGTGCGCGGCGCCACCTTCTCCGTGCCGCCGTGGACGACCTTGCCGGAGTTCCTCAAGCCGCACCTGGCCGCCCGCAACGCGGTCACCATGAGCGAGCTGCCGTACGAGATCGACACGGTGCTGCACTTCTCCAACGGCGGAGGCGTCTATCTCGCCCGGCACCTGCCCACCGGCGACCAGGTGGTGCTGAAGGAGGCCAGGCCGCACGCCGGCCTCGACGCCCTCGGCCGGGACGCGGTGACCCGGCTGACGCACGAGCGCGACGTCCTGGAACGCCTGGCCGGTCTCGGCGCGGCACCCGAGCTGCGCGACCACTTCACCGTCGGCGAGCACCACTTCCTCGTCCAGGAGTTCGTCGACGGCACCCCGCTGCAGCGGCGCCTGGTGCACCGCTACCCGCTCACCCGCGCGACCTGCGACGCCGACGACCTGGCCGCCTACACCCGCTGGGCGCTCGACACGCTGGACCAGGTGGAGGCGGCCATCGAGGCGCTGCACGAGCGCGGCGTCGTCTTCGGCGACCTGCACCCGGACAACATCCTGCTGACCGAGAGCGGGCGCGTGGTGCTCATCGACTACGAGGTCGCCACCCTGGCCGGCGACGGGGGACGGGCGGCCCTGGCCCACCCGGCGTTCGTCGCGCCACCCGACCGGCAGGGGGCCGACGTCGACAGGTACGCGATGGCCTGCCTGCGGCTGGGCCTGTTCGCGCCGCAGTGCACGATCATGCTGCCGCTGTCCCCTCCGAAGGTCGCGCAGCTCGGCGAGCTGGTCGCCGAGACGTTTCCGGGCACCCGGGACATGGCGCTGACGGCTGCGGCCACCATCATGGGCCGCGACCGGGCCGAGGCGCCGGACCTCCCGATGCCCGGCTCCGCGCCCTGGCCGCCGCTGCGCGACGCGCTCCGCCGGGCCATCACGGCCGCCGCGACCCCCGATCGCGACGACCGGCTGTTCCCCGGCGACGTGGCGCAGTTCCGCCCCGGCGGCGGCCTCAACCTCGCCCACGGCGCGGCCGGCGTCCTGTACGCGCTGGCGGTCAGCGGGGCCGGACGCTTCCCCGAGTACGACGGCTGGCTGCGCGAGCGGGCACTGCGCCCGATCCAGGGATCGGGCCTCGGACTGTACGACGGGCTGCACGGCATCGCCTACGTCCTCGACCGGCTCGGATACCGCGAGGACGCGCTCGACCTGGTGGACATCTGCCTGCGCGAGAAGTGGGACGGGCTGGAGTCGGCGCTCCACTCCGGGCTGGCCGGGATCGGGCTGAACCTGCTGCACCTCGGCGAGCCCGAGCTGACCAAGGCCGGCCTGCGCGCGGTCGACATCTGCGCCGACCGGCTCGGCGGTCCCGACGACGTGCCCGAGGTCAGCGGCGGCCTCAACCCGCGAGCCGGGCTCATGTACGGCTCCAGCGGCCCCGCCCTGCTGTTCCTGCACGCCTACGAGCACACCGGCGACCCGTCGCTGCTCGACCTGGCGGAGGTCGCGCTCCGGCAGGATCTGCGCAGGTGCCGGGCGGCCGAGGACGGTTCGCTCCAGGTGAACCAGGGCTGGCGGCTGCTGCCGTACGTGGACGAGGGCTCGGCCGGCATCGCGCTGGTGCTCGCCCGCTACCTGGCCCACCGCGACGACCCGGAGCTCGCCACCGCGCTCGCGGACCTGCTCAAGGCGGCCCGCTCCGGCTTCTTCGTCCAGCCGGGCCTGTTCACCGGCCGCGCCGGCATCATCGCCGCGCTCGCCGGCGTGCCACCGCAGCCGGACACCGCCCAGGTGCTGGAGGCGCACGTCAAGGGCCTGCGCTGGCACGCACTGCCGTACGGGGGTGGCCTGGCCTTTCCGGGCGACCAGCTGCTGCGGCTGTCCATGGATTTCGCGACTGGTTCGGCAGGTGTCCTCTTCGCCCTGAACACGGTACTGGGCGACAACCCGGGACACCTGCCGTTCCTGGAGGCCGCGCCAGTGGTGCGGCCTGTCACCCACGAGTCCCGGAAGGAGGTGTAACACCATGGTCCTTCTCGACCTGCAGGGGCTCGAGACCCCGGCGAGCAGCGACGTCGCCAGCGGCGGCAGCACGCTCACGGTTCTCGGATGTCACTCCGGCAAGCCCAGCAACCTCAGTGTCGCGCTCTGCCACTGATCAGTGAGACCGATCCCCGCGCCGACCGAGAAGGCCGGCGCGGGGATCTTCGGACTTGACGCGAGGAGGCCCGGGTGCTCGCCGGAGACCGGCTGGTCATGCGCGCGGTACGGCGGAACGGGCCGTGGACCGCGATCCTGGCGGTCACGGCCGTCGGGGGCGCGGCCGCCGAACTGGCCCTGCCGTACGTGGCGGGGCGGACCGTCGACGCGTTCCTCGCCACCGACCCCGCGGCCGTGGAGTGGCTGGCCGGCTGCGCCGCGATCGTCGCCTGCGTGGTGCTCTGCGAGAGCCTCGGCGTGTGGGCCGGCGGCGTGAGCGGAGCCCGCGCCGCCGCCCGGCTGCGCCTGGGAATGCTGCGCCACCTGCTCGGCGCGGGGCCCGCCGTCACCCGTCGCTTTCCCGAGGGCGAGCTCGTCACCCGCGCCGGGCTGAACGCCGAGGAGGTCGGCAGGGCTCCCGAGTCGGTGACCGGGGCGCTCGCGCTCCTGGTGCCCACCGTCGGCGCGCTGGTGGCGCTGACCCTCATCGCGCCCGTGCTCACCCTGACCCTGTTCGCCGGGATCGTCCTCATCCTGCTCGTGCTGAACACCTTCCTGCGCGCCACCACCACGATCGCGGGCGGTTACCAGAAGGCGCAGGGCGAGCTGGCCGCCGGCCTCGTCGAGGCGCTCGGCGGGGCGCGTACGATCGCCGCCGCCGGGACCGAGGGACTGGAGGCGCGCCGCGTCCTGCGGCCGCTGCCCCGGTTGCGGCGGCACGGCCTGCTGCTGTGGCGCGCCAACGCGACGGCGGGAGTGCGCGCCGGGCTCGTCGTGCCGCTGGTGGAGGTGGCCGTGCTGGCGGTCGGCGGCTTCATGCTGGCCGCGGGCGACCTCACGGTGGGCGAGTTGTACGCGTCCGCCAGGTACGCGGTGCTCGGCGCCGCCCTGAGCGGCGCGCTCGGTCCCATCGGCGGCCTGGCCAGGGCGCGGGCCGCGGCCGGGCGGATGGCCGAGGTGCTCGCCGTGCCCCGCACCCGCCACGGAAGCCGGGCGCTGCCGTCCGGGACGGGCACCGTGGAGTTCCGCGACGTGACGGCCGCCGGCCTGACCGTGCCGCGACTGGTCATCTCCGGTGGCTCGCTCACGGCCGTGGTCGGCCGGTCGGGGTCGGGCAAGTCGCTGCTCGCGGCGCTCGCCGCCCGGCTGGCCGACCCCGACGGCGGCACGGTCCTGCTCGACGGGGTGCCGCTGCCCGAACTGGCCCGCCCAGAGCTCAGGCGCGCCGTCGGCTGCGCCTTCGAACGCCCGGTCCTGGTCGGCGACACGATCGCCGACGCCATAGCCCTCGGCCGAGGGCTCCCGGACGACGCGCCGCCCGCGAGCGGCGACGCCGCCGACGTGGCATCGCGGGCAGGTGGCGATGTCGTGCGTCCGGCTGCCGAACTGGACGCCGTGGCGGTGGCGGCGGGGGCGGCGCGCGCCGACGGGTTCGTCAGGCGGCTGCCGCACGGGTACGCCACGCGGACCGCGGACGCGCCCCTGTCCGGTGGCGAACGCCAGCGGCTCGGCCTGGCCCGGGCCTTCGCCCAGGGGGAGCGGCTGCTGGTCCTCGACGACGCCACCTCCAGCCTCGACACCGTGACCGAACGCGAGGTCGGCCGCGCGCTCTCCGACGGGCCCGGCGGCCGTACCCGGCTGGTCGTCGCGCACCGCCTCGCCACCGCCGCCCGCGCCGACCAGGTCGTCTGGCTGGAGGACGGCGCCGTACGCGGCCGGGGACCGCACCGCGAGCTGTGGCGCGACCCGGCCTATCGGGCGGTCTTCCAGGGCGACCTCCAGCACGACCTCGAGCACGACCTCGAGCACGACCTCCAGGGCGGCTCGCGGGGGGACTTCCAGGGGGAGGAGCCATGAGGGCACTGCTCTGGCGCGCGCTGCGCCGCGAGCCGCGTCAGCTGGTCCGGATCTGTCTCTGGTCGGTGCTGGAGGCGGCGCCCGCCTTCCTCATCGGCCTCGCGGTCGCCCGGGCCATCGAGGACGGCTTCGCCGCGGGCCGGCCGGAGGTCGGACTGGCCTGGCTGACGGCGCTCGGCGCGGCCTGGGTGGTGGCCGCGGTGGCCGCCCGCCAGATCGTCCTCGCGGTGGCGGCCGTGGCGGAGCCGTTCCGCGACGACCTGCTCACCCACGTCGTCGGCGGCGCCGTCCGCCGCGCCGCCGCCGCGCCCGGCGCGCGGCAGGACAGCGCCGCCGTCACCCGCGCCGGGCTTCAGGTCGAGCTGGCCAGGGACGCCTTCGCGGCCGTCGTCACCACCGTGCGCGGTTTCGCGTTCACCGTGGTGAGCGTGGTCCTGGGCCTGCTCACGCTGGCGCCGGGGGCCGCGGCGCTGGTGCTGCCGCCGTTCGCGGCCGGGCTGGTCCTGTTCCTGGCGTCGCTGCCGCTCCTGGCCCGGCGGCAGCGGGAGTTCCTGCTCGCCGACGAGCGGCTCGCCGAGGCGATGACCGCGATGGCTGGCGGGCTGCGTGACATCGTCGCGTGCGGCGCGGAGGATCGCCAGGGCGCCCGGATGGCCGCCCACGTCGACGGCCAGGCGTCCACCGCGCGGGCCCTGGCCAGGGCGACCGCCGTTCGCACCGCCGCGCTGGGCGTCGGCGGCTGGCTGCCCGTGCTGCTCGTGCTCGCCGGGACGCCCTGGCTGCTGAGCGGCGGCGCCGGCGCCGGGGTGGTCGTCGGCGCGCTCGCCTATGTCACCCAGTCGCTGGCCCCGGCCCTCGGCGGGCTGGTGCACGGCCTCGGGGTCAGCGGCGTCCAGCTCGCCGCCACCCTGGATCGGATCACCGCCGCCCCGCCGCCACCCCCGCGCGGGGTCCGCCGCCGGCCCGCCTCGGCCGAGGTGCGGCTCCGCGAGGTCACGTTCGCGTACGGCCCCCACTCCGCCCCGGTGGTCGACGGCCTCTCGCTGAGCGTTCCCGAGGGCGAGCACCTGGCCGTCGTCGGGCCGAGCGGCGCCGGGAAGTCCACGCTGGCGGCCCTGATCAGCGGGTTGCTCCGCCCGGACACGGGCCGGGTGCTGGTCGGCGGCGTCCCCGCGGACCAGGCCGAGCACGCCGCCCGGGTGCTCATCCCCCAGGAGGCGTACGTCTTCCGCGGCACCCTGCGCGAGAACCTCGCCTACCTCCGCGCCTCGCCGGACGGCCGTGAGGAGGGCGGCCGTGAGGAGGGCGGCCGTGAGGACGGCGGCTGCGAGGAAGGCGGTGACCGACCGGACGGGGCGGGGCCCGGGCCGGCCGAGCTCGAGGCGGCGGTGCGCGCCCTCGGAGCGGCCGAGCTGGTGGCGGCCGTGGGCGGGTACGACGCCCCTCTCGACCCGGGCGCGCTGTCGGCGGGACAGCGGCAGCTCATCGCGCTGGTGCGCGCCTACCTGTCACCCGCCCGGCTGGCCATCCTGGACGAGGCCACCTGCCACCTCGATCCCGCCGCCGAGGCGCGGGTCGAGCACGCCTTCGCCACCCGTGGCGGCACGCTCGTCGTCGTCGCCCACCGGATCACCTCGGCCCGGCGGGCCGGCCGCGTCCTGCTCATGGACGGCGGCCGGGTCCAGGCCGGCACGCACGACGAACTCGTACGCACCTCATCCCTGTACGCCGACCTGGTCGGCCACTGGCAACCGGAGCCTGTGTCATGAGATATCCAGCGGCAAGGCGACTGCCCCTCGTCGAGAACCTGCACGGCCACCCCGTCCGCGACCCCTACCGCTGGCTGGAGGACCCTGACGATCCCGCGACCCGGGACTGGCAGGCCGCCCAGGACCGGCTCTGGCGTGACCAGGCCGCCGGGCTCCCGCTGCGCGAGCGGTTCGCCGCCCGCCTGACCGAGCTGGCCGCCACGGGGCTGGTCACCCCGCCGGTGTGGCGGGGGGTACGCCACTTCCGGCTGTCCCAGTCCGCCGGTCAGGAGCATCCGGTGCTCTGCCTCGACGACGAGGTGATCCTCGATCCGATGCGGCTGGATCCCAGCGGCCTCACCACGCTCGACGACTGGCAGCCCGACCTGGACGGCAGGCGGCTCGCCTACCAGCTGTCCAGGCGCGGCGACGAGCAGGCCGACCTGTACGTCATGGACCTCGGCACCGGCCAGGTGGTCGACGGCCCGGTGGGCGGCTGCCGCTACTCCCCGGTCGCCTGGCTGCCCGGCGAGGAGGGGTTCCTCTACGTCCGCTTCCGTCAGGGGATCTACCTGCACCGCCTCGGCGAGCCGGACGACGTCCAGGTCTTCAGCCGCGGCGCGGTGCCGTACGGGCTGCTGATCGACGCCGCCGGCCGCTGGCTGACGATCTCCGCGGGCACCCGGGCCGGGAACGACGTCTGGCTGGCCGACCTGTCCACCTGCTCCGCGCGGCGGCCCGAGCTGCGCGTCGTACAGGAAGGGCTGGAGGCCAACACGGCGGCGGCCGTCGGCCACGACGGGCGCGTCTACCTGCTGACCGACCAGGGGGCGCCCCGGCGCCGGCTGTGCGTGGCCGACCCGGCGGCCCCCGACGCCTGGAAGGAGCTGATCCCCGAGGATCCCGAGGCGGTGCTCGGCGCCTTCACCGTCCTCGACGGCGACCGGCTCCTGGTCTCCCGGACCCGCCACGCGGTCAGCGAGATCGGCGTCCACGACGCCGTCAGCGGGACGCGGCTGGCCACCGTGCCCCTGCCCGGCAGTGGGACCGTCACCTCGCTGACGTCGCGGCCGGGCGGCGGCCACGAGGCGTGGTTCGGTTACACCGACGCCGTCACCCCCGCCGAGGTGTGGCACTACGACGCGCGGGCGGAGCGGGCCGTCAGATGGGCCGGGCCGCCCGGCCACGTGCCGCTGCGGGGAGTGGAGAGCCGGCACGTGGAGTACCGCTCCGCCGACGGCACCCTCGTGCGCATGGTCGTCTCCGCGCTCCCCGGGCGAGAAGGGCCCCGGCCGGCGATCCTGACCGGCTACGGCGGGTTCGGCGTGCCGCTGACGCCAGGGTACGCCGCCGACTCCCGCGCCTGGGTGGAGGCCGGCGGTGTGCTGGCGATCGCCGGCCTGCGCGGCGGCGGCGAGGAGGGGGAGTCCTGGCACCGCGACGGCATGCTGGACCGCAAGCAGAACGTCTTCGACGACTTCATCGCCGCCGCGGAGAGGCTCGTCGCCGACGGGTGGACGACGCCCGACCGGCTGGCCGTCTGGGGCGAGTCCAACGGCGGTCTGCTCGTGGGAGCGGCCATGACCCAGCGTCCCGGCCTGTTCGCCGCGGTGGTCTGCTCGGCGGGGCTGCTCGACATGGTCCGTTACGAACGGTCCGGTCTGGGCGCCTCCTGGACGGCCGAGTACGGCTCCGCCGACGACCCCGGGCAGTTGGCCTGGCTGCTCGGCTACTCGCCCTACCACCACGTTCGCGACGGGGTGGACTACCCGGCGACGTTGTTCACCGTCTCGGGAGCGGACTCCAGGGTCGATCCGATGCACGCTCGCAAGATGTGCGCCGCCCTGCAGTGGGCCACCTCGGGGGACCGGCCGATCCTGCTGCGGCACGAGCCCGACGTCGGGCACGGCGCCCGCGCGGCCAGCCGGTCCGTCACGCTCGCCGCCGACATCCTGGCCTTCGTGGCCGACCGCACCGGCCTGACGACGGACTGACCGCACCCGCCTCACCGCGCACTGGCCGCGCCCGCCTGACCATGGACTGACCGGGCCGGCCTGACCGAAGCGTCGTGGGCCGGTGCCGGGCGGTTCAGATCCAGCCCGACTCGCGGGCGATGCGGATCGCGTCGATGCGGCTGCGCGCGCCGAGCTTGGCCGTACTGCGATGAAGGTAGTTTCGGACCGTTCCCTTGGACAGGAACAGCGAGGCGGCGATCTCCGACACGGACGCCCCTTCGGCGGCGGCGCCGATCACGTCCAGCTCGCGCGCCGTCAGCGGCGCGTCGGGCGGGGTCATCGCGGCGATGGCGATCTCCGAGTCGATGACCCGCTCTCCGGCGGAGACCCTGCGGATCGCGTCGGCCAGCTGGCTGGGCGGCGCGTCCTTGGCCATGAAGCCCCGTACGTGCGCGTCGAGCGCCCGCCGCAGCAGCCCCGGCGTGCCGACGCCGGTGAGGATCAGGACCCCGCAGGCGGGCAGCTTCTCGTGCAGCTCACCCGCGGCCACCAAGCCGTCCTTGCCGGGTAAGCCGACGTCGATCACCGCGACGTCCGGCTGGACGGCACAGGCGGTGGCGACGATGCGATCACCGCGATCGACTTCGGCGACGACCTCGATGTCCTCCTCGTACGCCAGCAAAGCCACGATTGCCCCGCGCACCAGATGCATGTCCTCAGCGAGCAGAGTTCGGATCACGGTTGTCCTATGGTCAGCCAGCAAATCCTTGTCGGTCCTGACGCTTCACAGGAGCGTGAGGCCGCCGTCCACGGCCAGAATCTGCCCCGTCACGTAGGAAGCATGCCCAGAAAGCAGGAATATCACGACGTTGGCGATTTCCCAGGCTGTGCCCTGGCGGCCCATCGGCACCCGCACCCGCTTGCGGTGCTCCCAGTGCCGGCTCGCCTCCCGCCCGAGCGGCGTGTCGACCAGCCCCGGCGCCACCAGGTTCGCCCGGACGCCCCGCCCCGCGCCCTCCAGCGCGACGTTCCTGGCCAGCCCGACGAGCCCGGCCTTGGACGCTTCGTACGCCGGGATCAGGCTGCCCGGCCGCAGCCCCGCCACCGAGCCGATGAGGACGATCGAGGAGTCCGGCCCGAGCAGCGGCAGCGCGGCCTTGCAGACCAGGAAGTGGGCGCGCAGGTTGACCGCGAAGACCTGGTCCCACTCCCCGGCGCTCGTCCCGGCCAGCGTGAACCCGGCGCCGATGCCCGCGTTGAGCACGATCCCGTCGATCCGCCCGGCCCGGCCGGGCAGCGCCTCGCACTGCGCGGGGTCGGCCAGGTCCACGGTGAGCACCTCGGCCGTCCCGCCCTCGTGCCTGATCCGGCTCGCGGTCTCGGCCGCCGAGGGCTCGTCCACGTCCGCGCAGACGACCTCCGCGCCCTCGCGGGCCGCGGTCATCGCGATGGCCCGCCCGTTGCCCACCGGAGGGTCCGGCTCGTCCGAGGGCCGGGTGCCCGCACCGACGACCAGCACCCGTCTCCCTACCAAGCGACCGCTCATATGGGGGATGCTAACGACCATGAGACCGCGTGTGCAGCCCCTGCCGCCGGAGCAGTGGGACGACTTCCAGAAGGCCAACCCCCTCAACGTCTTCACCACGCTGGCCCGCCACCCCACGCTCTACCGGGCCTGGCTCCGCTTCGGCGGCGCCCTCCTGTACGGCACGCTGCCCGCCCGCGACCGCGAGCTGGCCATCCTGCGCACCGCCCACCACCGCGGCAGCGCCTACGAGTGGGCCCAGCACGTCCGGATCGCCCGCGAGGCGGGCCTGTCCGACCAGGAGATCGAGTCCGTACGGCAGGCCGACGCCACCTGGGAGCCGGCCGACCGCCTGGTCCTGCGGGTGGCCGACGAGCTGCACACCGGCGGAGACCTCTCCGACGCCACCTGGGCGGCCCTGTGCGAGCGCTATGACGAGCCCGGCCGGATCGAGCTGGTGATGCTGGTGGCCCACTACGACATGCTGGCCGTCGTGCTCAACACGCTCAGGGTGCGGATCGAGGACTGAGCGCGGGCGCCCGCCGGGAGCGGGCCGGTCAGAGAGGGGCCCCGGGCGTGATCATCGTCACTCCCGGCACCGAGCCGATCGAGGCCAGCGCCTTGCCCGCGTCGGCCAGGCCGATCGTCCGGGTGACCAGCTCCTCCGGGTGGAGCAGCCCGGCCCTGATCATCTCCAGCATCGGCGGGTAGGCGTGCGCGGCCATCCCGTGGCTGCCGAGCAGCCGCAGCTCCTGGCCGATGACCCGGCTCATCGGGATCGGCGTCACGTCGTCGGGCAGCAGCCCCACCTGGACGTGCCGGCCCCGGCGGCGCAGGCTCTCGACGGAGGCCGCGCACGTCCGCGGGCTGCCCAGCGCGTCGATCGACACGTGCGCCCCGCCCCTGGTCAGCTCGCGCACCTGGGCGCCCGCGTCACCGGCCGAGCCGTCGACGAAGTGGGTGGCGCCGGCCTGCTCGGCCAGGCGGAGCGCGTCGGTGCTGATGTCGACGGCCACCACCCGCGCCCCGGCCGCCGAGGCGATCATGACGGCGGACAGGCCGACCCCGCCGCAGCCGTGCACGGCCACCCACTCGCCCGGCCGGACCTCACCGACCTGCGCCACGGCGCGGAAGGCGGTGGCGAAGCGGCAGCCCAGGCTCGCCGCGGTGAAGTAGGACATCTCCTCGGGCACCGGGATGAGGTTGACGTCGGCGTGGTCGACGGCCACGAACTCGGCGTAGGAGCCCCAGTGGGTGAAGCCGGGCTGCGTCTGGCGTTCGCACACCTGCTGCTCGCCGGCCGCGCACGCCGCGCAGGAGCCGCAGGCGCACACGAACGGCACGGTCACCCGGGCGCCGGGCAGCCAGCCGCGCACGCCGGAGCCGACCGCCTCCACGACACCGGCCAGCTCGTGGCCGGGAACGTGCGGCAGGACGCGGACGGCGGGGTCGTGCCCCTGCCAGCCGTGCCAGTCGCTGCGGCACAGGCCGGTGGCCTCGACCCGGATCACCGCCCCGTGCGGCGAGGGGGACGGGTCGGGCAGCTCGCGCAGGTCGAGCTCCCCACCGAAGAGGTCAAAGGCAACAGCTCGCATCTCACGAGCTTAGAGTCTGTCGCCGCAGGTCGCGCAAGGCCTGATGGGAGGCCGAGCCCGGCTCGGCGGTGTAGAGGACGAGGCGCAGGTCGTCGCGGTCGGGCACCGGCAGCACCTGGCAGATCGCGTCGACGGGCCCGACGACGGGGTGAGTGACGCGCTTGCGCTGCTGCCTGCGGACGCACACCTCGTGCCGCGCCCACACGTCGGCGAACTCCGGGCTGAGCGCGAGCATCTCCGCGACCAGCGCCTGGATCTCGGGGTCGTCGGGGTAGCAGCCCGACGCCACCCGCAGGTCGGCCACGGAGGCGCGGGCGAAGGCCCCCTTCTCCACGTCGTCGAGGATCTCGGCGATGTCGGGGGCGGCGAACACCCAGCGGATGACGTTGCGGTCGCTGGGCGGCCGGTTCTCGAGGTCGCCCAGGAGGGCGGCGGCCAGCGGATTCCAGGCCAGGATGTCGTACCTGGCGTCGAGCACGTAGGCGGGCACCTCCTCCAGGAAGGAGATCAGGTGCAGGATGCCGTCGGGCACGTCGCTCCGGCGGGCGGACGGGTCGGTGGCCTGGCCGGCCAGGTGGAACAGGTGGGTGCGCTCGTCCTGGTAGAGCATGAGCGCCCTGGCCAGCGCGTTGAGCACCTGCCTGGACGGGTGCGGACCCCTGCCCTGCTCCAGCCGGATGTAGTAGTCGACCGAGATGCCGGCGAGCTGGGCGACCTCCTGCCTGCGCAGCCCGGGGGTGCGCCGGCGCTCGCCCGTGGGCAGGCCGACGTGCCTCGGCGTGATCCGGTGACGCCGGGAACGCAGGAATTCGGCGAGTTCGTCACGGTTCATGCCTACATCCTGGGCAACGGGACGGACCCGTGGGTGGTACCGCCGGTCCCAGCCTCGGCAGGTCTCTCCCGCGCCACCGCGTACGCCGCGAAGGTGGGGGCCATGACGACGACAGCCCTCATCACGGGCGCCAACAGAGGAATCGGTTTTCAGATCGCGCGCCTGCTCGGCGAGCACGGCGTCACCGCCATCGTGGGAGCGCGCGACGAGGAGCGCGGGCGGGCCGCGGCCGAGCGCCTCGGCCAGCCGTACGTGCGGCTGGACGTGACCGACGAGACGAGCGTGCGGGCCGCCGCGAAGTGGATCGAGCGGGAGTACGGCGCGCTCGACATCCTGGTGAACAACGCCGGGATCATGGGCCGGTCGGACGAACCCGACGGCGTCAGCCGGGCGGACGCGCTGAGGGAGGTGTACGAGATCAACGTGTTCGGCGTGGTGACCGTGACCGACACGTTGCTGCCGTTGCTGCGCCGGGCGCCGGCGGCCCGGATCGTCAACCTGTCGAGCGGGCTCGGGTCGCTGGCCGACTCCCTCGATCCGGACAGCCGGTTCTACGGGCAGGACTACCTGGCCTACAACTCCTCCAAGACCGCGCTGAACATGGTCACCGTGGTCTACGCCAACGAGTTGCGGGACACCCCGATCAAGGTCAACGCCGCGGATCCCGGCTACTGCGCCACCGACATGACCGACCACAACGGCTACCGCACCGCCGAGCAGGGCGCGGCGATCGCGGTGCGGCTCGCCACGCTGGGGGCCGACGGCCCGACCGGCGCCTTCCTGCAGGACGAGGGTCCCGTGCGCTGGTGAGGTGTGGAGCCTCCCTCGCCGGACAGTAAGGGGGTCATGGGACGAGATTTGGACAAGGAGCGCTTCTCCGAGACGGAATATGCCCGCTTCGGGGAGCGGCTCGACGAGCAGTTGGGCGCGCTGCGCGAGTTGCTGGACCAGCCTGGGTTCGGCGAGGGACCCACCACCATCGGGGCGGAGCTGGAGCTGTTCCTGGTGGACGGCAAGGGGCGGCCGCTGCCCCGTAATGAGGAGGTGCGCGAGTCGATCGACGACCCGCGCGTGGTGCTGGAGCTGGGCCGGTTCAACCTGGAGGTCAACCTGACTCCGGTGCCGCTGGCCGGGCGGCCGTTCGAGCGGCTCGGCGCGGAGATCCAGGAGACGGTGACCAAGGTCGACGCCGCGGTCGGGCGGCTGGAGGACCAGGGCGGCGCGCTGCCCATCGGCATCCTGCCGACGCTCGACACCGAGGACTTCACCCGGGAGGCGATCAGCGACCAGAACCGGTACCGGGCGATGAGCAGGGGCGTCAGGCGGCTGCGGCTCGAACCGTTCCTGGTCAGGATCGAGGATCTGGAGCTGTCGGTCGAGGACGTCATCCTGGAGGCGGCCAACACCTCCTGGCAGGTGCACATCCGCACCCCGCCCGACCGGTTCGCCCGGTTGTTCAACGCCGCGCAGCTCGCCACCGGGCCGGTGCTGGCCGTCTGCGGCAACTCGCCGTACTTCCTCGGCAGGCAGTTGTGGGAGGAGACGCGGATCGCGCTGATGGAGGAGGCGGCCGACGACCGCGACGTCGAGCGGCGCTATCGCAAGGACGGGCGGGTGACGTTCGGGTCCGACTGGGTGCGCGAGGGCGCCTACGAGTTGTTCGAGAGGTACGTCCGCGACTACGACCCCATCCTGCCTGACCTGACGGACGACGCCGGCCCGCTGGACGTGCCCGAGCTGAGGTTGCACCAGGGCACGGTGTGGCAGTGGAACCGGCCCGTCTACGACCCGGCCGACGGCGGCCACCTGCGGGTCGAGATGCGCGCCCTGCCCGCCGGGCCCTCCTGCGCCGACATGACGGCCAACACGGCGTTCCTGCTCGGGCTGACCCTGGCGCAGGCCGAGCGTGACCTGACCGGTTACCGGTTCGCCGAGACGTACCAGAACTTCTACCGCGCGGCCATGCACGGACTGGACGCCAAGCTCTCCTGGCCGGGCATGGACGGCGAGTTCGAGGCCCCCGACCTGGTGCTGAAGCTGCTGCCGGAGGCGCGGGCCGCGCTGCTGGCGGCCGGGGTGGTGCCGGACGAGGTGGACAAGGCGCTCGGCGTGATCGAGGAGCGGACCCGGCTGCGCCGTACCGGGGCGGTCTGGCAGCGTGAGGCGCTGGCCCGTCTGGACGGCGACCGGAACCGCCTCGTCCGCGAGTACCGGGAGAACGCGCTGACCGGCGTTCCGGTACATCTGTGGCGTTAGTTACAACTATGGCCGCTCTTCGTCCGTCACACTGTCAAAGAGACGGAATAGCGAGGAATGTATGGCGGCTACGGGGATGGTTCCGACCGACAGTTCCCCCTTTGTGTTACGGCGAGCGACCAGCACCCTGGGCGAGGGCGCGGCCAAGCTGGCCAAGGAGCTCGGCCGTGTCACGGTCGAGACGGTGCTGGCGCGGGGCAACCGGACCGCCGTGCGCAAGGGGGGCGCGGCGGCGCTGGGCAAGATGCAGCCCAGGCCGGCCGACTGGTACGCCTTCGACAGCGCCGACCAGAACACCGCCGACTGGTATCCCCAGGGGCTCACCTGCGGCGAGGACTCGGGGACCGCGAAGGTGCCGGTGTTCGTGGTCAGCTGGTACTTCAAGCCGCGGCCACCGGTGCCGGAGCGCGGGATCAGGGTGACGTTCCTGAGCCCGAGCACCCTCAAGTACCAGCACGCGCTGCTGGTCGAGGCCAGGCCGGACGGGTCGTACCAGGCGATCGACATCCACGCGGGGGGCGTCGCCTGGTACGGCGACCTGCTCTACGTGGCCGACACCACGCGCGGACTGCGGGTGTTCGACGTGCGCAACCTGCTCGACCTGCGCACGGCCCAGGACGACCTGGGCGATCCCCGGCGGGTCGGCCGCGCCAACGAGAGATTCCACGCCTTCGGCTATCGCTACGTGATCCCGCAGACCGACTCCTGGCGCGTCGCGCAGCCGGGGCCGCGTTTCTCGTTCGTGTCGATCGACCGCGGCACGACGCCGCACGCGCTCATCTCCGGCGAGTACGCCGTGGCCGGCCCCAACGGCCGCGTCGCCAGGTGGGATCTACCCCTGGACGGTGGCACGCCCAGGGACGCCCACGTCATGGGCCATCCGAAGATCCAGGGCGCGGTCTCGAACCGCGGCAGGTGGTACCTGAGCCAGGCGGTGGACGCCGCCACCAACGGCAGGCTGCAGGTTTACAGCGCGGGCAAGCTCCTCACCCGTCAGTTCCCGATCGGGCCGGAGGACCTGACCGTACGCGGCGCCAAGGTGTGGAGCGTCACCGAGTTCCGGAACAAGCGGGTGATCTTCGGCGTCGACCTGTAAGCGCGCTTCGTCCCTGAGGTGCCGATGGGGAAGCTATGTAACACTCGCGAGTATGGGGAGCTATCTCATCGAACCGTTCGACGGCAGCGACCGCTACGCGACCGAGCGCTACCAGGGCGCCGCCGGACGCGACTGGTGGAGTTGCGACCCGTCGCTGCGTCTGCTCATGCGCCACCACCTCGGCGACGGCTACGCCTGGGCGGAGCCGCACCTCGCGAAGCTGGGCGCCCTCATGGGCGGCCCGATCGCCCGCCACGCGGAGGAGACCGACCGCAACCCGCCCCGGCTGGAGAAGTACGACCGCTGGGGCAGGGACGTCAGCGAGGTCGTCATGCCCCCCTCCTTCCACGCGGCCCGGCAGGCGCTCATGGCCGACAACTTCACCTCGCCCGCCTTCGCCGCGCAGGCCCGCGCGCACGGCGCGAACCCCGAGGCGCTCGCCGCCGCCTGGACCTACCTGCTCGACCAGGCCGACATCGGCATGGGCTGCGCCCTCGGCACCGGCGGCGACATGGTGGTGTCGCTGGCCGAGAAGCACGCGCCCGAAGACGTCAAGGCACGGGTACGGGAGATCTTCGCCAACGGCTTCTACTCCGGCGAGGCCGCCCAGATGTTCACCGAGCGCACCGGCGGCTCCGACCTGGCCGCGCTGGAGGCGACGGCCGTCCCCGACGGCGACGCCTGGCGGCTGTCCGGTTTCAAGTGGTTCGCCTCGAACGCCAACGGGTCGGCGTTCGTCGTCCTGGCCCGCCGCGACGGCGGCGACGTGGCCCCGTTCCTGGTGCTGTGGGAGCGGCGCGACGGCTCACGCAACGCGGTGCGGATCAGGCGGCTCAAGGACAAGCTCGGCACCCGCTCCGTCGCCTCGGCGGAGGTGGAGTTCGCCGGCGCGGAGGCGTTCCTGCTGGCCGGCGAGGGTTCCGGCTCGGGGCTCGGCACGATGATGAAGCTCACCAACGCCTCCCGGCTCGGCGTGGCGATGATGGGCGTCGGTGTGGCCCGCCGCGCGCTGGTCGAGTCGATCTGTTACGCCCGGGCCCGCGAGGCGTTCGGCCGGCCGCTGATCGAGCAGCCGCTGATGCGCCGCAAGCTGGCCGAGCTGATCGTCGAGGTCGAGGCCGCCCAGGCGATGGTCTTCGACGGCCAGATCGGGCCCCGGCTGCGCCTCGCGCCCGCCCTGATCAAGCTGCGCGCCTCCCGGCTCGGCCTCACCGCCGCCAGTGACGCGATCGAGGTGCACGGCGGCAACGGCTACATCGAGCAGTGGCCGGTCGCCAGACTGCTGCGCGACGCCCAGGTCAACCCGATCTGGGAGGGCGGCGACAACATCCTCTGCCTCGACGTCCGCCGGGCGATGCTCCGCGAGAACGCCCACGAGCCCTTCCTCGACCGCCTGGTCTCGGCGGTCGACCGGGCGCCCTCCGGTGATGCCGCGACCGCCGACCTGGTACGAGGACGGATCGACGACCTGCGCAAGGCGATCACCGTGTGGTCCTCGCTCGACCCGGTCGTGGCCGAGGCCCGGCTGTTCGCGCTGGCCCAGCTCATGGCCGACGTCTACGCGGCGGCGCTGCTGCTGGAGCAGGCGGGCTGGGGGCTCGACGACGGCCGCAAGGCCCTGGTGGCCCGCCTCTACGCCGACGCCCACCTCGCCGACCACGGCCCGCTGCGAGGTCTCGACCGCCCGGCCGAGGACCTGGAGCGCTTCGACGAGCTGCTCGCGGGAGCCCTCCAGCTTTGACTCGACGGGTGCGCGCTCACATCGGGGGGCCCAGACCGGACTGCATGGCGAACACCACCAGTTGCGCCCGGTCACGGGCCTTCAGCTTGAGCATCGCCCGGCTGACGTGGGTGCGCACGGTCTCCGTGCTGACCACCAGCCGGGCCGCGATCTCGTCGTTCGACAGGCCGGCGGCCACCCAGGTGGTCACCTCGCGTTCGCGTTCGGTCAGGTCCTTGACGCCCGGATGCGCGATCATGGCCGGAACGCGCCGGGCGAACTGGGAGATCACACTGCGGGTGACCGACGGGGACAACAACGACTCGCCTCCGGCCACCAGGCGCACGGCCCGTAACAGCTCCTCTGGATCGGCGTCCTTGAGCACGAACCCGCTGGCGCCGTCGCGCAGCGCCTCGAACACGTACTCGTCCAGCCCGAACGTGGTCAGCATGACCACCCGCACCGACCCCAGCGCCGGATCGCCGGTGATCTCCCGGAGCGCCGACAGGCCGTCCATCTCCGGCATCCGGATGTCCATCAGCACCACGTCCGGCCGCTTCTCGCGGATCACCCGCAGCCCGGCGCAGCCGTCGGCGGCCTCACCGACCAGCTCGGTGTCAGGCTCGGAGCGCAGCAACGTCCGCACGCCGACGCGGATCAGAGCCTGGTCGTCCACGACCACGACGCGGATCATGCCCTCGCCTCCACCGGTATGCGCGCCCGGACCGAGAAACCCCCGGCGGGAAGCGGCCCCACCTCCAGTGTCCCGCCGAGCTGCTCGGCCTGGGCACGCATGCCGCGGATGCCGAGCCCTCCCTCGGCCGCCGTCCCGGTGCCGGCTCCCGTGTCGGTGATCTCGACCAGCAGGTCGGCGTCGTCGCGGCGGACCAGGACCAGGGTGGTGGCCGCTCCGGCGTGGCGCAGCACGTTCGTCAGGGCCTCCCGCACGATGCGGAACGCCGCCGCCTCCACCGGACCGGCCAGGCCGAGGTCCGGCTGGACGTCCACGGTCAGCTCGACCCCGGCCGCGCGTACCCGGTCGGCCAGCTCGCCCAGGCCGTCCAGGCCGGGGCCGGGTGGCGCCGGCCCGCGGCGCGCGGGCTCGTCCCCGCGCAGCCGCTCCAGCCCCGCGCGCAGGTTGTCCAGCGACTCACGGCTGGTGGCGCGCACCGCCTCCATGGCGCGGCGGGCCTCGGCCACATCGCGGTCGAGGACGTGCAGGGCCACTCCGGCCTGCATCGCGATGGCCGCCAGCCCGTGGCCGATGGTGTCATGCAGATCCTGGGCCATGCGTAACCGTTCCTCGGAGGCCGCGCGCCGCGCCTGCTCCGTGCGCATCCCCGCGGCGGCCTCCCGCCGGATGCGCACGACCATCCCGGCCACCAGCGCGGCCATGGCGATGGCGACCTGGGGGAGCACGGTCACGGAGTCCTCGCCCTCCGCGACGGCCTTGGCGAACAGGGCCACCACCAGCACCCCCACGTCCGCCGCCACGACGGCCATGGCCCGACCGGCCGGCCACGCCACCCCCACGCCGTACACGGCGGCGGGCACCGTCAGCAGGATCGGGCCGTACGGGTAGCCGGCCGCCAGATAGGCCGCCACCGCCGCGCCGTTGACCGCCAGCGCCGTGCCCGGCCGGCGCCGCCCGGCCAGCGCCAGAGCCGCGATCACGATCAGTGTGTACGCCGCCGGGTCCAGAGGGCGGGCCGCGTCCGGCTGGTACGTCGCCGCGGGCTCCGTACCGATCAGGCCGACGGCCAGGAACGGCAAGCACGGCCACGCGTCCGCCCACCGGGCCCGCGCCCAGACACCGCTCACCTTCACGACTCTAACGCCCGGCGGATGTCACCACCCGTACGCAGAATCGCGTATCCGCGAAGGCCGCGCCCGGGGTGACGGCCCAGTAGCGGCACCTTTCCAGCATGGACGCAGGCGGCGATCAGACGCGCGCCAGGCATTTCGTCGCGAGCCAGCCGACGCCGTAGGACTTCCAGAGAATTCCCGAACCGCAGCTTCCGTATCGGCCTCCCTCCGAGTTGCCGCAGTTGAGTCCGTAGAGCACCTCGTTCTGGTTGAAGTGTTGGAGGATCCTCGAGCTTCTGTCCTTTTCGGCGTGGACGTTGATCCCTTGCACCGGCCACACTAAGTAGTTGCAGGTCGCCAGAGGTGCAGCAGGCGTGGAGTCGGCTTCGCTGACCTGACTGTGCGAGATCGCCGTAGCCGAGGCGGGAGTTGCGGTGGCGGCGGTTCCTGCGCCGGTGAGTGCCGCAGCCAGTGTTCCGATCGCGAGCGCAATGGTGGAGCGTTTGGACATCGTGTTCCCTCTTCGTCGGTGAGCGCTGGACATCCAGGGCTCTGATCTTGAATTCCGGTAGACCGTCGGGCCTTCGAGAACCGGTATTGCCCATACTGGGATTGAGACTGCTGCCGGGTCGTCACCCGGGACGCGGCCTTCGCCGATACGCGATTCTGCGTACGGCCGGTCATCGCGACCGGGGTTTATAACGAACCCGGCTCGTTCTCCACGAGGACGCCGTGGCTGACCAGGCGTTTGAGTTTGGCGCGGACGTTTTGGATGCTGTTGTGCGCCAGGGGGAGGGTCGAGAGCCTCGCACAGCTCGCGAGCCCGCAGGGGACGGCCAAGGTCGGCGAAGACCGTCAGAATCTCCTGGGCGGCCGGGTTTTCGGGCACTGCGGCTGCTCTCGTTCATCTCCACTGGTCACTCGCTGGCCACGCGGGAACAGTTCGGGCGGCTCCACGCCCTTCTGGAGGAGTGAACCAGACTTCTCACCGCGTGGAAGCCTCCTCTGCGGAGACTCTCGCCCAGCCTGGGGGTGTCATCGAGGCCCCAGGGTCCTCCCCATTATGTGATCATTTGCAGCATGCGTACCACTACGGGGGTACTCGCTGCCTTGGTCATCGCGAGCGCGTGTGCGCTGGTCGCCGACACGCCACTGGACGGTGGCGGGCGAACGGCCGGTCACGCCGCCGAGCCGGCATCCCGGTGGACCCTGAGGCACACCGTCCACGGCTACGGCAGGGACGTCCCCGTGTGGCTGGTTCCCACGGCGGACGGCGGAGCGTCGCTGTTCGTCAGGAAGAGGTCGGCACTCGGCTGGTCGATGCTGCGCTGGGACGGGACCGCCTGGAAACGGGCCGGGCTGCCCGCGCAGTTCGGTAAGGCATGGGGGCTCGAAATCGGCGCCTCCCCGTCCGGGGAGACGATCTGGGCGGCCGCGAGCGTCCCCCACGGAGAGTACGACGACGTGACAGACCAGCTGTGGCGATTCTCCGACGGGCGCTGGACGCGCCGGTCATCCGGGAACGTGACGGTGAACGGAGTGATCGACATCGCCGTCGCCTCCCGGGGCGACGCCTGGTTCGTGACCGGCTTCGACCCCGAGGGCGGCGCCTCGAACGTGCTGCGCTGGAGCGAGAACGCGCTGCGTTACCAGTCGCTCCCCGCCGGCCCCATCCTGACCGGGATCAGCGCGGCGGGCCCGGACGACGTGTGGGTCGTGAACCAGCAGGAGGGGGACAGGACGTGGCACTGGAACGGCGCGTTCTGGAAGGACGTCTCCTACCCGTGCGCGATGGGGTCTCCTCATCCGCCGTGCCGCGGACGTGCTCACCTTCAACGGCTGAGCCTGGCCGTGAGACCGGACGGCCACGCGTGGGCGGTCGGCCCTCCGTGGGCGGACGGCGGCAGCCCGGTCATGCTGCACTGGGACCGCGCCCGATGGGAGCAGGTGCGCCTCGACCTGGTGAGGACGGGCTTGACCACGGTCCGAGCGGACCCGGTGGGCGGCCTGTGGATCGCAGCCCGTCCCGCCTCCAGTTCGCCCTACCTGCTCAACCTACGCGATGGCAGGTGGACCAGATTCGCCCTGCCGGAGGGCGATCCGGCCGAGTACATCACGGACATCGCGCCCGTGCCGAGTACGACGCGGCTTTGGGTCCAGACCAAGCGACAGGACCCCGCCGGCCCGCCGGGCGGCCCGGTGACCGCGCGGGTGTACGAACTCTCCTGAGAGTGAGCGGTCATCCCGATCCGGCGACAGCCGGGATGACCTGCTCCGGCCCCTGCCGTCAGCCGTGCACGATTTGCGACCAAATATCCCGTTGGTCAAGGTGGGTCGCCTTATGTCACGGTGTCGGCGTGGCCGAGCAACTCTCGTGCACCGTGGGTGAGGCGATCGCCGCCGAGCAGGCGGGCCGGATCCTGCGCTATCTGTTCTTCTGGGGTCACCGGCGCGAGCGGGACGGGAACATCGGCCCGGGCTGCCTGTCGCAGTGGTGGCCCGTCCCCTTCACCGAGGACGGGCACGTCTTCGCCTCGGCTGAGCACTACATGATGGCCCACAAGGCGTGGCTGTTCGGCGACGGCGACACCGCCGCCAAGATCCTCGCGGCGGATCACCCGGGTCAGGCCAAGACTCTCGGCCGGGCAGTACGCGACTTCGACGAAGCCCTCTGGAACGCCCATCGCTTCGACATCGTGGTGCGTGGCAACCTCGCCAAATTCGGCCAGCACCCCGGCCTGCGGGAATTCCTCCTCGCGACCCGCAGGAGGGTCCTGGTCGAGGCGAGTCCGCGCGATCGGATCTGGGGCATCGGCCTGACCGCCGCCGACGAGCGCGCCGCCTCCCCGGCCCTCTGGCAGGGGCTGAACCTGCTGGGGTTCGCGCTGATGGCCGCACGCGACGCGCTGGATTCGGAGGCGTGAGCTTGTCGCCGCCTGCGTGCGTCGCGGCCGGGATCGTGATCCGCCGTACGGTGGCGCGCCGTACTGAACGGCACGTTCGCCGCAGGGCCGGTGTCAGCGGGGTACGGCCCGCACCCATCCGCGGTCGCCGCCGAGGAACTCGGAGATCGTCAGGCCGGCCTGGTCGAGCCCGCGCTCCAGGTAGTCGTCATCGAGGCGGCGGCTGACGAAGGTGTGGGTCCAGTGCCGGTCGCCGATGGAGTATTCGGTGGTGGCTTCGAGCAGGCCGGGGCCGGGCCGGCTGAAATCTGTCATGCGGACGGTACGGCCGTCGCCGGTGGCCCGTTCGAACGGCTGGACGGTGTCGTACCACTCGGGAGGCTTGCGCTGCAGGATCACGCAGCCGTCGGCGGCGACGTGACGGCGGCAGGTGCGCAGGAACGCGGCGCGCAGGTCGTCGTCGGCGGTCTCGATGACGAAGGACATCAGCAGCACGAGGTCGAAGGTCCGTGGCAGGACCAGGGCCTGGATGGAGGAGGTGACGGTCTCGGCGCCGGTGATGTGGGCGAGCATCTCGGAGGACTCGTCGACCGCGACGACCTCGTGGCCGAGGGCGAGCAGGGGATGGGTGACGCGGCCGGCGCCGGCGCCGAGCTCCAGGATGCTCGCTCCGGGCGCGATGGCGGCGTGGATCAACTCGGGTTCGCCGTTCGCGGTGAGGGTGGCGTAGTAGTCGACCGCGCAGCCGTCCGGGGTGATCGGTCCTGGACCCGTGCCCTGATAGAGCCGTCGTTTGATCATGTTCCCATTCTGAGGTGCGGTCCGGGCGTCCGCGCGGCTGCCGCGGTCGGCCGCTCGGCGGGTCAGGGCTGGATCTGGCGGGTGATGGACGGGTCGGTGATGGTGGTGTCGGCGGCCAGCAGGAACGCCTTGGACAGGATGATCGACAGCATCCCGCCGTCCTCCTCGAAGGGCAGGAAGACCTGGTCGGCGGAGCGGCCGGGGACGATGCAGAGGTAGGCGTCGTTGGGGTCCATCAGGATGTTGCCCGAGCCGAGGTGGATCTTGTACGTACGCAGGTCGCCCCGTACCCGAAGGAACCGGTCGAGCAGTGAGCACCGGTCGGCGATGGCCAGGCGGGGGAGCAGCCGGGTCAGGGCGTCCCGGCGGATCCGGGCCGTCTCGGTCAGGTCGCCGAAGCCGTACGACTGCCAGTAGTCGCCGTGGCCCTCGGGGTCCAGGCCGGTGGAGGTGACGCCGACGGCCAGGTCGGCGTCACGCAGCGCCTCCGACAAGATGAGCGGCGGCACCTCCTCCAGCGGGACCCGTCGCCCCGCGTCGTCGGTGAAGTGCAGGTCGCCGCTGACGCAGATGGATACCGTGCCGATGTTGTCGCGCTCGAACGAGTGCTCGTCCAGGTGGAACCCCCAGTGCGCGGTCAGCCCGCCGGGAAGCTCCTTGGTGGCGTCGGCCTGGTCGGAGCCGTACTCCCAGCCCCAGTGCCCCAGCGACATCCCGGTCCAGCCGCGCCCGGTCAGCAGCGCCTTGGCCTGGCCGTACCTGAGCAGGTGGCCGGCGAACCGGCGCGAATGGTCGTGGGTCCGCTCCTCGGCGGGAGTGAGCAGGTAGACCTCGCGGAAGGCCTGCTTGAACGGCTGGCGCCGGCCCGTCTCCATGAGGTGGTCGCGCCAGGCGCGGACCTCGTCCACGGTGTGGGAGATGGGGTGCCACAGGTGGACGGGCGTGTCGGGACGCGGCTGGATCCGGCGCCCGGCCTGATCTGTCAGCTCCCATCCGCCGTCGGCCCGTACCGGCAGCCCGGCCGGGCCCTGGAGGATCTCCCAGATCAGAACGCGGCCGAACGAACCGGTGACCGGATGGTCGAGATAGAACTCGCACACGTCGCGCCAGCGCCAGACCCGCTCGGTGGCCAGGGCCCGTTCGACGCGGAAGCGTTCGGCGGGGAGGGCCTTCCTCAGCTCCTTGGCGGTCGCCCTGAACCCGGCCAGCAGCTCGCGGTCGACCGCCTTGGGGATCGTCCTGCGGCCGTCGTAGGTGATCGTTCCGTCCAGCGACAGCCGCAGACCGTCCTGGGTACGGGTGCCGTCGGAGTCCAGCCCGAAGGTGGGGACGGTGCGCTCCAGGAGCTGTTCGGGAGACAGGCCGGTCTGGGCGGCGACCGCCTCCAGGGTGCGGTCGACCTTGGACAGGATGGTCCTCTTGCGGACCTTGGCCTGCACCCGGGCCAGTTGCGCGACCACCTCCAGGCCGCCGCGCCGGGCCAGCACCCCGATCGCCGCGTTGGCCAGCATCTCGCTGCGGGCGTTGGCGCCCGAGCCGCCGATGCCGGTGCCGGTGGTCACCGCGACGTCGCCGAGCAGCGCGGTCACCCATGGCCGGTCGATCAGCTCGCAGGCCCAGACCATGCCCCGCAGCGGCACGGCGGTGCGCTCGCGCACGAAGACGGTCTCGGTCCACTCGCCGGAGCCGGTCGGATGCCGATGTGTCACCTCACGGTGTGCGACGAGCCGGGTGAGGACGTCTCTGACCAGGTCGGCGGCCTGCGGGGTCAGCAGTCCGGCGGCGCGCTTCGTCCAGCCGGCGCTGGGCCTGGCAGCGGTGGCCTTGGTGCAGTGACGGAACAGCGGCAGGATCTCGGGAGATGCGAGCAGGCCGGCGTGATCGGAGATCATCCGGGTCGCGAACTCGTCGTCCTCCCACATGATGTTGCGGATCGTCGCGCCGGGATCATCCGTTTCCGGCTCGGTCAGCAGCGTCTCGACCGGCTCGCGCAGGACCTCCCAGGCGGGCTTCCAGTACTGGGCGAACCACTTGGGCATGGAGTTCAGCACGTTGCGGCGCTCGTGGTACGGAAGGCGGGCGGTGGCGGCGAGCGGCAACCGGTACAGCTCGGCGTAGCCGGTGTGGCGCCAGGTCATCAGGCCGTTGGCCGCGGCCCACAACCGGGTGACGACGTGGCCGGGCAGGTCCGGCAGGTGGTCGATCAGGTCGCGGATGACGTCGAGCCGGCGTTGGTCGTGCTCGTGACCGCCCTCCCAGCCGAGGTTGAGCCGCATCTGCGCCCAGACGCACAGGAGCGGGAACTCCGCCTCGTCCGCCTCCTTGACCGTGAGCTCGCCACCGGCGAACGCGGCGTCCAGCCGGTCGAAGGTCTCCTTGTGCTCGTTCGCGAGTTGGACGAATCCGTAGTGGTTGCTGAGGGGCGAGTCGCTGAGGATGTTCCAGTCCATGTCAGCCTCCGACCAGCGGGACGAGCTTGACGAAGGACACGACCGGGTCGGTGGTCAGGTCGATCTCGGTGTCCAGGTCGTCGACCTGACGGTCGCCGACCAGCAGCAGGAAGCCGTTGCGGGTGAACGCGGCCTCGGCGGCGTCGGCCTGCTTCTCCCAGTCGAGCCTGCGCGCGGTGCGCATCCGGTAGCCGTTCAGCTCGGCCTCGGCGTCCGTCGGCTTGACCAGGCCGCGGAAGTGCGCGGAGGGGGCGGCGTTGTGGCGGGCCACCTCCTCGCGGACGCGGAGCCGTACCAGCTCGCGGGCCGAGATCCGCTCGGGCAGGTCCGGGAGGGAGAACTCCTCCAGCGTCCGGCCGGCCGCCGTCTCATCGCGAAACGTCACTAACGCCATTGATAGCCCTGTTCTACGAAATATCGTGTGATGGCGTCATGAATAGCAGTGGTGAACGACAGAAACTCCGGCGAAGCGCCTGATCGGCCGGGGTTGATTCACGGCCACTCGCTGGGGATGCTGTGGGACCAGGCTCACGGAGGTGGCCATGACCGTACGAACCGAGCGCCGAGGACCGGTGACGACCGTCGTGATCAGCAGGCCCGAGGCCCGCAACGCGGTCGACCGCAAGACGGCCGACGGGCTGACCGACGCGTTCCGCGCGTTCGACGAGTCCGACGCCTCGGTGGCGGTGCTGTGGGGCGAGGGCGGCACGTTCTGCGCCGGCGCCGATCTCAAGACGCTCGACAACCACGTCGGCGAGGAGGGCGACGGCCCGATGGGCCCGACCAGGATGCGCCTGTCCAAGCCGGTCATCGCCGCCGTCGCCGGGCACGCGGTGGCCGGCGGCCTGGAGCTGGCGCTCTGGTGCGACCTGCGGGTGGCCGAGGAGGACGCGGTGTTCGGGGTCTTCTGCCGCCGCTGGGGCGTGCCGCTCATCGACGGCGGCACCGTACGGCTGCCGCGGCTCGTCGGCGCCTCCCGCGCGATGGACATGATCCTCACCGGCCGCCCGGTCGGCGCCCAGGAGGCCCGCGAGATGGGCCTGGCCAACCGCGTCGTGCCCACCGGTACGGCCAGGCGGCACGCCGAGGAGCTGGCCCACGAGCTGGCCCGGTTCCCGCAGACGTGCCTGCGCGGCGACCGGCTGTCCGCCCTGGAGCAGGACGGCCTCGACGAGGCCGAGGCGATCAGGAACGAGCTGCGCCACGGCCTCGTCTCGCTGCCGGACGCGGCCGGCGGCGCGGCCCGGTTCGCCGCGGGCGCGGGCCGGCATGGAGCGTTCTGACGGCCCCCTGAAGACCGGACCATCTGGGTGATCGGCAGGGCACCACGGACGGCATCGGCGAAGGTCACCCGCGCAGAACGGTGACCTGGCGGCCGGACGGGGTGGTCGCTTGTTCGAACGTGCCTCGTTCCTTCCAGGGCGGGGCTTCGGGGCGCCGGTCGAAGATCACTAGTACGCCGGTGGTGAGGGTGAGCCGGTCGAGGTATCCGTCGAGTTGGGTGAGGCCGTCGGGCAGTGGGTCGTCTTTGCCGGTCCGCCAGACCTTCAGTTCCATCGCCTCCCGTTGGAGCAGTCGTTCGCCGTCGGGGCTGGTGTGGGGCCAGCGGATCAGCACGTCCAGGCGTTTGGTGCCTGCGGCGTATTCGCGGTCGAGTTGGCCTCCGCCGTTGACCAGGCGGTGCAGGAAGGCCATGAGGATGATCTGGCAGGCGGCTTCGTGGTAGCCCTCCTGCTGGAT
>NZ_BMNH01000020.1:137137-143547 GCF_014646355.1 Nonomuraea cavernae
GACGAACCGCTCCGTGCGATCGCCCAGGACCCGTAGCAGGACCTCTCGGTAGATCGGGTTGGCGATCTCCAGGTCCCTGGTTCCCCGGATGAGGCCCAGATCATGAACGTAGGAGACGTCATCGTCGAAGGAGGTGTCCGTGCCTGGCCACGTTCCCGCCACGATCGGCTCGATCACCCGTTCCACCCGTGGTTCGTGCAGCCGCGTCACGAGGGCGTCCAGATGGGTGGCGCGGGCCCGGATCAACCGTTCCTTGGCCTCCTCCACCTGCCCGGCGGTGATGGCGCCGGTCACCCCCATCTTGAAGGTGATCTCATGGGCGACGGCGTTGACCAGCCACGGTTGTCCCTGCGTCAGCTCGAAGACCCGGTCCACCGCGTCCTTGGTGAACTCCTGGCCGGTCTCCTGCGTGTGCCGGCCGTAGAGCTCGGCGATCTCGTCGGCGCTGAAGTCGCCCAGGCGCAGCGACTCGGTGACGATGTTGAACGGGCTGGCCGGGTTGGACCGGTCGGGTTCGCCGCCTGAGGCGACCTTGTAGTCACGCACGTCGCGCAACCCGCACAGCACCACGGACGCGGGGAACGGACGGCCTCCCGGCCGTGCGTTGTGGCCGTCGCGGAGCTGGCTGAGGATGCTGACCATGCTGTTGCCCTGCAGGGCGTCGATCTCGTCGAGGAACAGCACCACCCGGCGTGGGCAGCGACTGCACCACTCGGTCAGCGCCGAACCGAATCGGGTGCCCGCCGGAGCTTGCGGCCAGGTGTCCGGCGGCAGCAGCTCCTCCGGCCATTCCGCCCACTCGGCGGCCTGGCGGAGAGACTTCAGCACAATCTCCTCCGCGGCGGCATAGTCATCGCCGGCTGACTTGGCGCGCTCGCAGGAGAACATCAGAGCGGCGGTGTCACCCTCGACGGTCAGCTCGGACGCCAGGGCGTCCAGCGTGGTCGTCTTGCCGGTCTGCCGGGGCGCGTGCAGGACGAAGTAGCGATCCATGTCGATGAGCACGCGCGCCTGCGGGATCCGCTGCGTGGGGGGCAGCATGTAGTGGCGTCGCGGGTCACACGGGCCGGTGGTGTTGAAGTATCTCGCTCGGGGTGGGCGCATGGTCACATAATGTCATCGCCCGCTGTGCCGGCAGCGTGATTCGCCGTCGAGACCGCCGAGGCCGCAGGCCGTGCGGCCAAGGCTGCGCCGAGAAGGGGTCGCACGACCTGGCCGGCGCCGGCCTGCCCGAGAAGCGACGACGGTCTCGATGTTCCTGATCACGGCGCGCTCGCCGACCCGCCGGGGTTCGCCGCCATGCGTGCCGGGCCTGTCAGGCGTCCACCGGGAAGTTCGCCCGGATCACGCCGTGCGGGTCGCGGGCCCGCTTGAGGTCCCGCAGCCGCGCCAGCGTGTCACCGGAGAACGCGGACGCCGCCCGCTCCCCGGCCGTCAGCATGCTGTACGGCTTACGCCCGCTGGCGTACGGCACCAGAGCGGCCCCGAGACCGGCGATGCGCTCGGCCGTGGCCTCCGACGGCATCCCGAACAGGTAGGCGGAGTACGGCTCGGCCAGGGGCTCCGCCGCGCCGCCGCCCGCCGCCGGCCGGGCCAGCGCCCCGCCCAGGTGCCGGATCTGCACGCTGATCAGGGGATCCATCGGCTCCCCGAACAGCACGTCGTCCGGGAGTTCGGTGAGCAGCTCGCACCGGGCCATCCCCGGGCTCGGGTCGGTGGGCTCGTCGCAGACCGATCCCAGCGCCGCCACCGGCAGCGGCCCCCGGCTGTCGCCCATGATGCCGTCGATCTTCTCGAAGCGGGTCAGCAGGCCGCCCGGGTGCTCGCCCAGGTAGGTGACGTCGAGCGCGACGAGGCCCGGGCCGCCGGGGATCTGCAGCAGGACGTACCAGAGTGTCAGCTCGTCCGGCGCCTCGGCGGTGACCTCCTTGAACGCCTCGAACACCGCGGCCGCCCGGTCGGCCGGCCACATCATCCGCCCGCCGTACAGGAAGGGCGCCGGGTGCAGGTCGAACTCCAGCGCGGTGACCACGGCGAAGCTGCCGCCGCCACCCCGCAGCGCCCAGAACAGCTCGGGGTCGGACTCGGCGGTCACCCGCGTCCGGGCACCGTCGGCGTCCACCGCCTCGAACGCCCGCACGCTGTCCGAGGCCCAGCCGTGCCTGCGGCTGAACCAGCTCAGGCCGCCGCCGAGCGTGTAGCCGGTCACGCTCACCACCGGCGAGCTGCCCGCCAGGCCGGTCAGCCCCAGCGGGCCGGCCGCGGCCAGCACCTCGCCCCACTGCACGCCCGCCCCCACCCGGGCCACACCGTCCGAGATCTCCACCCCGCCGAGCCGCTTCGTGCGCAGCAGGATGGCGCCCTCCGTGTCACCCGAGGCGCCATGACCGCTCGCCTGAGCGGTCACCGCGAGCCCGTGCAACCGCGCGTGGCTCACCACGGCCGACACGTCGTCGGCGTCCTCCGCGTCCACCACCGCCAGCACCGGCTGCTCCACCGAGAGGTGCCACGGCGTGCGCGCCTCGTCGAAACCCTCGTCGCCCTGGACGAGCACCCTGCCCTTGACCATGTTCTTGAGTGCGTTCATGCGCCCAGGATGCGATGCGGCCCTTGGGCGGGACTTGGGGTTGACTTGGGATTCGTGGAGATCCGACTGTTCGGCCCGGTCGAGGCCGACGACGAGGCCGGGCGGCCGCTCGACCTCGGCACGCGCAAGCAGCGCGCCTGCCTGGCCATGCTGGCGCTCGAGCCCGGCCGGATCGTGCCGCTCGACCGGCTCATCGAGGAGCTCTGGGCGGGCGTGGCGCCGGCCAAGGCCACGGCGACCCTCCAGGCGTACATCTCGCATCTGCGCCGGGCGCTGGAGCCGGACCGCAGGCCGCGCACCCCGCCGCGGTTGCTGCTCACCCGGGAGCCCGGCTACCTGCTCGACGTCACGCCTGCCCAGACCGATGTCGGGCGCTTCACGGCGTGGGCCGAGGACGGGCGGCGCCTGGTGCGCGGCGGGCGGTTCGCCTCGGCCCGCGACGTGCTGGACCGGGCGCTGGAGCTGTGGCGCGGGGAGCCCCTGGCGGAGTTCCCCGACCTGGCGCCCGCCCGGCTGGGGGAGCTGCGGCTGCAGGCGGAGGAGGACCTGCTGGAGGCCCGGCTGGCGCTCGGTGAGGCGAGCGTGACGGACCTGGAGGCGCTGGCCGACGCCAACCCCTACCGCGAGCGGGCCTGGGGCCTGCTGGTGCTCGGGCTCTACCGGGCCGGCCGGCAGGCCGACGCGCTGGGTGCGCTGCGCCGGGTCCGCTCCCTGCTGTCCGTGGAGCTGGGCATCGAGCCGGGGCCGGAGCTGAAACGGCTGGAGCGCGCCGTCTTCGACCAGTCACCCACCCTGGACGCCCCGAGCCCGTTCGCGGCAGGGATCGGCCCGGACACCACGGACACCCCGGATATTTCGGACACGGGAGCCGCGGCGACCGGCGTTCCGGGCGGGCGCGCGGGAGCGCCCGGCGGACCAGGCGGCGAAGCGGCCGGCTCTTCTCCCGGCAGGCCAAGCACGGCGAACGCCCCCTGCACCCGGCTGATCGGGCGGGAGGCGGAGCTGCGGCTGGTCGGGGAACTGCTGGCGGCGGCGCGCCGGGGCACGGGCGGACTGCTACTCGTCACCGGCGAGGCGGGCATCGGCAAGACGAGCCTGGCCAGGGCGGCGGCCGACGAGGCGGAGGCGCGGGGGTTCGAGGTGGCGTGGGGCCGCTGCCTGGACGGCGGGCCCACGCCGGCGTTGTGGCCGTGGACCCAGGCCGGCCTGGTCCCGGCCCAGCCGCAGGCCGAGCTGTTCGACCTCTACGACGGTGTGCTCGCGCGGCTGCGCGGGGCCCCGCTCCTGCTGGTGCTGGAGGACCTGCACTGGGCCGACGTCTCCTCGTTGCGGCTGCTCGGCCACGTCGCGGGCGAGCTGCCGCGCACCTCGACGCTGGTCGTCGCCACCGTCCGCCCCGAGCCGGGGGAGCACCCCGGCCAGCTCCGCGAGACGCTGGCCGCGCTGTCGCGGGAGAGCCCGCGCGTCTCGCCGGCGCCCTTCGACGCCGCGCAGGTGCGCGACTACCTGCGGCTGCGGCAGGTGGACGCCGATCCCGAGGTGATGCTGGACCGGTCCGGTGGCAACCCGTTCTACCTGACCGAGCTGCTCCGGCTGCCCGCGAGCGAGCGCGACCTGGTCCCGCCCGGCGCCCGCGACGTCATCGACCGGCGGCTCGCCCGGCTGCCCGAGACGACGAGGGACCTGCTCGGCGCTGCGGCCACGGCCGGCCGCGAGGTACCGCTCGATCTCCTGGCGGCCATGGCCGGGCGGCCGGTCGAGGACGTCATGACGCATCTCGAACCCGCGCTCGCCGCCGGCCTGCTCCAGGAGGCGGCCGGTTACCGCTTCTCCCACGCCCTGGTACGCCAGGCGCTCGACACCGGCCTCACCCGGCTGGACCGGGCCCGGCTGCACCTGCGGGCGGGCGACTACCTGGAGGCGGTGCCCGGCACCGACCCCGCCCTGCTCGCCGGCCACTTCGCCGCGGCGGCGACGCTCGGCGCGGGCGACCGGGTGGTCCGCCACGCCACCGCCGCCGCCCGGCAGGCCGCCGCGCGCCACGGCTACACCGAGGCCGTGGCGCTCTGGGAGCTCGCGCTCGGCCACCTCCCGCCGGGCGACTCGGCGGCCCGGTGCCGCGTGCTCACCGAGCTCGGCCAGGCTCGCCGGGCCGTGGGCGACGCGGGCGGCGCGCTCCGCGACCTGGACGAGGCGATCGCGCGGGCCAGGCGGCTCGGCGACCGGGAGGCGCTGGTGGCGGCCGTGTCGGCGTCGGGCAGCCTGTCGGTGTGGAACTGGCGTCCCTACGGCACCGTCGACGACGAACTCGTCTCCACTCTGGAGGATCTGCTGGTCACGCCGCTCGACGAGGAGTCGAGGGCGACTCTGCTCGGCACCCTCGGCGCCGAGCTGCACTACGGGCCACGGCGCGCCGAGGGGGAGCGGTTCGCGCTGGAAGCGGTGCAGATCGCCCGCCGGCTGGCCGATCCCGCGCTGCTGGCCCGTACCCTCAACAACTACCTGATCGCCGGCTTCGTTCTCGGCCGCAACCCCTCCCGGCTGCGTGCCGCCGAGGAGATGCTGGCCATCCCCGGCCTGCCCCGTGAGGCGCGGCTGGTGGCGGGCGTGATCCGGATGTCCTGCCTGCTGCGGGCGGGCGAGCTGGCCGAGTGGGAGCGCGAGCTGGCCCGCTGCGAGCACCTGCTCGAACGGATCCGCCGCCCCGAGCCCGAGGCGATGGTGCGCATCGCCGAGACGGGCGGCCACACCCTGCACGGCCGCTGGTCCGAGGCCGAGGCGCTGCTCGGCAGCCACCCCGACCTGAGATACGGCGCCAGCCTGTGGGGGCAGGAGGCGCGACGGCTGGCCGTCCTCTACACGTGCAGGCGTGGTCAGGGCCGGGTGGCCGAGGTGCTGGACGAGCTCGTCGCGGCGGCCGGCCGCCGCGACCTGACGCCCGTCCGGCCGCTGGCCGTGCTGGCCGCCCTCGATGTGGGCGAGGAGGACCTGGCGGCTGACCTGGCCGCCCGCTGGGGCGGCGACCTGCGGGACGACTGGGCGGGAGACTTCCTGTTCCCCGTCTGGGGCCTGGTGGCGGCCCGGCTCGGCACCCCCGATCCCGGCGCGCTCTACGACCGGCTGCTGCCGGTGGCCGGGCAGCTGATCGTCATGGGTATGGGGAGCGTCGCCTGGGGCTCCGTCCACGACGTCCTGTCCCGGCTGGCCGCCCGCCTCGGCCGCGCGGAGGAGGCGGCCGCCCATGCCCAGGCCGCCGCCGACACCCACCGCCGTCTCGGCCTGCCCTCACCCGGCGGGGCCTGCGACGGCGCCTCCACACGCTGAGACCCCACGAGATACCGACGTAGTGTTGGTATCATTCCGACATGGCGTCGGGAAAACTGGATCGCGGCGCTTCACGGAGAAGGGATCACTCCTCATGCACATGATCATGAACCGCATCGACGTCCCCGCGGAGGACGCCCAGGCCTTCGAGGCCACCTTCATGGAGAGCATGCGCGCCACCCTCGCCGGCGTGCCCGGCCTGCGCCGCAGCTCGCTCCTGCGTCCCACGGAGGAGGGACAGCCCTACGTGTCCACGATGGAGTTCGACTCCCGCGCGGACTTCGTCGCCTGGCTGCGCTCCGACTCGTTCAAGGCCGCCCACTCCGACCGGGAGGCGCCCGGCATGGACACCTCCTCCGCCATCGAGCAGTACGAGGAGATCGGCACGATCGCCGGCTAGATCGCTGATGTGAAATTCGGCTTAGTGATCGTAGGCGATCAGGGATCGTTTCACGGGTGCGCCGATGTTCCAGTTGTGCCAGATAACGGCATTGAGGGC
>NZ_BMNH01000021.1 GCF_014646355.1 Nonomuraea cavernae
CGAGAGTGGGTAAGGCTCCCGGTAGACGACCGGGTTGATAGGCCGGAGGTGGAAGCATGGTAACGTGTGGAGCTGACCGGTACTAATAGGCCGAGGACTTGACCTCAAAGCTTTCTTGCTCGCGTCCACTAGGCAATTCTGAGACTGCAAACAGCGTTTGTTGTTTGTTTGTTTCATAGGGTTACGGCGGTTATGGCGGGAAGGAAACACCCGGTTACATTCCGAACCCGGAAGTTAAGCTTCCCAGCGCCGATGGTACTGCACTCGGGAGGGTGTGGGAGAGTAGGTCACCGCCGGACAATTGTTTGAGAAGGGCTCCACCGTTGGGTGGGGCCCTTCTCGCGTTTATGGGGTTTTCGCGTTCATCGGGGTGTAGTTATGCGCTCCGATGAACGCGACATCGTGGCCAGGTGGCCCAGTGGAGCGACAGGTCGCCGGGACGCCGGAGCTCGGTGGAGGCCCACCTGAGGTTCGGCGATCCCGACTTCCTGCTGCATGTCGTCGTGGCCGATCTGGCGGCCTGACGAGCGGTTCTACGCGGTGGTGTGGTCCGGGCTGCAGGCCCGACTGACCTCGCACCTCGCGATGAACGTGGACACAGGCCCGGCCCAGCGGCCGACGTGCATGCTGGGTTACTTGGGCAGCACGAGCAGCGCGTCTCCGACGCTGCGCTCCCCGCCGTCCGACGGGCGGTTGACGACCTTGCCGCCCACGACCATCGCGGTGGAGCCGCCGCCGTCCAGGTTGATCGCCTGGGTGGCGCCGAGCCAGCGCATGAACCGCGCCGCCTCGACGAAGTTGGCCCCCACCGTCACGCCGGGCTGCCGGCCGTCGATGGTGGCGAGGATGAGGCTGCCGTTGCGGGTGGTGCCCAGCAGGGTGCGCGGGTGGCGGCGGAGGATCATGTTCATCGAGTCGTGGCCGTCGCGCTTGGCGGTGATCTTGGTGCGGCCGTTGCGGACGAGGCCCACGCCGCCGGCGATGACGTGCAGGTCGGGCGTGAGCTTGAGCGCCCTGCGCTTACGCAGGTCGACGACCTTGGTGTCGACCTTGACCGTCCAGCCCGCCCAGGCGTGTTCGTTGAGCCAGTCGGAGGCGGTGCCCGAGCCGTGCAGCACGCGCATCCCGCGAGGCACCGCGGCGCCCGCCGTACGCACGGTGACGACCTTGCCGGCGGGGTCGAGCACCACGTCGGTGCCGCCGTCTGCGGGTGTCTTGGCGCCGAACTCCTCGGTGTAGAGGAGCAGCTCGTCGGCCACGCCGGCCCGGTTGACGCCGTTGACCTGGAGTTTGCCGCCGTCCTGCGAGATCGCGGTGACGGTGGTCGTGAGCTCGGTGATGCGGGCCGTACGGCCGCGGAGCACGACGGCGGAGCGGCCGGGGACGGCCTCGCTGAGCAGCTTGCCGGCGACCACGGAGGCGCCGACCGGCTCGCCCTGCAGGGCCTTGGCCGTGTGGATGTTGAAGAAGCCGCCGTTGACCGCGGCCAGCGCCTTGCCGGGCTTGGCCATCGAGGAGACCGTCTCGCGCTTGGCGACGCTGGTGCCGAGGGAGGCCGCGTAGGAGCCGCGGAACGTCCTGGCGTCGATCATCACGACTCTGGCGTCCCAGGGGCCGGTCGTCTCCAGGCCGTCGTCGCCCAGGTAGTCGACCTTGACCTTCAGGCCGGCCTCCTTGAGCTTCTTGGCCGTCTTCTCGGCCTCCTTCTTGTCCTCGAGCTTCCACAGGCCCACCCGGACCATGTAGACGGTCTGCGCGGGGGCGTCGGCGACCTGCGGGCGGACGACCTTCTGCACGCCGGCGACCTCGCCCGCGGCCTCTACCTCGGCGGCCTTCGCCTCCGCGGTCGCCTGCTGGCCGTAGTCGCGGCCGCTCGGCATCAGGACCGTCACGGTGTAGCCGTCGGTGGACTTGCCGGCCCGCACGTTGTAGAGGTCGACCCCGTACGCCACGCTCGTCACCGAGGTGGTGGCGGCGGAGGGCACGCCCAGCGGGAACTTGGCCGACGGGAACTTCACCGACAGTTGCTCCGCGGCGGCGACGGGCACGGTGGTGACCGTGAGAACGACGGCCACGGACAGGCCTGCGGCGAGGGTGCGTCGAGACATGAATACTCCAGAGGGCGGACAGCAATCCGCACCATCCTGGCGAGATCATGGTCAGGAAGTGAGTGAAACACGCCAAACGGTTGGCGAGGTTACAAGATTGACATCGAGCAGGACTGGCAAGTTTGATCAACCATCGACAATGGGTTCATGACCCGTGCCGGTATGTGGCGGCGACCGTGACCCTGACGGGGTGTGGGGCCTTACCGGGTTTCTCTGCGGAAGGACTCCAGGGCCAGCAGCGCGACGTGCAGCGACATGCACGACTCGACGTCGTCGAGGTCTGTCTCGAGGATGCGTTCGAGGCGGCGGAGCCGGTCGTAGAAGGCAGGTCTCGACAGGTGAGCCTTCTGGGCGGCCACGGCCTTGTTGCGGCCCGCGTCGAGGTAGACGCGCAGGATCCGGGTGAGGTCGCCGCCGCGCTGGGCGTCGTGCGCGAGCAGCGGCCCGAGCTCGCGTTCGGCGAACGTCTGCAGCCGGGCGTCGTCGCGCAGAAGGTGGAGCAGGCCGCGCAGGCGCAGGTCGGGGAGCCGGTAGAAGGGCCGGCCGTCGGGCTGGCGGACGGCGACGTCGGCCACCTGCTCGGCTTCGAGGAAGCTGCGCCGTACGTCCTTGATGGATTCGACCACCGAGCCCGCGGCCAGCACGAACGCGGCGCCGTGCTTCCACAGGGCGCGGAGGCGTTCGGCGAGGGTGGTCAGCGCGGGCTCGGCGTCCGTGCGGGGCGGCAGGGGCAGCAGGACCCCGACGCGGTCCTGGTCGAGCGCGCCGACGAGGGCGGGAAGCCGGGCGTCGCGGCAGGCGGCGGCGGTGGCCTCGGCCAGCTCGCCGAGTTGGGCCTGCCCGTCGAGGGCCTGCTCGATCGGGTCGGTGGGGCGGATCACCACGCTGACCAGCTTGCGGCCGGTGAGCGGCACGCCCACCGCGCGGGCACGGGCGGCGGCCTCGTCGGGGTCGGCGTAGGCATGGGTGAGGATGCCGGTGATGATCGTGCCGTGCGCCTGGCGTTCGAGTGACTCCTGGTGGCGTTCGAGCAGGCGGCCGAGGGCGAGCGTGGTGGCCGCGCGCTCGGCCAGCACGAGGTCGCGTGGTGAGGGAGGCACGTCACAGAGCAGGATCAACCGGCCCCAGTCCTGGCCACGCGCGCCGACCGTGGTGACCAGCCAGCCCGAGGCGGCGTCGTACGCGGTGCGCTCGGCCGGGGCGACCGCCCTCGACCGGGTCTCCCAGCCGGCCAGCAGCGCGCCCGTGTCGCGCCCGGCGGACTCGCAGGCCAGCACCTGGTGGGCGAGGTTCTCCAGCAGGACCGGGCGGTTGGACAGCCGGGCCACCTGGGTGAGCACCTCACCCGGGGAGGCGCCCTCGACCGACAGCTCGGTGAACACCTCGTGCAGCTGCTCCGAGGCTCGCAGCTCCTCCAGCTGGATGTCGATGATCCTGGCGTGGACCGACTCGGTGATCTGCACGAACGGCGTCTCGCGGCCGAGCACGATGAGCGGCAGCCCGTGCTCCTCGGCGCTCCTGACGACGGCTCGGGGCAGCTCGGTGACGAACCTGCGCCCCAGCTCGACGATCAGCCCGGAGGCTCCCACGGAAGAGAGCTCGGCGATGTAGGCGACCAGCTTCTCGGGGTCCTCGGGCAGCGCCACGCCGGTGGTCAGCACCAGCTCGCCGCCCCGGAGCAGGTGGGCGATGTCGACGATCTCGCCCACGTGCACCCACCGCACCTTGCTGTCCAGCCGGTCGGCGCCCGCGACCACACGGGGATTGCCCCGGCGGACGGTCTCCAGGGCGAGGACATCGGCGATGGTGGGGAGCACGGGCAGAGCCTATCCGATCAGCCTGTAAGATCGGTTATGTGCTGGTTTACACATTGAAGTCAAATCACTGGTAGAGATCCTCTTCGCGATACTCCCGCGCCGCCTCCTGCTCGCGTAGCTCCACCCGCCGGATCTTGCCGGAGATCGTCTTGGGCAACTCGCCGAACTCCAGCCGGCGCACCCTCTTGTACGGGGCCAGATGCCGCCGGGAGTACTCGAAGATCGACCGTGCGGTCTCCTCGCCCGGCTCGAATCCGGGCGCCAGCGTCACGAAGGCCTTCGGCACGGCCAGCCGCAACGGGTCGGGGGCGGGCACCACGGCCGCCTCGGCGACGGCCGCGTGCTCCAGCAGCACGCTCTCCAGCTCGAACGGTGAGATGCGGTAGTCGGAGGCCTTGAAGACGTCGTCGGTCCGGCCCACGTAGGTGATGTAGCCGTCGGCGTCACGGGTGGCGACGTCGCCGGTGTGGTAGTGACCCTCTCGCATGGCCTCGTCTGATCCACCGACGTATCCGGTCATGAGGCCCATGGGACGGTCGCGCAGCGGCAGGCAGATCTCCCCGTCGTCGCCGGGCTCGCCGGTGACCGGGTCGAGCAGCACGATGTCGTAGCCGGGCAGCGGCCGGCCCATCGATCCGGGCTTGACCGGCTCGCCCGGGACGTTGCCGATCTGGGCGGTCGTCTCGGTCTGGCCGTAGCCGTCGCGGATCGTGATGCCCCACGCCTTGCCGACCTGGTCGATGATCTCCGGGTTGAGCGGCTCTCCGGCGGCGACGGCCGTACGAAGGGGGAGCCGCCAGGCCGTCAGGTCCTCCTGGATGAGCATCCGCCACACGGTCGGCGGCGCGCAGAACGTCGTGACGTGCTCGTCGCGCAGCACCTCCAGCAGGGCGCGCGCGGAGAAGCGCTGGTAGTCGTGGATCAGCACGGTCGCGCCCGCGTTCCAGGGGGCGAACACGTTGCTCCAGGCGTGCTTGGCCCAGCCGGGGGACGAGACGTTGAGATGCACGTCGCCGGGCCGCAGGCCGATCCAGAACATGGTCGACAGGTGTCCCACCGGGTAGGACGCGTGCGAGTGCTCGACCAGCTTGGGCTGGGAGGTCGTGCCGGAGGTGAAGTAGAGCAGCAGCGGGTCGCCGGCCCGCGTCGGCCCGTCGGGGACGAATCGCTCGGACGCCTGGTAGGCCTCGTGGTAGGGGAGCCAGCCGTAGGCGTCGCCCACGGAGATCTTGGTGTGTTCGCCGGCGCCGAACTTGCCGGCGTCGGAGGCGTTGGCGATGACGTGCGCGACCCCGCCGCGCTTGATGCGCTCGGCGATGTCCTGGGCGGTCAGCAGGGTGGTGGCCGGGATGACGACCGCGCCCAGCTTGATCGCGGCGAGCAGCGTCTCCCACAGCTCGGCCTGGTTGCCCAGCATGAGCAGGATCCGGTCGCCGCGTCGCACGCCCTGCTCGTGCAGCCAGTGGGCCACCTGGTTGGAGCGGGCGGACAGCTCGGCGAACGTGTAGGCGACCTTGCCGGTGATCTTGAGAGCGACCGCGTCGGGGGTCTCGGCGGCCAGCACGCCGTCGAACCAGTCGAGTGCCCAGTTGAACTCCGCCGGCTCCGGCCAGCGGAACTCCCGGCGGGCGGTCTCGTAGTCGGCCTCAAGCAGGAAGTCACGCGCCGCGCGGAAATCGCTCATGAACCGGATCCTGCTACGTGACCAGCCTGGCCTCAAGGCCATCGAGGATGGACACCAGCCCGAAGTCGAACGCCACCTCGCGCATCACCTGGGGATCCTCGGATTGTTCGACGGCGAAGTCGGCCGCGAGGTCGGGGAAGTCTCGCGCGGCTCGCGCCGCGATGTCGTGCATGGCCGGGATGTCGTAGCCCTCGCCCATCGAGGACTTCCAGGCGACCTCCGGGATCGTGAAGCCGTAGACGAATGAGGTGAGCGTGGCGGTGGCGTAGTCGACGTCCGCGCCGCGGAATCCGGCGGTTTTCAGGATCCGGCGCATCCGGTCGGTGAGCGAGAGCGCGCTGGGGCCGAGCGCGGGCAGCCGGCCGATCAGGTCGGCGGACCAGGGATGGCGGAGGATCACCTGCCGCATGCTGTGGGCCATGACGGAGGCGAACTCACGCCAGTGCGCGGTCTCCGACTCGGGCAGGCGCACCTCGCCCCACACCTCGTCGTAGACCAGCTCCAGCAGCTCGTCCTTGTTGGCGACGTACCAGTAGAGGCTGGTCGCGCCCGTGACCAGTTTGGCGCCGAGCTTGCGCATGCTCAGGCCGTGGAGGCCCTCGGCGTCGAGCAGCTCCATCGCGGCGCGCACGATCTCCTCGCGACTGCGGCCAGGACTGGTGGTCTTGCGAGGTTCGCGGAGCCAGACGGAGGGGAACTGCTTGCCGGTCATCTTCCCAGGATAAAACCACTCGCACACTGTACGAGTTTATCGTACGGTGTGCGAGTGAACTCGAACACTGTACGAGACCCCCGGCGGTGGTGGATTCTCGTCGTCCTCTGTCTCTCGTTGCTGGTCCTGGTGGTGGACAACACCGTCCTCATCCTGGCGATCCCGTCGCTGATCACGGACCTGGGCGCGAGTCCCGCCGACATCCAGTGGATCATCGACGCCTACGTGCTGGCCTTCGCCGGACTGCTGATCACCGCGGGCAGCCTGTCCGACAGGTACGGCCGCAGGTTGTTCCTGATCGTCGGCCTGGCCTTCTTCGGCGGCGCGTCGCTGCTGGCCGTGCTGGCCTCCGAGCCGTGGCAGGTGATCGGCGCGCGGGCGCTGATGGGCGTCGGCGGGGCGATCATGATGCCCTCGACGCTGTCGATCCTGATGACCGTCTTCGACGACTCCGAACGGCGCAAGGCCATGGCCGCCTGGAGCGCGGTCGCCGTGGTCGGCATGATCTCCGGCCCGACGCTGGGCGGCTTCCTGCTGGAGCACTACTGGTGGGGCTCGGTCTTCCTGCTGAACATCCCCATCGCGGCGGTCGCGATCGTGGCGGCCGTGGTGCTGATGCCGGAGACCCGCAGCGCCGGACGGCGGATCGACCCCGTCGGGGTGGTGCTCTCCATCGTCGGCCTGACCTCGGCCGTCTACGTCATCATCGAGCGGGAGTGGAACGTGGCCGGCATCGCGCTGGCCGTCGTGGCCCTCACCGCGTTCGTGATCTGGGAGCGCCGCTCGCCGCACCCGATGCTGCCGCTGCACCTGTTCGCCGACCGTAACTTCAGCGGGGCGTCGTTCTCGATCCTGCTGATGTCGTTCGGGGCGGGCGCCGTGATGCTGATGCTGACCCAGTACCTGCAGTTCGTGCTGGGCTACGGCGAGATGCGGGCGGGGCTGGCGCTGCTGCCCTACGCCGTGGCCGCGGCCGTCTGCAACGGGGTCGGCGCCGCGCTCGGCCAGAAGGTGAGCAACCGGGTGCTGGTCGGGGTGGGCCTGCTGGTCATGGCGGGCGGCTTCGTGGTCATGGCGACCACCACCGGCTACGCGCCGCTGGCCACCGGCCTGGTGATCATGGGGATGGGGGCCGGGGTCGCCGGTCCCTCGGCCTACGCCTCGCTGATGGGCGCGATCCCGATCGAGCACGCGGGTGTCGGCTCGGCCCTCAACGACACCGTGCAGCAGGTCGGCATGGCCCTGAGCATCGCGGTCCTCGGCAGCGTCCTGGCCGGGGTCTTCACCTCGCGGATGCCGGCGGGCGCGCCCGGCGCGGCCCGGGAGTCGATCGGCGCCGCGCACGCCGTCGGCCTGCAGGGCCCCGCGAACGAGGCCTTCACCGTCGCCATGCACGTCGGCTCCTGGGTGGGTGCCGTGTTCTGTGTGGCCGCCGCGCTGCTCGCGGTGAGCGTGCTGCGCCCGGCCGCGCCCGTCGCCCGGGAGCCGGTGGAGGTCTAGCCGTCCTGCGGTCGGGCAGCCTGGTGGAGGCGCGGCTCACGCATGTTCCGCAGGCTGTCCAGCTTGTGCGTCCGCTCGTCGTGGCCCACCTGTCTGAGCAGGTCGGCCACCGAGCGGTGGTGGCCGTACTCGGCGGCGTAGGTGCCCGGGTCGGGGACGCGGTCCAGGCCGGGGTTCTCGGCCACGAACGTCATGTACTCGTGCTCGGCGTGGTCCTCGAACTCCGCGTTGAGCCGGTAGCTCCAGTCCGGCCGGACCAGGAACAACATCCACGAGACGTGGTAGTAGAAGAACGAGATCAGCCAGGGCGCCGCCTTGTGCAGCAGCCAGGTCTGCCGGTGGCCGTGACGCTGCACGAGGTCCTGCATGATCAGCAGGTGCCACTGCTCGTTGTCCTGGTCGGCGCGGGCCTCCACGATGCGCTCGAAGACCCTGCGGGCCAGCGCCGAGCGGCCCGCGTGACGCTGGACGGCCCAGTAGCCCATCCGCTCCCACGCCTGGTAGGGGACGCGGGCGATGGTCTCCAGCATGGCGAACTTGGTGTAGGAGCCCTGCTTGCCGTATAGGAGGTCCACGGGCTTGAACATCATCCTGGCCAGCAGGCCGTACCTCATGCGGGGGGTGTCCAGGGTCTGCTGCTGGGCCAGGAGCAGTTGGTCGCGGTCGAGCTTCGGCGGGCCGGCGGGGGCCTCGGGCCGGTGGGTGACGGTGACGGTCATGGCCGTTTCTCCTCGGATCGGTCTCTTCGGTGATGACCTGATCGTGCTCGACCGGACCCCCTCCGGTCGTCGGCCCGTGGTGGGCTTCCGAGGTGCCTCTCGCGGGGTAGCGGCCCCCGGAGGCGTACGCCGGCAGACGGACGGGAGATCCCCTAGGGGATGCGGCGCGCCACTGCGCACTGCGGAGGATTATCACCTAATGTCTAGACATGAGGTCATTAGGGAGCGATATGGTACAAGCTGTAAGGTGAATTGTCCGTATTGCGACATATTGATGGTTAGGAGCACCGGCTGACAGCCGGGATACTCAAGACATGTCGGACCTCCTCGCGCGCCACCGGGCAGTCATCCCCAACTGGGTGGCCCTCAACTACAACGAGCCCATCGAGATCGTCAGCGGCAAGGGCAACCGTGTCGTCGACGCCGACGGCAAGAGCTATCTGGACTTCTTCGCCGGCATCCTGACCAACATGATCGGGTACGACGTGCCCGAGGTGCGCGAGGCGGTCGAGCGGCAGATCGCCACCGGCGTCGTGCACACCAGCACGGTCTACCTCCTGCGCGGTCAGGTCGAGCTGGCCGAGAAGATCGCCAGGCTGTCCGGCATCCCCGACGCCAAGGTCTTCTTCACCAACTCCGGCACCGAGGCGAACGAGACCGCGCTCCTGCTCGCCACCTACGCCCGTAAGAGCGACCAGGTGCTGGCCATGCGGCAGAGCTACCACGGCCGCAGCTTCGGCGCGATCAGCGTCACCTCCAACCGGTCCTGGAAGAACAACTCGCTCTCCCCGCTGAACGTGCACTTCCTGCACGGCGCCGACCGGCAGCTGGCCCAGTTCAGGGGACTGTCGGACGCCGACTACATCAAGGTGTGCGTCGACGATCTGCGCCACCTGCTGGCCACCGCCGTGTCGAACGACGTGGCGGCGCTGATCGCCGAGCCGATCCAGGGGGTGGGCGGGTTCACGATGGCCCCCGACGGGCTGTTCGCCGCCTACAAGGAGGTCCTCGACGAGCAGGGCATCCTGTTCGTCTCCGACGAGGTGCAGACCGGCTGGGGCCGCACGGGCAGCGCGTTCTTCGGCATCCAGAACCATGGCGTGACGCCCGACATGATGACGTTCGCCAAGGGCCTCGGCAACGGGTTCGCCGTCGGCGGCGTCGTGGCGCGCGGCGACCTGATGGACGCCCTGCCCGCCGCCGGCCTGGCCACGTTCGGCGGCAACCCGGTCTCCATGGCCGCCGCCAACGCGACCCTCGACTACGTGCTCGACCACGACCTGCAGGCCAACGCCGCCAGGACCGGCAAGATCATCATCGACGGCCTGCGCGAGGCGGCCCAGCGGCTCCCGATCGTCCAGGACGTCCGCGGCAAGGGCCTGATGTTCGCCGTCGAGCTGGAGAGCCCCGCCCAGGCGGCGCGCTTCATGGAGGAGACCAAGAAGGCCGGCCTGCTCGCCGGCAAGGGCGGTCTGTACGGCACGGCCATCCGGATGGCCCCGCCGCTCACCCTCACGGTGGACGAGGCCGCCGAGGGCCTCGGCATCATCGTCAACGCACTCGAAGTCATCAACGCAGAGGCAGCGCAGTGAAGTCAGTCAAGCACTGGATCAACGGGACCCTCGTCGACGGCGACGGCCGCGCCGGTGAGATCTTCGACCCGGCGAGCGGTGAGGTCAGCGGGCACGTCGCGCTGGCCTCGGTGGCCGACGTGGACGCGGCCGTGGCCGCCGCCGCGGCGGCCTTCCCCGCCTGGCGCGACGCGTCGCTGGTCAAGCGGGCGCAGGTGCTGTTCCGCTTCCGGGAGCTCATGTACGCCCACCGCGACGAGCTGGCCGCGCTGATCTCCTCCGAGCACGGCAAGGTGCACTCCGACGCGCTCGGCGAGGTGGCCCGCGGCCTGGAGGTCGTGGAGTTCGCCTGCGGTATCCCGCACCTGCTCAAGGGCGGTTTCTCCGAGGGCGTCTCGACCCGGGTCGACTCCTACTCGATCCGCCAGCCGCTCGGTGTCGTGGCCGGCATCACGCCGTTCAACTTCCCGGCCATGGTGCCGATGTGGATGTACCCGATCGCGATCGCCTGCGGCAACACGTTCATCCTCAAGCCGTCGGAGAAGGACCCGTCGGCGTCGCTGCTCATGGCGCGGCTCTGGCAGGAGGCGGGGCTGCCCGACGGCGTGTTCAACGTCGTGCAGGGTGACAAGGTGGCCGTCGACCGGCTGCTGGAGCACCCCGGCGTGAGCGGCGTCTCCTTCGTCGGCTCCACCCCCATCGCGAGGTACGTCTACGAGACCGGCACCGCCCACGGCAAGCGGGTGCAGGCGCTCGGCGGCGCCAAGAACCACATGCTCGTGCTGCCCGACGCCGACCTCGACCTGGTCGCAGACTCGGCCGTGTCGGCGGGCTTCGGCTCGGCCGGTGAGCGCTGCATGGCCATCTCGGTCGTGCTGGCCGTCGGCCCGATCGGCGACGAGCTGGTCGAGAAGATCGTCGAGCGGGTCGGCAAGCTGGTGATCGGCCCCGGCGACGATCCGAAGTCGGAAATGGGGCCGCTCGTCACCGGCCCCCACCGCGACAAGGTGGCCTCCTATCTCGACCTCGGCGTCGAGGAGGGCGCCAAGCTGGTCCTCGACGGCCGCGAGAGCGCCGTGCTGGGCGGCGGCACGGCGGCCGACCGGCCCGGCTTCTGGCTCGGCCCGAGCGTGCTCGACCACGTGCCGCCGCGCTCGCGGGTGCACACGGAGGAGATCTTCGGCCCCGTCCTGTCGATCGTCCGCGTCGGCTCGTACGAGGAGGGGGTGGAGCTCATCAACGGCGGCGAGTACGGCAACGGCACGGCGATCTTCACCAACGACGGCGGCGCCGCGCGGCGCTTCCAGAACGAGGTGGAGGTCGGCATGGTCGGGATCAACGTGCCGATCCCGGTGCCGATGGCGTTCTACAGCTTCGGCGGCTGGAAGGCGTCGCTCTTCGGTGACACGCACCTGCACGGCACCGAGGGCGTCCACTTCTACACCCGGGGCAAGGTCGTCACGTCCCGCTGGCTCGACCCGTCGCACGGCGGCGTGAACCTCGGATTCCCCACCAACAAGTAGCCCGTGTGGCGGAGGGCGCGTGGTCCGGCCGCGCGTCCCTCCGCCGTGGCGCCCCCCGGTAAGCTCCTGGGCATCGGGCAAGGGGGACATCGTTGGATCGCCGAATTCCGGTCGTGGCGCTCGCCGTGACGACTCTGATCGCGGGCATGGGCGCGGCCGGTCCGTCGCCCACGCCCACGTCGCCGCCTTCGGCCACGCCTTCCCCTTCGGCCTCGGCTTCGGCCGTTCCGGCGCAGAGCGACGGCACGCTGCAGATCCTCACCTACCGCGGCTACGCCGACTACTCCAGCACCACCACGGAGTTCGAGCGGGTCACCGGCTGCCGCATCGCGCGCTTCGACACCGTGCAGACCGCCGACGAGATGGCCGCCAGGGTCACCGAGCGCCCCTATGACGTGATCTCGGCGGGCCCCGTCCTGGCGGCGTCGTTGATCGAGGGCAAGCAGGTGCAGCCGATCGACCCGGCCAGAGTGTCCGGCTACGGCGACCTCACCAAGCGGTTCCGCGAGATGACCAGCCAGTCGGGCAAGGTCTACGGGGTGCCCTATCTGTGGGGCCACCACGAGTTCCTCTACGACTCGGCCAAGGTCAAGAAGGGCGGCGACCTGCGGCGGGTGTTCACCTCCGACGACGTGGCGCTCCAGGACAGCCCGCTGACCATCGCCGACGCCGCGCTCGCCGTCGGCGGGGTCGACGACCCCTACGAGCTGACCACCGAGGAGCTCGACCGGGTCATGCGGCTGCTGCGCGAGCGCCCTGGGCGCACCTACTGGAAGAACCCCCTCGACCTGCTCAAGGGCTTCGCCACCGGGTCCCTCGACTACGCGCAGGCCACGCCCTACTATCGCCTGCTGCTGCAGAAGGCCGGCAAGCCGGTCAAGGCGGTCGACGCCCGTAAGACCACCGGCTGGGTCGACTCCTGGATGCTCGGCGCCGGGCTGCCCAACACCGACTGCGCCTACCGCTGGCTCAGCTACACCGCCTCGCCCGCGGTCCAGCGCAACGCGGCGGCCTGGGTCGGGCTGGCTCCGGCCAACCCCAAGGCGTGCACCTCGAAGGCCAAGCGCATCTGCGACGTCTACGGGGCTGACAAGCCCGGCCGGCTCGACCGCATCGTCTTCGCCGTCCGTCCTCCGGGGGGTTGCTCCGCCGGTGAGGGGGAATGCACTGATTACGCCGCCTGGACCGCTCGGTGGCGCTCACTCGTCGGCTGAGCGCGGGACAGCCGGCTCGCCTGCAGCACCATGCCGCGGGCGCACCCGTCCCCCCGCGGGGTGCGACCTGCTGAGACGCCCCGGGCCTTCCCCCGCCCCGGGGCGTCTCGCTGTTCACGGTCCGGGAAGTGTCCGGCCCGGAAATTCGACTGAATGACCAGTCAGTGAGTAGGCTGGGGGCATGAGAATCCTCCTGGTCGGGGCCGGCGGAGTCGGTTCCGCCGTTGTCCCCATTGCCGCACGCCGAGATTTCTACGAACACATCGTGGTGGCCGACTCCCAACAGGACCGGGCGGCCCAGGCCGTCGCCGCCGTCGACGACCCGCGCTTCAGCGCCATCCGGCTCGACGCCTCCGACCGGACGCAGGTCGAGGCCGCGCTCCGCGAGCACCGGTGCGACGTGCTGTTCAACGCCGTCGATCCGAGATTCACCATGCCGCTGTTCGAGGCCGCGCTGGCGGCCGGGGCCCACTACCTCGACATGGCGATGTCGCTGTCCCGGCCACACCCGCGCGACCCGTACGAGAAGACGGGGGTGAAGCTCGGCGACGAGCAGTTCGCGCGCGACGGCGAGTGGCGGGACGCGGGACGCCTCGCGCTGGTCGGGATGGGGGTCGAGCCGGGGCTGGCCGACGTGTTCGCCCGCTACGCCGCCGACCACCTGTTCGCCGACATCGACGAGATCGGCATCAGGGACGGCTCCAACCTGGTCGTCGAGGGGTACGACTTCGCGCCGACGTTCTCCATCTGGACCACCATCGAGGAGTGCCTCAACCCGCCGGTCGTCTGGGAGGACGGGGAGTGGCGCACCACCGAGCCGTTCAGTGAGCCGGAGGTGTTCGACTTCCCGGCCGGCATCGGGCCCGTGGAGTGCGTGAACGTCGAGCACGAGGAGGTGCTGCTGGTCCCCAGGTGGATCCAGGCGCGCCGGGTGACCTTCAAGTACGGGATCGGCGAGGAGTTCATCGGCGTCCTGAAGACCCTGCGCAAGCTGGGCCTGGACAGCACCGACAAGATCCGGGTGGGCGGCGCGGAGGTGGCGCCGCGCGACCTGGTGGCCGCGAGCCTGCCCGACCCGGCGACGCTCGGCGACAGGATGTCGGGCAAGACGTGCGCGGGCACCTGGGTCAAGGGCACCGGCAAGGACGGCTCGCCGCGCGAGGTCTACCTCTATCACGTGGTGGACAACGCCTGGTCGATGGCGGAGTACGGTTCGCAGGCCGTGGTGTGGCAGACCGCCGTCCATCCCGTCGTGGCGCTGGAGCTGGTCGCGAACGGTGTCTGGAAGGGGGAGGGCGTGCTCGGCCCGGAGGCGTTCGACGCGGTGCCGTTCCTGAACCTGCTGGACGCGTACGGCTCGCCGTGGGCGATGCGTGAGGCGCGTGAGGCCGCCTAACGAGCGGGGAAGGCCACCACGGTCGCGAGTGGCGCGGGCGTCAGGGCCTCGGCGCAGTCGCCGCAGGCCAGCACGGCCGAGTGGTCGGGCAGGCGGCCCACGCGGACGCGCGGCCGGGGCCACCTCTTGTGGCAGACGACGCAGGCCTCGCCCTCGCGCTGCGCCTGGCTGAGATCATCAGGGTCGAACGTCACCATGTCCTGTGCCGTTCGTGTGGGGCTCCAGTTCATCACGCTCCCTGTGGTGATCGCTCACCCGTTTACCGGATCCGTTATAACCCGGACCGTCCCCCTGATCGTCTAGCTGCACGTCAAGCCAGGGTGAATTCTCTACCCGGTCAGCACGCCTTACACCACAAAATCGGGCATCCAGCAACAAGCTGGATGCCCGATTCGTATGGTTTTCTACAGGGCGGCGAGGGCCTTCTCCAGGATGCCGAGGCCCTCTTCGAGGAGGTTCTCGGGGATCACCAGCGGCGGCAGGAAGCGCAGCACGTTGCCGTACGTGCCCGCGGTGAGCACGAGCAGCCCCTCCGCGTGGCAGCGCCTGGCGACCTCGGCCACGGCGGCCGCGTCGGGCTCCGTGGTGCCGGGCTTGACCAGCTCGATCGCGATCATCGCGCCGCGTCCGCGCACGTCGCCGATCACGTCGAAGCGCTCGCGCATCGACTCGAGCCGGGGCAGCATGATCTCGCCGATCCGGCGGGCCCTGGCGACCAGGTCGTCCTCGGCGATGGTCTCCAGCACGCCCAGCGCGGCCTCGCAGGCCAGCGGGTTGCCGCCGTAGGTGCCGCCGAGACCGCCCACGTGCACCTTGTCCATGAGCTCGGCGCGGCCCGTCACCGCGGCCAGCGGCAGGCCGCCCGCGATGCCCTTGGCGGTGCAGATGATGTCGGGCACCACGCCCTCGTCCTCACAGGCGAACAGGTCTCCGGTGCGGGCGAACCCGGTCTGCACCTCGTCGGCGACGAACACGATGCCGTTCTCGCGGCAGAACTCGGCGATGCGCGGCAGGAACCCCTTGGCCGGCTCGATGAAGCCGCCCTCGCCCGCGATCGGCTCGATCACCACGGCGGCCACGTTCTCGGCGCCGATCTGCTTGGTGATCATGCTGATGGCCTCGGCCGCGGCCTCCTCGGCGCAGTTCTCGGGCCCGGTCGGCCAGCGGAACGGGTAGGCCAGCGGCACCCGGTAGACCTCGGGGGCGAACGGGCCGAAGCGATGCTTGTACGGCATGTTCTTGGCCGTCAGCGTCATCGTCAGCAGCGTGCGGCCGTGGTAGCCGTGGTCGAACACCACCACCGCCTGGCGCCCGGTGGCGTGCCTGGCGACCTTGACCGCGTTCTCCACGGCCTCGGCGCCGCTGTTGACGAGGAAGGTGCGCTTGTCATGGTCGCCGGGGGTCAGGTCGTTGAGCTTCTCGCAGACCCGCACGTACGACTCGTAGGGGGTGACCATGAAACACGTGTGGGTGAACTCGGCGACCTGGCGCTGGACCCGCTCCACGACCTTGGGCGCCGCGTTGCCGACGTTGGTGACGGCGATCCCGGAGCCGAAGTCGATCAGCGAGTTGCCGTCGGCGTCCTGGACGACGCCGCCTCCGGCGCGCGTCACGAAGACCGGCAGGGTGGTGCCGATGCCCGTGGGGACGGCCGCCTGCTTGCGGGCCAGCAGCTCCTGCGACTTCGGGCCGGGAATCGCGGTGACGAGACGACGCTCCTGGGGAATGCTCATGGGTCCGACGGTACGACCCGTCGTGAACTGCGCCGATATGTCGATATGGCACACTGGTGGTGCTGCCCTTCGCCAGAATGGACAACTTTCGCGTATGGCGCCTTCACTGCGGGTCGTGGTGCGCCGGATGGGGCTGCGGCCCCTTGCCGGGACACTCGACTCGACCGTCCGCTGGGTGGCGGTGAGCGAGCTCGCGGACCCCACTCCCTTCCTCGAAGGGGACGAGCTGCTGCTGACCACGGGGATGCGGTTGGAGCATGACTTTTCCGGATATGTCGCCCGCCTGGTGGAGCGGGGCGTGGCCGGGCTGGGCTTCGGCGTCGGGCTGTCCCACGAGCACGTCCCCGCCGCGCTGGTGGCGGCCGCGTCCCAGGCGGGGCTGCCGCTGCTGGAGGTCCCGCGTGAGACGCCGTTCATCGCCATCGGCAAGGTGGTCAGCGAGCTGCTCGCCGCCGAGCAGTACGACGAGATCGCGCGGGCCTTCGCGGCGCAGGGCCGGCTGACCCGGGCGGCGCTGCGGCCCGAGGGCATGCACGCGGTCGTCGACCGGCTGGCCAAGGAGGTCGGCGGCTGGGCGGCGCTGCTCGACGAGGCGGGTGAGGCGCGTCACGTCACCCCCGGAGCCCGCGTCGCGGCGGTCACCGCCGAGCTGAGCCGCCTGCGTGGCGGCCACACCGCCGGCGAGTCCGGTCCCGGCGAGCGGGCGGGGGCGCGCCGCATCAGCCGGGCTCCGGCTGATGCGGGCCGGGGTGGCCAGGTGTCCGCGGTGAGGCCGCCGGCCAGTCTGGCGATCTCCGGGCCCGAGGGGCACATCGTCGTGCAGCCGCTCGGCGGCGGGGCGCGGCCGCGGGGGTTCTTCGCCGTCGGGGCGGCGCACGCCTTCTCGCCGGTCAGCCATACGGTGATCAACGCCGCCGGCTCGCTCCTCACGCTGGCGCTGGAGCAGGGCGGCGCCCAGCGCGAAGGCGAACGCCGGGTCCGTTCCGCCGTGCTGGAGCTGCTGCTCGGCGGCGACATCGAGCGGGCCCGCGAGGTGCTGGGCCCGCTCGGCGCGCGGCCGCCCGACGAGCCGCTGGTCGTGCTGGCGGCCGGCGGTGAGGCGCTCGACGCGCTGGAGCCGGTCGCGTTCGCCGCCCGCCTAGGCGAGGAGGGCCTGGCCGTCGCGCTGGTGGGCGAGGAGACGGCCGAGAAGGTGGCCGCGCAGACCGGCGGGTCGGTGGGGATGAGCGCGCCGTGTGCCTACACCGACCTGCGGGCCGGGCTCGACCAGGCGCGACGCGCGCTGAGGGCCGCTCGCGGCGGAGTCGTGCGGTTCGCCGAGCTGGCCGGGCAGGGAGTGCTGAAGCTGCTCGACCCCGCCGCGGCGCAGGCGTTCGCCGCGGCGCTGCTCGCCCCGCTCGTGCGTTACGGCTCGCGCGCCGACCTGGTCGAGTCGCTCCGGGCCTACCTCGACAGCAACGGCCACTGGGACGCCGCGGCTCAGCGGCTCGGCATCCACCGCCACACCCTGCGCTATCGGATGAGGCGGGTGGCCGAGCTGCTGGGGCGTGATCTCGACGATCCCGGTGTGCGGGCGGAGTTGTGGATCGCGCTGGCGGCGACCGCTTCTTCCGCTACTTCCGCTACTTCTGCACCAGAAAGCAGCAGATCGTCGCCGTCGTGACCGCCTCGTAGGTGCGGCCGTCGGGCAGGTGGCCGCCGCGTTCCAGGCTGATCGCCCCCTGTGCCGCGGCCCACAGCGCGTCGGCGATCTTGCGGGGCTGGGTGGCGATGAGGTAGCCGGCCGAGATGCAGTCGGCGATGGCCCGGTCGAGGAGGTTGAGCGCCGCGCGGGCGAGGGTCCGGGCGCGCTCGCTCGGCTCGAAACCGGGGATCGCCCGCTCGAACATCAGGCTGTAGTAGCCGGGCTCGGCCAGGCAGGCGTGGCGGTAGGCGGGGCCGAGCGCGGTGAGGTATTCGAGAGGGTCGCCGCGGTGCGGCACCGCCTCCAGGAAGCGCCGGAACCGCTCGAACCCCTCCAGGTAGAGTGCCTCGGCGAGACCCTCGCGGTTGCCGAACATCGTGTAGATGACGGTCGTGGTGCAGCCGGCCTCGGTGGCGATCCGGCGCATGGTCAGGCTTTCGGGGCCGTCGGTGACCAGGAGATTCACCGCGACGTCGAGCAACCGGGAACGCAGCTCGTCATGGCCGGCCCGTTCGCCCAACAGGTAGGCGCCTTGAAGCCCTAGCGGCGCCGAGGAGGTCATGGGCCCACGCCTTTCTGCTCGTGGGCCCACCGCGCTGGGGAACCCGCACCCGAGACTTAGCCATGGCGGAGATTTTTCAAACCGCCTCGCATGGTAAACATCCCTAATTACGTCTACTTCTGTTACATAGCGGGTATACCAGAGGGCTTGTACTTATCGGTGAGCGCTGTGGGGGCACTTGTGCAACGTGGTGTAAGTCCCCGCTCCGCGTTGTCGCATAACGTCGTCGCATGGACGTGCGCACCTTCTGGCTAGCAGGACACCCCGCCACCGGGGACACCGAGCTCACCGTGACCAACCCCCACGACGGACGCGAGGTCGGCCGCTACTCCGTGCCCACCGAGGCCCAGGTCGAGGAGGCCGTCGCGGCCGCCCACCAGGTCACCCGGCAGGCCGCCGCGCTGCCCGTGCACGTGCGCGCCGAGGCGCTCGCCCACGTGGCGCGGCGGCTGGCGGAGCGGGCCGACGAGATCGCCCGGCTGATCTCCGCCGAGAACGGCAAGCCGATCTTCTGGGCGCGGGGCGAGGTCGGCCGGGCCGTCGCCACCTTCCGCTTCGCCGCCGAGGAGACCCGTCGCTGGTCGGGCGACGTGCAGCGGCTCGACACCGAGCCCGCCGCGGCCGGCCGCCTGGCCTATGTCTCGCGCGTGCCTCACGGGCCGGTGCTGGCGATCACGCCGTTCAACTTCCCGCTCAACCTGGTGGCCCACAAGGTCGCCCCCGCCATCGCCGTCGGCGCTCCCGTCGTCGTCAAGCCCGCCCCGGCCACGCCGCTCTCCGCGCTCGTCCTCGGCGAGATCCTGGCCGAGACCGACCTGCCCGCCGGGATGTTCTCGGTGCTGCCGGTCGAGAACGAGCGCGCCGCCGGACTGGTCCAGGACCCCCGGCTGCCCATCGTCTCCTTCACCGGCTCCGCGCCCGTCGGCTACGCCATCAGCGACCAGGTGCCGCGCAAGCACGTGACCCTGGAGCTCGGCGGCAACGCCGCGGCGGTCGTCCTGGCCGACGCCGACCTCGACTGGGCCGCGGCCCGCGTCGCGCTGTTCTCCAACTACCAGGCCGGCCAGAGCTGCATCGCCGTCCAGCGGGTGATCGTCGAGCAGTCGGTCTACGACGCGTTCGTCGAGCGGCTGCTGCCCGCCGTCGACGCGCTCGTCACCGGTGACCCGGCCGACGAGAAGACCCAGGTCGGCCCGCTGGTGTCGGTCGCCGCCGCCGAGCGGGTGGAGCAGTGGATCAAGGAGGCCGTCGCCGGGGGCGGCCGCCTGCTCGCCGGAGGCACCCGCGAGGGCGCCACGGTCGCTCCCACCGTCCTCAGCGATGTGCCCGCCGACGCCGCGCTCTCCTGCGAGGAGGTCTTCGGCCCCGTCATGGTCCTCCAGCGGGCGGCGTCGATCGACGAGGCGTATGCCATGGTCAACGACTCGAAGTACGGGCTGCAGGCCGGGGTGTTCACCCGCTCGCTGGACGCCGCCTTCCGGGCCAACCGGGAGCTGGAGGTGGGCGGCGTGATCATCGGCGACGTGCCCTCCTACCGGGCCGACCAGATGCCGTACGGCGGGGTCAAGGACTCGGGCGTGGGGCGCGAGGGCGTGCAGTCGGCCATGCGCGACTACACGTACGAGAAGGTCATGGTGTTGACGGGGCTGATGCTCTGATCGGCCCCGCCCGGGGTCAGGCGCGCTCGGCCGCGGTGAACAGGGCCTTGGCCGAGCCGCTGAAGTAGGGGCCGTACATCGTGCGGCGGTCGTCGCTGTACTTGAAGCTGCTCACCGAGGTGACCGTGCCCCGGCCGGTGCCGAGGTCGAAGCCGGACAGCCACGGGCCGCCGCTGGAGCCGGCCGTCATGTCGCAGCCGAGGCCCTGGTCGTGGGTCTCGCCGTGGGGGTCGTCGCGCAGCGGGCCGGCGCAGTAGACCAGGTGCTCGCCGTTGTAGGGCGGGTCGGCGGGATAGCCGAAGCCGAAGGCCTGGCCGCCGCGCGGCGCGTCGAAGGAGATCTCCTGGGCGCCCACCACGTCGGCCACGTGCCTGCCGCCGGAGGTGGCCAGCGCCACCATGCCCACGTCGTAGCTGTCGTCGGCGGCCCGCGACCATGGCGCGGCGACGAACATGCGGCGGGCGGGATACTGGCCGTAGGGCTGGCCGCCGCCCTCGCGGTAGCCGGGCACGAACGTCCAGTTGTCGGCCCACTGGCCGGTCCCGTCCTTGACGCAGTGGCCGGCGGTGACCACCACGTCGCGGTTGGCGCTGCGGACCGTGCTCGCGGAGCAGACGAAGTCGGTCCCGGCGACGGTGAGGAAGACCCGCCCGGTGGTCCTGGTCACCGCGCCGCCGGTCGTCCACCGGGAGCCGGCGGTCTGCTGCTGCGGCCGCGAGGCCTGGTGCCGGCGGGAGGGCGCGACCTTCGTGGTCGCGCCGGAGAGGTCCGGGGCGACGCCCAGCCCCGCCTTGCCGGTCAGCCCGCTCACCAGGCCGCCGCCGTCGGTGACGATGTCGAGCATGTCGATCGGCAGGGCCGCGGCCATCCGCTGGGGTGTCCAGTAGTCGAGCACGCGCCGGTGGTCGGCGGAACCGCGCGCGGCCACGTGCTCGACGACCTCGGATCGCGCCGCGCGCGGGTGCGTGGCGGCCGCGGGACGGTCTGGCTGCCGCTCCCGCTGGTGCGTGGGAGTGGCGCCCACGAGAGCCGGGCCCATCAGTCCCGCGACGAGCGGAACGGCTGCAAGCATGGGGGTGCTCAAGGTCATGGCACCCGAGTTTGCACTACACGATGTGCCGTCGCCGCTACTTTCGGTAAAGAGCGTCAGAGGGTGCCGGCGCTCTGCGCGGCCTGGTAGACGGCTTGTGCCTCATTTCCGAAATATGGGCCGAACATCCAGTTCGGGGCGAAGTTGTATTTGAAGCTGTTGACGGAGTTCAGCGTGCCCAGCCCGGTGGACTCGTTGAAATTCCGGAACCACGGGCCGCCACTGGAACCACCGGTCATGTCACAGGTCAGGCCGTGATCCCGGGACATCAGGAAGTCGTCGAACGCTCGTCCGGCGCAGTAGATCAGCTTCGACCCGTCGTACGGCGCCGCCGCCGGGTAGCCGAACGCGTACATCTGCTGCCGCCTGGCCTGGTTGAACGCCACGCCCTGGCCGCCCACCGCGTCGACCAGCGTCCTGCCCTCCAATGGCGCCACCACGGCGGCGGCGATGTCGAAGTCGATGTCCTCGCTCGCGTTCCACTGCGGGGTGGTCAGCAGCCTGCTGGCCGCCCAGGTGCCGTGGGGACGGCTGCCGTTGTCGTAGCCCGGCACGAACACCCAGTTCGTGTGGAACGCGCCGCCCAGCTTCACGCAGTGCCCCGCGGTCATCACCACGCTCTTGTTGGCGCTGGTCACAGCCGAGCCGGAGCAGGAGGAGTTGCGTCCCTGATAGGTGAAGAAGACCCGTCCGGTGGTGCGGGTGACCGTGCCGCCGCCGGTCCACGGGGCGCCGGGGCTGTTGGCGGCCTGCGCCCGCGCGGAGGCCGGCGCGGCGCCCTGGGTGGTCCACGGGACCCCCGTGGTCGGCTCGTCGGCGAGGCCGGACTCCGTCTTGGCGCCCTGCCTGGGCGAGGGGGCGGCGAGCGGCTGCGCCGCCTCCATCTTCCGCGGCGTCCAGTACCGCAGGACGGTCTTCTGCTCCGCGGGGGAGTCGGCGGCGGCCTTGGCGGCGGGCCTGGGCGCCGCCTGTGCCTGGGCCGCTCCCGCCGGAAGCAGGGCACCCCCGAGGGCAAGGGTGACGACGGAGAGCAGAGCGACTCTGCGGTGCATTACGTACCTCCCGAAACCGGAATCAGGGGTTGGAAGGTAGCGGGAGAAATATTCGTATTTCTCGACATTCGCGAATACGGATATGGCGATATTCCGGCATTAATCGGCTCAGATATCTGCCGTCACATGGGTCGCCGATTTTCGGGTGCCGGCGAACCCCGTGTCTGGGCGCCACGCGGAGCGGGGACAATGGACGGGTGCATGCAGACACCCAGCGCTCCGTGGTCGTCCTCGGCTCCACCGGCTCGATCGGCACCCAGGCCCTCGACGTCATCGCCGCCAACCCGGGCGGCTTCCGCGTCGCGGCGCTCGCGGCCGGTGGGGGCAGGGTCGGGCTGCTGGCCAGGCAGGCGGCCGAGTTCCGCGCCGAGGCGGTGGCGGTCGCCGACCCCGCGACGGTCCCGGCGCTGCGCGAGGCGCTGGCCGAGCACGGCGCCGACCCCACCGTGCTCGCCGGGCCCGACGGCGTCGCGGAGGTGGCCGCCTGGCAGGCCGACGTGGTGCTCAACGGCATCACCGGAGCGCTCGGGCTGACCTCCACGCTGGTCGCCCTGGAGGCGGGCCGCACCCTGGCGCTGGCCAACAAGGAGTCGCTGATCATCGGCGGGCCCCTGGTCAAGCGGCTGGCCAAGCCGGGCCAGATCCTTCCCGTCGACTCCGAGCACTCGGCCGTCCAGCAGTGCCTGTGGGCCTCCGGGCCCGACGGCCACGACCCCGACGCCGTCAGGCGGCTCGTGATCACGGCGAGCGGCGGGCCGTTCAGGGGCAGGAAGCGGGCCGAGATGGCCGAGGTGACGCCCGAGATGGCGCTCGCCCACCCCACCTGGTCCATGGGCCCGGTGATCACCGTCAACTCCGCCACCCTGGTCAACAAGGGGCTGGAGGTGATCGAGGCGCACCTGCTCTTCGACATCGGCTTCGACCGGATCACGGTCGTGGTGCACCCGCAGTCGATCATCCACTCCATGGTCGAGTACATCGACGGCTCCACCATCGCGCAGGCCAGCCCGCCCGACATGCGGCTGCCCATCGCGCTGGCGCTCGGCCACCCGGGCCGCCTGGCGGGCGCGTCCCGGCCCGTCGACTGGACCACCGCGCACACCTGGACCTTCGAGCCGCTCGACGACGAGGCGTTCCCCGCCGTCGCGCTGGCCAGGCACGTCGGCGCCGAGGGCGGCACCGCGCCCGCCGTCTACAACGCGGCCAACGAGGCGGGCGTCGACGCGTTCCTGCGTGGCGAGCTGCCGTTCCCGGCGATCGTCGACACCGTGGCCAAGGTCGTCGCCGAGCACCAGGTCACCCCGGCCGACACGGTCGAGGAGGTGCTCGCCGCCGACGCCTGGGCCCGCGCCCGGGCGGCGGAGCTCGCGGAGCTCGCGGCCGGGCAGTCCCGATAGCTACCTAGACTGGACAACGTCGTCGACACCCAAGAGGGAGAAATGTCTTCTGTAGCACTCGGCATCCCGACGGTCCGCACGAAGCCGCTCGCCGAACGCCGACACTCCCGCCAGATCATGGTCGGCGACGTCCCCGTGGGCGGTGACGCGCCGGTCTCCGTGCAGTCGATGACCACCACGGTCACCGCCGACGTCAACGCCACCCTGCAGCAGATCGCCGAGCTCACCGCCTCGGGCTGCCAGATCGTCCGCGTGGCCGTGCCGTCCCAGGACGACGCCGAGGCGCTGCCGACGATCGCCAGGAAGTCGCAGATCCCGGTGATCGCCGACATCCACTTCCAGCCCAAGTACGTCTTCGCCGCGATCGAGGCGGGCTGCGCGGCGGTGCGGGTCAACCCCGGCAACATCAAGAAGTTCGACGACAAGGTGGGCGAGATCGCCAGGGCGGCGGCCGACCACGGCGTGCCCATCCGCATCGGCGTCAACGCGGGCTCGCTCGACCCGCGCCTGCTGGAGAAGTACGGCAAGGCCACGCCCGAGGCGCTGGTCGAGTCGGCCCTGTGGGAGTGCTCGCTGTTCGAGGAGCACGGCTTCCGCGACATCAAGATCTCGGTCAAGCACAACGACCCGGTCGTCATGATCAACGCCTACCGGCTGCTGGCCGCCAGGTGCGACTACCCGTTGCACCTGGGCGTCACCGAGGCCGGCCCGGCCTTCCAGGGCACGATCAAGTCGGCCGTGGCCTTCGGCGCGCTGCTCGCCGAGGGCATCGGCGACACGATCAGGGTGTCGCTCTCGGCGCCTCCCGTCGAGGAGGTCAAGGTCGGCGCCCAGATCCTCGAGTCGCTCGGGCTGCGCGAGCGCGGCCTGGAGATCGTGTCCTGCCCGTCCTGTGGTCGCGCCCAGGTCGACGTCTACACGCTGGCCGAGCAGGTCCAGGCCGGGCTTGAGGGCCTGACGGTGCCGCTGCGGGTCGCCGTCATGGGCTGCGTCGTCAACGGGCCCGGCGAGGCGCGCGAGGCCGACCTCGGGGTGGCCTCCGGCAACGGCAAGGGGCAGATCTTCGTCAAGGGCGAGGTCATCAAGACGGTGCCCGAGTCGCAGATCGTGGAGACGCTGATCGAGGAGGCCCTGCGCATCGCCGAGGAGATGGGCGTGGAGGTCGACCTCGACGACGACGCCCCGGGCCCGCAGGTGACCGTGGGCTGACCTTCCCCACCCTTCCATTACGGCGTGCAATCGTCTGATTACACGTTGGCAAGCTTTCCTCCATACCCTGCGTCACCGGTCCGTCACCCCGCGAGCATCTCTGCCTATGAGATGGGGGAGCGGTCAGGTGAAGCGGTTCGTACGAGTGGTCGCGGCCTTGGGCATGCTGGTCGGCGGGGTGGTGGGCGTTCAAGGGAGCGCCACCGCGCGGAGCCGGCCGGTCGACGCGATCGTGTGGGGGGCGTGCCCGCAGACCAAGGACACGCCGCCGGGCGGCACGCCGGGGGTGGAGTGCGCGACGGTGCGCGTGCCGCTCGACCACCGCGAGCCGTGGGGACAGTCGATCACCCTGGCCGTCAACCGGATCCGGGGCAAGGTCTCGCGCGACGCCAACCACCTGGGCACGCTGCTCGTCAACCCCGGCGGTCCGGGCGCGTCCGGCCTCCGGCTGGGCGAGTTCGTGGCCGCCACGCTGCCCGCCGAGGTGGCCGCGCGCTACGACGTGGTCGGCTTCGACCCCCGCGGGGTCGGCAGCAGCCGGCCCGCGCTGCGCTGCGTCGACGCCTCGTCCTACTACGCGCCGCCGCGGCTCGACGCGGTGCCGGCCACCAGGCGCGACGAACGGGCCCTGCTCGACCGGGCCGGTGACTACGCCGCCCGCTGCGGCAACCTGTGGGCCTGGCTGCTGCCCCACATGACGACCGAGAACGTCGCGAGGGACGTCGACACGATCCGGGCCGCCCTGGGCGAGCGGCAGATCAGCTACCTCGGCTACTCCTACGGCACCTACATCGGCGGGGTCTACGCGACGCTCTTCCCCGACCGGGTCAAGCGGCTCGTCATGGACAGCTCGGTCAGCCCCGACGACGTCTGGTACCAGTCCAACCTGGACCAGGATCCCGCGTTCGACCGCAGGCACCGCGACTTCCTCGACTGGACCGCGCGGCACAACTCGGTCTACAAGCTGGGCGGCACCGCCAAGGAGACCGGGTTCGCCTGGTACGCCATGCGCTCCCGGCTGCGCGACCGGCCGGCCGGTGGCGTCGTCGGCCCGAGCGAGCTCGACGACCTGTTCACCCTCGGCGGCTACACCGACCGCATCTGGCCGGAGCTGGCCCGGGTCTGGTCGGCGTACGTGCGCGCGGGCGACGTCAAGGGGCTGGTCGAGGCGCACAACCGGTTCGGCGGCCAGGACGCCGAGGACGAGAACGGCTACGCCGTCTACCTGAGCGTGCAGTGCCGTGACGCCGCCTGGCCGCGCTCGTGGGACACCTGGCGGCAGGACACGACGCGGATGCACCGCCGGGCGCCGTTCATGGCCTGGCAGAACGCCTGGTTCAACGCTCCGTGCGCGTTCTGGCCGGTCAGCGGGGGCAGGCCGGTCGACGTCCACGGGTCGCCGAAGCTGCCGCCCATCCTCATGCTTCAGTCGCGCGGTGACGCGGCCACGCCGTACCAGGGAGCGCTGCGCATGCTCCGGCACTTCCCGACCGCGCGGATGGTCGTGGAGGAGGGCGGCAACCACGGCGTCTCGCTGGCCGGCAACCGGTGCGTCGACCGGCACCTGGCCGCGTACCTGACGGACGGCACGATCCCGAGGCGCACGACCACCTGCGCCGCCCTTCCGGAGCCCCGGCCGGTCGTGCGGATGGCGGCCGGCGGGGGCTTGGGTCACGATCGGCTCACCGACGTGCTGTCCGGATAAGCCAATCCGTAGTCGTTCGCGTAGTCTGACCATGTGATGCTGCGTACATCGGCGTCGCGCGTGCTCGACGACAGCGACCGGGACGAGGCACTCGCCTTGCTCGACAACGACCCGGTCGCCAACGTCTTCGTCGCCTCCCGGGTGCGGACCGTCGGACTCAATCCGGCGCGGCTGGGCGGGCAGATGTGGGGGTTCGGGCCGCGCGGCGGTCTCGTCTCGCTCTGCTACGCCGGAGCCAATCTGGTGCCGGTCGGCGCCGGTCCGGAGGCCGCGCACGCGTTCTCCGACCGGGCCCGCAAGCAGGGACGTCGCTGTTCGTCGATCGTGGGGCCGGTCGACGCGGTCTCGTTGATGTGGGAGCGGCTGGAGCCCTACTGGGGCAGGGCGCGCGCGATCAGATGGGCGCAGCCGGTCATGGCGACCTCGCGGAAGCCGCTCGTCGCGGCCGACCCGCTGGTGCGGCGGGTCCGGCCGGAGGAGTTCGACATCCTGCTGCCCGCCTGCGTGGCGATGTTCACCGAGGAGGTCGGCGTCTCGCCCAATCTCGGCGACGGCGGCGCCCTCTACCGCACCCGCGTCGCCGAGCTGATCCGCATCGGCAGGTCCTACGCCCGCATCGACGACGGGCGGGTGGTGTTCAAGGCGGAGATCGGCGCGGTCACGCCGTCCGCCAGCCAGATCCAGGGCGTCTGGGTCGATCCCGAGCTGCGCGGCCGGGGACACGCGGTGGCGGGCATGGCGGCCGTCGTGGAGGCGGCCCTCGCCTGCTTCGCCCCGGTGGTCACGTTGTACGTCAACGACTTCAACACCTCGGCACGGGCTGTCTACCGCAAGGTGGGCTTCCACGAGGTCGACACCTTCATGTCGGTCCTCTTCTAGGTCACAGGCGTTTCCAGGTCTCAGGTGTTCTGGGTCCGTGCCAGGTCACAGGCGTACGAGGACGTCGAAGAGCCGGGTCAGCTCGGCGCCGGGGTCGGCGGTGAGGCCGGCGTGCACCGGACCGGTCTGGACGATCGTGCTGCGTGGCGCGGTCAGCCAGCGGAACCTGCCGCCCAGCGGCTCGCCGGTCAGCGGGCCGGCCTGCTCGCCGCAGGCCAGCTCGTAGGCGCCGAGGGCCCGGCGGACGCTCTCTGCGTCGGCGTCGGGGTCGAGGGCGCGTAGCCGTACGGCGTCGAGCTCGACCCGCGCGCAGAGGTAGCCGCGGGGCTGGCAGTAGAGGAGCACGCCGGCGTTGATCTGCTCGCCGCGCTCGATCCGGGGCACCACGCGGATCACCGCGTACTCGTACACGTCCCTGCTCATCGGCGGCCTCCGCGCCAGAACTCGCCGACGGACCCCGGCCCCGGCCGGGAGGTCTTCGGCTCGCCGCGGGTGAGCCACGCGCGCGGTCCGTGGGCGCGCCGCAGCAGGTGGTCGACGTAGGCGTCGCGGACGGCCTGCGCCGAGTCGAACCCCGGCTCGCCGTCGAGCCAGGCGTCAGGCACCAGGGCGGTCACCTTCGTCAGGAGCTCCGGCGTGATCCGCGCGGAGAGCTCCTCGGCGGCGGCGTCGATGTCGGTCGCGAACGGGGCCAGCACGTGGTCGCCCGCGTCGAACGGGCGTTGGGGGTCGGCCGTCCGCCAGTTGTGGTGGAACCAGAGCGCGGCACCGTGGTCGATCAGCCAGACATCCTGGTGCCAGACGAGCAGGTTGGGGTTGCGCCAGCTGCGGTCGATGTTGTGGATCAGCGCGTCGAACCAGAGCAGCCGGGAGGCGAACGCTGGGTCGGGTGTCCAGGTGAGCGGCTCGAAGCCCAGGGCGCCGGGCAGGAAGTCGATCGCCAGGTTGACGCCGGTGCTGGCCTTGAGCAGGTCCTGGACCTCCTCGTCGGGCTCGCGGACGCCGAGCTGGGGGTCGAGGTCGATCAGCCTGAGGTCGGGGGTGCGCAGGCCGAGCCGCCGGGCGAGCTCGGCGCAGATGATCTCGGCGACGAGGACGCGACGGCCCTGCCCGGCTTCGCGAAATTTCACGACATAGGTGCCGAGGTCATCGGCTTCGACCACCCCTGGCAGCGAGCCGCCCTCGCGCAGCGGCGTCACGTAACGCGTCGCCGCGATCCTCTCCAGCACGTCCCGAGGCTATCGCGCCGCCGGCCGGTGCCCGGCCGGGGCGTTCCTCCACTGGTTCCGGTCGCCACGGTCACCCCCGGGCCGCAGTTCCGCGGACCGGGGAAGGTGGAAGACTTCGCCGAAGACCTCTTCCATGGAGCGCCGCTCCGCGGCAAGGTACTCTGCCTAACAATCGCTTGTTTGACGGTCAAGGACGGTGCGGCATGAGGATCGGCGTCACGATGTTCACCACGGATCTGGCCATGCCGGTCCCCGCTCTCGCCAGAGCGGCCGAGGAACGCGGCTTCGCCTCGTTGTACGTGCCCGAGCACACCCACATCCCGATCTCGCGCCGCACCCCGCCTCCGGCCGGGCAGGCCGAGCTGCCCGAGGAGTACAAACGCACCCTCGACCCGCTGGTCGCGCTCTCGTTCGCCGCCGCGGTGACCGAGCGACTGCTCGTCGGCACCGGCATCCTGCTCGTCGCCCAGCGCGACCCCATCGTCACCGCCAAGGCGATCGCCACGCTCGACCGCCTGTCGGGCGGGCGCGCGGTGATCGGGATCGGTTTCGGCTGGAACGTGGAGGAGATCGAGAACCACGGCGTGCCGTACGGTTCGCGGCGCGCGGTCACGCGTGACCACATGCTGGCGATGCGGGCGTTGTGGCGTGACGAGGTCGCCTCCTTCGACGGGTTCGAGGCGTCCTGGTCCTGGCCGAAGCCGATCTCCGCGCCGCCCGTCTACGTGGGCGGCGCCGCGGGGCCCAAGCTGTTCGCGCACGTCGCCGAGTACGCCGACGGCTGGATGCCGATCGGCGGCAAGGGCATCAAGGCCGCGCTGCCGGCCCTGCGCGAGGCGTGTGAGAAGGCCGGCCGGCCGATGGCCAAGGTGATCCCGTTCGGCACGCTGCTGACGAGGGAGAAGCTCGACTACTACGCGCGGCTGGGCGTCGAGGAGGTCGTGGCCGCCCTGCCCAGCGCGTCGTCCGGCGAGGTGCTGGCCAAGCTCGACGAGTACGCCCGGCTCATCTGAGCGCCGCCGGCGTGAGCGCGCGCGAGCGGCGACCGGCACGGCTGTGGCAGGCCGGGGTGGCGGCGGCCGGGGTGGCGATGGCCGCCGCCGGTTTCGTGTTCTGGCTGCGCGGCGCCCAGGGGCCGGGGTTGGAGGGCACGTGGACCGGGTCGGCCGGTCGGCCGGGCGCCGGGCGGGTGTTTCCGGTGGAGATCCGGCTGGCCGGGGCCGGGGCGACCATGCGATGGGAGGCCGGGCTGCGCTGTTCCGGCCGGCTCGGCCGCACCGGCAGCGGGTTCGTGTTCACGCTGGACCGGGTCCAGGGCGACCGCTGTGATGGGGGCACGCTGCGGATGTTCCCTGGCCGGGACCTCGACCGGCTGGTCATCAAGGTGACGCGCCAGGGTGACGAGGATGTGACGTATTCGGGTCATCTATCCCGCCCTTCTTGACCGTTTTTGTCTCGTTCGGGTGGCGATTGTCGTGGTCACCGTTGACTCCCGGCCGCCGGTTGCCTTCAGTGGGAAGGGAAGAAGGCGGCGAGGGGAGGGGCCGTGCCTATGGCACAGCCGCTCAGAACGGGGGATCCGAGGCGGCTCGGGGCATACGAGTTGTCCGGGCGCCTGGGCGAGGGCGGTCAGGGCGTGGTGTACCTCGGGACGAGGGGTGAGGAGCACTACGCGGTCAAACTGCTGCACGGACCCGTCGGGGACGAGCGGGTGGCGTTCCTGCGGGAGGTGGAGCTGGCCAAGCACGTCGCCCGGTTCTGCACCGCCCAGGTGATCGAGGCGGGGTTCGACGACGGCCGGCCGTACATCGTGAGCGAGTACGTCGACGGGCCGTCGCTGCAGCGGCACGTCGCGCTCACCGGGCCGCCGGCCGGTGGCGCGCTGGAGCGGATCGCGGTCGGCACCGCGACGGCGCTCGCGGCGATCCATCGGGCGGGCATCGTGCACCGCGACTTCAAGCCGCAGAACGTGCTGCTCGGCGCGGACGGACCGCGGGTGATCGACTTCGGGCTGGCGCGGGCGCTGGACGCGGCGGCGACGGTGAGCGGCAGGGGAGTGGGCACGCCCGCCTACATGGCGCCGGAGCAGATCACCGCGTCGGTCGTCACCGGGGCCGCCGACGTGTTCTCCTGGGGCGCCACGATGTGCTTCGCGGCCAACGCCTCGGCGCCGTTCGGGCAGGACTCCGTGGCGCCGGTGCTGCACCGCATCCTGACCGCCGAGCCCGAGCTCGGCCGGCTGGACGGCCGGTTACGGGAGCTCGTCGAGGCGTGCCTGGACAAGGACCCGCGCAACCGGCCCGCCAGTCGCGAGCTGCTGCTCGACCTGCTGGGCGACCCGGAGGCCGTTCCGGCGGAGGTGCTGCGCTCGCCGCCGCCGCACATCCTGCGGGTGCCGCCCATGAACGCCTTCGCACCGCCGGACTCCGGGCCGGACCATGGGCCGGTCGCACAGCCGGAGGTGACCGGCACGCCCGGCGGCTATCGCCTCGCTGGCGCGGCCGGGTCCGCCGGCCACCCGGTTCCCGGCGCCGCCGAGGGGGCGGCGCAGGGGACCGGGCCGGGGTTGGGTGAGGCGGAGGCGACGCGGCGGACCGGCCGGGCGTTCAACCGGGCGGGGCTCGCGGTGTCCGCCGCACTGCTGGTCAGCGCGGCCGTGCTGGCCGCGGTGGTGGTGCCGGCGTTCCGCCCGGACGGCCCGCCGCAGGCCGCCGGGCGGCCCACCGCGCTCACGACGGCGCCGGCCGTCACGTCGCCCTCGCCCGGCAGGACCGCGAAGACGGGCGTCCCGACCCCGGAGCCGCGCGGGTCGTCGTCGTCCGAAGCACCGGCCAGGGTGCCCGCGGCGGTACGGGTGCCCGCACTGGCCGGGCTGGACCAGGCCGCCGCGATCCGGGCGCTCAAGCGGGCCGGGCTGGTCGCCGGCGCCGTCACGCGGACCGAGTCCGCCCGCGCGGTCGGGCGGGTGCTGAGCACCCAGCCCGGGCCGGGAGCGCTCGTGTCCAAGGGGAGCACGGTCGGGCTGCGCGTGTCGGCCGGGCTGGCCGTGCCCGCGGTCGCCGGGCTCCAGCGTGAGCCCGCCGAGGCCGCTCTGACCGGCGCCGGGCTCGCGGTGGGCCAGGTCACCACCTCCTGTTCCGCGCAGCCGAACGGCCAGGTGCTGTCGAGCGAGCCGGAGGCGGGCAGCCGGGTCGCGGGCGGCGCCCGGGTGTCGCTGGTCGTGTCCCGCCAGGGCGTGCCGGTCCCCTCGGTCACCGGCCAGGCGCCCGCCGCCGCGCGGGCCGAACTGCGCGCCGCCGGGTTCGCGGTACGGCGGCAGAACCAGCAGGTGATCGACCAGGCTCAGGTGGGCACCGTACTGGCGCAGAGTGTCGCGGCCGGCGGCTGCGCCGGGGCGGGCGGCGTGGTGGTCATCACCGTCGGCGTCGCGGCGCAGACCGGCCCCGATCCCACCGAACCTTCGGACCCGCCGTCCAGCCCGCCTCCGGAGCCGCCCGCCTAGGGTGAGCGTCGACTCCGCCCTCGCCCACCACCCGCTCGCCCCGGATCGACGGCGCCCGGTCGAGCCGGTTCCCCGCGACTCGCCGGGCCGGACGTGAGTCCAGGTCCGATGGTCATGCCGCCTCCCCAGGGAAGTCTCCCGCGTGCCGGCGGCGGGCACGCGCGTGGTGCCGCCCGCCTGGCGACCGCCCAGCGCGTCCGGCCTAGATCGCCTGGACCGCTCGGGTGAGCACCTTCTCCACCTGCTCCGCCGGCAGGTCCACGGTCTGTACGACGCCCCACTGCAGCGCGCCGAGCACCGCCCAGCCGCGCAGCCTGCTCTCGGGGCCGGGCTCGGGGCCCGCCAGGCGGGTGAAGATCTCGTCCCGGAAGGTCCTGAAGGCCTCTCCCGGCGAGCCCGGCGGGGCGTCGTCGGCCCCGTTGACGTCCTCCATGACGAGCCGGATCACCGCCCGATGCCGCACCATGAAGCGGACCAGCGCGTCGAGGAACGCCGCCCGGCCGTCGAAGTCGGTGCCCAGCAGCGCGAGCATGTCATCGGCGGCGGGGGCGAGCAGTTCGGCGGCCAGCCGGTCCTTGGGGTGGAAGTGGTAGGCGACGGCCGTCTTGGTGAGGCCGACGGCCGCCGCGATGTCGGCCAGCGACGTGTTGGAGTAGCCGCGCTCGGCGAACAGCTCCTGGGCGGCCGCCAGGATCCTGGTTCGGGTGTCGTCGGCTGTGGTCATCGTCTCATTTCCGTACATGCACCGGCGTGGCGGATACTTGGCGTTCTACCGTAGTCCTGTACGACCGTACAGGACGGCCGTCGAGGGGGATTCTGCGATGACGCGTTTTCTGGGACGGCTGGGCGGCTGGTGCGCACGACACGGGCGGATCGTCCTGGCGTTATGGGTGATCGCGGCGGCGGGCCTGCTGGGCGGCAGCCTGGTGCTCGGCAGCCCGGTCAGCACAGACATGACGATCCCCGGCACCAGCGCGCAGCGCGCCCACGACCTGATGCGCTCCGGGTTCGGCCCCGGCTACGCGCCGGGTGGCACCGTCCAGCTCGTGCTCTACTCCGAGCGGGGACCGCTGACCGACGAGCCCCGCAAGGAGGCCGTCGAACGGACCATCGACCGCCTCGGCGACATGCCGCACGTCGTGAAGGTGGAGACGCCGTACCGGAGGGGGGGGATCGCGTCCAACCTGCGCATCGGCGTCATCACCGTGCGCATGGAGGGACACGACCACGCCAAGCTCGCCGAGACCACGCAGGCCCTGTCGAAGGCGGCCGACCCCGCGCGTGCCGCCGGGCTGGAGGTCGTGCCCGCCGACAGCTCGACGCCGGCCGACAAGGAGATCAAGACCGGCCCCAGCGAGATCATCGGAGTGACGTGCGCGCTGGTGGTGCTGGTGTTCGCGTTCGGGACGCTCGCGGCGGCGCTGGTGCCGATCTTCACCGCGCTGGTCAGCGTCGCCACCGGGCTCGGCGTCATCGGACTGCTCGGACATGTCGTGGACGTGCCCAAGCAGGCCGGCATCATGGCCACGATGATCGGGCTCGGCGTGGGCATCGACTACGCCCTGTTCCTGCTGTCGCGGCACCGTGGCCTGCTCGCCTCCGGCGTCTCCGTCGGCGAGTCGGTGCGCCGGACCGTGGCCAGCTCGGGCGGGGCCGTGGTGTTCGCGGGCGGCACGGTCATCATCGCGCTGAGCGCGCTCATGCTCGGTGGCTTCCCGTTGCTGCGGACGCTCGGCTGGATCACCGGCATCTCCGTGGTGACCGCCGTGCTCACCTCGATCACGCTGGTGCCGGCGCTGCTCGGGCTGCTCGGCCACCGGATCAACGCCCTCAAGGTGCCGTTCCTCGGCCGGCGTCCCGAAGCGTCCGGCTGGGCCGGGCTCGGCGCCTGGGTCGCCCGCCGGCCGTGGCGGGTGCTCCTCGGCAGCGTGCTCGTGCTCGCCGCGCTGGCCGCGCCCGCGCTGGCGCTGAAGCTCGGGCCGCTCGACGACGGCTACGGCACGCAGGGCTCGGACGCCCGGCGGTCGTACGAGCTGATGGAGGTCGGCTTCGGCCCCGGCATCAACGGGCCGCTCGCCGTCGTCGCCGAGCTGCCGTCACGGGTCGCGGACACCGACGAGCCCGCCCCGATCGTCGAGCGGATCACCCGCGAGATCGAGGCCGTCGACGGCGTCGCGCACGTCGCGCCCGCGCAGGTCAACGACTCGGGCAGGTCCGTGCTGGTCCAGGTCGTGCCCGAGTACGCCCCCAGCGACGCCCGGGCCGCCGAGGTGGTGCGGGACGTCCGCGCGATCTCCGTGCCCGGCGTCACGCTGCACGTCGGAGGGGAGGTCGCCGCCCTGGCCGACGCCTCCGACCGGATGGCCGAACGGACCCCGCTGGTCATCGCGGTCGTCGTGCTGCTCAGCGCCCTGCTGTTGCTGCTGGCCTTCCGGGCGCCGGTCATCGCCGTCAAGGCGGCGCTGATGAACCTCATCTCGCTGGGTGCCGCCTTCGGGGCGCTGGCCCTGGTGTTCTCGATCGGGCTGGGCAGCGGACTCGTCGGCATGGACGCGCCGGCCAGCGCCTCCTACCTGGAGACGCTCTTCTTCACGGTGCCGATCGAGAGCTACACGCCGCTCATCTTGTTCGCCGTGCTGTTCGGGCTGTCCATGGACTACGAGGTGTTCCTGCTGACCGCCGTGCGCCAGGCGTACCAGCGGCACGGCGACAACTCGCGGGCGGTGGCGGAGGGACTCGGCACGACCGGCCGGGTCATCACCTCGGCCGCGCTCATCATGGTGGCCGTCTTCGTCGCCTTCATCGCCTATCCGGACCCGCTGGTCAAGACGTTCGGGGTGGGCCTGGCGGTGGCCGTCGCGGTGGACGCCACGATCATCCGCGGCTTCCTGGTGCCCGCCACCATGGTGCTGCTCGGCCGGCTCAACTGGTGGTGCCCGGCCTGGCTGGACCGCCTGCTGCCCAACCTGTCGGTCGAGGGCCACGACGACGATCCGGCCCCCGCGCCGCCCGCCAAGGAACTCGTCCGCACCTGACCGGTGCGGCCCGATCTCAGGAGGGTCGCTCGATGCCAAGAGCGAGAATCTTCGGGTTCACGAGTACCTGACCCCGGGTGTGCGCAGGGTCGTCTACACCGATGCGTTCGGGGCCGAGCAGAACCCCGCCATCCACCTGATCGATCGGCGTCAGCCGTACAGCATTGACTTTCCCGCGGTGCGAAAGGGGCGGGTGGTCGATGGGGACGCCAGCCGTCTTGACGTGGTGGCGTATCTGAACGGGCTCCCGTGGCCGTCATCGTGTCGGAGTTCTGGGAGACGGCGTGCCGGCCGACATCGCCCGCGATCTGGTGAGGTCGATGGAGCGTGACATCACCACCCACTGGGTCTCCCGAGACGACGTTCGCGCCCATCTCCGCTCGACGAATCAACGTCTCCTCGCCAAACACGGTTATCCACCGGACATGAAACCCACTGCGAATCAAGTGGCCGCGGCGGGGTCACCCGTACCAGTTGGGGCTACGGAGAGGCCTGGTCACGGTGAAATTCCTCCTTCAACAGGGTCCCAGCCGTCATACGAGACGGCGTCGGGACCGCTCTGGATGCGATGCCAAAGGGTGTTGTCATCGTTGCTGACGGCAAAGACCATGATCGCGCCATTCTGCTTGCGTAGTGCGAACGGCTGCCTGACATTGCCGTCGAGGGACTGCCAGTCGGCGAATTGAGCGTTGGGTGCGATCTGCCGACGGTAGAGGAGGCGACCATCGGCAGCGATGGCGAAGAGCTCGATCCGACCGTCCTGGTTGTGAATCACGAACGGCTGGCTGACGTTCTCGCCCAAACTGTGCCATTCGGCGTCGAAGGCTCCGCTGGGTGACGTCTGCCACCGATGCCACACTGAGTGATCGCCCCCTTCGCCGATCGCGAAGACTTCGATCCGCCCGTCCAGGTTGCGAATCGCGCACGGCTGGCTGATGGTGCCGTTCAGGGATTGCCAGTCTCCGAAGTGGCCGTTGGGCGTCACCTGCGAGCGATGCCACAAGGAGCGATCGCCGCCAGCGCCTACGGCGAAAAGGATGATCCTGCCGTCTGCGTTGCTGATCGCGAATGGCTGTGTGACGGTGCCGCCCAGGGAGTTCCAGCCGGCGAACTTACCGCCGGGCGCCACCTGCCATTGATGCCACACCGCCCGGTCGCCGCCTGCGCCGATGGCGAAGAGTTCGATCCGACCGTCCTGGTTGTGAATCGCGAACGGCTGACTGACGGTCCCACCCAAGGGTTCCCAGTTGCTGAATTCTGCGGCGTTGGGCGTCATCTGTATGCGGTGCCACACCCCCCGGTCGCCTCCTGCGCCGATGGCGAAGAGTTCGATCCGCCCGTCCGGGTCGCGGACAACGAATGGCTGGGCGACGGTGCCGTGCAAGGAGCGCCAGGCGTTCTCGAATTCGCCATCGGCTGCGGTCTGCCGGCGACTCAGCATCGTACCGTCCTGCCCGACGGCGAAGATCTCCACACGTCCGTCCGCGTTGTGAGTCGCGCAGAATTGAGCGATCCTGGCGGTAGTGGTTGTGGGAGTACCCATACTCTTACCCTCCTCGGGCTGTGTCTCGATTGTTCGGCGAGAGGCTGGACGTCGTTTCGAACCCCGACCTGGGACGCGATGAGGTATCCAGTGGGTGCGACGCGGATTTGTCGGCTGAATCTGATAGCTGATCAACGGCTGCGCTCATGAAGATGGCGTTGCCGTTTGCTGCCTTTCGGTGCCGCCAGTTTCAACCGCCAAGCGGGTCCAGAGGGAACCGCCGACGTGGCTGGCGTCTCGGGTATCTATTGACCTCGCTTCATCGTAATCAGGTGAATCTCAAACAAGTTACCGACCGGTAGCAAAGGATTTCAGGGAACGATCGGCGCCTCGGCAGGCTCCAGTGGCCGATCGGTGCGACGTGTGGAGAAGCAGGCGATCGCCGACGCGGAGGAGCACGGCAGAGGATCGCACATGACCTACTACTGGCTCCCCGACAACACGGTGCTGTGTAGTCCTTACGGCACGGAGGTGGAGCCGTGGCCGGAGCGGCGCCAGGCTGTGAAGCCGCCGTCCAGAGGGCGGACGGTGTGGCCGTGGGCGCGGAGAACCGTCTGGCTCACTCAGGGGGGCGGGCGTGTGGGCACTTGTGTGCCGGTCATCCGCGGTGGGATGGTGTCGCTCGTGACCAAGAGAATCGAGACCTCCTTCCAGCGGTGAACGTGGCCGACGAGCGCTGGGCGCTCGACCACCCGCATGCCCTGTTCGATCACGCCTCCCGACTCCATGCGTCGGCGCCCGACCTGCCGCCTCCCGACGGCGGCTGCCGCTGTCCGAACCAGGACGACGAGCCTGTCGAGTGGGCGCCCGACTCGACGTCCTCCTCGCTCGGGAGGCTCCTCGCCAGGCTGGAAGCGTTCGCCACCGATCCCGACCGCTCTCTCGCCTCGCTCCACGACGACATCCGTGACCTGCGAGCCCCCCTGTGGGTGCTCGACCATCTGAAACCGGACGACCTGTCCTGGCTTTCCGGTGATCTCGCGCACGAGACGGGGATCTGGCTGGTGCGCCACGGCACCCACCACCTCCCCACCCGGGTCGGCCTCCACCTGCTGGCCGGCAGAGCCACCCTGCCTGATGTCGAACCCATCCGGATCCTCGGCCTGCTGTCCTGCCTCGGCCCAACGGCGGTGGACGTCCTGGAGACGATCCCCGCAGTGACGGCCGAGCTGATCTGGCTGGCCGATCGGGCATCACCTCTCACTCGCGCCCGGGCCACAGCGGCGATGTGCCGCATCGGTGACCCGATCGCCCTCGGCTGGCTGCTCCGCCACGCCGCCGACGGCCATCATCCGACGGGGAGCGAGGCCGTACGGATCGCCGAAGCGGTGTCCTTGGCGGACGTCCTGGAGGAGGGCACCACGATCGACAACGAGATCGTCCTCACCGCCGCCCGGCTTCTGCAGGGACTGTGCTCCGCCGACGGCTATCCGGCCCGGCCGGATGAATACCAGGACGCCTGCCGGGCGATCGCGGCCTTCGCGGTACACGCCGCCGGGGCAAGGCCGGAGCCGGACCTGCTGGCCGCGCTCATCACTCTCGCCGAGGAACTGCGCTCCGGCCCTGCCGCTCTCCTGCCCTGGCCGACCGGAGAGTCCGCCGCCACGCTCACCCGGCTGGACCGTCTGATCGCCTCGCCGCGCTGGGTGCCGGTCCTGGCGGAAGCGCGGCGTTCCGCCGATCGGACGACGCGGTGGCGGGCGGGCTGGGCGGCCCGTGCCCTCTCCAGACCGTTCCCCGACCTGGCGTCGCCGGACGACGCGCATGACCGGCTGGCCATCCGGGTCGCCGTCCCCGATCCCGTACGGTCCGGTCAGGTCGAGACCCGGCTGCTGGTGAACCACCGGCCGGTGATCGCGGCGGCGTTCCGCAAGGGCCCGCCGTACGAGCCGGCGCAGCTGCCCGGCGCTCTGGAGGCCACCGACCGGCCGCACGAGGCGCGGCTGGCCGAGGCGTACTGCACCGAGGGCTGCTGCGGAGCCCTCTACGTCACCATCGTGCGCGACGGCGACACCGTGATCTGGCACAACTGGCGCGATCCCGACGGAACGGTCACGCTGCCGCTGTTCCGCTTCCACGCGGCGCAGTACGCCGAGACGGTCGCCCAGGCCGTACGCGACCACGGGTGGGAGTGGCCGGCCCGCAGCCTGGCGCGCCGGCTCGACCGGCGCCTGCGAGACGAGCCGGAGGCGCTCGCGACCTGGCAGTGTGATCTCGGTGGCGTGTTCGCGGGGACCGCGAAGCAGGACACGGTCAGGATGACCTTCTGGTATCCGGGCCATCCTTCATCGCGGGGTGGCGCCCCATCCGCAGTCGTAGGTGATCGCCGTCGTGAACCGAGAGAGGACTTCCTCTCGCGCCATGACCTATGGTGCTCATGGGGAGGGCTGAGGGGTGGGTTGTGTATTGATCCATGAGTCGTGAGTAATTTCTCTGTCACAATACGTGCATGTCGATGCTCAAGCCGGCCGATGGCCTTCCCGACCACGGGTGCGGAGGACTGGGACAGGTGGCCCACGGTGCGCTGACCTCCTCTCCTCTCAGCATGTGTGAAGGATCGGGGCTCTACCTCGGTTACAACACGCTGCCCGATCCACCGTTCCCGATGGTGGGCTTCCTGCCGTACGAATGTGGCCCGGGAGCGGCGGCCGTCGATCCGGCCACGCTGCTCCGCATGCTCGCCGACTCGATCAGGGCGAGCCCGGTGCCGCCCAAGGGATCGTTCGATCAGGCGCGGCAGCGGCTGGCGGCCGCCATGCGGGTGGACGCGGTGGTGCTCGTCGTCGCGGCCCGTGCCATGACGCCGGAGCACAGCCAGGCCGCCAGGGCGCTGCTGGCGAACCTGGCCGAGGGCTACTACCGGGAGGGCGATGCGGAGGCGTGCGTGGATGCCCGGGAGGCCGCGGTGGCGCTGGGCGTCGATCGGGCCGGCGGCCAGGTCGCGTTGATCGTCGATCGGGACCCGTCAGGTCGTCACGACGTGCCCCGGCGTATCGAGGTCCGGCCGGAGGGGATGCTGTTCGAACTGCTGGGAGAGGTGCTGGACGCCCAGTACACGTGGACCCGGGCGGCGTTCGCCCTTTGACCGGTCGTTCCCGTAGATCGGCGCCGACTGAACTGTGGTTGTGTGCACTTCTACCTGGAACGCCGCCGCTCCCTTCGACGATGATCATGTGTCACCCGGATACGTGCGAAGGCAGGGCGCTCGATGGGGCACAGGGTATTACTGGACAACACGCCGCTGTTCGCCAGCTCGGATCCGGACGAGGTCCGCGAAGAGGTGGGGCGGGTGTTCTGCGCGCACCGGCTGGACCTGACCGGCGATCCCGCCCTGCTGGCGGCGCGGTTCAACTCCGCGCAGCTCGGCTCCGTACGGGTGAGCTACCTCGACTACGGCACCGACGTCCGCATCGAGCCGGGGGAGCTGGAGTCGTTCTTCCTGGTGCAGGTGCCCCTGGCCGGGCACAGCCTGATCCGCTGCGGCGGGCAGGAGATCGTCTCCACCCCGTCGCTGGCCTCGCTGCCGTCGCCCACGGAGCATCTCGACATGCGCTGGGCCGCGCAGTGCCCGCAGCTGATCGTCAAGTTCGATCGCGAGACCGTCGAGCAGACCCTGGAGCAGATGCTCGGTGAGCGGCTCGACCGGCCGCTCGTCTTCGACCTGGGCGTGGACATGACCAGCGGCTGGGCGCGCAGCTGGCGGGCGATGGCCGACCTGGTCGTCCACGCGGCCGAGGACGGCGGCGGGCTGGCCGCGCAGTCGCTGGCCCTGGCCCACCTGGAGAACGCGCTGCTGTCCAGCCTGCTCACCATGCAGCCGTCCAACTACTGGCCGAAGCTGGCCGCGCCGCGGCGGCCGGCCGTGCCGAAGGTGGTGCGGCGGGCGATGGGGTTCATCGAGGAGCACGCCCATCTGCCGATCAACACCGCCGACGTGGCGGGGGCCGTCGCGGTCAGCACCCGCTCGCTGCAGGAGGGCTTCCGCACGCACCTGGGACTGACCCCGATGGCTCACCTGCGCGATGTGCGGCTGGCCAGGGTGCACGAGGACCTGCTGGCCGCCGACCCGGCGCGGGTCACGGTCACCGCCGTGGCCGCACGCTGGGGTTTCCCGCACCAGGGCCGCTTCGCCGCGGCCTACCGGGAAAGGTACGGCCAGGCTCCGTCGGCGACGCTGCGAAACTCCGCGTCAACTGGACGGAACCCGCGCTCAGCGGATGGATGGCGTACGGCGGCGAAACGTACCTTCTGAGCATCCACTCCAGCTCACCGAAGGAACACCACCATGCGCGAGATCCTCATCGTCGGCGCCGGGCAGGCCGGGCTGCACCTGGCGCTCGGCCTGCTGCGCAACGGCTACGGCGTCACCGTCGTCTCCAACCGGACCCCCGACGACATCCGGGACGGCCGGGTCACGTCGAGCCAGGCCATGTTCGGCACCGCCCTCGGCCACGAGCGCGCCCTCGGCCTCGACCAGTGGCCGGACTGCCCGCCGATCGACGGGATCCAGCTCGCCGTCCCCGGGCCCGACGGCGGCAAGGCCATCGGCTGGGCGGCCCGGCTGGACGAGCCGGCCCGCTCGGTCGACCAGCGGCTGAAGATGCCCGCCTGGCTCGCCGAGGTGGAGAGGCTAGGCGGGAAGGTCGTCATCCACGACGCGACACCCGGCGACCTGGAGGAGTACGCGGCCCGGTACGACCTGGTCCTGGTGGCGGCGGGCAAGGGGAAGATCGCCTCGCTGTTCGAGCGGGACGCCGCCCGTTCGCCGTACGACGTCCCGCAGCGCGCCCTGGCCCTCACCTACGTCAACGGGCTCACGCCCCGGCCCGGACACTCCGCGGTCTGCTTCAACCTGATCCCCGGCGTCGGCGAGTACTTCGTCTTTCCCGCGCTCACCGTCACCGGGCCGTGCGAGATCATGGTGTTCGAGGGGATCCCCGGCGGGCCGATGGACTGCTGGGGCGACGTCTTCACCCCCGCCGAGCACCTGGCCAGGAGCCGCTCGATCCTGGAGACGTACCTGCCGTGGGAGGCCGCCCGCTGCGCCGGCGTCGAGCTCACCGATGAGCGCGGCACCCTCGCCGGGCGGTTCGCGCCCACGGTCCGCCGGCCCGTCGCCGTCCTGCCCACGGGCGCCCCGGTGCTCGGCGTCGCCGACGTGGTGGTGCTCAACGATCCCATCACCGGCCAGGGCGCCAACAACGCCGCCAAGTGCGCCTCCACCTACCTCGCCGCCATCCTGGAGCGCGGCGACCAGCCGTTCGACCAGGCGTGGATGGAGGACACCTTCGAGCGCTACTGGGCGGGCGCCCGGCACGCCACCGCGTGGACCAACGCGCTGCTCGCCCCTCCGCCGCCGCACGTGCTGGAGATCCTCGGCGCCGCCGGCTCCCTGCCCGCGGTGGCCTCCCGCTTCGTCAACGGGTTCGACGACCCGGCGGACTTCGCCGAGTGGTTCATGGACCCGGCCGCGGCCCGGGACTACCTCGCGAGCGCGTCATGAGGTCCCTGCGTGACGCGCTCGGCCGTTACGCCACCGGGGTGGCGGTGGTCACCACCTGCGCGCCGGGCGGGGAGCGGATCGGGGTGACCGTGAACTCCTTCGCCTCCGTCTCGCTCGATCCCGCCCTGGTGCTGTGGTGCCTGTCCAGGCGGGCGCCGAGCACCCAGGCGTTCCTGCGGGCCGGGCGGTTCGCCGTCAACGTCCTGGCCTGCGGGCAGGAGCACCTGTCGCAGCGGTTCGCCAGACCGGCGCCGGACAAGTTCGCCGGAGTGGAGACCCGTCTCACGCCGAGCGGGCTGCCGGCTCTCGCCGGCGCCCTGGCCTTCTTCGCCTGCCGTACGGTGACCGCGTACGAGGCCGGGGACCATCGCATCTTCGTCGGCGAGGTCGAGCACTTCCAGTGGCACGAAGGCGAGCCGCTGGTCTTCCACGCGGGCCGCTACCGCGAGCTGGGGGCCATGGACCCGTCCATGGACCGGATCGGAGCCTGAGCCGCCGCCGCTCAGGGGGTGGAGGGGTGGCCGGAGCGGCGCCAGGCCATGAAGCCGCCGTCCAGGGGGCGGGCGGTGTGGCCGTGGGCCCGCAGGAGGCGGACCGCCTTGGGGGAGACGACGCAGTAGGGGCCGCCGCAGTAGGCGACGATCTCGGCGTCGTGGGGGAGGTCGTCGAGGTGGTCCTGGAGGGTCGCCAGGGGCAGCGAGATGGCGCCGGGGACGTGGCCTTCGGCGTAGGCCGCCGCGGACCGTACGTCGATGACGACCGTGTCGGGGTCGGTGAGGCGGGCGGCCAGCTCGTCGGCCGTGACGCCCTCCAGCGCCCCGAGGTGCTCGGCGACCGCGTCGCGCAGGTCGGCCAGGCGCCCGTGGGCGAAGCCCTGCAGCTCGCCCAGGAAGCGCGACACCCGCTCGTCGGCCAGCCGGTAGCGCACCCTGGTGCCGTCCTTACGGCTGGTCACCAGGTGGGCGGCCCTGAGGTGCTGGAGCTGGGCCGAGGTGTTCTTCAGCGGGACGCCGGCCTCCTCGGACAGCTCCTCGACCGTGCGTTCGCGCTGGTCGAGGACGTCGAGCAGGCGTAGCCGCACCGGGTTGGACAGGGCCTTGCCGATGCGGGCGAGCTGCGCGTAGATCGGTTCCTCGGGGAAGCCGGACATCAGACCATGTACTGGTCGTGGCGGAGGTAGACGTCGGTCCACTCCTCGGGGGTGAGCTGCCGGCCGGTGGTGGCGATGTCGGCCAGCTCCTCGAAGTAGGCCTCTCGCGGGGCGCCGGGGGTGAACAGGATGAGCATCGAGGCGGGTTCGCCCGACTGGTTGCAGAAGGCGTGGATGCCGCCCTCGGGCACGTACAGGAAGTCGCCCGGCCTGCCGTCCACCCACCGCTCGCCGTTGTAGAGCCTGATGGTGCCGTCGAGGACGTAGAACGACTCGGTGATCGTGCGGTGGAAGTGGGGGCTCGGCCCGCTCTTGCGCGGGCCCATCTCCCACCGGTAGAGGCCGAAGGCGCCGCCGGTCGAGGCGCCGGTGCCGAGGTAGTGGACCTCGGTGGGCCTCTCGGCCGGGTCGTCGGTCTTGGGGCCCATCGTCAGGTCCGGCGGCAGGTCGGCGGACCTGAAGACACCGCTGGCGGCACCGTGCTCGTCGAGGTAGCGGGGTTCGGGGTAGGACACGTCCGTCTCCTTCGAAAGTTCTAAGGATCTTTAGAATAATAGGCAGTGCTGTCCCTGTAAAGAGCCGCGGCTCTGACGTTCGTCCAGTGGACGGACGTCAGAGCCGCGGGCGTTGCGTCGGGCTTGGCTCGGGGGTCAGCGCTGCCAGACCCGGACGTGGTCGACCACGAAGTCGGCCGGGAGGACGGTGGCGGCGTCGGGGTCGCCCAGCCAGCCGCCGACCTGGAAGTTCAGTCGCAGGTGGAACTTGCGCTTGTAGGTGTCGTCGGCGCCGAAGGTCTCCTCCAGCCACGACGTCGTGTCGCCGGTCCGGCGCCAGATCTCGCGACCGTCCACGTACCAGCGGATCACGCCTGGCTCCCACTCGGTGGTGTAGGTGTGGAAGCCGTCCCCAGGGTGACCCGTGGGGAAGGTGTAGCGGAAGTCGTTCTTGGTGGGCTTGTAGTCGCGGAAGATGGCCGCCGTCGCCGCCTTGTAGTAGCTCGCGCCGCCGGGAAGCTCGGTCACGTCGATCTCGCCGTTGCCGCCGTCATCGGGCCGCATCCAGAAGGCGGGCCACAGGCCGCGCGAGTTCGCCGGTCCGTTGGGCGACTTGATCCGCGCCTCGAACCGGCCGTAGGTGAACGACGCCTTGCCTATGGTGTCGACGTAGCCGGTGGTGTAGGGCCGCGTGGCGCCGCCGCAGGTGTAGTTCTCCTTCTGCGCCCGGATGGTCAGCGAACCGTTCGCGACGAAGACGTTCTTCGCCCGGCTGGTGATGCAGGCGCGGTCATAGTCGACGTACGAGTCCCGCGCGCGCCACTTGGCCGTGTTCAGCGCGGTGCCGTCGAACTCGTCGGACCACACGAGCCGCCAGCCGGGGCCGGGGGAGGGCGTCGGGGTCGGAGTTGGCGTGGGACTGGGCGCGGTGTAGGAGATGACCAGCCGTGGCCGCGCGGCGGTGTTGGTGCTCTCCTTGGACGCCCAGTAAACCCGGGTGTTTCGGGTGGACTGGCGAACGGCGAAGGTCACCGCGCCGTTGCCTTTCACCGCCGACGAGACGTTCCAGGCGTTGTAGCCCGCCGTCACCGCGGTGCTGGTGTCGAGCGCGGCGCCGAGGGTCGGCTTGCTCGCCCAGGTCCCGGCGCCGCCCGCGCCGCCGCTCGCCTGGTGAACGGCGGTCGTGGTGCTCGCGAAGGCGGTCCATGAATACAGTTCGAGTCGCGCCGTGATGTTCGAGGCGCCGGCGGGCAGCCCCGCCACCGTGAATCCGACCACGGCCATGCGCTCACCGCTGGGGTTTCCGTCGCACAGTGAAGGACAGGTCGCCAAGGTGGTCCTGGCGCTGTTGTCGCCGTCCTGAACCACCTGTGTGTACGTGGTGTCAGCTGACGCGTTGACCGTCGCGGAGGCCGCTGCGGAGGCGGTCGCGGAGGTGACGCCCGTGATGCTGACGAGTAAGGCGCTCGCGGCGGTGGCCACCACAGTGGCGCGTCCCACGGAACCTAAAGCCCTTTTCATCATTTCCTCTCCGGATAAGCCCGCACGCATTCGTCCGGCGTGCGGGCTAATAACGCAAGGAGAGCCGGCCAGGGCGGCAATCCGGACTCGGATCGCCGACGAGAGAATTCCCATGGGCATCGGCATCGAATGGCGGTGATCAACTTACGCATGGACGGACCGGTGCGCAAGCTCATCCGCGAACGACGGAGAGCATGATTCACGCACAACGGCGCCCGTCCTCAGATGATGAGGACAGGCGCCGTTCCGGTCGTGTCATCGGGGACTCGGAATCACGGCTCCAAGGTGATTCCTTCGCGCCGGAGGTCCTCGATGATGCCGTCCACCAGCCGGGTGCTCACGGTGTGGGCCAGCTCGCCGGTCTCGCGCAGCTCACGTACGGCCGGCACCGGATCGGGGTCGGAGAACAGCCGCTCGTCCGCGTGGTCCACCGGCCGGCCGGTCGGATCGATGGTCCACCAGGAGGCTTCGAGGGCGATGCCGTTGGGGTCGCTGAAGTAGATGGAGCGCAGGAAGCCGTGGTCGATGACGTCGGTGACCTCGCATCCGTGTGCCTTGAGCCGGTCGCGCATCCTGATGAGGGCGTCCTCGTCGGGGAGGTGCAGCGACAGGTGGTCGAACTGGGCGGCGCGGGCGTAGGGGACCCCGGCCGGCTTGGCGAAGCTGTCGAGCTCCTGGTCGGTGTATTCGAAGAAGGCGATCGTGTTGCCCGGGCCCACCTCGAAGAAGTAGTGCCTGAACGCGGGGATGGCGAGGGTGGTGACCAGCCGGGCGTCGAGCACACCGTGCCAGAACCGCACGGTCGCGTCCATGTCGGCGGTCACCAGGGCGAGGTGATGCACTCCCCGCCAGTGCATCGTTTCTGGGGTTGCGGCCATGCGTTAACCGTACGCCTTTCAACTATTCCCGTGGAGCCAGTACCTGGTTTCGTCTCGTTCGGGTAGGCGAAAAAGACGGAACGGCGGTTGCCCCCGAAACGCGTCGATCATCAAGAAGTGCGGCACGTGGCCCGTGGAAGGAAACCGATGGTGTCCCATCCCAATCTCGACCCCGAGCTCCGCGCGGGGCTGGAAGAACTGTTCGTCCCGGTGTTCGACGCGTCCACCGCGACCATGGAGAGCATCGCCGGCCACCGGGCCGGGCTCCAGGTGATGCTGGCGGGCATTCCGGCGCCCGAGAGCGACGTCGTCATCGAGAACCGTCACGTGCCGCACCCCGACGGCGGGCCCGGCCTGCGGCTGCGCGTCTACCAGCCGGCCGGGTCCGGCACCGGGTGGCCCTGCTTCTACTGGGTGCATGGCGGCGGGATGATCCTCGGCACCCCCGAGATGGACGACCACACCCTCGTCGGCTACGTCGAACGGCTCGGCTGCGTCGTCGTCTCGGTCGACTACCGGCTCGCCCCCGAGCACCCCCACCCCGTGCCCGTCGAGGACTGCTACGCCGGGCTGGTGTGGACCGCCGAGCACGCCGCCGAGCTGGGCATCGACCTCGAACGGCTGGCCGTGGGCGGGATGAGCGCGGGCGGCGGGCTGGCCGCCGCGACCGTGCTGCTCGCCCGTGACAGGGGCGGCCCCGCCGTGGCCTTCCAACTGCTGCTGTCTCCCATGCTCGACGACCGCAACGCCACGCCGTCCAGCCACGAGTTCACCGAGTCCGCGTTCTGGAACCGCGAGGCCAACCTCTTCGGCTGGACCGCCCTGCTCGGCGACCGGATGGGCGGCGACGACGTCTCCCCGTACGCCGCGCCGGCCCGGGCCGAGGATCTGTCAGGGCTGCCTCCGGCGTTCATCGACGTGGCGGAGCTGGAGGTGTTCAGGGACGAGGACCTCGACTACGCCCGGCGGCTCGTCCAGGCCGGGGTCTCGACCGAGTTCCACCTGTATCCGGGCGGTTTCCACGGCTTCGACGCGCTGATCCCGGCCACCGAGCTGAGCCGCAGGGCCGTGGAGACCAGGTTCGCCGCGCTCTCCCGCGCCTTCCAGCGCTGACCGCCGGGGGACGGGTCAGGCGCGGTGACGGCCTCGGCGGGAGGCCTTGTCCTTGCCTGGACCGGTCGCGGCCACCAGGGCGGGTGTGGCGATGGCATGGGACGTGACGCGGTGGCGGCGTCCGCGTGGCGTGGCCGCTCGCGTGAGCGGTTCGTCGGAACACGCGTCCGCGCCGGCGTACGCGTATTCCGCGCCGGCGTAGGTGTCCGCGCCGACGTGGGTATCGACGTACGCGTCCGCCACGCGGTCACGTCGTCCGCGCGATACGGCCTGCGGGCGCTCAATCACCCAGGGATCGCTGCCCCGGCCGCCGTCGACGCCCGAGGGGATCGGCCACAGGGCGTCCGCCCAATAGGCGTCGGTGCGCGGCTGGTCCGTACGGAGTGGGTCGGCCCGGTGGGGGTCGGATCGGTACGGCTCGGTCCGGTGGGGGTCGGCCCGGTATGGCTCGGCCCGGTGGGAGTCGGTTCGGTGGGAGTCGAGTCGGCGGGGCGAGGGCCAAGGGGACAGGTCGGCGCGGCGGGGGTCCGAGAAGCGGGGGTCGGACCAGCGCTGGTCGGCGCGGTGCGGCTCAGAGCGGTGCATGTCGGTGCGGTGCGGCTCGATGCGGTGCGGCTCGATTCGGTGGATGTCGGCGCGATGCGTGTCGGAGGTGCGGTGGCGGCGGCCGCGCAGCGGGGCGTCGGGCGTGAAGGCCGCGGGCTCCTCGACCGGGTGGCCGCTGCGACGGCGACGGCCGTAGTAGCCGCTGTCCCTCCGATGGGCGTGCGACGGCCGCGACAGACTGTCCAGCTCCTGCCAGGCGTCGTCCAGGACCGCGAAGGGGCGGCGGGTGCGGATAGGGCTCTCGAAGGGGCGCCGGATCGGAGCCGGCGAGGGGACGGCCGCGACGGGCCGGAGTTCGCGGGTGGCGCGCTGAGGCGCCGCGAACGGCGTGAACGCGTCGAAGGCGCTGACCGCCTCGGGAATGTCCGGAACGACGACCGGGGCGAACGGCAGGGCGACCCCGACGGGAACGAGCGGTGCCGGGATGACGGGCTCGGCGATGAGCGGCGTGGCGGGCTCGACGGCTGCCGGCGCGGGGGCGGCCAGGATCGCGGTGGCCCGGATGGCGGTGCGGGGCTTGCGGCGGTGGTGACCGCGCCGGGCGGGCGCCACCGGTGACGGGACGGCGAGCAAGGGCCGTACGCGGAGCTGCTTCGTCTTGGCGACGGCGAGCACGGCGAGGGCGGCCACCAGGGCGGAGCCGATCAGGGCGGGGGAGCCGAGCGCCGGAGCCGGATGGGAGGCGGAGGCGTCGACGAGGACGGGAAGGGGCTCGCTGGTCACCGCCTTGGTGTCGGCGGTGGCGGGTTTGGCGTGCTTGCCCTTCTTGACCGTCTGCCCGGTGCCGGTGCCGGTGGAGGGCTTGGCGGCGCTCGTGCGGGAGGTGTCGGACGACTGGGGCTTGGCGGCCTGGGCCTGAGGGGCGGCCGGGGCGCTGGCGCCCGCCTGCGGGACCTCGTCGCGGCGCTTCTGGGAGGGCTTGGTCTGGGCGTTCAGGCCGGCCTGGGGCTCCTGCTGGACCTCGGAGTAGGGGATCAGCGAGCTGAGTGGACCGTTCTGCAGCCGGCTGAGGTCCGGGGAGTTCTCGGTGGTGGGCTGGTTCGCCCGGTCGCGGGAGGCGTTCTCCCTGGCCTGCTGCTCGACCAGCCGCTGGTCGAGGCGTTCTTTGATCCGCGCCGGGTAGCCGTAGCCCACGACCTTGCTGGTGTCACGTTCCTTGCGCTTGAGCACGCCGCCGTCGATGTTGCCCTCGATGGTGTGGATCGTGTTGCCCTCGACCTTGGTCACGACGCCTACGTGGTCGATCGCGCCGATCGAGTTGGAGCCGCCCCAGTCGAAGAAGACGAAGGCGCCGGGCTCGGGCTTGCGGCCCCAGGCGTCGTTCTTCTTGAACCATCTGGCGTGTCCGACGGTCCAGGCGAACTGGCCCATCCACTCCTCGTAGCCGAGCTTGTGCGCGGCCCACGAGAGCAGCATGTCGCACCAGGGTGCGGAGCTGTAGTCGGCGTCGAACTCGACGTTCTTGCCGTACCAGTCGCCGAACTTGGTGTAGGCGCCGGACTTCTCCGAGTAGCCGAGCTGGCTCTCGAGAAGGTCGATGAACTTCTTCGTCTCTGGCGTCATGGACGTGCGGGGGAACCTTCCGGGCAAGACCGGGTTTACCACCCCAATCCTGGGTAAAGCGGGTATCCCGGGACAGGTGTGACAATCCGGAGGCCTGTACTCTTCCGTGATGAAGGAGGCTACCGTGACAAAACGGCAGGTCAAGCACGCGTCATGAGAGGGTAAAACTCTCAAGGTGGGTGAAGGTGCAGGTCAAGAGCTTGCCAGAAATGTCCCCGCAAAGTCGGTTTATGCGTAAAAGATCTACCATGTTCTCTCGGTGAACGAGATTCGGTAGAACGTGTTCTAGGATGGGCTCATGACGACCGAGGTGACCACCGGGGAGAGCGGGCTCGCAGCGCTGTGCGTGCTCGCGCAGCAGACCCGCGAGTTGATGGACGCGGTGGCGGTCACCGATGTCGGCGAGGGCGAGCTGGTGGCCGTCACCGCCGAGCTGACGGCGCTGACCGAGCGACTCAACGCCGTCCGCCGCGGCACCCCGCAGCCCTTCGAGATCGGGCCCGGCGGAACGGTCCGGCACCTGGGCAACGCCGTCACCGGCGCCGCCAACCCGTACGCCCCGCCGGTGGTGATCGAGGCGTCGCCCGAGGGCGGGGTGCGAGCCGAGATCAGCTTCCGGCCGCTGCACGAGGGGCCTCCCGGCCTGGTGCACGGCGGGATCAGCGCCATGGTGCTCGACCACCTGCTCGGCCAGGCGGTGGCCGTCGCCGGGTTCGCGAGCATGACCGGCACGCTCACCATCCGTTACCGCGCCCCCGTGCCGTACGGCCGGCCGCTCGTGGCGACGGCCGAATACACCCGCGCGGAGGGCCGCAAGACCTGGGCCGACGGCCGCATCGCGCTGCCTGACGGCACGCCGCTGGTGGAGGCGACGGGCCTGTTCATCGTCCCGTCCGCCTGGCTCGGCCGAGACCCGACGGACCCCGCCCAGCTCACCCCCGGCGACGCGGGCTGGCCGCCGCCGGTCACCGGACAGGACGGTTGACCGCGGCGCGGGGTGGCGGGCTTCAGTAGCCGGCGCCGGTGAGCAGGCCCCCGTCCACGGTGAACTCACTGCCCGTGCAATAGCTGGACCGCTCGGAGGCCAGGAACGCCACCACGTGTGACACCTCGACCGGTTTGGCGAAGCGCTTGATGACCATGGACTTGACGAACGCGTCGGCGTCCACGGCCTCCATGATCTCCGGGTCCATCACCATCGAGGTGTTGATCGCCCCTGGATGGACGGAGTTGACGCGGATCTTGAACTGCGCGAGCTCGCGGGCGGCGGACTTGGTCACCCCGCGCACGCCGAACTTGGAGGCCGCGTAGGCCGACAGGCCCTCGGCGCCGACGAAGCCCTCGATCGACGAGATGTTCACGATCGAGCCGCGGCCGGCGGCCTTCATCGGCTCGATGACCGACTTGACGCCGAGCCAGGTGCCCCTGAGGTTGACGCCGATCACCCGGTCGAAGTCGTCGAGCGTCATCTCGCTGATCCGCCGGAACTTCAGGATCCCGGCGTTGTTGACCAGCACGTCGAGCTTGCCGTAGGTCGAGACGGCCGTGTCGACGGCCCGCTCCCACTCCGACGGGTTCGTCACGTCATGACGCACGTATGTCGCCCCCGTCTCCGCGGCCAGCGCCTTGCCCTCCTCGTCCAGCACGTCGCCGAACACCACCGACGCGCCCTCCTCCAGGAACAGCCGCACATGGGCCTCGCCCATGCCGCGCGCGCCGCCGGTGATCAACGCCACCTTGCCGTCAAGCAGACCCATGTCGTCCTCCCGCCGCGACGGCCACCGAGGCCGCCTGCATCGATCGGCGGACGGAGACACCGCCGCCGCGATCTTCCGTACCTCGATGCCGGCGTACGGCCCCAGGTGTAGCCGATCATCGCTAGCCAAGCTAGTGAACGCTTGGTCCTCCGGCAAGGTCACCGCCGTCCATGAGCTCGGCGGGGGAGGAGCCGGTGGGCAGGGAGGACGCTTGCTCGGTCACGGGGGAGCCGGTGGGCAGGGAGAGCGGCTCCTCGGTCGGCTCCTCGCCTGGCTTCGTCGAGGCGGTGTGGGCAGCCGAGGTGGCGTCCTGTGACGGCGACGGGCCGGTCGGCCGGGTGGGGGTGGCCGGGCAGGCGGCGCCGTCCACGGCCGCCTCACTGACCTGCGGCCCGTTGCCGGCGGCGGGCTCGGTCAGCACGACGATGCCGAAGTGGGTGGTGACGCCGCACGCCACGCTCCCCGGAGCGCGGGTCACGCCGCTGGTGTAGAGCGTCCGTCCGGTCAGCGTGCGCGCCTCCTCGCCGACGGTCCGGGCCGGGCCGTCGCCCTCGCGCACGGTGTAGGTGATGCGCAGCCGGACCGGGCCCGTGCCGTCGGCGGTGACGCGCACCTCGCCCGCGGAGCCGCTCCACTGGACGATGGCGGCGGCGCGCACGACCGGACGCGCGTTCGCGCTGCGCCGGGCGGTGGGGCCCGGGGCGGTCCCGGTGGCGGTGGGCACGGTGGTGGGAGGGCCAGTGGGAGGACCGGTGGTGGGCGGCGCGGTGGGAGGGCCGGTGCGGATCGCGGTGGGCGTGGGGACGGCGGGCTGCGAGCCGGCCGGTCGGGAGGCGGTCGGCGCGGGCGCGGAGGAGGTGGGAGGTTCGCTCTCCTCGGTGGAACGCGCGGGGGTCGTGTCGTCGGCCGGGTCGAGCTCGCCGGCCGTCTCGGGCCGCGGCATCAGCACCGTCCCGGGACCGGGAGGCAGCTGGCCGCCCGAGAGCATGAGCGTCACCAGTACGGCGAGCACGGTCGCGGCCGCGATCCACAGGTGGGGCGGCAGCCGGGGCACCTTCGACAGCCGCTCGCGGACGGTGACCGGTGCCGGGCCGTCTCCGCTGCCGGCCTTGGCCAGCGGGAACCGCAGGGCGAGCAGCGTGGCCAGCTCGGCGAGGTGACGACGGCCGCGCTGCTCCCAGTCGGGGCCGTAGCCGGCGACCGCGTCCTCCTCCAGTTCGGCCGCGAACTGCCGGGCCGAGGCGTACCTGAGCGCCGGATCCTTGGCCAGCCCCCGCCGGAGCAGGTCGCGCAGCGTGTCGGGGACCACTTCCAGCGGCACGGGCTCCGCCAGGTGCAGGTCGCGCAGCCCCGGGACATCGTCGGCGCGGAACGGCGGCCGCCCCTTGACCGCCTCGAACAGCACGCAGGCCGCCGCGTACAGGTCGGCGGGCGGCCCCGCCTGCCCCCGCGTCCACAGCTCGGGCGACATGTACGGCGGGCTGCCCGCGGGCACCCCAGGCTCCTCCGCGTGCACCACCACGCCGAAGTCGCCCAGCTTGGTCGTGCCGTCGGCCTGGACCAGCACGTTCCCGGGCGTGACGTCCCGGTGCGGCACCCCCTTGTCGTGGGCCGCGGCCAGCGCGAGCAGGGTCCCCTTGAGCAGTGCCAGCGCCGCCTCCGGGCTGGTCCGGCCGTGCTCGTCCAGCAGCGTGCGCAGGGACACCCCGTCGACGAGCTCCATGACCACGGCGGCCCTGGTCTGCGTCTCGACGTACTCGTAGAGCTTGACCACGTTCGGATCGTCGATCTCGACCAGGGCGGGGGCGTCCACCCGGAAGCGTTCCATGAACTCGGCGTCCCTGCGCAGCGTCGCGTTCAGGTACTTGATCGCGACGTAGGCGCCGGTGGACTGGTAGGTGGCGAGGAAGACGCGGCCGGTGTGGCTGGCGCCCAGCTGGCGTACTTCGCGGTAACCAGGGACCAAGTCCAACCCCCATCACGCAGCCGTCCTGAGGTTCGACGGTCTCACCCGGGGTTCCGGTTGTCACGATGGCAGATATTTCGCCGTAAGTCGCCGCATATCACCCGCTGTTACCGTCTTGTACGGTAATGGGGCGCATGTACGCTTGCCCGAGCAAGCGCTCGGGCGGGGCTGGGGGCGCAGGAAGCCGGGAGCCGCGCCTCCCGGAGCCGGGGGAGGGCTGCCGTGATGGACGGGATGCGACTGGACGGCCGGACGGCCGTGGTGACCGGGGGCGCGGGCGCCATCGGCTCGGCCATCGCCACCGATTTGACGGCACTGGGCGCCCGGACGGTGATCGCCGACGTCGACCTGCCGGGCGCGGAGAAGGTCGCCGCCGGGCTGGCCGGAGCGGTCCCGATGGCCGTCGACCTCACCTCGCCCGAGTCCGTGGAGCGGTTCTGCGGCGCCTGCGGCGAGGTGGACATCCTCGTGCACAACGCCGGGGTCTCGATCGTCGAGCCGTTCACCGAGAGCGACCCCGCCCACTGGGACCTCATGTGGCAGGTCAACCTGCGCGGTCCGATGCTGATGACCAAGCTGCTGCTGCCCGGGATGACGGCCAGGAGATGGGGCCGGCTGGTGTTCGTCTCGTCCGACGGGGCCCGCGCCGGCTCGGGCGGCGAGGGCGCCTACGCGGCGACCAAGGCGGGCCTGTTCGGCCTGGCCAAGACGCTCGCCCGGGAGGCCGCCCGGGCCGAGGTCACCTCCAACGTGGTCTGCCCCGGTCCGACCGACACCCCGATGCTGCGCCGGGTGTCGGCCGCCGAACCCGGACTGGTCGACCGGATCGCCCGGGGCATCCCGCTGCGCCGCCTCGGCGCCCCGGCCGACGTGGCGGGGCTCGTCGCCTTCCTGTGCACCGAACGCGCCGCCTACCTCACCGGGCAGATCCTGTCGGTGAGCGGCGGCGTGACCATGCACTGAGCGCCGTGCGGTCACAGCGCCTGGTAGACGGCCTCCGTGAGGCGGAACGCCCGCAGGCTGCCGGAGACGGCGTCGGCCATCTTGTTCATCACGTAGCCGACGGCCAGCCCCCGCTCCTCGTCACCCAGGCCCAGGAAGCCGCCGAAGCCCGTGTGACCGAACGCCGTCGCCGACGGCACGAAGAACGTCATCGACGGGCGCATGTAGCCGAGGCCGAACGAGCTGTCCACGTACAGCACCCGGTCGGGGCCCTCGACGCGCGGGCGGACGGCGTCGCGCAGGGTCTCGGGACGTAGCACGTCGCCCGCGATCAGCGACCGGTAGAAGCCCGCCAGCCCCTTGGCCGTGGTGACCAGGCCGGCGGCGGGCCAGCCCGCCCGCAGGATGACCGGGTTGTTCGCGCCGCCGTCGAGCGCCTGCATCCGAGGGTTGCCGAGGGCCCGGTTCATCAGGCTCTCCGGGTCCCGCGCGGCCCGCGCCATCCGGGTGAAGACGTCGCCGCGCGCCTCCGTGAGCCCGCTGAGCGCCGCACCGGCGCCACCCGGCGTGCCGCCGTCCGTGCCGCCGTCCGTGCCGCCGTCCGTGCCGCCGCCCGCTTTCGCCGGCCGGGGGCCGGGCACGGCTCCCGCAGGGGAGGCGGAGCGGCGCTCACCGCTGGACAGGCGGGCGGCGCGGGCGATCACCGCGTCGGAGGCGCCCAGGCACATGTCCAGCCCGAGTGGCCCGGCGATCTCCGCCGCGACCAGCTCGCCGACCGACTTGCCGGTCACCCGCCGCACCACCTCGCCCACCAGGAACCCGTACGTGAGCGCGTGGTAGCCGTGGGCCGTCCCCGGCTCCCACAGCGGCCGCTGCCGGGCGAGGCGGTCCGCGATGGCCGGATGGTCCTCGAACTCCGACACGGGCACCGGCTCCTCCAGCGCCGGGAGCCCGGCCTCGTGGGTGAGCAACTGGCCGACGGTGATCGCCTCCTTGCCCTGTGCCGCGAACTCCGGCCACACCTCCGCCACCGGCGCGTCCACGTCCACCAGCCCCCGCTCCACCAGCCGCAGCAGGACGGTGGCGGTGATCGCCTTGGTGCAGGAGTAGGCGTAGGCGGAGGTGTCCTCCCGCCAGGCGCGCCCGGTGTGCCGGTCGGCGACACCGCCCCACAGGTCCACGACCAGCTCGCCGTCGAGGTAGACCGCGAACGCCGCGCCGAGCTCCTCTCCGTCGGCGAAGTGGCGCTCGAACACCTCCTGGACGCGCGAGAACCGTGGATCGCAGTGCATGGGACCCCTCCACCTCGAAAGGAAGCGCTTACTTGGCTGCCGAGCCTAACAACTGGGATCGCCCCGGCCCAGAAGCCGGTCTCGCCGAGTGGACGGCCCGGTCCCGTCGCTGACGATCGGAGTTGGGACCGGGACCCGCTCGTCCGGGGCAGGACGATCGGAGTTGGGACCGGCACCCGCTCGTCGAGGGCCGGGCGAGCGGAGCGTTTCCGGCGCGCTCAGGCCGGTGCCGGCACCGTGGCCGGCTCGCGCAACGGCAGCCGCACCTCGAACCAGGTCTCGCCGGGCACCGACCGCACCTTGATCTCACCGCCGTGCCGCCCCGCCACGATCCGGTAGGCGATGTCCAGCCCGAGCCCCGTCCCCTGGCCGACCGACTTCGTGGTGAAGAACGGCTCGAAGATCCGGTCCTTGATCGCCTCGGGCACCCCGTGGCCGGTGTCGCCGATCTCGACGATCGCCTCGTCCTCGTCGTAGGCGGTGCGGATCGTCAGCGTGCCCTCCTCGCCCATCGCGTCCAGCGCGTTGTGGATCAGGTTGGTCCACACCTGGTTGAGCTCGCCCGCGTAGGCGGGGACCGGCGGCAGCGTCGGGTCGTAGTCGGTGACCAGGGTGACGCCCGGCGGGATCTTCCCGCGGAAGATGGCGGCCGTGCTGTCGAGCAGCTCGCGCAAATCGCAGACCTGGAACGGCGCGCGGTCCATCTGGGAGTACTGCTTGGCCGAGCGGAGCAGTGAGGTGATCCGCTCGGTCGCCTCGGTGACCTCGCTGAGCATCTGCGAGATCTCGACCGCGCCCGCCAGCCAGCGCAGCGCCGCGGGCGCGTGCCGCTCGCCCACCTTGTCGCGCACCTTCGCCAGGTGCTCATCGGCGAAACCGGCGCTGACCAGCGCGGGAGCCAGATCCCAGGCGTCCTCGACGCCCAGCTCCTCCAGCGCGTCGCCGAGTGTCTCCTCGGCGTCGGAGATCTCCATCGGGCTGCGCGGCGGAAGCGTGCCCACCGCCGCGGTGCACCGCTCCTGCATCTCGATGATCGCGCGCAGCCGCTCGGGCGGGATGCCGTCCTCGGCGAGCTGGGCGAGCCGCATGCGCGACGTCCTGATCAGGGAGCGCAGCTCGCCGACCGCCCGCACGGCCGCCGCCGCCGGGTTGTTCAACTCGTGCGTGAGCCCCGCGGTGATCGTGCCGAGCGCGGTCAGCCGCTGCCGCCGGTCGATGACCTCGCGTTGCGCCCGGCCACCCGACATCAGCCCGTCGAGCAGGTGCATCCCCATCGGGAACCACTCGGCCACGACGTGCGCGAACTTCCTGGCCGGCAGCAGGAACATCCGCGAGGGCGCGGTCGCCTTCAGCGAGTGCTGGTAGGTCTGCGGCGCCCGGTCGCCGAGGTAGGCGGCCGTGGCGCCGCCGTACACGCCGGGCTGGGAGGTGCGCGGCATGGCGACGGTCCCGGCGCTGACCGTCTCCTGGATCATCTGCACCTCGCCCTCGACCAGGACGGCGAAGCACTCGGCGGGATCGCCCTGCCGCACCACGAACTCGTCCTGCTCGAAGCGGCTCATCGCCCCGCTGCCGGCCAGCTTGGCCAGCTGATCGTCGGTCAACCGCTCGAACAGGAACAACTTCCGCAATTCATCGATGTCGACTCTCGCCGGCAGCTCTGTGCTCATCTGCTTCACCGCTCACTGCTTTCGAGTCACTGCTTTTCGAATCACTGCTCTTCGAGTCACTGCTTTTCGAATCACTGCTCTTCGAGTCACTGCTTTTCCAGGTACCGATGCACGAGGGCGACGGCCATCGCCCCCTCGCCGACGGCCGACGCGACCCTCTTGATCGAATCGGCCCGCACGTCACCCGCGGCCAGCACTCCCGGGACGTTCGTCTCCAGGTGGTACGGCTCGCGCCTGAGCGTCCAGTTGCGCGGCCGCTTCCCGCCGTGCACCAGGTCGGGGCCGGTCACCACGAACCCGCGCTCGTCGCGCTCGACCGTGTCGCCGAGCCATGAGGTGTGCGGCTCGGCGCCGATGAACACGAACAGCCACTGCGCGTCGACCGTGCGCTCCTCGCCCTTGGTGGAGATCGAGAGCCGCTCCAGGTGCCCGTCGCCCTGGCCGCCGGTGACCTGGCTCTGGACGTGCACCTCGATGGTGGGGATCGCGTTGATCTGTTCGATGAGGTAGTGCGACATGGATCTCTCCAGACCGTCACTTCTCACCAACAAATGCACCTTGCTCGCGAATCCCGCCAGGTAGACGGCCGCCTGCCCGGCCGAGTTGGCCGCGCCGACGATGTAGACCTCGCTGTCCTGGCATGCGGGCGCCTCGGTCAGGGCGGCGCCGTAGAAGACGCCGCGGCCGACGAAGTCGTCGAGGCCGGGTGCGTCCAGGCGGCGGTAGGTGACGCCGGTGGCCAGGATCACCGCGTGCGCCGCGATCTCGCCGCCTCCCTGGAAGCCGATCACCCGGGCCTGCCCGCGTGGCTCCAGGTGGGTGACGCGGCGCGCGGTCAGCAGCTCGGCGCCGAACTTCAGCGCCTGCCTGCGGGCCCGGTCGGCCAGTTGCTGGCCGGAGACGCCGTCGGGGAAGCCCAGGTAGTTCTCGATCCTGGAGCTCTGGCCCGCCTGCCCGCCGGAGGCGTGCGCCTCGACCAGCACGGTGTTGAGTCCCTCCGAGGCGCCGTACACGGCGGCGCCCAGCCCGGCCGGGCCGCCGCCGATCACGATCAGGTCGTAGAAGTCGGTCGCCGGAGTGGTCGACAGGCCCACGGCCGCGGCCAGCGTGGACTGGTCGGGTGACTGCAGCGACTCCCCGTCCACGGTGATCACCAGTGGCAGACGGCACTCCTCTCCCACGGCGGCGACCAGCTGCGCGCCCTCGGGGTCGTCGGCCAGCATCCACTGGTACGGCACGCGGTTGCGGGCCAGGAAGTCGCGCACCTTGTAGGACGGCGCCGACCAGCGGTCGCCGACCACCCGCAGCTCCGCCACCTCGATCCGGTCGGTGCGCTGCCAGGCGTCGAGCTGGCCGTCGATCACCGGGTAGAACTTCTCCTCCGGCGGATCCCACGGCTTGAGCAGGTAGTGGTCGAGGTCGACCACGTTGATCGCCTGGATCGCGGCGTCGGTGTCGGCGTAGGCGGTCAGCAGCACCCGGCGCGCGTACGGGTACATGTCCATGGCCGCTTCGAGGAACTCCACCCCGTTCATCTGCGGCATGCGGTAGTCGGCGAGGATCGCGGCCACCTCGTCGCCGCGCAGCCGCATCTCCCTGACGGCCTCGATGCCCTCGCCGGCCGCCTCCGCCCGGACGATCCTGTACTGCCGGCCGTACCGACGCCGGAGATCGCGGGCCACCGCCCGCGAGACCCCCGGATCGTCGTCGACCGTCACGATGACCGGCTTGTCCATGGCTCTGCCTTCCCCACGAGGTCCCTAATGGCAGGATGTCATGTGATTCCCGGCTGATGACAACGCGCGGTGGGCAGCAACGCGCTGGTCAGGCGATGATCCGGCTGGCGCCGCCGTCGACGAGCATGGAGATCCCGTTGACGTACGAGGCCCGCTCACTCGCCAGGAAAGCGACCACGTCGCCCACCTCCTCCGGCCGGCCGATCCGGCCCACGGGCACGTCGGCGCCGTTCGCGGACGAATCCAGCCGCCCCGAGAGTTCACGCATCCGCTGGGTGTCGATCGGGCCCGGCAGCACGTTGTTGACCAGCACCCCGTCGCCGCCCACCTCGCGGGCCAGGGTGCGGACGATCCCGGCCACGGCCGAGCGGGTGGCGTTGGACAGGGCCAGCCCGTCGATCGCCTCGCGCACCGACCTGCTGGTGATCGTGACGATCCGGCCCCAGCCGCGCGAACGCATCTCGGGCAGCACGGCATGGATCAGCCGGACCGTGCCGAGCAGGTTGCGCTGGATCGCCACGTCCCACTCGGCCAGGCTCGCGTCGACGAACCGGCCGGCGGGCGGGCCACCGGCGTTGGCGACCAGGATGTCCACCGGGCCGAGCACCTCGCGGGTCTCGGCCGCCAGGCGGGCCGCCGCCTCAGGGTCCTCCACGTCGGCCAGCACGGCGTGCACCACCCCGCCGAACTCCTGCAGCTCGACCACCGCGTCCGCGAGCCGTTCGGGGTCACGGGCGCTGACGCAGACGTCGCATCCCTCGCGGGCCAGGCTCTTGGCCGCCGCCAGGCCGATGCCCGCGCTGCCGCCGGTGACGAGTGCGACTTTTCCCTTGATGCCGAGATCCATGGGCTGACTATAGATCGGAAGCCGCAGCCGACCGTACTCGCCCTAGTTTGTCCGGGTTGAGGATGGCGTAGATCTCGCGGACGCTACCGTCGCGCACGCCCACCATGATCAGCTGCTCCTGGGGGCCGACCCGCATCCAGACGGCCGGATGGCCGTTGACCTGGACGATCCGCGCGCGTTCGAAGTCGTAGCGGGACCGCAGCCCGTTGAGGAAGGCCATCGTCTTGTGCCGGCCCAGGATCGGGCGCAGCGCGGCCCTGACCTTGCCGCCGCCGTCGCTGTAGAACACGACGTCCTCGTGCAGCACCTCGGTGAGCGCCGCCAGGTCGCCGCCCGAGGCCGCCTCCATGAACCTCCTCAGCAGCCTGTCGTGCTCCTCGGCCGTCGGCCGGAACCGCTCACGGCCGTCCGTCAGCCGCATGGCGGCCCGGCGGTGCAGCTGCCGGGCGTTGACGACCGACACGCCGACGATTCCGGAGATCTCGTCGTACGGCAGCTCGAACGCCTCCCGCAGCACGAACACCGCGCGCTCGGGCGGAGTGAGCCGCTCCATCATGTGCAGGGTGGCGAAGGACACGGTGTCACGCAGCTCGGCCGTGTCGAGCGGCCCGGCCTGGGCGGTCGTGACCGGTTCGGGCAGCCAGGGGCCGGTGTAGGCCTCGCGCTTGACCCGGGCCGAGCGGAGCTGGTCGAGGGCCAGCCGCGACACCACCGTGATCAGGAACGCGCGCGGCTCCCTGACCTCGCTCCGGTCGGTGCCCTCCCAGCGCAGCCAGGCCTCCTGCACCACGTCCTCGGCGTCCCACATGCTGCCGAGCAGCCGGTAGGCCAGCCCGAGCAGCGTGGGGCGGAGCTCCTCGAAGTCCATGAACGGCATCATGCCCGCGGGGTTCGCGGGTGGCAAAGCCGGTAAGACCGTGATGAGCTTGGCAAATGGCGAGAAATCTGATCCTGTCGGGAGGGCTGTTCCACGATTTCGACGCCACCTCGTCCGCGCTCGCGCAGGTGCTCGCCGAGGTGGGGATCGAATCCGAGATCACCGACGACATCGCGGGCGCGCTGAGCGAGCCGTCGGAGGTCCAGCTCATCACCGTCAACGCGCTGCGCTGGCAGATGGGCCTCGACCGGTTCGCCGACCTGCGTGACGAGTGGCGGTTCGAACTGCCGGCCCAGGCCCGCACCACCCTGCTCGACCACCTCGACCGGGGCGGCGGCCTGCTGGGCATGCACACGGCGTCGATCTGCTTCGACGACTGGCAGGGCTGGCCGAGGGTGCTGGGCGGCAGCTGGAGCTGGCCCGCGTCGCACCACCCGCCGCTCGGCTGGACCGGGGTCCGGGTGCTCGGCGGCCACCCGGTGGTGGAGGGGCTGCGCGACTTCGACCTGGTGGACGAGGTCTACAGCGACCTTCGGGTGCTGCCGGACGTGCGGCCGCTCGCCTCCTCCAACGGCCAGCCCCTCGTCTGGGCGCGCTCGGTGCGCCGGGGCCGGGTGCTCTACGACGCGCTGGGCCACGACACCCGGTCCTACGACAACGAGATCCACCGCACGCTGCTGCAGCGGGCCGCCCTGTGGCTGCTGAAGCGGCCCGTCACGGTCAGGGACTGACCTCCCGGCCGCCCACGAAGTCCATGATCTCTCTCGCCAGCTCGCCGGGCGCCTCCTCCGCCATGTGGTGCCCGCTGTCCAAAGCGTGCCCGCGCACGTCCACCGCCCAGGACCGCCAGATCGCCAGCGGATCGCCGTACAGGTCGTTCATGTCATCCTTCGTCGCCCACAGGAAGAGCGTGGGGCAGGTCACGCGGCGGCCGGCCGCCCGGTCGGCGTCGTCGGCCGCGCGGTCGACGCCCAGCCCCGCGCGGTAGTCCTCGCACATCGCGTGCACGGTCGCCGGGTCGTGGATCGCCCGGCGGAAGTCCTCGTACGCCTCGGGGTCGCCCATCTGCTCCGGATCCGCCTGGTACCACGCGTCGGGGTCGGCGCAGATGACGCGTTCGGCGGGCTTGGCCGTCTGGCCCAGGAAGAACCAGTGCCACCACCGGGCGGCGAAGGCGGCGTCGCACCGGGCCAGCGCCTCGCCGATCGGCACGCTGTCCAGCACGACCAGGTGCGTGACCGCGTCGGGATGGTCGAGCGCGAGCCGCTGGGCGACGTACGCGCCGCGGTCGTGGCCGACGACGGCGAACCGGTCATGGCCGAGATCGCGCATCAGGGCGACCAGGTCGCGGGCCATCGCCCGCTTGGAGTAGGGCTCGTGGTCAGGTGTGGTCGGCGGCTTGGACGAGCGCCCATATCCCCTTAAGTCCGGGCAGACCACCACATGGTGGGGGTAGAGCACCGGCGCGACCTGGTGCCAGGTGGCGTGCGTGCGGGGGTGGCCGTGGAGGAGCAGCACCGGCGGGCCGGAGCCACCGTGCCGGACGAACAGCTCGGCCTCGCCGACATCGACGGTGGCCGTCGTGAAGTCATCGAACATCCGGCCGCCCCTACCCCGCGAGCGTGTGTTGTCCCCTTGAAGTTCCAACCCGTTTGTGGGTGCTGAAGCGACCCGTCGTGTCGGCGCACCCGGACTGAGCTTGACTCGCCTTCCACGCGTTGTCGATCTCACCTACTATGCGGTGGCGAGATCTTGGATGGCGATTCGCAGGCTCCAAGGACTCGTGCCGGAGGATCGGGCTCGGCGCGTTCAGTCGTGCCGTGGTTTGGATGGTGGGATCGTGAGCGACGAGTTCAGACTGGCCATCGAAGAGCTGGCCGGGGAGTACAACCGTCAGGCCGCCCAGGTGCGGGAGGCGTACGCCAAGCTGACGGAGCTTTCGGCGGTGGGGCGGTCGGCCGACGGCATGGTGACCGTGACGGTAGGGCCGCGCGGGCAGGTTTGTGACCTCCGGCTGGATCCCCGCGCCTATCGCAAGCTGTCGCCGTCGGAGCTGGCCTCGTCGATCATGGAGCAGATCGGTGTGGCCACGGCCGAGGTGGCGGAACGGACGAAGGAGCTCATGGCGCCGTTGGTGCCGGCGGGCCTGGCTTACGAGGACGTCTTCGGTGAGGGGGCGAGTCTGGAGTCGTTCCTGCCTCAGCCGTTGGAACTGCTGCCCGACGAGCGCAGAGCGCGGGAATGACGACGCCCCACGGCGGCTACCACGTCAGTCTCGAAGGGCTGCAGCGGCGGACGGCTCGGGCTCGTGACCAAGCCGACGTATGGGTGGCCGAGCGCGAGGCGCTGCGCGAGGTCTTCATGCGGGAGGGGAATCCGCTTGGCAACGACCAGTACGGCGCGGCCTTGGAGAAAAGACTGCCTGTGATCAACGAAGGTGTCTTCGGCGCTTTTGACGCGGTGATCGGGGAGTTGGAGAGCGTGGCTGAGCGGTTGCGGCTGAGCACGGTCACTTATTCGGCAGCGGAGCACGTCAACGGTGGGTGAATGTTGTGGGGTTTGACGGGTTTCTCGTACCCGATTGGGCCAAGCCGTATGTGGGTTGGGCTGTGGGGATGGATTGGCCTGAAGGGGATGAGTCGGGGTGTTTTCGGTTGGCGGATGCTTGTGTGGCATCTGCGGGCAGATTGGTTGAGGGGGATGGGGTTTCTGGGTTTGCGTTGCCTGGTGAGGATTGGGATGGTGCTGCTCTTCGGGAGTTCGTGGAGCATGTGCGGGACCTGTCGGAGCCGGAGCTGGTAAAGGCGGTTGATCGGCTGGTCGATGCGGCGTTCGAATTCAATGAGCTGGGTGTGCAGGTTGAGTACACCAAGCGAATGATCGAGGTATCGGTCTGGTTTCTGATTTTTCAGATCGGGTGGTTGCTGGCGGCGGCGGTGGGGCCGTGGGGTGGTGTGTCTTTGGCGTTGATCGGGCCGAGGGTGCAGTTGTCGAGGTTGGTGATCGCGCAGCTTGGTAAGCGGTTGCTGATCAATGTGGGGTTGTTCGGGGCGTTGCTGGGTGGGATGGACCTGGCGGTGCAGGCGTCGCAGTCTCGGCGTGATGGTCTGGATGTGGCGCAGCTGGGGATGTCGGCGGGTACGGGCGCGTTGATGGGTGTTTTTCTGACCGCGTTCACGGGATTTTTCCCGACGAGGTCGATGTGGGGGTTGATGGGCCGGTCGGGGTTGGCCAGTGGGGCGAGCACGCTGACTCCGATGGTCTTCAGTGATCAGCCGGTGGATTGGGAGATGGTGCTGAAGGGGGTGACGTCGGGGGTTTTAGGGGGCGCTGATGCGCATTGGGCCAGTTGGAGCCCAGGCGGACGCGTTCCCGGCGGTGAGGGGCCCATGAGCGGCCTGGGTGGTGAGCGCGATGCCGGCCTCACGGGGTTACCTGACTCCACGCCGACCGGCGATGGCGGCACTGGACAGACTGCTGTCCGGGCGGGCATGGATGCCGCGGATCTGAAGGATCCCGTCCTGAGTGCGGCGCAGAAGGCGCAGGAATTGGATGGTGGGGACACGTATGTGCCAAGTTCGGGCCGGGACGGGCGTGACGGTGGTTCTGTCGGGTTGCCTGAGCGGGCGCCTGGGCCGGCGGCTCATAGGGATGGTGTCCCTGTTGAGGAGGGTTCTGCGCGCGGCCGTATGGATGCCGCGGATCTGAAGGATCCTGTTCGGCCTGCTGCGGAGAGGGCGCTGGGGCTGGATGGTGGAGGCGAGACGACGACGTCACTGGGGGCCGTACCCGAACAGGGCGCCCACCCCACTCTGAAGGGCGCGCGGGACCCCGTGACCGCACCCGGCCTTGACGTCGACTCTCTGATCAATCAGGCCAACCCCGGGTCCGTGGCCACCAAGCTCACCGATGGTCCGGCATCTCCTAGTCCGGCATCTCCTTCGGCTGCGGCTCTCCCTCCGCCGGTGGTGGGTAAGGATCCGCAGGCGTCCAGCCCGTTTCAGATCCTGGCGGATCGGGGGCGCTCAGGCGACGGCTATGCGAGTCCGGGACTGTGGGGCAAGTACGGCGCCGCGGGCGTCCTGATAAAGCATGTCGACGCGAATGGGATCCCGCGGTTTCTCCTGGTGCAGCGGGGCCCCGAGGTCAGCTCGAACGCGGGGAAATGGCAGCTGCCCGGTGGGGCGCTGGACAGCAAGGAATCCGCTCCGCAGGGCGTCGCCAGGGAACTCCGCGAGGAGCTGGGAGTCGGGCAGGAGTATCTCAACACGTTGGAGTTCACCGGAACCCACGTGGCCGAGGGACCGAACGGCTGGACCTACACCAACATCGCCGCGGAGGGGGACGCGTTCACACCCAGGGTCGACGGAGGCGAGACCAGTGCCGCCAGGTGGCTGACGCTTGGCGAGCTAGCGATCATGGCGAACAGGGAGCAGCTACACCCTGCTTTGGCCGAGTCGCTCGGTGATGTGCTGTCGTTGTTCGACACCGGAGCGCGTGCCGGCGATGAAGCGGTCGCCACGCGACCACCGGGGCACCCTTCTCCGGTGGATGTGCCCGCCGCGTCTCCCGATGGTGAGCCGGTCGTTTCGGCGGGGCCATACGCAGGCGGTGTCCACGAGACCGGCGCTCCGGCGACGATCCCCGAGATCCCCCGGATGGAGGGATACACCCAGACCGGTGGGCAGGGGGGCTTCAACGAGGGCGGGCGCTACATGGACCCGTCGGGCAAGGAGTGGTACATCAAGGCGCCCAAGACCGATGTGCACGCCATGAATGAGGTCCTCGTTATGGAGCTCTATCGGGAGGCCGGGGTATTCGTGCCGGTGGTCGAGCTGATCTATCTCAACGGCGATCTCGGTGAAGGCAACCTGGGGGTGCGGTCCGGCATCGTCGAGGGCGTGCAGGATCTCGCCACCCATCTGGACGATCCCGCGTATCTCAAGGACTTGTACGGAGACTTCGCGGTAGACGCCTGGGTGGCGAACTGGGACACGATCGGGCGCGCCTACGACAACATCTTGAACACCCCGGACGGGAAGATGCGGATCGACGGCGGTGGCGGACTCCTGTTCCGCGCTCGAGGCGAGCCGAAGGGCGAAAGGTTCGCCGGCCTTGTCGGTGAGATCGACTCCTTGCGGTATTCCCACAGGAATCCACAGGCCAGGGCGGTCTTCCAGCACGTCACCGACGCGGATATCCGGACCGGTGTGCAAAAGGTCGCGAGGGTCAGTGAGCACCGGATCGACGAACTGGTGGACAACAAGGGCTTCCCCGCCGAGGAGGCCGCTTATCTGAAGGCCACACTCAAAGCCCGGCGCCTCGACCTCATGGAACGCTTCGGCGTTCAGGAGGATTCACACGGCGGCGTGAACCACTCAGACGGCACCACTGATCCGGCAGGAAGCCGCTCGCCGACGGAGGTGACCCCGGATGCCGAGCCCCTCCCCGCAGGGCCGACCGGGGAAACCCGGCAGCCCGGCCCCGAGACGCCCCTGGTGACGCCGGAAACGGCCCACACCGCACCAGCCAGATCTGCGCCGTTGGCCGAGCCCATCGGCGCTCGCCTCGTCAGCCCGTCGTTCGGCGACGCCATCTGGAGGCCCGTTATCGACGACCTGCCGGCGCCGCTCAGGCGGGCGCTCTGGATGTACAGCCAGAACGGCTTTACACGGATCAATGGTTTGCTGCGCGATCCCGAGTATTTCCTCACCGAAAGGGAGTACCTCTCACGGCTGCCGGAGGGGCGCGCGCTGATTCGTGCCCACACCGAAAAGAACATAAATTTGATCAACGAGGCGACGCGTCTACGGCCGGTACCCGAGATGATCGACGTCCTCCGTTGGATAGACCTGGCCGGCGATCCCTTCACCGTGCCCGTCGAGGATTTGCCGGGCACGGTCCAGCGCGCCAAGGGATTCCAGTCGACGTACCTCGGCGAGGAGAGGCCGACATCCGCGTCGCGTCCGGCACTTCTCCATCTCCGATTGCCCGAAGGTACGCCGGCGATCTACCTTGAGCCGCTCGTCTCGAGCCGCGAATTCGAGCTGCTGCTCGGTAGCGGCCTGCCATGGTTGGCCGAAGACGTGGTCAAGCAGGGGGATCACTGGCGCATCTACGCTCAGATGCTCCCTGAGGACTTTGACGGCTGAGGCTGACCGTTGGGAGGAACAAGATGTCTCTGCATGATGAGCCGGAATTCCAGACGGTGTGGGCGCCTGAGAGCTATTCGCGGACGACCGAGTCCGCCGTTCGGTTCGTTTCGGTGATTACGGGTGACGTGGTCGTCGGCTATCTATGGGCGGCGCTCACCGATGACGCGGCGCGGTATGTGGCGCGTGCCGACGCCGGTGACGTCGGCGCCAACGCCGGAGTGGCCTGGGTGCAGCGGCTGCGTTGGGCGAAGGCCAACGGGCTCACGCCGCTGCGGGCGCTGCGGCATTGGGCGGGGCAGGCGGAGGATGCCCGTGCGGGACGCATCCTCAGGGACGCAGAGCAGGAACTGCCTGGCCTGCCGGCGCTGGAGCGACTGGCCGCCGGCTGAAGAGCACCAAGGCGGTGCTCGCTCCTCGGTAGAGCGCCGAACAGCAGCGCCGAACAGCAGGGAAACCCTCGTCCGAACCGCTGCGGCCTCCTACGAAGGGGGCGGCCGAAGGAGGAGCCGGTGGGCCGACTCCGACTCGTGGGCCAGGCGGCGCAGCGTGTCGAACGCCCTGCCGAACAGCACCGTGCCGAGCACCATCGCCTCGACCGCCGTCTCGCGGGGCCCGTCGAACGGGATCGTGTCCATCTCCACCTCCGAGACCAGCCGCTGGGCCGCCGCGGCGTAGGGCGTCAGGTCGGTGGACAGGCCCAGCTGGCGCAGCCGGACGAGGGTCTGGGTGAGCTCGTTCCGGGCGGGGGCCTCGGCGGCGACACTCCAGCCCCGCTCCTCGATGAGCCGGTCCACCTGGGCGCGGGCGGCCTGCCACTCGGCTCCGGGCTCGGGCTCGACGACCGGGCCGAGGGCGTACTGGGCGGTGCCGAGCAGGTTGTGGACCGGCAGCGACTCGTCCTCCACCGCCTCGATGATCTTCTTGATGGCGGCCACCGGAAGCCGCCCCACCTCCAGGAGCGCTCTGATCAACCGGAGCCTGCGCAGGTGGGAGTCGTCGTACTCCGCCCGGGTGGCGGCGACCTGCTCGCCGGAGTGCAGCAGGCCCTCGCGGAGGTAGTACTTGATCGTGGGTATGGCCACGCCCGTCCGGGTGCTCAGCTCCGAGATGCGCATCGCTAGATAATAAGGCTATCCAGAGCGGGCCAGGTGGCGGGCGGCATGTGTCAGGTCGTGCACGTCGGCCTGCCGGTTCCACAGGAAGACCACCTCGATGGGCGGCATGTCCTCCGCGATCGGGACGAACACCAGGTGTTCCGGCACGGGAGTGACCTCCCGGATGCTGAGCGTGTAGCCGGCGCCCGACCCGACCATCGCGATGGCCGCGTCGTGCCCGGCCGCCGACGGGCCGAGGCGGGGATGCAGACCGTGCCGTACGAAGCCCTCCAGGTAGCGGCGCGCGCCCGCGACCGCCTCCGAGTCGGGCATGACCAGCGGCTCCGAGGCGAGGTCCGCCAGGTGCAGCGACTCCCGCCCGGACAGCTCGTGGTCACGGGGGAGGAGGGCGTGCACGGCATAGCGGCGGATGAGCATCCGGGCGACGCCGCGCGGCAGCGAGCCGGGGGCGTAGCCGAGCCCCGCCTGCAGCGTGCCGTCCATGATGGAGACGATCTGCTCGGCCGTGCCCATCGGGGCGACGCGCAGCCGCGAGCCCTGGAGCTGCGACAGCAGCCGGGCGACCACGTCGCCCAGACCGTCGGCCACGCCCAGGCGGATGGTCTGGCCCTTGCCGCGCGCGGCGGTGACGGCCCGCTCGAACGCGTCGACCGCGATGGTCGCCTGGGCCAGGAAGACCTCGCCCGCCTCGGTCAGCCGCACGCCGCTGGAGGAGCGGGAGAACAGCTCCACACCGATCTCCTTCTCCAGCGCTCTGAGCTGCTCGGACAGGGTGGGCTGGGCGATGTGGAGCACCGCGGCGGCGCGGCGCAGGCTGCCCGCGCGGGCGATCGCGATGGCGTACCGTACGTGCCGTAGATCCATCGCTCACCTTCTCCGGTGATAGGCGCGGGCTATCGGATGATCGCACCTCCCGGCCGCGAACGGGATATCCATCGCGAAGCGGTTCAGTTGCCCTTGGGTGACGATATTTCGCCGGAAGGCTCCAGGAGCCTCCCCGGCTCGTCCAGTTACACCCGGACGCCGCAGGTGACGTGGACCCTGTCGAAGGGGGCGCGCTCCGGGCAGCCGGCCGCCCCGTCACCGACGATCAGGTGCGGGTGGACGCCTGCCTCGCGCAGGTTGCCGGCCGCCTGCCCCGCCACCGCGGGATCGACCTCGACCGAGGTCACGCCGCCCTCGCCGACCAGGTGGGACAGCAGGACACAGGTCCAGCCGGTGCCGACCTCCAGCACGCGGTGGCCGGGCTCGGGATCCAGCCACCGCAGCAGGTCGGCCACCATGCTGGGCTGGGAGGCCGAGGAGGTGTAGTCGCCGGCGGCCCTCCTGACGTCGGTGTCGCCGTCGTCCAACTGGGTGACGATGCCGGTGTCGGAGTAGACGGCGTCCCACCCGTCGTCGGGGTCGGCCTCCCGGTCGATGAGGCGCACGCCCTCGTCGTGGGCCTGACCGACGGGCGTGATGAACCGGTGACGGGGCACGGCCCGCAACGCGTCGCGGACCCATCCGGGACGCGGCGCGATGGCGCCGATCTCCTCGATCAGCGCCTCGATCCGCGTACCGTGATCGTACGAGTGCGCAACGGATTTCGCAGGAAGATGACCATGGCGGGGTGGTCAGGGGGCGGCGGTGAACCTCGGGTGCAGGTCGCGGGCCCGGTCCTCCGGCAGCAGGGGACGGGCGGCCAGCCAGGCGGCCGCGCCCGCCGCGTCACGCGCCGTCGTCACGGTCTCGCCCGCCAGCAGCTCGCGCACCGCTCGGCGCACCGGGCCCTCGCTGGTCAGCACGCTCCCGGCGAGCACCACGGGGCCCGACACGTGCACCCTGCGGACGGTGGTCACCAGGTGCCCGGCCGCCCGGCGGGCGATCGCCAGCGCCACCGGGTCGCCCGCCGTCGCGGCCTGGCTCACCGGCGCCGCCAGCGCGGCCAGCCGCATGTGGTCGGCCTGGGCGAGGCGTACCAGCCGGTCCGCGCTCTGACGCGGTGAGGGGCCGCGCTCCGCGCCGAGGAAGTGGTCCAGCACCAGGGTGGCGAGCAGCCCCTCGGGCTCGGCCCGGTCGAGGGCGGCCACGACGGCCTTGGCGGCGGCGCGGCCGATCCAGAAGCCCGACCCCTCGTCGCCGAGCAGCCAGCCGAGCCCGTCGGCGATCACGTCCTGCTGGTGGCCGACGATCCGGGCCGCCACCGCGCCGGTGCCCGACAGCAGCAGCGAGCCGCACGGCTCGGGCGAGCCCGCGACGTAGGCGATGGCCACGTCACCCGCGACCTCCGGCCCGCCGGGAACACCGTGCCCGGCCCAGATCCGCGCCAGCTCGGGCGCCAGCTCGTCGACCTTGCCCGCCACGCCCGCCAGGGAGGCGACGACCCGGGAGCCGTCGAGGGAGCCCAAGGCCTCCTCCAGGGCCGCGCCGATGGCGGCCACCGCTCTGGCCAGGCCGTGGGCGCTCGGATTGCCCGCTCCGGCCCTGGCGTAGCCGACCCGGGTGCCGTCGAGGGTGTGGATCGAGACCCGGGTGGAGGTGGCTCCGGCGTCGACCCCGACGACCAGCGGCGAATGAGTCACGGACCGATTGTGGGTCTTGACGTGATCGAGTTGCAAGAATAATTTTCGCTGCAATGCCGGGTGTCCGGAAGGAATATTCGTGAGCTCAGGAGCCCTCGGGCGCATCGAGACCGAGCTGCCGGGTCTGCCGGAGGCGCTGCGCAGGGTCGGGGAGGTGATCCTCGGTGACCCCGCCGAGGCCGCGCGCTCGACGATCATCGCCCTGGCCGAGCGGGCGGGCAGTTCGCCCGCGACCGTGACCAGGTTCTGCCGGGCGTTCGGCTTCTCCGGCTACGCGGAGCTCCGCGTGGCGATCGCCACCGAGACCGGCAGGGCCGCCCAGGCCGGCTGGGGAGCGGGCGTCGGCCACGAGATCGGCCCCGACGACCCGCTGGAGTCGGCCATCGAGGTGATGGCGGCGGCCGACGCCCGGCTGATCCAGGACACCGCCGCCCAGCTCGACTCCGAGATCGTCGCCCAGGTTGCCGACGCGATCGTCGCGGCGCGCAGAGTGCTCCTCGTCGGCGTCTCCACCAGCGGTAACGTCGCCACCATGCTCGAAGGACGGCTGCGCCGCATCGGCATCCCCGGCTGGAGCGCCGGCGACGCGCACGTGGCGCTGTCCGACGCCGCGCTGCTCGGCCCGGGTGACATCGCCATCGGCATCAGCCACCGGGGCCGCACCCGCGAGGTCATGGAGGCGCTGGCCGAGGCCGGCGGACACGGCGCCACCACGGTCGCCGTCACCTCCTTCGCCCGCTCGCCGCTGGCCGAGCTGGCCGACCTGGTGCTGACGACGGCCAGCCGGGAGACGACGTTCCGGCTCGGCGGGCTGGCCGCCGTCCATTCGCAGCTGTTCGTGCTCGACGCCGTCTACGTGGCGGTGGCCCAGCGCACCTACGAGCGCACCAACGAGGCGTTCGAGCTGACGATCAGCGCCGTGGAAAGCCATCGGGTGGAGAGAGGCTGAATTGACGTACGCGACCAAGGCCCTGGAGTTGGCCCGCCAGGTCTCGCAGACCCAGTCGGAGGGGGTGGGGCGGGCCGCCGAGCTGATCGTCGCCTCGCTCCGCGCGGACGGCGTGGTCAACGCCTTCGGCTCCGGCCACTCCGAGGCCATCGCCATGGAGATCGCCGGCCGCGCCGGGGGGCTCGTGCCCAGCAACCGGCTCACCCCGCGCGACCTCGTCCTGTACGGCGGGCAGCCGCCGAGCGTGCTCACCCCCGAGCTCGAACGTGACCCGGCGATCGCCCACCAGATCTACGCCCTGGCGCCCGTCGAGCCGCAGGACGTGTTCGTCCTGGTCTCCAGCTCGGGCGTCAACGGCGCCGTCGTCGAACTGGCCACGATCGTCAAGGAGCGCGGCCACGCCCTGATCGCGCTGACCTCGGTCGCGCACAGCACGCGGATGACCTCGCGGCATCCGTCCGGCGGCAAGCTGCTCGACCTGGCCGACGTCGTGCTGGACAACGGAGCCCCGTACGGGGACTCCCTCCTCGAACTGCCCGGTGGCGGCGGCTACGGCGCGGTCTCGACGATCACCTCGGCGCTGCTCGCGCAGATGGTGGTCACCGAGGCCGTGGACCGGCTGGTGGCGCTGGGTGAGACACCGCCCGTCTACCTGTCGGCCAACGTGGCGGGCGGCGACGAGCACAACAGAGCCCTGGAGAGCCGTTACGCAGGGCGCATCAGACGTGGAGCATGAATAGTCAGGAGTAGACATAATGCCGCACACCCCCCGCATCACCCGGCGTGACCTTCTCCGAGCCGCAGCACTGGCGCCCGTCGCGGGAGCGCTCGCCGCCTGCGCCACCCCGGCGGCCAAGCCCACCGCGTCCTCGGCCGCGCCGGCCGCGACCAGCGCCGCCAACCCGCTCGGCGTCCCCGGCGACAAGCCGCTGGAGGTGTGGATCTTCGACGGCGGGTTCGGCCAGGACTACGCCAAGAACATCCACCAGCCACTGTTCAAGGCGAAGTATCCGGGTGTCGAGATCAAGCACAACTCCACCAAGGAGATCACCAAGGTCCTGCAACCGAGGTTCGCCGGCGGCAACCCGCCCGACGTGATCGACAACTCCGGCGCCAACGCCATGGACTTCGGCGCGCTCGCCCAGGACGGCCAACTGCAGGACCTCACGCCGCTGCTCGACGCGCCCTCCTGGGACGACCCCGCCACCAAGGTCCGCGACACCATCGATCCGGCCGTCGTCGAGCTCGGCACCTACGACGGCAAGTTCAGCGTGCTGGGCTACGTCAACTACATCTTCGGCATCTGGTACTCCCAGAAGGTCTTCCGCGACAACGGCTGGGAGGTGCCCAGGACCTGGGACGAGTTCCTCAAGCTCAACGAAACGATCAAGAAGTCCGGCAAGATGGCGCCGTTCACCTACGCCGGCAAGCACCCGCAGTACCTGTACGAGCCGCTGCTCACCATGGCGGCCAAGATCGGCGGCAACGAGGTGCTGGTGAACCTCGACAACCTCGAAGACGGCGCCTGGACCGCCGAGCCGATGAAGGCGGCCGCCGCCGCCTGGGCCGAGATCGGCGCCAAGTACCTGATGGAGGGCACCGCCGGGCTCGACCACGTGCAGACCCAGACCGCTCAGAACAAGTACAAGGTCGCCATGCTGCCGTCGGGGTCGTGGCTGGAGAACGAGCAGAAGACCACCACCCCCGACGACTTCGAGTACGGGATGTTCCCGCTGCCCGACGTCACCGGCTCCGACAAGCTGCCGTACGGCACACTGCACACCACGCCCGGCGAGAACTTCATCGTCCCGTCCAAGGGCGCCAACCCGCGGGCCGGCATGGAGTACCTCCGGGCCATGCTGTCGAAGAAGGCGGCCGGCGACTTCAGCGAGCTGGTCAAGACCGTCTCGGTGGTCAAGGGCGCGGGCGAGGGCAGGCAGCTCTCACCCGGCGCCGCCAGCGCCTCCAAGGCGATGACCGAGGCGGGCGCCAACACCGTCACCTACCGCTGGCAGACGTGGTACGCGCAGCTCAAGGACGAGGCGATGGCCGCCACCGGCCAGTTGATGAGCGGCGGGCTCACCCCGGACAAGTACCTCGAACGCCTGCAGAAGAAGGCCGACGAGATCAAGAACGACTCCTCGATCAAGAAGTTCAGGCGCTGATGTACAACGCTCACCGGCGGAGTCTGTTCCTCTTCGCCTTCCTGGCGGCTCCGGTGACGCTCTACCTGGTCTACGTCATCTCGCCGTACGTCCAGGCGTTCTACATCGCCATGACCGACTGGCGGGGCGTGTCCGCCACGCCGGAGTTCGTCGGGCTGGACAACTTCGTCCGGCTGTTCTCTGACGGGATCTTCTGGAAGGCGGTCACGCACAACCTGGCGCTGCTCGTGCTGCTGCCGCTGCTGACGATCGTCATCGCCCTGTTCTTCGCCTTCCTCCTGAACGTGGGCAACGGGCGGGGCGTGGGCGGCGTCGCCGGGTCGAAGTTCTACCGGGTGGTGTTCTTCTTCCCGCACGTGCTGGCCGTCGCGGTGGTCGCGGTGCTGTTCCAGCAGGTGTTCAGGCCCGACGGCAGCGGCATGCTCAACGGTCCGCTGATGGCGCTCGGCGCCAGGCCGGTGGGCTTCCTGTCCGATCCGGACGTGGCGTTCTGGTCGGTGCTCGGCGTCATGCTCTGGCAGGCGGTCGGCTTCTACGTGGTGCTGTTCTCCGCCGGGCTCGCCTCCATCCCGCGCGACATGTTCGAGGCGGCGCAGATCGACGGGGCGGGGCGGGTGAGCATGTTCGTCCGCGTCACGCTGCCGCTGCTCTGGGACACGATCCAGGTGGCGTGGGTCTACCTCGGCATCCTGGCGCTGGACGTGTTCGCGATCGTGTGGGTGATGACCGACCAGCACGGCGGCCCCGACTTCTCCACCACGGTCATGGCCGCCGAGATCTACCGCAACGCCTTCCACTACTTCCGCTTCGGCTACGCCTCGGCACTGGGCGTGGTGATGTTCTTCTTCACCATCGGCTTCACGATCCTCTCGCTGCGCCTGTCCCGCCGCGAACGAATCGAGTACTAGAGATGACGTACTAGAGATGACGTACGAGAGATGACGACGACGACCTCCTGGACGGTCGCCAACTCCCGCCGGCTGGCCCGGCGCGAGGGCAGGCGGCGGCTCGGGCCGATGGCGGCGCTGTCGCACCTGGCGCTGCTGCTGTGGACCGTGCTGACCGTGGTGCCGATCCTGTGGACGTTCCTCGCCTCGGTCAAGAGCGAGGACGAGATCTTCGGCGACGCCTGGTCGCTGCCCGCGACCCTCCAGTGGGACAACTTCGCCCGGGCCTGGGAACAGGCGCACATCGGCCAGTACATGCTCAACAGCGTCGTCGTGGTCGGGTTCGGCACCTTCGGCACCATGCTGCTCGGCTCCATGGCGGCGTACGTGCTGGCCCGCTACGAGTTCCGCGGCAACCGGGCGGTCTACCTGCTGTTCGTGTCGGGGCTGGCCTTCCCCGTCTACCTGGCGCTGACGCCGCTCTTCTTCGTGGTGCAGAACATGGGCAACGTGCCGCTGGTCGGGCCGTTCATCGGGCTCAACACGCACGCGGGGCTGGTGCTCGTCTACATCGCCTACTCGATGCCGTTCACGGTGTTCTTCCTGGCGGCGTTCTTCCGTACGCTGCCGCAGGCGGTGGCGGAGGCGGCCCTGGTCGACGGCGCCTCGCACACGCGGGTCTTCTTCCAGATCATGCTGCCGATGGCCCGGCCCGGCATGGTGAGCATCACCATCTTCAACATCCTGGGCCAGTGGAACCAGTACCAACTACCCCTGGTGCTGCTGCAGGAGCGCGACAAGTGGGTGCTCACGCAGGGCATCGCCGACATCTCGACCGCCGCGGGCTACGACCAGGACTGGGCCGCCCTGTTCGCCGCGCTGACCCTGGCGATCCTGCCCATGCTGGTCGTCTACACGGTCTTCCAGCGTCAGATCCAGTCCGGTCTGACGGCCGGCGCCCTCAAGTAGCCGCCTGGGCCGGGCGTTCGCGTCCCGGCCCGAGCGGGCCTAGGCTGCCGGTGTGATCGGCGACATCCACGCTCTGCTGTCCCGCCATCTTCCCCACTACGAGGTGCGCAGCCTTGCCGAGTCCGGTCGCGGCCTCGACAACGTGGTGTACGAGGTCAACGGCGAGCTCATCGTCCGGCATGGCCGGGCGGCCGACCCGGAGGCGACCCGGCGTGAGGCCGAGTTGCTGGCCGTCGTCGCCGAGCTGTCCACGCTCCCGGTGCCCGAGGTGGTGTTCATCGACCCCGAGGCGGCGGTGATCGCCTACGCCAAGCTGCCCGGCCGGTCCCTCGACCGGCACCCGGTGGCCGAGCCAGCGCGGCTCGCCGAGCCGCTGGGCGGCTTTCTCAGCGCCCTGCACGGTGCCGAGCCGGGCACGATGCTCGACCTCGCGCCGCTCGACGCCTATCCCGCGCCGACCCTGCTCCACGACGCCGAGCTCGAATACCTCGACGTCGCGGCGCACGTCCCCGAGCGGCACCGGCCGCTGATCGAGAGCTTCCTCGGCGCGGCGCCGCCGCCCGAGCCCACGTCGCCGCGCTTCTGCCACAACGACCTGGGCGCCGAGCACCTGCTGGCCGACCCCGCGAGCGGCGAGCTGACGGGCGTCATCGACTGGACCGACGCCGCGGTGACCGACCCGGCCCACGACTTCGCCCTCATCTACCGCGACCTCGGCCCCGAGGTGTTCGAGCGGACACTGTTCCACTACGACGGCCGCCTCGACGACGCCGGCCGGGCCCGCGTGCTGTTCTACGCCCGGTGCGCCCTGATCGAGGACCTCGCCTACGGGCTCAGCACGGGCCCGCGCCACTACGCCGACGCGGCCCTCGCCCACCTCGCGCACACCTTCGCCTAACCCGTTCGCCCGGCCGCTTTCATTGGGCCGGTTCGCCGGGCCCGGACGCGCCGGCTCACCCGGCGCGCCCGTGCACTCGTGCGGCCGGAGTGCCGCCCGCTCAGCGGCCCGCGCCGGCGAGTTCGTCGCGCAGCCGCCGTGTGGCCGTGGCCATGTTGGCCAGCGCCGCCTCGACCTGCTCGTACGTCCGCGTCTTCAGCCCGCAGTCCGGGTTGACCCAGACCCGCTCGGCCGGCAGCGTCCGCAGCGCCGCGCGCAGCAGCCGCTCGACCTCGTCGACGCCGGGCACCCGCGGCGAGTGGATGTCGTAGACACCGGGACCGAGCCCGCGTTCGAACGTGCCGACCGAGCCGAGCAGCCGGGCCCCCGAACGGGCCGATTCGATCGTGGTGACGTCGGCGTCGAGGCCGTCGATGGCGTCCAGGATCTGGTCGGCGTCGGAATAGCACAGGTGCGTGTGGATCTGGGTGCGGTCGCCCGCGCCGGAGGTGGCTCGCCGGTAGGCCGCCACGGCCCACTCCAGGTAGCCGGCCCGCGCGGCCTCGCGCAACGGCAGCAGCTCGCGCAGCGCGGGCTCGTCCACCTGGATGATCGGGACACCGGCCGCCTCCAGGTCGCGCACCTCCTCCCGCACCGCGTCGGCCACCTGGAACACCACGTCACGCAGTGGCAGGTCGTCCCGCGCGAACGACCAGGCGACGATCGTCACCGGCCCGGTGAGCATGCCCTTGACCGGCCGGTCCGTGAGCGAGCGGGCGTAACGGGCCCACCGCACGGTGATGGGCTCGGGACGGCTCACGTCGCCGTGCAGGATGGGCGGCCGGGTGCAGCGCGAGCCGTACGACTGGACCCAGCCGTTCCTGGTGACCGCGAAGCCGTCGAGGTGCTCCGCGAAGTACTGGACCATGTCGTTGCGCTCCGGCTCGCCGTGCACGAGGACGTCGAGCCCGAGCCGCTCCTGCGCCCGGATGACCCGCTCGATCTCGCCCTCCACCCGCCGTTCGTAGTCAGCGGCGCTCAGCCTGCCCGCCACCGCGGCCGCGCGGGCCTCACGCAGCTCGCCGGTCTGCGGGAACGACCCGATGGTGGTGGTCGGCAGCAGGGGCAGGCGCAGGTGCGCGGCCTGCGCCGCGGCCCGCACCGCGTACGGCGCGCGCCCGCCGCCCACGACCGGCTCAGCGGGCGGCCGCGACAGCGGCCCGGACAGCGGCCCGGAGAGCGGCCCGGCGTCCGGCCGGGCAAGCGTTCCGGTGTCCGGCCGGGGCCGCGCGACCCGCTCCCCGTCCTCCAAGCCGGTATGGGCCAGCTCCACCACCTCGGCGACCTTCTGCTCGGCGAACGCCAGCCGCGCCTTCAGCCCGGAGTCCAGGTCCGGCTCGGCCTCCACGTCGTACGGCACGTGCAGCAGCGAGCAGGAGGTGCTGACCACCACCCGCCCGGCCTGCTCCCGCACGGCCGACAGCAGGCGGGCGGCCCGCTCCGGAGGCGTCCGCCACACGTCGCGTCCGGACACGACCCCCGCCACGACCGTCTTGCCGGCCAGCGCCCCGAGCCCGTCGAGACCGCCGCGCACCAGGTCCACCCCGATCGCCTCCACCGGGGTGGCGGCGAGGACCGGCAGCGCCTCGCCCAGGTGGCCGAAGTAGGAGGCGACGAACAGTCCCGGCCGGGCGCTCCGCGCTCCGAGCCGCTCGTAGGCGGTCCGCACGGCGGCCAGCTCCTCGGGCGTCAGGTCCGCGACCAGCGCCGGCTCGTCGAGCTGTACCCAGGTGACGCCCTCGGCGGCCAGCAGGGCGAGCAGCTCCTCGTAGCAGGGGAGCACGTCGTCGAGGCGGTCCAGCGCGGAGGCCAGCAGCAGGAACGTCACGGGCCCGATGACCACCGGCCGCGTCTCGAACCCCAGCTCGCGGGCCTGCCGCAGCTCGGCGAGCGGCTTGGCGGCGTCCAGCTCGAACGCGGTGTCCGGTCCGACCTCCGGCACGATGTAGTGGTAGTTGGTGTCGAACCACTTCGTCATCCGCAGCGGTGCCAGCCCGTCGGTGCCCCTGGCCATGGCGAAGTAGGGGTCCTCGGCCGCCTGATAGCGCTCCGGCACCGCGCCGAGCAGCACCGACGTGTCCAGCACCTGGTCGTAGAGCGAGAACGTGTTGGACGGCAACCCCTCCAGTCCCAGCTCGGCGAGCCGGGTCCAGGTCCGTTCGCGGATCGCGGCCCCTACCGCCTCCAGCTCCGCGCGGCTGCCACGGCCGTCCCAGTAGGCCTCCAGGGCCCGTTTCAGCTCCCTGCGCGGGCCGATCCGCGGATAGCCGAGCACGGTGGAGCGCGGAAAACGGGACGGCGAAGGGGACAGCGAAGGGGACGGTGAACGGGACATCGTGATGCTCCCTCGATAGGCGGTGGATCGGAGGCATCCTGCACGGCCTCGTCGAGCTCGGGCATCATCTATTCGTGACGCTTATGCTCAGGGAGATCCAGTGCTTCGCCGGCGTGGCCGCCCGGCTCAGCTTCTCGCGGGCCGCCGCCGACCTGGGCATGTCGCAACCGGCCGTCAGCCAGGCCGTCTCCCGGCTCGAACGGGCCACCGGCGTCCGGCTTTTCGAGCGGACCGCCCGTCAGGTGCGGCTCACCGCCGAGGGCAGGACCCTGCTGTCGTACGCCGATCGGCTGCTGGAGGCGGCGGCCGAGTTCTCCTCGGAAGCGGCCCGGCTGACCCGGCCGCTCATTCATCTCGCTTATCCACCGCTCATCGGCCCGCTCGCCGCGCGGATCGCCAGGCGGCTGGCCGGTCGCGCCCCGGCCATCGGCGTGGAGCTGCGCCCGGCCGGACGAGGGGACGCCTCGGCCGCCCTGACGCGCGGAGAGGTGTCGGCGGCCATCCTGGCCACCCCGGCGCCCGCGCCGTTCGGCACGGCGGCCAGGTTCCACATCACGATCGACCACCTGGCCGTCCCGGCCGGGCATCCGCTGTGGGCCAGGGCCCGCGTCGCACCCGACGACCTGACCGGACAGGTGCTGCTGACGCCGGGCAGGTCGTGGACCGGGCTGCCCGGCCGCCCGCGCGTGGTCGCCGACGACGATTTCGGCGCCGCGCTCGACCTTGTGGCAGCGGGCGCCGGGCTGCTGCCGAGCCCGCAGCTGCTGGTCAGGGCCGTGCGCCGCGACGACATCCGGTTCGTCCCGTTCGACGCGGGCGACCTGCGCATCACCTACGCGCTGGCCTGGTCGAGGGAGCGTGTCACCCCTGAGCTGATGGCGCTCGTACAGGCCGTGCAGGAGGCGTTGTGGACTAGGTGACGGGGACGTTCTTCAGCGCCTCACGCCGGCTCAGCCCCGACAGGCCCTTGGCCCGCACGTAGCGGACCACCTCACCCGGGTCGGTCTTGGCGTACTCGCGCAGCGCCCAGCCGATCGCCTTGCGGGCGAAGAAGTCGTTGTCGGACAGGCTCGGCTCGATGCACGCGTAGAGCAGCGCGGTGTCGGTGCGGGCCTTGAAGCGGTTCTGGCTCAGGATCGCGGTGCGCCGCTTCCACAGGTCGCGGTCGTGCGCCCACTCCAGCAGCAGCGGCCGCATGGAGTCGGGGAACGCGGTCAGCAGCCCGCCGATCCGATGGGTGGCCAGCTCGTCGACGAGGTCCCACCAGGCGCCCGTGACGATCATCTCCTCGTACATCGGCACCGTGTAGAGGGTCTGGAACTCGCGGTAGTGGCGGTGGCCGCTCAGCTCCACGGCCGCGTAGCGCTCCTCGCGGTATTCGGCCTCACGCCACAGCTCCAGCACCGCCCGGCGCCACTCGGGCGCGGTGGCGAGGCGGTGGCCGGCGAAGACCCGCCTGAGCGCGGCCCGCCGGGGCCCGGCCTGCACACCGAGAAAGGGCATCGGGGACTTCATGTACGCCTGCATCGCGGCGGCCTTGCCGGGCTCCGCCGCCTCCCGCAGTGCCAGCCGCACCTTCTCGCCGAGGCTCATGCCCGCTGGCTGGTCCGCTCGCCGGTGGCGAGGCCGTCGAAGAGCACGGTGATGTAGTGCTCGGCCAGCCCGGTCGTGTTGAGCCGCCCGCCTGGGCGGAACCAGCGCACCGCGACCCAGATCGTGTCGCGGATCAGCCGGTAGGTCAGCTTGGCGTCGACGTCGGCCCGGAACTGCCCGGCCGCCTGGCCCGCCTTGATCTGCGCGACCCACATCTGCTCGACCTCGTCCTCGGCCTTGACCAGGTAGTTGAACCGCTCGAACTGCCGCAGGTAGTTCCAGTCGTTCTGCATCACGGTGATCGCGGCGCGGTGGGGCTCAAGGGTGCCGAAGCCGATGCGTACCATCTCCGACAGCACGGTGCGCGGGTCGGAGCCCGACTCGAGCGCGGTGCGGTAGCGGGCGATGAGATCATCGAGGAAGGTCGACAGCACCTCGTCCACGATCGACTCCTTGGAGTCGAAGTGGTGGTAGAGGCTTCCGGACAGAATGCCGGCCTCGTCGGCGATGTTGCGCACGGTCGTGGCCTGGAAGCCCTTACGGGCGAAGAGCTCCGCGGCCAGCTTGACGAGGTGGTCACGCCGCTCGGAGGCCGGCCCCGTGGAGCTCGCGCGCCGGCGCTTCGTGGTGGCGGAGCCGGAGTTCTTTCGCGTGGTCACGTTCCCATTATGAGCCCTCGGACAATCGCTTGTTCACCGAAGTGTTCCAGCTCACCCGGTGTTCCGGGCTCTACCAAGCGCTTGCTGAACGGGTACGCGCGAGCCGGAGGGGCCGGGCCCTAGCAAATAGGAAACTTTACTATTAGATTGCGAGGCATGCCCACGAGCGGTGACCTCCTTCGCCTGGCCGACGCCGTGCTCCTCCCCGGCTTCGAGGGGACGACGCCTCCCGACTGGCTCCGCCGACGGCTCGGCGACGGGCTGGCTGGCGTCGTCCTGTTCTCCCGCAACATCACCGGCCCCGCCCAGGTGGCGGACCTGACGGCCGAGCTCCGGGCGGAGAACCCCGGCGCCCTGATCGGCACCGACGAGGAGACGGGCGAGGTGACCAGGCTGGAGGTGGCCACCGGCAGCAGCCGCCCCGGCGGCCACGCCCTCGGCGTCGTGGACGACGTGGCGCTGACCGAGGCGCTCGCCAGGGACCTGGGCGACGAGCTCGCCGCGGCCGGGATCACCATCGACTTCGCCCCTTCCGCCGACGTGAACTCCAATCCGGACAACCCCGTCATCGGCCTGCGCGCCTTCGGCGCCGACCCGGCGCTCGTCGCCCGGCACACCAGGGCCTTCGTCCGCGGCCTCCAGTCGGCCGGCGTGGCCGCCTGCGCCAAGCACTTCCCCGGCCACGGCGACACCTCGGTCGACTCCCACCACGGCGTCCCGGTCGTCTCCACCGGCGGGATCGAGGACGCGCTGCACCCGTTCCGGGAGGCGATCAGGGAAGGCGTCAGAGCGATCATGACCGGCCACCTGCTGGTGCCCGCGTACGACGCCGGACTGCCCGCCACGCTCAGCCCCAAGGTGCTCACCGGCCTGCTCCGTGAGGAACTCGGCTTCGACGGTGTGATCGTCACCGACGGGATCGAGATGGCGGCGGTCTCGGGCCGTCACGGCATCGGCGGCGCGTCCGCCCGCGCCATCGCCGCCGGGGCCGACGCCGTCTGCGTCGGCGGAGAGCGCGCCGGCGAGACGACCGCGGCCGAGGTGCGCGACGCGATCGCCGCCGCCGTCACCCAGGGGCTGCTGCCCGAGGAGCGTCTGGCCGACGCCGCTCGCAGGGTCCGCGAGCTGGCCGCCTGGACCACCTCCTCGGGCGGCTCGGGCGGCCCGGGCGGCGTCGCCGCCCGGGACGGCCGTCTCGGGCTCGCCGCCGCCCGCCGGGCGATCAGGGTCACCCGCAGGTCGACGGCCGCCGTGCTGCCGTTCGCCGGCCCGGCGCAGGTGATCGAGCTGGCCCCCGAGATGAACCTGGCCATCGACAGGCGCACCCCGTGGGGTGTGGGGGAGCCGCTCCGGCGGCTGCTGCCCGGCACCCGCGTCGCCAGGCTCACCGCGGGCCAGGCGACGGGCGCCGAGATCGAGCGGCTGATCGGCGAGGCCGCCGGCCGCCCGCTGGCGATCGCGGTCCGCGACGCGCACCGCCACCGGTGGCAGACCGAGGCGCTGCGCCACCTGCTCAGCGCCCGCCCGGACGCCGTGGTGGTCGAGATGGGCCTGCCCGAGCGCTCCGACCTGGGCGCCGTGCACATCGCCACCTACGGCTCCGCCCCCGTCTGCGGCCTGGCCGCGGCGGAGGTGATCACCGGTAGCCTCTGACACCGTGAACTTCGACGGCGAAGACCTCTCCCACACCTCTCTGACCGATCGGCTGGAGCCGGACGAGACCCACACCTTCCGCTCCTGCGACCTCACCGAGACCGACCTGTGGGGCGCCTCGCTGGCCGGCGCGCGCTTCGAGTCGTGCGTGCTGGAGCGGACCGACTTCCGCAAGGCGGACCTCGACGGCGCCTCCTTTTCGGGCGGCGGCGGGACGGGGATCAGGTTCGTCGACGCCGACCTCGTCGACGTGACGTTCACCGACGTCGACCTGTCCGCCGCGCACTTCGGCGGGGCGCTGCTGACCGACGCCTCCTTCACCGGCTGCCGGCTGATCGGCGCGTCGCTCACCGGCTCCCGGGGCACCGGCTTCAGGGTCAGCGGCTCCAACCTGACCCTGGCCAACCTCGGCGGCTGCTCGCTGCGGGGCGAGCTCATCGAGGGCGTCCGCTTCGACGACGCCGACCTGGCGGGGTGCGACTTCACCGGGGCCACGTTCAGCGACTCCCGGCTGCGTGGCGCCAGGCTGCTGAAGACCGTCTTCGCCAAGGCCGACCTGCGCGGCGCCGACCTCGGCGACTGTGACGACGACCGCGTCCGGGCCCTCGCGGGCGCCACGATCAACCACGCCCAGGCCGCCGCCATCCTCGCCGCCCGCGGCATCAACGTGATCTGAGCCCTGACCGGGGCATCAACGTGATCTGAGCCTGACCGGGGCATCAACGGGGCCCGAGCCCTGACCGGGACCGTCAACGTGTTCTGAGCCCTGACCGGGGCTGTCAACGTGTTCTGAGCCCTGACCGGGGCCGTCAGTGTGGTCCGAGCGCTGGCCGGGGCGCCGCTCCGGGGTCAGCGCAGAGCGGAACGGGCCGTGGGGGCGAGGCGCAGGCGCTGGGGGGCGGCGGTCAGCCGGCCCTCCAGCATGGGCAGCGGCACGTCACGCTCGTCCTCGGGGCGGTCGAAACGGGCGAACCACACAAAGACATTCTCGCCGGTGCGCACCGGCAGGGCGGGGAAGGTGTTGGCCGCGTGCTCGCTCTCCAGGCAGGCGACCGGGGGCACCCCGGCCTCGGCCAGCACGGGCCGGACATGGCCAGCGAAGAAGGCGGAGAAGCCCTCGCCGACGTGGTAGATCGTGGCCACGTAGTGTGCGGGCGGCAGGGCGGTGGCGCCGATGGGCGGCCGGTCGGCGGCCGGGAACGGGTCGGCGGACCCGGCCGGGGGACGCAGGAGCAGGACGTTGTCAGAGTCGATCATGGTGTCGTTCGCCGCGTCGCGGTTCGCCTTCCAGACCGGGCCGCCGTAGAAGGTGGCGAGGGCCAACCGCCGAGCCTCCATATCCGGAAATTTCCGTATCCAGGAGAACATGTCCGGTGCATCCAGGTCGCGGAACTGGGCCACCACCCCCATGCCCGCTTCTTCCTGAGACTCGACGAACTCCCTCTCGAACAGCTCGATCAGGGTCTCGCGTCGTCCGGGCCGCAACGTGTACTGGCGTAGCTCGTAGATCACGCGCCCGACCCTAGGAGTGTTCCGCTGACATCCTCTGTCAGCGTCCACCCGACCGAACAATGTTTTGGTAACGTATCGTGATCGAACGTCAACGCCTGGCTATAGGATCGCCATGGCCTTGATGCATGGATCAACTCATGGTCAAGGTTGTCGTGGATGCGAGCGAAGGGGCTGACGTGGTCGGCAGGTCGCGGATCCGGTGCAGGGGCCAGGCCCGGCACGGCTCGATTCGCGCCGCGGCTACCATCACCCGGATGGCTATCTGTGCATATGTGACATTCGACGACCGTGACGCCCATGATGACGAGCGTGAGCCGGCCCTGGCCGCCTGGCGGGAGGCGGGCCTCGACGGCCGTGCCGAGCGCTGGGACGACCCCACGGTCGACTGGAGCGCGTACGACGCCGTGGTGGTGCGTTCGGTCTGGGACTATCTCGATCGCCGGTCCGACTTCCTGGCCTGGGCGCGCCGGGTGGAGAGCCGGGTCCCGCTGCTCAACCCGGCCTCGGTCCTCGAGTCCAACACCGACAAGACCTACCTGCGCGACCTGGGCGTGCCGATCGTGCCCACCCACTGGTCGGCCGAGCGCCTGCCGGCCTGGCGCGAATACGTGGTCAAGCCCGCGATCTCGGCGGGCGCCCGCGACACGATCAGGACCACCGACCGGGCCAGGGCCGAGGCCCACGCCGCCCTGCTCCAGGCCGGCGGCCGCACCCCCATGGTTCAGCCCTACCTCGACATGGTCGAGTCCGAGGGCGAGACCTCGCTCCTCTACTTCAACCGCCGGTTCAGTCACGCGGTCCGGCGCACTCCGATGCTGTCACCGGGGAGATCAGGCGCGGACCACGTCAGGGCGGAGCCGCGCACCCCAGCACCGGACCAGGTCGAGCTCGCCGAGAAGGTGCTTGCCGCCATCCCCCAAGCCCTTCTGTACGCGCGGATCGACCTGGTCCGGCTTCCCGACGGCAGCCCCGTGGTGATCGAGGTGGAGCTGACCGAGCCCTACCTGTTCCTGCGCTACGAGCCCAGCGCCCCGGCCAACCTCGCGAGGGCGCTGCGCGAGCTGATCTGAGCGTCGGCCACGTCCGTCAGCAGGAGATGCCGCCGTCCACCGGGATGATCGTGCCGGTGAGGTAGGCCCCGGCCCGCGAGGAGAGGAAGATCGCCGCCCCGGCCATGTCGTCGGGGCGGCCGATGCGGCCGAGTGGCACGCTCGACGAGACGAGGTCGCGGGTCGCCGGGTCGTCCAGCGCGAAGGCCATCATCTTCGACGGGAACGGCCCGGGCGCGATCGCGTTGACCGTGATGTGCTCCGGCGCGAGCTGCCTGGCCAGATGCCGGGTCAGCATGTGCACGCCCGACTTGGCGGCCGAGTAGGCGTAGTTCTCCATCGACGGCACCCTGATGCCGTCGATGGAGCCCACGTTGACCACCCGCGCCGGGTCGTCGGCGCTCGCGGCGGCCCGCAGCTGCGGCAGGAACTTCTGGGTGAGGTAGAAGACGCCCTTGACGTTGATGTTCCAGAGCTTGTCGAAGGCGTGCTCGGGATATTCCTCCAGCGGCGCGCCCCAGGTGGCGCCCGCGTTGTTGACCAGCACGTGCAGGGGGCCGTCCACCGCCGCGACGAGCGCTGCCACGCCCTCGGGCGTGGACAGGTCGGCGGGCACGCCGACGCAGCCGAGCTCGGCGGCGGTCTTCTCGACCTCGGGCGTCTTGCGCGCGGAGATGTAGACGGTCGCGCCGGCCTCGACGAACCCGGCCGCGATCATGCGTCCGATGCCCCGGGATCCACCGGTGACGACGACGGTCTTGCCTTCCACCGAGAACAGAGTCATGTTCTGGAGCATGCCATACCGACTGGTCGGTCGCTAGCCGGAATCCTTCACCCACAGACCCAGCAGCCCGCGGAAGTGCGCCACGAACCTATCCCGCTCGGCGGCGGGATAGGTGGCCGTCACGGTGTCGACCAGGAGCCGGTCGAAGTCGGGCCCGGCCACCCAGTCAAGCACGATCTCGTCGAGGTGCCGCAGCCGGCTCTCGCAGAAGTCGTGGTAGCGGTCGGTCTCGAAGTAGGCGTCGGCCAGCCGCCGGTAGGCCGCGAGCCGCTCCTCGTACGAGCCGGTCACCGCGAAGTACTCGCGGGTGTCCAGATCGAGCCGGGGCCTGCGCCCGGTGCCCACGCAGAACACGCTCCACCGCACCAACGCCTTGATCGCCCACGGGAAGTAGTAGTGCAGACTGGTCAGCGCCACGTCCGGGCAGGCGTTGGCGTAGTCGATCGGGTGCACGTCGGCGCCCTTGACCAGCGTCTCGCACGAGTTGAACTCCCACCGGAAGAACGCGTTCACCAGCCGGCCGATGGTGACCACCTCCTCACCCAGGGCGGGTGACAGGAACTCGTGGTCCACCGCGTACCTGGCGTGCATCGGCTCGTCCGGCCGGAACCTCATCACCATCGTCTCCGCCCCGATCGACAGGGACCGGGCGAACACGTCGTACCCCTCGACGGCCTTCTGCAGATGCATGAGCATCTCGCCGCTCTGGTCGTAGGCCCGGTGCAGCTCGGCCCGGTCCCGCACCAGCGACACGCCCCGCCACGCCCCGCCGTCGTACGGCTTCATGAAGAGGGGGTAGCCGATCCGGTCGGCGACCTCGTCGAGATCGAACGGGCGGTTGTAGCGGGCCGCCGTGTAGGCGTACCGCGTGTTGTCGGGCGGATTCTTGTACGGCACCAGCACCGTGTCGGGGACCTTGAGCCCGAGCCGCATCATCGCGCAGTAGGCGGCTTGCTTCTCCATCGACTGGAAGGTGAACGGGCTGTTCAGCAGGTAGACGTCGTCCATCATGGCGATCTTCTTGAGCCACTCGCGCGGGTGGTAGTACCAGTAGGCCAGCCGGTCGATCACCAGATCGTGACGCGGGGAGTCACGCAGGTCGAACGGCTCGATCGTGATGCGCTCCACGTCGAACTCGCCCACGCCCTTGACCGGCCCGAGCCGTCGCAACACGGTCTCGAACGCCGCCGGCCAGTCCTGCTCCGTGCCCAGGAGTAACCCGACCAGATGCCTCACGATGGCTCCTCCCACGCCCGAACGCGCCGGCCGTCACACTCCGGGGAGGCGGCCGTTGCGGAACAGGTCGACGAACGTCCGATGGTCTTCCCGGGCCTGTGCCCCGTACCGATGGGCGAAATCCACCAGCATCGCGATAAAGCCGGGCTTGTCGTCTCGCACCACCGCCACGATCGACTCCTCGGTCGAGAAGTCCACCAGGTCGTGGCTCGACTCGTCGTCGGCCACCGCGTGCATGCGCGCCACCGCCCGACCGAGATCCCGCATGATCGACTGGAGCTCGTCGGGCTCGTTGACGTCGTCCCAGTCGAGGTCGGCGGAGTAGGGCGAGACCTCGGCCACGAGCTGGCCGACGCCGTTGAGCATCGTGTAGCCGAGCCACGGGTCGGCGTAGGCCTGCAACGCCCGCTGGGACTCGGCGGTGCGATGCCCCTGATGCCGGAAATATCCAGACACCTTCTCGTCCATGATGTGCCGCGCCACCGCCGGCACCTGCGCCTGCTTCATGTAGAGGATCACGTCGTTCTCCAGCGCCTGCGAGCGTCCCTCCAGCAGCAGGTTGTACGAGGGCAGCCCGGCCGACCCGATGCCCACCCCCTTGCGCAGCGCCACGTCCTTGATGACGTGCTCGACCGGGTTGGCCTGCCCCGGCAGCGTCGTCAGGTAGTCGTCGAACGCCGTCAGCACGGCCGAGCGGGTCGCCCGGTCGACGGGCTCACGCCCCTCCATGATCGCGAAGCGCCGGTCGTAGGCGTCGATCACGGTCTCCACGTCCAGCATCGCCACCCGGGTGCTCAGCCGGGCGGTCTGCAGCACCCGGTGCAGCACGCCGCTGGTGGTGTCGATGGTGAGCGACCCGATCGCGTCGTCCCCGCCGTGCGCGATCCCGGTCAGCTCGGCCAGGTACGCGGTGCCGAACCCGGCCACGAGCGCACCGATCACGTCGTCCGACAGCGCCTTGGCGTACCCCAGCAGCGCCACGCTCGCCGCGAACCGCTTGAGGTCCCAGGTGTAGGGCCCGACGTACGCCTCGTCGAAGTCGTTGACGTTGAACACCAGGACACCGGAGGCGTTCATGTAGGTGCCGAAGTTCTCCGCGTGCAGATCGCCGTGGATCCACACCCTGCTGGTCGCCGGGTCGAGGTAGGACCGGTCCGTGAACGCGTCGGTCAGGTCGGCGTAGAACAGGCAGGCGCTGCCCCGGTAGAACGCGAACGGCGAGGCCGCCATCTTCCGAAATTTCCGCCGGAAAGCCGCGGGATCGCGCTTGATCGAATCGCCGAACTCCGTCATCAGCACGTCGAGCAGATACCTGGAGCGTGTGTGCATACCTGGACGGTAAGCCGCCCGACGGCCCCCGCCTACCCTTTCGGCGACCAGGTCAGGGGGTGTCGCGCCGGCACCGAGACCACCTCGCAGGCGGGAAGGGGGCGCTCAAGCCCGGCCGACCGGCCGCCGGGCCGGGCCTGAGGAAAGGATCGCGCGCCCTGGCGGGCGTGGGGGACCCGCCAGGGCGCGCTTCCTGCCCCATGCGCGGTGACTCCAGGACTCCGGCGAGGGATGGAGTCCTGGGTCGTTGGTTCGCGCACGGAGTCGGTGAGGGGGTGAGGAGACTCGAACGGACCGTCTTCGCACCACACGGTCGGCTCGGTCGGCACGGAGTGCACGGACGTGCCATGACCTTCGCGCTGGTGGGTGTGGCTGAACCCCTGGCGATGCGACGCGTAACGCAGTAAACGTGTTGCATCGTGTGGGTCATGCCAGGGCAGGTATGGCATACCCGCGCGGACCGGCAGCACGGCCTCCACCTCCTCACCGGCTTTTCGATGGATTTGTACCAACGAATGGATGATGCGGCTGTCGGAGCCGTTCGGTCAAGAGGTTGTGGCCTGCTAGAACCAGATCGTCTAAATTGTTGGAACAAAAGGGGTGAAAGTGGCAAGGTCGGTGCTGTATCAGCAGGTGGCTTCGGAACTCCGTAAAGCCATCTACTCCGGTGTCCTCGGTCCCGGAGCGCAGTTGCCGACCGAGGCGCAGCTCATGGACGACCACGGGGTGAGCCGCAACACCGTCCGGCTGGCGCTGGGCGAGCTCGTCAATGAGGGGCTCGTGACGCGCACTCCCCGGCGCGGCACAGTGGTCCGTGACCGCCGGCCGCTGCTCATCTATCCGCAACGCGAGCTGGAGCCCCAGCCGACGGGAGAGGTGCGCGAGGCCTTCGCCTTCGCCGTCTCGCAGGAGGGCCGGGAGCCGACTCAGCTCATCGAGGTGCTGACCGTCACCCCCGTCGAGGAGATCGCCAGCCGGCTGGAGCTGGCCGACGGTGAGCTCGCGGTGGTGCGCCGGCGCCTGCGCTTCGTGGACGGGCAGCCGTACAACACCAATGACTCCTACTTTCCCCGCGAGTTGGTCGCCAACTCGGAAATCGCCAGGCCAGGCGACATCGCGCGCGGCGCGAACCGGGTGCTCGAGGAGCTCGGGCACGAGCAAATGCGAGTAATTGACGACATTTCAGCGCGTATGCCCAACCAAGAGGAAGCAGAGAGGCTTCAATTGGAACTCGGTACCCCAGTTGTGGTGTATGTCCGAGTTGGCTACGACAGGGCTGATTTGCCGGTGCGTGTCGCGGTGTCGGTGCTCCCCGCGGACAAGCACTTGATCAGGTACGAGCTCGACCGCCGCTGATCGAGCTCGGTTGGGGGTGATCCCGCCGGCCGCCCGCCGCGAGTAATCCGGCCTCGCAGGGCTAGGGGAGTTGTGCGCGCTCCCCTGAAACCCGTTTTATCCGTTCATATTGCCTTCCGTCACCCAAGCCTATCCAGTGCGCTACACGACTGTCACTCTGTGTCATCAACTGATCGCACCATGCGACGAAGGGATGGATCATGCTCTCGAACACCCTCCTCCTGCACCCGCTCGCCCTGCGCCAGGCCGAGCCGGCCGACCTCAAGGGCGTGCTGAGACTGCTGGCCGACACCGCCGAGTGGCTTCACGCGCGGGGGGTGCGGCAGTGGCCGCGCGGCGGGTTCAGCGCGGCGCGGATCGAGCCCCTGATCGAGGAACGAGTGCTGTACCTGCTGGACGACGAGCTCCGCTACCTCGACCCCGACGAGGACGCGCCGCCCGTCGCGACGATCGCCGTCGACGAGCACGCCGACCCCGAGTTCTGGACCCAGGCGGATGACCCGGGCGCCGCTCTGTACGTGCACAAGCTGGCCGTGGCGCGGCAGTGGTCCGGCAGCGGGCTCGGTGACGCGCTGCTCGACTGGGCCGGGACGTGGGCCTACGCGACCGGGCGGCCCTGGCTGCGGCTCGACTGCGCCAAGGCGAACCCCGGGCTGCAGCACTACTACCGCAGCCGCGGCTTCCGGCACGTGCGCACGGTCGACCTCCCGCACCGCAGCTCCGGCGCGCTCTTCCAGCGGCGTGCGGAGGACGTGGGCGTCATGGCCTTCCGTGACCTCACGGTTCCTGAGCTGATCGCGGTCTGACCTCTCGGGCAGCCCTCGCGTCCGAGGTGAACCGGGCGCCAGGTAGAGACGGGATCTTCTGCCGTCATTCATGCAAAATGGTGCAGAGCACCCTATAGCCTCTGCTGCATGACCGGATCCCTCCTTGAGGTGATCGCGCTCGACGTGCGCGACGCCGTGGCCGCCGAACAGGGCGGCGCCGACCGCCTGGAGGTCGTCGCCGACATGGCCGCCGACGGGCTCACCCCCTCGCCGGAGACGGTCGCCGCGATCGCCGCGGAGTGCCCGCTTCCCCAGATGGTGATGCTCCGCTGCGACGCTTCCTTCACGGCCGGCGCCGACGTGATCGGCCGGCTGAGCCGCGACGCCAAGGCGCTCGCCCAGGCGGGCGCGGCCGGGTTCGTCTTCGGCTTCCTCGACGGCGCGGGCGCCGTCGACCTGGCGGCCACCGAGGCGCTCATCCACGCCGTGTCGCCCCTGCCGTGGACCTTCCACCGGGCCGTCGACCACGCGGCCGACATCCAGGCCTCCTGGCGCGCCGTGCGCCTGCTCCCGAACCTCGCGACCGTCCTCACCTCGGGCTCACCCACCGGGGTCGGCGAGGGCATGTCCGTGCTCAGAGGGCGCGCCGACGCGGGCGACGGCTCGATCATCCTGGCCGGCGGCGGGCTCCGGGCCGCGCACGTGCCGACCCTGCTGGACTTCGGCATCCGCGCCTTCCACGTCGGCTCCGCGGTGCGGGCCGGCTGGTCCGACCCGGTCGAGTGGCGCCTCGTCCGACGCTGGCGCGACCTGGTCGAGCGCGACTGAGCGTCGCGCGGCCGGACGCTCGCCCCGGGACCGGACGTCACCTGGCCGGAGGCTCGTCCAGGGCGGCGTCGGCACGCCGCAGGGCGGCGGCCATCGTCCCGACGGTGGCGGGCTCGTCCATGACCCCTCCTCCGGCGTCGCGCCGCTCCTCCCAGGCGCGCACCCGCTCGCGGTAGGAGTCGTAGCGCGCCAGATGGAACGCGTAGACCGTGGCGAACCGGCTCACCAGATGCGAGGGATGCATGTCCCACCCCTGCTGGAACCCGTGCGCCAGCGAGTGCCTGACGAGCTCGGCGTGCCGGCGCCACAGCGCCCGCACGTCGCCGGCCGAGCCGGAGGCGGGGGAGGCGGCCAGCGACCCGTCGGACAGCTCGACCCCGGTGTCCGCGAACGCCACGCGCATCACGTGTCGCGCGTGGTCGCAGGCCGGGTGGTCGAGCCGCTGCTCGTGCGGCGGCAGGCCGATCGCCGCCGTGTAGTCGAACACGCCGAAGTGCGCCGCGGCCAGCCTGCCGCCGAGCGACTCGGCCAGCTCCGCGCTCAGGAACCCCAGCGTCTGCGGCGCCTCCACCTGCATCTCGAACCGCAGTCGCACCCCCAGCGCGGCTTCCAGCCGCTCCAGGACGCCCGCGAACTGCCGGAGATAGCCCTCCATCAGCACCTTGGGGAACGTCACCGTGAACCCGGGAGGCAGCTCGCCCGCCCGCTCGACCACCGTGGTGACGAACCCGTCGAGGGTCCGCACCGACCGCGCCGGGTCGCCGTCGGCGAACGACTTGACCCGCGGGCCCCACCGGCGCGGCAACGTCCCCGCCGCCCAGAGCTCGGCCACCGCGACCGCCGCCCGCTCCGCGTCGCCGTCCTCCTGCCCCGGACGTACGCCGTAGCCGTCCTCGAAGTCGATCCGCAGGTCCTCGACCGGCTCGCGGCCGAGTTTGCGCAGCACCCGCTCGTGTACGGCGGCCGCCAGGTCGCCGGGCACCCCGAACACCTCGGCCAGCTCGGCGGGACCCGCCAGATGCTCGCAGACCAGGGCCAGCGCCTGCCCGCCCCAGTCGGCGACCGTGGTGGCGGAGAACCGGTCGGCGGGCACGTAGACGGTGTGCACCGGCTGGCGGTCGGGGCCGGCGCCCGGATAGCGGGCCCGCTGGACCCGGTAGCTCTCCTCGAACCCGGCGATGGGGACGTCTTCCAGGCTGACACGCATGTCCCGCACCCTAGCCGGGAAGCGGATCACTCCCCAGGTCGGTAGGCGCGCAGCATGGCCTCCAGGCCGGCCAGCTTGACCCGCTCGCCCCGGCCCAGCGACCTGGCCAGCTCGGCCTCGGCCGCCTCGATGGCCAGCCACTCCTCGTAGCTGACCGGCCGCAGCCCGCGCTCGGCCAGCAGCGTGTCGATGTCGGTGGTCCGCGCCGGCTCGCGACCGGCCAGGTCGGACAGGAGGGTGCGGACGGTCTCGGCCGCGTCGGACTTGTTGGTGCCGATCACGCCGGTGGGGCCCCGCTTGAGCCAGCCCGCGACGTACTCGCGCTCGCGCACCCGGCCCGCCTCGTGGGGCACCGTCATCGTCTCGGCCGAGAACGGCACGCCCGGCAGCGGGACGCTCTGGTAGCCGACCGAGCGCAGCACCATGCCGACCGGGAGCGTCTCGAACTCGCCGGCGCCCACCACGCGGCCCTCGGGCGACAGCCGGGTGCGTTCGAGCCGGAGGCCCTCCACCCGGTCGGTGCCGAGGATCTCGACGGGCCGCATCCAGAAGCGCACGTCGAGGCGGCGCGGCCGGCCGGTCGGCTCGCGGGCCGCCCAGGAGCGCAGGACGTCGATGTTGCCGCGGATCTGCCGGGGGAAGTCGCCGCCGAGGACCACGGCCTCGTCGGGCCGCACGCACACGTCGGCGTTGGCCAGCTCACCCAGCTCGCGCAGCTCCTTCAGGGTGAACTTGGCGTGCTCGGGGCCCCGGCGGCCGATCATGTGGATGGCCTTGACCTGGCTGTCCTCCAGGCGTTCGAGCACCTCGTGCGGCACGTCGGTGGCGCTCAGCTCGGCGGCCGTCTTGGCCAGGATCCGCACCACGTCCACGGCCACGTTGCCCACACCGATGACCGCGACCTCGGAGCTGTCGAGGACGAACCTGGAGGAGTCGACGTCGGGGTGGCCGCAGTACCAGTTGACGAAGTCGGTGGCCGCCACGCTGCCCGGAAGGTCCTCGCCCGGGATGCCGAGCTTGCGGTCGACCATCGCGCCGGTGGCGTAGACGACGGCGTCGTAGGCGCCGAGCAGGTCGTCCACCGTGACGTCGTCGCCGAGGGTGAGCCCGCCGAGAAATCTGACCTCGGGCAGCTCCAGGACGCGGCGCAGGTAGTTGGCGATCGACTTGATCGACGTGTGATCGGGCGCGACACCATATCTGACCAGCCCGTACGGGGTGGGCAGCCGCTCGATCACGTCGACCTCGACCGCTCCGGCGGACTGCTTGACCAGTGCCTCGGCCGTGTAGATCCCGGCAGGGCCGGATCCGATGACCGCCACGCGCAATGTCACGTCGCCTCCTTAGCCGGCGATTCTGCAACAGAGAGCCCGCGTTACACCAGATGTAACGGGCCGGCGTGTTCGATGTATCCCCGGACGCCCCGAGCGACGAATCCATACCCTGACTTGACCTTTCTTATGACATATCAGGACCTGCCGAATCGGCATGCCGAGGCCCGGCGCGGAGGATCCGCCCGTCGAGTCCGCCATGGGCGGGTGGAGGCCGGTCGTCGAGACTGGCGGGACCAAACTCTTGCGGGAAGGGCGCGCTCGCGATCAAAGTGGGTGTTCGTGAGGCGAAAGCACGCGCTACGGCGGCCGAAGGATGGTCCGCTCCCGGGCACCCGGGACGACGACCTCTCGCCCACGAGCTCCCGCAGGTACGAAGCGTTCGGGCGGGTGATGGCCGCGCTCGCCGCCGAGGCCGAGTTCATCGAGTCCTGCCGCGACCTGACCTGGTGGCGGGGCTCCGAGCGGAGCTGGCACCTCGAGTGGCGCGACGGCCCCTACGCCTCCGAGGTGGCGGCGCTGCTCGACGAGCGGATGGCCGGCCTCGTCACGGCCGACGCCCCCGGCGGAGCCTCCTCGGCCGTCCTGCGCGTGATGGGCGTCCGCTTCGTGCTGCGGGCCATCGACCCGATGGGCAGGGTGAGCGTACGAGCCCGGCCGGGGTTCTGGAGGCTGGCCGAGGCGCTCGACACCACCCGCGCCACCAACACCCGTCACCCGTGGGAGGAGCTCCTCGGCGGTTAGCCGCCCAGGCTCCAGGGCGAGGACGGGACTCCACTGTCGAACAAGCAATAGCTTGGTCAAAAAGGGTTAACCGAAATTTGCCTTTTCTGTAGGGTTGCATAGTCTTTGGGTGGTCGTCCCAAGACATTTCCGGGGCAGGGATGACCAGGGAATGGAGATGAACGACACCGCGATCGACTATGCCGACTTCGCCGAGTTCGACCGGCGGCAGCGCGGCATCGAGCGTCATGTGCTGGCGGCCTTCCTCGGAGGGCTGGTCGTCGGCCTGATCGGCATGCTCATGTCCGGCAGGGGGCCTGGATGGGTGGAACAGATCTACCATCCCTATGCCTATTTCGCGCTGACCCTGGTCGTGGGGGCGACCGCGTCCGGGTTCGGCTGGGCGCTGCTGACCACCTTCCTCGCCGCCGTGTCCATGCTGGTCGCGGCCATGGGCGGGAGCGTGTTCCGAGGTGATCTCGGCTTCGACGTGGTCGGTGACAGCCCCGCCGGGCTCAACTGGACGCTCGTCCTGCTGGTCGGTCTGGGGCTGCTCGCCTACCTGACGCGCAGGCGCGACCGCTGGGGCGACCTCGCCGCCGGCCTCGTGGGAGCGGTGCTGCTCACCGACGTGGTCGACCGGGCCACGCCGGGCTTCATCGGCGAGGTGCGGGAGTTCTGGCCGGTCCCGGCTCTGGTGATCGGCTCCTTGGCCGTCATCCTGGTGATCGTCGTGCGGAGGGGCGCCCGAGGACGCGTGCGCGCGCTCGCCGTCACCACCACGCTGGCCGGCCTGGCCGCCTTCTTGCTCGCCGGTCCGCTGTCAGGCTGGTTTCCGCCCCTCGTTTAACCGGAGCGGCCTGCCGCCCCGAGTCGATAGCCTGTAGTCCTTCACATCCAGGCTCGACCAAGGAGTAGCCGTGTTGCTGCGCATGTCGTCGCTGTTTCTTCGCACCCTGCGGGACGACCCGGCAGACGCGGAAGTGCCGAGCCACAAGCTCCTCGTCCGCGCCGGCTATGTCCGCCGGGTGGCCCCCGGCATCTACTCGTGGCTGCCCCTGGGCAAGATGGTGCTGGAGAACGTGGCCCGCGTCGTCCGCGAGGAGATGGACCGGATGGGCGGCCAGGAGGTGCTCTTCCCCGCCCTGCTGCCCCGCGAATACTACGAGGCCACCGGCCGCTGGACCGAATACGGCGACACGCTCTTCCGGTTGCGTGACCGCAAGGGCGCCGACTACCTCCTCGGGCCCACGCACGAGGAGCTCTTCACCGACATGGTCAAGAGCGAATACTCCTCGTACAAGGACTATCCGGTCACGCTCTACCAGATCCAGACCAAGTACCGCGACGAGGCGAGGCCCCGCGCAGGCATCCTGCGCGGCCGGGAGTTCCTCATGAAGGACTCCTACTCCTTCGACCTCGACGACGACGGGCTCAAGCGCTCCTATGAGCAGCACCGCGAGACCTACATCAAGACCTTCGAGCGGCTGGGCATCAACTACAAGATCGTGTTCGCCACGTCCGGCGCGATGGGCGGCTCGGCCTCCGAGGAGTTCCTCGCGCCGACCCCCACGGGCGAGGACACCTTCGTCGCCTGCCGCTCGTGCGGCTACGCGGCCAACGCCGAGGCCGTCACCACGACACCCCCCGCCGCCGTGTCCCTCGACGGCCTGGAGGAGCAGCGGGTCCTCGACACCCCTGACACGCCGACCATCGAGACGCTGGTCTCGTTCGTCAACGAGCACCACGGCCTGTCCATCACCGCCGCCGACACCCTGAAGAACGTCGTCGTCAAGATCTCCACGCCTGGCTCCGACAAGGTCGAGACCCTGGTCATCGGCGTCCCCGGCGACCGTGAGGTCGACTTCAAGCGTCTGGAGGCCGCACTGGCCCCCGGGGAGCCCGCGATCTTCGAGGCCGAGGACTTCGCCCGGCACCCCGGCCTGGTGCGCGGCTACATCGGCCCGCAGGTGCTGCGCGACCTGGGCATCCGCTACCTCGTCGACCCGCGCGTGGTCACGGGCAGCTCCTGGGTGACCGGCGCCAACCAGCCGGGCAAGCACGCCGCCCACGTGGTCGCGGGGCGCGACTTCGTCCCCGACGGCACGATCGAGGCCGCCGAGGTGCGCGCGGGCGACTCCTGCCCCCGCTGCGCGTCGCCGCTGTCCATCGACCGCGGCATCGAGATCGGCCACATCTTCCAGCTCGGCCGCAAGTACGCCGACGCGGCCGGCCTCGACGCCCTCGGCCCCGACGGCAAGCCGATCCGCGTCACGATGGGCTCCTACGGCATCGGCGTCTCCCGAGCCGTGGCCGTCATCGCCGAGCAGCTGCACGACTCGCTCGGCCTGGTGTGGCCCCGCGAGGTGGCCCCCGCCGACGTGCACATTGTCGGCACCGGCAAGGAGCACCAGGTGGAGGCGGCACTGGAGCTGGGCGCGGAGCTCGAGTCCCGGGGCCTGCGCGTGCTGGTGGACGACCGGCCCGGGGTGTCGCCCGGGGTCAAGTTCAAGGACGCCGAGCTGCTCGGGCTGCCGACCATCGTGGTCGTGGGCCGCGGCCTGTCCCAGGGCGTGGTCGAGCTGCGCGACCGGGTCACCGGCGACAAGTCGGAGATCCCGCTCGCCGAGGCCGCCGACCTCGTCCTCGCCGCCACCCGGTCCTGACGCCCACGCGGCCCCGGCCGGGTGGGTCCACTGTCGGCGGGCCCCGGCCTGGTCGTCCGATGCCCGGCCCCCGATGCCTGACCCCGCCCTCGCGGGCCGCAGCCCGGGTCAGCCGCCCGGCGTCGTGCCGGACGGCTGCGGGGTCGCCTCGGGCAGACCGGGAAAGGCGGCGATCGTGGGCCGGAACGAGTAGGACCGGGTGACCGACTCCTGCATGGCCAGCGCCGCGTACTTCCGCAAAGCGGCGTCCTCACCGGCCGCCAGCTCCAGGTAGGCGGCCGTCATGCCCGCCTCCACGTGCGCCGCGAGCCGTACGGCGGCCGCCGCTCCCGTGGGCACCGCGGGCAGGGCGTAGGACGCCTCCGGCTCCACCGGCTGCCCGCCCCGGCCCGTGATGAGCGCGCGGAGCTGGTCGCGGCGGGCCCGGTGGGCGTCGAACGCCTGGGTGGCCAGCGCCCGCAGCGACCCCGACGTGCGGGCACCGATCAGACCGTAGGCGAAGACGGCCGCGTGCTCGGCCGCCAGCGCCTTGCGCAGCTTGTCGAGATCGTCGCTCACAGCGACCTCGGCAGGGCGACGGCGTGGGCCGCCTCGCAGGCGCCGATGCTGGCCACCAGCTGGGCCATGGCCGGCGGCACCCCGGTCAGCTGTCGGGTGCGCAGGGCGGCCGCCCTGCGTTCGAGGGTCCGCAGCCGCGACAGCGTCACCTTGGGAGCGGCCGTGGCCGAAGGGGCGGCGGAGGGAGTGGCCGAGGGAGTGGCCGAGGCGGCGGGGACACCGGGGAAGCGCCTGCGCAGCTCGGACAGATGGGCCTGGTGACGATCTCTGAACGGGGTCAGCCTGGCGCCGCCGTCCGCGATCAGCGTGGAGTAGAGGGCGATGGTCGCCTCCTTCTCGGCGATCAACTGCCGGGCCAGCACCCGCTCCGGCGGCTCCGGCGGCGGTGAGGTGGGCGGGGCGCCGGTCGTGGTGCTGCATCCGGCCAGCGCCGCCGCGGCCGCTGCGCCCGCCAGCACGGCTCGCCGGGAGAGAGAAGGGCGCACGGGCAGGGACCTCCAGGACTACGGACCGCAGCTAGCATCGTAAGGGCTCGTGCCCCCGCTCGCTGTCAGGCCGGGCTTGCCGTTCCCCGCGCGTCGAGTGGCGCTCTATCCGTGCCCTCGTACAGATAGGGTGTCAACTGTCGTCGCTGGCTGAGCGCCCGCACGGCGGAGAGCCAGTGGCGAGGTCCGCCCGGCTGAGACTTGACAATAGGGGAGGTCGATATGGGCAGCGCATCACCCCGCGACCACCTGATGAAGCTCCTCGAGCCCGTCGTCAGCGCGGAGGGCCTCGACTTGGAGGACGTCACGGTCACCCAGGCCGGCAAGCGCCGGCTGCTGCGCGTGATCGTCGATCGCGACGGAGGGGTGAGCCTCGACGACGTCGCCGACGTGAGCCAGGCCGTCTCCACCGCCCTCGACGAGGACGACGCGATGGGCGACGCGGCCTACACGCTCGAGGTCTCCTCGCCGGGCGTCGACCGCCCGCTGACCGAGCCGCGCCACTGGCGGCGCGCGGCCAAGCGGCTGGTGAAGGCCGAGCTGAGAGACGGCACCGTGCTGGAGGGCCGGGTGCGCTCGGCCGACGAGAGCGGCGTAGACCTCGAGATCGGCGGCGCCGATCGCCGGCTCGACTATCAGGACCTGACCCGCGGACGGGTGCAGGTGGAGTTCCGCCGGATCGACGACGACACCGACGTCGACGGCGACGAAGGCTAAGGGGGAAGCCTCGTGGACATCGACATGAGCGTCCTGCGCAGCCTGGAGCGGGAGAAGGACATCTCCTTCGACCTGGTCGTCAAGGCGATCGAGGACGCGTTGCTGATCGCCTACTTCCGCACCGACGGCGCCGCGCCCAAGGCGCGGGCCGAGCTCGACAGGGGCAGCGGGCACGTGACGATCTGGGCGGCCGAGCTCGACGACGACGGCGAGATCGTCCGGGAGTACGACGACACACCCAGCAATTTCAGCCGGATCGCGGCGACCACCGCCAAGCAGGTGATCCTGCAGCAGCTGCGCGACGCCGAAGACGAGATCAACTTCGGTGAGTTCGCCAGCCGCGAGGGCGAGCTGGTCTCCGGCGTGATCCAGCAGGGCAAGGACCCGCGCGTGGTGCTGGTCGACCTCGGCAAGATCGAGGCCGTGCTGCCGCACAACGAGCAGGTGCCCGGCGAGGACTACGTGCACGGCGAGCGCATCCGCGTCTACGTGGTGCAGGTCAAGAAGGGCCACAAGGGTCCCTCGGTCACGCTGTCGCGCACCCACCCCGGCCTGGTGAAGAAGCTGTTCGCCCTTGAGGTGCCCGAGATCGCCGACGGCACCGTGGAGATCGCCGCGGTGGCCCGCGAGGCCGGTCACCGTACCAAGATCGCGGTGAGGTCTCGCAAGCAGGGCGTCAACGCCAAGGGCGCCTGCATCGGCCCGATGGGCTCCCGGGTGCGCAACGTGATGACCGAGTTGCACGGCGAGAAGATCGACATCATCGACTGGTCCGAGGATCCGGGCGAGTTCGTCGGGAATGCCCTGTCTCCCGCGCGTGTTTCCCACGTTGAGGTCCTCGACCTCGACGGACGGGTGGCGAGGGTGACCGTGCCCGACTACCAGCTTTCGCTGGCCATCGGCAAGGAAGGGCAGAATGCCCGGCTCGCGGCCAGGCTCACCGGATGGCGGATTGACATCCGCCCTGACACCCAGGCCGAGGATGCCGCCGGTTCCGTAGATGCGTCAACACGGTAAGCTGGAATATGGTGGCCACGCGGCTCCACAGCGCACCTGTGTGGGCTGCAGGGGCCGCACGGCAAAGTCCGAGCTGCTCCGCCTGGTGCTGGTCGAGGATCATCTGGTCCCTGACCTGCGAGGACGGCTTCCTGGCCGGGGTGCATCGCTGCATCCGACCATGAGTTGTCTGGAGCTTGCCGAGCGTCGCCGGGCGTTTCCGCGCGCATTCCGCGTGCCGGGGCCGCTTGACGTCTCGCGCGTGCGGGCGCACCTGGAAGAGGAGAAATACGAAATGTCATGTAGGACGCCGAGTTGATGGGCGGAGTCAGATTGCTATGAGCGCCTGATGAGCACGCGGCGATGAAGACGTCAAGGTAGCGACGGTCCGGACGGCACAGCCAGCCTCCCGGGCCAGTAAGGGAGTGCAGTGGCGAAGGTCCGGGTATACGAGCTCGCTAAGGAGTTCGGCGTAGAGAGCAAGGTCGTCATGGCCAAGCTCCAGGAGATGGGAGAGTTCGTCCGTTCGGCGTCCTCCACCATCGAGGCGCCGGTGGTCCGCAGGCTCACCGAAGCACTGGGCGCATCCAAGGGTGGGCCCTCAAGGGGCGGCGGTTCGCCGTCCAGACCGCAGCCGCCGAAGGCTGCACCACGGCCGGCGAGCAGCCAGGCCGCCAACGGCGCCGCCGAGGCGCCGACCCCCACGGTTCCGCGTCCGGGTCCCAAGCCCGGTCCGCGTCCCGGCCCGGCGACGAGCGGCACGCCTCGCCCGCCGGTCCCCATGCCCCAGCAGCAGCCCCCGGCGCAGCAGCCCGAGGCCGCTCGTGGCGACACGTCCGGGGCTCCGCAGGCCCGTTTCGACAGCGGCGCGCGTCCCGAGAGCGCTCCGCGTTCCGACGGCGGCGCGCGTCCCGCGCCCGGCCCGCGTCCGGGTCCCGCGGCTCGTCCGGGTCCCAAGCCCGGCCCCGCGGCCCGTCCCGGGGCGTCCGGTGGCGGTGCCTCCGGCGGCGCGCGTCCGGGTGCGTCCACCGGTGGTGGCCCCCGTCCGGGTCCCGGTCCCAAGCCGGGTCCCCGTGGCCCGCGTCCGGGCAACAACCCCTTCTCGTCCAACGCCAGCGGCATGGGCCAGTCCCGTCCGCCGCGTCCCGGCGCCGGTCGCGATGGCGGCGGCCCCGGCCAGCGCGAGCGTCGTGACGGCCCGCCGCGTGACGGCGCCATCCCGCGCCCGCCGCAGGGTCGTGGCGGCGGCGAGGGCAGGCCGGGCACGGCCGGTCCGCGTCCGGGTCCGCCCGGCGCCGCCGGACCGCGTCCCGGTCCCGGCGCGGGTGGTCCCCGTCCCGGTGGTCCGCGTCCCAACCCGATGATGATGCCGCAGGGCCGGCCTTCCGGTCCCGGCGGTGGCGGCGGTGGCCGTCCTGGCGGCGGTGGCGGCGGTGGCCGTCCCGGTGGTGGTGGCGGCGGTGGCCGTCCGGGTGGCGGCGGCGGTCGTCCCGGTGGCGGCGGCGGTTTCGCCGGTCGTCCCGGTGGCGGTGCGGGTCGTCCCGGCACGAGCACCGGTGGTCCCGGTGGCGGCGGCGGTTTCGCCGGTCGTCCGGGTGGCGGTGGCCGTGGTCGTGGCGGCGGCACCGCGGGTGCCTTCGGGCGTCCCGGCGGTCGTCCCGCGCGTGGCCGCAAGTCCAAGCGTCAGAGGCGCCAGGAATTCGACAACATGTCGGCTCCGGCGATCGGCGGTGTGCAGGTCGCCCGTGGCAACGGCGCGACCATCCGTCTTCCGCGCGGTGCGTCGCTGGCCGACTTCGCCGACCGGATCGGCGCCAACCCCGCCGCGCTGGTGCAGATCATGCTGCACCTCGGCGAGATGGTGACCGCCACGCAGTCGGTCAACGAGGAGACGCTGCAGCTGCTCGGCGCCGAGCTCGACTACAACATCCAGGTGGTCAGCCCGGAGGAGGAGGACCGCGAGCTTCTCGAGGCCTTCGACATCGAGTTCGGCGAGGACGAGGGCGACGAGGCCGACCTGGCCGCGAGGCCGCCGGTCGTGACCGTCATGGGTCACGTCGACCACGGTAAGACCAAGCTGCTCGACGCCATCCGCAAGACCAACGTGGCGGCGCGCGAGGCGGGTGGCATCACCCAGCACATCGGCGCCTACCAGGTCGCCACCGAGCACGAGGGCGAAGAGCGCAAGGTCACCTTCATCGACACCCCGGGTCACGAGGCGTTCACCGCCATGCGTGCCCGTGGTGCCAAGGCGACCGACATCGCCGTGCTGGTGGTCGCGGCCGACGACGGCGTGAAGCCTCAGACGATCGAGGCCCTCAACCACGCCCAGGCGGCCGACGTGCCGATCGTGGTCGCGGTCAACAAGGTCGACAAGGAGGGCGCCGACCCCAACAAGGTCAGGGCCCAGCTCACCGAGTACGGCCTGGTGGCCGAGGAGTACGGCGGCTCGACGCTGTTCGTCGACATCTCGGCCAAGAACGGCACCGGCATCGAGAACCTCCTCGAGGCCATCGTGCTGACCGCCGACGCCGAGCTCGACCTGCGGGCCAACCCGACGATGGACGCCCAGGGCATCGCGATCGAGGCCCACCTCGACAAGGGCCGCGGCCCCGTCGCGACCGTCCTGGTCCAGCGCGGCACGCTCCGCGTCGGCGACTCCATCGTCTGTGGCGAGGCCTTCGGCCGCGTCCGGGCGATGCTCGACGACAACGGCGAGCCGGTCGACGAGGCCACGCCGTCCCGTCCCGTTCAGGTGATGGGTCTGACGGCCGTGCCCGGCGCCGGTGACAACTTCATCGTCGTCACCGACGACCGGATGGCCCGGCAGATCGCCCAGCAGCGCGCGGCGCGCAAGCGCAGCGCCGACATGGCGAAGTCGAGCCGTCGCCGCACCCTCGAGGAGCTGTTCAGCGACCTCGAGAAGGGTCGCGTCGACGAGCTCAAGCTCATCATCAAGGGTGACGTGTCCGGTTCGGTGGAAGCCCTGGAAGACGCCCTGCTCAAGATCGACGTGGGCGACGAGGTCAACCTTCGGGTGCTGCACCGCGCCGTCGGCGCCATCACCGAGTACGACGTCAACCTGGCGGTCGCCGACGACAACGCGGTCATCATCGGCTTCAACGTCCGCCCCGAGCCTCGGGCGCGCGACCTGGCCGAGCGCGAGGGCGTCGACATCCGCTACTACTCGGTCATCTACCAGGCGATCGAGGAGATCGAGGCGGCGCTCAAGGGCATGCTCAAGCCCGAGTTCGAAGAGGTCCAGATGGGCACGGCGGAGGTCCGCGAGGTCTTCAAGGTGCCGAAGATCGGCAACGTCGCCGGTTCGCTGGTCCGCTCCGGTGTGATCGTCCGCAACAGCAAGGCCAGGGTGATCCGCGACGGCGTCGTCGTCGCCGACAACCTGACGGTCTCCTCGCTGCGGCGCTTCAAGGATGACGCGACCGAGGTCCGTGAGGGCTTCGAGTGCGGCATCGGGCTCGGTTACAACGATCTCCGGATCGACGACGTGATCGAGACGTTCGAGATGCGGGAGAAGCCGCGCGCATAACCGCGCGGCCGGGCGCCCGGCGGACCATCCGCCGGGCGCCTCTCGTACGTCAGAGTCTGGTCACCACCGCAGCAGGCTCGGCGTGCGCTTCACACACCAGGACAAGCGGTGGTTGCCAACGATGTATGTGGGTGCGCTAACCCTGGACATCCTGCTCGGCGACGTGCATTCGCTGAAGCAGAAGCGCTCGGTCGTGCGGCCTCTGGTCGCCGAATTGCACCGGCGCTTTCCCGCCGTCGCCGTAGCCGAAACCGGCCACCTCGACCTGCATCGCAGAGCGGAGGTCGGCATCGCGGTGGTCTCCGCCTCAGCGGGTAACTGCAAGGAGGTGCTGGACGCCTGCGAGCGGGTGGTGGCGTTCCATCCTGAGATCGAGCTGCTGTCCGCCAGGCAGCGGCTCTACAACGACGATGACTGAACGACGGCACGACCACGGTCGTGCGTGAGGGGGAGCGAACATGGTGGATGCAGCACGAGCGCGTAAGCTTGCCGATCGCATCCAGCAGATCGTGGCCGAGATGCTGGAGCGCCGGATCAAGGACCCTCGCCTGGGGTTCGTGACCGTCACCGACACCCGCATCACCGCAGACCTGCGTGAGGCCACGGTGTTTTACACGGTGTTCGGCTCCGATGCCGAGCGCGCCGACAGCGCCGCCGCTCTGGAAAGCGCCAAGGGCATCATCCGATCTGAGGTGGGCAGGCAGACCGGCGTGCGTTTCACTCCGACACTGACGTTCACTCACGACCCGCTGCCCGACAGCGCCCGCCAGCTCCACGATCTGATCAGCGTGGCCAGGGCGCGGGACGCGGAGGTGGCCCGCAAGGCGGAGGGCGCCGCCTACGCCGGCGAGGCCGACCCCTACAAGAAGCCCGACGAGGACGAGGCCGACTTCGACCGGAAGCCCGACGAGGACGAGGCCGACTTCGACCGGAAGCCCGACGAGGACGAGGCCGACCAGGCGGGACATGCGGCACCGTGACGCCGGACGTGCGCGACCGCGTTGAGCGCCCGCCCCGCCTGGGGGCCGCGGTGTCACCGATCTCCGAGGCCACCTGGGAGCGGGCGCTCGACCTGATCGCGGGAGCCGACGAGATCGCGCTGGCCTGTCACGTGTCACCTGACGGTGACGCGCTCGGCTCGATGCTGGCCACCGGCTTCGCGTTGAGGTCGATGGGCAAGCGGGTGGTCGGGTCCTTCGGCGACCGGCACTTCGCGGTGCCGCGCCTGCTGCGGTTCCTCCCGGGCCAGGACATGCTGGTCCCGCCGGAGGACTATCCGGCCGCGCCCGAGCTGATGATGACGTTCGATTCCCCATCGGCCGAGCGGCTGGGCCTGATCGGGCCGAGCGTCGCCGCCGCCCGCGAGGTCATCGTGGTCGACCATCATCGGTCCAACACCGGTTTCGGCACGGTCGGCCTCGTCGATCCCGGCGCCGCGGCGACGGCCATGCTCGCCGAGCAGCTCATCCACCGGCTCGGGGGCACGCTTGACCGCGACATCGCCACCTGCCTGTACGCCGGGCTGGTGACCGACACCGGATCGTTCAGGCACTCCTCGACCACGCCCGCGGCCCACGAGATGGCCGCCCGGCTGGTCGCCACCGGTCTGCGCACCGACGAGATCGCCCGCGAGCTGTGGGACCGCTCGCCGTTCGGCTATCTCAAGGTGCTCGCCGCCGCGCTCGACCGGGTGGAGCTCTGTGACGAGCTGGTCTGGACCTACGTCACCCGGGTCGACCGAGCGGCCTACGGCCTGCCCTATTCCGAGGTCGAAGGCATCATCGACATCGTACGGCGCACCGACGAGGCCGAGGTGGCCGTGGTGCTGAAAGAGGACGACGAGGGCGCCTGGCAGGTCTCGACCCGGTCCAAGGGCACGGCCGATGTGGGCGCGCTCTGCGCGGCGATGGGTGGCGGCGGTCACCGCAACGCGGCCGGGTTCACCTCGCACGAGAGCGTTGACGACACCATCGGCGCATTCCGCCGTCTGCTGGGGAAGGTCTGATGGCCGAGAGCGGTCTGATCATCGTTGACAAGCCGGCCGGCTGGACCTCCCACGATGTGGTGGCCCGCATCCGGCGTCTCGCGGGCACCCGGCGGGTGGGCCACGCGGGCACGCTCGACCCGATGGCCACAGGTGTGCTGGTGATCGGCGTGGAGAAGGCGACCCGCCTGCTCGGTCACCTGGCGCTGACGGAGAAGGTCTACTCCGCCACGATGCGGCTGGGCGTGACCACCAACACCGACGACGCCGAGGGTGAGGTCACCGTGACGGCATCGGCGGCGCGCGTGACGCCGGCCGAGATCCACAAGGGCGTCGCCGCGCTCACCGGCGAGATCATGCAGATCCCCCCGCAGGTCAGCGCGATCAAGGTCAACGGCGAGCGGGCCTACAAGCGGGCCCGCGCGGGTGAGGACGTCGAGCTGGCCGCCCGTCCGGTCACCGTGCGCGGCTTCGAGGTGCTCGACATCCGGACGGACGGCGACGTCGTCGACGTCGACGCGGTCGTCACCTGCTCCAGCGGCACCTACATCCGGTCGCTGGCCCGCGATCTGGGCGCCGGGCTGGGCGTCGGCGGTCACCTGACGGCGCTGCGCCGCACCCGGGTCGGCCCCTACGACCTGTCCCTGGCGCGCACCCTCGACGAGTTGGCCGCCGAGTGCGCGATCCTGCCCATCGGCGAGGCCGTCGCGGCGGCGTTCACACGGCGCGACGTGACGGTCGAGGAGGCCGTGATCGTCCGGCATGGGGGCCGGCTGCCGGCCGCGGGGCTCGGCAAGGAGCCGATCGGCGTGTTCGGCCCGGACGGGGAGCTGCTCGCGCTGGTCGAGGAGCAGGGCCGGCTGGCCAAGCCGCTGGCGGTCTTCGTGACCTGACGGGTCACCGCTTGCGGGCCACCAGGATGTCACGGACGATCGCCTGGTCCACCCAGTGCTCGAAGTCGGGATGCCCGGCCACGTCGAGCCCGGCCGACGTGAGGATCTCGGCGAGGTCGTCGCGGCTGCCGCCGTAGGTGTTCCACGAGATGCCGAGCGCGCCGCCGGGCCGCAACAGCTCGGCCCAGACCGGCACGGCCTGCCTGATCAGCTCGAGCGGGCTGCGCGAGAGCCCGCCGCCGCCGCTCTTGCTGCCATGCTGTACGCCATAGGGCGCGTCGGTGACGATCACGTCGAACGAACGTGGCTTGAAGAACTCCCGCCCGCGCAGGGTGTCGGCGTTGACCACCGAGACGCGCTGCACGTCGCCCGCCTTGAACGCCTCCTTCGTCAACCCGAAGGAGATGTTGAGCCGCCGCCCGGCCAGTGCCCGCTCACGGCGTACGGGCACGGTCTCGGCGGTGTGCTTGAGCCGTTTGTTCTTCAGCCAGGTCTTGAGGAAGCCGGAGTAGGCCTCGAAGTCCTTGCCGTCGACGTCGACACCGTAGGCGTCGTATCCGTACATGAGGGCCTGGTTGAGCGTGGTGCCGCGGCCGCACATCGGGTCGAGGACCGACAGCTTGCCGTCGAGGGGGAAGCCGGAGGCCAGCACGGTGACGTTGAGCAGGAGCTTGGTGAAGTGCTCGTTGGTCTTGCCGGCGTATTTCTGGATGGTGATCAGGTCGCTGCTCAGCCGGTCGAGCGGCCGCATCGTGAGCGGCCGCAGCAGGTCGCCCTCCATGCCGAAGATCGCGTAGACCGACGACAGGTTGGCCAGCAGGTCGAGGTCGTGCGAGGTCAAGGACCCCTCGAAGGTGACATAAGGTACGCCACCGAGGGTGGTCTCCTCGATCCCCGACAGCTCGCCTTCCAGCGCGCCGCCGAAGACGGTCAGCTCGGCGCGGGTCAGCCGGACGGCGCTGGCGCCGTAGACCCGGTTGAAGGCAGGCAGGATCAGAAGGGCGTATCGAGGCATGGTGCGACCGATCGTACCGCCCTCGATTGGAACGAAGACCGACCAGCATGGCAGGCTGGTGGGGATTGATCTGCCACGAGCGAATGGGGCCGGGAGTGCTGGATTCGGAGAGGGCCGTCGTCGCGATCGGCATGTTCGACGGGGTCCACCGGGGGCACCGGCGGGTGGTCGAGCGGGCCGTGGGCATCGCCCGTGAGAAGGGGCTGCGCGGCGTGGCCGTCACGTTCGAGCCGCATCCCGACGAGGTGGTGCGGCCCGGCATGCAGCCGCCCCGGCTCAGCACGCCCGGCCGCCGCACCGAGCTGCTGGCCGAGCTGGGGGTGGACGACATCTGCGTGCTGGAGTTCACGCTGGAGCTGTCGAGGATGAGCCCCGGTGAGTTCGTGCGGACCGTGCTGGCCGACCGCCTGCGCGCGGCCGTCGTCGTGGTGGGGGAGGGCTTCACGTTCGGCCACCGGGCGGCCGGCGACGTCGAGACCCTGCGCGCGCTGGGCGACAAGTACGACTTCACCGTCGAGGCCGTCCCGTTGCTCGACGCGATCTCCAGCAGCCGGATCCGCGAGCGGCTCGCGGCGGGCGACGTCGAGGGCGCCGCCGCCGGCCTGGGCCGTCCGCATCGGGTGGAGGGCGTGGTGGTGCGCGGCTACCAGCGTGGCCGCCAGCTCGGCTTCCCCACCGCCAACGTCGAGACCCCGCCGCACAGCGCCATCCCCGCCGACGGGGTCTACGCGGGGTGGCTCGAATGCGTGCCGGTCGCCAACCTGCCCACCCTCTACGAGGGAGAGCGCTGGCCCGCGGCCATCTCGGTCGGCACCAACCCGACGTTCGAGGGCGTGCCACGCACCGTCGAGGCGTACGCGCTCGACCGCGACGACCTGGAGCTGTACGGCGTGCACGTGGCGGTCGACTTCGCCGCGAGGCTGCGCGGCAACACCAGGTTCGACTCCATCGAGGCGCTCGTCACCCAGATCCACGCCGACGTCGCCGAGACCCGCCGCCTGACCGCCGAGTCCGTGGCGCGTGACGATACGCGAGCACCCGACTCGGAGTGGTAACCTTGCATGTCGGCTCTGTGACGGCGGCGGAGAGCGCTGCCCGAACGGCTTCGCTGCGGCGACTGTAGGCACGCACGGTCGTTCGCAATTCTTGTTCATCCGCGCGTGTCCATGTATTTGAAGGAGAGCCGTGTCCCTCGACACCGCTGCCAAGAAGTCCATCATCGCCGAGTATGCGACGGCCGACGGCGACACCGGTTCGCCCGAGGTGCAGATCGCGCTCCTCAGCAAGCGCATCAGCGAGCTCACCGAGCACCTGAAGACGCACAAGCACGACCACCACAGCCGTCGTGGTCTGCTCCTGCTCGTCGGGCGCCGGCGCCGCCTGCTGAAGTACCTGCAGAAGGTCGACATCGCGCGCTACCGTTCGCTCATCGAGCGGCTCGGCCTGCGCCGATAGCATGAGGAGGGAGCGGCGTCCGCGTCGCTCCCTTCGGCTATCAGCCCGGCGCGTCGGGAGGCATGCCACCGCGCGCCTGGCGTACAACTGAAGATCCGAGACACTTACAGCCCCGCGTCCGCACAAGCACCATGCGACCCGCGACGCATGCGGGCCGGTCCTCGGTAGTGGCTTCCGGTCATCAGGACCGGGCGCTTCGATCGAAGACCGGCGCTGCACCTAACGAGGGTGCCGGTGAGAAGAAGGGCGCGGGAGACCGACCGACCAAGGAGGTCCCCCGTGGAGGGTGTCCACATCGCCGAAGCCGTCATAGACAACGGCACGTTCGGCACACGAACGATCCGATTCGAGACCGGTCGTCTGGCCCGTCAGGCGGCGGGTTCCGCCGTCGCCTACCTCGACGGCGACACGATGGTGCTGTCCGCGACGACCGCGTCCAAGTCGCCCAAGGAAAACCTCGACTTCTTCCCGCTGACGGTCGACGTCGAGGAGCGCATGTACGCCGCGGGCCGCATCCCCGGCTCGTTCTTCCGGCGTGAGGGCCGTCCGTCCGAGGACGCCATCCTCACCTGCCGGCTGATCGACCGGCCGCTGCGCCCGTCGTTCGTCAAGGGCCTGCGCAACGAGGTGCAGGTCGTCGCCACCGTGATGGCGCTCAACCCCGACCACCTCTACGACGTGGTCGCGATCAACGCCGCCTCGCTGTCGACCCAGCTGGCCGGGCTGCCGTTCTCAGGTCCGATCGGCGCCGTACGCGTCGCGCTGATCGACGGGCAGTGGGTGGCCTTCCCGACCCACACCGAGCTGGCCCGCGCCACGTTCGACATGGTCGTGGCCGGGCGGGTGCTAGGTGACGGCGACGTCGCGATCATGATGGTCGAGGCCGAGTCCACCAAGGACACGCTCAAGCTGGTCGCCGACGGCGCCGTCGCGCCCACCGAGGAGACCGTCGCGCAGGGGCTTGAGGCCGCCAAGCCGTTCATCAAGGTGCTGTGCGAGGCGCAGGCCCGCATCGCGCAGGTGGCGGCCAAGGAGACGGCCGAGTACCCCGTGTTCCTCGACTACCAGGACGACGTCTACAACGCGGTCGAGGCCGCGGTGAAGACCGAGCTGGCCGCCGCGCTGACCATCGGCGCCAAGCAGGAGCGCGAGGCCGAGCTCGACAAGGTCAAGGCGCTGGCCGCGGAGAAGCTGCTGCCCGAGTTCGAGGGGCGCGAGAAGGAGATCTCCGCCGCGTTCCGCTCGGTGATGAAGAACCTCATGCGCGAGCGGGTCATCAAGGAGGGCCTGCGCATCGACGGCCGTGGCACCAAGGACATCCGCGCGCTGTCCGCCGAGGTCCAGGTGGTCCCGCGGGTGCACGGCTCGGCCCTGTTCGAGCGCGGCGAGACCCAGATCATGGGCATCACGACGCTCAACATGCTGCGCATGGAGCAGAACGTCGACACGCTCAACCCCGAGCGCACCAAGCGCTACATGCACAACTACAACTTCCCGCCCTACTCCACCGGTGAGACCGGCCGGGTGGGCTCGCCCAAGCGCCGCGAGATCGGCCACGGCGCGCTCGCCGAGCGGGCGCTGATCCCGGTCCTGCCCGCGCGTGAGGAGTTCCCCTACGCGATCCGGCAGGTCTCCGAGGCCCTCGGTTCCAACGGCTCGACCTCGATGGGCTCGGTCTGCGCCTCCACGATGGCGCTGCTCGACGCGGGTGTGCCGCTGCGGGCGATGGTCGCGGGCATCGCGATGGGCCTGATCGGTGACGGCGACAACTACGTCACGCTGACTGACATCCTCGGCGCCGAGGATGCCATGGGCGACATGGACTTCAAGGTCGCCGGCACCAAGGATGTCATCACCGCGCTCCAGCTCGACACCAAGCTCGACGGCATTCCCGCCTCGGTGCTGGCGAGCGCGCTGAAGCAGGCCAAGGGCGCCCGCCTGGCGATCCTCGACGTGATGCAGGAGGCGATCGACTCTCCGGCGGAGATGAACCCGACCGCGCCGCGGATCATCACGATCAAGGTCCCGGTCGACAAGATCGGCGAAGTCATCGGCCCGAAGGGCAAGATGATCAACCAGATCCAGGACGACACGGGCGCCGAGATCACCATCGAGGACGACGGCACGATCTACATCGGCGCCACCGACGGCCCGTCGGCCGAGGCCGCGCGGTCCGCGATCAACGGCATCGCCAACCCGCACATGCCGGAGGTCGGCGAGCGCTACCTGGGCACGGTCGTCAAGATCGCGGCGTTCGGCGCGTTCGTCTCGCTGATGCCCGGCAAGGACGGTCTGCTGCACGTCTCCCAGATCCGCAAGCTGCACGGCGGCAAGCGCATCGAGAACGTCGAGGACGTGATGAGCGTCGGCGAGAAGATCCAGGTCGAGATCGCCGAGATCGACCAGCGGGGCAAGCTCTCGCTGGTGCCGGTCGAGGTCATCGAGAAGGAGGCCGCCGAGAAGGAGGCCAAGGGCGAGTCCGGCGCCGACGAGGGCGAGGCCGCGCAGGCCGACGACAAGCCTCGTGAGGAGCGGCCCCGCCGCACCCGCACCCGCGTTCGCGCTCCCCGTAACGACGGCGACGACCGCAACTCGTGATCGAGCTCACCAAGGGAGCCATTCGAGGTGGCACGGTGATCACGGGGCCGACGAAGGAGGTCTTGTGACCGAGCGTTGCGAGGGAACGATTAGACGCAGCATCTCGATCACGGGGCCGACGAAGGAGGTCCCGTGATCACCGTGACGCTGCACCCCGGCCGCGATGGGGCCGGGGTGGTCAGGCGCACCGTCCTCCCCGGTGGGCTGCGCGTGGTGACCGAGACCATGCCGACCGTGCGAAGCGTCGCGGTCGGGATGTGGGTCGGCATCGGCTCGCGTGACGAGGCCCCCGAGCACACGGGAGCCACCCACTTCCTCGAACACCTGCTGTTCAAGGGCACGCCCACGCGTGACGCCATGGAGATCTCGGCGTCCATCGAGGGCATCGGCGGCGAGATCAACGCGTTCACCGCCAAGGAATACACGTGCTACTACGCGCGGGTGCTCGACGAGGACCTGCCGGTCGCGGTCGACGTCCTCGCCGACGTGGTGACCAGCTCGCTGGTGACCCCCGACGACGTCGAGTCCGAGCGCGGGGTGATCCTCGAAGAGATCGCCATGCACGACGACGACCCGTCCGACGTGGTGCACGAGCAGTTCGCGGCGGCCCTCTACGGCGACTCGCCGATCGGGCGGCCCATCCTGGGCACGGTCGAATCGATCAACTCTCTCGACCGCGACCGGATCGCCGAGTACTACCGGCGTCACTACGAGCCACGCCGTACGGTCGTCTCGGTGGCGGGCAACATCCGCCATGAGGAGGTCGTCGAGCTCGTCACCCGCGCCTACGAGCGGGCGGGCGCCCTTGACGGGCCGCCGGAGTTCGATCCGCCACGCACGAGCGGCCCGGGCGCCGAGACCCGGTCCCGGGCCATGGTCCTCGACCGGCCGACCGAGCAGGCCAACCTGGTGCTCGGCACGACCGGCCTGGCCCGCACCGACGACCGCCGCTTCGCGCTCGGCGTGCTCAACGCGGCGCTCGGCGGCGGCATGTCGTCCAGGCTCTTCCAGGAGATCCGCGAGAAGCGCGGTCTGGCCTACTCCGCCTACAGCTACACCTCGGGCTACGCCGACACCGGGCAGTTCGGCATCTACGTCGGCTGTCTGCCGTCGAAGATCGACGACGTGCTCAAGATCTGCCGTGACGAGGTGGCCAGGGTGGTGGCCGACGGGCTGAGCGCCGACGAGATCATGCGGGGCAAGGGCCAGATGCGCGGCGGGCTCGTCCTCGGCCTAGAGGACACCGGCTCGCGCATGTCGCGGATCGGCAAGAACGAGCTGGTCTACGACGAGCTGATGTCCATCGACGAGGTGCTCGGGCGCATCGAGGGCGTCACCCCGGACGAGATCGCCGAGGTGGCCGGAGACATCCTGAGCCGGCCGCTCACGCTGGCCGTGATCGGCCCCTACGGCGACCGGGACTTCTCCGACGCCATCCGCTGACGTACGCCCGCACGCGGGCCCTCGGGTGGGCCCGCGTCCGGGTGGCCGTATAGGGTTGACCCTGTGATCAAGGTAGGCGTGCTCGGTGCCCGGGGCCGTGTGGGCGTCGAGGTGTGCAAGGCGGTCGAGGCGGCTCCCGACATGGAGCTGGTGGCCGCGCTCGACAAGGACGACGCCATCGAGGGCCTCGAAGGGGCCGAGGTGGTGGTCGACTTCACCCATCCCGACGTGGTCATGGACAACCTGCGGTGGGCCATCGAGCACGGCATCCGGCCGGTGGTCGGCACCACCGGGTTCGACGCAGAGCGGCTCGACACCGTGCGCGGCTGGCTGGCCGCCTCGCCCGGCACCAGCGCCCTGATCGCCCCCAACTTCGGCATCGCGGCCGTGCTCATGATGCACTTCGCGCAGCAGGCGGCCCGGCACTTCGAGTCGGTCGAGATCATCGAGCTGCACCACCCCAACAAGGCCGACGCCCCGTCCGGCACCGCCCGCCGCACCGCGGAGCTGGTCGCCGAGGCGCGGGCCAAGGCCGGGCTGGGCGCCATGCCCGACGCCACCAGCACCGAGCTCGACGGAGCGCGCGGCGCCGACGTCGACGGGGTGCACGTGCACGCCGTACGCCTGTCGGGCCTCATCGCGCACCAGGAGGTGCTGCTCGGCGGTGACGGCGAGACCCTCACGATCAGGCACGACACGATGAGCCGCGCGGCGTTCACCCCTGGCGTGCTGCTCGGCATCCGGCGGGTACACGAGCTGCCCGGCCTCACCCTCGGCCTGGAGCCTCTGCTCGACCTCTGAACACGACGTGCCCACGGCCTGGTGGCAGGCGGTGGGCACGAAGTGGGGAGGGGGTCTCGGCTCCGCACAGCCGAGCCACGATCTTCACATTAATACAGTGACCGGATCCGCCCGGACATGAGACCGTGTCGCCATGGTGCGGTGGGCCGAATCCAGCGAACTGTCCGGTCTGATCTCCGTCGAGCTGGCCGCCGACGGGCTCTTCCAGCAGGTGGGCATCGAGTTCCCGCCGGGGACCACCCAGATCGAGGAGGTGGCCGATCCCGGCTCGGTGCTGGTCGAGGGGGAGCCGCCCGCCGGGTTCGCGCTGGTGGGCTGGGTCGACGGCAACCTCCATCTGGAACAGCTGGCCGTACATCCCTCGTGCATGCGGCAGGGCATCGGCGGGAGGCTGATCGCGGCGGTGCGGGAGCACGCGCTGGCCGCCGGTGCGCCGGCGGTGACGCTGACCACCTTCCGGGACGTGCCGTGGAACGCCCCCTGGTACGAACGCCACGGCTTCACCGCGCTGCCCGAGGCCGCGTGGGGCCCGGAGCTGCGGGCCCTGGTCGAGCACGAACGTGAGCTGGGCATCGAGGTGGCGCCCCGCGTGGTGATGCGCGGTTGACGGGGCCTACAGGGCGATGGCCAGGCCGATCGCGAAGAGCAGGCCGTACACCATCTGGAGCCGGCCGGTCTGCTGGAGCGCGCCGATCAGTACGGGCCCCTCGGCGCCGCGCAGCACGGCCCGGACGGGAGGGACGGCCAGGGGGGCCGCCAGCACGGCGAGCGCGGCGAGCGGCGCGACCGGGATCATCCCCAGCGCGATCGCCAACGGCACGATCAGGCAGGCCGCGTAGAGGGTGCGGGTGCGGGGGGCGCCCAGCACCACGGCCAGGGTCCGCTTGCCGGCCGGTCTGTCGGTGCTCACGTCGCGCAGGTTGTTGACCACGAGCATCGAGCACGACAGCAGCCCGACCGGGATCGACGCCACCAGCGCGGTCCAGGACAGCTGCTCGGTCTGGACGTACGCGGTGCCGACCACGGGCACCACGCCGAAGAACACGAAGACCGACGCCTCACCCAGGGCGCGGTAGCCGTAGGGGCTGCTGCCGCCGGTGTAGAACCAGGCGGCGGCGATCGCGGCGGCGCCCACCAGCAGGATCCACCAGCCACGGGTGACGACCACCAGGACCAGCCCGAGCACGGCCGCGGCGGCGAAGCAGCCGAGTGCGGCGGTCAGCACCTGGCGCGGCGTGGCGGCCCGCGAGCCGACCAGTCGCATCGGGCCCACGCGCTGGTCGTCGGTGCCGCGGATGCCGTCGCTGTAGTCGTTGGCGTAGTTGACGCCGATCTGCAGCAGCAGCGCGACGAGCAGCGCGAGGAGCGCCCGCCACCAGACGAAGCCCTGCTCTCCGATGGCCACGCCGGTGCCGACCATGACGGGCACGACGGCGTTGGGCAGGGTGCGGGGGCGCGCGCCGGCGACCCACTGGCCGGTGGTTGCCATGTCGGGATGTCCTCTAGCTGATGTCGGTGGTGAGCCTGACCATGCGGATCGGGCGGCCCATGTCGAGCACGCGCTCGGCCATGTCCTCGCCCCAGCCCGCCGACTCCAGGAAACCCAGCACCGCGTAGTTGTCGGCGAACACCCAGGTGACGATCTGCCGGTAGCCGTCGTCACGCAGGTGGTCGACGGTCGCGTTGAGCAGCCGGCTGCCGTGGCCGCGGCGTACGAAGTCGGGGTCGACCAGCAGCGTCAGCATCTCGGCCACCACGGTCGGATCGAGGTCGGGATCCTCGGCGGGAGCGTGGGAGGCCAGGCCGACCACGCGCTCACCGCCGCGCGGAGTGGCGAGGGCGGCGCTGCCGCCCGCCCCGAGCGCGGGGAAGCCCTCGGTGTCGAGGATGGTCTCCACCGCGACCAGCACCCGATGCCTGGACGTGGGTGGGGCGACGATCGCCTCGTCCCACTGGCGCAGCCACATCTTCTCGGCTGCGGGACCGGTCATCTGCTCAAGTGGACCCTCGGGAAGGAAATCCCGATAGCCGTAGCGCCAGGCACGAATCTGAACATTCGCCACCTGGAGCACATCCTCGCGCCGGGCCGCCCGGACGCCTACGTCTGCCATCTCGGCCCGCTCCTTCGCCTGCCGTCATGCCACAAGGCACGAGTTACACCGTATCGGTGTTTGAACCTTGGGGACGACGCGAACCCTGCTTCCTAGCCCGGTAAGCGCGTGTTTTGGTGCGGTTACCGCAGACCCGCATAGAACACCACGAACGAGATCGATTCTTCGACACGTCGACGAACGCCCACTGGCAGCCGTGCTCGGCACACACCTTCAGCCGCTCCCAGGACCCGTCGGTGACCGCGGCGGAGATGCGGGCCAGACCGCCCGCGACACCGCCCTCCACCGCGACGAGCTCCGGCCGCTCACCGACCGCCACCCTGAGCGGCAGCAGCGGGAGCTCGGCTGGCTCCCGCCTGAGCACGGCCCGCAGTCCCTCGCGCAGCGCGACCGCGGTGGCCAGATCGTCGTCGCCCGCCCGGTCGAGCGGCCCGATGAGGTGGTGCTCGCGAAGCCAGACGGCCAGCTCCGCGGGAGACGTCAGCTCCTCCGTGCCTGCTTCGAGATCGACGGTGTTGAGGAAGTCACGCACGAGCTCCGCAGGCGCCAGCATGTCACCACTGTACGGCAATAGCAGGTTGCAGCATGATGGTCCCTATGATCGTTCGCACCTGGCGTGGCTGGACCCACGCGGCCGATGCCGAAGCCTACGAGTCCTACCTGATGAGCACCGGATTCCCCGGCTACACCGCCACTCCCGGTAACAAGGGCGTCCAGTTCACCAGGCGTGACGCCGGCGACCGGGCGGAGTTCTTCCTGATCTCGCTCTGGGAGTCGTGGGACGCGGTCAGGGCGTTCGCCGGGGAGGACCCCGGCAAGGCCGTCTTCTATCCGGAGGACGAGGCGTACCTGGTCGACCGCGAGCTGACGGTCGACCACTACGAGGTGTTCGCCAGCGCCTGAGCCGGCCGCTTACGAGGTGTCGGCCAGCGCCTGAGCCAGCCGTCGCACGCCTTCGGCCAGCTCCGCCAGGTGCGCGGCGGCGATGTGGGTGACCCGGATGCGCGGGCCGGGCGGCTCCGACGGATAGTAGATCCTGCCGGGGCTGACCAGCACGCCGTTGCGCTGCGCGGCCTCGACCAGGGCCCGCTCGTCGGTCTCCGGCGGCAGGCGTACCCACAGGTGCATGCCGCCCCTCGGCAGCAGGTGCAGCTCGGCGGACGGGAGCCGCGCGGCCAGCTCGGCGGCGAGCGCGTCGCGGCGGGTGGCGATCTCGGCGTGCATCGTCGCCAGATGCCGCCGCCACGCGGGCGAGCCGACGAACTCCAGCGCCGTCTCCTGCAGCGGCCGGGCCACGAAGAACGACTCCACCAGCTGGCCGGCCCGCAGCCGGTGCGCGGCCGGACCGCGCGCGATCACGGCCGCCACCCGCATGCTCGGTGAGAGCACCTTGGTGAGCGAGGAGATGTGCACAACGGTGCCGTCGGGGTCCATCGAGACCATCGGCGGAGGCGCCTGCTCGGTCAGGAACCGGGCGAAGTCATCCTCGATCACGAACGCGCCCGCCGCCCGGGCCACCTGGAGCACCTGCTCGCGGCGCTCACGCGGCATCGTGGTGCCCGTCGGGTTGTGCAGGGTGGGCTGGGAGTAGAAGACCCGCGCGCCCGTCACGGCGAAGGCCTCGGCGAGCAGGTCGGGCCGCACGCCCTCGGTGTCCATGGGCACGGCCGTCGTGCGCAGCCCGGCAGCCCGCGCCGAGGACAGCGCTCCCGGATAGGTCGGTGTCTCCACCAGCACCTGCGTGCCCGGCGCCGCCAGCGCCCGGAAGGCGTAGGTGAGCCCGGCCTGCCCACCGCTGACGATCAGCGCGTCGGCCACGGTCACGTCGCCTCCCGCCTGCGCCGCGAACCACCTGCGCAGCTCCGTCAGGCCCGTCAGCGGGGGCATCGCCCACGCGTCGGGCCTGCGCACGGCCCGCGCCGCGGCGGCGGCGAGCTGTTTGTCCGGCCGCAGCCCCGCATGGGGGTAGCCGCCGGTCAGCGGCACCACGCCCTCGGGCGGCCGGTCGAGCAACCCCGCGATGGCCGAGTCGTCGACCACGCGGTCGCCCAGGGCGACGGTCTGCCAGGAGAAGTCGGCGGTGTCGGCGGGCCGCTCCGGCCGGTGCGTCACGAAGGCGCCGCTGCCGGGCCGGGTCACCACCCTGCCCTCGGCGGCCAGCCGGCCGATGGCCCTGGACACCGTCACGGGGCTCACGTTGTGCCGCCGCATGATCTCCCGGCTGGACGGCAGCCGGTCTCCCGGCCGCAGCCGGGAAACCTCCTCGCGCAGCATCGCGGTAATCTGAGCGATACTGCTATCGTTGTTCATGAGAGAACAGAATAGCGCTATCGTCGCTGGGGAGATAGCGGTCCCATCCGCGTCCGCCCGGTCCTCGCGCAGGGCCGCCCGGCAGGGCACCGCGCTGGCCCTCCTGGGCGTGCTGGCCTTCTCCGGCTCCTTTCCGGCCACGGTCTACGCCATGCGCGGTTTCGACCCCTGGCTGGTCGCCCTCGGCCGGGCCGCGGTCGCCGGTGTGATCGCCCTGATCTGCCTGAAAGCCGCGAACGTCCCGCTCCTGCCGCCGCGCCGCGAGTGGCGCTCCTACGCGCTGATCTCCCTCGGTGTGGTTTTCGGCTTTCCGGTGTTCAGCGGCCTGGCGTTCGACCTCGGTGCCACCACCGCCCACTCCGCCGTCGTCATCGGCCTGCTGCCCGCCGCCACCGCCGCCTACGCCGTCCTGAGCGCCGGCGAGCGTCCCCGGCCGCTGTTCTGGATCGCCTGTACGGCCGGTGCCCTCGCCATCACGGCCTTCACCTTCACCCGCGACCAGGGAACCGCCGCCTGGGCCGACCTCCTCCTCGTCGGCGCCCTGCTGTCGGCCGCCGTCGGCTACACGGAAGGCGGCAAGCTGTCCCGCGACACCCCCGGCTGGCAGGTCATCTCCCGTGCCCTCGTCCTGTCCCTCCCGGTCACCGTTCCCAGCGGCGTCGTGCTCGCCCTGACCACTCCCGTCCAGCCGTCGGCCGAGGCGCTGGCCGGGTTCGCGTACGTGGGACTCGTCTCGATGTTCCTCGGCTTCTTTCCCTGGTACGCCGGACTCGCCAGAGGGGGCATCGCCCGGGCCGGGCAGACCCAGCTCGTCCAGCCGCTGCTCACCCTGGTGTGGGCCTGGTTCCTGATGGGGGAGAGGTTCGGGGCGGCGACGCTGGCCGCGGCGGTGGCCGTCCTCGTGTGCGTCGCCGCGACCCAGCGCGCGCGTACTTGAAAGCCGTGACGCCGACACGCAGGATGGGGGGTGGAGGTGTCACATGGCTGACCTCACGATCCCGGAAGAGGGCTTCTGGCCCGCACCGCAGATCCCCCAGCCGAACATTTACCCGATGGAGTGGCGAGTCGAGACGGCCAAGCTCGCGGCGATCTACGAGAAGTCCAAGCGAACACTCTGGAACCCGGCCGACCTGCCCTGGGACGCGCTCGATCCCGGCGACTTCACCCGCGAGCAGCGGCTCGGAATCATGTACTGGTTCTCCGTCCTGGCCAACTTCGACGCCTCGGGGCCGGCGGTGTTCGCCCGTGCCACCATCCAGGCGTTCGAGAAACACGAGGAGGACCCGGTCAGGAAGTGCTTCTTCTCCATCACGCGTGACGAGATGAACCACGAGGAATGCTGCCAGCGCACCATCGCGAAGCTCTGGCCCGGCGGCCCCCTCGACTGGACCCCGTCCGACGAGTTGGAGAAGGCGGCGCACAACAACATCGGCTGGCTTTACCACAACGGCGGCCGCTACTGGACCGGCTACACCGCCGCCGTGGGCAAGTACTCGCTGCCGGTGCTCTTCACCAGCTTCATGATGGGCGAGATGGCGGCGTCCACCCTGTTCAGGGGGATGGCGTCGGGCACGCGCCACCCGGTGTTCGACGAGATGTTCCAGCGCATCGGCCGCGACGAGTCCCGGCACCTGCAGATCTGCATGACCATCCTGGAGAACGAGTGGCCCGGGCTCACTGACGACACCCGCTCGCTCATCACCCGCCAGCTCCGCGCCGGGTTCGTGTTCCTGTCGATGATCCTCTGGGAGCCGCCGGAAGGCTTCTGGGAGCTCCCGCCGTACTTCCTGGCCAACCACCGCGTCCTCATGGACCACGCCCGCGACGCCGGGCTGGGGGTGCTGTCGTACGACGAGCAGGCGGAGAACTGGCGGATCGCCATGGCCCACGTCCGCGCGATCGTCGAGCGATGGGGCATCGACTTCCCGGCCATCCCCGAGCTGGACCTCGAAGGGGTGCCGGTCGACTTCATCGATCCGGAGGAGATCATCCCGGTCTTCTGACGTACGATCCGCGTCATGTGGGGACGTATGGACGGACTCCGCGTGATGGAGCTGGGGACTCCGGGCGAGATGCGCAGGGAGCTCACCGACCTGACCCTGTCAGGTGCCAAGCAGGCCACGGCGGGGCTGCTGGAGCTCGACTATCACGCGGAGAACGAGGCGCTGGAGCACATCGGCGAGCGGCTGGCGGTGGTGGACGACTCGGGGGCCCGCGTGGCCGTGGTCGAGGTCGTCGGCATCCGGCTGGTGCCGTTCGCCGGGGTGCCCTGGGAGTTCGCGCTGGCGGAGGGCGAGGGGTATCGCTCGATCGAGCACTGGCGCGAGGTGCACCGGCGCTTCTGGGCGGCCGAGGGCTGCCAGATCGACGACTCGTCCACGGTCGTCTGCCTCTGGTATCGCCTGGTCAGTCTGTAGGCCAGCGCTCCTCTGGTGAGACATAACTGCCTCGCTGCGGCACGGTGTAGATCCATCCTTGCTCTCGTAGCAGTGCCAGCGCGCGTCGCACCGTCTCCCGCGCGACGGCGTAACGTTGCACCATTGCCGCCTCCCCTGGGATCGGACGGCGAGGACGGAACTCTCCGGCCTTGATCTGGTCGCTCACCTCGCGCGCGATGTGCTGGTAGAGCGGAGCCTTCCGGGGGGTGCGCGGCGCCTGGTCGAGAGCGCCCACAAAGGTCCCCTCGCCCTGAACGGTGTGGACGAGCCCTTCGTCGCGCAGCACGCGAATCGCCCTGCGAGCGGTGGTGCGGGCTACGCCGAATTCAAGCTGGATCTGCGCTTCGCTCACCACAGGGTCGCCCGGAGAGAGCTCTTGAACGATCCGCGCACGGATGGTTTCGCTGATCTGGAGGTAGAGATGGGTGTCGCTCTCGGGGTCGAGCATGCACTCAGGGTAACGGGCGCCTATACGCAGAGAGAGCGTTAGGACCCCTTACCGCCGGGCCACTTGTCTGGGCTGGCCACGTAAGTGCCCCGGTAGGGGACGGTGAACACCCAGCCCTCTTCTCTGAGGTGGGCCACCGCCTGTCGCGCCGTGACCTTGGCGACGCCGTACTCCCGCATCATGACCTTCTCGCCGGGGATCGCTCTGTTCGGCGCGATTTCGCCGCGCTGGATTCGCTCGGCGATCTCCTCGGCGATCTTCTGGTACATCGGGACTTTCCGAGGGGCACGTGGCGCGCCAGGCTGCCCGACGAATGTGCCCTCACCTTGGATGGTGTAGGCCATGCCCTGCTCTCGTAGCTCGCGAGCCACGCGCCTGGCGGTGGTGCGCGCGATCTCGTAATCCCTCTCAAGCTTGGCCTCGCTCGGCACGGGGTCGCCCGCTCTGAGGTCACCGCGTTCGATCTGCTCGCGGATCAGATCAGCGACCTGCTTGTAGATAGGTATGGGCCCGTCACGGTCAAGCACGTTCGGATTATAGACGAAAGCGTACATGACCGCTCAAAGCAGACGCTCACTAGAGTGTATGGATACGAGCTAGACCTATAGATACGCCAGAGCTATAGTGTCCAGGTGTGCTCGGAGCGGGAGGAGTTTCATAGCCGTCATCTGGCAGAGCCCGTCGGTGTTCCGACGCTCGTCGATTGGGAGCCTGAGCGGCCGAGGAGTGCTCGGGTGAGGGTGCGGGACCACACGTGTGACTGCCAGGCCGTTTTCTACGAGCTGTGCCAGTCGGGCGGGCTGAGGTTCATCCGGAGGACGAGCAGGAAGGACGGGCGGCGGATGGTGGTGGAGGAGTCTCCGTGGGTGATCGCCGCAGAGGCGGACATCCTGTGGCGGCGGCTGCTGGAAGGGAGAGCGCGGTGAGAGCTCGGCACCCGGCTCGCCAATGATCTTTTGAAGGCTCCCGGCCCAACAGTCATCCGCCGAGACGGGGCCGGGCCGGCGTGGCTTCGCCGACGAGGATGGAGGGTGCTCGCGAAGCCACGATCAGCGAACCGCCGTCCGCGCCGCGGTTCGTTCACCAGGACAGGCGACTGCCCGAGCTTGTCCGTTTCCCCGGCAGGTGTCATCCCATAGCACCGCACCTGCCGGGCCCGACGTCCTCGCGAGTCTTCGTGAGGAGCCCGACCCTCCAGCGGGTCATCCGGTCGAAGGACCCGCTGGAGAATCCCTCGCGGGCCGTGCGGAATCCTTTCGGGCGAGAGCGAAACGGATTCCGGCGTGCCCGCAAGGGACGACCGCTCCGGTGTGCCATCTGGGCACGCCGGAACGCACCTCGCAGACGCATCACTCACGCTCCCTGACGTCTGCGGGGTGCCATGGGCTCCGGCCGCCTCACTGCCGCAGAGGCGGCCGGAGTGTCCTTCGCGGGCCCTGACAGTGCTCCCCAGGGCCGGCGAAGGGATGGTCGCTCCGTCGGATCGTTTGGTCGCGACGATCACGATGGAGTCGTCCCCCGCCGCGCCGCGTGCGTCCTGCAAGCCGCATGTCGCCGGCGGGGGAGCCATCCGTCCGAGAGGATCCGCGCCATGCCCAGGCGGGCGAGTCGATATCGAGGACGTGGCCCCGGCCTCAAGGCAGCGAGACCACGTCCGTGCGGCAGTGCGAACCGCGACCTCCAGTGACGGCCGCCCCGCGGGAACAGGATGGCACGGCGTCGACAGACGAGCCGATCGTTCGGCGCTATCGACGGGATCATGGTTTTTGGTCGCCGGTGAGGGCATCGGACCAGGTTGGGATGCGTCGCCAGGACATGTCGGTCACGATCAGGTGATCGAGGAAGCGCAGGCCCACCGTGTCGGCCGCCTCCGCGACGCGCATCGTGGCGGTCAGGTCGTCGTCGCTCGGGTCGAGAGAGCCGCTGGGGTGGTTGTGGGCGAGGCCGAACGCCGCGCCGCCCGAGGTGAGCACCGCGGTGATGATCTCGCGGACCGGCACCGTCGTGTGGTCTGCCCCACCCTCGGTGAGCACCGTGCGCCTGAGCACCGCGCCGCGCGTGTCGCAGACCACCACGACCAGGCGCTCGCGCGAGTGGCCCCGCAGCAGGGGAGCCGCGATCGTGGCCAGGTCGGAGGTGCTGGCGACCCTGTCGCGCTCGGGCTCCGCCTGCGCTCGCCGTACGAGATGGAAGGCCGCCGCCACGCGTGCGGCTTTGGCGGGACCGACGCCGGGGACGGCGAGCAGTCGGTGGGGCTCCGAGCGGGACAGGCCGTCGAGATCGCCGCAGTGCTGGATCACCTGGGCGGCCAGGTCCATCGCGCTCGACCCGCGAAACCCCGAACCGAGCAGCACGGCGAGCAGCTCACGGTCGGCGAGAGCCGTCGCCCCGTTCGTCATGAGCCGCTCGCGTGGCCGCTCCCGGGGGGGCAGGTCTTTCACTCGCATCGGCAACCTCCACCACGGTTGTATCAACGCGCACCGACAACCTCGGCGGCCTCGTCGCGGGGCGGCGCCTCCGCTTCAGAGGGGCATGCTGTACATGACCCGGAAGCGGTCGCCCGGGATCACGATGTCGCTCGTCTCCACTGGCCGGTCGCCCGCCCAGTGGGTTCGCTCAACGTGCAGGACGTGCACTCCCGCCGGCAGGTCGAGCGCGTCGATCTCGTCGGGGCGGGGAACCCTGGTGCGCACGCTCTCGACGATCTCGGTGACCTTGATGCCATGGGTGTACATCCGGGCGACCAGGCTCCGGCGCTCCTCCTCAGCATGGGGGGCGAACTCCAGCGGCTCGTACGAGGTGGCGAGTTGGAGGGGTTTGCCCTCGCCGCGGAAGACGTAGTGAGTCCTGGTCACCGTGGTCGAGGGGTCGAGCCGGAGTCGCCGGGCGAGGTCGGGGCCCGCCTCGGTGGGTTCGCTGTGCCAGTCCCAGGTCACACGTCTGCCCTGCGACTGCAGGTCGGCCGCGAACGGGGCGGGATGGTCGAGGAACCGCCATCGGTGCAAAGGTGTCGGGTCTGGGTGCTGTCTGACGTAATGGCCTGATCCCACACGGCCGATGATGAGGCCCTCGGCCGCCAGAACGCGCAAGGCGTGGCGGGCGGCGGTCTCGCCGACCTGGTATTTACGGGTGAGCTGCGCCCGCGAGGGGATGGGCGCGCCGGGGAGAAGGGAGCCGTCGTTGATCTGTCGCCGGATGTCCTCGACGACACGCAGGTAGACCGGATCTGAGGTGGCCACTAGTCCATCCCTGGGGGTTCGGGTGAGGCGTTGCCCCATGTTGCCGTATTCGGCAGGTAACCGACCGTCATCGATGACCCTTGGAGCCCCAACTTTGCGGCAGTGGAAAATTATCGGCCGAACCCTGTAACGCCGATGTAAGAGGGGCCGATTGTTCGGTAGAGGTCGTCGATGTGTGTACCCCCGAGCACATATCGGCGGCCTCTTCCATTACGTGGCCATCCCCCGAACGCCGTCAAAATACGGCGAAAGGGGCTCCCGCGCTGGCGAAGCGGGGTGGCGGCGTCCACCGGGTTCGGGAATCCAGGTAGCGTTCGCACTATGGCATCGCCAACTGGAACCACGGACGCACCCTTCGGACGCATGCTGACCGCTATGGTCACGCCGTTCACCGCGGACGGTGCCGTCGACTACGAGGCCGTACGCCGCCTCGCCGTCTATCTGGTGGACGAGCAGCGCAACGATGGCCTGATCGTGAGCGGGACGACCGGAGAGTCGCCCACTACCTCCGATGGCGAGAAAGAGCGCATTCTGCGTGCCGTGGTCGAGGCGGTCGGAGACCGCGCCACGGTGGTGGCCGGGGTGGGCACCAACGACACCCATCACAGTGTCGAGCTGGCCAGGGCCGCGGCCCGTGCCGGCGCGCATGGCCTGCTCGTGGTGACGCCTTACTACAACAAGCCTCCGCAGGAGGGGCTCTATCGGCACTTCACCGCAGTGGCCGACGCCACGGAGCTGCCGGTGATGCTCTATGACATTCCGGGGCGCAGTGGCGTTCCGATCGCGTCCGAGACCCTGATTCGGCTGGCGCAGCACGAGCGCATCGTGGCCGTGAAGGACGCCAAGGGCGATCTGTTCGCCGGCACCCAGGTGATGACCGCGACCGATCTCGCCTTCTACTCAGGTGACGACCTGCTCAACCTGCCCTGGCTGTCCGTGGGCGCGGCCGGCTTCGTCAGCGTCGTCGGGCACGTCGTCGGAGGTCAGCTGGCCCACATGATGGACCTCTACCGCAACGGCGACGTGGCGCAGGCCCTGGCTGTGCACCGGCAACTGGCGCCCGTGGTCGATGGGATCATGATGAGCGCCGGTGGCGCGATCATGGCCAAGGCCGCGCTGGGCATGGTGGGAGTGCCCGTGGGGCCGGTGCGGCCGCCGCTGGTCGCCGCGACGGAGAAGCAAATCGCCGAGCTACGGGTCTGCCTGGTAGCCGGCGGAGTGAAGTTGACAGACGCATAGAAACGGGGAGGAACCAGAAGTTTTGAGAACACGATTTGACCACAGGGGCCCGGCATGAGCCATCCACATCCTGATCTCGGCCCCCCACCGGCCCTGCCTGACGGCGGCCTGCGCATCGTCGCGCTGGGTGGACTGGGCGAGATCGGCAGAAACATGGCCGTCTTCGAATACGGCGGCCGACTGCTGATCGTCGACTGCGGGGTGCTGTTCCCCGAGCCCGACCAGCCGGGCATCGACCTGATCCTGCCCGACTTCGAATACATCAGGGATCGGCTCGACGACGTCGAGGCCCTGGTGCTCACGCACGCCCACGAGGACCACATCGGGGCTGTCCCTTACCTTCTGCGCGAGCGGCGCGACATCCCGCTCATCGGGTCCAAGCTGACGCTTGCCCTCATCGAGGCCAAGCTCACCGAACACCGCATCCAGCCGACCAAGACCGAAGTGGTCGAGGGAGAGCGGCACAGGTTCGGGCCGTTCGACTGTGAGTTCCTCGCGGTCAACCACTCGATTCCCGACGCGCTGGCGGTGGCGATCCGAACGCCGGCCGGCATCGTGCTGCACACCGGCGACTTCCGGATGGACCAGTTGCCGAGCGACGGCCGCCTCACCGACCTGGGCGGGTTCGCCAGGCTCGGCACCGAGGGCGTCGACCTGCTGATGTCCGACTCGACCAATGCCGAAGTGCCGGGATTCGTCACCAGCGAGCGTGAGATCGGCCCGGTCATCGACGAGGTGATTCGCACCTCCGAGCAGCGGGTCATCGTGGCCAGCTTCGCCTCACACGTGCACCGCATCCAGCAGGTGATGGACGCCGCTGCCAAGCACGGCCGCAAGGTCGCCCTGGTCGGCCGCTCGATGGTGCGCAACATGGGTGTGGCCCGTGACCTCGGCTACCTCAAGGTGCCGCCGGAGCTGATCGTCGACTCCCGTGACATCGAGGAGTGGCCGCCGGAGGACGTGGTGCTCGTCTGCACCGGGTCCCAGGGCGAGCCGATGGCGGCACTGTCCAGGATGGCCAACCGCGACCATCCCATCCGCGTCGCCCAGGGCGACACCGTGCTGCTGGCCTCGTCACTGGTGCCCGGCAACGAGACCGCGGTCAACAAGGTGATCAACGGGCTCACCCGCTGGGGCGCCCGTGTCGTGCACAAGGGCAACGCCAAGGTGCACGTCTCCGGGCACGCGGCTGCGGGCGAGCTGCTCTACGTGCTCAATCTGACGCGCCCGTCCAACTTCATGCCCGTGCACGGCGAATGGCGGCACCTCCGGGCCCACGCCAAACTCGCCGCGCTCACCGGGGTGCCCGACGACCACATCGTGATCGCCGAAGACGGCGTCGTGGTGGACCTGGTCGACGGCCGGGCAAGGATCGTCGGCGCCGTCCACGCCGGATACGTGTACGTCGACGGCTCCTCGGTCGGTGAGATCACCGACACCTCCCTGAAGGACCGCCGGATCCTCGGCGACGAGGGCTTCATCTCGGTGGTCGTCGTGGTCGACTCGAACACCGGCAAGCTCATGGGCGGGCCCGAGATTCACGCGCGTGGCTCCGGCATCGATCCGGCCCAGTTCGAGCAATTCATCCCGCAGATCCAGAAGGCTCTCGAGGAGAAGGCCGCGGACGGCGTGATGGACACGCAGGAGATCCGGCGGGCGGTCCGCCGCACGGTCGGGCGCTGGGTGAGTGACACCTACCGACGTCGGCCGATGATCATCCCTGTGGTGCTCGAGGTCTGAGGCTTCATCCGGTACGGCAGGCCGCTCCGCCTGCCGTACCGACCGGTGGATCGTCTCGATTCGTCGAGAAATCTCCGTGCCCTCGGCGACCTGGCCGACTGTACGTCGCGGCCCTGACTTGGGCTGGTTGTACGCGGTGGCCCGGTCTCAGGCCGACTGTACGCGGCGGCCCTTTGGGCCGACCTGACCGATTTCGGTTCGGGCTTTACGCGTCTCGTCGGCGCAGTAGCCATGCTCCGGCGAGCACTGGTAACAGTGCGTAGGCGGTGAGTGCCGTGGCCGCCGCTGCGGGCGCCAGGAGCGAGCCGTACACGGTGTACGTGAGGTCGTCGCCGGTGATCTGGCGGGGGAGCGACCCGATCATCACCGAGCCGAGCAGCTCACTCCACGGCTCGGGCAGATTGCCGACGATCATCGGGATCACGTAGACGAGTCCGACGAGGATGGTGATCGCCCCGGCCGTCGAACGCAGGATCACACCCAGTCCCAAGCCGAGCAGGGCGAACACGGCGACCGAGAGCCCAGTGGTGATCAGCGTCGGTAGCTTGTCGAGGAATGGGGCGGTGTAGACGCCCGCAAACCGGTCGCCGACCACCCAGCGGCACAGGAAGTACGTGCCGAACACCGTCGTCGCGCCTGTCAGTAGCCCGAGCGCGCCCACAACCGTGGCTTTCGCCGTCAGCACCGGCCAACGCCTCGGCACGACCGTGAGACTCGCCCTGATCGTCCCTGTCGCGTATTCCGACGTGATCGCCAGAACACCCAAAACCCCCAGACAGAGCTGCGGCACGACTATCAGCACTTCCTCCAGCTTCGCGAGGCGTGCTCTCGACTGCTGTGCGGGCGGAGCGCTGTCGTACATCCCGCTGGCCATCCATGCGAGGCCGACGCCCAAGAGGATGGCGCCAAGGCTGAGAATCAGGATGAGGTGGCTGGAGCGGACCGAACGGACCTTCAGCCACTCCGAGGCGATGACGTGCACTGAGACTCCTTGCGTCCGGAGATTCTCTGATCTGTCGGTGGAAGAGATCACGCGTCGCGCCTCCTCAGCATGAAGAAGCCGATGGTCAACGCGGCGACCGCGTAGCCGAGAAGCACCGTCAGCGCGACCCACGGGAACAGGAGGCCGTCGCCGACCCGTCTCGACAACTGCTGGTCGGCGATCTGCGGCACCAGGTTGGGCAGCATGTACGCAGCGACCCGGGTGTTCCACGATGGGGGCAGGTAGGTGGCGGCGGCCGGCAGGACGAACAACAGCGAGACCACCGACACGATCGCCCCCGCCGTCGACCTAGTGACGAAACCCAGCCCCAGGCCCACCAGCGCGAGCACGGTCACCGACAGTCCGGAGGTGAGCAGCATCGGCAGATCGTGGGAGAAGGAGATTTCGTTGAAGCCCAACTGGCGGTCACCCGCGATCAGACGACACACGCCGTAGGTGATCAGGATGATCGTGTGCGCCGCAACGAACGTGACAGCGCCGACCACTCCCGCCTTGGCCAGTAGCAGCGCACCTCGTCTGGGTACGGCGGTCAGGCTGGCACGGATCGTGCCGGTGGTGTGCTCCGAGGTGATCGCGAGCACGCCGATCACCGCCAAACTCATCTGAACCAGCGGCAGGAGCCCCTGCTCGGGGGCCGCTGTCCCGATCGACTCGCGTTCGTCCGCGAGCTCGCCGGCATAGAACGTCCACACCAGGCCCAGGGCCAGCATGAGAGCCGCTGCCCCGATGGCATGGAAGGTCGAGGTGACCGAACGGAGTTTCAGCCATTCGGACGAAAGGGCGGCTCTCATGGTGAGGCCTCGAACTGCGCGCTGCTGGCCGTCAACGCCATGTAGGCGTCTTCGAGGGTGGGATGGCTAGCGGTCAGCGCGTCCACGGTGGTGTCCGCGATCAGTCGGCCCCGGCCGACGATGACGATGCGGTCGGCGGTCAACGCCATCTCGCTCATCAGGTGGCTGGACAGCAGGATCGTCCGGCCCTCGGCTGCGAGTGTGCGCATGAGGTCGCGGATCCAGCGCACCCCGCCGGGATCGAGCCCGTTGACCGGCTCATCGAACATCAACACCCCGGGGTCACCCAGCAGGGCGGCCGCGATGCCGAGCCGCTGTTTCATGCCCAGTGAGAAACCCCTCACCCGCCTGCGGGCCGCGCCGGCCAACCCCACCTGCTCCAGCACCTCTGTCACTCGCCGCGGGCCGAGGTCGTTGGTGCGGGCCAGGCACAGCAGATGGTGGTAAGCACTGCGTCCACCGTGCACGGCGTTGGCGTCGAGCAGCGCGCCCACCTGACGCATGGGCAGACTCAGCGAGGTGTAGGGTCGCCCGTTGACCAGGGCCTCTCCTGAGTCGGGCGCGTCGAGGCCGAGGATCAGCCGCATGGCCGTGGATTTGCCCGATCCGTTGGGGCCGAGGAAGCCCGTCACATGGCCGGGTGTCACCGTGAAGGTCAGGTCGTCCACCGCGAGCGTGACGCCGTAGTGCTTGGTCAGTTGCCTGAGTTCGATCACGCCGTAAACGATGTGGCAGAGCGGGCGCTCGGCACATCAGACCACGGTCCGAATATCAAGGTCAGACCCAGGGCTGACGCCCTCGGGCCGCCGAACCGGCTACCTTCAACGCGTGCACGAGCCACACCCCCTCTTCGTCAGGCGGCTGAGCCGAGACCAGCTGATGGTCCTTGATCTGCTGGCCGGGTTGGCGTTTTCCCTTCTGTTCCTGACGGCAGCGACCAACGCCTCGGGTCTGCCGTCGTGGGCGAGGCTGGTCATCCCCTTCGCGCTGGGGATGCCGCTGGCCCTGCGGAGGCGGTGGCCGATGCCCATCTTCTGCCTCACATTGGCGCTCGCGGTGCTGGCCGTGCTGCTCGGTGCCGTGAGCTTCGCCTACGTCTCACCTGCTTACGCGCTCTACGTGGTCGCGTTGGTCGATACCCCCGGGGCCTGGGTGCCGACCACGGCGATCGCGGTGCTCACTCTGATCACGCTGGGCGGTCTGGTCCTTGCCGGAGAGTCGTCGCATACGGGGGCACCGCCCTGGATGACGCATCTCGACGTGCCTCTCATCGGCATCGCCGCGCTGGGTGGGGCGTGGACGGTCGGTCGCGCCGTAGGAGAACGAAGGGTCTACGCTGCCCGCGACGCCGATCGGCTCGCCGAGCAGGCGGTGACAGAGGAACGCCTGCGCATCGCCCGTGAGCTGCACGACGTGGTCGCGCACAGTGTGGGCCTGATCGCGGTCAAGGCGGGCGTGGCCAACCATGTCATGAACACCAAGCCTGAAGAGGCACAGGACGCGCTGCGGGTGATCGAGACCGCGAGCCGGAGCGCGCTTGTGGAGATGCGCCATCTCCTCGGCGTCCTCCGCTCCGCCGAGCCGCCCGATCTCGATCCCGCTCCCGGCCTCAGCGGGCTTGCGGGGCTGGCTGAGCAGGCCAGGATGGCGGGCGTCGACGTCGATCTCGACGTCCGGCTCGGGCCGGCGGGGGAGCGGTTACCCGAGGGGATGGAGTTGTCGGTCTACCGGATCGTGCAGGAGGCGCTCACCAACGTGGTCAAGCATGCAGCGCCCACGCTCTGCCGCGTGACGGTCGTCGCCGAAGAGCGGGAGGTCCGGATCGAGGTGATGGACGACGGGCCTGGCCGCCGTGTGATCCCTGCCGAAGGGGCAGGGCATGGGCTGATCGGAATGCGTGAGCGGATCATGATGTACGGCGGGGATTTCGAGGCGGGAGGTGTTCCTGGGCAAGGGTTCCGGGTTCTGGCCCGTCTGCCGAACGTCCACGCTTCACCTGGAGGTGTCTCGTGATCCGAGTGCTGATCGCCGATGATCAGGCACTCCTCAGGGGAAGCTTCCGAGTGCTCGTCGACTCGGAGCCCGACCTGATCGTTGTGGGCGAGGCATCCACGGGAGCGGAAGCGGTCTCCGTGGCGTTGGAGGAACGACCCGACGTGGTGCTCATGGATGTCCGGATGCCGGAGATGGACGGCATCGAGGCCACCAGGCGCATCGGTGACGTCTCCCGAGTACTGATCGTGACCATGTTCGACCTGGATGCCTACGTCTACGACGCCCTTCGCGCTGGGGCCAGTGGGTTTCTGTTCAAGGACACTCCGCCTGCCGAATTGCTGACGGCCATCCGGGTGGTGGCCGGTGGCGACGCGTTGCTGGCTCCGACCGTGACGCGCCGGCTGATCCAAGAGTTCACCCGCACTCCGGCTGTGCCCCGCGTGCGCGGGCTCGAAGGAGTGACCGAGCGGGAGCGGGAGGTGCTCACGCTCATCGCTCGTGGGCTGTCAAACAATGAGATCTCCGCCTACCTGCAGCTGAGCTTGGCCACGGTCAAGACCCATATCAGCCGGTTACTGGCCAAGCTCGAAGCCAGGGATCGCGCGCAGCTCGTTATCGCGGCATATGAAAGCGGGCTGGTGGGCGCGACTCAGTGAAGAGGCTACTCGAGGCGGCTGGGTGGGTGATGTGGTTGTCACGCGGTTGGTGGCCACACGGGGAGGACGGTTGCTCCTGGGTTCGCTAACGTCCGGGGCATGAGGGAAGTGCAGGTCGTCTTTCGAAAATACGGTGGAGCGCTGCACTGGAATCATGCGGCGACGCTCCTTGACGAGGACGAGCACGGCGTATGGGTCGCGGTGCCCAGCGGGACGTACGCGCGCAAGGGCACGGGGCCACCGGTCATGTCCAGGACCGCGAGCATCATGCTGTTTCCGCGGGATGCCTGGTGGACCGCGTCCTTCAACGCGCCGCCGCACAAGGTGGAGATCTATGTGGATGTGACGACGGTGCCCGAATGGAGGGATGGCGAGGTGACCATGGTCGATCTTGACCTTGACGTGATCCGAATGCGGGATGGGCGGTTGATTCTGGATGACGAGGACGAGTTCGCTGATCATCAGGTGTCGCTGGGATATCCCGCCGATGTGATCAAACGGGCGGAGGAGACGGCTCACTGGCTGATGGCCGCTGTTGGAGAGCGTCAGGGAGCGTTCGGCGGCGCCCATGTGAGCTGGTTGGCTCAAGTGAACTGAGGAGCTTCACTCTCCCCGCGATGGCTAGCTAAGCGCCGACCGTCTTCTCACTGGTGCTTCTGGTGCTTCTGGTGGTCGGTGGTCGACACCCATGGGGCGCGGGCGGGGTGAGCCGGGTGGTGCTTAGCCACCGACCTGAACCGGCCCCAACGTCGGCCCCTGCGCCAACGCCGCCGCGGACCGCCGATGCCGATGCCGATGCCGATGCCGTCTGTCGTCTGCTGTCCGCCGACGTTGTCTGCCCCGACGCCTTCGCCGTCTTGCATGAGTCGTATCCGAAGGTCGGCGTCGCCGTCCGGGGCGACGCGCCGTATGTGCGGTGCTGGGGGCCAGCTCGACGTGCGGACGTGGAGCTGGAAGGCGCGTCCATATATGTGAACGGTTGCCAGAATTGTGGACAAGCTGCCGTAACTGTAAGAATCGGGCTGAAGAAGTGACAAGACTCCGGAGGGCCAATCGATGATCTACGGACACGACCCGAGGACCGGGCAGACCTTGGGGGCCGCCCTGCCCGAAACGGACCGTGACGGAGTCGACCTGATCGTCTCCGCCGCGACGATCGCCGGCGTGGCCTGGCGGGTCACCCCGGCGGCCGAGCGGGCGCTCGCGCTGGAGGCGATCGCTGACGCTCTCGCCGCACATGTCGACGAGCTGTGGCGGCTCGCCGACCAGGAGACGGCACTCGGAGAGGTACGCCTGCGCGGCGAGGTCGCCCGTGCGGCGGGGCAGTTCCGGCTGTTCGCCCAGGTGGTCCGTGAGGGCGGCTATGTGGACGCCGTGATCGACCACGCCGACCCCTCGGCCACGCCACCTCGTCCGGATGTGCGCCGGATGAAGCATCCGCTCCCGGGTGTCGTCGCGGTGTTCGCGGCGAGCAACTTCCCGTTCGCGTTCTCGGTGGCCGGCGGTGACACGGCCTCCGCGTTGGCGGCGGGCTGTCCGGTCGTGGTCAAGGCCCATCCCGGGCATCCGAACACCTCCGAGCGGGTCGCGAAGATCGTACGGAACGCTCTGCCGTATCCGGATCTGCTCGGGCTCGTGCAGGGGATGCAGGCCGGTGCGGACCTGGTGCGGCACCCCGAGGTGGTGGCCGCCGGGTTCACCGGCTCGGTCGCCGGGGGCAAGGCGATCCAGGCCCTGATCGACGAGCGCGAGGTGCCGATTCCGTTCTTCGGCGAGCTGGGCAGTGTCAATCCGGTCGTCGTGCTGCCGTCCGCGTCCATGGCCGAGGTCGCGTCGGGGTTCGCTGCCTCGCTGACGCTGGGGGTGGGGCAGTTCTGCACCAATCCTGGGCTGATGTTCGTGCCGGAGGACTGCGAGTTGCGCGAGGCGGTGGCCGCCGCGGTCGAGGGCAGCGCTGGAGGGGCGATGCTGGCCGAGCGGATCAGAGACGGCTACCTGGGCGGGCTGGATCGGCTCGGGGAGCTTGCCCTGCTGGCCGAGGGCAAGCCGGGCGAGGGGAGCTGGGCGGTGACGCCGAAGGTGTTCACCACGGATCTGGACACGTTCGCCGGGAAGCTGCCCGGGATTGCCGAGGAGTGCTTCGGGCCGGCGTCCATCGTCGTCACTTATCGCGGTATTTCGGATCTGCGGGTGGTGCTGGAAAGGCTGGAAGGGTCGTTGACGGCGACCGTGCATGCGACCGATCCAGACGAGGCGGCTGAGGTCGCCGAGGTGCTCGGACGGAAGGCCGGACGGCTGATCTGGAACGGGTGGCCCACCGGGGTCGCCGTGTGCTGGGCGATGCACCATGGCGGTCCGTGGCCCTCTTCCACTGCCCCCGCGCACACGTCGGTCGGCGCCACGGCCATCGACCGATGGCTCGTCCCGAGGGCTTACCAGGACTGGCCTGAGGAGTTGCTGCCGGAGGTGTTGAAGGAGGCCGGTTCGTTGGGTGTGCCGCGTCGGGTTGACGGCGTACTGGAGCGCTGACTCATTGGGCGTGCCGCCTCCGGAGATGGGGCCATGCCGGGCTTGGAACAGCCCGTCCGTGGCGCACCTCGTGGCCAGATTCGCAGGACCGAGGATGGTTGTGAGGTCTGAGGAGGGCGTCGCGAGGGAGGAGCACGAGGGAGGAGCACGAGGGAGGAGCACGAGGGAGGAGCACGAGGGAGGAGAGTGGTCATCGCCGAGGTCGCCGAGGTCGCCGAGGTCGCCGAGGTCGCCGAGGTCGCCCCGGTCGCCGGGGTCGCCGAGGTCGCCCCGGTCGTCGGCCGGTTCGTGACTGGAGTCGGCCGCCTGAGGTAGGTTCTCGGCCTTGCTAAAAGCGGGGGGCTCGGCCAGGGCTGGATGCGATCGGCCGGCTCATAGTGCTCTGCCACATGGTGCGGGCGTCACCGTGTCAGGGTGTCGCGGGCGGTGCGGATCGCGTGCAGGGCCTCGTCCACGCGGTCACGGTGGGTGCGGAAGCTGACCACGCTGATCCGCAGCATGTAAGTGCCGTCGATGAGCGTGCTCGACAGGAAGACACGGCCCCTGTCGTTGACCTGTTTCAGCAGTGCGGCGTTGAACGCCTCGGTGTCGCCTCGTTCCGGGATCCAGCGGAACGCCACCGTGGTCAGCCGGGGCTCCCAGGGCACCTCGAAGCCGGCCTCGCGCAGCGAGTCGTACGCGTATCGGGCCAGGTCGAGTTTCTCGTCCAGGGCCTCCCGGAAGGCGGCCAGGCCGTGCAGTTTGATGGGCAGCCAGAGACGGAGGCCGCGGAAGTCGCGGGTCAGTTCGGGGGAGTATTCGGAGAAGTTCGGGATCTCGTCCTCCGCGCCGAGATCCTGCAGATAGTCGGCGGACAGGTGGTGCGCCTCCCGCAGCAGGGCGCCGTCACGGACGATCAGCGCGCCGGTGCCGTACGGCAGGAACATCGCCTTGTGCGGGTCGAGTGTGATGGAGTCGGCCTGTTCGATGCCGGAGAGCAGGTCCCGCCCGCGGTCGGTGAGCTGGAACGGTCCTCCGTAGGCGGCGTCCACGTGCAGCCAGAGGCGCTGCGCGCGGGCGATCGTGGCCAGGTCGTCGAGCGGGTCGACGGCGCCGGTGTTCGTCGTGCCGGCGCTGGCGACCACCAGGAAGGGGCGCAGCCCGGCGCCGCGGTCCTCTTCGACGAGCCGGGTGAGGGCGAGCGGGTCCATGGCCAGGGTGTCCTGGGTGGGCACGATCCGTACGTTCCGCTGAGGGATGCCCGCCAGCATGGCGGCCTTGGCCGAGGAGGCATGTGTCTGGCCGGTCACGTAGAGGACTCCGTCGAGGAAGTCCTCACCCAGGCGAGTGGCGCGGGCGGTGACGATGGCCGAGAAGTTGGCGAGCGAGCCGCCGCTGGTGAGGATGCCGCGGGCCTGCTCCGGATAGCCGAACAGGTCGCACAGCCAGCGGATCGCCGTCCATTCGAGCTGGGCGCAGACGGGCGCGAGGTTCCACACGGACACGTACTTGTTGAGCGCGGAAGCCAGGAAGTCGGCGAGTGCGGCCGCATAGAGACCGCCGCCCGGGATGTACGCGAGATAGCCGGGGCCCGCGGTGGTGGCGCCTCGGGTGGCCGCTTCGGCGACCGTCTGGAGGAGAACGGGGAGCGGAGTGCCGTGTTCGGGAGCCCGTTCGCGGAGGTTCGCGGCGAGTCGCTGCGCGCCGTCGAGGTCGAAGGCGGGCATGGTGGGCAGGTCGCGGATGAAGTCCGCCACGAGGTCCAGGACGGCCTCGCCCATCTGGCGTGTCTCGTCGGGGCTCGGCTCCAGCGGGTGGCGCGGGAAGTGCGGCATAGGCCGGATCCTGCCATCTGGTACGCCGTCATCCCAGATGTGACGCGCCCTGAGCTCACCGGGGTGTGGGTGAGGGCGCCGGGATGTCGAGGGATGGCGGATGATCGTGAAAAGCGGAGCCGATTTAGTATGAGAGTTCATTTCGCCTGCCGGGGAGTCGCGTATGCGTGAGCCGCTCGTCATTGCCGTTGCCCAGCCGTCGTGCCTGCCCTACGACGTGGCCGCGAACGCGGTCACGCACGCCGAGGCGGTCAGGGCCGCCGAGGCCAGAGTGGTGGTCTTTCCCGAGCTGTCGCTGACGGGGTACGAACTGGACGCTCCCGCGATCTCGGCCGATGATCCTCGACTGGCTCCCCTCATCGAGGCGTGCGCCGAGACGGGGTCCCTGGCGCTGGCAGGGGCTCCGGTGGGCGGTGAGGCGGGCCGGGCGTACATCGCGATTCTGGCCGTTGACGGCACCAGGGCGAGCGTGGCGTACCGGAAGATGTGGCTGGGCACGGAGGAGGCCGAACGGTTCACCGCCGGCGACAAGCCGGCCGTGCTCCAGGTCGATGGCTGGCGGCTGGGGCTCGCCGTCTGTAAGGACACCGGTGTCCCGGAGCACGCTGCCGACGTCGCCGCCCTGGGCGTCGACGCCTATGTCGCCGGGACCCTGAAAACTCCGGAGGAGTCGGCGGTCCAGGACGAGCGTGCCCGCAGGGTCGCCACCGACCATCGGGTCTGGGTGGCGGTGGCCAGTTTCGCCGGGTCGACCGGCGGCGGGTTCTCGCGGGCCGCCGGCCGTTCGGGCATCTGGGCCTCGGGTGGCGCGGTGGTCACCCAGGCGGGGCCCGAAGTCGGCGCGATCGTTCGGGCGACCCTTCAGTAGGTGACCCCGTCAGTAGGTGCCCCTGGGGCTGAGGTCCGGCCGTTGTACGCGTGGCCGTCCGTGCCGGAAGGAGTTGCCAGGACACCGGCCGGCCGCGTGAACGGCTAGATCGCTGATGTGAAATTCGGTAATCGGCTGCGGGCGTGACGAAGGGCGTCCATGGTCGGTGTGTGAAGACAGACTTGGACGCCCTTCTGATCGCACTC